>NZ_CP194038.2:3505000-4810000 GCF_050870855.2 Agarivorans sp. QJM3NY_30 | reverse complement strand
GTATAATGGGTCAACGACTTAATTTCAGTAGCAAGGTTAAGCGAATAGCGGAGCCGTAGGGAAACCGAGTGTTAACTGCGCGCATAGTTGCTGGGATTAGACCCGAAACCCGGTGATCTAGCCATGGGCAGGTTGAAGATTGGGTAACACCAATTGGAGGACCGAACCGACTAATGTTGAAAAATTAGCGGATGACTTGTGGCTGGGGGTGAAAGGCCAATCAAACCGGGAGATAGCTGGTTCTCCTCGAAAGCTATTTAGGTAGCGCCTCGGACGAATACTAGTGGGGGTAGAGCACTGTTAAGGCTAGGGGGTCATCCCGACTTACCAACCCTTTGCAAACTCCGAATACCACTAAGTACTATCCGGGAGACACACGGCGGGTGCTAACGTCCGTCGTGAAAAGGGAAACAACCCAGACCGTCAGCTAAGGTCCCAAAGTCATAGCTAAGTGGGAAACGATGTGGGAAGGCTTAGACAGCCAGGATGTTGGCTTAGAAGCAGCCATCATTTAAAGAAAGCGTAATAGCTCACTGGTCGAGTCGGCCTGCGCGGAAGATGTAACGGGGCTAAGCTATGCACCGAAGCTACGGGTACTTGCTTTGCAAGTGCGGTAGAGGAGCGTTCTGTAAGCCGTTGAAGGTGATTCGTAAGGATTGCTGGAGGTATCAGAAGTGCGAATGTTGACATGAGTAACGATAAAGGGGGTGAAAAGCCCCCTCGCCGAAAGACCAAGGTTTCCTGTTCAATGTTAATCAGAGCAGGGTGAGTCGGCCCCTAAGGCGAGACTGAAAAGTGTAGTCGATGGGAAACAGGTTAATATTCCTGTACTTCGTATAATTGCGATGGGAGGACGGAGAAGGCTAGGCCAGCGCGGCGATTGGTAGTCCGCGTTTAAGGTTGTAGGCTGGACACTTAGGAAAATCCGGGTGTCTAAGGCTGAGGATTGATGACGAGTCACTAAGGTGATGAAGTGGTTGATGCCCTGCTTCCAGGAAAAGTCTCTAAGCTTCAGATTATACGAAACCGTACCCCAAACCGACACAGGTGGTTGGGTAGAGAATACCAAGGCGCTTGAGAGAACTCGGGTGAAGGAACTAGGCAAAATGGTACCGTAACTTCGGGAGAAGGTACGCTGCTGTTGGTGATGGGACTTGCTCCCTAAGCTGACGGCAGTCGCAGATACCAGTTGGCTGCAACTGTTTATTAAAAACACAGCACTGTGCTAAATCGAAAGATGACGTATACGGTGTGACGCCTGCCCGGTGCCGGAAGGTTAATTGATGTGGTTAGCGCAAGCGAAGCTATTGATCGAAGCCCCGGTAAACGGCGGCCGTAACTATAACGGTCCTAAGGTAGCGAAATTCCTTGTCGGGTAAGTTCCGACCTGCACGAATGGCGTAATGATGGCCAAGCTGTCTCCACCCGAGACTCAGTGAAATTGAAATTGCCGTGAAGATGCGGTGTACCCGCGGCTAGACGGAAAGACCCCGTGAACCTTTACTACAGCTTGACACTGAACATTGACCCTACATGTGTAGGATAGGTGGGAGGCTTTGAAGCGTTGTCGCTAGATGATGTGGAGCCGACCTTGAAATACCACCCTTGTAGTGTTGATGTTCTAACGTTGTCCCGTTATCCGGGATGCGGACAGTGTCTGGTGGGTAGTTTGACTGGGGCGGTCTCCTCCCAAAGAGTAACGGAGGAGCACGAAGGTTGGCTAAGTACGGTCGGACATCGTACGGTTAGTGCAATGGCATAAGCCAGCTTAACTGCGAGACAGACACGTCGAGCAGGTACGAAAGTAGGTCATAGTGATCCGGTGGTTCTGTATGGAAGGGCCATCGCTCAACGGATAAAAGGTACTCCGGGGATAACAGGCTGATACCGCCCAAGAGTTCATATCGACGGCGGTGTTTGGCACCTCGATGTCGGCTCATCACATCCTGGGGCTGAAGTCGGTCCCAAGGGTATGGCTGTTCGCCATTTAAAGTGGTACGCGAGCTGGGTTTAGAACGTCGTGAGACAGTTCGGTCCCTATCTGCCGTGGGCGTTTGAGAATTGAAGGGAGCTGCTCCTAGTACGAGAGGACCGGAGTGGACGAACCGCTGGTGTTTGGGTTGTTATGCCAATAGCATTGCCCAGTAGCTACGTTCGGAACTGATAACCGCTGAAAGCATCTAAGCGGGAAGCAGGCCTTGAGATTAATTCTCACTAGGACTTTAAGTCCTCTGAAGGGCCGTTGGAGACTACAACGTTGATAGGCAAGGTGTGTAAGTGCTGTGAGGCATTGAGCTAACTTGTACTAATTACCCGTGAGGCTTAACCATACAACACCTAAAGGGTGTTGCTTATAGATACTTTATTTTAGAACCAAGAGTGCTTGTTATGCTCGTGGGATATGTCAGTTTTTTCGAATGTTAAAGACAACAAGTTTTTGCCTGGTGGCAATAGCGTTGTGGAACCACCTGAACCCATGCCGAACTCAGAAGTGAAACGCAACTGCGCCGATGATAGTGTGGGGTCTCCCCATGTGAAAGTAGGTCACTGCCAGGCGCCTATACTAAGCCCTCGTCTGACGACGAGGGCTTTTTTATTGCCTGAGATTTAGCAAGGGCAGCCAAGGCGAACCGATGTTCATGAACAAGCCATGTGAAAGTCGGCTGGATATTGCCAGGTGTCTATTTAGAGAAAGCCTATCCTTACGGATAGGCTTTTTTTATGCCTGAGATTTAGCAAGGGCAGCCAAGGCGAACCGATGTTCATGAACAAGCCATGTGAAAGTCGGCTGGATATTGCCAGGTGTCTATTTAGAGAAAGCCTATCCTCACGGATAGGCTTTTTTTATGTTTGAGATTTAGCAATGCTGCATCGCGCAGTTAACGCGAAGGTTTTATTCGTGAGCAGGATGGGACGCTTCGAAAATGTGTGCTTTTTCAGGCTAGCGGTACTGCGTACCTGTTTCACCGCCAGGCGTCTATTTTATAAACCCAGCTATATGCTGGTTTTTTTTATGTCTGCAATTGCCTATGTGAGAGTGGGCTCGACATCGCCAGGCAGCTTTTTATGCCTTAGGCATACGATGTTTCGCTAAAAACGACCTGTTGCGCGTTGCTAGCGCCTCCGTAGGTCGGAAGCGCGGCGGTTTAAGGTTTTAATGTGAAGCTCTATTTTTATTCAACAAAGCTTTGTTTGTCATGTATAGCCTGTCATTGAAGTTTAAAAAGCGATAATCTCTCATCCAATTGTTGTGACATACTGGCTAAGGTTTCGCTTTCTGAAGCAAGATAACCGGATGCTTGAGTCATTTCTAAGGCAGCGTCATTAATTCCTGACACATTACGATTCATATCTTCTGCAACCGCACTCTGTTCTTCGGCAGCCGTTGCGATTTGGGTCGATTGGTCACTTACATGTTCAATATGACTGACAATGGTTCCTAGATCGCTGCCGCAACTTTCTGCGGATTGAACGCTAACATGCGCTAAGTCTTTACTTTTTTGCATCACACTGGCGGTATCAACGGCGAGTTTTTGTAGGCGATTAATTGTGCTTTGGATCTCTTCGGTTGATTGATTAGTCCTTGCTGCTAAATTTCTAACTTCATCGGCGACGACCGCAAATCCTCGACCTTGTTCTCCGGCTCGAGCGGCTTCAATGGCAGCGTTTAATGCGAGCAAGTTGGTTTGTTCAGAAATACTACTGATCACTGAGGTGACATCACTGATCTCCATCACTCCTTCTTTTAACTTATTCACTTGATCGGTGGCCGATTCTAGTTCAACGGATAAAGTTTTAATGCTATCAACACTTAAACTTACGTCGTTATTACCAAGTTTTGCCTCTTTACTGGCATTAATTGTGTCAGTTGCAGTAGATTCAGCATAACCTGCCACTTCGGCAACGGTTGCCGACATTTGATTCATCGCTGTTGCTAGTTGGTTTAGTTGGTCTCGTTGATTGGTCACAGCTTGACTTGTTTCTTCTGCAGAAGAGGCGATGCGTGTTGCAGCATCTGCTAGTTGTTTCGCTGAGTTCACCGACTCAAGTAAAGCTTTACGAACCGAGCGAATACTTTCGTTAATTCGCATGGCAACAATACCAATTTCATCTTGGCCATGAACTGGAATTTTGGCCGTGAGATCGCCATCGGCGACTGATTTCATCGCTTGCTTAATGTCTTCAAGCGGTTTCACTACGGAAGAGCTAATGATATAACCCAACAGGATCATAATAACGATAATCAGCAAGGTGGCTCCCGCCATTTTTAATACCTGATTGTTCACTTCTTGAGCAATGTCGTCGGTTAGCATTCCTGCACCGACGATCCAGCCCCAAGCTTGAAAATTTCGAAGATAGGCGATTTTATTCGAGGCTTGCATGTTGCCATTAGTCCAAGGGTAGGTAACGATGCCACCATTTGGCCTCTGCCCAGCATTAACCATGTCGTACCAATAGTGTTCTTTGGAGCCTTTGCTTGCGTCGCCCATTTGCTGACCAATCAGATCGGCCCGTATCGGATGAGCTAATATTCGGCGTGAAGTATCAATAATATATAGGTAGTTATTACCATCAAAACGAGTTGCTTCGATCAACTCCTTGGTTCGAGCTTGAGCTTCTTCTTTAGAATATCGTTGATTGAAGTCGGCTATTTGGCTGAGAGCCGCATTAACCACTGCCTTGAGGCGTGATTCTCGTTCAAAGGTTAAGTTACGGCTGAGGGTGTTTGCCGAAATTAGCGACAGACTTATAAAGCCTATGATTGCGACACTAATAAGGATGCTAAGTTTAATACTGACTCTAATATCTTTAAGTTTTAACATTTGTCTATTACCATTTTGGCCCAGCAACGGTGTTACTTGGGGTCTAGTTACCAGTCATGCGATCAATTATTACCCTATGCTTGAATTATCATCATTGGATAAATTTGATCTTGTTAGTCTATGAAAAGCAATTCACCGTAATCGAGACGTACTTTCTTTCCTAGAAAAATTTAGTAGCTAAACCAATTTATGGGACATAGAAATCAACTTCGGTTTTTAAGGTTATAAAGTAAGCAACTCAACTTAATAGTAGTTTCCGCATTAATAGTTTCAAATTATTTGACGATTTAATTTATAAGGTCTTTTGACATTAGTTGCTCGGCATATTGATCGAGTGCTTTAAGGGCTGGTTTATCTTTTGATTTGCTTCAGATCTAAAACTGGCTGGTGAACGCTATGAGCTTGAATAAATGGCGTCGATGGTCTTGGCATTTTCTGCTGCAAAAATATTCCTAAGTCATATCGATAAGAGTTTAATAAGCGGGCTCTTTTAGCGGGGGTTATCGAGTTTAGCAGTACAGTCTCTGAATCAAGAAGTAATCAAGCACTGTAAAAATAGTTTTGGAAGAACATCTGTTAAGAAGCCGTTATGTGTGGGAGGGGACTACTTCGAATATTACATTATATGCTCTTGGATTGAACAATTCCTATTTATAAATCATAAGCTTATGGGAAATGTTTTTCCGCAGTTTCATTTTTTTATGACAATTTTTTGCCGTTCACAGGCAAGATTTGCCGATTCTACATGGATTTTACTGTTTAGTTAATAAACAACAGTCATATTGTTTATCGGCAGCGCTAAATAAAAATTTACATCAAATTTCAAAATTAACATAAAATGCTGAAATATATGAATTTAGTGGCATTTAATTTGCATTAGGTCATTGGTGAATGACCTAAGCGACGGATTGTTGTCGGTGATTACACGTTTGTGTCGATTAGATCTTCGTAAGGATGTGTTTCTAATGACGTTAGTGGCATTTGCTTTGCTATAAGTTGTTTATGTTTTATTTAAGCAGCTAATTAAAAGGGGCGTTCAGTCCTCTTCAGTAAAGTATATGAAAGAGTAATAAACGGAACTAGCGGAAGTGGGAATAGATCAATGATAACTAGGATGATGGTGATGTGCAGTATAGCCTTGTTAGCTGCATGTTCGACTATTAAAGAGGGCGTAGAAGATGTTGTGGAAAGCGTCCAAGAGCATGAAGACAGTAGTCAGCGACAAGTCACGGTGAGTACCGATCATCGTTCACCAATTCCAGATGACCCTTACTATGCGCCTATTGAACCCGGCCCTGCGGCGGCACCAGTGATTGTGACCGGCTCGATGTTTAACAGCAACACTTCGCGGAGTTTATATAGTTATACACCTCCTTTCGCTTTAGGCGATACCATCACCATTTTACTTGATGAGGAAGCAACTGCGACTAAGTCGGCTAGTTCAACTCTGGGGAAAGAAAATAGCTATAAGTTGGATCCGATTTCGGTACCTGGTGGCACCTTGACTATTAATGGTCGAGAAGTGCAACTAGAAATGAATCAGAAGCAAGATTTTGATGGTTCTTCAGACGCCAATCAACGACATCGTTTATCTGGGAGAATTACGGTATCGGTGGTCGACATTCTTAACAATGGCAACCTGGTGGTACGCGGAGAGAAGTGGCTGGTAATTAATAACGGGAAAGAGTATATGCGGTTTACCGGTATTGTTCGGCCTCTAGATGTTGCGGAAAATAATACGATCGGCTCTTATCAAGTGGCCGATGCACGGATCGAGTTTAGTGGTACAGGGGATCATGCCGACGTGCAAACTCAAGGTTGGTTGTCTTCGTTCCTAGGTGGAAGTATGTGGCCTTTATAGGAAGTTGATGATGTACCTATTGAGATTGATTTACTCTAGTGCTTTTTTGTATGCGCTATTGGTTGTTCCTTGTTACGGCGTGTGGCTGGAGGGAGAAGGACAGGCGCGGATTATTGATGGTCAAGTCGATACTGCTCGCCAGCAAGCGATCCAAGCTGCGTTGATCACATTAATGTATCGGGGTGGGGCGAGTGTTAAGTCTTTGCAGGTTGTTAAATCTGGAGTGCTGGAAACCGATGAACTAACGGTTCGCACTAATGGCGAAGTGTATGACATGAAGCTGTTAGTTGAGACGATCAAGGAAGACCAGATTGTGGTGAAAGTCGCGGCTGATATCTTTCCCCTTAATAGCTGTGAAAAGGACAGTTATGCGAAGACCTTATTTGTTGGTCCTTTTCAGCTACAAAAGCGTGAGCATGCTCAGTTGGGCGGAATTTATCGTACACCGGAAGAGGTATCACGAAGAGTTTTTCATCGTTTCAAGCAAAACAGCAAGCGGGTGGATGCGCGTCATTTAATGACTCAGCAAATTGCTTTGGATGGTCGTTACTCGCATGATTTAGAATCGCAAATGCTCACGTTCGCTCGTTCGTTATCGGAAAAATTCGATGTGCAATACATCCTGTTTGGTCAAATCGTCGATATGTCCAGTTATAACGAGACTTCCACCAATCTGCTGGGCATCAGTGATACGGTGAAACAACGAAACTTTCAGATGAAGTTGTTTGTGATTGATGGAATCAATGGAGAGACTGTTTTACGTAAAAATTATGGCTCGAATCGAGAGTGGCCGTTTGATGTCACTATGAAGTTTGATGTAACTGGTGAAACGTTTTGGTCTTCGGATTATGGCAAACTGATTGATTCCTATATAGATCAGTCAGTTCAAGATGTTGAAGATTCGTTGTATTGCCGACAAAGCCTCGCCAAAGTTGTTGGTATCTATAATGGTCAGGTTGTGATTAATATCGGACGAGTAAACGGCGTGCGTAAAGGGGATAAATTTGAACTGGTTCGTCAGCAATATCTGATGCATCTTGATGGTGGTTTAAAAGGCCCGATCTTTAATGCCGACAATACTCAACTCACGGTTGTATCGGTACAGTCAGATCGAGCCGTGTTAAGCACACAGCGCTACTCGGAAATGGCAAATATTCAAATTAGGGATGTGTTGGTCGCGGTTAATCAAGACCCTTTTGCCCTAGACGACTCAATTAATTAGCAAGGAAGATACAATGAGCAGCACTTATAACTCGACGCCACTCGCAACCCAAGATATCGCTTATAAACCTAAGCTTATCGAGGTAAACGCTCAACAGACCGCGGAAGAAAGTAGTAATGGTGGTTTTGCTGAAACCCTAAAGCAAGTGCTTCAGTTAGGTGATTCAAGTGCTACGGAGTCCTTAGGGCAAGCGGCTGATAAGCTCACCACCGAGGAACAAACCGCAAAGGCTGAGCCGAAGGATCTAAGTCTTGAAGAATTGGCGCCTAAAGCTTTGGATTTAGGTTTAGGTTTAGCCTCTGGAAATCCTATCGCTGCGGGTTTAGCGGGAACTGATTTATTACAAAGTGGCTTAAAAACTGATATCGAAGCACAATTTACTCAACTCGGGCAAACGCTTGCGGCAGCTTTGGTTGCTGGTTTATCAGGTAACCCAATTGCCACGGCAGTGACATCAAGCGTGGAAAGTGTCGGCCAACAAACGGCCTTGGACCAAGTGAAAGCTATCGGAGAGCAGGCGCTTGGTGCAGAGTCCAAAATTGCAGGTGTCAGCGATTTAGTAGAGGCGGTCGGGTCTAAAATTGCAGGAGTGACCGAATCGGCGGAAGCGAAAACCGCAGCCAACCTCACCGGGGCAATTAAAACCAAGGGGACAATTCCTCAAGCCATTCTCGATGCTCAAGCAGCCAAAATTAATCAACAAAAAGGTATAGAAGAGAATAGTTAATCGCTGGCTGTTCTTTGATTGAGAGGAGTCTTGGTATTTCACTTCTCTTCAAGACCCGCTAATGTTGCTGCGTATTACATCGCTGAGTGAAAGCGCGTCAGTCGTTTTCAAGTGAGTTCACCGCGCAGTAAGATCGGACTCATGACAATTCTTTACAATTTAATACCCTTTGTTTTACATAGCATAAATGTAAAAAAACTAAGTGATATTATATCTTCACATGTTCTTTTGATGAAGATTGAATATGATGGCATGAAGAATGTGTCGGTTTAGGTAAGGGAATATATGAAAATTATTGTGCTTTGGTTACTTGCATTAAGCTTGTTTGCCTGTGGTGGGGGTGGGGAGAGTAATGGTAGTAGTGACGGTAATGTCACAGAAGAACTCCCAAGCTATCTGCTTTCAGGGACCGCAAACGTATTATCGAATACTGTCATTGATAGTGATGTAAATGATTTTAATGCGCCTTATGTAACCAACAATACCAGCAGTACCGCGCAACAACTCCCACCGATTGCCGTAGTTAGTGGCTATTTAACGAGTGAAGCGACGGGGGTGGCCGATGATCGGTTTGCCGACGAGAATGATGATATTGATGTTTATAAAGTAGATTTAGAGCAGGGCCAGTCGATATTCTTAGAAATCGCCGACTGGCAACAGGGAAGCGCAGCGAACAGTGATTTTGATCTGGTTTTGTATCGAGTTAGTGATCTGAATGCGGAGGTGGCGAGCTCTATTGGCGTGAATCAAACTGAATACCTCAGTGTCGATGCAGCCGACAGTTACTATGTACTCGTGACCACTTATACGGATGCCAATCAAACTCTCTCTCGTGGTAATTATACACTACGTTTGATTGCACAAAACCAGCAAAGTACGGCGGCTGGGCAGTACTTGAGCACCCAACAGGATTTTGTGAACGATCAAATCGTAGTCAAGCAAGCACAAACTTTGGCGCGTGCCATGACTACCACCGATGATGAGTTATCGCTACTGAGCGCTGGCCCAAGCATGAGCTTGTATCTGCAGCAGAGTGGTGCTCGGGTCCGCTCATTGGGGACTAGCACTAGCGCGCTTGAGGTGGCTGGATTTTCCGATAACGCTTCCGCCGAATATAGCGTGAAGAAACGCAGTTTGCTGAAAGTGAAGCAAATGGCCCATCGGCTGGGAAGTGATAAGGTGACGCCTAATTATCTTTATCGGCCCAGTGCATTATCTAACGATCCCTTAGTGGCTCGCCAATGGCATTATCAGCAAATTAATTTAGCGGCAGCTTGGCAGGTAATGCAAGGGCAAACCTTGAACGATGTTGTGGTGGCGGTAATCGACACCGGCATGTTCCAAAGTCATCCTGATTTGCAAGCTCAACTGAGCGATGATGGTGTCGATTTTATTCTTGATAGCGATATGTCTCTTGATGGCGATGGCATTGATAGTAACCCTGAAGACCCCGGCGACCAGAGCGGTACCAATGGTAGCTCATCTTGGCATGGCACCCACGTGGCAGGCACCATCGCGGCACAAACCGACAATGCGATAGGTGTTGCAGGTGTCGCTCCTAATGTGAAAATTATGAATTTACGAGCCTTGGGTTATGGTGGCGGAACGCTGTATGATATTTCTCAGGCGATTTTATATGCGGCGGGCCTGAGCAATGCCTCGGGTCTTTTGCCGAAACAAGCTGCCAGTGTCATTAATATGAGCCTAGGCGGAACCAGTAGTTCTTCAGTATTAAACGATGCCGTACAAGCTGCGGTGGCTCAGGGCGTTATTGTGGTCGCAGCAGCGGGTAACGAGAGCTCCTCTCAAGCAAGCTATCCTGCGGCCTTAGCCAATGTTATTGGTGTTAGTGCGGTGGACGCGAGCCAAACGATTACCTCTTATTCTAATTATGGCAGTTACATTGATATTGCTGCGCCGGGCGGCAATAGTAGCGTTGATTTAGATGGGGATGGTTATGGTGATGGGGTCTACAGTACTTATGTGAATCAAAGGGGCGCTAGTCTCACTGCAAGTTACCAATACTTAAATGGCACCAGCATGGCTAGTCCGCATGTTGCTGGGGTTGTTGCGCTGATGAAACAACTTAATCCCAACCTTAACACGGCAGATTTTTTGAACTTACTGGCCAGCGAGAGCCTCAGTGATGATATTGGTGCTGTGGGTCGAGATGATAAATATGGTTATGGCTTATTAAATGCCGAGAAGGCGGTGCAAAGTCAAATTGATAGCAGTGGTAATATCTCTAGTTATCTCCGTTTAAGCACTCGTCAGATTAGCCTCAGTTCTTCAGAAAGTTCTGCTGAATTCACTGTAACATTAGTGGGGAATAGCGGCCTGTCGGTACAAAGTGTGGCCAAAGACGCTGGGTGGTTAACCATTGACTCCAGTGAAGCCGATAGTAACGGCTTAGGTCGCTATGTGGTTGAAGTGAGTCGTACTGATTTGAGCGATGGTACTTATAGTACCACCATCACTCTAAGCGCTTCCGATGGTCGAGAATATCCAGTCAGCTTATCGATGACGGTGAGCAAACAGCAAGCCGATGATAGTGGTTTAGTTTATGTGTTTTTGGTTGATCCCGTGACAGAAAATCTAGCTTATCAACAGCAGGTGACAATGACTGGGGGAGTGTTCCCGTTTAGTTTTGCGCAAGTGAAGGCCGGTGAATATCGTCTTTATGTGACTTCTGATCTCGACAGGGACGAGAGTATTTGTGATGAAGGAGAGCTGTGTGGTGCTTACCCGGTGCGTAATGATATTACCTCCATCATCGTTGATGGAAATATCATTGGCTTGACCCTAGATATCGAACCCATTAGCTCACAGTTTAGCAGCGCACAAAATATCGCTATTTTAAAGGAATAATCGCGAGATATGACGTCGGGTATTGGCTGAAGTGGGAGAGTGCTTTTAGCCAATACCCTATGCTTTGCTGAGCATCCATAAGTTGATGCCGTAGAAGAAGATATGTAATCCAAACAACATGCCGATTAACCACGCCAGTCCAGCGGCTCCCGATAAGATAATCACTAGACCGAGTAAGATGCTAAACAGCGCTCGGCACTTCGCCCAAATAAGCAGCCCCGCGTTTAGTCGTGAGCCTTTGAAACTTTGGATACCGTAGATGATCAAACCGCCGCCTAAACACAGGGCGGCTAGACCTAAAGTGATTCCAGGAAACAGCGTTAGTAATAGTCCCACGGCTAAAAACAACCAGTAACTACTATGATCGATTGGCTTGACGAGTTGTTTGCGTAGTCGTTGGTTGAACCATAAGCCTACAGCGGCATAAGCAATGATCGATAAGCCTAAAACGATGGCACTAAAGGTCCCTACATAATAGGCCAATAGCATGGTGATGAGGCCAGCGATAATATGTACAATCGCGATTTGTTGAAGATAGCTAAACTTGTGCTTGGAAAGTTTCATAATATTCTCATTTCCTCAAAATAAATTGTGGTGAGGCGATTTGAGAGCCAGACCCGCATCGTCTTATCAAGGTAGTGATGTGTTGTTGAAAGTACAACTAAAAATAGCGGTATTGTGGCAAAATTAAGGCACTTAGTTTTGCGATGAATTTTATATTTGATTGCTGATTTTATTGATCAATATCTTGTAAAGTTACATAAATTTTATTATTCATCATACTAAATGAAGATCTAGTTCAATTAGTTGGTGACTAGAGCTTGCTCGACTATTGGTTAACAGGATGTGAACAGGCATAATAGAAAAATATCGCTTAAGTATGTTTTGTTATGGTGAACGCCAAACGAGAAAGGGGGCTAAATGCTGGAATTGAGTTGTTTACGTTTATCGCAAGATAAGTTGGCTGCGTTAATCGAAATCACACCGCAAGACAGCCATGTTAGCGTCACCGATGTTCAAGCACTGTTGCATCGTTCTGAATATAGCCACTACTTATTTGATGAGGAGGCGATTCAAGACGCTGTTGCTAAGTTTGCCGAGTTGAGGGAGTCTCCTGAACTGATTAAGAAGTGGGGCGATACTTTTATAAAAATTGCCAGTATTCGCAATGCTGAGATTAGTATTCGAATTTCAGAGGATAAGATGGTGGCTCGAGCCACTATTACCGCCGCCTATGGCGGTAGGCCAATCTCTCAGGGGGATCTGGTAAATGCTATGCAAGAAGCGGGGGTGAGCTTCGGTTTACAAAAACAACGCGCTTTAGCATTGCTTAACGCCGCTAGAACTGCCGATCCGGGGATGAAATTGGAGAAGGTTGTGGCCTTAGGTCGTGCAGCGGTTGATGGTCAAGATAGTCGTTTCGAGCGCTTAGTCGCCACTCCTAAAGAACGTTTGTTACAACCTCAGGAAACCAGTGATGGTAGGGTTGATATGCGTGACCTTGGTAGCCTCGAAACGGTTGAGCCAGATAAGCCCTTGATGCGCCGCCATCCCTTCACTGTCGGTCGTCAGGGGATGAGTGTTTGTGGCGATTCCTTACCTTTTAAGCAAGGCCGAGAGATTCCTTTTACCGTGGGCGAGGGTTCGCGTATAGCAAATGATGATCAAAACCTGTTACTGGCGACCTGTATCGGCCTGCCTTTGGAAATCGAAAATGGCATGAAAGTTGACGATGTGTTGTCGATTAAAGAAGTGGATGTCAGCTATGGCCATGTCGATTTTAGCGGTAGCATATTAATCACGGGTAACGTTGCCGAAGGTATGAAGGTGTCCGCGACTGGCGATGTACATATTAATGGTTTTGTCGAATCGGCGAATATTGTTGCGGGTGGTGATGTAGTGGTTGGTAAAGGGGTGATAGGCCACCGACTCAAGGAAGGGGACGAAAACTACTCCTGTTCGATTCAAGCCCAAGGCGAAGTGCATGCCACTTTTATACAGTACTCTCATGTCCAAGCGGAAAAAGATGTGACCGTGACCAGCCAGTTACTGCATAGTAAAATAGAGAGTAAGGGAAAGGTGACGGTGAGTGATGCGGGTGGTTTGCGCGGAACCTTAATTGGTGGCTCTGTCGAGGCTGGTGATGAAATATCGACTGTAGTACTTGGCGCCACTGCGGGCACCGCAACGCAGCTGACTATCTCTGGTGATTTTGATGAAATCCAAGAAGAGCGTCGAAGCTTAAATAATGTGAAGCAAACTCTCCACCAAAAGCTGGGTAAGGTGCTTGATGCCCAGATGAAGTTGAGTTCTGTAAAAAAAGAAGAACGGGAGCCCGATACTGCCGATAAACTTGCGGCAACCTTACATCATACTCGTCAGGAGTTGGTACAAATTGACTTTGCCCTCGATTATAATCAGCAATTAGAGCAAGAATTTTTTGCTAAGGCGAAGCTGACGGTGCGCCGAGAGTTACACCCTAATGTTCGTTTAGATATTGTGGGTCAGAAATTATTTACTAATCGGGAGTACGGCCCCACCGAAACCAAATATGAAGAGGGTAAAATCAGCTTCACGCCTCTAGTGGGTAAAAAGTAAGACCGAGCTTGAATGACTAAGGTGTCGAGTGTGGCGTGAATCGACCAGTGACACAAGCTGTTAGTTTAAGCCATGTTTCTGGTAGAAATGCGTCCAACAGCACTGTTATAACCCACTAATTATTTTTAGGTTTTTCTAAGAGTTCTAGGGCATATTCGAAGGCCGCAATAAAATCACCTTCGAGCTGCTGATTGGCATTTGTTTGCATTGAGCCACTCACCAAGCGAACTTGGGTTTTTGGGCGTTTTTGTTTATTCGGTTTGTTCGATTTACTCAGGTCAGAACGCTTCAAATTCAGCCTCTAGTTGCGAGTAGTGATTCGTTATTGTTGAATAAAACATCTTAATCAACATTCGATGCCAGAACCATAGTTATCTATCGCATATTTAATCATTGCCGCACTACTATCGAGTTTCAGTTTACGTCTGATCTTTAAGGTATGGGTTTCTACGGTACGGATACTAATCGATAATTTATCTGCAATTTTTTTGTTACTACAGCCAGAAGCGAGTCGTTGCAATACCTGTTGCTCTCGTTTACTGAGGGCCGCGCTGGTTTTGCCTGATTCGAACAGTTGGTTAGAGACCCCTGCACTGATATAACATCCGCCATTGGCAACGGCTTGTAAAGCGTTGACCAGCTCGCAAGAGGTAATGTCTTTTAAAAGGTAGCCTTTGGCACCATGACGCATTGCATTTTGCACGTATGCTTTGTTGTTGTGCATGCTTAACATAATTACTTTCGTCTCGGGGGATTGTACTGCTAGTAATTCTAGCAGCTGAATCCCATTGAGCTTGGGCATATTAATATCAGTGAGCACAATTTGGGGTTTTAAGCGGATGACTAAATCTAAGGCTTGTTGCCCATCTGCAGCGGTGCCTACGACTTCAAATTCTTCCGTGGTGTCTAATCGCATCTTCAAACCATCTTGTACCAAGGGATGATCATCGACGAGTAAAACTGAGGTCATGTAATTTGCTCCAAGGGTATTTGGCTGAATGTTGAGCACTTTTGTAACGGGAGTTTGATGGTAATTTGAGTCCCTTTCGCAAGTTGGCTATGGATACTCACTTGGCCATCGATGTGGGAAATTCGTTCAAATATATTGCGTAAACCCAAGCCGCTACTGGCGAACTCGGAGCCTAGATCAAATTGTTTGAAGTTTGCTTGAGTTGATTTGTTTTCGATTTCAAAACCACAACCATTGTCGCGAATGGACATCTGGAGTTGTTGTTTACGATGCGTTAATAGAATATCGACAGTATCAGCAGCAGCATGTTTTTCTATATTTTGTAGAGCTTCCTGAGTGATCCGATATAAGGTGGTTTGGACCATTGCTGGTATGTGAATGGCATTGATGTCGCATTCGAAAAATACGTCGATAGCGGTGCGTTGTTCAAATTCTTGGCTGAGACTGGTTAAAGCCGCGCCGAGGCCAAGATCATCTAATATACTTGGGTGTAGATCTTTGGAAATACGTCTTATTTCACCGATTGCTTGATTAATGGTGTGGAGTCCTTGGTGCAAGCTAACGCTGATGGTTGTTGGGGTGTTGCTGCATTCGGTTGCGCTTTCTAGGCGATACTTAATAGAGACAAGCAGTTGATTAATACCGTCATGTAATTCACGACTCACGCGCTGTCGCTCTTGTTCCTGGGAGTCGATGATTCGTTGGGTGAGCGCTTTCAGTTTTTTATCGGCCAGCTTGTGTTCGGAAATGTTGAGAGAGGTGCCTAGTAAAGCGATCACAATGCCTGAAATGCTGGTGACGATGAATAGCCATATAAAATTATGATCAATATTTTGCTCGGTTTGCAGCTTGATTCGAGCCAGTTCTGCATCCACATCATCGAGATAGACGCCAGTGCCTAGCATCCATTGCCACTTGTCGAGCAGGACCACATAAGCCAGCTTTTTCACCCGTTTTCCGGTACTGGGTTTTTCCCATAAGTAATGGCTGAAACCGCCGCCAGCTTTCGCCTGAGTAATCAGATCCTGAATTAACATGGTGCCTTCCGCATCTTGGTAATTCCAAAGGTTTTCTCCGACTAATTCGGGCAATATCGGGTGTACTAAATTTAGTCCATCTAAGGTGTACGCAAAAAAATAACCATCTTCACTAAAGCGTAGTCGAGTGAGGATGTCTCGAACTTGCTGTTTCGCGTATTGATCGTTGGCAGACGCTGGCTCATAAATATTGCGAATGCTCGCAAAGGCTTGCGCGATATGATTTTGCAGTTCCAGGGTTTTGCTGTGCATGATATTGGTTTTGATCAGCTTAAGCTGTTGCTTTGCCAGCGTTGATGATTGCTTAAAGACCAAGCTAGCAATTAAGGCTGTAACGAAAATCAGGGGAACCACCGACAGTAGAATAATTTTAATTTTAAGCGACCACATGACCGAAGCGTCTCATTATTTCATGTTAATTTAATGTTAAGTCTGTTGCCTGAGCTAAAATAGTGAAATCGTACGAACTTATACCAAAGTATAAGGCTACGTGATTTTACGTAATCGAAAACCGTAGTTTAGCGGATAGCGTCCCGTTAACAATATGATAACATTGTTGGTACTCAATTCGTGAGCAGCGAATACTGGTCATACCTAAAATAATCAACGGATGATAAGGAAAGGGTGAATCACATGCTTAAGTCCCTCTGCAGTAAAACATTATTGGCTTCGGTCATTATTGCCTTTAGTTCCACGGCTTTGGCCGCAGAGAAAGTTTATAAATTAAAACTCGCCGAAAGCTGGGGGCCCAATTTTCCAGTATTTGGTGACGCTGTGAAAAACATGGTGAAAATGGCCGACGAGATGTCCAATGGGCGTTTAAAAATTCGGGTCGACTCCGCCAACAAACACAAAGCGCCGTTTGGCGTGTTTGATTTGGTGAAAAGTGGTCAATACGATTTAGGTCATTCCGCCTCTTATTACTATAAAGGTAAGGTCCCGAATACTCTCTACTTCACTACGATGCCCTTTGGTATGAATGCCCCTGAGCAACATGCCTGGTTGCAATATGGTGGCGGTCAAGCCTTGATGGATCAGGTTTACGCTGAGCATAACTTGCTGCCCTTTCCTGGCGGGAATACTGGAGTACAGATGGGGGGATGGTTCCGCAAAGAAATTAACTCGGTAGACGATTTAAAGAATCTTAAAATGCGTATTCCCGGATTTGCAGGTGAAGTATTGGCTAAGCTTGGCGCAACACCAGTGAATATTCCGCCCGGTGAGTTATATACCGCCTTAGAGCGGAATACTATCGATGCGCTGGAGTGGGTGGGGCCATCATTGGATCTGCGAATGGGCTTCCATAAAATCGCGCCCTACTACTACATGGGATGGCATGAACCAGCCACTGAGTTAATGTTTATCGCGAATAAGAAAAAGCTTGAAAGTTTACCGAAAGATTTGCAAGCGATCCTTGTGGTCGCGATGCGTAAGGCGGCTTACGACATGTTTATTCATTCCTATGCTGAAAGTGCCAAGAACTGGCAAACCATGTTGCAGGAGTATCCAAATATTCAAGTGAAGACCTTCCCGGTGACGGTGATTAAAGCCTTGAAGGAAGCCAATGATGCATTGCTCCAAGAGAAGGCTGCGAGCGACCCGATGGCCGCTAAGATAATTCAATCGCAGCAGCAATTTATGCAGCAAATACGAGCTTATACTGCCATTTCTGAGCAAGGTTACTTAAATAGTACCCAAGATTTGTAGTGGCTTAAGGCGCTGGCGGCAGTGGCGGCTAGCGCCTCCACCGACAAATTAAAGGGGAGGTGAAAGATGTTGCGTTGGCAACGAGCTATTGATGGTTTCTCTAAAGGAATTGCGTCTCTCACTGCGGTATTGATGCTGTTGATGCTGGTAAATATCTTTTATGACGTGGTGATGCGTTACTTTTTTCGCTCCAGTTCAATTGGTATGCAGGAGCTGGAATGGCACTTATTCTCGGCGATGTTTTTATTGGGAATTGCCTCGACCTTACAGGCCGAAGGACACGTGCGAGTGGACATTATCTATGACAAGTTATCTCGTCGTAAAAAGGCTTGGATAGACAGCTTGGGGGTGCTGCTATTGCTGTTACCATTCTGTGGGTTGATGGTTTGGTACGGATATGACTTCGCCTTGGAGTCTTATCATCTTGGTGAAATTAGTGGTGACCCAGGTGGCTTGGCTTATCGCTGGCTAATTAAAGCGATGATCCCTATTTCAGCGCTATGTGTCGCGTTAAGCGGCCTAGGCATGTTACTCAAAAATTTAATTCAGCTGCGAAATCAGCACTAACTCGTCGTCGCTAAAAGGAAGTTTTCATGATTGGGATTGTCATGTTTTTCGTAGCCTTATGCATGCTATTAACTGGTTTTCCGGTGGCCTTTGTTTTTGGCGGCGTGGCGCTGGTATTTGGGGTTCTTTCCGAAGGCTTCGAGCTATTTGCATTTATGCCCTTTCGTATCATGAGCATCATGCAAAACTCAGTATTAATGGCGGTACCGTTGTTCATCTTTATGGGGATCGTGTTGCAAAAAACACGTCTTGCTGAACAGCTATTGGAAGCGATGGGCCAGCTATTTGGAGGCGTACGCGGTGGTTTAGCGGTATCCACCATTCTAGTTGGCGCGTTGTTGGCTGCATCAACAGGCGTGGTGGGCGCTTCGGTGGTGGCGATGGGGGTTATTTCCTTGCCGGTGATGCTGAAATATAAATATAACAAGGGGCTTGCTACTGGCGTGATCTGTGCCTCGGGCACCCTTGGTCAAATTATTCCGCCGTCGATTATTTTGATTATTCTAGGGGATGTGATGGGAGTTCCGGTTGGCGACCTATTCAAGGCCGCATTAATGCCGGGAGGGGTGCTCGTTGGGGCATTCATTTTATATGTGTTGCTGATTGCCTTTCTCAAGCCTGAAATGGCCCCCGCTTTACCTAAAGATCAAGTTGCTGGGCATGGTCTCAAGCCTTGTTGGAAGGCCTTTAAGGCGATAGCTCCCCCCTTAAGCTTAATGATTGCGGTATTGGGCTCTATCTTCTATGGCATTGCTACGCCCACTGAATCTTCGGCGATTGGTGGTGTTGGCGCTGTTTTGTTGTCTTTGTTATATCGTCAGTTCTCTTGGAAAATTATTTATCAGTCGGCCTTGGAAACGGTTAACGTTACTGCGATGGTGTTCGCTATTTTCATTGGTGCGACGGCTTTCTCGATGGTGTTTTCCTACACCGGTGGCGAAGAGGTCATTGAGCAAGTGATGACCAGCCTTCCTGGAGATAAATGGGGATTCTTGATCTTAACGATGTTAGTCATATTGGTGCTGGGTTTCTTTATCGATTTTGTAGAAATATCGTTTATCGTGGTGCCGATGTTATATCCGGTTGCCGACCTGATGGGGATTAACTTAACTTGGTTTGCGATTTTGATCGCCATGAACTTACAAACTTCTTTTCTTACCCCGCCCTTTGGTTTTAGCTTGTTTTATTTAAAAGGTGTGGCTCCCCCAGCGATTAAAACCACCGATATTTACAAAGGTGTTATTCCGTTTATCGCGCTACAAATTTTAGTGTTGGTATCGCTACTTATTTTCCCCGAGTTTTATGGTTTTTCGGTTTAGCTGAGTTTGAGATGATTGGGCGGCGATTAATCTTTGGTGGTATTTTATTGGGAATAAAGTGATAACAATCCTTGGAAACATGCTGAATCAATCATCCGAAAGGCTCAGGAAGATTTAGTTTAACTCAAACCAAGTGCGAGCACTCAACAGCTTTAGAGACTGTTGAGTGCTTGCAAAGTCTAGAACGAAGTGCGCTTGTAGTGACGGTATTCTGGGCGCCAAAAGCTGGTTTCAATCGTCTGACTTAATACTTCATCAGAGATGGGGATTGCTAAACCCTGTTGCATGGCCGTTTTGGCGACCGCATAAGCGATGTGTTTGCTAACGATGCGAATTTCTTCGAGGGGAGGCAGCAAAGCCCCCTCGCCGTCATTGGCCAACGGTGAGCATTCGGCTAAGGCTCGGCTGCTGGCAATTAACATCTCATCACTGACTCGAGTCGCTTGACTCGCTAAGACGCCAAGGCCAATGCCGGGGAAAATATAACTATTGTTACATTGGGCGATGGGGTAGCTCTGCTCTCCTAGTTTTACTGGAGAAAAGGGGCTTCCGGTCGCCACTAGCGCTTGCCCTTGGGTCCAACGAAGGATGTCTTCGGGAAGTGCTTCAACTCGGCTGGTAGGGTTTGATAAGGGTAATACGATGGGTTTTTCACAGTGCCGATGCATGGTTTCTATGATCGCTTGATTGAATACTCCCGGGGCGCCAGAGACGCCGATCAGCACGGTCGGTTTTGCGTGTTCGACCACATCGAGTAAGGATAGACTGTCACTGCTCAAGCCCCATAGTTGCTGCAGCTCGGCGGGTTGTGCCAGGCGCTGTTGAAAGTCTAACAGGTTGGGCATGTTGCTTTGCAGTAAACCCCAGCGATCGACCATGAAAACTTGGCTGCGGGCTTGTTGTTCACTGATCCCTTCTTCGATCATGGCGCGCACAATCGCTTCGGCGATCCCACAACCGGCTGACCCTGAGCCTACAAAGGTGATCCTTTGTTCGCTTAACGCCGAGTCGGCGGCTTTACAGGCGGCTAATAATGAACCGACGACGACTGCTGCAGTTCCCTGAATATCGTCATTGAAGCAGCACAATTGATCTTTATAGCGTTGTAAGAGTGGCATGGCATTTTTTTGGGCGAAGTCTTCAAATTGGATCAGAGCCTCCGGCCAGCGCACCATCACGGCTTGCATAAATAACTCAATGAACTGAGCGTATTCTTCGCCGCCGATCCGTTGATGACGCCATCCCATATACATTGGGTCATTCAATAGCTGCTGGTTGTCGGTGCCCACGTCCAATACGATGGGTAAGGTGTAGGCTGGGCTGATCCCGCCACACGCAGTGTACAGCGACAATTTACCAATTGGGATCCCCATGCCTCCGATGCCTTGATCGCCCAAGCCTAAGATCCGTTCGCCATCGGTCACCACGATAATCTTTACGTTGTGACGGGTGGCATTGTTCAGTAGTTCATCGATACGGTGGCGATTGGGGTAAGAAATAAATAGCCCCCGAGAGCGACGATAAATATTAGAGAATTGCTCACAGGCCGCGCCTACGGTGGGAGTGTAGATAATTGGCATCATCTCGCTGATATGGTCTTCGACGAGTCGGTAAAACAAAGTCTCGTTGGTATCTTGAATATTGCGTAGGTAAATATGTCGATCAAGATCATTGGTGAAACTTTGGTATTGTTTGTAGGCTCGTTCACTTTGTTCATCGATACTTTCGATGGCTTCGGGCAGTAGTCCCTCTAAGTTAAAGAAAATCCGCTCTTCTTGGCTGAAGGCGCTGCCTTTGTTCAGTAGTGGGGTTTCTAACAGTGCCGGTCCGGCATAGGGTAAGTAAAGTGGGCGTTTTTTATCATCCATATCGACAAGGTCTTTCGCTAAGCACAGAGGAATGGTTATTTTTTCACATTCTGCACGCTAGGTCATGGTTATTTGTATCGAATGTTAGCTTAATGTTGATCGAATGTGGGCTTAATATAGGCGAGCCGGCACCGCTAGTAGATTGGGAAGGCATAACGCTTGGTAAACCAAGTATTACAGCCTGAGCATCTAAAAGCGACAACCGACTAATGTAATTATAAATCACAGCCGCTAAATCGCCAGTCCAATGTTGCGAATATGTTAATTTAATGATGCTTGTCACTATTTGTCGCTTGGCTATCCGTTCCTCAGGATTTAGTAACGGGCTTGAACTTGCTGAGGCATCGCCTTGAGTTGTTGAGTCACCAGCGCTTCCAATATTGCGGAGAGTGGTCTAGGGTTGAATGCTTCGACTTGCTGTAAGGCATAGCCGATGGCTTCGATAGTGGAGAGTCCCTGTGCAATGGCGGTTTTACGTATTTTATATTGGCCTTGAGGCGGGCTGGTAAAGTGAAACTGGGGCAGAGCATGTAACCAAGGGTTGAGGTGCCAGAGTTTTTGCGCTTTACGCCAGGTGCCATCTAAAAATATCAACGTGGGATAAAGCGCAGGCGTATGCAGAGTGGTCTGCTGAGTGAGCGCCAGACACGCCTGTTGTTCGAGGCTTTGACTGTGCTCACTGGGGTAAATTAGCCAATACTGTTGTGGTTGTTGCTCTACAGCTTGGCGTAAGGCGGCGAAATCTTCGGGCTGCTCACCAGATATTAATTGCGCTTGCTCTAAGGCTAAACAAGCTAAGTGAGCAGTACCTTTGGCCTGCTTCTGTTCACTTGGGTGCTGTAAGATAATAAGCGGATGCCGATGCCGACAGTGTTGAATGTATGGGCATAAGCAGTGACTTTGTGGGCGTAAACAGCGGGCGCAATGGGGTCGACTCATGATCTCGATTGATGAATGTTGGCAATGGTTAATTATACCTATCTCGGCTTCAATTGGCATTGTCCGTTAGTGACGGCCCGTTTAAGCGACATCTTTCTGCTGCATCAAAAAGTGACGGAGGTCGCTCGGACAGTGCGCCGATAGATGAATGTATGTTGCTTGTTCGCCTAGCAGATTTGGCCAGGCTTTGAGGGTTCCTTCGGCTAAGCGTGATTCGACACTGATCTGTGGCAATATTGCCCACCCGAGGCCCGCTTGTAGCGCATCGAGTAGCAAGGTTTCACCCATAAACAGATTGCTTTGCTGTGGCTCCCTCATATCGAAAAGCTTTAAATGTGCGTCGAACTGCTGGCGATGATTCACTAGTTTGGGATGTGCCACTTTTACGAGCTGCGCTTGTTTCCAGGGGAATACTTCAGCTGCTGCATGTTGCTTGTTCGCTGAAAAACTAAAGTGTACCGAGTGTTGTTGAGAACCGCTAAAGCGGAGCTCCAATAGCGGATCATAACGATGTAACTGCTGTGCGAGTAAAGTTAACCAAGGGCTGGGAAACCAGGCTTGATAACTGATACTGAGTTGTAAACTTTTGGCCTGTTGCAAGTGCTGACAGTGCCGCTGGAGCTCGGCGTAACGACCCACAATTAGCTCGGCTTGTTCAACTAAGGCTAGGCCTGCGTGGCTTAATTGATAGAACTGACCGGTTTGTACAAATAGACTACAGGCCAGTCGCTGCTGCAGTTGTTCCAGTTGCTCTAGGATCCGCTCGGTGGGCAAAGCTAGCTGCTCGGAACAAGCATTGAGGTCGGCTTGCTTGGCTAAACAAACAAAGCTTTGTAAAGCGGCAAGGGTGGCGTGTTCATCCATCATAAGCGCTCAGTCCTAACAGGTTTAAACAATGGGCGACCTGGCTGTCTCGTTGGCTGCTTAACCATAGTATTTCTATCTCTAATTTGGTTGGTGAAAAATAATTACTCAGATGTAATTCAATTAAGCTGCCATTACGAAAGCTCGCCTCTAACCAATGCCGTGGGGCAAAGGCCCATCCCATACCTAATACCAATAGATCATGAAGGAGCTCGCGATGTTCCAGTTGCCAACAATTGACTCGGTTGAGTTGCAGTTCGATGGGAAGGTGAGGTAAGCAAAGCTGGCGATGGCCTTGTAATTGTTCGACACTAAGTTGTTGGTGTTTACTCAAACTATGCCGTGCAGCGCAGGCCAGGGCTAAGCTAAGATTGCAGTAACGGCGCGAATGGGTTTTTGCAGGTTTTTGCTGACGGGCAACTCGTAAGGCAATATCAATTTCCCCTTGGATTAATTGTTCTGATAGCTGTTGTGAGCCAAGTTGCACTAGTTTTAACTGTTGCAGCGATAGTTCGCTAATAAAGCGTGGATAGTAGTGCAATAGACTTTGACAAGGTACAAACTCATCTATTCCAATGATGATTTGTTGTGGCTGAATCGGGTGTTGTTGGTCACTGAGTAAGTTGTATAGCTGAGAATGTAGTTGTTTCGCTCGTTGATAAAGTAGCTGCCCTTGCGAATTTAGGTTCTGGTAATCGTGATTAAACAACTGGCAGTTAAGCTGGCGCTCAAGTTCTATAAATAGTTGCTTGCGTTGAGTTGCGCTGGTTCGTTCAGGAAAATGATGGCTTTGTTCGTAATATTGTACAAACTGACGCAGTAATTGGATGTTGGGGAGGGCCATCATTACTCGTTATGATCGGGAAGCCTTGTATAAGGCTAGCAGAAAATGATTGCAGAGTAAGCTGTTAGGATAAGCTTTCATCATTTTTGAACGCTGGTTTTTGTTTGTATCTGGAAGGCGGTGAAGTTGTTATTCGTGACCGGTAAGCTGATTTGCTCGCTTGTCTGTTGAATAAAGCTTGTCGGGGATCGCCAAGCGTGATAAATCTAAGTCGAGTGCAGCGCCGCTGTTTGGCGGGCGCGGGCACCAAGCGCTAGCGATTAATTTGCTTGTAAGGAGTGCTTATGAAAAGTGAAATCGATTTTGCAAAAACCGGTTTATTAAATCGTTATTTAGCTGAACGAGAGCAATTTTTGAAAGGGACTTGTTGTTTTGTTCCCGACAGTGAGATTAACTTGAAAGAACAGCAGCACAGCGCGCTGCAACACGCTTATCAACAATCTTGGATTACAATTTTTGAGTATCAACACTGGTCACAACAACTGGATTTGTGATTCGCTATCTTGGTTAATTCGCTGCGCGAGGGTTTCAGCGAATTCGTTTCTGGCAAAGCATAATAGGCTATCGGCAGTTTGATAGCCGCTAGTTGCCGCCGTAAGAATTGATTTAAGCGGTGGCTTGTCAAGCCGTTTGGGCCAGCGATAAACGCTACTGGTCGCTGGCCGTACTCGGCGCTATCTTGTGCCACCACAATCGCCTGCCTAATTTGCGGGTGCTGCAACAAGGCCTGTTCGATTTCTTCTGGCTGGATGTTTTCACCTGCACAGATAAACATATGATTACTGCGACCCAAGGGATAAAGATTATCTTGTTGCATTCGCCCATGATCACCGCTGTTAAACCAGCCCTCTTGGTCGACGACTGGGCAAATCCCACCATTCTGCCAATAGCCGAGAAATAGTGTTTCGCCCCGTAGCAGGATTTGTTGTGCCTCTATTTTGGCTTGTCGGTAGGGCAGTAATTGATAGCCTCGCTGGCCTAATCGATGGTTGCGGGTGGCCACCTGTGAACTCATTTCGCTACTACCATAGGAGCTATAGACCTGAAATCCCCGCTCGAGTGCTGCATCGATGAGTCTATCATTGCAGGCTGCGCCGCCAATTAAGAGCGTGCTTAGCTGCAAATTGGCAGCGTTAAAATCGGGGCGCTGTAATAGCCGGTAAAGTTGCGTTGGTACTAAGGAGACATGGCTGGTGGCGCTGCTCACTAAGTCGGCATACAGTTGGCCCTTGTTCTGTGCCACGACGATCCCGGCCCCCGCTAATAGGCAACGCCATACAATGGCCTGTCCACCAATGTGATAAAGCGGCAAGGATAATAACCATTGAGATTGGGGCACCAGCGGGAGCATGCTGTGCGAACCCAAGGCACTGAAGTAATGATTTGCCCAACTGTGCACCACCGCCTTTGCTGGGCCACTGCTACCTGAAGTAAACACCATGCTTATCGCTTGGCTGGTTTGTATTTGGTCTGGCGAAATTGCCTTTAAATCTCTTTGCTGAGGATTAAATTCAACTCTTTGGCGACCGCTCAGTGTTGCTTGGCTATCAGTCCAATAGAACTTGGCATCAATTCGCTCGCTAAGGCTTTGCAGTTGACTCACTGGGTGATGGTGGTTGAGTGGGCAAAAAATATAGCCTAGTTCTAAACTGGCTAACTGTAGTAGCAACATGCGTAGCTGGTCATCACCAAAACAGCTGAGTCGGTCGCCTCGGCTAAGGCCTTGCCGACGCAGTTGTGCTGCGGTAACGCCCACCATTGCCTGTAACTGTTGATAACTATAGTGCTGTTCGCCAATACTCAGGGCCACCCGGTTCGGGTGTTGTTGGCAAGTCTGATGCAGCGGATGTTGCTGTAGGGGATCGCAATTCATGGCGGCATTATGCCGTACTTGGTGAGCTTTGTCGCCGCTAAGTCGATGCTTGGCGGCGAGTACCCAGTGCAGCAGGTTTGCTGCACTGGGTAAGGTTTAAGCGATTAAGGCTGAGATGCCAAAGAAGGCCGCTACGCTGGCATAGCCGCGCATCAACTTTAGACCATAGGGTGAACGTTGAACCAAGTTTCCAAGCAGATACCCCCCACAAATGATGGCTATCGAACTGGCAATAAAGCCGGCAAAAAATAGCTTCACATCGGCGCTTGCTGGCACCTCATTACCATGCGCTGCACCATGAAGTGCGGCGACAATACAAACCGCAGCGGTCACGGCACTCGCCGAACTGGGCAGTAGCTTGGCCACTAATAGCGCCATCACTAACAGTGAAATGGCGAGACCCGTTTCCAGCATCGGTGGCACAAAACCAAAGCTGGCGACAACGGCGGCTAAAACTAAGGCGAACAGGCTTTGCATTAAGCTGAGTTTGAGTTTGCCCGTTTGACTGGCTAATAGACCAATAAGGCTTAAGGCGAGCAGGTGGTCAAGACCAGTCAGTGGATGTAAGATCCCCGCGCTCAAGCCATTATGAACGCCTTCATGGGCCAAGCTGGGGAAGCTGACCAGGGCGAGTAAACCGATACTAAGTAATTTTTTCATGGGAGATCTCCGTTAAAGGGTTGAATTGGCGAGGTTTGCAGAGCTTTCTTCTAACATGCCTTGCTCGATAATAAAGTTGATGATGTCTTGTAAACCTTGGTTGGTTTTGAGATTGCTAAAAACAAAGGGGCGTTCGCCGCGCATTTTTTTTGCATCGCGATCCATCACGTCCAGCGAGGCACCTACATAAGGGGCCAGATCGGTCTTGTTGATGATCAGTAGGTCAGATTTGGTGATCCCTGGGCCGCCCTTGCGGGGAATTTTATCGCCAGCGCTAACGTCAATCACATACAGGGTTAAGTCGCTCAGCTCTGGACTAAAGGTGGCACTGAGATTATCGCCGCCACTTTCTACCAGCACTAAATCTAGGCCTTGATGCCGACGGTTTAACTCGGCGATTGCAGCAAGGTTCATCGAGGCATCTTCACGGATCGCGGTATGGGGACAGCCACCAGTTTCAACCCCTAAGATTCGATCTTCGGCCAGTGCGTTGTGACGCAACAGAAACTGGGCATCTTCTTTGGTGTAAATGTCGTTGGTTACCACCGCTAGGTTAAAGCGGTCTTTCAGTTCGCGACAAAGGGCGGTCAGTAAGGCGGTCTTCCCCGAACCGACAGGGCCACCGACCCCGACGCGTAAAGTTTGTTTAATGGTCATTTTATATCCTCGATTGGCTCAGTTTCGCCGATTAAGAGCGGAACAAGCGGCAGTATTGGGTTTCGTGAAGGGTGCTGGCCAAACTTAAGGCGGGCAGCGACCCGGTAATTTGTTCAAAGGGCAAAGCCAGGCCATAGGCGCGTGCGGGCGGCAACAAGGGTAGCAACTCGCTAAGTAGCTTTTGGCAGGCGGTTTGCCCGAGCGGTAACGTTTTACCCGCCACCGCTAGTTGGTTTTCTAACCATGTCCATAGGTAGCCATCTGCCAAGTCGTTGAGTGGGATCTGCCAATGTTCACCTGCAACCGCAAACATACTGGTCCAGCTCATCGGTTCATCACTTAATGGCGCGATGATGTCGGCGTCGAGCTGTTGTAATAAAACGCGTAGCGCATTGCCCATTTGAACGTCTTCTAACTCTAACTCCCGAGTCTCTCGGCTGGCGATGAGTTCCAGATTAAGCTGTTCAAAGCGGCGGTAATCTTGTATCGACCAAGCTTGGTATAAAGCCGCGAGCATTGGGATATCCAGACAGGCAAGGCCTGCTTCCAAACAGCCCTGGACCCAAGCTTTTAGCGCGGCGGGGTTAGTCACCCAAGCATTTTCGATGGCGTACTCCAAACCTTGCGAGTAGGCAAACCCTCCCACTGGTAAGCTGGGGCTTACCAGTCGCATGAGTTGCAGTTGCGCCAGACTGGCCATTAGTGACTGTGTCCCGGTAAGTGGCTGTGATAGGCTCCTGTCTCGGGATCAAAGGGGCCTTGGTGTTGCTCCACCCGCAAACCGTACAATTCCACTAAATCTTGCAATACATGGTCGGGTTGAAAACGAACCCAACCCTCGCCAATTTGCAGAGGGGTATGGCGGTTGCCTAGGTGGTAACAGACTTTGGCGAACATCAATGGGTCATCGCTATAAGCGGTGGTGACCAGTTCATCGGCACTTCTAATTTCAACCACTTCACCATTGTCGGCTTCCAGCAGTTGACCATTTTGTAGCACCTGACCGCGTTCTAAGAAGAAGCCAATTTCTTGCTGGGCCTCGGTTTGCGCCTTGATCCGGGCCTTTTTGCGTAACTCGTAGCTCAATACCACGCGGTGATGGACCGGACCATGGTAGTGATGGAGGGTTTGATACACCTTTAACATTCATTCTCTCCTTAAAATAAAAAGTAGCGCTGCGCCAGTGGCAGTTCGGTTGCAGGTTCACATTCCAGTAATTGGCCGTCGGCACGAACTTCATAGGTTTGTGAATCGACTTCCATATGGGGTTGATAGTGGTTATGCACCATGTCTTTCTTGGTGATGTTGCGGGTATTTTTGCAAGCTACCAAGCGACTCTGTAACCCGAGGGTATCCTGTACCTTGGCGTCCAGCGCCGCTTGACTGACAAAGGTGACCCTCGTTTCGCTCATGGCCTTGCCATAGGCGCCAAACATCGGCCGGTAATGAACCGGTTGCGGAGTGGGGATTGAAGCATTGGGATCGCCCATCGGTGCTGCAGCAATTGCCCCACCTTTGATGATGAGTGAAGGCTTTGCGCCAAAGAAGGCTGGTTTCCATAACACCAAGTCGGCTAACTTACCCACCTCCACCGAGCCGACTTCGTGGGCAATACCATGAGTAATCGCTGGGTTGATGGTGTACTTGGCGACGTAGCGTTTAGCGCGGAAGTTGTCGCAGCCTATAGCTTTATCTTCTTCGAGTAAGCCGCGTTGCTGCTTCATCTTATGCGCGGTTTGCCAGGTTCGGGTAATCACCTCGCCGACCCGCCCCATGGCCTGTGAATCGGAAGCAATCATCGAAAAGGCACCTAAATCGTGCAAAATATCTTCAGCAGCAATAGTTTCTTTGCGGATCCGTGAATCGGCAAACGCCACGTCCTCTGGGATTGACGGGTCGAGGTGATGGCATACCATTAACATGTCCAGGTGCTCATCCACGGTATTTACCGTGTAGGGGCGAGTTGGATTAGTTGACGAGGGTAATACATTGTCTAAACCACAAGCGGTAATGATATCGGGGGCGTGACCGCCACCGGCGCCTTCGGTGTGGTAGGTATGGATCACTCGGCCTTTAAAAGCGGCGAGGGTATCCTCTACAAAACCCGACTCGTTTAGGGTATCGGTATGAATGGCCACCTGCACATCGTAGTTTTCGGCCACGGTTAAACAGTTGTCGATAGACATCGGGGTGGTGCCCCAGTCTTCGTGAAGTTTGAGACCCATGGCGCCAGCAACCAGTTGTTCTTCTAGCGGGCGTGGTAAACTGGCGTTACCTTTACCTAAAAAGCCTAGGTTCATGGGAAAGCTGTCAGCCGCTTGCAGCATTTTACCTAAGTGGAAAGGCCCCGGAGTACAGGTAGTGGCATTGGTACCTGTGGCTGGTCCGGTGCCGCCACCTAACATGGTGGTGGTGCCAGACATTAAGGCTTCTTCGATTTGCTGCGGGCAAATAAAGTGAATATGAGAGTCGACTCCGCCAGCCGTTATAATTTGTCCTTCACCGGCGATCACCTCGGTACCGGCACCAATTTCGATATCAATATTATCTTGAATATCCGGATTGCCTGCTTTACCAATGGCCTGAATGCGACCTTCTTTAATCGCGATATCGGCTTTAACAATGCCCCAATGATCAAGGATCAAGGCATTGGTAATCACCGTATCGGGTACCATCGCACAGCTGGCTTGGCTTTGCCCCATGCCGTCGCGGATCACCTTACCGCCGCCAAATTTCACTTCGCTACCATATTGGGCGTAATCTTTTTCGACTTGAATGATGAGTTCGGTATCGCCTAGACGCACCTTGTCACCTAGCGTTGGGCCAAACATCTCGGCGTAGGCGCGTTTATCCATCTTGCTCATGCTTGCTCCTTGGTGTCTAAGGCACCCATTACTTCACCACGAAAACCGTAGACTTCGCGCTTACCACTTAAAGCAACCAGTTCTACTTGGCGACTTTGTCCGGGTTCAAAACGGACTGCGGTGCCTGCTGCAATATTTAGTCGCATGCCAAAGGCGGCCTTACGGTCAAAATGCAGGGCTGGGTTGGTCTCGGCGAAGTGGTAATGTGAACCCACTTGTACCGGGCGATCGCCGCTATTGGCAACATCGATGCTAGTGGTGGCTAAGCCTTGATTGAGCTCTATCCAACCATCTTCAATAATTAGTTCTCCAGGTATCATCTGTCGTTCCTTGTTGTTGGTGCTAGAGGCCAGGCCTAAGGGATCGGGTTATGCACAGTGACAAGTTTGGTGCCATCGGGAAAGGTGGCCTCAACCTGCACTTCAGGGACCATTTCTGCGATGCCATCCATCACTTCATCGCGGCTGAGCAGGGTTCTTCCCCAACTCATTAATTCGGCGACGGTTCGGCCTTCGCGGGCGCCTTCGACGATTTGCGCTGAAAGATAGGCAACGGTCTCTGGATAATTGAGTTTTAGGCCTTTGTCTTTGCGTCGCTCGGCAACCAAAAATGCGGTGAACAGCAGTAGCTTGTCTTTCTCTCTTGGTGTTAATTCCATATTTGCCTCGTAATTTGTGAGTAATTAGGTATTCCAAATGCGTGGTGCTATGGCTTCTCGGCCTAGGGTACATGGGCGGATCAGCGCCCATGCTGCTTCAAATTGCTGACGCACGGTTTCGGCCTGATCGCCTAAATAACGCAAGATAATTAGGCCTCTGACGAGGGTGATCCCCAGCTGTGGACAGCTAAGATGCTCCCGTAAAAGTTCTAATAGTTCGGTTTGCTTGGCCTCACTGAGCTGGTCAACGGTGGCTAGCATACAAGCATAGACATGTTTACTTGCCAGCGCCGCTGGATTGTTGGCACTCACTGCGTTATGAATACGAGTATTCTCGATTAATAGTGGACGCTGCTCGCGATAAACCTTAATCGATTGCAATAATTCACCATGATCAAAGTCTTCATCGCTGGCTTTACGGCCTAAACAGGTGATTTCCCAGGCAATTAATTGGGCATTGCCGTGTAGCTTAAAGTGACTGTCTAAACGGCCTTGAGCGCCATTAAACACGATGGTTTCCGGTGGTAGCCATTCCAAACTGCTATTGGTTTGTAGGTGAAACAACTGTTGTTGACTCTGTTGCTGGCGAGCAAGATTGGAGCGATACAGTTTGCCAGAGGCGGGGGTGGTGAGTAAGACCTTACTGCCTTCGGCACATGTTACGTTCATATGTAACTGGTCACCAGCCACTAAGCCCCCAGGTGGGTGCAATAAGTAAACGTGGCAACAATCGTTTGCTTGCCGCTCAGGGTGAAACGGTCGTTGCACCCGTAATGGGCCAATACTCTGGTTTAAGGTTAAGCGAGTCTTGGCCGCAATTGGCGCAAAACCTAGCTCGAGTTTGGCTAGCCAGCCTTGCTTAATTGGCGCCGGAGTACTGCTGTGCTTGACTTGAGTAAGCTGACTCACATCATTCCTTTTTAGCTAACTAGTTGTTTTTGACCTTATTTATTTAGATAAATACAGCAAGAACCAAACCAGCTTTTCCTGTACTAAGCAGCACTAGCTTGAATGCGTATTGGTCACAAATTCTTATCCTGATCGTGGATCTTTATGGTGCGAGCGCCTTTCTTTGGTGCAATAGATGAATACTTATTAGTCACTAAAATATTTTGGTGCATGTTTTTGAGGCAAATGTTCGATTCTTGTGCATTAGGATCTTGTGTTTCGCTTTGTCTCTGGGATTAACTGATTGTTTTATAATGATTTTGGTTGGTTGGCATGGTCAGTGCTGCAGTTCGACTAGCAATGCATGAGGTATCGCATGCTTTAAAAGCAACAAAAATAGGGAATATAGCAATGACACAACACAATACATGGAAGAAAATAGCCACAGTCGCCAGTGGCGTAGCTTTAGCTTTTTCAATGAGCGCAGCTCAGGCAGCAGATACTATCAAGGTCGGAGTCTTGCACTCCTTGTCAGGCACCATGGCGATCAGTGAAACCACACTGAAAGATACCGTGCTGATGATGATTGACCAACAAAACAAAAAAGGTGGCTTGTTAGGCAAAAAACTGGAACCGGTGGTGGTTGACCCTGCATCTAACTGGCCGTTGTTTGCCGAAAAAGCACGCGAATTACTGGACAAGGATAAAGTGGATGTAATTTTTGGCTGCTGGACTTCAGTGTCGCGTAAGTCGGTGTTGCCTGTGATTGAAGAATTGAATGGCATGTTATTCTACCCAGTACAATATGAGGGCGAAGAAAGCTCTAAAAACGTATTTTATACAGGGGCCGCGCCTAACCAGCAAGCAATCCCTGCCGTGGATTACTTGATGAGTGAAGAAGGCGTTCAACGTTGGGTATTGGCCGGTACCGACTATGTTTACCCACGCACCACCAACAAAATTCTAGAAGCTTACCTCAAGTCTAAAGGGGTCGCGCCTGCTGACATCATGATTAACTACACGCCTTTTGGTCATTCCGATTGGCAAACTATCGTTTCTGATATTAAGAAATTTGGTGGCGCAGGTAAAAAAACCGCGGTGGTTTCAACCATTAATGGTGACGCCAACGTGCCATTCTATAAAGAGTTAGCCAACCAGGGGATATCGGCTGAAGATATCCCTGTGGTGGCTTTCTCGGTGGGTGAAGAAGAGCTGTCTGGTTTTGATACCACTCCTTTGGTGGGTCACCTAGCGGCATGGAATTACTTCCAAAGTGCTGAGAGTGAAGCCAACGATGAGTTTATTGCCGCGTGGAAAGCCTATACTGGCGATGACAAACGCGTGACCAATGATCCTATGGAAGCAACTTATATCGGTTTCCAAATGTGGGCAGAAGCGGTTGAAAAAGCTGGCACGACCGCTACCGATGAAGTCCGAGAAGCGATGTATGGTATTACCGTACCGAATCTCACTGGTGGATATGCCGTGATGAATACCAACCATCATCTGACCAAACCAGTGCTAATTGGTGAAATTCAAGCCGATGGTCAGTTCGATATCGTATGGCAAACCATGGGTGGTGTGATTGGCGATGCCTGGACGAACCATCTTCCTGAAAGTGCCCTGTTAGTTGCTGATTGGACCGCGCCAATTAGCTGTGGCAACTTCAATATTAAGACCGGCCAATGTTCAGGCCAGAACTATTAAGTCGGTTCGCCTGAACAGCTAAGCGCCTCCGGTGCTTAAATGAAAGGCGCGACTGAATTGCTTCGGTAGCGCCTTTTTTAATTGTTATCCATAGAAAGTAGGGATTGTTTTGAGCATATACATATCTCGTTTCTCCGCACTGTTGTTGGCACTTTTATTCAGTAGTGCTTTGTTTGCAGCACCAGCCAGCGATTGGTCACAGACCGTGCAGACTTTAACCACCAAAAAAAACACCCAGAAGCAGCAAGCGATTGAACAGCTTATAGAAACTACCGATCCACGGAATAGTTTAATTTTTCAAAGTCTGTTAGACGCTAACTTGTACTACATCAAATCAAGCAAACAAGTGGTTATCGCTAAGCAGAAAGGTAAGCAATATGCGATTACTTCGGTAATTGATGGCAGTGATTTAGGCACCCTGAAAAAAAAGGCAATTAAGAAAATTACCGTGAATAACAAAATTCGCCGTCAACTGCGCAATGGTTTGGCATTGGTCGGCTTGAATGCAGAGACCAGCGAGCAGCGCATTGCGGCGATCCGCTCGCTAATGAATGACGCAGATAGCTCATATTCTGGGCTCATCGAAAAGCGTATGGTGCTGGAGCAAGATCCGGCGGTGATCGCCAAACTTAAAGAAATGCAGGCGATCATTAACCTGCAATTTGCCGATCTATCGGCGCGTGCCGAGGCTGCCGAACTATTGTCTGGTCAGTTAGACCCTGCCTCACGTAATGTACTGGTAAAACAACAAACAATTGAAAAAGACGCCAAGGTGCTGGCCGCGATTAACGAGTCGATAGCGACCAACCAGCAGTTATTGCAACTGAATAGCGTCGCTGAAAATATCTATTTTGGCTTGAGTTTGGGGGCGGTGTTATTGCTGGCTGCGGTTGGCCTGGCGATTACCTTCGGGGTGATGGGCGTGATTAACATGGCCCATGGCGAAATGATCATGCTCGGCGCCTATACCACCTATGTGGTGCAACAGTTGATGCCTCATCATATCGAATGGTCGCTGTTGGTGGCGATCCCTGCGGCTTTTGTGGTATCGGGGCTGGTAGGGATTTTGATCGAACGAGGGGTGATCCGTTTCTTATATGGTCGTCCGCTAGAAACTTTGTTGGCGACCTTTGGTTTAAGTTTAGTGTTACAGCAGGCGGTGCGCAGCATCTTTGGCCCTTTGAACCAAGCGGTGATTACCCCACAATGGATGAGCGGTTCGTTGGAAATTAACGGCGTGTTGTCGCTGACTTATAACCGCCTGTACATCATTATTTTCAGTTTTATGGTGGTTGCCCTGTTATGGACCATTTTGCGCAAGACCTTTTTCGGTCTGCAAATGCGGGCGGTGACGCAAAACCGAGCGATGGCCAATTCAATGGGGATCCGCTCGAGTTGGGTGGATGCCATGACCTTTGGCTTGGGCTCGGGCATTGCTGGTATTGCTGGAGTGGCCTTAAGTCAGTTGACCAATGTTGGCCCGAATTTGGGGCAAAATTACATTATCGATTCCTTTATGGTGGTGGTATTTGGCGGTGTGGGTAACCTGTTTGGTACGGTGATTGGAGCTCTGACCTTAGGGGTTGCGAACAAGTTAATGGAACCTTTTGCTGGCGCAGTCTTAGCCAAGATTTTGGTGCTGGTTTTCATCATTCTGTTTATTCAAAAGCGTCCTCGAGGTTTATTTGCCTTGAAAGGTCGTACGGTGGAGGACTAGTTCATGCCGAAGTCAGTATTAGTTCGATTTTTAGTGAAAGACAAAGTTGGCAACGCCATGTTGCTGGCCTTGTTATTGTCGGCGGTTTTAGTGCCCTTCATGAGCCTGGCACTTAGCCCGGAAAACCCACTCCATCTTAGCTCTTATTGGGTTACCCTGTTAGGCAAGTATCTGTGTTATGCCTTGCTCGCGCTGGCGGTGGATTTAGTGTGGGGCTATTGCGGCATCTTAAGTTTGGGGCACGGTGCATTTTTTGCCTTGGGTGGCTACGCCATGGGTATGTACTTGATGCGACAAATTGGCGACCGTGGGGTATACGCCAACCCAGAGCTACCAGATTTTATGGTATTTCTCGATTGGTCGGCGTTGCCTTGGTACTGGTTTGGTTTTGATTGGTTTCCCTTTGCCATGTTAATGGTGTTTTTAGCACCGGGTATTTTGGCCTTTATTTTTGGTTACCTGGCTTTTCGCTCCCGAGTGACCGGCGTGTATTTGTCGATTATTACCCAGGCCCTGACCTACGCCCTGATGTTGGCATTTTTCCGCAACGACATGGGTTTTGGTGGTAACAACGGCTTAACCGATTTTAAAGATATTCTTGGTTTTAGTTTGCAGGCGGAGAGTACCCGTGCGGTATTGTTTGCTTTGAGTGCGTTGGCATTAGCGCTGGCTTATCTGCTTTGTCGCTGGATTGTTAATTCCAAGCTGGGGCGAGTATTAATTGCGGTGCGCGATAGTGAAAGCCGGACGCGCTTTATCGGTTACCGGGTGGAACGTTTCAAATTGTTTGTATTTGTGGTTTCGGCGATGTTAGCGGGGGTTGCGGGGGCGCTGTATGTGCCACAGGTTGGTATTATTAACCCTGGCGAATTTGCACCGCTCAACTCGATTGAGAGCATTGTTTGGGTGGCAGTAGGTGGTCGCGGCACTTTATTTGGCGCCATCTTTGGCGCACTGTTGGTGAACTTTGGTAAGTCTTGGTTTACGGGCGCTTTCCCCGAGCTGTGGTTGTTTTTCTTAGGCGGTTTATTTGTGGTGACGACTTTGTGGCTTCCCAAGGGCGTCGTGGGCTTATATGCCAGTATTAAGGCCAAGTTCGCCGCTCATTCTGCGCGAAAGCCTGTAATGACAACTTCCGATAGTCAAGCAAACGCACAAGCTAGCCCAACAGCTAAATCGGGCAAAAAAAGTGAAGGAGTGGTGAATGCGTAGCGTACATATTCCTCAAGACACAATCTTATATGTGGACGGTGTCAGCAAAAGCTTCGACGGCTTTAAAGCCTTGAATAGTTTGTCGTTGATCCTTGAGCCGGGTCAAATGCGGGCGATTATTGGCCCCAATGGCGCGGGTAAAACCACCATGATGGATGTGATTACTGGCAAGTTGCGTCCCGATGAAGGCTCGGTATTTTTTAATAATGATGTGGACCTGACTCAATATGATGAAGCTGAAATTGCTAATTTGGGAATTGGTCGTAAGTTTCAAAAACCGTCGGTGATTGAAAATCTCTCGGTCTTTGAAAATCTTGAATTAGCCCTCGCTGGGCATCGAGGGGTGTTTGAATCCTTGTTGCATAAACTCTCCAGGCGTGCTCATAAAACCATTGACGATACGCTGGCCTTAATCCGCTTAGCCGATAAACAAGATTGGCAGGCAGGCTCGCTGTCGCATGGACAAAAACAGTGGTTGGAAATTGGCATGTTAATTATGCAGGAACCGCAGTTGTTACTTATCGATGAACCGGCTGCTGGGATGACCGATGAAGAAACCGCTTTAACCGCCGAGTTATTTAAACAACTGGCCAAGAAGCACTCGCTGGTGGTGGTTGAACATGACATGGATTTTGTAAAAGCCCTCGATTGTCCGGTTACGGTATTACATGAAGGTTCGGTATTAGCTCAAGGCACTCTTGAGCAGGTACAGCAAAACCAGCAAGTGATTGAAGTTTATTTAGGGCGCTAGGAGGTCGTAATTGATGTTGGAATTTTGTCAATCAGGCTGCCATCACAGTGCCGCCAGCCAAGCGTTATGTAAGGTGGATAAATGTTAGAACTTTCTCAAGTGAATAGTCACTATGGCGCTAGTCAGGCGCTATACAGTGTGGATTTGAACGCTGAAGCGGGCAAGATCAGCTGTGTACTGGGTCGTAATGGGGTGGGCAAAACCACCTTGCTGAAGGCGCTGGCGGGCCAACAAGCAATTAGTGCCGGTCGCATCATGTTTAACGGTAAAGATATTAGTAAACTGTCGGCCGCACAGCGTGCCAAGCAAGGCATTGCCATTGTGCCGCAGGGGCGCGAAATATTTGGTCAGTTAACGGTTCTGGAAAACTTGAAAACTGGTTTTTCGGTGCTGCCGAAGTCGGAACGTTTTATTCCCGATGAAATTTTTCGTTTGTTTCCAGTATTGAAGCAAATGCTCAGCCGTCGCGGCGGTGATTTATCGGGCGGGCAGCAACAACAACTGGCGATTGCTCGGGCCTTAATTATGCAGCCAAAGTTGTTGATGCTCGATGAACCTACTGAAGGCATTCAGCCTTCAATTATTAAAGATATTCAAAAAGTACTGGCGCTGCTGCGCGATCGCGGTGAAATGGCGATTGTATTGGTAGAGCAGTACTTTGATTTTGCGGTGGCTTTGGCCGACCATTACACCGTACTCGATCGAGGTAATGTGGTCTTGCAAGGTCGTAAAGAGGACGTCGATGAGGCGGATGTAAAACGTTGGATGAGTGTTTAAGTTTTTAGCCACTTTAAGCGACACTGATCAAGCCGCTCTATTGAGTGGTTTTTTTGTCGCTATTGTTTGGCCTAACGTTACGCTTGGAGCTTGATCGTTGCGTTTCATGAGGCTGCGGGTCAGAGGTATGATTTAGTCAAAGATCACGTTTAATTCAATCTTGCTCACGCTGGTAGATGATAAACCTGCGTTGTTAAATATTTAAAGTTATAATGCTCAATATCTTGGGCTGTGATGGAGAATCAAGCCAAGAATTCTCATCGATTGACTTTGTCGATGATCATATTGTTCAATGCCCACCGTGACATCGTGTCGACCGCCGTTAGGCGGGCATAGCTGTTTCTTTTTCCCAATAGAGGTTATGAATGTTTAAAAAAATATCCCTGAAAAATAAACTCGCCATTTCTGCTAGCTTGGCGATTATTTTGGGTGGATTACTAGTAGAAGCTTTATCATTCAGGGCATCTTTGTCGCGCCTCGATTATGATGTGGAGCAGCGACTACTTAGCTCTTCGACTGCTTATAATCAATACGTAAGCAATTGGTTGCTATCTAAAGAACGGGCTTTGACATCTTTGAGTGAAGCCGCTCAAGAGCAACAACTGGTACTGCATTTACAACAAATTCGTGATTCGGGAGCCTTCGATAATGTGTTCCTCGCATATCCCGATGGTTCGCAAAAAAATGCCAATGGCGTGGTATTGCCAGCCGGCAACAATGACCCGCGTCAGTGGGGGTGGTATATCAATGCGAAGGCCAAGCCGAGTGAAGTTTTTATGGATAACCCAACCGTAGCCGCGGCCACTGGGGCCAATGTGGTGTCATTGGGTAAAGCTTTAAGGCTGAATGGTCAACAAGTAGTCTTGGGCGCAGATGTTGAAATTACCGATATTATGAATACTCTGGATAAAGTGATTTTACCGGGCCAAGGGGACATGTTCATCGTGAACCAGCAAGGCCAGTTTTTCGTGTATTCAGACACTAAGTTATTAAATAAATCGGTGGCAGAGCGGGGTTTAAACTACGCAGATATCCAAAATGCATTGCGTGTCGGTAAAACTGCCTCGGTGAATATCCAGGGTGAGCAGTTTGTTTTATTTGCTAAAGCTATCGTCGGTACTAATTTGGCGACGGTGATTGTGGTGAATCACGATTCGTTGGTTAAGCCCTTGTTTGCAGCAGTTTGGGGACAAGTGATGGCGACTCTGGCGGTTGTGGTTGTGTGTGTCATTTTATTCAATTTGTTGTGTAACATCTTATTCAAACCATTGGGGCGAGTGTCGAGTGCCTTAGCCGAGTTTGCTCAAGGCAGTGGTGATTTAACTCAGCGGATCGATATCGATAATCAAGATGAAGTGGGTGAGCTGGCCAATAACTTTAATATTTTTGTCTCAAGTCTGCAGCAGCTGATCAGCCATGTGCAGCAGCAGTCGATCCAGTTAACACAGCAATCAGAATTAGGTATTCGTAGCGCCAATGAGACGGTTGCAGAAATTGAAGGCCAGCAGCAAGAAATTGTTATGGTTGCGACTGCTGTGACCGAGATGGCCTCGGCCACAGTCGAGATCGCCTCGCATGCGGATAGAACAGCACAGGCCACTCACGATTCGGCAAGTAGCACAAACCATGGTCATGAGTTGGTGGTGAATAGCAAGGCTTCGATCAACCGGCTGGCCAACGAGGTGACGGAAGCAAGTTCGGTGATCGCCGATTTAAGTCAACATGCCATGGAAATCAGTACTGTATTAACCACAATCCAAGGGATTGCCGAGCAGACCAACTTACTGGCTTTAAATGCGGCGATTGAGGCAGCTAGAGCTGGAGAACAGGGGCGTGGTTTCGCAGTGGTTGCCGACGAGGTTCGAGTATTATCGCAACGCACGCATACTTCTACCGAAGAGATTAAAGCCACCATCGATCTGCTACAAAAAACTAGCGAGCGCGCTGTCTCGCTGATGGCTAGTAGCTCTGAGCTAGCTAGCGGATCGGTGGATGATGCCGATAAGGCGAGTGATGCCTTGGAAGAAATCACTGCTTCGGTGACGTTAATTCGAGACATGGCTACTCAAATTGCGACCGCCGCAGAAGAGCAAACTCATGTTTCAAATGAAATTTCACAAAATGTAGTGGCGATCCAAGATGTGACTGAAAACCTGATCTCGAGAGCGAATAATAGCTTAAAACAATCACAAGCCTTACAAACGCATGCCGAAGAACTCAATAGCGATGTTAAAACTTTTAAATTGTAAGCCGTGATAGTGTGTTTAAAGGGACGCATTGCGTCCCTTTGATTTAGGGAGTGTGACTGTCCTGTGCAGCGATAGACATTGTTATCGGTATCGAGCGGGTGTGTTTCGAGATTGGCCGGGTGATAATTTACCCAGAGCGTTTTAGTGGACAATAAGTAAAGATGTAATCATTTGATTTATAAGTTAAAAATAACTTACTACCTTGTGGCCCGAAAATTGTTTCAGTGAATTAAACAAGAGTCTTCTACGGAGTGAGTTATGGACGAGCAAGCAAAGGGAAGTTCAGTCCCTTTTAAACCTTTATTCGACACCACTCGGTTTTTCAGCCGCAATGTTAATCGGCTACAGAGCCAATTATCCTCTTATCAGCAATCGTTTTTACAGTCCTCGCCCTTCGGGCAGCATCTGGATTCCGTGAAGGACTGGACCCAACAACGTCGTAACACCTTTCACCAACAGTTAGATTCAAGCGTTCAGGAATCTGCCGTCGTCGCCAACAATAAAGGCAGAGAAATGCTTAAGTTTAAGAGCAGCCAGGATGACTGGCTACCTCAACGTATCCAAAAAGCGGTGTTTAATAAGGGCGTTGATGTATTGGCCGATAATAGCGAACGTTTGCTTCGATACGGGAAAGGTTATGCCAGTGGTGTGGGCGATAAAATGCCTTCTAAAACAATGGAACGTTATCATCCTGGCAATATTGCAAGGCTCTTTACTCAGCCGGATCAGTCAATGCGCTATTTACAGCAGCGTAAAGCCCAGTTGTTGCAGCCGTGGGAGCTGTATCAGAGTCCAACTAAGTTTGGTAAGCAGAAAATGGGGGAAGCTAAACGTACTTTTTGGAATATGCATGAGCGGTATCAGGAGTTGGACTCTGGAAACAAGCTGGCCCACGGTGGTCGAGCCGCTGTCGATTATACTCAGGAAAAAATTGCACCGGTGTTAGGCTCTAGTTTATTGGCATTCTCGCTCTACCATCGTTACCAACAGCGGCAAAATACCAATCAGGCGATGGACCGAATGTTTCCTCGGCAAACCCGCGTGGGTAAAACGGCCCGCTTCCTACCGACCCGGATGATGTTCACCAAGCCTCTCTCAAGGGTGGTTGGTAACCCTCGTTTGTCCTTAGCCTTATTGACTTATGGTGCGCTGACAGGCGTCGGGCAGAGTATAAAAGACAGCATGGACTTACAGCATTCGGCGCCGAATACCTTTAGTCGCTTAAAACAGGATAACCGCGAAATGTATAAGTCGTCTTTTCAGCGGGACTTACAGAGTTCGGTGCAGAACACCAGCAGGACCCGCTCTCAGTCGACAGATTTGACTGGACACAAATAGTCTAAGCTACGAGCTTGTTTGTTGCAGCTTGAAGCAAGGCATGATTCCCTTATCAAGTGAAATAGACAGCACCGAAAGCGCTGTCTATTTCATGGTTTTACAAAGAGCGTCTAACTACTCTTGGTGATGGCAGCTAGCTATAAGTGATTTGTCTTAATTGATAGTTGATGGTTATGGTTGATGATCATTTTTTAGTGTAAAACTTTGCTAAATTTGAGTTAAAACTTATGTCTTTATATGGTCAATACCAGTAGCCTGTGTTGGTAGAAGTGTTTAGCAGACAAAGAGTGACTGTGGGTCCTTGGTGCGATAGTAAAAGCATCTGATAGTGAAATACTGCAAGAAATCGAAGCGCATGATATTTGCTGCTGTGAAGGCTTTGGCTGCTGCCGCTTTTGTAGGTTTCGGTGTGCGAGGTTTTGGGCGAAACACCTTGTTTTCAATTAAATCTCAACATGGATGCACTCGGCTTATGTTCTCTTATGGAAACCAATTTGGTTTCGGGAATGAATCATGGGACTCGTTATTTCCTAAAAGCTTGCGAAATTGCGGATCAGATGCCGTACGATGAGGTGATCTGCATGATGCTCGATGAGTGTGTCGCCAGGGCGAGCTTAGACAAAGCATTGAGCCCCCTTGTCAAACCACATGCCCTAAGCTGCGCAGTGTAACTAAGTCCTTGCCGTGAAATATAGCGATGGATATCAGCATTACTTCTTTTCTTTTTTTGCCAGAATTACGCAAACACTTGAAAAGCTCAGGTCGCAGCATCGGGGATATAAAATATTGCGGAACGGATGATTTCTCCGTTGGTTGCGCACAGTTTGCTGGGGATTTTGCTTGAGTGGTGTTTAGACTGCGGTTTAAACCGTTATCGTTAGCCACTGTCTGCAGCGCAAAATTGCTTAGTGTTGGATTCTGCTGCGATATGTTGACGTATTAATTTGGCCGAATCAGAAGCGTTGGCTTGGCAAACAAATAAGCCGATTTGCTCATAGCCTCCCATCATCTGAGTTTTGGGCAGAAACTCGATGTATAAACCACAGCCAGGCCCGTTATTCACAATCATATTATAGGCAGGGCTCATCCCCATCTGTTCCATCAGGTGCATGATTGCTCGAATCGCCTGTTGTATACCCAGCACTAATTGCTGTTGCTGTTGTTGATTGAGTTGGTGTAGGTAGCGTTTTTCGTTGTCTTTAAAGATCAAAAGCATGTCTAGTGGTCTTTTCATGAAGTAAGGCACGATTAGTTGTACCTCGCCATAGTCTTTTACTAATAGCTTTTTAGGATTTTCGTCAATCATGTACTGACTGAAGGGGCGGTTATGACGTTTTCTAAAACGTAGGTTATTAAAAAAATGCTGTGGCAAAATATTGCTATAAGCGATCTGTTGATGACCATGGCTCAGCGAGGCCCCAGCGGTGGCACCATAGTTTTTTATAATTGAGACATATCCGCTGACCACCTGTTGTTCCACTTTGCTTTCGGAACGAGACATAAAATCGGTGGGTTGATGCAGCAAGCTTTGCTCTAAAGCTGCCAATCGCTGAAAGCTAATCATGGCGTCAGCATAGGGCAAGTTATGCCAGTCGAGTTCGTGGATCGACGAGGTCCACTGTAAGAGGTGAAAGCCATAGGAGGCGCGACCATTGTGGTAAGGATCTTGATGCTGAAAGTAGTCTGCGGCTTCTTGAGGTAATTCCTTGATCGGATGAAAGATAGGGTACAGGTTTTTATTGATAAAGGTAAAACCTTGACTGTGTTCGGCAATATCTAAAATATCGGCGCTTTTACCTTCACAGATAGGGCACGCTTGGTTGGTATTTACGTTTATCGGCGGGCTGGTTGTATGGATCCGTTTGGCGCGCGCTGAATTATAGATAATTAAATTGCCGTTGCGCGGGTCGATTTGGCAGATCCCATCGGGCGCAAATTTTTGCAATTGAGGATCATTGCTAATGTTCTTTAGCAGATGTTCAAAGTTTAGCTGGCTCACGTCTTGGCATAGTGCTATCGATTGAGCCCAAGCAAGCGGAAGTTGTTGCCGCATCGCATTCTCCATAACTCTGCAAGTGATTGATGTTTGGTGCCTTAATTATAGTTGAATACGCTTATGATGCAGGCTCTCTCGGGCGCTTTGTTAATTTTTTGCGATACGTTATGGCGGAAATTTGAACTCTTGGTGGAAAGGATTTAGCGCTTGAACGGCCGGTGAGACTCAATATTTCAAGCACTTAAAAACTAATGATCAATCACATTATAGATGCGGTGATGATGTCTGTCCGACGACAATAAAAATTCATATTATTTTCAGTGTACAACTGTACGCTGAAAGTTTAAGCTGATTCAGTTGATGATAAATGGGTTGCGAAATGAGCGTATTGACCAGTGGCTACAGTGAGCGTGAAGAGAAACTGAATGTTGCTTCTCATGGGATTGCTTTGTTGATTGCGATCATCGGTTTAGTCATGTTAATCATTAAGGCTAATGGTTTGATGGCGGTGAGTGCGGTGACAATCTATGGAAGCGCATTGATCCTATTATTCTTGGCTTCGTCCTGGTATCACGGGTGTCGCAATGTCACTTGGAAGGCAGGCTTAAAACTGTTTGATCATTCTGCTATTTACTTGTTAATTGCCGGAACTTATACCCCTATTTTGTTGCTTCGCTTTGAGGGGATGCTATCGTGGGGATCGATGTTGATCATATGGGGCCTCGCGATTTTTGGGGTCGCTTTTAAGCTACTCACTGGCACTCGCTTTCCTAAAATTTCCTTGAGCACTTATCTCATTATGGGATGGTTATCGTTAGTGCTCGCTTATCCTATGTACTTGAATATCGCCACCCTAGGTCTCGTCTGGTTAGCTGTTGGCGGTTTGTTGTTTAGTATTGGCGCGCTTTTTTATGTCGCTAAACATCGAGTCTACAGCCATGCGATATGGCATGTATTTGTGGTGGCGGGCTGCGCTTGCCATTTCGCGGCGATATATCATTATATTGTTTAGGGCAGCCAGACCAGCTTTGGCAAGGCGCTCAAGTCTAGTTTATCGCCGCGTTTTGCGGCGACTAAAGCTCTGGGGGGCGGACTGAGTTGCTCATTGATAGCGGCGATTAAACCTTGTTGAGCTAGTGGTTCGCCATGTACTAAAACTAAGGGAGGGCTCGCTTTAAATTGGTGATACCAAGCGATGAGTTCCGCTTGGTCTGCATGGGCAGATAAACCGCCCACGGTATGTAGTTTAGCCGCCACTTTCACTGGTTTACCATGAATGGTGAGGTAATCTGCCCCATCAACCAGTAGCCTTCCGGGAGTGCTAATTGCTTGATAGCCGCATATAATGACATCACATTCGCTGCGCCAAAGATTATGCTCTAGGTGGCAACGGATCCGGCCGCCATTACACATGCCGCTGCCAGCGATGATGATCAAACCGTGATTGATATCGTTGAGCGCCATCGACTCTTCGGTGCTTTCTATAAATTCAACATTAGACAATAAGGGATGCTCGCCAGGGTGTTGCCGAGTAAAGCGCTTAAAGTCATCATCCATTACCGGATAATTATTGATGTATACCTTGGTTGCTTCTATCGCCATTGGACTATCTAAGCAAACCTTCCAACGAGATAAATCCCATTGTTTGGCATAAAGATGAAATAGGTAGAGCAATTCTTGGGCTCGGCCCACCGAAAAAGCGGGGAGTAAAATATTACCTTGACTATGGCTGATCGCAGCGGCAAATATTTGTTCCAGTTCGGTGATGGTTTCTTCCCAAGAGCGGTGAAAACGATCGCCGTAGGTGCTTTCCATTAATACTAAATCGGCATCATCAATGGCAACCGGATCGTTAAGAATTGGCATGCCTTCTCGGCCTAGATCACCACTAAAGACAATTTTTTTCTGACCGGTGGGGTCGGTTAACCATAGTTCGACCAAAGCAGAGCCAAGGATGTGCCCCGCATCGGAGAGGCGCAGTTCAATACCGGGGAAAATGCTGACTCTTTGTCCGTAGGTAATGGGCAAGAACTGCTTTATTGCTTGTTCGACATCGCGTTCGTCATAAAGTATATCGATCGTGGGAAGATTGTTTTTCAATCGCTTCTTATTGACTCGTTCGGTATCGCGTTGCTGCAACATGGCGGCATCTTTGAGCATGATTTCGGATAGTTCTGCCGAGGCCTTATGAGTGTAGATCGGCCCGCTAAAACCTGATTTCACCAGTTGTGGGATCCGCCCGGAATGGTCGATGTGGGCATGACTAAGAATGACAGCATCGATGCGACTCGGATCAAAATAGAAGTCTTGATGATTGCGTAGGGCATCAGTTTTGCTACCTTGGATCAACCCGCAATCTAATAGGATCTGGCGATCATTGATGGTGAGTAAGTGACAAGATCCCGTGACTTCTTCGGCGGCTCCTAAAAAGGTGAGTGTCATGTCCATAAACCAACTCCAATGACTTGTTTCTTCTAAGGATAGGCTAGTTTAATGAAGTTACTCGCGAGTTGGCTCACGGCATGAAGGGATGGATGATTGAGAACGGGAACTGAATTAAACCGCTCATCGGAAGGATGAGTACCAGCTGGCAAAAAGTAAACTGGTACTCATTAACGATAACTTAGGCCTTCAAAGTCGCCAGTTGGTCATTGAGTAACAGGGCCAATTGAGATAATTCGGTGCTGAGATTTTCAATATCATGAGTTAAGGCATTTTGCTGCTCAGCCGCTTCACCCATGCCGCTAATATTATTATTGATATCGCCGCTGACATGGCTTTGCTCCTCCGCTGCGGTCGCAACTTGAGCGGCATTGTCGTTGATGGCCGAAATACTAGCGACCACGCTATGCAACTGTTCGTAGCTACCTTCGGTATCTAAAGCTGTTTTGTTGACTTGTTCTCGACTGGTGGATATTAAATCTACGGTTGCATTCACATCACTTTGTAAGGCTTGAATCAACTGGTTAATTTCTTCGGTGGAGCTTTGGGTTCTTCCTGCAAGATTACGAACCTCATCGGCTACAACCGCAAAGCCGCGTCCTTGTTCACCAGCTCGAGCGGCTTCAATGGCGGCATTTAAAGCTAATAAGTTGGTTTGCTCGGCGATACCGCGAATGGTTTCTAAAATACTGTTAATATCTTGGCTGCGTCCGGCAACCTTGGTGATTCGCTCGCTAATTCCTTCCATACTTGATGATACGTCGCGGATCTGTTCCACAGAATATTGAAACTCTTGCTGAGTTTGACTGAGCTGTTGCTCGGCTTTTTGGGCGTTACTGGCAGTACCATTGGCCAGTTCGGCGACTTCTCCGGCGCTGGATGACATCTGATTGACCGCGGTGGCGACATTGTCGGTTTCATTATGTTGGCGGCGACTTAAGCTACCAGAGGTTTGAGCATTTTTTGCCAGTTGCTGTGAACTTTGAGTGAGCTGATTGGCCTGCTGTTGTAGCTGTAGCATTATTTGGCGAAGTTTTTCGGTAAAGGCATTAAATTGCAGCGCCATGTCGGTTAACTCTTGGCTCTGTTGAGCCTCCAATTTCAATCTTAAGTCACCATCTTTTCCTGCGAGATAACCCATGTGGCGGGTCATTCGAGCTAAAGAGGCTAAGAAGTTTTGTAATATCATGGTCACCACCACTAATATCACAAGGCCACCAAGCGCTGAAATTAACAACATTTTAGCTTTTGCCTGAGCTGTCGTTTCGGCAAATAATGCCTGAATTTGATTGGCATTTAATTGGGTGGCAGCAGCAGCCTGCTCGGTACTGAGTGATGCGTTCCCAAAAATCAGCATTGTCACTAACAAACAACAAAATAGTACCGTAATACTGATTAGTAATTTTAGTTTAAACGACAACTGCGCCATTATATTTCTCCGTAAATAACTAGTCTTCTAAGATCGCATACTTTTGCTCTAAGTGCTCAATTTTTATCGAGAATTGAAGAATAATTAGCAAATTAATGGTCTCGTCGCGAAGATCTTGTGAGCCGAGTAAATTATTCGTGGATTTGTTGATTGCTGGCCAGAGCGCCGTGCTTCATCGAACCACCTGCTTGGTCAAAGTATCATGGCTGTTTTGGTTTCGACGAACCGGGTTTTGTTTGATCTAAAAATAGACCTGAGCATAGGGCTTTATCACTCATGGTTTGTCATATCATGAGCCATTGAATTGGTGCCGCTGCTCTAGCTGTGGTTTTTGTTCGCTAAGGTTGGCTTTCGTTCGGTAAATACAGGGCTGAATGCTAACTAAAGAAGCTAAATTTGTCAGGTGGTTTATAGTTTTAGATAGTGATTATTTTCCTAGGTTTAGACTTTGCTTAAAGTCATCGCTTTAATCTTTATTTTTTTGAGTGCTTGCGTATTTGCGCAACCTTCGGTGGTGTTTCTTAATCCAGGTAAGCCGACGGAGAATTTTTGGGCACACGTCGATTTGTTTGCCCTCGCGGCGGCACAACGTTTAGATTTAAAATTGACAATTTTCCACGCGAAACGTGAGCAGTATTCAATGATTAAGTATCTCGAGAAGATGATTCAGCAACAGCAATTGCCCGATTACTTGATGTTGGTTAACGAGAAACAAAGCTTGCCACGAATGCTTCATTTGTTGGAAGAGCAGCCAGTTTATGTATTGATATTACTCAACGATTTAGAAGCAGTGCTGCGCTCAAAATATGCGCTAAATACGCATTGGCAACAGTATATTATTAGCCGTTTGGTGCCGAATAATTATTGGATTGGCGAACAAACGGCTAAAGCGATGTATCAGCAAGCGGGCGGGCAGCCTGGCGGAGTGGTGCTGATATCCGGTGATCGAGCCACTCCGGCCTCCAAGGAAAGGGAAGCGGGCGCTCTTAGCTTTTTTCATCAGCAAACTAATTTAAGCGTGAAACCAGTGATATATGGTGATTGGGAACAGGCTCGCAGTTATCAACAAAGCAAATCTTTGCTGCGTCGATATCCCCAACTCAAATATATTTGGACGGCCAATGATCATATGGCTTTTGGCAGTTTGCAAGCGATACAAGACATTGGTAAAAGCGCTGGAAAAGATATTTTTTTAAGTAGCGTGAATGTTTCACTAGAAGCACTCAAATTAAGAGAGCAGGGACAACTCAGCGCGCTCGGGGGAGGACACTTTATGGCTGCAGGTTGGGGTTTACGCCTAATTCATCTGCACTATCTGGGTTACGCACTGCCGTCAAATGTGACGCTACCGATGTTCAGACTAGTACAACCAAATACAGAATTTTATCAACAGCTCAAAGCGCAAGACTGGTCTGGGATCGCCTTTGAACGACTATTTTTGGATGAGCATAATAAGCTAACACTCGAGTTTGTCCATTGAGGATGCCATGCTAAAAGCCTTGTTGAAATCGCGATCTCCAATTGCTAAAAAAATGGTGTTGCTGATTGTTGGTGCTAGCACGGTGTTTGCGTTGGTCTCGGTTGTGGTGCAGTTAGCGTTTCATTTCACTGGTGCGGTAAGACACATCGAACAAAGCGTTGATGAGTATAACCAGGCCAATATTACCGCACTTGAACAAGCCTTATGGTATATCGACTACAACTTGGTTGATGATTTGCTGCAGGCTTTGCTCAAACAACAATATGTGGGAATGCTTAAGTTAGAAGTTAACGATGAGCTGAATATTGCTATCGGTGTGGCTGAGCTGAGTGAGAAAATTTACGTTTATCCCTTGGTTTATCAACAGCAAAACCTTGGTCAATTAAGTGTCGGTTTAGACTTATCGGTGGTGAAACGTGATATTGTAAATCAAGCTTTGGTTATCTTTCTGACTAACGGCTTTAAGACGTTGTTGATGACTCTTATTATTCTGCTATTGGTGACGCGTCTGGTCACTCACGACCTACACCGTTTAGCCAAGGTGGCGGATCAAATTTTCACCAAGCAGCAGCAAATCGTGCAATTGCCAGATCAGCTATTGCAACGTAACGATGAAATTGGCTTGGTTGCGAGTTCAATGCGGCAATTGCAACATCGTTTTCAGCGGGGGTTGGATGCGCGTTTAGCTGCCGAATTACAGTTACATCAACATCGAGAGGAGCTGGAAGCTACCGTTGAACAGCGAACGGCTTTGCTGAATTGGCAAACCGAAGCCAATAAACTGTTATCCGAGATATCACTGTCCTTTCTTACTCAAGGCTCCACGGATGAGTTATTACAACGTGCGCTTGCTATCATTGGTCGTTTATTTGCGGTGGAACGGGTCTGTATCTTTACTTTTGAAGGCCCGTTGGCGGTTTATCGAAATGTTTGGACGCTTTTTGAGCAAGAGGTCCGACTCGATCCGATTGATTTAGAGCCATTGAGATTGCTGAATGCATATTTGCGCGATGCGACACCCTTTACCGTGAATGATATTGAAACGGTTAAGCAACAGGCGGAGCCTGAATATGATTTGTTGCGCGAGCGTGGTATTAAGTCTTTTGCTGGTTTTCCTTTACACGATGGCAAGCAGACTTTTGGTTTGCTGAGCTGTGCGAGTCTGAATTATCGATCGATATGGCATGATCATCAGGTAACGCTGTTGAGCCAATTTGCGACCGCGATTACTAGTTTGCTGATCAAAGAAAAGAAAGAGCTGGCACTGGTGCGATTGCAGTCTGAATTACTACAAGCAAATCAACGCTTATTGGTATTAGCCGAAACCGATGAGCTAACCGGCTTACTGAATCGCCGCCCCTTTAAGCGTGAACTTACTCGAGCAATTGCGAGTGCTCGTCGTCACAAGTCTAAGCTTGCCGTGATGATGGCAGACCTCGACTATTTCAAGGCTTATAACGATCGCTATGGGCATTTGCAGGGGGACGAAGCTTTAAAATTGGTGGCGAAGGCTTTAACTTCGGTGGTTCAGCGTAGCGAAGATTGTGTTGCGCGAGTCGGTGGTGAGGAATTTGCGTTGCTGTTAACCGACGTGAATCAAGATGAACTACCTTTGATGGCCAGGCGAATCGTAGAACAGGTGGCGGCTCTTCAAGTTGAGCATCAGGATTCGCAAGTGAGTCCAGTGTTGACGATTAGTTTAGGCGGGGTATTGCTGAGCTCGATGTCGGTTGATGATAACAACGAGATACTCCAGATGGCCGACGATTGTTTATACGATGCCAAACACCAAGGGCGTAATCGTGCGGTACTTGATTTAGTGAGTGACTGAGTCGATGTTGTTTGCAAATATCCATAGTAAACATATCGCTGTGCATTGTTTTGGATAGCTCATTTGCGAGGTTGTATATGACTCATACTCGAATGATGAAATGGACGATTAACGCTTATGTGGGTTGCGCATTATTGGCGTGGCTTGTTGCGGTTTTCAGTGGAGTACTTACGGAGGCTGAATCAGGCCCGAAGCTATGGATTTTTCCACTCAATTTTGAATTGACCTTAGTTGTATTATTGTTCAGTTTATTGGCTGCTTACTCCTTACGCTACGGCAGTATTCACGGCCGTTTGCTATTGTCTGGCCTTGCCTTGATTGATTTGCTTAATATGATATTTACCAATCCCTTGGTACAGTCCTCGTTGGTCTCTTCGCTTGATGTACTGAGCATGCTTGCCTTGTTTGTTTTATTGTATATCGCTTGGACCAATACTTTGGCTGATAAGGTGAAACGCTTACAGGCATACCAGCATCAGCAAGTAAAAGGTAAAAGCATCCAATCGCAAGCCGAGCTCCAACCTAAGCCACAAAATGAGTCACAGCACAAACCACATCGCCCTGAGTAATGCTGGGAAGCCAAGAGAAACCCTGTTTAAGGGCATCTTTTTTAGTGACAAGATTAGCTGCAACTAGCGGCTCTCAACATCAGAGTCATCATCGAAGATGAGCGTGCTTAGCGTGAGTCACTCACGATAGCACTAGAAATGTCAGCACCTTCAGCAAACAATGAAAGGCCTGAAAGCAGCCAAGCTTGGCATGTCGTCAGTCCTACTGAGCATTACGGAGTTTAAATAAACATTGAAGTATTAGACAATCCTACTCAACAGCCGATTGATTATCTCGATAAACAAATCAAGGACTTTAACTCGCCAATTGGGAAATTACCGAAAGAATTCCGCTCGTGGTTCAACTGAAAAGTAATACCGGTGAGGTGATTGCTGGTGCGATCACTCGCTCTTTTGGTGATTGCTTGTTATTGGATACGCTAGGGGTTTGTGAAGCATTACCCGGTCAAGATATTGGTCGTCAAATTTTAAATAAAGTAGAGCAAGTGGGGAAATTTCGGGCTTGTCTTAAGTGCTTCTTGCACTCACTAGATTTTCAAGCCATGCCCTTTTATAAACCGCAGGATTATCAAGTGTAGTGGGTGCAAGAAGGTTACCCCAAAACGGGCTGTCAGTACTTCATGGTGAAACAACGATAGTGTTGCCAAGACATGTTGTAGAGCGTGTTTCAATTTTCTACGAGGTGCTGAGAGGGCAGTGATAGATCACTGGCTATTGCAGGCGAAATCAGCGGATAGATGTTCCGTTGAAGCTTTAAACCATGGTCGTTGATGGGGCTCGCTTTGGCATTTTGAGACTTCGCCAAGCCTCATGCCCCTCACTTCTGAAATCCGTGATTTATTTGATGTGAAATACTTTTAAGACATTACTTCGCTGAGGATTAAAATCCCTTTGAGTCATGATTTGCTTGGTTGCAGCTGTTGGCAGTAGCTCCATAAATAGAGGCTTCCGAATAATACGCCGGGTAGCATCGCTTGCTGCCAATTTGGGGTATGTTGCCACAGGTGTAACAGGCTGGGAATGCTCAGCATTACCAACCAACTTAGCAGCATTGCTAAGTAACGGATGTGCTGGTGATACCCCCAGCGTTGCAATACTGCTCGAGCGACATAACTAATCAAGGCCGTTGAAACAAACGCGTAGCTGCCTTGTACCAGTCCGGCTCTTAAGCTGACAACTGGCCCATATTCCCGATTAACCAAAGCGGCCCAAGCGCCGTATCCCAGTGCCGCTAAGATGGCTATTTGCCAAGGGCTGAGGCCATTCACTAACTTGCTGTAGCGCTGTATCATTTCAGTACACTGGGCCAGTTTTTATCGGCGTCTGCAATATAGTTATCGCGTTGCGCGAGCCATTTTTTTTGTATTTCGGCATCGTAATTGAGATAGAGCTTACCTTGGTTCACGGTGAATTGCTCTGGCTCAATACTGGCGGTGCTATTGTTGGCGACGGCATAGGCGCAATAGCCGCCATACTGTGGGGCATATTTTTCCGGTTGCGCCTTAAACATGGCGAGATGTTCGGCATTACTAAATTGCCAGATCGCACCCTGCCACTGATATTGGTATTGCTTGCTGCCTTCTATCGGCGCATTGTCGGTGAAGTAGGCGACGCTGTCGTAGCCTTTAATTGCTAAATTGTTATACCAAGGCGTATAAATAGCATCGGCGGCGTAGCTGGTGCCAGATAGTAGTAGCAAACTAAATAGGAGCTTTTTCATCATGGTTCCTCTCTCATTGACTGGGGGTAAGGCGGATTAACTGGCGCTGCTGTCTATGCAATGACTGCCAGTCTCTTTTTGGATTTGCCGCTTGGTTGCGCCAGTGCGCTAAACTGTTTTCGGGGTAGTAGTTAAAATTAAGATTTTTCCTACCGAGGACCACTTGGCATATGCTTTTGCTGTGAGCATCTTGGCGATCCATTAATACGGATTCATTCGGCTGCTTGCCTTGTTGGAGGTGAACGGCTTGCAGTACACCGTTGGCCAACTGTTCTGCATTCTGTTTGAGATTTTCCTCCTGACTTTGCCACCATTGCGCAAAGTACTGTTGGCGCTTGGCGATAATCCGCTTGGTATCTAGCGCCGAAGAACTGAATAGCAGCGCTTTTTGAGTGACTGGACTGGTGCTGAGTTGTTGGCCATTCCAGCGGTAGTGTTGACATAAGTGTGGTGACATCATCAATAAATCGAAAGGATTATAGTCACGGTAATCTTGGTTGGTTAAATGTTCTTCAAGTGCTTCGGCTGCGCCAACATTGAGCGCCTGTGGAATGATGGTTCCGCGGCTTGGCGCATCGCTGTGCTGTGGATCTTGATAACGATTGAGTAAGGCCAGCGTTACCCCATGATTGTTCACTCCAAACCAGCTGCCACCCGCTTGAGCATCGCGTGGATATAAGAGCTGAGTGTTGCATATGCTGTGCTGGATGAGTCCGGCTTCATGACGAGTTCTTGCCTCATCACGATTCATGGTGATGACTAGCTGCTGTGGCAGGCGTATCAGGCTTAAAGTACACATTTAATTGGCCTGCTGACGCAGATAACTGGCGGTACTTGGTGCTATCCCAATTTTGGCATTTACCAGCAGCCCGAGTTCTTTAGCTACCAGCTTGGCGTAGGCGACATGGTGCACCGTATGATTAATTAGATAACAAAGTTCTCGGTCGATGCTGCTGTCAAATTGCTGGCTACACTGCTGCACACTGGAAATTTCAGATTCAACTCGAATGGGCGCGTCTGCGAGCGTAGTCTCGCTTACCGAAAACCAATGGTTCAGTTGGTGAATGAGTTGTAATGCAATCATTGGGTCCTGTTCTAACTGACTGTCGCGATGACGCTGATTGTAGTCGATACAGCCTTGTTTAATACCTTGTTGTAGTGCTAAAAAGTGGTCCAAAATATGTCGCACATGGCGTCCTATCCCAGATTCACTGTGTCGTGAGGGTTGATTGTAGCGTTGTCTATCACTGGCTTCGACTAAGTGTTGTACTTGTTGCAATGCCCCGATGGTTGCCTTATGCAGCGGCTTCATTATGTCTCCATTTAGTTAAAAATATTTCACTACCCGTTTGACCGAGATAACGCCGTAAATATTTCTGAGGGGTCTTTCTAAGATCAACAATAATTAACCCATCGAGTGATTGATTGAAGCGGTTGTTCACCGAGAAACAAACAAAACGACCGTTTAGCGCTAAATAATGACGTAATAAAATTGGGATCGATTTCCCCGGTTCGCATTGCCCAATCAGTTTGTTTAAGATGGCGATATTACTTAAGGATGCGAGTACCTTGGTAGTCCATACCTTGCCTTTAACCTTGAGAGGCACCATTGGCTTGACGTCATTTAAGTAACGTTGTTCAGCCCGAAAGGCAGAAATCATAGAGTCAGATATAAAAGCTTGGGCGAGCTCAGAATGCTCTTGAGAGATACTGACACAGCCAAATAAGGTGTGATATTGCGGATGTTTGGCAACATAGTGACCAATCCCCTGCCAAAGCAAGTCGAGAGCCCGCGGATGGCGTTGATACTTAGGAACCACAAACGACCGCCCCATCTCCAGACAGTCACCCATGCGTTGCAGATATTGTGGTTCAAAATCATACAGAGAGCGGCTATATAAGGCTTTAATGCCATGTTGTTTCACAATCTCATTGGCTTGACCTAAACGATAACCGCCAACTAAGCAATTGGCTTGTTTATCCCAAACAAACAGGTGCAGGTAGTGAGGGTCAAACTGATCACTATCGAGTGGTTTTCCGGTGCCTTCGCCAGCGGCTCTGAAGGTGACTTCTCTGGCGAGAGCTATTTCATCCATCATCGGGCCTAATCGTGAGTATGGGGCACAATAGACTGCAAAGTTGCGTCGTTCGAGTAACATGCAATCTTCGAGCGCTTGTAATTGCTGACGTAATTGTTGGCGGCCATGGGGCAGGCTTTCAACCAAGTGTAGCGGGGGATATTTCGACACCAGCTTGGGAGTGGTGAGTGGCGATAAACTCAGTAGGTCGGTGGCGACTCGAAAATAATCAGTCACGGCTTGCTCATCGGCTAAGTCTTGATAGTCCTTAGGGGCAATCGTTTGACCTAGCTGCAGGGTAAATTCACGGCCACGTTTATTCACCAGTTCTCGGGGCAGCAATAGAGTTCTGAGTCGACGATGTACGAGGCCGGCTAAATAAAACAGCTTCGAGTTGCGGCCTGAGACAAAACAGGGTAGTACCGTCGCCTGATAACGCAGCGCCAAACGACCAACCAAAGTATGCCATTGACGGTCTTCAATTTTGCCGGTGTCGGTATTGATGGCCGAGACCATGCCCGCAGGATAAATCATCAGCGCGCCGCCCTTGGCGAGGTGCTGGCAAGCCGCTCTGATCCCTTTGGCGTTAGCTTTGGTAGCATTTTTTGATAATACATCCACCCCAATGAATAGCTGGTTAAACTCGGGAATATTGGCCAATAGTTGATTGGTGAGCACCTTTAAGTCTGGCCTCACTTGTAGCAGTTGCTCACTCATCGCGACGCCTTCTAAACCGCCTAAAGGATGATTCGCCACAATCAATAGTGGGCCTTGTTGCGGGATAGTTTGAAAGATTTCAGGATTGTTGACCAATAATGAGAAATCCAGGCTGCGCATAGTATGACGTAAAAACGTAGCGGCGATGTGCTGCTTATCGGCGTGCCGTGGCCGACTTGCATAGTGCTTGGCCAAGGGCGAAAGAGCCAGTACCTGCTCAAGGATGCGTGCCAGCCATTGGGGACGCAGCTTTAGCTTAAATGGGTTATCGAATTTTTGCATGGACTGCTCCTTAGTCTGTTTCTGGGTAGCTAGCGCTTAGTTCGCGCTCGTGTTTCCAGCGAACCAGCAGTTCTTTAAATTTTGGTGGTTGATAGCCTCGTTTACGATTTGCAGCGCCGAGTTCGAACAGGGTTTTATATTGAAACAGCAATGAGCGGATTGCTTCTCGAAAAGAGGTATTGCGATCCCAAATATGTAGTGATTCAGAACTGGCGCTATTGATCTCCACTATTTCTAAGTTTTTGCCCTGTTGTAACTGCTCTATATCGGCAAATTTTATATCCATGCGGCCGTAATAAAACTCTGGTAGATCAGCCATGATCCGATTGATTGCAGCATTCAGTTGTGGCGTGATCAGATGCTGAGCATCGCGGAAAATAGCGCCACGACAGTGGCTGGCAGAGAATACCAGCTTATAAGGTTGGTCGAGGCGGAGCACTTCATCTAATTTGTCTTGGTGACGAGATAGATATAGGTGCTGTAATTGGCTGGCGCGGGGATCAGCTTGAATGAGTTGCCTTAAGGTACTGGTTCCATCGCCGAGTACATAGGGGGTGTACTTGAGTGCCAATGAGATAATTTTCCCCTCGGCTTGTTCAGGGTGACGAACAAAAAACACGCCCGCTTCCGCTTCATAACTGGCCAGTTTTTGGAGCAACATCACGGCATTGAGTGGGTAGCTGGCTAAACATTCGCGTAATTGTTTGGTGTTGTGCAGTAACTTGACTCCTGCACCTCGACAGCCGATATCGGGTTTTCCAACCAAGGGAAATTGCAAGTCACGTTGCGCCATTAAGGATATTAAGTCTTCAACTTGGCGTTCTAGTGGTGCGCCACTGCGAGTCACTTTTAACCAACGCAGCACGGCTTGTTCGCAGTGTCCTTGCGCTTGACAGAGTAATTCACTCTTGCCAACACCAACCATGCCCGCTAACGGCAACTTGGGGTTGGCGAGTAGTGGTAAAGTGAGCGAGCGATGCCGTAGGCTTAACAGTAAGCACTGTACCACGACTGGAATGTAGACTGCCCAAGTTGGCCAAAACTCAAAGAATGAGGTGGCTTTGCCACTCATATCTAAGGCGGGCATACCGGGAGAGACATAGGGTGTGGAGGGTTTATGATTTGATGCTTGAGTCACGGTATAGAGGCGTCCAATTATATTTGTTCTGCCCTATCAGACCTGAGAAACCCAATAAATAATTCAAGGTCTTCAAATTTAGTCCGCTGACAAGTGGGTAAGGATTTTCAAATTATGCTGAATATGGCAATAAAAGGGCTTCTTAAGCTGACTTTATGTCTCGGCTAGATTGGTCGTAGTGGGCAGTGAAATGCCAGTGTTGACCAATCGTCATGAGGGATTTAGATGAAGATAAGGGACGTTTAATTTATGCTATTGCGGCCAGGGATGAATCGTGTTTCATCTCCAACAAGTATCCCCTAAGGCTCTAGGAAGTATTTCGATGATCATACAAGACTTGGTACTGCTCGCCGGTGAGCGGCGTTTAGCAATCAAACATTGGTCGATAGCAGCAACTGAGCACTGGGCCATTTTAGGCCACAGTGGCAGTGGTAAATCTTTGTTGGGGGCGTGGTTCAATGGTGAATTAATTGCTCAAGCTGGCGAGTGTTGCGGTGCGCCGGAGCGAGTGGCTTTGGTCTCCCTAGAGCAGCAACAAGCATTGTTAGAGCGCGAGTTAGCCGAAGATGACAGCGATTTTAGTGACCAATTCGACCCCGGACATAGTGTGGCTGAATTATTGCTGCGGGTTAACCATGAGCCAGCGCAACGACAAGCAGTGATCGAACAGTGTGATTTAAGTGGTTTGTTGGCGCGTGGTTTTAAGCTGCTCTCTACGGGAGAAACTCGCCGAGTGATGCTGGCCTTGGCCTTACTTCGCCAGCCGCAGTTATTGGTGCTCGATGAACCCTTTGCCGGTTTAGATCTGGCGCACCAACAACAGTTACTGGATTTACTGGCCTCGCTTGCCCAGCAGAGCCAACTGATGCTGATTAGTTCGCGTGACGAAGAGCTACCTGCGGCGATCAGTCATGTTGCGGTGCTCGACGATCAGGCTTTGAGTCAACAACTCACCATCGAGCAATGGCGCGAGCACCCAGAGCGTCGTTTGTTAGAGCAACAGGCTGAGCGGCAGTCATTCGCGATTGTTGAAGGTTTACGCCAACAGTGCCAATCGCCGCCATCGGGTCCCTTGTTTTCGATCCGCGATGGGCAAGTGGCCTATGCCGGTGAAACGCTATTTGAGAGCCTAACTTGGAGTATTGAAGCAGGTCAGCATTGGCAAATTCGGGGGCCGAATGGCTGTGGTAAGAGCACTTTACTTAACCTGATCTTTGGCGACCATCCCCAGTGTTATAGTAATCAAATTGAAGTCTTGGGTTATTCTCGGGGAAGTGGCGAAAGCATTTGGGAAATTAAACGGCAAATTGGCATGGTTTCCTCGAGTTTACATTTGCAGTATCGGGTTAACTGCAGTGCTCTGGAAGTGGTGTTGTCAGGTCTTTATGATTCCATCGGTATCTATCAACAAGTTTCGGAGCTGGAACGACAACAAGCCAAGTTGTGGTTGGAACTATTTGGTTTAACTGAGCTGGCTAACTGTGGTTTTAAATCTTTATCCTACGGACAACAACGGCTACTGCTGATTGCTAGAGCCTTAGTGAAAGGCCCCGCTTTGTTATTACTTGATGAACCATGCCAAGGCTTAGATTTTTTACAGCGTCGTTTGGTGCTGAATGCCCTTGAGCGAGTCGCAAAATATCAACTGAGTCATCTGGTGTATGTGACGCACCATCAGCAAGATGCATTACCCAGTATTCACCATTTCATCGACTTTGTGGATGGTAAAATTCAGATCAGTCGTTCGCTAGGATCTGAGTTTGGATAAGTCGGAACCGGGTCAATCAGGTTTATATCGTGATTACTATCGGCGAGGGCCCGATTACCGTCATGGTGATGAAGTGGATTTTGCTGACATTAAAAATACTTTTGGTTTTGCGGGCTTAAGCATTGGCGCTTGGGTGACTGCGCAAGAAAAGGTGCTGGCCGCAAACTTATTATTTGATGCTTTGGCTGATCTTGCTTTTCTATTAAATTTGCCGCCTCAGGCCTTGGGGTTACGCGGTCATTTAAACTTGGCCTTTGGGCATGGCGGGCAGCGTTTAGCGCAAGCCCATTACGCACTCAATTCACGAACCCTTGCCTTAGCAAAAAATGCAGGGGCAGGTGCTTTGGCCCATGAATGGTGGCATGCCTTCGATCATTATATGGCCGATAAGTTATTTGTTGAGCCCGCGGCTATCCATGATTTTGCTTCAAGTCGCTGGTTGTCTGATGATCGGCAACGCCAGCATCCATTGAATCAACGCCTCAACCGCTTGTTTGCTGTGGCTCTATTAAGCTCAGATGGACAAGATCTAAACTCTTATGTGCGACGTTCGCTGGCCTTAGATAGGCAGTTTAAGCAAAGTTATTTTAGTCTGCCAACGGAGATGATGGCTCGTGCTTTCGAAGCTTGGGTGCAAAGTCGCGAGGAACTCAAAAATGCCTATTTGGTGAGTGGAACCAAGCAAAGTGAGCTTGCTCAAGCAGGGGCTTACCCAGATTCCGAACATCTGCAGCGGATTGGCGTTGCGCTACTGGCTTATTTTGAATCACTGGGTCAAGCGTTAACCCAAACTGAACTCTAATATTCATTTTTCTTGTAGCAATCAATCGTTCACACATGGATTTTGTATAAGCGCTGAAGAGTAAGCTAAGCTTTATAGCGATGGTTTGTTGAATGCGCTTAACTTTTAATTCACATTATGGACATTATTCGTATACTTAATCACTCTATTGTTATTTTACGTTTTATAGCTTAGCTCTAAGTAAACATCAAGGAACAAGGAATGTTGCGAGTTATATCAGCAGGTTTGCTGGTTGCTTGGTTAGCTATTTTGCCAGCGGTTGCAGAGCAGGTCGATTTGCGGGTACTGGCTTGGCCCGGTTATGCTGACAGCGATATTGTGACCGTGTTCGAGAAACGCTATCAAGTAAAAGTTAAAGTTAGTTATGTGACTAACGATGATGATATGTGGCTACGGATCGGTCATCAGCAGGGGGCTGATTTTGATGTATTTGCGGTGAATAGCGCCGAATTGCAGCGTTACATCAACGCTAATTTGACCCAGCCGCTCAATCCAAAACTACTGCCGAATGTGCTTCATCAACGGTCTCGCTTTAAGGCATTGCAATCGATCCCGGGAGCGACTCGCGGCGATGCCGTGTATGCGGTACCTTATACCTACTCTGAAATGGGGCTTATTTATAATTTAGCCATGTTTAAACAGCCTCCTACTAGTTGGCAGGTATTATGGGATCCCCGTTATCGTGCTCAAATTTTGGCTTATAACGGCAGTTCGCATAATTACTCTTTGGCGGCGATGGTCGAGGGGGTTGCTAATCCGTTTCAATTGGATGAGACGCAATTCAGGCAAGCCACCGAACGTTTAGTGGCTTTGCGACGGAATGTATTGACCTTTTATGCTTCCCCCGAGGAGGCGCTAGATTATTTTACTCAGGAAAATATAGCGCTGATGTTTGCTAACTATGGCGCGCAGCAGGTCAAAATGCTCACCGATGCTGGCGCTCAGGTTGGTTACGTGATCCCAAGAGAAGGAGCCTTAGCCTGGCTTGATTGTTGGGTTCTTTCGGCAGGCATGAAAAACTCAGAGTTAGCCCATCAATGGATTAATTACACTTTAGAGCCTTGGGTGAGTGAGCGTTTAACTCAGCGCCAAGGGCTGGCGAATACGATTGTACAAGATCCGCGAAGTGTTACCGAAGATAAAATTATCTGGCTACAAGCGGTAGAGGATCAGCAACGTCGTAGTCAAGTTTGGCAGCTTATTCTAAGTGGCAAAAATATGGCCACGATGGAATGACCATGAGTAATTCCATCTCACTTCGTCTTGGCTTATGGTTTTCAATGTTTGGGATCTTAGCCTCGATCGTGACGGCGACCATCAGTTATCACGAAAGCCGCGGTTTGCTCAGCCAAAGCGCCGAACGAGAACTAGCCACAACCACTCAAATATTAACCCGTGAGTTTAGTCGAACCATCGATGAAATTGCCAAAGATGCACGTTTTTTGAGTGCTATACCACAGACCGTCGGTTATTTTAGTACGCTTCAACCCGCTGAATTTGCCGAGCAACTGAATTCAATATTTACCCAAAAACTGAAGTTAAACTCTTCTTATTTTCAGATCCGTTTTATTGGTGCCGCCGACTTTGGTCGAGAGTTGATTCGGGTGGACCGTTTAAGTTCTGGTGTGGTTTCTCGCAGCCCTTCTGAGTTAGAAGAAAAAGCTCATTATCCTTATGTTTTTCGAACGTTGCGGCTTAGTCCGGATGAAGTTTATCTATCGGATATTGAAATTCATACCGAGCAGGGCTTGGAAGTGGATTTGCATCATCCAACTTTAAAGGTTGCTTCGCCAGTGTATGTTGATGGTCAGACGCTCGGTTTGGTGGTGATTAATGTAAGTTTGACCCAATTGTTTAGTTTATTACAGGCGGATTTACCAAAAGGTGTTGATATTTATCTGAGTAATCAGCACGGTGATTATTTAGTGAATCCAGATTCTGATAAGCAGTTTGGTTTTCATTTTGGCCACCGCTATTTAATTCAACAAGATTTTCCCGAAATGGAAGCGTTATTTAGTAACCATCAACCGCTGACCTATGTATTGCCCTCCTCTGTTGGCGTGAATTACCAACGGGCGGTATCATTTACTGCGTTGTTTTATGGTTCTATCACCAATCAAAAAATGGCGGTATTGGGTTTGGCTAGCCCTTTACCAAGCTTGAGTGCGATTATGGATGTCTTGGCTGGTTCAATGATTAAGGTGTGTTTGGGTTTGAGCCTATTGGGATTATTGACCTCACTGTTGTTTGCTCGGATTTTGTCGATGCCGATCCGTAATATGGTGGCGGCAGTGAAAGATTTTTCTGCGGGCCAGTCGTTGGATCAGCGTTTATTACCAAGCGACCGTAATGATGAGATTGGTTTACTTGCGAATAGTTTCTATGCCATGTCGCAGCAAATTAACCTGCAGATTAAAATACTGAAAGACAATGAGACTAATCTACGTCATCTCGCCAGTCACGACGGTTTGACTGGCCTGCCAAATCGAGCGCTGTTCTTGGAGCAGTTAAATGCCTCGATGCGTCAAGCACAACTTAGTGAGACTCAATTGGCAGTCGTGTTTATTGATTTAGATGATTTTAAACAGGTGAATGATAGTTTTGGTCATGCTGCGGGTGATCAATTATTGCAGCAAGTTGCGCAGGTGGTGCGAGACACCATTCGAGCGGAAGATTCGGTGGCTCGTTTTGCGGGAGATGAGTTTATGCTCGCATTGACTTCGATAGACCAGCATCAGGATGCATCGTCGGTGGTGAATAAGGTTTTAAGTCGTTTAGCCGAAGAAATATATTTGGATACTCAGGTTCATCCGGTGTACGCCAGTGTTGGCATCAGTATTTATCCGGGTGATGGCATTAATGCCGAAATGTTGATCCGAAATGCTGATGCCGCGATGTATAAAGCCAAGGAAAAAGGTCGTAATTGCTTTTGCTTTTACGACCTTAAATCAGCTCAGTCCAACAATTAAGCAGCCTGGTGTGCGATCATTGTCGGCTTGCACAGCGTGCTGTTTTAAGCGCGTTTTTTACTGGCAACATCCATCCATACTGCGAGTAGCAAAATACTGCCCTTAATGATCGATTGCCAATAGGTCGGTACATCCATCATGCTCATTCCGTTGTCCAGACTGGCCATGATAAAGGCGCCTAAAACAGCTCCGAATACGGTACCGACCCCACCCGCTAAGCTGGTACCGCCAATCACACAGGCGGCAATTGCATCCAGTTCGGCGATATTACCCGCCGAGGGGGAACCCGCGCCTAAGCGGGAGGCCAAAATTAAACCTGCGACCCCAACTAATAAACCATTAATGGCAAATACACTGAGTTTAGTTTTTTCTACATTGATCCCTGATAGGCGGCTGGCTTCGAGATTACCGCCAATGGCATAAATACGCCGTCCAAAAGCGGTTTTTTTGGCCATGAATGCGGCGATAAACATCAAAACTACCAATAGTAGTACCGGGGTGGGGACGCCGCGATAATCGTTGAGCAACAATATTGCCGCTAAGGCAAAAATTGCGATAAAACCAAATTTCAGTATATCCCCGGCAATGGGACTGTTATCTAGCTGGTGGGCACTACGGTTTTTACGTCGTTTGCCTTGCCAGGCAAAGAATACGATCAATGCGCCAACAGTGGTCATTAGCGAAAACAGATCGGGGAGATAGCTTTGGCCAATAATCGCCATACTGGGGCTGGTGGGCGCCACGGTACTGCCACCAGTAATACCGATCAGAATACCTCGAAAGGCCAATAAACCGGCGAGAGTGACGATGAAAGAAGGCACTCTGCGATAGGCAACCCACCAGCCATTCCAAAGCCCGAGCAGTAAGCCAGCACATAAGGTGAGAACAATGGTGAGAGGCAAGGGCAGTTGCCACCATACATCCATAATTGCAGCAGCGCCGCCGAGTAGCCCCATCATTGAGCCGACCGATAAATCAATCTCAGCAGAAATGATGACAAAGACCATACCGATGGCGAGGATCCCTGTAATTGCAGTTTGTCGTAACAGGTTTGAAATATTACGAGGGGTGAGGTAACTACCGTCAGTAGCAAAATAGAAAAACAGCATGATCAAAGCAATAGCGGCAAACATTACTAATACCTGTAGCTGCATTTTTTTCAGTTTATCCATCAAGTTGCCCTTGACTGCAGGGGGGGTGATGGTGGTTTCTTGACTAGACATGTTTTACTCCTCGGCCAATGCACAATCCATCACCATTTCCTGGCTCAGGTTTTGATTGTCTAATAGGCCTTTTAATTTACCTTCGTGCATCACCAAGACTCGGTCACTGATCCCTAATACTTCGGGTAATTCTGAAGACACCATAATGATGCTAATTCCTTGTTTAACAAGCTGAAAAATAAGTTTATAGATCTCATATTTAGCCCCCACATCGATCCCTCGTGTTGGTTCATCGAGAATTAAAATACGCGGTTTTAGTAGCAGAAACTTCGCCAAAATTGCTTTTTGCTGATTACCGCCACTAAGGCTTTTAATCGCCAAGTCGGCAGAAGCGGTTTTGACTTTGAGTCGTGCGATGGATTGGTCTATTGAGGCCTGTTCCGCCGATTCGTTTAAGGCTTGAGCGGGGCCAGTAAACATATTTAATCCTGCCAAGGTAATGTTATGGCCAACGCCCATGATCGGAACAATCCCGTGACGCTTGCGATCTTCAGGTACCATGGCAATGCCATATTTGAGAGCATCCCGATTATGACGGATCTTAATTGGCTGACCGTCTAGTTCGATCGGACATTGATAAATGCCCGCATAGGAACCAAACAAGCATTGCATCAGTTCGGTGCGGCCCGACCCCACTAAACCGGCGACCGCTAATATTTCGCCCTTATGTAGGCTAAAATTGACTTGGTCCACTTGCTTTAAGGGCGAGCCTTTGGTGAGCTTGGCATTCACTGGCCCAACTTTTAATACCACGTCACCGATCGGATGTTCTTCCCGAGGGAACAGTTGTTTGAGTTCGCGGCCAACCATCATGCTGATAATATCGTCGGTGCTCATTTGTTTGGCTGACTGAGTCCCAATATGCTCACCATCGCGAATAATGCAGATGCGGTCAGAGATTTCTTTGACTTCGGTGAGCTTGTGAGAAATATACACACAGCTAACGCCTTCACTGCGCAGCTGTTTGACGATGTCTAACAGTATCCGAGTTTCCGACTCGGTGAGTGGGGCGCTGGGTTCATCTAAGACCAAAACTTCGGCTTGTTTGGATAAGGCCTTGGCTATTTCCACTAGTTGTTGCTGGCCGACGCCTAACTCGCGGATCGGTGTATCCGGCGAAATATCTAAGTTCACCCGTTGCAACAGGGCTTTGGTTTGCTGAAACATTGCGCTGTGATCCAGCACGCCATAATGGCTGAGCTCGGCGCCCAGAAAAATGTTCTCCAAGATCGATAGTTCTTTCACCAAGGTGAGTTCTTGGTGAATAATCGCAATGCCTTTTTCCTCACTATCTCTGACATTGTGTGAAATTAAGGGTTGGCCTTTGTAATGGATTTGACCTTGATAAGATCCGTAGGGGTGCACCCCGGTGAGCACCTTCATTAAGGTTGATTTACCCGAACCGTTTTCGCCGCAAAGTGATACCACCTCACCGCGCTCAAGATTAAAATTGACTCCATTTAAGGCCACCACGCCGGAAAATTTCTTAACAATGTTAGACATTGTTAATAAGCTGGTTTGACTCATAAGTGCTCCTCAAAAGGCGGGGAAGGCCCCGCCTTTCAATACCGCTGGATGATCAGAAGGTTATTGGTAAACGTCTGCTTTGGTGTGGAAACCATCGGCAAGAATCGTGCTGTCGATGTTGTCTTTGTCTACGGGGATCGGAGTTAACAAGTAAGCGGGCACATCTTTGGTGCCGTTGTTTAAGCTCGAGTTGGCTTTGGGCATTTTGCCTTCGCCCATTTCAACCGCTAATTCGGCTGCGGTGGTGGCTAATAGCTTAATGGGTTTGTAAATCGTCATGGTTTGCGTGCCAGCAAGGACCCGACGAGTTGCTGCTAAGTCGGCATCTTGACCGGAAATAAAGACTTTTCCGGCTAAACCTTGCGCTTCAAGCGCTTGAATTGCACCACCAGCGGTGGAGTCGTTGGAGGCAACAACAACATCGATATTGTTGTTATTGGCGGTGAGTGCATTTTCCATGATTTTTAATGCGTTTTCAGCGAGCCAGCCATCGACCCATTGATCGCCAACCACTTTAATATCGCCTTTGTCGATCAGCGGTTGCAGGATATTCATTTGTCCTTGGCGGAATAATTTCGCGTTGTTGTCGACAGGTGAGCCTCCCATCAAAAAGAAGTTGCCATTGGCTTTATGTTGGATCAACGCTTTGGCCTGTAATTCACCTACTTTTTCATTGTCAAAAGATAGATAAAAATCGATGTCTGCATTATTGATTAAGCGGTCATAGGCGAGCACTTTAATGCCCTCAGATTTTGCTTCAGCGATAACATTCGACAAAACCTTGCCGTTGTAAGGGATAATTACTAATACATCGACACCGCGAGAAATCATGTTTTCAATTTGAGATATTTGTGCAGTCTCGTTGCTATTTGAAGACTGTACGAATACTTTGGCACCAAGCGCCTCAGCTTTCTCAACAAAAAAATCGCGGTCTTTCTGCCAGCGCTCTAGACGTAAATCATCGATGGCTAAACCGATTTTTACGGTTTTGGCAAAGGCTGGTGTGGATAGGGCTAATACGGCTGTACAGATTAACATGATCAGCTTTTTCATATATGGCTCCTTGCTTGATAGCTTGTTTTATTATGTTTTTATTTAGGGCGATTGTGCCTGGCGAGAATTACATCGTTCGGCCAATCTGCTCTAGTTGTAGGGTGTAGAGGTCATCCCAATAAGGCACTCCTCAGCAATCAGCCTAAGTCGATATTGGTAAACAACCAATGACGCTTTTTTGTACGCTTATGACGTTTATTCACAAACGTAGTGAGAGTGTGACAAGGCTCTAGAAAACGCTTTTTAAGTGATGAGCGATGCTTGAATGAGATCTGGGGTTTCATCGAAAACGCGGCAAGATGCTATGAATTGGCTGCTCAAAAGTTGAGCTGGCGGTGCCGTTATTGATTTATTTAGGGTCACCGCTGAGCGAATTAGTGGTTATTTTGAAGTTGTTGGATCAGCTCAAGTTGAATGGTTTGGTCGCTAAATGCTTTAAGTGTGTCCAGTCCTGGCGCTTGCTCGGGAGTAAAGTCTTTCGCCATGTTCTGGATCCATTGTAAACCTATTTCACTTTCGTAGGCTGAGCTGAGTACACAGCTAACCTGGTCGGCATGCGCTTGATCAATTAAGCTGGTACAGCGATGCCATGTTCCGATTAGACTCGGCTTGAGTACTAAGCTGCGTAAACCGTCGAAGTAGTGGTAGCGATAACTGCTATCTTGTAGGGTTTCATCTAGAGCTATTCCGACTTGGGTTCGCTTGGCGAGCATCGCGCACTGTTGGCTGTTGACAAGCGGTTCTTCGATGTAATCAATACGATTTAAATCGATATTTTCTAATACATAAATTGCTTGGTTCCAGAGCCAACTTTGATTGGCATCTAAACGTAAACGCAGTTGAGGATAATGTTGTTGCAATTGGGTAATTAGCTCTAGATCACTTTTAGGGGAGTTACGAGCCACTTTGAGTTTGGCTAAAGTTGCATGACTCTGGTCTAAGGTTTGCTGGCACTGGGCGAAGTCACCGTCTAATAGGGGGTACGCGACCTTGATCGGTACTTCTGGGGGCATACCCGCGACACAGCAGTCGATGGCAAAGGCGACACTGGGATAGAACTTGCGAATACTATGGCCCTGTAAATAATCCAGTAGTTGTTGCTCTGCTTGGTCGAGCGTTTCTTCGCTAAAGCCCGGCAGCGGGGCAACTTCCCCACGACCTCTTCGTCCATCGTTAAAACAGACGTCCAGATAGAGACCTTGCCGTTGGCTGATTTGCTGTGGACCAAGGTTAATTGGGTGACGAAGTTGCAGAGTATAGCGAGAGATCTTTGCGCTTTGCCAATTACAGAGCATACCGAGTTCCTTATTCGCAGGCGGGATGAAAGACATTTTCATCCCTTAAATTAATCACAGCAAGTTAACTTACTAATATTAGATGATTAATTTGTTATTTGCCTAAGGGTTCCTTTTAAATTTATTGAATTCCGGAGGGCGCTTCTCGTTAAAGGCGTTGCGTCCTTCTTGGCCTTCTTCGGTCATATAAAATAGCATGGTGGCATTACCCGCGAGCTCTTGCAGGCCTGCTTGTCCATCACAGTCGGCATTCAATGCGGCTTTCAGGCAACGTAGCGCCATTGGGCTGTTTTGCAGCATTTCACGACACCACTGTACGGTTTCGGCTTCCAATTGAGCGTAGGGCACCACGGTGTTGACCAAGCCCATGTCGAGCGCCTCTTGGGCATCATACATTCGACAGAGAAACCAAATTTCGCGGGCTTTTTTCTGACCGACGATGCGTGCCATGTAGCTGGCTCCCCAGCCACCATCGAAGGAGCCAACTTTAGGCCCAGTTTGGCCAAACTTAGCATTATCGGCGGCAATGGTTAGGTCGCACATCATGTGTAAGACATGACCGCCACCAACAGCATAACCAGCTACCATCGCGACCACGGGCTTGGGACAGGTCCGAATTTGTCGTTGAAAATCGAGAACATTCAGATGATGAGTGCCCTGATCGTCTTGATAACCGCCATAATCCCCCCGTACCGATTGGTCACCACCAGAGCAGAAGGCGAGCTCTCCTTCACCAGTTAAAATAATCACCCCGACTTCAGGATCAATTCGCGCATCGTGCAAAGCATGCATCATCTCTTGCACCGTTAACGGTCGAAAAGCATTGCGAACCTGCGGACGATTAATGGTGATTTTGGCGATACCGTATTTCGATTTATGGTAGTAAATATCTTGGTAGTCATGGTTGACGTTTTGCCAATTTACTGGGGTGCGTTCAATTGTAGTCATGTTTTTCTCTTATATATTTTTAAGACACTGAGTGAGTTGTTGGGAAAACAGCGCCGGTTGTTCAAAGTGGCAATTGTGCCCAGCATTGGCAATGTGATGCCAATGCTGTTGCGGATAATCTTGCTGTAGCTGCTTGGCTAGGCGCTGGTAGTTATGGTCTAAACTTCCGCCGATAAAATCGAGCGGCATTTTTAAGCGTCTTAGCTGCTTTGAGAGGTCATCTTGTAAACCTAAACTACAGGCGGTTAAGGTTGCAGCTAGGCCTTGACGATCTTGGTGGCTGCGTTTTCGTATCAGTTGCTGGCGTTGTAAGCTCGATAAATTGCTAAACACCGCCTGTTGATACCAATCGTTTAATAGCTCTTCCAGCGGCTCGTTTAAGCAACGGTCGGCCCAACGGTGATCCTGTACTAAACGTTGTTGGCGAGCTTGAGCGTCGCATAAACCTGGGTGAGCCGATTCAATAATCAGCTGCTGCAAGCCTTTGGGAGCGAGTAGTGCGTGATGTAAAGCTAAGCGGCCTCCGAGGCTGTAACCGAGTAATCGGTATTGGCGTACTTTCAGGCGTTTGAGGCAGGCGCTCAAGCGATGACTAAAGTCTTTGAATGCTGCGCGCGGTTTCAACCGTTGCTGCCCGCTCAAACCATGACCAGGAATGTCGATGGCGACGCAGTAATAATCAGCGCTTAATTCGGCGATGACTGCCTGCCAGTCGCTGCCATTCCCCAAGAAACCATGTAACAGCACCAAGCAGGGATGTTGACTTTGTCCATAAACACTAAAGTGCATGCTGTTGACTGACCTCGCTGAGTAAGGCCTGATAACGCCGACTGGCATCACCGGCGGAAAAACAAACCTCAATCAAACTCGCGCCTTGATGTTGCTGTGCTTGCTTAAAGGCTTGCTCGAATTGCTGCTTGCTCGAGACTCTGTGGAAGGGCAAGTTAAATAACTGCGCGGCTGCGGCGAAGTTGGTTTGTTGGGGCAATTGGTAATAGTCCTCGGCCAGTTGCTGGTGCTGCTCGGGCTCACCCAGTTCAGGCAGTAAACTAAAGATCTCGCCGCCTTGATTATTCAATAAGATGATCACTAGCTTATGTTGGTTGCGACTCGCCAGCGCCAGTGAATTCAAGTCATGCAGTAGCGAGGTATCGCCAATCACTAAGCTGGTTGATCCAGCCAAAGCCTGACTAATTCCGACACTGGTTGCCAGCAGACCGTCGATGCCCGAGGCTCCGCGGTTGGCAAAATAATTTGTGGCAGCGCAGCTCTGGCCTAAGAGTTCGAAGGTCCGTATCACCATACTATTGCCCATAAAGAGGGTTGAGCCAGGTGCTTGTAAGGCGCTGATTTGAGCACTGATCGATAGCTCTGAATAGTCTTGCAGATGCTGCTGCACGATGGGTTGAATTTGTTGCTGTGCCTGGAGCCATCGCTCTAAGTAAGCGCCACTACTTGGCTGCTTCGCCAGATGGCTCTTGAGCCAAGTAGTGGGCTGGCACTGCCAGCGAATTTGTTGTTGATGCTTGGGATTTAGTCTCTGCTGTGCGGGATCAATTAGCCACTGCTGTGTCGAGATCTTGGCCAACCATTGGCTGAGACGTTTGGCGACCAGATGCGCGCCAAACTGGATCACTAAATCCGGTTGATTAGCCGTGGCAAAGTGCTGGTTGGCCAGTAATAAGTCTGCTTGAGTGATGACTTTGCTATCGACTACTTGCCAATGGCTCTGACAATCGACTACCACTGGCCAATGGTGTTGCTCAGCCCAAGCGATAATCGCCTGAGTCTGTTCGGGCAGTTGTTTACCAACTACCACTAACACTTTGCTGTTGCGATCCAAGCTTGACCAAGCCGCCGAGCAAGTGGGGCTCTGAGGGCTGATGACTACTTGGTAATAGGGTTGGTCACTGTCGTGCCAAACGGCTAAGTCAACTAGGTGGCTGGATAAATCTTGTCGCGCCTGCTGTGGGTAAAAGGGTTCTCGATAGGGGCAATTAAGATGTACCGGGCCAGCGGTTTGTTGTTGCATGGCCAAGGCCTGACCTAGTTCCGTGAGCATGCTACTGGGTGACATGGCGAGGTTGGGTTCGGCTAAACTGGCTTGGTAAATCGGGTAGTCGGAAAAAATCCTACGCTGATCAATGGCTTGATTGGCTCCCACCGCAAGCAACTCTTGGGGGCGGTCGGCACTGAGGATCAATAGTGGCACGCCGGTTTGCCGTGCTTCAATTACCGCCGGATATAAGTTTGCGACGGCAGTACCAGAGGTGGTGATAATTGCCACCGTTTGTCGGCTAGCCTTGGCTAGACCGAGGGCGAAAAAGCCAAGACCACGTTCGTCAAAGTGAACCAGACTTTGGCAGCCAGGGTGATTAGCGACGGCCAAGGTTAAGGGGGTAGAGCGAGAGCCCGGCGCGATACAAAACTGGCGAATACCATGGCGCAGACAGTCTTCAATCAACAGTTCCGCCCAAGCGATATTAATATTTTTGGGGTTACTTTTGTTCAAGGGCGTCCTCATCGACTAATTGTAATACGGTGGCGATTTTGTGGTTGAGTTCTTGCCATTCTAGCTCAGGATCTGAGCCGGCGAGGATCCCCGCGCCAGCAAAAATAGTCAGTTGTTGAGCACCGACCAAGGCGCTACGGATCGCGACCGAAAACTCACTTTGCGCGCCACTAAACCAGCCGACGGCACCGGCATACCAGCCGCGAGCGTATCCTTCATGCTTTAAGATATATTGGATCGCCGAACTGCGCGGTAGACCGCCGACGGCGGGGGTTGGATGCAAGGCATGTAACAGAGTACTATCATCCAAATCGGGACTGATTTGAGCAATGATCCGTCGCTTTAGATGTTGCACCTGAGCTAGCTTGACGAGCTCTGGCTCGGCCAAGGTTTGTACATGTAAGCTGAGTTCGCCGAGACGACAGCTTAAGTCATCGGCCACCAATTGATTTTCTCGTTGGTTTTTTGCGTCATCTAATAAGGCCTGTCCAAGTTGTAAATCTTGTTCTGGAGTTGCGCCTCTTGGGGCAGTTCCGGCTAGGGCTTCACTGGTCAGCTGGCTTCCTTCCCGTGAATACAGGCGCTCGGGGCTACAGCCAACAAAGCAGTGAAAGCCATCAAACTGAAATAAGAAGCTATAGCACTGAGGCTCTTTTTGTTGCCATTGTTGCAACAGTGAAAAAGCATTAATATCAGCACTTAAGCTCAGACTTGTCTGCCTAGATAAGACCACTTTTGCAGTATGCTGCTGAAATTCACTGCTGGTGACCTGTGTCACCAGTTGCTGCCATTGGGCTTGACTGGGCTGGTCGTGACGACTTAGCACTGTGAGCTGGTTTGGTTCGATGGTTTGAGTGGCTTGGAGCGATGAAAAAGCTTGTTCGATCCGTTGATATTCTAAGTCGATTTGTTGTTCAAAATTGGCATTAATGAGGAATTGAAAATCTTCGCCATTGCCTCGGATCTCAAAGCGCGGCAAAATAAAACGCTGTTGTGGGAAACTGGGCCACGATGCGGCTTGTTCCGCAAAGGCAATACCACCATAGAATCGCAGTTGATTGTTTTGGGCGTTGAGTTGTTCACACTGAGCTTGTAGTTGTTCCTGACCAATCAGTGATTTTGCGGCACCGACAAAAGCCACTTGTTGCTGATGTTTATCCCGCCAGTAGCCACGAGTATGTTGTTGCTGTTGATTTAACCAGGCTAATAAATCTAATTTAGGCAAGCGGATGCAGGCTTGCTGAAAACCATGCTGTGGCGCCTTTTTTAGTTGCTGCATCAGCAGTTTAAATTGATTATAAGAGAGCTGCACCTTTACGATTCCTGCTATCGACGACCGTCTCAATGTAGCGGTTTTTTTTATAACATCATAGTCAGATTTGGTTCTGCTTTGATGCTGAGCAATAATAGGCGCCGAGTTGTTATTTTTATGTTGAGTATTACTGTGAAATCCTGGTTGCATGCTGCCCGCTTGCGAACGCTGCCTTTGGCGAGCTCGTCGGTTCTTTTAGGTTCTTGTCTGGCGCTGAAACAGCAGCAGTTTAGTTGGCCAGTATTTGTACTGTCGTTATTGACGGCGGTGTTGTTACAAATTTTATCCAATTTAGCCAATGACTATGGTGATGCGCTGAAGGGCCTCGATGATGAGACCCGGGTGGGACCGACGCGGGCGATTCAGGCTGGTTTGCTGAGCGCACCGCAAATGTTGCGGGCGATAGTGCTAATGGCCTTGTTATCGGTGGCGAGTGGTTTGCTGCTGTTGTGGGTGAGCATCGGCGATTATTGGCTGGCCTGGCTTGGTTTCATTGGTCTGGGGGCTCTGGCGATTGTTGCCGCTATTGCCTACACCATGGGAGAGAAACCCTACGGTTATCGCGGTTTGGGCGATCTCAGTGTGTTTGTGTTCTTTGGTCTGCTAGGGGTGGTGGGCAGTCATTATTTACATACTCAGCAGCTCGATCCTGCAGTATGGTTGGTAGGGGCCGGGAGTGGTTTACTGGCGACGGCGGTGCTTAATATCAATAATATTCGCGATTTTAAACCCGATTTGTCGGCTGGAAAGCTGACTCTGGCGGTGCGTCTTGGGGAGCGCCGAGCGCGCTATTATCATCTGTTATTAATATTGGTCGCTTTGGGACTGTTCGCCAGCTACCTATTGCTGAATGCTGCCAGCAGTTTTGCTTGGTTGTACCTGTTGGCCGCGCTCGCCTTGCTCAAGGTGAGTGCTACGGTGTTTTGTCAGTACCAACACCAAGTTTTAGATCAACAACTGCAAGCGACGGCGAAATGGAGTTTCTTGTTGAGTGTCCTGTTTAGTCTCGGTCTGCAATTTCAGCTTTAGTCCATCAGTTGTGGTTGTCATCTTTCTCAACCTTACTTGGCGGGTATTGAGCGGTGTTGCTCAGTTTGGTTTTTGATCTGCCGCTTGTGATTTGTATTTATCAGCCCTATACTCGGCTCTCTTGTCGGAGTGCCGAAAGGCTGAGACCACGGGTAGTATTGCTACTGTTGTGTGGGATCCGTATGACCTGATCAGGATAATGCCTGCGCAGGGAACAAGATGAGTAAGTTTTTTGTGAAAGTGCCAATGGACCGTTGCGACGGCGTATATTGCGCCCTTAGCTTTGCTTACTTTTCCTACATCCGACAAGCCTCATTGTTAATAACTTTATTGAGAGGCAAGTCATGTCAAGACGCGAAACCAGAGCCGCTGCAGAGCAATATATTAATAATCTGCAGGGTCAAGCTTTTCCAAATTCAGAAAAAATATATATTCAAGGTAGTCGTGACGATATTCAAGTTGCGATGCGCCAAATTAACTTAGCCGATAGCCTCGTGGGCGGTAGTAAAGAAAATCCGAAGTTTGCCGCCAATGAACCGGTTCGGGTCTATGATACCTCAGGAATTTATAGTGACCAACAAGCCGATTTGGATGTGCGTAAGGGCTTGCCCCAACAGCGTCAGGCTTGGATCGAAGAGCGCGGCGATACCGAGGCTTTAGCCGGACACAGCTCAAACTTTTCTCAGCAACGTTTGGCCGATGAAGGTCTCGATCATATTCGTTTCGACAGCCTGCCAACACCACGAAAAGCCAAGCCTGGTAAACGAGTGACTCAATTACACTATGCTCGCCAAGGTATTATCACCCCGGAAATGGAATATATCGCGATCCGCGAAAACATGGGACGGGACAAGATCCGTGAAGATTTACTGGCCGAACAACAAGCGGGCCATTCCTTTGGTGCTTCCTTGCCGGCGCATATTACTGGTGAGTTTGTTCGCGATGAGGTCGCGCGAGGTCGGGCGATTATTCCTGCCAATATTAACCATGCCGAAACCGAGCCGATGATCATTGGTCGTAATTTCTTGGTCAAAGTGAACGCCAATATTGGGAATTCGGCGGTGACCTCTTCGATAGAAGAAGAAGTTGAGAAGTTAGTTTGGGCGACCCGTTGGGGTGCCGATACGGTGATGGACTTGTCGACTGGCCGTTATATTCACGAGACCCGTGAATGGGTGATCCGTAACTCGCCTGTGCCGATCGGCACCGTGCCGATTTATCAAGCTCTGGAAAAGGTAAATGGAGTGGCTGAAGATCTCAACTGGGAAGTCTTTCGCGACACTTTGATCGAGCAGGCAGAACAGGGCGTGGACTACTTCACTATTCATGCTGGCGTATTGCTGCGTTATGTGCCAATGACCGCCAAGCGGATTACTGGCATCGTTTCGCGTGGCGGCTCGATCATGGCCAAGTGGTGTCTGGCCCACCATCAGGAGAGTTTCCTTTACGAGCGTTTTCGCGACATCTGTGAAATTTGTGCCGCCTATGATGTGTCGTTGTCATTGGGGGATGGAATGCGTCCGGGCTCGATTGCCGATGCCAACGACGAGGCGCAGTTTGCCGAATTGGAAACCCTTGGCGAGTTGGCCAAAGTTGCCTGGGAATACGATGTACAGGTGATTATCGAAGGCCCGGGCCACGTCCCGATGCAGCTGATCAAAGAGAATATGGAGAAGCAGCTCGAAGTTTGTGACGAGGCCCCATTTTATACTTTAGGACCGCTAATTACCGATATTTCTCCGGGGTACGACCACTTTTCTTCGGGCATTGGCGCGGCGATGATTGGTTGGTTTGGCTGCGCCATGTTGTGTTATGTGACGCCCAAAGAGCATCTGGGTCTACCCAACAAAGATGACGTAAAACAGGGCATGATTACCTATAAAATCGCCGCTCACGCCGCCGATTTGGCCAAAGGTCATGCTGGCGCGCAAATTCGAGATAACGCCATGAGTCGAGCGCGTTTTGAATTCCGCTGGGAAGATCAATTCAATCTTGCTTTAGATCCCGATACTGCCCGTGCCTACCATGATGAGGCGCTGCCTCAAGAATCTGCCAAGGTGGCGCACTTCTGTTCGATGTGTGGCCCGAAATTTTGTTCAATGAAGATCTCTCAAGAGGTGCGAGATTATGCCAATGACTTAGAGATTAAGTTGTTAGATGAACCGCTTGCCGATCTTGGATATCAGCCTGCCGCAGTGGTTGAAGGGATGGCGGAAAAGTCTGCTGAGTTTCGTAGTAAGGGGGCCGAAATTTACCACTCTCCGTTAACTGCCGAGACTAGCCATGAAGCCTAGCGCTTGCCTTGACGCGGCCTTACGCCCACAAGTTTGGACGATCGCGGGGAGTGACAGCTGTGCAGGAGCGGGTTTGCAGGCCGATTTACTGAGCGCCCATGATTTGGGCGTTGAGTGTGCCACTGCGGTGACCGCGTTGACTGCGCAAAATATTCGCGGAGTGAGCGCCATGGAGACGGTCACGGGCGCGATGTTGGCCGCGCAGTTGGATGCTTTGGCTGCAACGAATCCGGCCAAGGTGATTAAAATTGGCATGTTAGGCTGCGCCGAGTTAGTGACTTTGGTGGCAGATAAGTTAGCCAGCTATAAGGCGACTTGGTCGGAACCACCGCTGGTGGTGTACGACCCTGTACTGGTTGCGAGTTCTGGAGCGAAGCTGGCGGCTGACGATCTGCTAGCGGCTTTACCCAAGCTATTGGCTCAAGTTGATGTGCTCACGCCCAATGCCAGTGAGTTAGCCAGTTTGACGGGCATTGGGCTCAGCAGTCCCGTTGCCGTGAAACAAGCCTGCGCAGCGTTGCTAGCCAAGGGCGTCAAAGCCGTGTGGGCTAAGGGGGGACACTTAGATTTCACGCCCGGACAAGCGGTGGATTTTTATTGTGATGGGCTGCGCGAGATATTGCTCTCCAGTCCGTTACTGGAAGCCTCGCATACCCACGGCACTGGTTGTACTCTGGCCTCCGCCCTGGCGGCTGGTTTAGCGCTCGATTTTGCCATGGAAGATGCACTGGTGCTGGCTAAAGCTTATGTCTATCAGGGACTTTCGCAGCAGCAGGGTTGTGGCAATCTGGCGCACTTGGGCTGGCCCAGTCAGCGGCAATATTTTCCACGGGTTGAGTCGGCACAAACGCCGCTAGGAAAGCTGTTTGGCCTCAGCGAAAGTTGGCCAGAGCAGCAGTCCTTCGCGAGCTGTGATAGCTATCAACTTGGCGTTTACCCAGTGGTGGATAGCGTGGCATGGATAGAGCGTCTATTAGCGATGGGGGTGAAAACCCTACAGCTGCGGATCAAAGATAAAAGTAATGCGGAAGTGGAAAGCGATGTGCGTCAAGCCATCCAACTGGGTCGTCAATATCAGGCGCGTTTGTTTATTAATGACTACTGGCAATTGGCGCTAAAACATGGTGCCTATGGGGTGCATTTGGGGCAAGAAGATCTGGCCTTGGCCGATTTACCACAAATTGCCGCTGCTGGTTTGCGTTTAGGCATTAGCACCCATGGCTATTACGAATTATTACGTGCCAGTCAGCTAGGCCCTAGTTATATTGCACTGGGTCATATTTTTCCCACGACTACTAAGGATATGCCGTCCAAGCCGCAAGGTTTGGCGAAATTAAGTCGTTACGCGAGCTTAATGAGCGATTACCCCTTAGTCGCGATTGGCGGCATCGATTTGCCGCGAGCCAAGCAGGTGTGGCAGTGTGGCGTGGGCAGTGTGGCGGTGGTCCGAGCGATTACCGAGGCAGCCGATCCCGCGAATGCGCTGGCCGAGCTCGAAGCGATTGTCAGTCAATCAACTGAAATGAGCAGATAGGAGTCAACATGAACTTCAACCAATTAACGGACCAAGAATACCAACGCTATAGTCGCCACCTATTACTCAAAGAGGTGGGTGAAGCCGGGCAATTAAAGCTCAAGCAGGCTCAGGTATTGTTGATTGGGGTGGGAGGCTTGGGCGCGCCGGCGAGTATGTACTTAGCCGCAGCAGGTGTAGGGAAATTGGTTTTAGCCGATTTTGACCAGCTCGATAGCAGCAATTTACAGCGCCAGGTGCTATACACCGAAGCGGATATTGGCAGTGCCAAAGTCACTGCCGCGAAACAGCGCCTGCAGCAGCTTAACAGTCAGATCCAAGTGCGAACCGTGAATCGCAAGATGGATGATTTGTTACTGGCGATGGAGGTGGCGCAAGCCGATGTGGTGCTGGATTGCAGCGATAACATCAGCACCCGTTATGCGGTGAATCAGGCCTGTGTAAAAGCCAAAGTGCCTTTGGTGAGTGGTGCAGCAGTCGCCTTTGACGGGCAGTTGATGGTGTTTGATTTTCGCCGTTCAGCTCAGGGCTGTTATCACTGCTTATTTCCGAATGCCAGTGAGCAGCAACTTAATTGCAGTAATGCCGGGGTCCTTGGGCCAGTGGTGGGCACCATCGGTAGCCTGCAAGCCTTGGAAACCATTAAGTTGCTGGTGGGCCTTGCTTCCGCTCAGCTTGGGCGCTTCTCCAGCTTCGATGCGCACAGCCTCGAGTGGTTTCATTTAAGCATACAGGCCGATCCGGCCTGTCCGGTATGCGCTGAAGGGTGAAAAATAATGTACATAACAATTGAGTTGAATGGCTTGAGTACCGCGCTAGTTGAGCCCTTGAACATTACTCAGTTACTAGAGCAACAGCAGCAATCGTTGAATGGGGTTGCGGTGGTCGTCGATGGTCGGATTGTGCCGCGAACTCATTGGCCGGTAACCCAGCTGGTGAATGGCACGAAGGTGCGAATTTTTCGGGCGATTGCCGGTGGATAAATTAAGGAGTTCCTGTGTTACAGATTGCAGATAAGAGTTTTACCAGTCGTTTATTTACCGGGACCGGCAAATTTGCCAGTGCGGAGTTAATGACTGCCAGTATTCAAGCCAGTGCTAGTCAGCTGGTGACCATGGCGATGAAACGGATTGATGCCAGCGATCAACAGGATGATATTTTAGCTCCCTTACTCAAAGCGGGGGTGCAGCTGCTGCCCAATACCTCTGGGGCACGCAACGCTGAGGAGGCAGTTTTTGCCGCTCATCTGGCGCGTGAGGCGTTGGCAACCAATTGGTTGAAGCTGGAAATTCATCCCGATCCGAAATATCTCATGCCGGATCCTATCGAAACGCTTGCCGCCGCCGAAACCCTGGTGCAACAAGGTTTTGTGGTGCTGCCTTATGTGCATGCAGATCCGGTGTTGTGTAAACGATTGGAAGATGTGGGTTGTGCTGCGGTGATGCCGCTGGGCGCTCCAATTGGTACTAATAAAGGCCTGCGCAGTCGCGATTTCTTAGAAATTATTATTGAGCAAGCCAGCGTGCCGGTGGTGGTGGATGCGGGCATTGGAGCCCCCTCCGATGCGGCGTTGGCGATGGAGTTGGGCGCCGATGCGGTATTGGTCAACACCGCGATGGCCGTGGCCAGAGATCCGGTGGCGATGGCCCAAGCTTTTGCGATGGCCGTTGAAGCGGGGCGCAATGCTTATCTTGCTGGTTTAGGTCGCGAATTACGCCATGCGGAAGCATCGAGTCCTTTAACGGCGTTTTTAGATAATTTATAGGAGGGCAAGCGAATGAGTTTTGCCGAGCACTTAGCGACTTATGATCACGCAGCAGTACATTTGTCGATTTACAGTAAAACCACTGTTGATGTCGAGCGAGCACTGGCCAAAGATAAGTTAGATTTGGACGATTTTCAGGCGCTCATTTCGCCCGCAGCCGAAGCCTATTTGGAACCGATGGCCCAGCGCAGCATGCGTTTAACTCAGCAGCGTTTTGGTAAGACACAGCAGTTTTACATACCTTTATATCTGAGCAATATGTGCAGTAATGTTTGTCAATATTGCGGTTTCTCGATGGGTAATAAGATCCGTCGCCTCACCTTAGATATGGCACAAATCGATGCAGAATTAGATGCCATTAAAGCCCTTGGTTTTGACCACATCTTGTTAGTGACTGGTGAGTCGGAACGCAAGGTCGGCATGGCCTACTTTCGTCAAGTGATGCCCTTAATTAAGGCGCGGTTCTCACATGTGTCGATGGAAGTTCAACCCTTGGATGAAGCGGACTACCGAGAGCTGATTCCACTCGGTTTAGATGCGGTGATGGTTTATCAAGAAACTTATAATCGGCAGCGTTATGCCGAGGTGCATCCCAAGGGACGGAAGCGTGATTTTGATTATCGTTTAGCTACCCCTGAACGTCTCGGTGCCGCCGGGGTTCGTAAGATTGGTATAGGGGCTTTAATTGGTCTGGATCAATGGCGTAACGATTGTTTTTACGCGGCTGCGCATTTGCAGTATTTAGAGCGTCGCTATTGGCAGAGTAAGTTTTCTATTTCCTTTCCGCGCTTGCGGCCCTGTGAAGGCGGTTTTCAGCCGGTATCGGTGATGACGGACAAGCAGTTAGTTCAGTTGATTTGCGCCTATCGTTTGTTTAATCCCGATGTGGAGTTGTCGTTATCAACTCGTGAGTCAGAACATTTTCGTAATCATGCGATTCCCCTGGGGATCACCACCATGAGTGCCTTTTCCAGCACCCAGCCGGGCGGTTATGCTAAAACTAGTCAGACAGCGCTGGAGCAGTTTGAAATTAGCGATGAGCGCCGACCTGAAGTAGTTGCCGCAGCGGTGCAAAAAGCTGGTTATCAAGTGGTATGGAAGGATTGGGATCGGGTGCTCGGTTAAACGAATTTGAGGATTATCGAATGGCAGCAGGTTTCGACCTGAGCGAGCATCAGCTAAACTACAGTAAATTTATGGGGAAGCTGAGTCTGTCGTGATCAGACAAGGCTGATGGTAGAGCTCCCCTGCGACCAAGTAGGAGAAAGTTAGGTGTTGAAGAAGATATTGTTCGCGATGGTGTTTACGCTGGCTTCCGCCAGCAGCTGTTGGGCCGAGAAAGCAACGGTGGGAGCCTTAGAATATATTCGTGTCGTGGAAGCTGATCTTCGTTATTTAACCCGGATTGATACCGGCGCGGCCAGCACCTCATTGCATGCCGACCATATACGGGTTATCGATGGTAATAATATTCTGCCAGCGGATTACTCAGAAGCCGAGCAAAAATCGCTGGTGAAACCTAAAATGCGTGCCAACATTGGTAAGTATCTGGAATTCACCACCATTAATGAGCAGGGTGAGCAGCATCAGGGCAAGGCACGGATCAGCGATGTGGTGGCGGTACGTAATTCTCAAGGCTTAGAGATCCGTTATAAAGTGGCGCTGGCCATTGAATGGCAGGGCCAACAGAAAACAGTTGATGTTAACTTACGCGATCGCAGCAAAATGGACTATAAGTTGCTGATCGGCAGGGATTGGCTGGAAGGTGATTATCTGGTGGATGTTGAGCGAAATAAACAGCTGCCTTAAACTCTTTGGCTAGAGCTTAAGTTGGGATACTAGAGCCGTTTGCCCTTACTGCTCAGGTTTGAGCTCGGGATCCCGCAGTCAGCTTAGTGATACCAATACTTAGCTGTTAGAGCGTTTGATGAAGCCGTATAAAGCGTGCGAAACGTGGCTTACCATGACTGCTCAAACCGTTGTAGCGGTATTCAATCAGACTACCAAGCGGCGGTGGTGAAACTCGGAGCTGATCTGTTAAGCCGCTGCCTATTTTGAATCGTTGTCCTTGTCGATCTTGTACCACTAAGGCACCCAGCATACCTTGATACTTACCTTTTCCAGCGCTATAAGCCACAACTTCGGCTTCTCCGTCTTGGTAAGCTTTATATTTGATTAAGGCGTGACTACGGGTCGCCAGATAAAACGAGTTTGGATCGCGTAACATTAAGCCTTCGCCGCCTTCGGCGCTGATTTTTTGTAGCTCTTGCGCTAATTGAGTTCGGCCGGGATAGTTATGATATTCAGGTATTCGAATAAAATTAGCCTGCTTGGCTAAGCCTTGTAGTTGTTGATAGCGGCTTCGATAGTTACCCGGATGATGGGGAAGGTCAAAGACCATAAACTGTACCTTTTGCCATTGCTCGAACTTGCTCTGCTGTCGATGTATTAAGCCCACCAATTCGCTAAACTTGCCCCGACCAAGCCATAGTTCGCCATCTAGTGCAAAGGCCGGGAGTTGCTGTTGTAACTCGTGAGGGATGGAAATGGTTCGGCCACTGCGGCTCAGTAATTGCTGTCCGTTCCAATAGGCCCGAACGCCGTCATATTTTTCACAAACCCAGTAGCGTTCGAGTTGCAAGCCTTGCTGGTATTCGCTGGCTAATACCAAAGGCGGCGGCGGGGCGGCGTAGACCTCATGCTCAACACTATTGAATAACAGTAGACTTAGGCTTAAGGTCTTATTAAATGAGGCATTCATAAATCACCATTAATGATATAAATATTATTAATGATAGTGCAAATCGGCCCAAGGTCGAATCAATCGTCAAGGAGAGTGCAAATGAGTCAAGTTCATCAGGGAAGTTGTCATTGTGGCGCGGTAACATTTTCATTAAAGTCCAGCCTAGTGCCGGCGGTGCGCTGTAATTGTAGCCTATGCCAGCGCAAGGGAATTATGATGGTCACCGCCGAAGATGATAGCTTTGAGCTACTCACTGGCCAGGATGCGTTGACCTTGTATCAGTGGAACAGTCATGTGGCCAAGCATTATTTTTGTAAACATTGTGGTATTTATACCTTCCATCGTCCGCGAAGCGCGCCTGAATTGACTCGGGTAAACGCTGGTTGTTTGGAGGGGCTTGATCCTTTGACGATGGAATATCAAGTTGTGAATGGGGCAGCGCTATCGCTGGAGTCTTAATCAGATGCAAATCATGATAGCGAGTCTGGGTTGACGGTGTTATCCACGACGGCTGTTTGAGTTACAAAAACCGACGCTCAAGCGTCGGTTTTATGGCTTGCTGAAACTTTATCCTTATCTGCTGAAGATGTGTTTATTGATGATGTTTTCCAATTGTTCTTGGCGACCCGAGACATGAGTTGGCTGGATGTTGTCACTCAGCGCTTGTTTGGCTAAGGACTCAAGACTGTAGTCTCCGGTCATAATCGCTTTGCCAAGATCACCACTCCAACCCGCGTAACGTTCGGCCACTATTTTGTTGAGTTCTTGGCTTTCCAGTAAACTGGCGGCTTTTTTCAGGGCGAGGGCGCAAGTATCCATGGCTCCAATGTGACCGTGGAAGTAATCCGCCTTGGCGATGCTTTGACGACGCAATTTGGTATCAAACATCAAACCTCCGGTAGAGAACCCTCCTGATTTTAAGATATCGTGCATCACCGGTGTCCATTCTTCCACACTATTGGGGAATTGGTCGGTATCCCAACCCAGTTGCGGGTCACCGCGGTTCGCATCAATCGAACCAAATAAGCCCAGTGAGATCGCGGTGGCGATTTCGTGATGGAAGGAGTGCCCCGCCAAAGTTGCGTGATTTACTTCAATATTTACTTTGACTTCATTTTCTAAGCCAAATTGCTTGAGAAAGCCATAGACAGTGGCGGTGTCGTAGTCGTACTGATGTTTGGTGGGTTCAGCAGGTTTAGGCTCGATCAATAAGGTGCCGTTAAAGCCGATTTTGTGTTTATGTTCTACCACCATTTGGAAGAAACGACCCAATTGCTCACGCTCTTGGCGTAAATCGGTATTGAGTAAGGTTTCGTAACCTTCTCGACCTCCCCACAATACATAGTTTTCACCGCCCAGCATTTTGGTGGCGTTCATCGCGCTAAATACTTGGGTCGCCGCATAGGCAAATACTTCGGGATTGGGATTTGAAGCTGCGCCTGACATGAAACGTGGATGAGAGAATACGTTGGCGGTACCCCAGAGTAACTTCATCCCCGTTTGTTGTTGCTTCTCGGCAAGCACGTCCATCATCACCTTCATGTTCTCGCTATATTCTTTGAGCGAGTTGCCTTGCGGCGCAACGTCGATGTCATGGAAGGAATAGTAAGGAATGGTTAATTTTGTAAATAGTTCGAAGGCGACGTCGGCTTTCACTTTGGCCATTTCTAAGGCGTTGCCTGCTTGCTGCCAAGGGCGATCAAAGGTACCTGAACCAAATATGTCAGAGCCATCCCAGCAGAGATTGTGCCAATAGCAGGCACCAAAGCGCAGATGTTCTGCCATGGTCTTACCTAAGATCAGCTGATTGGCGTCATAGTGACGAAAGGCTAAAGGGTCATTAGATTCTGGTCCTTGGAAAGTGATTTTTTCAATTTGATCAAAATACTGAGCCATGGCATTACTCCTTAAGAAAGCATATTTATCGAAGAATTAGTGTCCGTTGGGCTTGAGCGAGTCAATGGGTTGCATTGCCAAAGCGTCACAGTGCCAATCTTCCGATCCTAAGTTCATTGTTAGTCTGCTTCTGGGATGACTCAATTACGAAAAATGCGGACGATTTTCAGCAATTTGCTTTTCGTGCGCTAAATCTCGTTTTAAAAAGGTATTTTTTAGGTTTTTTAACAAAATAGTCGATAAGTGGCTAGCAATAATAAATTTCATAACAGCGGTTTGCCATTTCCTTGGGCATTCAAGACCACGTTGAGACGCTGATGTGAGTAAAGTGAGATAAAAAGTGGAGGGAAACATTCGGCCAAGCTTGGCTCAAGGCTTTGGATAATTTAGAAATCCACAACCCAGAGCTCTCGGCGCGCTCTGGGTTGCGTTGTGATTAACGATGTATATAGGGTAGGGCCGACATCGCCCCTTTTTCGCCAACCGCCAAACCGCCACTTTTATTACCACGGGCCAAGGCCTCGAGTAATAAGGCTTGGTCTTGCCATTGGCTAAACTGGCTCAAGTAAGCCAAGACCCCTCCTACAAAAGCATCACCAGCGCCGGTGGTATCCACCACCTTGGCTACGGGCTCGGCAAGGACTCGCTGGATTTTCCCCGCATAGACTAATTCACTCCCTAATTCGCCTAGCGATAAGATAAAAGGAACCTGAAGTTGCGCTTGTAAATACTCGACCGCTTGCTCAATTTGTTCACAATTGCTAAGCCATAATGCTTCTTCTTCGGAAAATTTAACTAAATCGCACAAGGGTAAAAATGCTTCAATCTGCTGACGCATTTGCTCGGGGCTAGACCATAACATAGGTCGTAAATTGAGGTCGAAGAATACCCAACCACCAGCAGTGCGGCAGCGTTTAGCCGCTTCGATGGCGGTTTCGCGACAGCGCGCTGCGGCAAGGGCGATGGAACTTAATTGCAACCATTGTTCTGTTTGGAAGGCGGGGAGCTGCTCAGTGCTTAAAAACTGATCGGCACTGGGTTGTACCAGAAAGGTAAATTCACGCTCTCCACTGGCATCTAAAGAGACTAATACGGTAGAGGTTCGCTGCTGTTGATCGAAGCTTAAACTACTGATATCAACGCCTTCGTCTGCCAGAGTGGCGCTGACCATCTTGCCCATGGGGTCGTTACCCACTCGGCCAATGAAACCACTATTGATGCCGAGGCGTGCCAAGGCGACAGCGACATTGGCAGGCGCACCACCGGGGCACATTTTGAGTAGACCATTGTCTTCTGGGAGCAGGTCGATAACGGCATCGCCCAAATTCCATACTTGTACTTTATGCATCTAGATCCTCCTCGATCCAGCTATTGCTCAGCTGAGTCAGCTGAAGCTTGGCTTGCCCACTTTCCAACTTGAATTGCCCTGTGTGCCAGGCTTGCTGAGGAAATAGTCGGCCCGATAACACGGCTTCGCCATCATTGACAAATAGTTCAAAGCTGGAGCTGTCGATAAATAATTGTAGCTGCCTTAAGTTGCCATTACGACTTTGATAAGTTCGCTTGGTATCACTGTTGAGCGGACCGAGTTCGCCTCGCTCAACCACGAGTGTTCCTTTGCTCCAATGGAGGCTGAAACTATCGTCCGCACTGGGTAGACTGAGTTGAAAAGCGCTGCACTCGGTGAATTCAATGTCTAGCATACAGCTTCTGCTGAAACCCTTAAGTTGATGCTCTCCACTGCCATAAGAGTCGCCTTGTTGAGCTTGGGCGAGCGCCTTGAACGCTGGGATGGGGCGCTGCCGTAAGCAGCCGTTTTCCCAACTTAGGCTACGAGGTAAGCCGAGCATTTGTGTCCAATTGTGGCGAACGCTTGGGTGCTCACCATCATCGGGTAGCCCAAGCCAACCGATTAACAGGGTGGTGCCTTGATGTTGCAGGGTTTGCGGCGCATAAAATTCGAAACCATGATCGAGTAAATTAAATTCACTGTTGATGGTCAGTTCTGCCGGGCCAGCGCTCATGTCAACGGTGAAGTAACCACTCAGATTGGTGGTGGTGTATTCGGCTTGATCAAGTTCGATGCCCTGCGGGCAGGCCAATAATAACCATTGTTGGTCGAGCTCAAATAAATCAGGACATTCCCACATATAGGCTTGCTGTGGGCGACCGAGATTAATTTCTTGGCTGATGAAGCGACGTTCAAGCCATTGCTCTTGTTGCTGCTGTAGTAGACAGATTCCACCCCGTTGACCCAGCGTTTGAGCTCCCAGAATGAGCCAAGATTGATCTTGCCAAGATAAATACTTCGGGTCACGGACGTGGCCAGTGTAATTTCTGAGTGCTTCGATATTCATCGGCCCCAGTTTTTCAACATGCCCATCAGGATGCAGCACCGCTTTACATTGGTAACTGAGGCGTTGCTCACCTTGGCGGACATTGCCAGTGTAATAAAGGTTAAGGATCTCGCCCTCACTCACTGCTGTGCCGGAATAGCAGCCATTTTTGTCGAACCAATCCGTAGGGGCTAAAGCGGCTGGATGTGCTTGCCAATGTATCAGGTCGCTGCTGCTGAAGTGGCCCCAGTGTTTGTTTTTATGTTCGCAGCCAAAGGGGTTCCATTGGTAAAACAGTTGAAAGCGTCCTTGATGGAAGCTAAAGCCATTGGGATCGTTAATCAAGCCCGTTTTGGCGGCGATATGGTAGTAAGGACGCCAAGGATCTGCGGTAAATTGTTTCGTCGTCCATCCACATGATTTTGGCATGCTTACTCCAAGTAATTTGATAATGCTGATTCGATAATATTCATTCTATGAATGAAGAGCGTAAAACCGCAAACGGTTCCACGTTTGTTATGCTTTATACGTGATCGAAATCACGTAAATAGGCCATTAATCTCTATTTTTGTTAGATTTTGCTCACATATAGCGAGATTGTTACTTGTATGTATCAGTTTTGCATCTATTCTTATTTCGAACCAAATGGAACCGATTTCAGTTTGGTTTAACTCCGAAAAATATAATGGTTCAACTACGGAATATAAAAATGGAAGGAATAACCATGAATAAATTCGCTGCACTTACTATTACAACTGCACTCGCAGCCGCCAGCCAAGCACAGGCTGCGGTGACTATCGAAGGTGAGCAAGGCAAGCTGACTATCGGTGGTGACGTCGAATTCAACGTCAACTATGTCGACAATGATGTGAATACTACCTCTGATGATAAATCTTGGGATCAGGACGGTCGTTTCTTGATTTCATTTTTGGGCGAGCGTCAGCAAGGCGATTATATGATCCGCGCCTTAGCACAACCAACCTACGGCACCGATGGTGGCGTGAGCACCGATGATGTTTGGTTTGAAGTTGCTAAGAATGACAGTTGGACCCTACGTCTCGGTCGTTATGAAGCTTATGACATGAACCCTCTGGGTCAAGATGTATTTGTGAATCACTCGGGTGATACTGCTGACGGTCAATTCAAAGATGATGGCGTATATATTTACCGGATGTTAGAAGCTCGCGGTCGTTCTGGCAGTGCTGGCCAAGCGATGTACAACCAGACATTTGGTAACGTTTATGTAGAAGTTTCGACTCTCTTTGGTGATAACAGTGGTTTCTTCGAGAGTAATAAATACCATGGCGTTGAGTTAACGAAGAAGAACAATAAAAATGTCTTTATCGTTCGTCCAGTGGTGGCCTACCAGCAGGGCGCCTTTAAAGTGGCCGCAGCCCTGGAAACCAACTTGGTTAGCGACTCAACTCTAGATGCCAATGGTAACGATGTATCCGAGCGTACCGGTTATGGCTTAACCGCTGGCTATAATCAAGATGGTCTGGCGGTGAACTTAAATGTTGCCAGAATGGATGCTTTAGATGAAACGGATACCACCTATGGTGCGAATGTGCTTTGGCATAAGTTCGGTCTAGGTTATATCCATGGTATCAACGATGTGTCAAACGTTACTCTTAAAGGTACTGACAATTCAGGCGTTACCGCTTATAAGAAAAAAGTTAGCACTATCTATAGCTCGTATCAGTTTGATAACGTGGTTGTCCCAGAGTTCTCGATTTATCTTGGCGCTTATATAAGTAAACTCGATAATCCGAAAACAACTGAAGATGATAATAACTTCGGTGGCCGAGTACGCTTTAAATACTTGTTTTAATTTGAACTAAACTGCAAACGGTTCCATGCGCTATGTTGAATGCGAGGAACCGTTTTATGACGAAGTGGAATAGAGGGATCCAAAATGTCTGAACAAGATACAGCCAAGAAGATTTTAGAGCTGATTGGCGGCAAATCAAATATCGCAAGTGCGGCGCATTGTGCAACTCGCCTACGATTAGTTCTCAATGATACCGAGCTTGCAGATACCGCTGCAATCAAAGAGCTCGATCTGGTCAAAGGTGTGTTCACCAACAGTGGCCAATACCAAATTATTATTGGCTCTGGTATCGTAAACCGAGTCTTTAGTGCCTTGGCTGAATTGGCAGGCATTAGTGAAGCGTCAACTGCTGAAGTTGCCGCGCAGGGTGCTAAGCAGAACCCTTTCCAAGCTTTAGCGCGTACTTTATCCAATGTATTCGTACCGATCATTCCGGCGATTGTGGCCAGTGGTTTATGCATGGGGCTACTTGGCTTCTTACGTACCAATGAAATGATTGCCACCGACAGTATCTGGTACTTAATCTTAGACATGGTATCCAGTTCAGCATTCATTATTCTGCCGATTTTGATTGGTTTTGTGGCGGCCAAAACTTTTGGCGGAACGCCGATCCTGGGGGCGACGCTTGGTGGCGTATTAACCCACCCCGCTTTAACTAATGCTTGGACAGTTGCCAGCGGTTTTCAATCGACCGAACTATTCGGCATGGAAGTGGGTTTAGTTGGCTACCAGGGAACGGTTTTCCCGATGCTGATTGCGACTTGGTTCATGTGTAAAGTAGAAAAACGAGTTCGCCAATGGGTGCCTAACTCCTTAGATGTGATTTTGAGTCCGTTTATTATCTTAGTGGTCACTGGTTTTGTTTCTTTGGTCGCGATTGGCCCCGGCGGACGGATGCTGGGTGATGGGATCTCAACTCTACTACTCTACTTGTATGAAAATGTGGGTATTTTAGCTGGTTTACTATTTGGTGGTACTTATTCAGCCATTGTGATTACCGGTATTCACCACAGTTTCCATGCCATTGAAGCGGGTTTACTGGGTGACCCTAACATCGGGGTTAACTTCTTACTTCCTATCTGGTCGATGGCGAATGTTGCCCAAGGCGCAGCTTGTTTAGCAATTGGTCTGAAATTTAAGAATATTAAAACCAAGGCTTTGGCGATGCCATCGGGTGTATCGGCTTTGTTTGGGATTACCGAAGCGGCAATCTTTGGGATTAACTTACGCTACATGACCCCATTTTTCGCTGGCTTAGCCGGTGGTGCGGTGGGTGGTGCTTATGTGGTATTTGCTAAAGTGGGTATGACTGCGGTTGGTTTAACTGGTATTCCAGGAATTGCAATTGTTCAGACGGGCTCTGTGGTTCACTATATGATTGGCTTTGCCTTAGCCTTTGGTGTGGCCTTTGCGGGTTCTTACTTTAGCACGACTGAAAAAGCAGATGCTTAATTGAGGATGGCGGCAACGCCCGCCGTCAGTTTTTGGTTTTTCCTGTGAGGCCTACCTCATTGTGCCGCCACGATTAAGGTAAACAATTCCCTACCTTGGTGGCGATGCAATGAGGTAATTTGATACCAAGAGCATTGGTTTTTATCGATTGAGATTGGTAGCAGAATAATAAGGGGAGCGGTGATGAGTCGCCGTTACCTCAAGTTTTACTCGCTTTTAGCAGCCTGCTTCTTTGGCTGCTTTTTTAATGCGTAGGATTCTCTTTCAGTAAAAAGCCCTTGGTAGGAAAAAGCTACATCAGCTAAGGGCTTCTCTCGCAATTGCTTGATTAATACCGAGGCCGCTTCTTGGCCCACCAGCTGGTAGTCATAATGCAGGGATGCCAAGGGTGGCTCTAAGACAGTACATAGCTCGTCATCGCCGACACCAATTACTGCCACATCTTGACCGATGAGTAAGCCCTGTTCGCGTAAGGCTCTAATACTACCTGCAGCGAGGCGGTCGGTCACTGCAAACACACCATCGGGTCGATATCCAGTGCTGAGTGCCAGTTTGGCCTGTTGGTAACCAGACTCCAGGTTAAAATCACAATCGGTTTGATAGCGGCAATCAACATCTGCAAGATCGAGCGCATCGACAAATCCTCGTAAACGCTGTCGACCCACCGCCACATCACTCTGAGGCACGCCAACAAACATTAACTGTTTACAGCCTAGTTTGAGTAATTGACTGCCAGCAATAAATCCGCTGCGATAATCATCGAAAAATACACTGGTGAGACCATGTAAAGAAAGATCCTGGCCAACGATCACCACCGGCGCCGCAGATTGTTTTAGGGTAGAGAGTAACTCCTGATTGTAGCCAGCCATGAATACAATAATACCGTCGACCCCCTTTGAATTCAGGGTTTTGATATGGTTATTGGTTTTCTCTATCTGCATGCCCGCATTCATTAACAGGGTTTGCATACCTTCTGTTTCAATCACCTCGCTCAAACCTTGTACCATCGCGGCGACTGACTTAGAGGTAAGCAAGGGGACGATCACGCCAATCGTATCAGAGTTGCGGGCCTTTAAGTTTTTGGCGGCGATATTGGCGGTGAAATTGGTTTCGTCGATTAAAGCTTGTACTTTGGCCCTCACCACAGCATTAACGCCTGGTCGTTTGTTTAATACCCGGGAAACGGTAGATTTCGATACGCCGGCTATTTCCGCAATATCGGAGATGGTTTTCAACGACTTAACTCCTTGTTGTGAGCGCGACGGGGTTTGATTGGACAGTGTTGCTCACATGATATCAATTATTATTACCATTTGAATATACTTGCTGAGCTATGTCAGTAATAGTGAGCATAAATTGTATTTAGAATAAGTGCTTACTGTCATGAGTATGTAGCTTTAGCAAGCTTAAAGCTTGCTTCGATTGTAATCGAGTTTGGCGTAATACGGTAGCACCAAGCGAGTGATGTAGTGTGTTTGTTGGCGATCGTTTTAGCGTTTTAGTTCTGACAGGGTGTGGGTTTTAGGCAAATATTGTTTTTGTACTTGGTCAATCGCTTGATTGAGCCTTGGCATAAATTGAGGGTGTTCCTCTATGTAGGCTTTGGAAATATAGATCCCAAAGGGGGCGGAACGCTGCACGACCTCGATGTACTGGCCATTGCGCATGTTGCTGTGAATGGCCTTATATTTAAATACCTCTGCAGACAAGAAAGCCGCATCAATTCTTTTTAAATCAAAGAGTAACTGGGCTAACTTGACTACATCGTTTTGTTTGCCGACCACTTTGTAGTGGTTGTTTTTTAGCCAGGTCAAGGTGTTGGTTCCTTCAAGGGAAGCTATTTTGGCCTTCGCTTTAAAGTCTTTAGAGTGTGGGTCTAGAAAATTTTCTTGGCGGAAAAACCAACTCCAGTTATTGACTAATAGCGGTTTGGAGAATTGGGCAACTTGATCGCGTTTTTGGTTTTGCGAAGCAAAGAAAAAACCGTCGGCTAAGTTTCTCTCGATATCGTTAAGTGCTCGTTTATAGTTAGGTACTTGACGACTATGATAAGGTTGCTTGAGCTTTTTCATGATTTGATCGAGCAAAAAATTTCCCGCGGCTGGCTCTCCACTCTTGGCATAAGTAAAAGGAGGGAAGTCGGGGTAAATTAGGCGCAGCTCATGCGCTTGAACATTATTCAGACTGCTGATGCTTAGCCAGAATATCAGCTTCCAAATATCTCTCACTTAGCATTCCTTTTTAGATGGTTATGCCTACGAGTATAGACCGTGAGTTAATATTTGGAATGGGCTTTGGAGACAGAATGTGAGTGTTTTTATTCTGTTTTCTGTAAATAGGACGCGATGCTTCGTTTTTATTGAATAGAGGCAGGGCAATCAAACTTACTAAGTTTGATTGCCCTGTGGTTTTAATTTGCTTGCAAAGGCTTAAGCCTGAAGCGCTTCAATCAGCATCTTGTCGAGTTTTTCTTGATCAAGAGCGAAGGTACGGATCCCTTCGGCAAGTTTCTCGGTGGCCATTGCATCTTGGTTATGTCCCCAGTAAAACGCGGCTTCGTTTAGTGGCTCTGGGCGAACGGCGCTGACGCCTTTATCGACTAAGCGAGGGCTGAGATTGGCTTCACTCTGGGCCAACTCTTCCAATAAGGCTGGGCCAATGGTGAGTCGGTCACAACCCGCGAGTTCAAGGATTTCACTGGTATTGCGAAAACTGGCACCCATCACCACGGTCGAATAGCCGTGCTGTTTGTAGTAGTTGTAAATCTCGGTGACCGAGATCACTCCAGGATCGCTTGTGCCGCTGAAGTCCGCTTCCGGTTGTTTGGCTTTGTACCAGTCCAAGATACGGCCGACAAAGGGAGAGATTAAAAATACTCCCGCTTCGGCACAAGCTCGGGCCTGGGCAAAGGAAAACAACAAGGTTAAATTACAGTTGATGCCTTCTTTTTCTAATACTTCGGCTGCGCGGATCCCTTGCCAAGTAGCGGCGACTTTGATCAGTACTCGTTGCTTATCGATGCCGGCGGCTTGATACAATTCGATGAGTCGACGAGCCTTGTTAATCGTCGCTTCGGTGTCAAAAGATAAACGTGCATCAACCTCTGTAGAAATGCGGCCAGGAACCAATTCTAGAACTTTGCAACCAATGGTGACGACTAATTTATCTGCAGCCAGATTGACCTGCTCATTGAGTTGTTCACTTTGGGTCTTTGCCCATGTGGCAACGTCTTTTAGTAAACTCGAATACTCTGTTAAACCAAGCGCTTTAACAATCAGCGAAGGATTAGTCGTCGCGTCTTCAGGGGAGAATTTACGCATGGTTTCTAAATCGCCGGTATCGGCGACAACGGTAGTGTATTGTTTTAATTGGCTTAGTAGAGAACTCATAAGATGCATATACCCTTGTCATTCAAGCTTAAGTTGAGAATGGCCTTGATTCCTCATGATTGCTTGAGGCTCGAAGACCAAAGCGAAGCTTTTGTCCTTATTAAAATGCCATATCGGCAGTTGAGTGCAATTACTGTTTTTCGCGTAGAAATGCTGAATTTTCATTGCCTCGACCCAGCTCACATTTGCAGAATTTTTTTTTGCTACAAAAGTCGGCTATCAAGTCTTGGTAAACACTCCTTAAGCATGGTGCGCCGATTTGTTAAAGAAATAAATATGCTTAGCGCGTGGAGTGAAAACAACAGCGAAAATGTCCATCTATGCTTACCTTATATGTTGTTCTCAAGGTCGATAGCTAAAGCAGCGAAGACAATATCAAGTTTTATTGGCTATTTTCGGTCTGGTTAGCATGACCAGGAACTGAAGCCATCACCAGGCGATGGCTTCATGTCGTACATAGCTATTCGATCATCGTTGCTAGTTCACGTGGCGAATAAGGGCCAGATAAATGGTTTTTCGCCATTCGGTTTAGATTTTGTGCTCAGTTATTTACAAGCTTTTAAAATATCGGTTTTAGCTGCTGGTATAGGGCCTTAAAGGTTTCGCGTCGCTGGGCGTAGTAGGCTTGTCGTTTGGCATCTACATGATGCACTTCGACTAATTCCGGAACCGGGCAGATAACATCTAAATCTGCCTTGTGACTCACTCCCAATTGCGCCAAGCGAGCGGCACCCAAGGCGGGCCCCACCTCTCCCCCTAAGCGATAGCTAAGTTTTTGTCCGAGGATATCGGCCAGCATTTGCCGCCAATAAGGGCTGCGAGCACCACCACCAATGAGGGTGATGTCATTGGCTTTTAATCCGGTCGCATGCAGGGCGTCTAAGCCGTCGGCGAAGGCAAATGCTACGCCTTCCAAGACTGCGCGGCAAAGATCGAGTGGGCCACTACTATGAGTGAGCCCAAAGAATACGCCGCTTGCCTCGGGGTTGTTGTGAGGCGTGCGTTCGCCACTGAGATAGGGTAAGAAGATAAGCTTATTGTCTACGGGTGGCGCTGCCTCTACAGCGGCGAGCATACTAGCGACATCGCTTTGCCCGGTGAGTTTAACAACCCAATCAAGGCAGGAAGCGGCACTTAAAATGACCGACATATTATGCCAAGTATTGGGCAGAGCATGACAGAAGCTATGTAGCGCCGACTCAGGATTACTGAGATAACCATCACTCACCGCGAAATAGACTCCAGAGGTGCCCAACGACAACATGGCCTGGCCGGGTTTAGTGATCCCGACTCCGATGGCTCCCGCGGCATTGTCGCCCCCGCCAGCCACTAAGGGGACCGATCCCATGCCCCAGCGTTCTGCCAACTCAGCTTTTAACTGGCCGGTGATTTCACAGCCTTCAAATAGTTTTGGCATTTGGCTACGGTTTAAGCCAGTTGCAGCCAGCATGACATCACTCCAATCTCGTTTTGCCACGTCTAACCACATCGTACCTGCGGCATCGGACATATCAGAGGCAAAGTTGCCCGAAAGTAAATAACGGAGGTAGTCTTTGGGTAGCAGAACTTTATAGATTTGGGCAAAAATTTCCGGTTCATGTTGGCGCACCCAAAGCAGTTTGGGTGCGGTAAAGCCGGGCATCATTAGATTGCCAACGATGCTTCGCGAATTTTCCACGCTGTGTTCGATGGCAGTACATTGGCGAGCGCTACGGCCATCGTTCCATAGGATCGCTGGTCGTAATACTTGTGCGTTTTTATCGAGTAGGGTGGCACCATGCATTTGACCACTCAGGCCTATCGCTTTGACGGTTGCGAGATCGTGTTGCTGGCTTAAGTTGTCCAGAGCCTGCTGACACGCTTGCCACCAGTCTTGCGGGGCTTGTTCAGACCAAAGCGCTTGCGGTCGTGATACTTCTAAACTGGCGCTGGCTTGGCTTAACAGCTCACCTTGTTCTCCAAGCAAAACAACCTTTACTCCCGAGGTACCTAAATCAATTCCGATATACATGGCTTTTCCTTATGCGTTTTGCCGCTAAATAAAACTGATGGAACGTTGACGGTCGGTTTATTCAAAATAATCGCTTTTAAATTACAGTCAGCAGTCTGCCGTTTGGTTCGCGAAGCCGATACGCCTGAATCCTTAAGATAAAGCTGCAGGCGTAACACCTTTGAGTCGACGCTGCGGGTCTTAACGCTGGTTGATTTATTGTTTGTTGTCTGATGATTGATGTCGATGACGTCACTGCATTGGGTCTGACTCATTTTAATAAACAACTCGCGCTTGTAAAAATAACTAGCCAAGTTCAATTGACCTTGGTATTTGGGTAAATCATCTTCTCGATCCTGCCGTTATTTTTAAGCGGGCCTCAATTACGAAAACTGCTTGCTGGGTAGCGTTTTTCTGCTGCGTGCTTAAGTTCACAGTTTGCTTGGTGCCATGGATGATCGCAGTCACATTACAATTTATAGTGGTGGCGTTTAGGCCGCTTTTTTTAGATAGTAAATTTAATGTATTTGCGATTGCTCTATGGGAACCGGAATGTTTGATAAGCGCTTCAAAATTACTCTATTGTTTAACGCGAATAAGGTATATGACCGACAAATTATTAAGGGCATCGGGGACTATTTGCAGGCTTCGCAATGCGACTGGGATATCTTCCTTGAGGAAGACTTTCGTTGCCGAATCGATAAACTTCAACATTGGGTTGGGGATGGCATCATTGCGGATTTTGATGACCCGCAAATCGAACAAGCTTTAAGCGGTATTCAGGTGCCAGTGGTGGCGGTGGGGAGTTCTTATGATAACCCGCAACAGTATCCAGCGTGTCCTTACGTGGCCACAGATAATCGCGCCTTGGTTAGCGCTGCCTACGAACACTTAAAAGCTAAAGGTTTGGAATACTTTGCTTGCTATGGCATGCCGCCCGACCCGAGTAATCGTTGGGCCAGCGAGCGGGAGCAGATATTTCAGCAATTAGTGGCTGCCGATGGTTATGAGTGCGCTTTATATCGCGGTTTACATACCCAACCAGAGTCTTGGCAATATGCTATGAATCGCTTGGCCGATTGGTTGCAGTCGGTTCCTAAACCGGTGGGGATCTTAGCGGTTTCAGATGCACGAGCCCGCCATTTGTTGCAGGTATGTGATCATTTGGGGATTATTGTACCGGATAAGGTGTCGGTGATTGGCATCGATGATGAAGATTTAACTCGCTATTTGAGCCGCGTATCTTTGAGTTCGGTGGCCCAGGGCTGTCGCAAAATGGGTTTTCAGGCTGCCAAGTTGTTACATCGCCAACTCCAAGGACAAGAGTTGAGTCATACACGCCAGTTGGTGGGGCCAGAACAGGTAGTCGAACGGCAATCAACGGATTTTAAAGCCTTAAAAGACCCCTTTGTGATCCAGGCGATGCACTTTATTCGGCATAACGCTTGTAAGGGCATCAAGGTGGATCAAGTTTTGGATTACGTGAAGGTATCTCGTTCGAATTTAGAAACCCGTTTTAAAGATGATATTGGCCATTCGGTTCATCAAGAAATCCATCATGCTAAGTTAGGTCAAGCGATGAGTTTACTGAGAAATACTGAGCTTTCGACCAGCGATATTGCCGAATTGTGCGGTTATCCTTCGCTGCAATACATGTATGCGGTATTTAAAAAGGATTTAGAATTAACGCCAAAGGCTTACCGCTTGAGCAAACAAGATATCGCGGATTAACGATCAATATCATTCGCGCTAAACGACAGTGAAGCGGCAGAAGGTCAACTGTCGCCAAGCTTGAGTTTGAGTTACTTTCCTTTTAAGCTCGCAGCTGCTTATATTAGTTTGCGCTTAAGGAGAATGCAGTTGTCAAAGCTCACTAAAGTCGCCATTGTTGGTGGTACTCACGGAAATGAATTTAGCGGTATTTATCTGCTGAACAAGTGGCAGCAACAGCCACAGTTGGTGGCTCGCCCTAGCCTCGAGGTGAGCACCGTGTTTGCCAATCCGAAGGCCCATGCAGAAAACCAACGTTATATTGACGTCGATCTTAACCGTCAGTTTGCCTGTAAAGACTTAGCCGATTTTCAGCTGAGTAATTATGAGCAGTCTCGAGCCAAAGTATTACACCAACAGCTGGGTCCAAAGTCGGCACCAAAAACTGACTTAGTGATTGATTTACACAATACCACTTCCAATATGGGGCCTTGTCTGATCCTCTTGGAGCAGAACGCTTTCTATAATCACTTAGCGGCTTACGTAAAAATGAAAATGCCTGAGGCGGTGATTTTTCTCGATGAAGTTGAGGAAGATATGGCCGAGCACATGTTTTTGGCAAGCTGCGGAAAGTATGGTGTATTGATCGAGGTTGGGCCACAGCCGCAATCAGTACTACGACAAGATGTATTGGAACAAATGGAAAGCATGACTGGGCATATTTTGGACTTTGTCGAGTTGTATAATCAACAGTGCTTGCCAGTGCTACCTCAGCAAGTGGAAGCCTTCCAATATTTGGATACCATTAGTTTACCCTTGAATGAACAAGGTGAGCGAGTCGCCATGGTGCACAGCCATGTTCAGGATCAAGATTTCAAACCAATCAAGCCTGGAGATCCGATCTTCCGTAGTTTCGATGGTGAAGATATTTTCTATCAAGGTGACACCATGGTTTATCCCGCGTTTATTAACGAAGCCGCTTATTATGATAATAATTTGGCTATGTCGCTGTTAGAAAAAGTGTTCATCGAGCTGAGTTGAGCCAAACTTGAGCGTATGAGAAACAAAGTCAATCGATAAAAAAGCAGAGTGAAAGGACTCTGCTTTTTGTTTTTAGAACCACTTCTTCCATTTAAATATAGCGATTAAGGACAAAGCGATGCTTAACATCGTGCCAAGTAAGATGAAATAAGCATTGCGATAATGCAATTCCGGAATGAATTCAAAATTCATTCCGTAGATCCCAGCTAAAAAACTTAAGGGCACAAATATCGCGGTAATTAAAGTGAGCATGCGCATGGTATTGTTGAGTTTGTGCGAGCTAATGGATAGGTAGCCATCGACCAGATCGCCGCAAATGTTGTAGTACATTTGATTTAAGCTGTGCAAGCGTTCAAAACGGTCCTGTAAGTCTTGGATCACCGGTGGATCGACGGCAATTTGCTGAAATGCATTTTGTTGGCAAAGATGTAGTAATTTACTGCTGAGGCTGAGATGGTAATTGAACACTCTGCTGAGGCGCACAATATTGGCTTTTTTGCGGGTGATATCGGCAAGTAGTTGGTCATCACCGTGAACGCTAATCTGTTCTTCTACTTCGCTGAGTTGGGTCTCGAATTCGAGTAATTGGTTGAGGTATAAGCCAGAGGCGGTATGCATGATCCGACAGGCTAAGTTCAGTGGTGCCAGTAAGTCCTTGCTAAAGCTATCCTTTAGTAATGATTCGATGCCTTGGGAGCGTCCTTTGTGTAGGGTAATCAAATAGTTTTTACCTACTAATATGACCAGTTGCATATGAGCAAATTTGAGCTCACCAAGGATCTGTTCAATCCCGCGGTAAATCATAAATATCTGATCATCGAAGACTTCTATTTTAGGTGGGTGTCGCTCGCGAAATGCATCCACAATAGTTAAGGGGTGACATTGAAACTGCTCCAGTAACATGGCTGCTTCGACTTGTTTGCTGTGGGCAAGGTCAATATCGATCCAAATATAGCTGTCGGGATCAGCCGACCAGCAGGTTATTTGGCTCTCATCGCCAGGATGTGCGCTGAGTAGTTTGTTTGATAACCAGGTTCTAATCATTGAGTATTCCTTTGGCAAGTCTATGACTAGTTGATTAAGAATAGCGAGGCGAGGCCCAAAAATGCGACAAAACCGACGATATCAGTCACGGTGGTTAAGATCACTGAACCTGCAACCGCCGGGTCGATTTTCATTTTCTTGAGCATAAATGGGATCATGGTTGCCGAGGCAGCGGCAGCGAGGCTATTTAATACTATGGCAATGCAGATCACTAAACCCAAGGACCAAGAATTAAACCAATAACTCACAACCGCTGCGATTACTAAGCCGAGCATCAGTCCGTTAAAGACTGCGATCTTGAGCTCCTTGTTGAGTAGTAACTTAAGGTTACTCTGCTGTAAGTGATTTAGAGCAATACCGCGTAGCGCCACCGCTAAGGTTTGGCTGCCAGCAATACCGCCCATACTGGCGACCACTGGCATTAAGATCGCTAAGGCGACCAACTGTTGTAAGGCACCCTCAAATAAACCGATGACCCAAGAGGCTAAAAATGCGGTGGCTAAGTTAGTGGTTAGCCAAATTGCCCGCATTTTTGCCGCTGTGGGCACTGGGGTGAATAAGTCTTCTTCATCAGAGGGGGCATCGTTGATGACCACCTCAAGGCTCTTTTCTTGTAACCACTCGATGATCACCGCCAGTGGGATCGCACCAATAATTTTGCCGTCTTTTTGGATCGGGTGCCAAGCATGTCCAGCCACGACATTAAATGAAAGCGCAATATCGGCGAGTAGCTGCTGGTGGTCAAATACTTCGATAGCCTGAGCGAATTCACTGAGCCGAGTCGTGTCATCGGCGTTGATGATGTCGGTCATACTGCAGGCACCCTGAAATTGCCCGTTGGCATCAACTAAATAGATGGCTACTTGCTTCTCGCTTTTGGTGTTGAGTCGTTGCTTAATTCGTTGAACGGTAGCGCTAGGCCTCGCTCGCAGGATATGCGGTGTGAGGTAGCGCCCTATTTGCTCTTCTTCGTAACTCAGGGCATGCTGGATTTGGCTGGTGGTCAGTTCATCTTGTTGATCTAAATAGGCATCGACCATCTGCTCTGGCAGAATATCGGCCCATTCAACAATGTCTGTTTCGCTAATATGGCGCTGTAACTCGGCTAAATGCTCGGCTGAGAAATAGCCGAAAAGATGTTTAACGGTTTCATATTGTAGTAGATGTAAGATGTCCCAGTAGCGCTCGTTGTCGACCAGGGGCCATATTTGCTGGCGGTAAGCATCGGGTAAGGATTCGATGAGATTGGCAAGTACCGCATTATCATATTGGCTAACAAAACTTAAATCGGCCTGTTCAGCATTTTCGGCAATGGCCAGCAATACTGCGCTTAGTACTTCGTCATGATGACCATCAAAAACTTGCTGGTTGGAGCTTAATATTGGCTCAGATGTCATATGACTTTCCTTTTAAATTTTAGGGTCAATATTTAGCGCGTCGAATACTCTATTGATTTCAATTTAATTCATTAGATTTACTTGAACTTATTGCGCTATCTGCTGCGTATTTAGCTATCAGTGAACAGCGAGCTTAGCATATTGCTTCGCTCGCTTAGGTTTAACTAATGGAGTTGACCAAAAAACTTTGTGAAGGGTCGACTAAGACCTTATCTGCCATTCCTTGGCGGCCAAATAACATCAAATAACTCATGTCTTGACGGTTGGTAAGGGTGATTTCTATTGGCCAAGTTAAGTCACCCAGTTGAAAATTGGTTTGGATAACATAGCGCTGTTCCACCACGCCATTGGATGATTTGATCCGTCGAGTATCGAATATTGGCGCGGTACAGCGGCATACTTGTTTTAGGTTATAGATGTCTGGGTGTAAGTCGAAACTGATGTGGGGTTTCCCATTCACCTTAATTCGCTCGACATTATCCACATGCAAGGAAGAGGTTTGTGCACCTGTATCCACTCGGATCGGTAAATCATGGATCCCTAAATCTGGCAAATGGCAAGTTTCCAAGTTACCAATAATCATTTTGCTCATAGGCTTCGCTCACTCGTCAATAAATTTATGCTCGAAGAGGACTTCATCCTTGGCTATTCTCCGCAATGTTTGCAGCAGGTTCGATAAGTTTTATCGACTCTTGCATCGCCCCAATGTTTTCCGCAACTTCTTCTTGTTCAGCACCAAAATGCGCCAGGTGATACATCGCATCTCCCTCTTGAACCAAGGGAATATTTTGTTTACCGATCACGATACCAGAGCGTTGCGCCTTCACCTGATTAATTAACTCACCAAACGGACTATTAATATCCGCCAATAAATCCCCCGCTTCTACGTGATCGCCTAACCTTGTATATTCATTCACAATCCCGCTGGCCGAAGCCCGTAGCCAAGCACTGCTATAGGCAACATAAGGTTCAAATTTTTTCTTACTACGACGTTTCTTGATCATCCCTAAATGCGACAGTACCTTGAGGATTCCGCGTACCCCGGTCTGGATTGAAAGCTCATCAAAGCGTAGCGCTTCACCTGCTTCATAAAGCAAAATTTTGGTCCCTTTATTCACCGCAGCTTCGCGTAATGAACCATCTCGTAGATTTGCATTGATGAGAACTGGAACCGCAAAGGCCTCGGCTAAGAGTTTGGTCTCAGGATCCTCTAAGTTTGCTCTAATTTGCGGTAGGTTGGAGCGATGAATCGCTCCAGTATGTAAATCGATACCATAATCGCAATGTTCTACAATTTGATTCAAAAAGGTGTAGGCCAGTCTTCCGGCAAGCGAGCTTTTAGGGGAGCCGGGGAAGCAACGATTTAAGTCGCGTCGATCTGGCATATAACGGCTTTGGTTGAGTACCCCATAAATGTTTACCATTGGCACTGCAATTAAACAGCCCTTAGTGAGCTTAAAGCTTGGTGAACGTGTTACTCGGCGAATTATTTCGATACCATTTAACTCATCGCCATGCACCGCCGCGCTAATGAATACTGTTGGCCCAGCCTTGCGGGCTCGAGTGATATGCACCGGGATCGAAATCTCAGTATCGGTGTATAATTTTGCTACCGGTATTTTTATTTGCTTTTGTTCGCCAGCTTTAATTTCTATTTCACCTATCTTCATGGTTCGCCTTTGCTTGGTTCTTGTACTCGGACTTAGCCTTTACCACGGGTTTTGGTTGCAAAGGGTTTGGCATTTTTTTCGATGAATTCGAACACCATGCCAGCCACATCTTTACCGGTGGCATTTTCGATGCCTTCTAGACCCGGGGAAGAATTGACTTCCATCACAACAGGGCCATTATGTGATTGTAGAATATCAACGCCACACAAATTCAGCCCCATGATTTTAGCTGCATTAACGGCGGTCGCGCGCTCTTCCTTAGTTAAACGTACTAACTGTGCGGCCCCTCCGCGATGCAAATTAGAGCGAAACTCACCTTCCGCAGCCTGACGTTTCATTGCCGCGACCACTTTACCGCCTACCACTAAACAACGGATATCGGCCCCTCCCGCTTCCTTGATAAACTCCTGTACTAAAATGTTCGCTTTTAAGCCCATAAAAGCTTCAATGACGCTTTCTGCTGCCTTATTGGTTTCGGCCAAAACTACCCCAATACCTTGTGTCCCCTCTAATAACTTAATGACTAAAGGTGCGCCACCGACGTTTTTAATCACATCTTGAATTTTATCCGGTTTGTTGGCAAACCCAGTACGTGGCAAGCCAATGCCTTTCCGCGATAATAGTTGTAGCGAACGCAGTTTATCGCGTGAACGACTAATCGCGACCGATTCGTTGACACAAAAGGTGCCCATCATTTCAAATTGACGCACGACCGCCGTACCATAAAAAGTAATTGAGGAGCCGATCCGAGGGATAACCGCATCATAACTGGGTAATACTTTACCCATGTAACGCACGGTTGGATTACTGCTGGTAATATCCATGTAGCAGTGTAGGGTATCGATAATATCAATCTCGTGACCGTGAGCCTCACCTGCTTCTTTTAAGCGACGAGTTGAGTAGAGGTTTTCTCCACGAGATAAAATGGCTATACGCATTGTCATGTTCCTAGAATAAAAGTGCTGAGATCTTGCTTTATTGGGCTACTCGTCATGAATGAAGATTTCATCTTCACTCGGATTTAATGTGTTGCCATGGCTGCTATGGAGCGTATGGAAACGGCGTCGAGCATTAGTCAAAGTCTTATATTTAAGCCAAACTTTTTCTAGTTTAGTGCTGGCTTCGAGTTGTTGGCTACAAACTAAAAGGAAGCGCTGCTCTTGATTGCTTTCGGGAAGTAATTCGCCACTATTTATCGCTTTCATGGTTTCGCCATAAAGGCTCAATAACTCCGCTTCTAATAAAGTAAAATTGCCTGATTTACTAAAGCCACGTTTAAATTTTTGGTCATCGTAGAAACGTTTTTTTCCAAAGCGAAACTCAGTATTCATTGCAACGATTCCTGGTGATGAGAAAAAGACTAATCGGCGCTTGCTGTTAGCTTGACGGCAAGGTAGAGAGTATTCGTTGAATATGAAAACGAATTGTTTTTGTCGTTAGAGTAAATATTGTTTGTTGTCGATTTTTTCCCAAAACCTCACTCCAAGCCTGCTTTGTCTCATTTGCGGTTTCATGCATGATTTTCTCCTTAAAAATTCTGAATGAGAATTGCTGGGTTGGTGCTGTTATTCGTGTGTGATATTTAAACAGAAAAGTGCTTAGCTTTTATTTCACTGAATGGCTCATGGTGGGTGTTTTTTGTGGTTTTTTTGAGCCTCCTTCTTGACGACGTTAAAAATATTATTTGTCGTAAGCGTAAAAATTGTTTGTTACTCTCGTTGCTGCTGTTATAGGGGTGAGAGAATGGACGTAAAAGTATTTCGAACGTTTTTAGAAGTGGCAAAAGAGAAGCACTTTGGGCGAGCGGCAGAAAATTTATATATCACTCAAGCGGCGGTTAGTGCACGCATTAAGCAATTAGAGAGCTTCTTTGACGCTCAGTTATTTATTCGTGACCGGAATGCCATTAAGTTGACTAGTTCTGGCGAACGTTTAACCTCCTATGCTGAAAATATGGTGCGTACTCTTGAGCAAGCGAAGGCAGAGTTATTACTCACCAAAGCGCATGCCATTCAATTGACCATTGCTGGCACGCCTAACGTTTGGGATGCTTATTTGCAGCATTGTTTGAGTGTGGTGACCGAAGCATTTAGCGGTTATGCCTTTCGTGCTGAGACCTTAAGCCGTGAACAAATGCATCGCGCCTTAATCGAGCGAACGCTAGACATTGGGGTGGGCGTTGACCCTTTAAAATCTGAAGAGTTGGCCTGTAAAAAAGTTGTCGATTTAGAGCTTGTATTTGTTTCTACTCGCCACCAAACTCAGCAATTGGCGCTAGAAAACTCGTATATTTATGTTGACTGGGGCACCCGTTTTGCTTCCGAGCATGCGCTTCGTCATAGTAAAATGCCACCGCCATTTTTGCGCACCTCGACGGGACGAATTGCTTTGGATTTCATCTTAGAAAAAGGTGGAGCCTGTTATTTGCCAGTGTCGATGGTTGAGCCTTTTCTCGAATCGCAGCAACTTCATTTGGTGGAATGTTCAGAGCCTTGGTTACGTCCGGTATATCTTAGTTATCGGAAGGATTCGGCGGCATTGCAGCAGATCCGTCAAGTGGAAAGCCTATTAGGGATTACCGAACCCTCTACTCCCTATAGTTTGCAGCAAGCGGCTGAATAAGCGCTGCGTATTCAAACGGATCTCTATGTTAACTGGCATTGAGGCCTGAATGGTCTTGGTATGGCGCTCAATGTTGCACAATTTTTAATATATTTCGTAAAGTATAATGGTTTGTTGATCGTTCGAAACACTGGTTTTATCGCAAGGAATTTCAAATGTTTGGTTTTTTTGAGCGCTTAACTGCGCCTTTCCCCACGCAAGAGCCTGAGCAACCCCCTAAGGGCTTATATCAGTTTTGTCTCCATTATTGTCAGGGGATGATGGTACCGCTGTTATGCATGGCCGTCATCGCTGCGTTGATCGCTATCTGTGAAGTTGCTTTATTTGGCTTTATGGGGCAGTTGGTTGATTGGTTAGGCAGCAAAGATCCAAATACGATATTAAGTGAAGAATCTTCCACCTTGTGGCTGATGGGCATCACGCTGTTGGTGGTGATGCCACTGCTTACCCTACTCGATTCGCTGTTAATTCACCAAGCTTTGCTCGGTAATTTTCCGATGGCGATCCGTTGGTCGGCGCATCGCTATTTATTGCGGCAGAGTGTTTCCTTCTTTGCTAACGATTTTGCTGGGCGTGTCGCGACTAAAGTCATGCAAACGGCCTTGTCGGTACGTGAAACGGTGATGAAATTACTCGACTTAATGGTTTATGTATTGGTCTATTTCACTTCCATGGTGCTGTTGGTGGCACAGGCTGATATACGCCTCATTTGGCCGATGCTGCTATGGCTGGTGGTTTACATCGCAATTCAGTTCCGTTTTGTGCCGAAATTAAAGCGAGTGTCGACCGAACAAGCGGATGCTCGTTCTTTAATGAGTGGTCGAATTGTGGATAGCTATACCAACATCGCAACCGTGAAGTTATTTTCGCATAATCAACGCGAGGCCGATTACGCTCAAGAAGGCATGCAAGGATTTTTACAAACCGTTCATCAACAGATGCGTTTGGTGACCGGGCTCAATGTTTGTGTGCAACTGTCAAATTATTTGCTTACATTTAGTATTGCGGCCCTGTCTATGTACTTATGGATGTTAGGTGACATCTCGGTAGGGGCAATTGCTATTTCTATTGCTTTGGTGCTGCGCTTGAATGGTATGGCTCAGTGGATCATGTGGGAAATAGGTTCTTTATTTGAAAACATAGGCACCGTAGCCGACGGGATGACGACCTTAACAAGCCCACAGACGGTGGTTGATGAGCATGATGCTAAGCCTTTGCGGGTGGATCAAGGTCAGATTGATTATCGTGACATCCGTTTTCATTATGGTGAGAAAAGTGGGGTTATCGAACACCTCAATCTGAGTATTAAGGCTGGCGAAAAGATTGGTTTAGTGGGGCGTTCTGGTGCAGGGAAAACCACTCTGGTGAATTTATTATTGCGCTTTCATGATGTTGAGGGCGGCTCAATCGAGATCGATGGTCAAAATATTAGTCAAGTGACTCAAGATAGCTTGCGGGCTCAAATTGGGATGGTGACGCAAGATACTTCCCTATTGCATCGTTCGGTGCGTGACAATATTTTATATGGTCGTCCCGATGCCAGTGAAGAGCAAATGATTGCTGCGGCTAAACAAGCCAAAGCCCATGAATTCATTTTAGGTTTGAGTGATCAAGATGGTCGTTGCGGTTATGACGCTCATGTCGGTGAGCGAGGGGTGAAACTCTCCGGTGGGCAACGTCAACGTATCGCAATCACTCGAGTATTATTAAAAGATGCTCCTGTTTTAGTCTTAGATGAAGCCACTTCAGCCTTGGATTCGGAAGTTGAAGCGGCGATCCAAACCAGTTTAAATCGCTTGATGCATGGTAAAACGGTGATCGCCATTGCTCACCGTTTATCCACCATCGCTGCGATGGATCGCCTAATTGTATTAGATAAGGGAAAAATTATTGAACAGGGTAGTCATGCCGAGTTGATTCAAGGTGATGGGATCTATAGTCAATTATGGGCGCATCAAACGGGCGGTTTCCTCGGAGAATAAAGCCTGAACCTTTTCTTCATCCTAAGGCCTGCATTCACGCAGGCCTTTTTTATTGGGTGTTGTATGGGGCTCGGAGGTTCCGCTGAAGTCAACTAATAAGGGCGAGGCTGCGGCTGATAAGTGCACGAACCCATATTTTTTGACTATTGTTAAAGGTAAAAGGGGCAATCCATTGATAACAATAAGCTTGATTATGATTGTTTTTTCTAAGGTTACACTTATGCGATTGACGTTGTTGAAGCCTGTCTATGCGTAGATTTTTTAGTCTGACGAGTACGCTGTTATTCAGCCTTTGCCTGGGAATGGGCTCTGTTACGGCCGAATGTATCGGTGTGGTGACCGCTGGTGGTGGCGCTGATTTTTGGAAATTAGTTGAGCGGGGGGCGAGAAGTGCGGCCGCAAAAATTGGCACTGAAGTTTATGTTCGTGGCGCTAATAATGAACTAAATGTTGAAGGTCAAGGGGCATTAATTAATACGGTATTAGATCGCGGTTGTGGTGCTTTAGTGTTAGCTCCAAATAGTCCAGAGCGAGCTGTGGATGTCGCTTTATTAAAAAGTATCAACATTGCCACGGTGTATATCGACAGAGATGTTGGTGGCGCACCGATGTTGATCATTAAAACCGATAATTATATGGCAGGTGCTTTGGCTGGAAGAAAAATGGCGAAAGCGCTGGGGGGGAAAGGTAAAGTTGCACTTTTCCGACTCGATAAAAGTGTGGTGACGACCGCGGCGAGAGAGCAAGGGTTCATTGATGAGGCAGTGAAAGGCGGGTTAGAGGTCGTGGTTGATGTGTATCTTGGGACCACAGTTGGGTCGGCGCGCTTTAAAGCTTTATCGATACTGAATCATATGCAAGATGTGCAGGGCATTTTTACTCCGAATGAGCTGACGACTCTTGCCACCGTGGTTTCTCTTCGGCAATTGGAGCGGCAGGGCTCGATGGTGCATATCGGTTTTGATTCCAATCGAAGTATTAATGCCGCGATTGTCAATAAAGATATCTATGGGGTGGTGATACAACAGCCTTTTGCTATGGGGTATCTCGCAGTATACGCGGCGTATCAAGCCATGTTAGGTCACCAACCAGAATTGCAAGATCAGCCTTTGTTATGGGATACAGGGGTTTTATTTGTGGATCATTCAAATATTAATCAAGCTAAAGTTAAGCAGGTGTTGGGGCTTGATTAGTTGAAATTAAACCGCCTGATTTGAGTAAGTGAAACCGTCTGACTAAGCTATATAGATGGCATGCTGATGAAGCGAATTATGCGCAAGCAGAATAATATTTGCGGCAATTATGGTACCGCTATTCATCGTGACTTTGTTCCGTTGTTTGTTGATGATTGTTATGCGCATATGTTTGGTTATGATAATGCAGCGCAGGTGATGGCATTGCCATCGTTACTGACGCTGTTTTGTGAACATGATCGCCAGCAAGCCCTACAAAATTACGCGGCGATAATGGCTGGCAAAATGCGTCCCAAAGTGGTGGGGTATCAGAATAGAGACAGATTTGGCCAGCTCTGTTCGGTGATTAGTATTGATCATCTTTGCCAGTGGCAGGGCGCACCAGCGCTGCAAATTACGCTAATTGATGTTTCCCAGCAAGTCGCCGCGAAACAAGCACTGCAACAAAGCGAGCAACGCTATCGTTCGTTGGTCGAGTCTTCCTTGCAAGGTATTTTAGTTCATCGCTTTTTTAAACCGCTGTATAGCAATCAAGCACTAGCCGATTTAGTGGGATTTAGTCATGTTGAACCGCTTCTCGCTCTGCCAAGTTTGTTAGCCTTGATTCCTGAAGATAACCAGCAACAAGCTATTGAATTACATGAGCGCTTGCTGCTTGGAGAGATGGAATCACATTCCGTAGTGACAGAGTATTTGCGACAAGATGGCGACTCGGTGTGGCTAAATATTAGCGAAAGCTTAGTCAGTTGGGAAGGTGAACCTGCGGTGCAGTCGGTGATGATGGACGTGACTCAGTTACATCGGCAGCAACAACGTTTGGAGTTTCAGGCGAATCATGATGTGCTAACGGGCTTAATGAATCGACGCTCGATGAACCAAGTTTTAGTGACTGAATTTGCAATGAGTAAGCGCAGCGATAATCCTTTGTGCTGTTTGATATTAGATATTGATGATTTTAAGCAAATTAACGATCAGTATGGACATGCCATTGGAGATGACGTATTGCGGATGTTTGCTATTGAAAGCCTCAAGGTATTACGTGATGGTGACTTTTTGGCTCGCTGGGGAGGCGAAGAGTTTCTACTGTTACTCCCCAATACTGCTCAATCATCAGCGATGCTGATTGCACAGCGGGTGCGTCAACATCTGGAACAATCACCAATCACGGTCAATGGACAGCATCATTTTTGGTCGGTTAGTATTGGTTTAGCGATGTTGACCGAGAACGACTCTAGCCCTGAATCGCTGATTGCGCGTGCCGATAGTGCGCTCTATATCGCGAAACAGCGAGGCAAGAACCAAGTTGCCTTAGCGCCGCAATTTTATCAATTGTAATTCAAGCGACGGCTTGTTGGTTGTTGCTTTAAGTGGCCTGAAAAATATGATTAGCCCACAGGGTAAGGCCGCTGGTCACGCTGCCGAAGTTATCTCCACAAATCAACGGCGCTTGGTAACGTTTCGCTAAGAAGTCTTTTATCATCGGAGAATTGGCGCTACCACCAGTTAAGAAAATAACTTCGGGTTGGCAAGCTGCTTGGGAAAGTACTTCATCACTTAACTTGGCAATATTAGTGAGCAAGCGTTCTGCGGCTTGACGGTAGCTTGTCTGGCTGACTTCGGCCTGTAGTTGTTCACTTAAATAACCTAGGTCGACCACGGTTTCAGACTGTTCACTAAGGGCTATTTTGGCTTGCTCTGCCGAGGCGCTCATTTGGTAGGTTAAGCGTCCTTGGCTTAGTCGCACTAAGGCTTTTAAAGGCGCGAGTTGTGGTTCTTTGAGTAGTCTTTGCAACAATAAGCTGGTGTCTTGATGATAGAAGCGAGCCTGCGCTGGGAAATCGTTGATCGCAGCGGCATCCCAAAAGGGTTTAATCGGCATTGGTTGGCCACTGGCCAATAGAAGTTTGGCGCCTAAACAAGGCATTAGTGTTTCAAAGTTTAGTGCGATATCAAAATCATTGCCGCCGATCCGTTCACCGTTATATCCCAGTACTAAGCTTTGATGGTCGCGTTCTGCTAAGTAGTTTGGTCCCATGGTGAGCATCGATATATCACTGGTGCCGCCGCCAATATCGATGACTAAAACGCGTTGCTCTTTGTGGAGTTGTTGTTGATAACTGAGGCCCGCCGCCATTGGCTCATACAAAAACTCAACATGCTTAAAACCAACGTATTTAGCCGCATTGCGCAAGATGTTGAGTGCTTGTTGGTTGCTTAGCTCACTATTTAAACCTTGAAAGTTGACCGGTCGACCAATCACCACTTTTTCCAAGTTGGCTAAACCGGTTTGCTTCACTTGCTCGGCGATGTGCCACATCATCGCTGCTGCAATGTCTTCAAATTGTTGTTGTTGGCGTTCGCGAATGCCACTGGCGCCTAAGAATGACTTCGGAGATCGCACGTAATAACAGTCGGCGGGATCGATGAGGTATTCATGCAATGCTTGTTGGCCAAAACTCAAATGTTCATCATAACCGTCTAGTTTTAATTCGCGTAAGGCTCGTAAGCTGGCAGATAGCTGATGAGAGCGAGCATGTTTATAGGCTTCGGCTTGGCCTTGGGCGTCCAGTTGTTGATAGAGCCAACCGCAAATCATCTCTGATTGTGGGGCAAACAGAGTGGAGGGCATGTAATGACCATGTGCTGGTAACTTTACTAAATGGGCTTGTTGCCCCTGCATGATACCGACAGCGCAGTTAGAGGTGCCAAAATCGAAACCGGCGATTGATTGATTCACAAAACATGCCTCACGGATAGAAAAGGCCGCGCAGGTTAGCAAATTAAGCGCCAAGGGTACAGTACCCTTGCTTGGTCTTTGGTTCATAGCGTGCTTTATTTCTTCAAATTGGTTTCGCGGCGTAAGCTCGCGGGAGAGCGGCTCAGCTTGGTTTGGCAAGGGTTTATTGGAAATGGCGTTGAGGCTTGTGATAGCGGCGGGAGCCCCTTACACTGAAAGGCTTGAGTGCTTGAAATAGAACCGAAAATGAAAAACCAGACTAGAGCTTACTTATTTGGCCTTAGCGCCGTGTTGATGTGGTCAACGGTGGCGACTGCATTTAAGTTGGCGTTACAGTGGCTGAGTCCGATTCAACTGGTGTTATTGGCTTCTTTCAGCTCGATGCTGCTGTTGACTGGGATATTGCTTTGGCAACAAAAATTACATTTGGCCTTTCGTTATGCGCGCCAGCGCCCTGGGTATTTCCTATTGGTCGGAGCGATTAACCCCTTTGCCTATTACTTGGTATTGTTTAAGGCTTACGACTTGCTCCCCGCTCAGCAGGCTCAATCGCTGAATTATACTTGGGCGATTACCTTGGCCTTGTTGGCGGTGCCTTTTTTGCAGCAGCAATTGCGGCGTCAGGATCTGCTTGCCATGGCTTTAGGTTATTTTGGGGTATTGGTGATTGCCACTCGTGGTGACATTTTAGCGATGCAGTTCGATAGCGTGGCGGGTGTATTGTTAGCCTTATTCAGCACCCTGCTATGGGCAGGTTATTGGATCATGAATACTCGCAATCATGGTGATGCAGTGGCGAGTTTATTGGTAGCCTTTAGTTTTAGCCTACCAATGGTATTCGCTTATTGCTGGTTCAGCGACGGTTTACCCAGCTGGCATTTTAAAGCTTGGTTAGGCGCTGCCTATGTGGGTTTATTTGAGATGGGGGTTGCTTTTGTTTGTTGGGTTTTGGCGCTAAAATTGACTGACAATACTGCACGGATCAGTAATTTAATTTTTATTTCGCCGTTTCTGTCGTTGTTTTTCATCTCCTATTTTCTGGCAGAACAAATTGAACCAGCAACTTACCTCGGCTTGTTATTGATCATTGCAGGCTTACTGATCCAGCAGTGGCGGCCGAAAAAAACGATCATCGAAGCGCGGCCCTGATTTACCGTTAAGGGTGCGAAAAACACCACAAGTTTTGATCTAAAAATTAGGGTGTAGTGGACCAAGTGTGTATGCTAAGGTTTATCTTTGGATCGGAACAAACTTACTGTAATGAGCAAACAAACGATAACTAAACAAGCCTTGATTGATATTGCTAATCAAATGTTGCGTGAACATGATGACTATATTCCCGGTATTGAAGTACGTGACGTGACTCAGTATCACGATGTTCTCACTTTTAAGGGCGAAGCTTTTCTGGATGAGGAGCTGTTACCCACGGTGAATAGTCCAACTGCTTTTAATTTGTATAAATGGTTATGCCATCGCTTGTCGGAACAGTACAGTCTTAGCGAATCGGCCTAGCACATACTCGGGCTAAGCTTGACTTCAGTATGAGCACTCACCGTGTGTTGATGGTGTTCAGCGCACTCTCCCCGGTGAATGACATTCGTGGCCTAGTTAGTTGTGTCCAAGGCGTATAACAAGGCTTGGTAAGGCGCTAAGCTGAGTCCTTGTAAATGACTAATTTGCGCTTCGTCTTGTTGTAGATTATTTAGAATCAGTGCCTTTATCTGATAATCCAGACTCACTGCGACCGCTTGTTCACTTAAGTTAGTGACGACTAACAAAGCTTGTTGTTGGTAGCGTCGCAGGTAAGCGAATACTTGTGGATGCTCGGGGAGTAGTAGTTCAAAGCTGCCATATATCAAGATCTCTCCGTAGTCGGCGGACTTACGCAAGGCAATTAGGCGCTGGTAGTGGTAGAACACCGAGTGAGGGTTTTGTAAGGCCTTACTCACATTCACTTCTGGATAGTTTGGATTCACGGCAAGCCATGGCTGAACCTTGCTGAAACCAGCATGCGGTAAATTATCCCATTGCATTGGTGTTCTTGCGTTGTCGCGGGCGCTGGCATATACACCCTGCATAAATTGTTGATGACTTAAGCTTTGCTGTTCAAGTACTTTTTCCTGATAACTATTTTTGATTTCGATGTCTTGGTAGTCATCCAAATGTTCAAAGCGGACGTTGGTCATGCCAATTTCTTCACCTTGATAAATATAGGGCGTGCCTTGCATGCCATGTAATAAGGTGGCAAATAATTTGGCGCTGCGTTGGCGATATTGTCGGTCATTCCCCCAGCGACTCACGATGCGTGGTAGGTCGTGATTATTCCAGAACAGTGCATTCCAACCATCGCCTTGAAAGGCGGTTTGCCACTTGCTCAATACTCTTTTCAAAGCCACCAGATCAAATTTTTGAGTTTGCCATTTACCATGTTGTGGATGCCAGTCTAAAGCGGCGTGTTCAAATTGAAACACCATCGATAGTTCTTCGCGAGCAGGATCAGAGTAACGTTTAGCTATTTCAGGTGTGGCCCCCCAAGTTTCTCCAACGGTGACTAAATTGTGATTGGCGAAACAGGCCTGATGTAGTTGCTGTAACAAAGGATGCAATCGAGGACCATTCTCGGTGATCCCCTGGTCAATCTGTTTGCCAATAAGATCGATTACGTCTAAGCGAAACCCTGCCACTCCTTGAGCAACCCACCAACTGATCATTTGTTGAATTTCTTTCTCTACCTGAGGATTTTCCCAATTTAAATCGGGCTGAGAATCGGCAAACAAGTGAAAATAGTACTGATCGGTGGTGGCATCATAGTTCCAAGCGGGCCCACCAAAGATCGAACGAAGAGAGTTAGGCTGATCGCGCCAAATATAATAATCGCGATAAGGGTTATCTAGGCTTTGCTTCGCTTGTTGGAACCAGTGGTGTTGGTCGGAACTATGGTTAAGAACCAAGTCCATGATGATGCCAATATGATGTTGGCGTGCAGTGGCGATTAATTCTCGTAAGTCATTTAGGCTGCCAAAACGGGGATCGATGGCTTGATAGTCAGCGATGTCGTAGCCGTTATCTTTCATCGGAGAAAGGTAAACCGGGGATAACCAAATCAGGTTAATCCCTAATTTTTCAAGATAAGCTAGTTTGCTGATGATACCACGCAGATCACCATTACCATCCCCACTGCTATCACAAAAACTACGAGGGTAAACCTGATAAACCACTGCCGAATGCCACCACTGCTTTTCCATCTTGGTCTCCGAAATAAAGCGTGTAGACGCTATTGTACTGCTTTAAAAAATGCTGACCTAGCTTGCTGTTGGCTTGATAACGTTTTCATAGTGATTTATTTGTTAGCAGTAGCTGATGTGGCGCATTTCGTCTCATAAAATTAAGAATTTTTTACTAAAATATGATCCGCTTCATGCCGTAACTATCGGGTTAATTATTTATTGTGACGGTTTGCTCAAATCACGGTTTCACTACAGCATGCTTTGCTGAATCGGCGTAAATTGAGCGTCGAGGTATATCGCCAAGGATGGGTAAGTTTGGATTTTACTTGTGGTTCTTTCCTGCGGTTTATTTACCTTATCACCATCAACCACCAAAGAGTGGCGGTGAAACATTAGTCTAAAGAGACGCTCAAAGATTACACGGGAAAGTAGCAATGAGAAAATTTAGTAAAATCGCCACTAGCGCCTTGCTAGCTGGTGCGGCGCTGAGCTATGCCTCTAGCGCCACGGCAGTGCCTCGCACTGCTTTTGTTCATTTGTTTGAGTGGAGTTGGCAAGATGTTGCCACCGAATGTGAAACCTTTTTAGGGCCTAAGGGCTTCGCTGCGGTACAAGTCTCCCCACCAAATGAGGGGGTAGACAATCCCGCTTGGTGGGCTCGTTATCAGCCAGTGAGTTATAGCTTCAATAGCCGCAGTGGCAACCGCGAGCAGTTTCAAGATATGGTACAACGCTGTAAGGCTTCGGGTGTCGATATTTATGTCGATGCGGTGATTAACCATATGGCAGCATGGGACCGATATTTCCCCGATGTTCCCTATGGCACCAATGATTTCAACTCTTGTACTAGCGAAATAGATTATGGCAATCGTTGGCAGGTACAGTATTGTGATCTAGTGGGCCTCAATGATTTAAAAACCAGTTCTGATTACGTACGACAAAAAATTGCCGATTATATGAATGATGCCACGAGTATGGGGGTGGCTGGTTTTCGAATTGATGCGGCAAAACATATCCCTGCGGAAGATATCGCGGCGATAAAATCTAAACTGAATGGCAATCCATATCTTTTCCAAGAAGTGATCGGTGCTGGTGGCGAGCCGATTCGTCCAACCGAATATACTTATAATGGTAACGTGACGGAATTTGCCTTTGCGCGCCAAATTGGTCCGGCATTTCGTAATAGCAACATTGCCTGGTTGAGAAATCTATCGTCTTCGATGGAGCTAGCCAGTGCTGACGCCGTGACTTTTGTTACCAATCATGATGAGGAACGACATAATCCTAACGGACCGATTTGGCATGGTACAGCGGGTGATGGTTACTTCTTAGCGAATATTTTCACCCTTGCTTATCCTTATGGTTATCCAAAAATCATGTCGGGTTATTACTTTAATGGCGACTTTGATGCGGGTCCACCAAGTACTGGTGTGCATACTGGCAATGCCTGTGGTTTCGATGGTGGGGACTGGGTTTGTGAGCATAAGTGGCGTGGTGTCGCGAATATGGTGGCATTCCGTAACCACACTGCGGCACAGTGGCAATTAACCAATTGGTGGGATAATGGTAACGACCAAATTGCTTTTGGTCGCGGCGGCCTAGGTTTCGTTGTGATCAACAAGCGCGCAGACGGTACTCTAGAGCAAGATCTGAATACTGGTATGGCGGACGGTGACTACTGTAATATTATTGAGGCTAACTTCGATGAGACGAGCGGTGAGTGTATCGTTTCGGCGGATGCGAAAGGTCCTGGAGTGATTACCGTGAGTGGTGGAATGGCCCACTTCAGCGTGAGTGGCGATAATGCTGCGGCGATCCATGTTGGCGCAAAAATTGAGCCTTGTACTGGGGATGATTGTGGTTGTAGCGGAAGTGCTTGCCTGACTCCTGTGACCGCCAGCACCATTTGTTATGACAACGCGGCTCAATTTAATTCGCCAAGTCTTTACTATTGGGGGGCTCAACCTTTGGGCAGCTTAGCCGATGCCAATTGGCCTGGTGTGAGCATGCAGAAAAATGGTAGTTTTTACTGTCATGATCTTGGGGCAAGCCTCAGTCGTGTGAATGTTATCTTTAGTGATAATGGTGCTAAGCAAACTGCCGATTTAACCGTAGCAGGTGCCAGCTGTTACCAAGGCGGACAATGGAAGAGTTTGACCGACTGTGGTTTTATCGTCACGGATCAGCCGGTGGGTGGCAGTGAAGTGTGTTATGACAACCAAGTTGGCTTTACTAATCCAAGCATTTATTACTGGTCAGTTCAAGCTGAAACGGTTGTGAACGATGCCCAATGGCCTGGTACTGCGATGCAGCAAAAAGGGAATTACTATTGTTATGATTTTGGTACCCCCTTGAGTCATTTAAATGTGATTTTTAGTGATAATGGCGCCAATCAAAGTAGTGACTTGAGTACCGATGGTGATGCGCTTTGTTACGCCTCTGGAAGCTGGGTTGCGTCAAGCTATTGCAGCGACTAATTTGCTTGCGGGTTACCTTTAATCGTGGCGGTAAAACGATTGTACTAACCGCATAGCAAACCTTCATTTATTCATGCGTCTCGATTGTGCCCGGCTTGTGCCGGGCTTTTTTATGCTGGGCGCGGTGAGGGACTTTTAGCGGCACCACATAGGGCTTTGTGAGAGCGAAGCGAGTCAGGCTCCGCGCTTCGGTGGCGTCCGTGCATCATTGCCGCACACTGCAGGATGAATGAAACAGGCCCACCTTTGCAGATCCAGATAGGCCCGATCTTAAGATTGTAAGCAGGCGATAGCGGGCATCCACGGATTGTGATTATCCTTGAGGATAGTGCTTACGCATTAAGGCAAAATATAATACTGGTATAACCACTAAGGTCAGTAGCGTAGAAACCAGAATTCCAAAGATAAGGCTGATGGCTAAGCCATTAAAGATTGGGTCATCGAGGATGAATAAAGCCCCGATCATCGCGGCTAGTCCGGTTAACACGATGGGTTTGGCTCGTACCGCCCCCGAACTTATTACGGCTTTGGAAAAAGGTATACCAGCGCTTGCCTGCTGATTGATAAAATCCACCAGCAAAATAGAGTTACGCACAATGATCCCCGCGAGGGCTATCATACCGATCATCGATGTGGCAGTGAACTGGGCGCCTAATAGGGCGTGTCCCGGCATGACCCCGATGATGGTTAACGGGATCGGAGCCATGATGATCAAGGGGACCAAATAAGAACGAAACTGGGCAACCACTAATAGGTAAATCATGATCATCCCCACCGCATAGGCGAGTCCCATGTCGCGGAAAGTTTCGTAGGTTATTTTCCATTCACCATCCCATAAAATGGCAATCTCGCTCAGCCCATCAGGTTGGTCGATATAGTGTTGCGCAAAAGGCAAGCCGGCATCTTTGGCACTGAAGGCCATCTCAAACATGCCGTATAAGGGACTGTCTAAATCACCAGCCATGTCGGCAACGACCATAATCATAGGAATGGCGTTTTTATGCATAATCGGCAGGTTAGTGCTGCCTTGATTGATGCTTACCAATTCACTCAGGGGGATCGCATCGCCTTGTGGGTTATGCAGTCGTAAATTGAGCAGCTGCTCTAAATCAAACTTGTCTTTTTCTGCCAGCTGTAAGCGGATCGGGACCGGATAGAGTTGTTGTTCTCGATGTAAGAAGCTGACATCTTTTCCGCCAATCGCGGTGGTAATGAGGGTAACAATGTTCCCATAGCTAATCCCAAGCTGAGCACTCTTACTACGATCAATCGTAATTCGCCATTGAGTTTGTGGGCTGGGTTGCATGATGTCGATATCAACGATGTCGTTGGTATGATGAAAATGCTGCATTAAAGCACTTGCGGCTTGTTGGCGTATTTCATCGCTGGGGCCATAGACCTCTGCCACAATTGGTGACCAAACTGGTGGCCCTGGCGGGACTTCAACGATTTTGATGTTGGCCTGATAGGGGGCGCCGATCGCTTGCAGTTGTTGTCGCACCGAACTGGCAATACTGTGACTATCACGTTGCCGATGGGCTTTATCAACTAAGTTTACCTGGATATCACCGAGCTCTTGGCTACTGCGTGTAAAGTAGTGACGGACTAAGCCATTGAAGTTAATCGGGGCGGTGGTGCCGGCATATAGTTGTAAGTCAGCAACTTCGGGGATGGTGAGTAAGTAATCGCTCAGCTCAAAGAGAAGTCTTTGATTTTGCTCTAAACTGCGCCCTTCAGGTAGATCAACCATCACCTGAAACTCTGACTTGTTGTCGAAGGGAAGCATTTTCATAACCACCAATTTATTAATGGGTAAGGCGACGGCGGCAATAATCATCAATAGTACGACTAACCACAACCAGATCCGGTTCTTGCCGCCTCGGTGAGGGTCTAGAAACGGCCGCATTAGTTGTTCGAATAAACGGTGTAATTTCGAGCCTTGGCTCGATTCGGCTGGATGATCAGGGGTATTTTTGAGTAGTTTAGCGCTTAGCCAAGGTGACAGGATAAAGGCCACCGACAAAGAGATTAACATGCCAAGGCTGGCATTAATTGGAATGGGGCTCATGTAGGGCCCCATCAAACCGGAAACAAAGGCCATCGGAAGCAGTGCGGCAATCACGGTAAACGTTGCCAAAATAGTTGGCCCACCCACTTCATCTACCGCTTGAGGGATAATTTGGCTTAGCTTGGCGGGTTCGGCATGCTTGGCTGCCAGCCGCATATGTCGGTGGATGTTTTCGACCACCACAATTGCGTCATCGACTAGAATGCCGATGGAAAAAATCAGTGCAAAGAGAGAGACCCGATTAAGGGTAAAGCCCCAAGCCCAGGAAGCAAATAAAGTCATCGCGAGGGTGATGACAATCGCGATCCCCACCACAATAGCTTCTCGCCAGCCCATGGCCAGCAGCACCAACAGTACAACGGCGATTGTGGCAAACACCAGTTTGCCAATCAGAGTATTGGCTTTGTCAGCGGCAGTGGCGCCATAATTACGGCTCAGTTGGTGTTTCACCTGATGTGGAATGAGTACATTATCCAGTTGGCTTAGCCGTTGTTCGATACGTTCCGCCAGTTGTACCGCGTTTTCACCCGCTTGTTTGGCGATAGCAATCGTGACGGAAGGAAATTTACCTTGCTGGTTGACCAGCCACACGCTTTGACTGGGTAATTCAGCTCCAACCTTGATGCTGGCAACATCAGCCAAGAATACCGGTTTTTGATTGTGGGTTGCTATCACCAAGTTCTCTAATTCGCTGGCGGATCGTAAGAATTGCCCGCTTTGCACCTTGATGACTCGGTTATCTTGGATCAGATCGGCTAATCCTGATTGTTGGTTATTGCTTTGTAACTGCTGGGCGATCTGGTCAAATTCGACCCCATAGGCGTTGAGTTTCACTGGATCAACTCGGATTGAAGCGACCGTCGCTTGCTCACCTAAGGTGTAGACATCTTTGGTGCCGGGGATCCGTTTTAATTCAGTTTCTAAAGTGCGAGCGATTTTAGTTAGGTCGAAGGGACTCAGTGTGAGACTCTCATCCCATAAGGACAGGCTTACGATGGGCACATCGTCAATTGCTCTGGGTTTAATTAAGGGTTGTCCGACGCCCGCACCACTGGGGAGCTTGTCTAAGTTTGCATAGATTTGGTTGTATAAGTTTACGATGGCGTCATTGCGTTTTACACCGACATCAAACACCACAATAATCATCGCACCATTAGGTTGTGAGAATGAATACAGAGTATCGATACCATTCAGCTCGGAGATGATTTTTTCTGCTGGTAGCGTAACTAAATTCTCGACTTCTTTGGGACTTGCTCCGGGGAAGGGAATATAGACATCAGCAAAGGTCACATCAATTTGTGGTTCTTCTTCTTTGGGGGTGATCAGTACCGAAAATATTCCAAGTAATAGACCAATTAAGGCTAATAAAGGGGTAATCGGTGAGTTTAAGAAGCGCTCGCCAATGCGTCCTGCAATTCCCATGACTACTGCTCCCCATCTAACATCGCTTGGTAAGCCGATAGTGCGATTTGGTCATTTTCTTGTAAGCCAGAAAGCACTTGTACCTGTTGTTGTTTGCGTTCTCCAAGGCGAACTTGGTTCAGGCTAAAGCCCTTGGCAGTCTTTAAATAGACCGCACTGAGTTCATTGAGCTGTAATACCGCAGACTGAGGGATCCAGATTTGCTCTCGCCAGCCGTAACTAAAACTTAACTTCGCCCAGCTACCGGGATAAATGTTGGCGCGTTCAGCGGGTAGATTAAGCCGGATCTTGAACGTGTGAGATTGTTGATCGGCGTGGCTAAACAGAATAAAGTCCTTGGACTGTATTGGATTTTGTCCATCGATAATCAGCGAGAACAAGGTTTGATTATTAATCACATCTAAATAACGCTGTGGCACATTGGCCACCGCACGCATATGTTCGAGTGAGTAGCCAGAATAAAGTGCTTGGCCTTGTGAAATTGTCTCACCCAATTGCACATGGCGTTCGGTTACAACGCCAGAGAAAGGTGCTTTAACAACGGTGTAATCAAGCGTTTCTTTTGCTTGTACTAGGGCGGCCTTGGCGGCTTTTACCGCACTGGTTGCTGCCTTTGCCTCTGTTTCGGCCAGATCCAGTTGACCCTTAGAGACCGCGCCTTGGGGATAGAGCTTTTGCAGGCGTAACCATTGGCGTTGCGCTTCGTTGTTTTGCGCAATGGCACTGCTGAGTTGGGCGTTCGCCGCGGCGTAGGCGGCTGATTGCTGAGTGCTGGTGATTTCGAGAATGATGGCGTCTTTCTCGACAAAATCATTCACATCATAATAAAGGCTTAATACTCGCCCCGAGGTCTGTGCTGCTAAGGTTGCCGCATCGACAGCTTCGATGACCGCGTCGAGTTCAACATGAATGGGGGTCATTGCCGAGCTGACCGTAACCGTTTCTAGGTCTGCAGGAGCGGCATCAACAGTGTTGGCTGCAAACGTTAGCAGTCCGGTGAAAAAAACAGTGGCTAAGCTTTGCATCTGACATCTCCCTTGTAAAGAAGGCGCTAGTACTAGCGCCATAGTCCTAGTCTGCTAAAGACAAGCTTGCTCTGCGAGCCAAGTTTTATAGCCTCCGGTAAGATTTTTGGCCTTAAAACCAAGATTGGCTAATTGACGATAGGCAACGTTGCCACGTAAACCAACCATGCAATAAATGAGTATTTCCTTGTCTTTCGGGAGCTCATCAATGCGTTCACGAAGTTGATCCACTGGAATATTGATTGCTCCGGGGATCGTACCGAGTTGCTCTAATTCGTTGGGATTGCGCACGTCTAAGATAAGTTGTTGCTCGGAGGCTTGGTTGATTTCATCGCTATGACAAAGGTGGGTATGCCCTTCAATACTATTCGCTGCGACAAAGCCTGCTTGGTTAATGATATCCTTCGCGCTGCCAAAAGGTGGCGCATAAGTTAGCTCAAGGTGCTGTAAGTCGAAGACGGTCATACCGGCTCGCTGGGCGACCGCAAGGATATCAATTCGCTTGTCGATCCCCTCTTTACCTATCGCTTGTGCGCCATAGATCAAGCCACTTTGAGGATGAAATAATAGTTTTAAATTTATTGGCTGAGCACCCGGATAATAGCCGGCGTGGCTTGCTGCGTGCAGGTATACTTTTTGATACTCAAGCCCCTTAGCTTGCAAGCTTTTTTCATTTAAGCCGGTGGAGGCCACGGCTAAATCGAAGACTTTACAGATAGCCGTACCCTGACTGCGTTGGTAGTGCTCGTTGGCTCCAAAGATGTTATTTGCAACCATTCGTCCTTGACGATTCGCTGGCCCCGCAAGTGGGATTAATGCGGCATCTCCGGTGACAAATTCAGGGTCTTCAATGGCATCTCCCACCGCATAAATAGATGGGTCGGAAGTTTGTAGTTGGCTATTCACTTGAATCCCGCCGAGCTTTCCTAACTCAAGCCCTGCAAGCTTGGCTAAGCTCGTTTCTGGTTTTACCCCGATAGCCATGATGAGGAGTTCTGTTTCGAGCATCTCACCATTGCTGAGGCGCAAAGAAAGCGCGTCGGAATTGAGGTTTGCCAGCTCTTCTTTTTGTTCCGCCGCGGGGGGGAATACCGCTTCTAAGGCGACGCCTAAATGTAAATCAACACCGTGATGGCGTAGCTCTTGGTGAAGTGGGCTGGCCATTTCTGGGTCGACCGGTGCCATGATCTGAGAAGAGAGTTCAATCAGGCTGGTATTGATTCCACGTTGCACCAATGCTTCAGCCATTTCGATGCCAATAAAGCCACCGCCAACTACGGTGGCATGTTTGGGTTGATTGATATCGATACTGGCGATGATTTTGTCCATATCAGGAATATTGCGCAGTGAAAAGGTGCGCTGATTATCAATACCGGGTAATGGGGGGACAATTGGTGCTGCTCCTGGACTAAGCACCAGAGCATCGTAACTTTCTTGATAATCTTGCTGAGTCAGTAAGTCGCGGATCGTTACCGTTTTGTGTTCTCGGTCAATGCTCAGTACTTCATGCATCACTCTGACATCAACATTGAAGCGGGCTTTAAAGCTTGCGGGAGTTTGCAATAACAGCGCATCACGTTGTTCGATGTCGCCACCAATATGATAGGGCAGGCCACAGTTTGCAAAAGAAATATAGGGGCCGCGTTCCAACATAATAATTTCAGCGCTTTCACTTAAACGCCGCGCCCTCGCTGCAGCTGAAGCTCCGCCTGCAACTCCCCCCACAATAACAATCTTACGCATAACTCTCTCCAAAAATTAAACTATAGCGGTATCGGCAAATACCGCTCTTGAAACTCAAGACTAAATTGATAAATATCAAACGCCGTTTATTTAAAACCTAGACGTTTAAACACCATTGCCGCTGGGCAAAAGCCAGTCACTGCACTTTGGATTAGGTTCACTCCGATGAATACGGTAAACCAAACAAAGTTAGGATGAACCCAGTAAGTTAATAGCAGTGAGCACAACACCATACTGCCAGCAAAAATCCGAACCACATTTTCTAAAGACATAATCGACCTCCTGAAAAACTGTAGTAACTTTATATTAGCTTTATCTAATTCGCAACTGTCTAAATTAAAATATTCTAAATTAGATTTGACTAAATAAGGTGTTTTTGTATAATTTCGCCATGTTGATAGGGGGAACTATGCAAGATGTATTGGCGCTACGTAACAATGTTTTATTAGTCAGTGAGTTGCTTAAAACGATTGCTCATCCCGATCGCCTAGTCGTACTTTGTTTGCTTAGTGATGGTGAAATGGGGGTGACAGAACTACGCCAATATAGTCAAAATAGTCAGTCTGCGTTTTCTCAACATTTAAAGGTATTAAGAGAAAGTCAGTTGGTGTCGGTGCGTAAAGAGTCTCAAAATGTTTATTACTCTTTAGCCGATCCTCGGATTAAGCAGTTACTTAGTAGTTTACGACAAAATTTCTGCGGTTAATTTTTAACAGCCCACCTACAGCCATCATTTTCTATTCTTTTCTTGGAGTTATTTATGAGTCACTTTACCCCTTGGAGCGCCCTGTTGGGGGGCATGTTATTGGGCCTGTCTGCGTCTTTGTTATTACTGTTGACGGGTAGAACTGCAGGGATTAGCGGTGTATTAGGTGGCATTTTTGGCGCGGCTAAGAGTGAATGGCCATGGCGGGTTGCTTTCATTGCAGCGATGGCTGTCAGCGTATTGATTACCCAGCCATTGGGGGTGAGTTTACCGATGCTGCCTAATTATTCCTTGGCTTGGACCATTATCGCTGGCTTGGCGGTGGGCGTGGGGACACAATTGGCTAATGGCTGTACAAGTGGCCATGGGATCTGTGGGATTGGCCGATTTTCCACTCGGTCTATTTTAGCCACATCGATATTTATGTTTACTGCGGTGTTGGTGGTGGGCTTGAATGCCCATTTTGGACTCGTCCATGTATAAAGTTATCGTGGGTTTAGTCACCGGTTTATTATTTGGTCTGGGGATGAATATATCGCAAATGGTTGACCCGAATAAGGTGCTTAATTTTTTAGATATATTTGGCGCTTGGGATCCGAGTTTAGCCTTTGTGATTGGCGGTGCTTTGCTGGTCTTCATTCCTTTTTACCATTTAATTATCAAGCCTCGCCGGCTGGCTATAAATGGCGATGAGTATCGCTGTGTATCGGTTAAACAAGCGATTACTGGGCGTCTGGTTGTAGGCTCCGTGTTATTTGGTATTGGCTGGGGCATGGTTGGTATCTGTCCGGGTCCTGCTGTCGCGGGTCTGTTACGTGGAGATATGATGATTTATTGGTTTATTGCCAGCATGTTGTTTGGCCATTACGCGAGTCAGTGGATTTTTGCTAAGACTTAAACCAGAAACCAGAAACCAGGAGGAAGCAGGGCTTCCTCTTATGGCTTGCTCGGTGAGCGGGATTAGTCGGTGTGTTGCTGAATGATGGCAATGATCCCTAGCCCCGATAAGTCTTCATTCCAATTGCAAGTTTCAACCACGTTTTCAACATGATGATAAGGCAATACACTGGCTTCTAAAGTGTTATTCATGGCGCTTTGCATGTGGCTAAATGCTCTGATCCCAGGGCCAGAGATAACAATTTTCTGTGGGTTAAATAGTGCCATGATATTGGCTAAACCTAGACCTAACACCATGCCTGCTTGATTAAATATTTGGGTCATGGGCTCATTGGGATTGCTGGCTAACTGATTTAAATGCTGCATTTGTTGTTCGCTAGGATGGAGTAAATCATCTTGTGGTAATTTATAGATAGCGCAAGCATCTCGATAGATGGCGTAATCGCCTAGGTAAGCCTCGATACAGCCGCGTTTACCGCAACGGCATTGTGGCCCATTGAGACTGAATTTGGTGTGGCCAAATTCCGTTGAAGCGATCATCGATGGTTGATAGCTTGGATTGTTCACAATTAGTCCCATGCCAACCCCGTAGCCGAGTTGAATAGCAACTAAGTTATCTGTTGCTCGGTATTGCTCTTGATTCTTGATGGCAACGGCTAAGCAATAGGCGTCATTTGCCATAAAAACAGGGAGTTCCAAGCGTTGTTCGAGTTGATCGAGTAGTTGTGGATGTTCACCACATACCGCTGGGCTCCATAAAATTCCCCGAGCATCACTTCTTACGACGCCTTGCTGAGCAATGCCGAGTCCACGGATCTTACTGCGGTCGAGACCTTGTTGTTGAATGAAGTCTTCAACCACATCATGCAACCAGTTAAGAAGTTGTATTTGATTGAATTCTAGAGTGGCTGGATTCAACTTTGTTTGCCCAACAATTTTTCCAGTTGCGTCACCGAGGAATAGTCGGATTTCATTGATGGATAGCTTAAGACCAATATAAAAAGCAGCATCACTTACAATTTTTAGTTTAACTTTGGGGCGACCCCGGCTTGCGGATGGATCTAATTCGCTTCTTTGTTCGCTGAGTAAACCTTGTTGAAGTAATTCGGCAGTAATTGCGGTGATGGTCGCTGGACTTAGCTTACTGTAAGAACCTATATCAACTCTTGCTAGTTCCTGATGTTGGCGAAGTGTCCGCAAAATATCTCGACGGTTAGCGGCTCGGATCAACTCAGTTTCAGTCACTTTCTTCATGCAATGATGGCCTGCAATAATAATTTATGTATTAAAAATAGTCACTTATCTATTAACTCGTCAGCAAATTTTAGCGAATTGTTAATTGAGTCACGCATTCAATACAAAGGGTCAGTTGCTGGCTATCTTTCATTGTGGACTTCGCTGTAGAAAATCTGCAGCGAATTGCTCCAATTGTCGCTTGTGTATTAAACGACGGGTAGACAGCTAGAAAAGATAACTTGACTGCCAAGATTTAGTTGTTTGCTGGGACTTGGCTATAGTTTAACCACGACCTGTTGGATTTAGATTGGAGGCTGTTTGCAATTTTATGTTTGGCTGCGGTTATGGCTCAGTCTTATTCTTTTGAATCTAACCCCTTGCTTGTTGGCTGATGAATTACGGGTGGTCACCCATGTATTGCCCCCTTACACTGTGTTGGAAGACCAACGGCTTAGTGGTTCATCTGTCGATTTGGTTTATTGCACTTTAAATTCTCTTAATCAACCTTATTCGGTGACTGTTCGTCCAGTGTCTCGCGCTGAACAGCAGCTGGAGCTGGGATTGATGGACATGTTTTTTATCGCAAGTGAAACTTCGGCAAGGAGTGCGGTGGCGGCGTTTAGTCAGCCAGTTGCCTATGCCAGACGGATGTTATATGGTCTCAATGAACACTTGCCAACGATGAATGATGCTCAAATAAGACAATTAACGGTGGGTGTATTGCATGGTTCGGCGATGCACCGCTGGTTGTTAGATCAGCAGTTTCCTCATATTAAATCACGTTATAACTACCATATTTTGTTTGAAATGTTAGATCGTGGGCGTATCGATTCGGTATTAGCACCAGAAGATGTATATCAGCAAGAGCTATCGGATCAGCATATTCGTCAGAAGTTATATAGCCAATTAATGAAATACATACCGATCGGTGTGTATATCAGTCACACTTGGTTGGCAGAGCATCCTGGGTTTATGGCTGCTTTTAATCAACATTTGCAAATTTGCAAAAAAACTAACAGTAAACCAGCAGAGCGCTGAGCATTTCATTGGATCTGCTATGACTGTTGGTACTGCTTCGCTAAATGCCGATAAGCTTGATATTTTTTGATCAATTCGATTTGGCTGAGTGTAGCATTATCGAATAGTAAGGCACCGTTGTTTTCTAGTTGCAGAAACACCGTCGCTAACATGGTAATGACTTTGTCGATCCGCTTTAAGGTCATTGTCGTGCAGCTCTTACCGTGAATGTCATCGGCAATATCAAGACAATGCGAGCGAAAACTTTCGCTAATAAATAAGTTTTTTAAGGAGCGTTCGTTATCTAAGGCATATTCCCAGCGCTCGATAATTTCAGTTTGCCATTGAATAATAAGCGGTTGTGCGTAGTTTTGCTTTAGCCAAATGAGCTTTTGGGTATAGCTGTCGAGAGCGGTTTCCTTCAATTCACGAAATAGCGCCAGTTGATCGGCTGGGCTCATCACATCCTGATAACGCAATAAGTAACCGAATACGTTACGGGTTTCTAGACGTTCTGCCGCATGAAAAGCGGGTGAGGCGAGACCGTCACTATTGTAGTGTTCGAGGGGGTTATAAGCATACATATAGCCAAAATCGAATAAGTGAATATTACGGCCATCGTATAAAATATTCCCTGGGCATAGATCCCATTCCATCAGACCTGCTTGCTCCAGAGCGAACAGCGTGGCAAATATCTGACGGAATATCTCCCGGCTAAAACTGGCGAGAGGTTTACCGTCGATCCACGGTGATAAAATGAATCCCAGCCGATAATTTGCGTAGAGCGTACTTACCAGAGGTGCAAAAGCTTTAGCGGTTCGGGGGGAATCTTTTAAGGCTTGGATGTCTCGGCGGCGTTGCACTTCATTTAAAAATGAAGTTTCACCATCCACATTATGCACTAAAGCCTGCGCTCGCTTTCGCTTTAGATTGTAGTGACGGCCATGAATATACAAGTGGAGCACAATGGCGGTTAAGCCGTCTTCAAAGGTTTCGACGACATAGGGGGAATCAAGCCTTAAGCTTGCTAACTCTTCGACGGGCAATGGGCAGGCCTCTGCTTGCCCAACAATAATGTTTGCTTCACCCTGCTGAAAGTTTAACTGCGTCTGTTGGCGTTGCTTCACGAGTGGGTTCATCGTATTGACCTCACATCCATTGATCCTAATTTGCTGAGTCTATGCCGATCGCAGAAGCAAGTAAGGTAAAATTTAGAGATGAAAACCTTTTCGGTCACAGAACTTCCACTAGCAGCAGAAATTATTCGCTTGGGATCACATCTACGACCTAATTTAGGCTTGAGGTTTGTCCAATAAGTGACCTTTAATTGATTAAAAAATAAAGATTTATTTATCTTTGTTTAGCGCTGCACGAAGTGCCGCAATACCAATTGAGCCTTTTTCTTGGCGTTGCTCTACACTTTCTTTTTGGCGTCTTTGTTCCCAAATGAGATCGTTTTGAGGTAATTCATAGAGAAAGCGGCTTGGCTCAGGCTTAATTAATTCACCAAACTGACGGCGTTCTTTGGTTAAGGTAAAGGTGAGTTCTCGTTGCGCTCGAGTGATCCCCACATAAGCTAGGCGCCGCTCTTCATCAACATTTTCCTCATCGATACTGCTTTGGTGGGGGAGCAGACCTTCTTCCATTCCGATTAAGTAAACATAAGGAAATTCCAAACCTTTTGAGGCATGTAAGGTCATCAATTGCACTTGATCACTTTCTTCATCGTCTTCGCCTCGTTCCATCATGTCTCGTAACATTAGGCGATTCACAACTTGCGGCAGGTTCATCGCCTCGTTGTCGTCATCTCCTTCTAACATTCCGCTCACCCAGCGAAACAGCTCAGACACGTTTTTCATCCGCATTTCTGCGGCTTTAGGGCTGGGACTGGTTTCGTAAAGGAAGTCTTCGTAGTGAATATCACGGATTAAATCACGCACCGCTTGCAGTGCATCTCCCTGTTCTACCCGCTGTGCGAGGCTGAGTAACCAGTGGCTGAACTGGCCGACAGATTTGAGTGCTCGGGTGGGTAAAATGCCTTCCATTTCAGAATGTTTGGCTGCAGCAAACAAACTGATTTGTTGCTGGTTGGCAAAGCTGCCTACTTTTTCCAAGGTGCTTGGGCCAATTTCACGGCGGGGGGTATTAATCACTCGCAGCAAGGCATTGTCATCTTCCTGATTTACTAAAACGCGTAGGTAGGCCATGATATCTTTGATTTCGGCGCGAGAGAAAAATGACGTGCCACCACTAATTTTGTAGGGCACGCGGTTGTTCATCAGAACCTTTTCTAATAAGCGTGACTGGTGATTGCCTCGATAGAGAATAGCGTAGTCTTTATGGCTGGCACCATTCATAAAGCGATGGCCGATTAATTCGGCGACCACACGCTCAGCTTCTTGCTCTTCGTTCTTGGCGAACAATATTTTGACCGCTTCACCATAATCGAGTTCGGAGAATAAGGTTTTATCAAATATATGTTCGTTATTTTCGATCAGAATATTGGCACATTTTAGGATCCGCTGAGTTGAACGATAGTTTTGCTCTAACTTGATGACCTGTAATGCCGGGAAGTCGGTTTGCAGTTGCATCAAGTTTTTCGGTTGTGCACCGCGCCAAGAATAAATGCTTTGGTCATCATCTCCAACCACGGTAAAACAAGCCCGGCTGCCGGCGAGTAGCTTGACCAGTTGATACTGGCTGGTATTGGTATCTTGGTACTCATCTACCAGTAGGTATTGAATGCTGTCTTGCCAACGTTGGCGAACTGCTGAATCGTGGGTGAGTAGCAGAGTTGGCATTAAAATTAAGTCATCAAAATCCAAGGCATTATAAGCGGTGAGTTGGCGTTGGTAAGTTTCATATAGACTGGCAAATAATTGCTGTTGTTCACCTTGCGCGTGGCGTAGCGCCTGAGTGGGCAAAATGAGGTCATTTTTCCAGTTGGAAATGCTGGTAATCAGTTGTTTAAGTAAATCTTTATCGCCTTCTAGCTGTTGTTCCGTTAACTCTTTGAGTAAAGACATTTGGTCTTGATCATCAAATAGCGAGAAGTTGGGTTTTAGTTTTAAACTTTTATATTCACGACGAATAATATCTAAACCTAAGGTATGAAAAGTCGACACTCGTAAGCCGCGGCTTTCTTTGCGCCCTAGGGTCTGCCCCACTCGCTCCTTCATCTCTCTCGCCGCTTTATTGGTGAATGTCACCGCTGCAATGTGTTTCGGCTTATAGCCACAGTTTTGAATTAAATGGGCAATTTTGTTGGTAATGACTCGTGTTTTTCCGCTACCTGCGCCAGCTAATACTAAACAGGGGCCCGAGACATAACTGACAGCTTTTGATTGAGCGGGGTTTAACTTCACAAGGAGGTCCTTCAATAATTGGCCGACTATTTTAGCTGATTGACGTAAGGCAATCTATGCTGCTGTTCGTGTGGTTTTTAGAATTGAGAACGAAAAAACTGTGAACTGAACACATATTCATTGATTAAATTGTTCATTGTTTTATACTTTTCGACTTTATGAATCAGTGTTCATTTTATGACTAGTGATAAACGTGTGCGTATTTTGAGCGCAGCTGGCGTCTTAATTAGTCGCTCTGGGGTTGACGCTTGTTCTATCCATCGCGTGGCAAAGCAGGCGGGGGTGGCTACCGGAACGATTTATTTATACTTCAAAAATAAAGAAACCCTGATGGCTGAACTGCATGAACGTAACTTACGTTTGTATGCCGAGGCTTTTGTTGCGGGGGTTGAAGATGAGTCTGACTTGCTGGGTCAGCATCGTCGTCTTTGGCGAAATGCGCTAAATTATCATAAGCTGAATCCAACGATACATCGTTTATGGGTTCACTTAGAGACCTTACCCAGGGGTCATCGTCATCAACAATTGGTTGAAGATTTGTTTCAGCCGGTGAAACATTTTTTAAGTTCAGGTGTCGAACAAGGCTACTTTAAACCTTTACCTGGAGAGTTGTTATACGCTTTGGCCTTTGGTCAAATTAATGAAATCTGTCGTTTTATGATGCTTCGGCAAGTGCAATTTAGTGAGCAAAATATGGATGCTGCTCAATTAGCTAGCTGGGACGCTATTATTTTACATCCTTAGTGACTGGAGTTGGGAAATGAAGAAATGGATGGCGATCATGCTACTTATCGCAGTGGTACTGTTTGGTAGTGTGTTTGGTTTTTACTTGTTTAAACAAAAAATGATTGCTCAATTTATGGCGAATAGACCGATACCTGAATTGCCTGTTGAGGTGGCTTCAGCTAAGGCGCAAGATTGGCATCCAGCAATTGAATCGATCGGTTTTATTGAACCTTATCAGGGCGTTAATATTTCTAGTTCGGTATCGGGCTTGGTGACTGACATTCATTTTTCATCGGGTGATACCGTGAAATCGGGCCAACGCTTGGTGAGCTTAGAGGCGGATGTAGAAAGAGCTAACTTAGCTAGTGCCGAAGCGAAATTACCTGCGATTAAGCGACAAATGGAGCGTAATAAAACGTTGTTAACCAAAGGTTCGGTGTCGCAAACCCAGTTCGATGACTCGGAAGCGACTTATTTAGCTTTGGTGAGTGAGATAGCATCTTTAAAAGCGACCATTGAGCTTCGTGAAATTCGCGCTCCCTTTGATGGGGTGATGGGGATCCGCCAAATCAACCTTGGTGAGTATTTGCAGCCAGGGAATGACATCGCGCGCTTAGAAAACCTGAATCGCATGTTGTTACGCTTTATTGTCCCACAAAAAGAGATTTCGCTGATTGATGTGGGGACTGAAGTTGAGCTGAATACCGACGCTTACCCTGAACAGTGGTTTAAAGGAAAAATTACCACAATCGAACCTACGGTTGATTCGCAAAGTGGGGTGATTCAAGTGCAGGCGACCTTACCTAACGATGAAGCCTTACTGCGTTCCGGTATGTATGCCAGCGTTCGTATTTGGCAACCGGTACAAGCCAATCAAGTGGTGGTTCCGCAGCAAGCAATTACCTTCTCCTTGTATGGTGAGTCTATTTATGTGATTGAACCACAAACCGCAGAGGATGGCAGCGAGATCTTAGTTGCTAAACAACGTACGGTTACCATCGGTGAGCGTCGTGGCGATGTTGCGGTGGTGACCTCGGGTATTAAAGCGGATGAGCAGGTTGTGGTGTCTGGACAGGTTCGTTTGCGTAACGGTGCTCGGGTGAAACTTGTCGAAGACAACTTCGTTCAGCGCGATCAAACTTTGCCAAAAGACTAGGAGCTTAGGTCATGAAATTTACCGATATTTTTATTCGGCGACCCGTATTGGCTCTGTCTTTGAGTTTGTTGCTATTAATTGTGGGTATGCAATCCATATTTAAGCTGCAAATTCGTGAGTACCCAGAGTTAACCAATACGGTGATTACTGTTACCACCTCATATTATGGTGCGCCAGCAGAAGTGATTCAGGGTTTTATTACCCAACCTTTACAACAGTCGATTGCGGAAGCCGATAACCTCGATTTCTTAGAGTCTAAATCGGCGATGGGTAGCAGTACGATCACTGCGTATATGAAAACTGGTGCCGATCCCGATGCAGCTTTATCTGAGGTGATGGCTAAAGTTAACGCGGTTCGTGCGCAGTTACCGAGTGAAGCTTTAGATCCAAATATTGCCCGTTCTACGGGTTCTAGTACCTCGATTATGTATATTTCCTTTAGCAGTGAGGATTTAAAATCAGCTCAGCTGGTGGATTACGTGAATCGAAACGTACAGCCGCAAATGGTGACGGTGACCGGTGTTGCCAAGGCCAATGTTTATGGTCCTCAGTTGTCGATGCGGGTGTGGTTAGATCCGGTGAAACTGGCGAATCACAAACTGACTGCCGCGGAAGTTGTGAGTGCATTGCAAAATAATAACTTTAGATCGGCGCCTGGTCAGGCCAAGAGTCGCTTCAAAGTATATAACGTTGAAGCGGATACTGATCTGAAGACGCGTGAAGAGTTCCAACAGTTGATTGTTTCGCGTAGTGCTTCGGGGATTGTGCGTTTAGGCGATGTGGCTGAGTTAGAGCTTGATTCTGCCCGGGAAACGGTTCGTGCCAAAGCCGATGCAACCACCGCGGTGGTGGTCGCCATCGATCCGACGCCAACCGCAAATCCACTTACCGTGGCAACACTGATTAACGAGATGCTACCCAATATTCAGGTTAATCTTCCCGATAGCATGAAGATGGAAGTACTCTATGACTCGACCGAATATATCGAGTCTTCGATCGATGAAGTATTACATACCATTGTCGAGGCAACGGTGATTGTCGTAGTGGTTATTTTCCTATTTATGGGGAATTTCCGTGCGGTATTGATCCCGGTGATTGCCATCCCACTGTCTTTGGTTGGTGTCTGTTTAGCGATGCAAGCGCTTGGTTTTTCGCTTAACTTATTAACCCTATTGGCCATGGTACTGGCAATTGGTTTGGTGGTGGATGACGCAATTGTGGTGGTGGAGAACGTCGATCGGCACATTCGACTGGGAATGAAACCCTTCGATGCGGCGATCGTGGGGACTCGAGAAATTGCCCTTCCAGTGATCTCGATGACCATTACTCTGGCCGCTGTTTACTCACCGATTGCCATGGTCGAAGGTTTAACTGGGGTGTTATTTGCCGAATTTGCCTTAACTCTTGCTGGTGCGGTGGTGGTGTCGGGCTTTGTTGCCTTAACCCTATCGCCAGTGATGTGTTCGGTATTGCTAAAACATAACCCTCATCCTGGGCGTTTTGAAGCCGGTGTTCATCGTTTCTTGAATCGCTTAGACAGTGGTTACGATCGCATGGTGGGCGCGGTACTGGCTCGTCGCCCTGTGGTGGTCATCTTTGCGTTGATCGTGATGGGGTCTTTGTATCCTTTGCTAAAAATTATCCCTACCGAATTGGCGCCTGCCGAAGATAAAGGTGCGGCGATGATTATGGCAACTGGACCCGCCGGGGCAAACCTTGATTATGTTGATCAATACACCACTGAGATTGGTCGTCGGGCCTTGAAGTTAGATGATATTGCTGGTTCGTTCACCTTAGCGGGGATCCCGAGCTCTACCCAGGGTTTAGGATTCTTACGAACCGTGGTATGGGACGACCGTACTATGGATCAAGATACCTTGGTGAAAACGATTCAAGCAAAAACCGCGGATATTGCCGGAGTATCGGTCGCTTCATTCCCGCTACCGGTATTACCGGGCTCTAGTGGCGGTTTCCCAGTGCAGTTTGTATTGCAGGGAACTGGCGACTATCGTAGCTTAGTTAGCCTTGCGCAGGAATTACAGCAAGCGGCGATGCAGAGTGGTTTCTTTGTGTTTAGTGACCTAGATACTAAGTTCGAAACTGGGACTTTAGATATTCAGGTGAACCGAGATAAAGCTGGTGCTTATGGGGTGAAAATGGCCGATATTGCCAGTACCTTAGGCACTTTGATGGGGGATGGTTATGTCAATCACATTAACTTTGATGGTCGCTCTTATGAGGTGATCCCACAGGTGAAACGTGAAGACCGCCTTAGCCCAGAAGCGATTGGTCAGTTTTATGTGAAAACTGTTGATAGCAGTTTGGTTCCATTAGTGAATTTGATTGATTGGAAGCTCAAAGGCCAACCGGAAGCCTTGTTGCAAATGAATCAGACCAACTCGGTGACACTGAATGCGGCGTTAATGCCGGGTCAAACCATGGGGGATGCTCTTAATTTTCTAGAGCAGAAATCAGCCGAATTATTGCCTAAGGGCTATAGCTTTAACTATAAAGGTGAATCCCGTCAGTTTAAACAAGAAGGTTCGGCGCTGTTTGCCACCTTTGGTTTAGCTTTGGCGATCATCTTCCTGGTTTTGGCGGCTCAGTTTGAGAGTCTCCGTGATCCTTTGGTGATCATGGTCTCGGTACCTTTGGCGATTTGTGGTGCCTTGTTGATGATGGGCTGGGGCTTGGCGACGCTGAATATCTATACTCAAATTGGTATGATTACTCTGGTAGGTTTGATTACTAAGCACGGTATTTTGATGTGTGAAGTCGCCAAAGAACGGCAAATATTGCGCGGTGAAGATAAAATTACCGCGATTCGTCATGCTGCTCGAATTCGTCTACGGGCAATTTTGATGACGACCATTTCGATGGTGGCTGGCCTCATCCCCTTGTTATTGGCGGTGGGTCCGGGCGCAGCGGCTCGTTTTGATATTGGGATGGTGATTTGTGCTGGCTTGTCCATCGGTACGGTATTCACCTTGTTTGTATTGCCTGTGATTTACTCTTACTTAGGTGCAAATCATAAGCAAATCCCAAGCGTGGAACATCTGCAAGGGGAAACTGTTGCGGATTAAGCTCTCATCGTTGATGTGAACAATGGATAAAAGCCCAGCACTGCTGGGCTTTTTTGTGTCAGTTGTTCATGGCGTCGAGAGCTTCGTATTATGCTACCAATCTGACAGTCTATTTGAGATCCAAGGCTGTATTGTTGATGCCGATACTAACGATGTTGGGCGATGCTCAGCATAGAAAGGTGATTTTAAAGTGAGCCTAAAACATCGGGTGTATAAGCTTAGTACCATTCTGGGGGAGAGTTGTATTGGGTGCTGGTTGTTTGTTCTGCGCCACAATGTCACTACGCGCTAAACATGTTCAAGCCGCGTTTGCTTGTTCGGCGAGTTTTTTTAGTACACGTGAGACAGCGGCGAAGCCAAAGCTTGCCGTTACATGCGTCACCGCCCCAAAACCACTGCTACAATCCATGCGCATACTGCCAGTACTATCGGGTTTGGCCATACAGGTGCCTCCGTCATCACTGGGGTAAATCAGCTGTTCGGTAGAATAGACACAATCGATGCCGAATTTACGTTTTGTATTTTTACTGAAGTTGTAAAAACGACGCAGCTCATTACGCACCTTGGCCGCGAGAGGATCTTGAATCGTTTTTGCCAAATCGCTTATGGTTATTTGAGTGGGGTCTATCTGTCCACCTGCACCGCCGACGCTAATTAGTTTGATTTTATTACGCTTACAATAAGCGATTAGCGCCGCTTTTGCTTTGACGCTGTCGATGGCATCAATCACATAATCGAAGTCTTGGGTTAGGTATTGGTATAGGTTATCTCGGGTGACGAAGTCTTCGATTTCCTGACAAATACACTCGGGATTAATCTGTTGAATACGTTCGCACATGACCGCTGTTTTTGACTGGCCAACGGTCGCGCGAGTTGCATGTACTTGGCGGTTGGTATTGGTGGTGCAAATGTCGTCTAAATCGATCAGGGTAATTTTTCCGATCCCACTTCTTGCCAATGCTTCCGCGGCCCATGAACCGACTCCGCCGATGCCGATAACACAGACGTGAGAGTGCTGAAATTTACTGAGCGCGCGGCGGCCATAAAGGCGGGCGATCCCACCAAAGCGTTGTTCAAATTGAGACATAATAAACCATTACTAAAATTACGTGGCGATTATAGCAAAGCGATTCGCTCTGGGTAAGCACTGACGACTTGTTGAGCAGCCTGATGAGCCTGGTTAGTAAAACATCCTACTCGCAGCGGTTTAGTCTACTGAGTCGCGAAATAAATCTAAACAGCAAAGGCCACTTGCAGAGATCTATTTATCTTAAATTATGGTAGATTTAGGGAAATGTTTTTAATGCTGCTTGCAGCAGGAGTTCCGCCATGTATCGAGTCTTTAGTATTGCCTTATTCACTTTGCTTTCGGTGGCTTGTACGATTCAGCCTGCAACTGATTACCAAGTGGGTCAAGACTTTTCGCAATATCATCATTACGCATTTGTTGCTGGTGCAGATGATGCGGTGCAAAGTCTCGACGAACAGCGCATCAAAGCTGAGTTAGCGGCTCAATTGGAGCAAAAGGGCTTGCAAATGGTTGCAGCAGAACAGGCTGACTTATTGGTTGACTATCGCGTTGATTCGGCTAGTGAACTAGAAGCTCTTGGTGGTAGCTTTTCGGTTGGTTTTGGCAGTCGGCATAGCGCAATTGGGATGAGTTCTCCCGACCGTTATAAAGAGCGTAAATATGGCAAATTAGTTGTGGAGCTGTTAGACCAACAGAATCAAACCATCGTTTGGCGCTCTATTTCTCAAAGCCAGTTAAAAGAGACTCTGGGACCAGAGAGTCGCGCAAAATTTATTGCGGAACAGATTACCTTAATGTTAGCTCAATACCCGCCGCAACCAAGGTAACCTAGTGCTGAAATGCCCCAAGTTTTCATTGTGAGCTCGCCAACGAGTGAACTTTATGGGGCTATTTCACTACAATTACGACCGTTTCTCTTGGCGCTGTACATCGCTTGATCGGCACGGTTAATTAGTAAATTAACAAAAACTTCATGGCTTTTGGCCTGCGCAATCCCGCAGCTAATGCTTAACTGCAATTCATTTCCATTCACGCAGACCGTGGTATGTTTGATTGCTAGGCGTATTTTTTCGGCCACCTCAAATGCGGCTGAGGCATCACAATTTGGCAATAGAACGATAAATTCTTCGCCTCCCCAACGGCAGATAATATCTGAGCCGCGCAGCTGTTCCGTGGCCAGTGCAACAATGTGCTTGAGTGCTTCATCACCAACCAGATGGCCATATTGGTCATTAATTGCTTTGAAATGGTCAACATCAAAGATAACTAAGGAGCAAGGGCTGTTGGAGCGATGTTGAATGTCGATCACCTGTTCTAGCTGTGTTTCAAAACTTTGTCGATTAAACGCGCCGGTGAGTTTATCGGTAGACGCCAGTTTTTCCAGACGACGTTGGTAATTTCCAATCGTAAAATTTGCCACTATTACCACAATGAAAGTCACCAGCAGGCTAATCAGTAGATTAATCCATAGAATCTGTTTGAGTTGCTTCGCAGCTGGCGCGTCTTGTTGTTCAACCATTAAATACCAATTGAATTCGGGAATGTAGCGCGCATTTAGGTAAAATTGAAGATTGTCTTGCTTGAACTGGTAGCGTCCACTGGGGCTGGATAGTAAGGTCTTGGCCTGCTCCGACAAACCGGGTCGTTGATAGATATTTCGTGGACCACGGTAGTGTTCATCACTAAGCGCTACATTACCCTCAGGGTCGATGAAATAAACGCTACGTTGATAGCGTTGTTGATAAAGTGAAATTAGTTTTTTTACTAAGGTTACATTCAGACCAACCCCCGTCACCCCAATCAAATTGTGGTTGTAGTCATAGACCTTGTAGTTGACAAACACGGTCGTGCGGGTTGGGTCTGCGGTGTCATAATCAATGTTGGTTTCGTAGTCTTGGGTTTTTGGCAGTTGCTGCACTCGAAAATACCAAGCATCATTTGGTTCATCTGGCGAGAGCGTTTTAATGACACCCTTGGGATGATAGTAACGTAGGGTTTGATTAGATACAAAAAAAGTGGTGACGGTGTGATAGCGTTGCTGAATGGTGCTGAGGTAACGAACGATAGGCTCAACTTCGGTTTCTTGGTGTAATGCCCAATCGCGTAAAAAGGTATCTTGGGCCATTAAGGAAGAGATGAAAATAGGTTGTAGTAGATCTTGTTGAATCTCTGAATAAACGGTATCGCTGGTGAGCGGTAAATGGTTGGTTTCGATTTGTTGGCTCATCGAGTGGTAGGCAACTTGGTAGCTTAACCATGAAGTTAAACAAAAGGAACAGAGTAGTAATATAGATAACACTAAAATAAACTTCTGTTTACTGCCCCCGAGCTGAGATATAGACACTTGCATTCCTTGCAAATTAACGATTATTCAAGCTCTTAGTGTAAAGTTAAAGGTGGATTAAGGCAATTAACGAAAGCCCTTTCTTGCTTGCTTGTCGGCGCTCATGTGGCGGTAAGTATAGCGGGGGAACATTTTTTAAGTGAGCGAACACTTCTACAAAGGTACATGAATTTTTATGAGCGATACTCAAGTGACTCGTCCTTCTTTATTTTATATCGAGTGTCTGCGTTTTATTGCAGTGATTGCGGTGGTGGGGATCCATGTTTTGGGGCCTTATCGGGAGTTAATTCCCAGCCTTGCTTGGCATCAGTGGTTGCCTGCGGTCTCATTGAATGCGATGAGTCGTTGGGCTGTGCCGATTTTTATGATGATTAGTGGCGCCTTATTGCTGTCAGATAGGCGGCCTTTTAACTGTGGTTATTATTTGTCACGGCGTTTAGCGAAGGTATTAGTGCCATTTATTGCTTGGACGGTGATTTATGCAGTTGTTGCGGGATTTCATGATGGACGTTGGTCGTGGACGATAACCGAAAGTCTGTTAGCACATGCCAACAATCAGCATACTTGGTATCACCTTTGGTTTTTTTACGATTTCATTCCCCTGTATTTTGTGATCCCTTTGTTAGCCCCGTTGCTGCATAAAATGGATCATCAGCGGGTTTTATTGTTATTGGCGGCGTGGTTATTACTCACTTTAATGCATTGGTTAAAGGTAGAAACGCCATTGCGGCAAAATATCATTTTATATAGTGGTTATTTAGTTGTGGGTTGGTATTTGTTTAACCATGAACAGAAACCTTACTTGAAGTTTTGGTTGATGACTGGCCTTGCGACTTTAGGTTTCAATGTATTGGGCAGTGTTTATTACATTTGGCAGCAAGGGGAATATAGTAGTGTATTTATGGGCTATAAGAGCCTCAATACTGTAGTGATTGCCATGTCGTTATTTGTATTGGTGAAAGCCTACGCAGAAAAGGTCCCCAATGGTTGGAGACCGATGATTAAAACCGTCTCTAAATATAGTTTTGGGATCTATTTAGTCCACCCTTTGTTCCTGATCCCGGTTCGTCACCTAGACTATGGGATTTACCAATGGTTTGGCCATTCGAGTATCGCCCTGCCAGTGCTTATGGCGATTGTCTTACTGTTAGCTTTGGGTTTAAGTTGGTTATTCACCCGTTCTGTATTTACCCGGTGGTTAGTGCCTTAATAAGCCGTTATGTTGTCGTGAAGGAGCAGAATAAATGTACCTCGTTAGTTATTATTTGAATGGAAACATGAAGCGGAGCAACTATAAGACCGAAGCTGGCGCTTTAAGATCGGTTTTTAAATGGCTTAAAGTGAATCAAGAGGCTAACCCAAAAGTAACTTTTTATGCGCCAGGTGAAACCCCTCAAGATTTTAGTCACTTTCAACAGGTCCCCTATCGTGAGCCGAAAACATTCAATTTTTATTCGTCTGCTAAGTGGTTACGTTTACGAACCAAAGCCTTTGAGTTATACGGCAATACTTGTTCATGTTGTGGTGCTTCTCCGGCCACTGGCGCGGTGATGCACGTCGACCACATTCGGCCGAGATCGACGCATCCAGAGTTAGCATATGATATTGATAATCTGCAGATCCTCTGTGAGCATTGTAATGTCGGTAAATCCAATCTATCAACGTATCAATGGCGATCCAGATGATGAATCGTGAGATTCAATTTATTACATAGGATTTTATGAGAATATGGCCGAACAAATGTTGATGAAAAATGCTTTAGCCGAACCTGCCTTGCAACGGATCGCAAAGGGTTTGGTGGCGGTGTATCCGCAATTTGATGCCTTAGGTTTTATGGAGTTGGCACAGGCAGGCTTAGAGCAATTAGAACTAAAGCAACGGGTGCAGCATATTATTGCGGCGTTGCAACAAACGCTACCGCAAGATTTTGGCCAAACAGCGAAGCTGTTGAGCAACTTACCAAAGTATTGGGATGGTGGTGATCCAAAGGATAGCTTACGTGGTTTTGCGATATGGCCAGTCACCGATTACGTGGCGGTGGCAGGTATCGAGTATCCCCAGCTCGCCCTACCAGTGTTGGCGAAGCTGAGCCCCCTATTTAGTGCGGAGTTTGCGATCCGCCCCTTTCTTGAGCTGCATCCGGAGCAAACCTGGGCACAGTTGCATCGCTGGTTGGTGCACCAAGATGAACATCTGCGGCGTCTGGTGAGTGAGGGCTGCCGTCCGCGTTTGCCTTGGGGAGCGCAGTTAAAGTCTCTGATCCGTGACCCATCGCCAATTATTCCTTTGCTGGAACAACTCAAGAATGATCCCAGTTTGTATGTGCGGCGCTCGGTGGCGAATAACCTGAATGACATCAGTAAAGATCATCCAGAGCAAGTTTTAGACTTATGTCAGGCTTGGCAAAAGAACAATGACCCACAGCTTGATTGGGTGATTAAACACGCGACTCGCAGCTTGGTGAAACAAGGCCATCCCTTGAGTTTCCCCTTACTCGGTTATACCGCTGAGCCAAAGCTGCAGCTGCAGGAATTTGCGCTGCTCAATGCTCGGTTTAAATTAGGCGATGTGCTCACTTTTGCCTTGGCAATAAGCGCTGAAAAAAGCCAACAAAAGTTTGTTTTGGACTACGCGTTGCATTTTATGAAAGCTAATGGAAAAACTGCGGCCAAGGTCTTTAAATTAAAAAATCTCTGTTTAAATCAGGGGGAGACTTTTGCGATGGAGAAAAACCACTCTTTTAAAGCGATTTCTACCCGAAAATACTATCCTGGAAAACATTATGTCGCGTTGCATGTGAATGGACGAGAGTTAGCTCGTTTAAGTTTTATCGTCGAAAGTTAAGTTTTTAAACTGGTTTGCTTAGGTCGCTTACACCTCGCAAATCAGTTCGGCTAAGGCCTGTATGGCGGGATTACGTCGATCATAGTCCATATAGATTAGGTATAAAGGAATGCTTCTAACTCTTCCCATATCTAAGGGGAGTGGCGTTAATTCGCCTTGGTTGATTAAGTCTTCAATACGATGTGCCGGTAGCCAGCCAAAACAAAGATTACTGCGCACCGCTTCGATAGCGGCATCAACGGTATTGACTGTCCAGCGTTGACTTGAACGCTCAATTGTTGCACTGGCATATTGATGGTTATTATCCAAATGAACTTGAATGTAATGATTCAAGTCGGCTTCAGTTAAACGAGTTTTCTTAAGGTGATGCAAGGGATGTGCGGGGTGTGCCACGGCTACCAATTCTACATCTAAAAGTTTTTGGGCCATTAACTTGCCATTGAAAGGAAGCCCAATCGATAAATCGCAATTTGCCAGACTATTGGTTGGGGCGAGACGGACGATTTCTTTGAGTTCTACCTGAGTGTGGGGAAAGGTTTGTTTAAATGCACTTAAAGCTCTAAACAGCAATGACTTAGGGTAGATACTGTCGACTTCTAACTTAATGTTGGCAGGCGCGCCAGCGGTGAGCAGTTTGGCTCGAAGCTCAATGTTGGCGAATTCTTTTAATAAGGGTCGAACGTCTTCCAATAAGGTTGCCCCGAGTGGTGTTAACTGTACTTTTTTGCCGTGGATCCGCAGCAATTCTACGTCGAGCTGCTGTTGTAAGTTTTTGATCGCATAACTTACCGAGGATTGACTGCGGTGCACTTGTTTTGCCGCTGCGGTGAATCCACCGACATCGATCACGGTTTGCAGGATGTACCATTGTTCCAAAGTAGAGCGATGCATGACTATCCATCTAATTTTTAGATTGTTGTGAATGAAAAATAGCGTTTTTAGATTTATATTTCAAATGATAATGTTGTTCGAAATTAACTCAATGCGAGAAATTATTCTCAAGCATTCTTAGGAGAGCAATTTTATGAACAGCGAAAAAAATGAATTAGCTTTGGACCCGTTAGTCGGAAAACATCTTGTTTATACTTATGAAAATGGTTGGAAATACGAAATCTATGTGAAGTCTGACACCGTGTTTGACTACCGGATCCACAGTGGTATTGTTGGCGGTCGCTGGGTCACCGATCAGGTCGCCCATATTCACCCGATCGCGCAGCACGTCTATAAAATTTCTTGGGATGAACCCACGGGTACCTGCGTAAGTTTAACTATTAATTTAGCGCGACTAGAGTTACATGGAGTGATCTTCTTTCCGCGTTGGGTATTTAATGACCCGAAAAAAACCGTTTGTTATCAAAATGAACATCTAGAATTAATGCAGCAATACCGCGACGCTGGACCAACCTACCCGAAAGAGGTGGTTGATGAGTTTGCTAAAATAACCTTCATGGAAGATTGTGGTGCGGATCGAGATGATATTATCGCCTGCGCACCTGCTGAGCTTCCCGAATCTTTTCCGAACTAGTGCAATAGCAGAGATTTAATCATGAAAAACTATCCATTTAAAACCTTATTGTTGAGTGCTGTGAGCCTACTTTCGATGTTTGTGAGCTCAGCCTTTGCCGCGTCTCCTATTCCCCCTAATAACCAGCTGATGGTGACTACGGGTTTGGGCCAAGTGGCGGGTGTGGTGAAAGATGATATCGTCAGCTTCTATGGTGTGCCCTATGCCGAAAACCCCTTTGTTGAAGGGCGCCGCTTTCAGGCTCCGCAAGCCAAGCAAGCTTGGAGTGGGGTGTTAGATGCTAGCGCTTTGGGCGCACCAACTCCGCAGCCGAGTCGTGGTGTTAAAACCGAGTTAGTTGGCGCTCCAGGAGATCTTACCTTAAATATTTGGGCTCCTGCTGAGATGGGCAAGTTGCCGGGAAAACTACCGGTGATGGTATGGATCCCGGGTGGCGCTTTTATTCGTGAAGATGCTGGCGAATCGGTATACAACGGTAGTAGCTATGCCAAGCAGGGGGCGATTGTGGTCACGGTTAATTATCGGGTTGGCGTGGATGGTTTTATGCATTTGCAAGGCGCACCCGATAATCGCGGGATCTTGGATCAAATTCTCGCCTTGCAATGGGTGCAACAGCATATTGCTGCCTTTGGTGGTGATCCTAAACAGGTGACTTTATTTGGACAATCGGCTGGGGCCGAAAGTGTTGCAATTTTACTCGGCACTCCGGCGGCGAAAGGTCTATTTCATAAAGCGATTATGCAAAGCCCGCCAATGCAGGCGGTAAGCACAGCGCAAGCCACGCGCCTAAGCGAGGCATTTGCTGAACGATTCAAGGTTGCAGCCTCAATTGAAGGAATTGCGAGTGTGCCTTATCCTGAGCTAGTTGCTGGGGTAGTCGCGCTGGGGCAGCAGATCCAAGACCGTGAGCAATGGGGCGAGTTGTCTTGGGGTGGAACGGCTTTTCTGCCTGTTATGGACGGGAAGCTGATTGTTGATACGCCAATGGTGAACCTTGCTAAAAATGCCGATCCGAGCATTCCGGTCATTGTTGGTAGCACCGATCAGGAAGCGAGATTGTATCTTGTTCCTGGTGGCCAACTAGACCGCATGACGAATGCCGAGGTGTCGCTATTTTTAGGGGACTTAAAGTTAGCGGGAAAACCAATGCAGGTGTATTCCGAGGATGGGCAAGCAACTCAGGGGGATATCTTCGCCGATATTCAATCGGACTACACCTTTAGAATGCCGGCGTTACATATTGCAGAGACACTGGTCAACAATGGTAATCCAGTTTGGCATTATAATTTTTCCTGGCGTTCAAAAGCATTTGGTGGTCAGTTAGGGGCCGCCCATTTTGTGGATGTTCCTTTCTCTTTCAATACCTTAGCAACGGATCAAGCCAAAGCGTTTGTTGGTAGTGATGCACCACAATCACTGGCCGATTCGATGCATCGTCAGTGGCTTGATTTTGCGAAAACAGGTCAAGTTAGTTGGAGCCAGTATCAGCTTAATCAACGCTATAGCATGCGTTTTGACGCCCAGTCAAAGCAACAGCGCGATCCAGAAAAGTCGCGACGCCTGTTATGGGATGGCTATTCTTTCTAGCGCTTCGCTTCAAGCTCAAATACCCCACTAAAATAACAGGGGAATTTGAGCGTCAATGCGGGTGTTCAGTATGAGACGGTGAATCTTTTTCGGCAAAAGCATAATTGTTTTTGCCATTAGATTTTACCGTATACATGGCTTCATCGGCTCGATTAATCAGCCTTTCTGCATCTTGAGCATGGTCTGGATACAGTGCGATACCGATGCTGGCTCCGATCTGAAGAGGCTGCTCGTTGAAATGAAAAGGAGCCTTCAAATTGTTAATCAGCTTTTGCGCAATTAATTTGATATCGTCAGGATCGCTAATGTCGCTCAATACCACCATAAACTCATCCCCGCCAATCCGTGCCACGGTATCCATTTCACGTACCGTGGCGCAAAGTCTTTTGCCAACATTCATCAGCACTGCATCACCAGCATCATGACCATAGCTGTCGTTGATTGTTTTAAAACCATCGAGGTCAATAAATAAAACAGCTGCGCATTTTTTGTGACGATGTGCCATCGCGATGGCGGTAGACAACTTTTCCCGACAGAGTCGTCGAGTGGCTAGACCTGTGAGGGCATCATGGTTGGCCATGTGCCGAAGCCGTTCTTCAGCGGATTTTTGCTCGGTGATATCGGTGCGTAACGAGATATAACGTTGCGGCACACCGTGTTCATTTAAAAAGGGGACAATGGTTGAGCTGACCCAATAGTGCTCACCGTTTTTCGTCAAATTACAAATTTCTCCTTGCCACACCTTGCCTTGAGTGATGGTTGACCACATGCTCTTATAAAATTCTGGTGAATGAACTTTTGATTTAATCACTCGGTGAGTTTTGCCGAGCAGTTCTTCTTCAGAATAACCGGATATTTGTAAAAACTTGGTGTTGACGTAGGTGATCCGACCTGAGCGATCTACGGCGCTAATAATAGCATGTTCGTCAAGCGCATTTTTACGGAATGCCAGTTCTTCTACCATGGTTTTAAATGCTTTGCTTAGATCGCCAATTTCGTCTTCCGTTAGTGATGGGAGTGCCGGTCTAAAATCACCTTCGACGACTTTCTGGGTGGCGAGGCTGAGCTTTTTAAGTGGCCTATAGATAATTTTATATTGGCTTAATAGGGCAATGAGTTGGCTTAATAAAACCAAGCCTATCACCATGTTTCTCACCTTATTAATATCCGAGATAACGGTTTGTCGCTTATCACTCCAGTTTACGTCTAACTCAATACGACCTAGATATTTCTCTCCTGAACTTAGTTCATGAACAATATGAATTAGTTGCTTGCTCTGCTTGTCATTTAGCGATGGTTTTACGATGGGGTAATAACGCTTGTTGTTATAGTTATATAGCGCGATGTTCTGCCAGCGAGACTTATAGGTTTCTTCTAAATATTCGAGGTGAACGTATAAAGCGCCCAAGTCTCGTTGTAGTAGGCTCTTGGCAATTGATGATTCTCCCAAAGTGAGCAATTCATAAGTATGTTTCTTATATTCTGTCTTGGCGTTTTCCAATTGCAGCGGGATCCAGTACAACTGAATAATCAGGCTTATCAGAATCAGGCCTATCAAAGGTGGTATCGCGAGCTTTAAATTAATTTTCATCTATTTATTTGGCGCCACATAGAAACGTTCAAGGTCCATTGTTTTGAGTGGTAAATAATCATCTAGGTTTGCCGGTCCTATACTGTTAATAGGGATCTTGGATAATAGTAACAGCCCCTTTTTTGAGCTGCCCATCTCTAATAAAGCATCACGTACTCGCTCTCTTACTTCAATTGGAACTTGAGGTCGTGCAGTAAAGGGGTGAGGCGCTACTTTTGCGGTGCTGTGAATGATGTTTAGTAGTTCTTTATATTGTTTCTTTTGGCGATTCAGGGTTTTTTGCACTCCACCGCCTGCGTCTGCTTCATCTAATAATACATTGAGGTAAACAGAGTCGTGAGTTTTGACATAGCGAGCGTTAAAGTTGAGGTCATATTGGTCTTTCAGTTCTTGTCGCATCAGTAGCGATGCGCCCAGTGCATTAGGCGACGGAAAAACCAAGGTCTTGCCATCTAGTTGTGTAGGGCTTGTGATATTGCTGTCTTTTTTTACAACTAATACGCCATAAAGCTTACGGCCATGATCGCGAACTAAAGGAAGATAACCAGCTTGCTGATTGGCAATCAGCAGGTGGTAAGGATTCATGTAAGCGAAGTCGTATTTGGCAGCGGCCAAGTCTTGCTCGAAATCAGGGATAGAGGTGGAGCCCAACAATTTAAATTTGTAGCCTGTTTTAGCGGTTAGCTGCAGCAGTATTGGATGCCAAATTTGATGCAGTTTATTGGTTTCAAATTGAGGCACAATCCCCACAGAGTAAACTCGCTCTGTTTGCGCTGTGTAACCAGTGGTACTGGTCGTACTTAAAATAAATAAAATAAGGGCAGTCAGTTGCTTCATCGGGCACCTACTTTAATTGGGGGGCATTATCAGCTTATTTTACAATATAGTCACAATGAGTCGTGTCATCGAGATTTCTGGTTATTTCTGGTGAGTATGTCACTTTTGGCAAACAAGATCGTGGCTTCTTGCATGGCTCAACTTATAAACGCTTGTTATGAGTGAGTACCATTATCATGTGTGGTTTTAAGGCGCATGAAAGTGGCGTTTGTGTAGAAAGTGGTCTTTATTTATTGGCGAACCAAGCGCTTGATTGGAGTTAATGGATGAAGGTTAAGGAGCAAGGAGTTGAAAAGTGGAATACATCAGTTTAAGTCCGTCGAATATTGCAACTGAGCATATCTGCTGTGCATTTTCGGATAAAAAGTGTCAACAAAGTTATCAGGCAAAAAAAGACTGGTTAACCCAACAATTTGAGCAAGGCTATGTATTCAAACGCCTCAATCAACGGGCAAAGGTGTTTATTGAATATGGTCCTGCCGAAACCGCATGGTTGCCGATCGTGGCGCCTAATTACTTGGCGCTTGGTTGTTTTTGGGTGTCGGGAAAATATAAAGGCCATGGGCATGGTCTATATCTTTTAAACCAAGCGATTGAAGATGCCAAGCAGCAGGCCAAACTAGGTTTAGTTGCGGTGGCGGGTCGCAACAAAAATCATTTTATGAGCGATAGCAAATGGTTAATTAAACAGGGTTTTGTGGTGAGCGATGAAATTGCGGATGGCTTCGTTTTACTCTGTTTAGCCTTCGACGAGGAGCTGGTACTCCCTAGCTTCGCTGCTCAGCTTAAAAGCCCGGGGCTTGTACCGCAAGGCTGTGTCGTCTATTTTTCTAATCGCTGCCCTTTTGCTGAATATCATGCGACTCAATCTTTAAGAGAAAGTTGTGAAAAACGTCATATTCCATTGACCGTTATTAAGCTTGATACTTGCCAGCAGGCGCAAAACTGCCCTTCTCCGGCAACCATCTTTAGTTTGTTTTACAACGGTCGGTTTGTGACGACAGATATTAGTGCATGTATGGATAGTCGGTTTGACAAATTCATTCAAGCTTAAGCTCGTATCGTATGATGAGGCGAATCTAAAGCTTGTTGCTGAAATGCTAATATTGAGCAGTTGTCGAGTTTTTTTACACATTTGCATCATTCCTCATGTACAGTTTTATTTACTTATTCGTAAGGCATTGAATTAAATGGTTATTTACTTGTTGGCTTAATTTTTGCTTTTGATGCGCAGACTGAGCGGTCGAGAAACCATCGCTTATCACGGTTTCACTTTGAAAACATTGAATAAATTTAGGCGACTTAGCAGTATCAGGAAAAGTTATATGTTTTATGAAAAATTTGGCCAAGCAGCAGTGATCGGTGTTGCCTTATTGTACTCAGCAGCTAGCCAAGCAACGCCTTTAAGTGATTACAATTTAATCCTCACTGGTGACTATCACTACCAAGGTGGAGAAGTCGAAGGACGAACCATTATTGGTGGTGACTTAAATGCCGCTGGGCAATCGCCAACTTTTGCGATTCGTGAAACCACCGTCCCTTTTGAAGATACGGTTACAGTTGCAGGCAATATCAATGCTTCGAATATTAACCTGAATGCTGGTAGCCTGACTTACGGTGGCAACTTAAATGTGAGCAACGTAAACCTAAATGGTGGCGGCTCCAGTGTGCAAAAAGTGACGGCAGGCGAGCAAGCTGCCATGGCCAGTAATATGGCTGGTCTTGAGTCGCAACTACGTGCCGATTCCGCATATTTTTCCGGTTTAACTGCAAATGGTAGCTTTAGCACTAGTCACTTGTCTTATAGTGGTAGCGATGATATGGCGGTATTTAATGTCAACTTCAGTGAGGTGTTTGCCCAAAATAACTCTTTGTCATTAGCGGCTGGCTCGGCTAAAACGGTGGTTATTAACGTAGCCGGCTCTGCGGTATCGGTAGCCGGAGGGGTCAACCTTACCAGCGGTTTTGGGATCTTAGATGATGGCCTGAACATTGGCGCGGCGAATATTTTGTGGAACTTCTACGAAGCAGAAACTATCGATTTTAACAGTATCGCCTTTGTCGGCGCGATATTGGCAATGGATGCCGATTTGGTTGGTGGTGCAGTGTTTGATGGCAGTGTTGCGGCAGAGAGTTTCACCGGTGCCAGAGAATTCCACAATACCGGCTTTAACTGGCAAGAGCCGCAAATTCCTGCGACGGTGAGTGAAGGTTCGAGTTCTATTTTATTTGCCCTTGGCTTAGGCTTTGTGGTGTTATCGCGCCGCCGTAATTGCATCTAAAATCAGCTTTAGCTATTTTCCTGTGCGCCTGTGAACAGCCCCATGCCTTGCATGGGGCTTTTTTAGTGCCATCTCGAACGGTTTGGCGGTGGACTGGCCGCACTTTTTGAGGCGAGTATTAAACGCCTTCAGACGGCCCAATGGTTGTGTTTATCATTTGCTATTTTGCTATTTTGCTATTTTGCTATTTTGCTATTTTGCTATTTTGCAAATTTGAGTATTGACAATGTGATTCACCTATCAGCGCTCGATATTAGTAATATTTTTTTAAAAACAAATGCTTAGTTTCTATCTTGAAGCGTCGTTAACAAGCAATTATATTGAATCAGTTTATGACTGTAGATTATGGCCTCGCGGTCAGAGAGCTTTGCTTCATTGGATGGGAATTGCTGTTTCTCATCTCTAGTTAATACAAAATCTGCTCTGTTCGGAGGCGTTGACTCATATTTTACCGAATTATCAATTTGAGAGTGTGGCGCTGAATATTTTGTTCCTTTTCTTGTTTTTCTGTGGTGACTATTTGCATGCTTGTCTGGGTCCTCTGTGAGTTCATTTCAGGTGGATTTGATGATGGTGTTATGACTTTGGCGACTCAATGACAAAGTTGATCAGACCCGGTCGATGGTATAGATCTACGTCTTGCACGGGTTTCATTCCGATCTTTGTAAGCACGCGTTGGGAGGCAATATTTTCTTGTACAGCAACCCCATAGAGCGCATTGGCTATGTTTTGATTAAAAGCCCATTTTAGGACTGCATGTGCCGATTCAGTCGCATAACCATAACCCCCGCAGGCATGGACCAGGCCCATTCGGATATCGATAAACGCTGGGTTCGGTGCATATTCAAAACCGATAAAGCCGATTTTTTTAGAGGCTTGATGGGTAAGTTCAATAATAAAGGTTCCAAATTGATGCTCTTGCCAATGCTGTATTCGATTTTCTAGATAACTGCGTTGTTGTTGTGTTGAATATGGTTTTTCGTGAGGAAGATATTTAGTTTGCAGCGGACAAGATAAAATCTCTGCAATAATGTCGATGTCGTTTGTATCGGGTTTTCTTAGTTTTAATTGTTTGGTTTTAATCATTGAATGCTCCAAATAGCAATATACTTAGACCAACGTGCATCACTCATTGATATTCTGTCAACTGCTGGTCTTTAAAACTTGAAAGGTTCGACGCGATATAAGCCACCCAAGACCATGAATTCTTGCTCGCCTTGCAGGCTGCGGGGCAGTAGCGACTCGAAACAGACGATTTTGCTCAAAGGCACCTGCACCGCAAACACTTTTGAGCCGAAGCGTAATGCCGCCTCGGGATCGGCGGTGAAGGAGCTGAGGTTATTGAACAGTTTTACCGCTTGTCCTTCGAGGTGATATTCCGGCAAGGCGGTGCAACCTCGATAGAGGCTGAGGTGCTCGCCATTGGGGTGACGCAGCCGCAGCTCCTGTTGGCAAAAGCAGTAGAGTAGATCTAACTGGTCATAGAGTTCATTGGTATTGTAGGTCGCTTGGCTACACTGTTGGCGAAAGCGCAAATAGGCCGGGCCGTCTGGATCGGCCAGCGTTTCATGGTGAAAACAAGTGAGCAGGCCAAAGCGTGACTCCACCCAGCTGCGCCACGCCGCTCCCTGTTGATTATCGGAGTCAAATAACCACCCCAGCAATAGCCGTCGATAGTTGACCTTCGGCCGCGGCGGAGGTTGGTCGTTTGGGTTTGCTTGGCTGCGCCCCTGCGCTAAGTTAAAGCGAAAATTCATAAAGTCTTTAAACTGTGCGGCGCGTTGTTCGGCAGTTTCGGCCCGCTTTACACCCGTAAATAATTTTGGATACCAGGTGCTAATTAAATCCAGTTGCAAGGGGATCGGCTGTTGCTGATAGGCCAAGCTGGCCAGTAACCAGGAAGGCAGATTGCAATGATTCAGCGGCAGGCAGATCTGCTGCAATAATTGCGTTTCGCTGGCGCTGGGGCTGTAGAGCTGCGAATTCATCGGGCTGCGATGACGTGTTCTGGCTGGTTTTGTGAAGCCGCGAACAGCCCATCGGCCAAGCTGGCAATCTGTTGGTGTTGATGCAAGGCCTGCCGCCAGTCCTGACGAATATTTTGATGGCCGTAATAAGCCCCAGCTAACTGACCGGCAATGGCGGCGGTGGTATCGGCATCGTTGCCCAAGTTGGCCGCCGCCAGCACGCAGGATTCAAAATCGTCACTATTGATAAAACACCACAGTGCCGATTCGAGGCTCTCAATCACATAGCCACTGCCGGTTAGCGCAGCGTAAGGTTTTTCGAGAAACTCACCCGCCTTGATGCGGCTTATTTCATCGCTTTGTGGGGTGTAGGCGATGTGATGAAAACTCTGTTTGTCGCCACCTTCAATCAAGCTCAGTAATAGCAGCGATAAATAGCGACAGGCATCGATGCATAGCGGTGAGGCATGAGTGGTGCGTGAGCTTTCGCCGCCATAATGAACCGCTGCAAGTGGCTGTTGCTGGTAAAAAATCGGGATCGGCGCTAGGCGCATGATCGAACCATTGCCAGAGCTCCAGCGTGCCTTGGAGCCAGCAAAGACTTGGCCGGTTTTTTGATAACGGCGCAGGGCGGAGGAGACCGTCACCCCTACATCAAAGCAAACACCAATACTACTCATGTAGCCTTTATCCAGCCAATTGCAGTAGCGCTGCATTTGATCGCCTGGGTCAAACCCCTCACTTTCCAGTAAGCTATGTCCGAGGCACAGAGCCATCGAGGTATCGTCGGTCCAGTGGCCCTTCTTTAAACAAAAGTGACCGCCACCCACCATATCGGTGAGGGGTTTAAAGCTCCCTGGGGTCTGAAACTCGAGGGTGGTGCCAATGGCATCCCCTACCGCTAGACCAACCAGGCATCCCCTGGACTTATCCTGAGCGAGATTCTCGTAGGGTACAGGCATAACAGCTCCCTTGTGTATGCTGATGCTTTAACTTAAACCTTATTGTCTGAGTTGTCATGAGTTGACGCTAATTCCTTTTATATTTTGTGGGTTTATTTCAAGCTGATGCCAAGGCCTTGCTCAGTGCCAAACCGTGGTTCAGAGCGCGCGTGGCTTATTTGCCTGCAGCTATCACTCGCCGGTCTAAGCTATCCAGCCTAGTAGTCTCCACCACAAATAGTCCAGAGGCATCAGTACCACAATGGTCAGTAATGCCAGTGGAAGGGTTATTTTAAGCAGATCGGCCAGGCGCTCGCCAGACAGCTGCATCGCGACGATTAAAGGTGCAACCTGGTAAGGGAACAGCACCGTTGAGAAACCAATCACTTGGGTCATTAATACCGCGGGTAGGCTAAAGCCGGTGGCCTCAGCAAAATTTGCTGCCATCGGAGAGAGCACCGTTGGTACTCCGGGAATGGTGGTAATGAGTCCGGTAAAGGTCGAAATCAGTGATAGTGACATAAAGTTTAAGAAAGTATTTTCTACGGTGTTGGGTAGTAAGTGACTAAAAGCCTGCCCGACATATTCACCCAGCCCGGATGCGTTCACCAAAGCGCCTAAACCCAAGGCTGCGGCAACAAAGATGACGGTGCCAAAGTCGATGGCGCTGTTAAAGGACTTCGCCGCCAGCACGCCCCATTTGGGCATCAGTAAGATAATCGCGGTCACTAGACCGACCCAGGCAGGATTTACCCCATGTAGTGAGTCGCTGATCCAGAACAACAAGGTAATACCCAAAATAATGCCAACTCGTTTTTGAATTTTACTATCAAATGGTTCATCTGGTTTGGGCGAATGCTTTCCCGTGGCGGATGAAATTTTTGCCGGAAAGATCCACAGGACCAGCAATACGATCAATAGCGACTTCAGGATCCCCAAGACAGGAAAATGCAACAGTAGGTATTCGGTATAGTGATAGTGAATGTTAAACAGGGTTTCGCTCGAGCCCGCCAAAATCATGTTGGGAATGTTGGACGGTAAGATTGCAAAGCTTGGCATATTACAAGCTAGCGCCAGTGCAGTAGCGATCCCGCGACGCCCGTTGCTGCCTAGGCTAAAGCCCACCTGTTCGGCCAATGCCATACCGATTGGAATTAATACCACCGAACGCCCAACAGAAGAGGGCATCACAAAGCCCAGCAACATCGCACTGGCGACCAGGCCGCCGATCAAGCGAGGATAACTGGCGGTTAAATAGGGAGCAATGCTGAAGGCGAGCTTTTTACCCAAACCGGAAACGGAGATCGCAGAACCAATAATAAAGCCTGAGATAATCAACCACACCGCAGTTGAGCCAAATCCAGAGAACAAGATGTTGGGTGCGATGAGTTTAAATACTGCAACTAAAGCAAAAAATAGCAAACCGGTGAGGAAAGGGGGGAGTGCACCAGTGCTCCAAAAGATCAGAGTAATGAAGACCACCGCGGCGCTATGCGAAAATCCATCTGCATGACCCTCGATAGGAAACAGCGTGAACCATAGGGCGAGAGCTAATGCCATCAATAGAATCACATTTTTAAAGTTGAGTTTGCTGTCCATATCGTTCGCTTCTCCTGAAAGAGTGAAAAAAGACTTGAAATGATTGTGCTTGCCTTTCTAAGATAGCGAATCCTCTTTGTCGTTTTAAGGTGTAAATATGACAAAACCTATTCCTAATGCGACAATGTTGCCGCCTAGCGACATCGCATTCACGATTGATGCGAGCCGACCAGTATTAAGCAATGGCCGAGATATGCTCGCCGAAGTCAATATTTCACCGCATTCCCATCCGCGAGGCCAACTATTGTGGGCCATGGAAGGGGTATTGCGAGTGACCAGCGAACAAGCCGTGTGGGTGGTGCCGTCGACTCATTCGGTTTGGATCCCGATGAATACCTATCATCAGGTGAGTAGTGAAACTGCTGTTCAAATTCGTAATCTGTACATCGACCCGTCATTTCCTATTCGCCAACATGAACAAGCGGTGGTGATGTTAAGCATGAGTCCCTTGATGCGCGAAATTGTGCTGCGACTTAATCAAGATCCTCCAAGCATGAACCAAACGAGTATCCAGCGTTTGGGACTGGTGGCGATTGACGAGCTGGAGAATTTACCGGCCTTTGAAGTGCGGATCCCGGCTGGCAATGACCCGCGATTGGCGAAACTGATCCATCATATGGTGCAAAATCCCAATCAGAATTTACCCTTGTTAGACTTAGCAAAATCAGTGGGCGCGAGTGTGCGCACCATCGAACGTTTATTTAAAGCCGAAACCGGGATGACTTTTCGCCAATGGCGCAGCCGCTTTCGTTTGATGAACTCACTGGAGCTCTTGAGCCGAGGGGAAAGCTCCAGCTTGGTTGCACATTCCTTAGGCTATAAAAGTGTTAGTAGTTTTGTGCAGGCCTTTCGCTTGCAATTTGGCTGCACGCCTCAGGATTATGCGAAGCAACGATAAGCTATTGTGATCTCGTTTTTATTGTAGAGAACGTTGCTTAGGCTGTTTGCCGACTCGGCGAAGATGGAGGGTTTATATTTTGGGTTCTTAGTGGCTGTGGCGCGAGTGGTCAGTTTGGGTTTCGCCTGGACGGCGCCGTAGGCGAAAGCTCTTGTTTTTAGTCTACTATTTTAATTGGATTTTTAGGTGAGCTGGTTATGTAGATTTCGCCTGGACGGCGACGTCATTTTTCTTTGACGAGCAAAGAAAAACGAAGCAAAAAGAAAACTCGCCCTGCATTATCTTCCTCCTGCGTTGCTCGTATCTAAGTGCGTCGAAAAACTCGCTACGCTCAAACAGGTTTCGACTTTATCACTTAGACACTTGCGCTACTCGGCGATAATGAAGGTATGAAAAGAGATGACGCTTTGTGTTGTGGCGCTTTGATAACAGACACTTAAGCTATATTCAGCTTCGTGAAATCAAAATCGCTACAGGCACTCATTTGAAATTAAGAACTATTAATCGCAAACCGATTTAATAAAAGAAAGCTCAACAACTATCCAAGTGGGGCTTCCCCATCATCTTCTCCGAGTAGCGTAAATGAACTAGGGAGATTCGTTGAAGTCTGTTTGAGCGTAGCGAGTTACTTCGACGCCCTAGTGAGTGCGCAACACAGGATTTAAGAAGATGCAGGGCAGCCTTTCTTTTGCTGGTAAGCTTTAGCTGGACAAAGCTTATGACGGCGCCGTAGGCGAAAGCGCTGCTTTTTACGAGTGATTCTGATTGGTCGTAATGGCGTGTTGGCAGTGCTGTTTTGCCGTGGGGATAAGTCCGACAAAAAAAGCCCCGAGCATTGCTCAGGGCTTTCAATTTCACAGTTAGCTAATCGTCATTAGCCAAAAGCGAGAAGATTAACCGCCAACGGCAATTTTCTTCATGTCTTTCATGTAGCCACGAAGTTTCTTACCAACTACTTCTACCGGATGGCTGCGTAGTGCTTCGTTTACTTCGATGAGGCGCGCGTTATCCACGCCGTTATCTTGCTCTTCGAAGCCTTTACCGATGTACTCCAGGCTGATGTTGTTCACGGTATCGCGCAATAGAGGCACGGCAGCGTGCGAGAATAGGTAACAACCGTATTCTGCAGTATCAGAGATAACCACGTTCATTTCGTATAAACGTTTACGAGCGATGGTGTTGGCGATGAGTGGCGTTTCGTGTAGTGACTCGTAGTAAGCACTTTCTTCGATGATGCCAGCAGCAACCATGGTTTCGAAGGCGAGTTCAACACCCGATTTAACCAAGGCAACTAACAAGATGCCTTTGTCGAAGAATTCTTGTTCGGTAATTTCTACCTCAGATACTGGCGCTTTTTCAAAACCGCTTTGGCCAGTTTCTTCACGCCATTTTAGTAGGTTTACATCATCGTTGGCCCAGTCTTTCATCATGGTTGATGAGAATTCGCCTTCGATGATGTCGTCCATGTGTTTTTCAAATAGCGGACGCATTAAGTCTTTAAGCTCGTCGGCTAGGTCAAAACATTTGATTTTAGCTGGATTAGATAGACGGTCGACCATGTTGGTGATGCCACCGTGCTTCAATGCTTCGGTAACCGTTTCCCAACCAAATTGAATGAGTTTAGCGGCGTAGCCGGGTTCAATACCTTCGGCTACCATTTTGTCATAGGCTAAGATTGCACCAGTTTGTAACACACCACATAAAATGGTTTGCTCACCCATCAGGTCAGATTTAACTTCCGCAACAAAAGAAGACTGAAGTACACCGGCACGGTCACCACCGGTTGCAGAAGCATAAGCTTTTGCAATCGCAAGACCGTTGCCTTGAGGATCATTTTCTGGATGCACAGCGATTAGGGTTGGCACTCCAAAACCACGTTTGTATTCTTCACGAACCTCAGTGCCTGGGCATTTGGGCGCCACCATCACTACGGTGATGTCTTCACGCACTTGCATACCTTCTTCAACAATGTTGAAGCCATGCGAGTAAGCGAGGGTAGAACCTTGCTTCATTAACGGCATCACCGCTTCAACCACGTTGCTGTGTTGCTTGTCTGGGGTGAGGTTAAGCACCATATCAGCTTGTGGGATTAGCTCTTGGTAAGTCCCAACTTTAAAGCCGTTGTCGGTCGCTTGTACAAAAGAAGCGCGCTTCTCTTGAATTGCCGCATCACGTAAAGCGTAAGAAATGTTGAGCCCAGAATCACGCATGTTTAAACCTTGGTTTAGGCCTTGTGCACCACAACCAATTACCACGATGTTCCAGTCTTTAATAAAGTTACAACCATCAGCAAATTCGCTGCGATCCATAAAACGACATTTACCCAATTGCTCTAGTTTCTCGCGCAAGCTTAGGGTGTTGAAATAATTAGCCATGTTCGACTCCGTAAAATAGCGTTAATCAAATGATGATGGTGTTGTTGTGTTTACGAGATCCCAATGCACTTCTTTTCTTGAGCGCGTTTCTTATCCTGTCTCGTGATGGATTTAATATAAACCTAAACTAATATTGCGTAAAATGATGATTTTGGGATATTGTATTGCATAAAATGAAACAGGCTTTATCAAGGAAAAGCAATGGATGTTCGAAGTGTTGAGCTGTTTTTACACTTAAGCCACAGCCTGCATTTTACGAAAACCAGTCAGGCGATGCATGTTAGCCCCTCTACCTTAAGTCGGGTGATTCAGCGGCTAGAGGAAGAGCTTGGCAGTCGTTTGTTTAGTCGTGATAAACGCAGCGTACATCTGACTCAGGCGGGAGTGCGATTTCGCAGTTTTGCCGAAAATTGGTTACAACAATGGCGACAGCTGCAAATGGATTTATCTTTGCAATCTAGCGAATTGGCGGGGGAGTTGACCCTGTATTGTTCGGTGACCGCGAGCTATAGTCACCTGCCAGATATTTTGGATAAGTATCGTCTTACCTGCCCAAATGCCGATATTAAATTAGCCACCGGCGATGTGGCGTTGGCGGTGAGTAAGGTCGCCGATGGGGAAGTCGATATCGCGATTGCCGCCCGCCCCGAGCAATTACCGCTGAACATGGCTTTTGCTAGTATTAGTAAGGTGCCCCTGTCGATTATTGGCCCCACGGTTCCCTGTGCGGTTCGTAAACTATTAGAGCGAAATCCTATTCCTTGGGATCAAATTCCCTTTATTTTGCCAGAACATGGCCCAGCGCGTGCTCGGATTGATCATTGGTTTAAAGGGATGCGTATTCAACCTCATGTTTATGCCAAGGTGGCGGGTCACGAGGCTATTGTTAGCATGGTGGCGCTCGGCAGCGGTGTGGGGATCGCTCCGCAAGTGGTGGTGGATAACAGCCCAATGCGTGAGCGGATCCAAAGTATTCCGGTCGGGGTGGAGCTGGAGCCTTTCGATTTGGGGATCTGCATGTTATCAAGAAGGTTACATGAACCATTGCTGCAGCGATTCTGGCAAGTGGCAGCGCGAAATTAAGGAGTGAAGATTTATGACGCCGGCAGTACAGCAGCTTAAAAAAGCCAAACAGGATTATTTATTACTGGAATATAAAAGTGATCCTCAGCAGGGCAACGTTGGTCTAGATAGCGCCGAAAAACTGGGTTTGGCCGCAGAGCTAGTCTTTAAAACGTTGGTGGCCTGTGATGAACACGATCCCAAGAAAATGGTGGTGGCAGTGGTGCCAGTGACTGGCCAACTGGATTTAAAAGCACTGGCCAAGGCCGCAAAAATCAAGAAAATGCGGATGGCCGAGGTGCCCGTTGCTGAGCGTACCACTGGTTATGTTAAAGGGGGGATCAGCCCTTTTGGCCAAAAAAAACGTTTAGCGACATTTGTGGATGAGAGCGCTCAAGCCTTGCCTGCCATTGTGGTGAGTGGCGGTAAACGTGGTTTGTCTTTGCAGCTTAAGGCGGATGTGCTGCAGCGGGTGCTTGGTGCTCAGTTTGCTAAACTTAGTCATTAGTCGTTCATTACAGCGCTGGTTATGAGACTGACTGCGGGTTTGTTTTGTTGGTGTGGCTTTTCAGCGAGAGCTTCGATTTATCAACGGGCTAGCCAACAGCGGCATTTGTATTGGTCGAAAGCTTCGACTCAAGGCATGCAAGCCGAGCGTTCATGCGCCGCACTGCAGGGTCTGCTGCTACGGGGTGGTGTGGGTCGTATATCTCAAATTGATGCTCGTTTAGCTCGGTCATACTAATACCAGAGCCGCTTGAGCCCTTAGCAGAGCTTCTATACAATGAGTCTAACTTAAAGGAGAGATAGATGATTAACCCAGCCAAAATCGAAGAGATCGCCAAACAAGTGAGTGAGATGGTGCCCCCCGGCTTAAAGAATGTTGGGGATGAGTTTGAGCGCAAGGTAAAACAAGTGATTCAAGCCAAGTTGAACCAGCTGGATGTGGTGAATCGTGAAGATTTCGACGTACAGACACAAGTCTTGTTGCGCACCCGAGAAAAGTTGAGTGCCTTAGAGCAGAAAGTCGCTGCGTTAGAAAAGCGCTTAAACCAAGAGTCTTGAGTCGCTCCTTGTTTGATTGATAAAGCACAGCTTCGGCTGTGCTTTTTTATGTACTTTAGCTTTTAAATCGACTCACTAGATAGAGCAATAATACCGCGCCGACCGTTGCGGTAATCAGCGATGCCACAAGACTGGCACTGTGAAAACCCAGTAAGCGAAAAATAAAACCGCCGAGCATTGAGCCGACAATACCTACCCCAATATTGCCAAGTAGGCCAAAGCTTTTTCCTTTGGTGATTTGTCCCGCTAACCAGCCTGCGGCTGCGCCAATTAGCAACCAGATCAAAATTCCCATCATGTCTTCCCCTGTATGCTTTACTCTATGTCGTGCAACTGAACTGGAGGCGGCTGGTTATTGTTGCATTCAGCCCCGCAAGCCTCATTTCAGCTTAAGTTTACTGACAATCCTCAAAGATTGCTTGGTCTCGTTGTGTAAATACAAATTTTAATCCGCTGTTTACGCCATCAGTTGGCTCGTTTGGATGACTCTAAGCTGTATTCACCTGAACTCAGCTTGCGTGGCGTCACTGGAGGTTATTGGCCAGGCTCTGATTCAACAAACATAAGTAAGCTGCCCACAGCGCTTGCCAGTTAATGGCCACTTCATTGCTGGCCCAAGAATCCTGATGGTCAATGTAGACCTGCATTGGTGCCATATTTTCTCGGGTGGCAGCCATCATATCGCCCTTCAGTTCGACCGAGTTTGCGCCACCAATGAGCAGGCCAACTGGCAGTGGTGAGGCTTTTGATACATAGGGGCGAAAGTGTGGGTGTTGCACATGATTGGGCGTGTCGCCGACCACAAATATTTTGCCGTGAGGGTTGAGACCAAAAAACCAGTGGCTCAGCTGCATCGCTGCTGCCAGCCATGCTGGTTTATCCAAAAGGTATCCACCGTATAGTAATTGGAAACCTGTGCTAGCGATAATGCCATTGGAGCCCCAATCGAATTGTTGTTGATGGCCAGCAAAGGCGATGCCATATGGATTGTTTTGTTGCAAGCTTAAAATATGTTCTAAATAGTGGCTCAGAGCTTGGTGGACACTTGGATATAAATCGTCGTTTTTCGGCGCAGCTTTTAAATACAGCAGCACTGAGCGGCTGCGGTTATCTCGCCAGCTGGGGGAAGGATCACCTAAACGCGGTAACTCCAGTAAACTTGCGAGGTATTGTTTGCTGTGATTGAGGTAGTGTACTTCGCCAGTCATCTGGTAGAGCGCAAGTGCCGCGAGTAGTCGCTCATCTCGGTCGTCCACATCATCGTAAGGACCTCCGTATTCGAATTGATGATAACGTTGTTTTATCATCTCCAATTGCGGATGGGCCTCTAGATAAGCCCATGCGCGCAAGGCAGCTTGGCGATATTGCAGGGCCTGTTGTTGATGCGTTAATTGGCGGGATCGAGCAAAACTGTTGGCGGCCATGGCAAACGCAGCTGCACTGTGAGCCGTTGCGGTCGTGGTGATTGGTAGTACGGTTTTAATTTGGTGATCCTGTTGTGGCGCTTGCGCCAATGGTGGCCATTGAGCTGATGCTGCTTTGTGATAAACCCCACCATTGTCGGCTTGCAGCTTGAGTAACAAGTTGAGTTCACTGCTGAGCAGTGCCAGTAAGTCCGAACCTTGGTCGCTGGCAATTGGTGAAATGTTCACGGCAAAGGCGGTGGGTTGTAATTGCTCGGCCATCAATAGCGTCATCAGTGAATAGGCTGCATTGACCGAATATTTGCCATAGTCTCCCGCATCAAACCAGCCGCCGCGCACATCCAGCGTGCTCTCGCTATCCAGCCGTTTGGCTCGACTATCTTGGGGGTGGGTCCCCGAATAGGGGCCTAAATCACTGCTGTCAAAGTAATAAAAAGCGGCTAAAGCTTGGTCTCGATGGCGTTGTAGGCTGGAAAGATCAAGACCTTGTTTGAGGCTGATACGGGTGTTTGTCAGTTGAGGATGGATCGAGTTAATTTGTAGCGTCAGCGGCTTGCCTGTGAAGCGAGTATTGAGGTTTGCTAGATCCAAGCTTACGACTTTCATGCCCGAGCCTGGATCGCTCTGTGAAGGGATCGTGAGCATGAGTTCTTGTGGTTCGACGTCGACGGCATTAATGCTTACTGGCAGCTGGCTTTGTTCAATCCAATCTGGCAACTCTATTAATACTGGGCTGGCAGTGTGTTTGAGATAACCATCGTGGTTGAAACGCACCTGGTAGACCTGTGTCCGTTGGTCGGATTCGGGCCAAGAATAAATGATGAAATCACTTAATTCAGCTTGAAAGTGCTCGGCACCGGCCGTCATCATCGTCATGAATTTAATCTCTGTGCTGTCACTGGGCAACTCAAACCACAGTTCGCTGAGCCCCGTTGGAATAAACCCTTTGTTGTCTTCTTCAACCACTTTATGCCATAGCGCCTTGCCATTGGCAGCCTTGGCGGGTTCTAGTTCTTTACCATCGACTTTCAGCTGTAGGATTTTTTGGCCCCATAAAGGCTTAAAGTCATCAACTAAATGCAACTTAAAATACAATAACTTTCGACCGTAGGGCAGGGTTTGAGAGATGCTAAGCTTAAATAGCTCTGCATCATTAAAAGCATGTTGTTGTTGATCTTGCAGTATAAAAGCGCGCTGATCTGCAGTCAGTCGAGCGCTGATTCGTTGCTTATTCCATTGGGCTTGAGGGGCTTGTTTAAAGCGCAAGGAGAGTGTGGTCGCACCTGCTAATGAGGGAGATATCATCGCCATAAGCTGAGGGCTGAATATAGCGAGCACGATACACAGCATTGCGGGTATTTTCATGTTCTCTCCTATTGCCAGATGGCAAGTTAAATGTTTGAGACTTGGGCATCAATATGAAAGCGCAAGCATAGCCTCAGTTGTTGCTGAGCAAAGTCTTCCAGTTGTTCGCTGGCTTGATGAAGCCGTGATACCACGGCATAGTTGTGCTGTGCCGACTGTGAGATCTGTTCCATGCTTCGTGAGACCTCGAGGCTGCTATTACGCTGTTGCCCGGTGGCAATACTTATTTCGTGATTGAGCCCCGCGAGGCAACTCACCGATTCACTGACTTGTTGTATATGCTGGCTAAGTCCCTGATAGTAAATTTGATTATCATCCATTGCTTGGGTGCAAGTTTGCATGTCTGATACCGCAGAATGGGCGACTTGTTGTAGTTGTTCGATCATTCCCTGAATCTGTTTGGTTGAGCTGGCGCTGCGTTGTGCAAGCTGTCGTACTTCGTCTGCCACGACCGCAAAGCCACGCCCTTGTTCACCGGCTCGAGCCGCTTCGATGGCGGCATTCAGTGCCAATAAGTTGGTTTGCTGAGTGATACCATCAATCACTTCAAGGATGCTGCCAATAACTTGGCTTTGTTCGGCGAGCTGTTCAATGTTTTTACCAGAGCGACTTAGGTGGCTGATTAACTGGTGATTACTATGGTTCGCCTGAGTGGTCAAATTGGCGCCTTGTTCGCTGAGCTGCTGGATCTGTTGCATGTTTTGACTGACATGCTCGGCGCGGCCAGCGACATCTTGGATTGCTTGTTCCATCTCGCTCATTGCAGAGGCCACGTTGAGGCACTCGTGACGCTGTTGGTTTAGTTGCTGTTGGATGTCGAGGCCATGGTGTTGGTTACTACTGGCGGCGCTCTCTAGCTGCTGGCTTTTCTGTTGTAGCTCGAGAACTACTTCGCGTTGTTGCTGGATCACTTGATTGATTTTTTTGCTGAGTAGACCAAATTCGTTGTTGGCTCGATAGTGGCATTGCTGTTGCAACTCGCCTTTGGCGAGAGCGCTCAAGGTGGCAAGCAATTGTTTTAAGGGTTGACGGATGGTGATAAATAGCAGTAGTCCTAGGCTCAAACAAAAGCCTATCGCAATCGCGGAGGCGCTGACTTGCCCCTGTCTGAGTTGGCTCAGTTTACTGAGACTATTCACCAGTTGTTGGGCGGTTTGAGTTTGCCTGGCTTGTTGCCAGTCACTCAATTGTTGGCTCAAAATACGGCTTTGCTGTTGTAAGGCTAAGCGTTGTTGTTGTTGGTGAAAGTGAGACTGTAAGTAGGCTGAGTATTGGCTGACGATCCCTTGTTCGCCAGTTAATTCGCTGAGTAATAGCGGCAGCTGGCGAGAAATGTCTTGATGGCTTAAGCCTAAGCGAGTGATGAGCTCCGAAAAATCGGCTTCGACTAGGTCGAGTTTTGCTTTGGCTGAGCGAAGGGCTGTTTTTACTTGCGCCAGATCTTGGCCGTTGAGCGCTCGGGCAGCTTGAGCCTGCATCAAGGAAAGCGCGGTATCAACATTAGTGAGCAGCATCTTGGGGTAGTCTTTTTTTACCGAAGCGCGAAGTTGCCCTAGGGCTTGGTTAAGCTGAATACTTAATAGTTGATATTGCGCGCGGTGTTCGGCGAGCTGTTGTTGTTGCTTGAGTAAAGGGGCTTGAGCGCTTAGAACTTGGCTGGCACGGGTAAACCAAAGCTCACTTTGTTGCTGCAGTTGTGCGCTATTAGTGTCAGTACTGAGGGCGCTAAGCGCCTTAAGTTGCTCAAAATAAACCTGAGCCTGTCGCTGAATTTGCTTGTTCAAGGCTTCGAGTTCACCAGCTTGGTGGCTATTTTCTGCCTGGCTTATGGTTTGAGCGCTTTGGGTTAGGGCTTGGATCAATGCTTGGCTGCTCGCCAGCCTTGGCAGATCTCGCTGATTTAATTGTTTGAGGCTGTTTTCCAGCGGCATGCTTAACTGCCAAGAAAGTCCAGCCATAGCCAGTAAACATAAGCCCAGAATGGTAAAGCTTAGGCTCGTCAGTTGAATGATCGATAACGTTCTAAAAATTCTCATCTTTGCAATCCGTGTTTTAGGTGTAAGCGCTTACCTGCGGTTTGTTGTATTTTTGTTTTAACCCCCTTGTCTATTGGTATTTTTTGTTGGATCATTACAATAAATGTAAGTGCTTTCATTGTTTCGTTAGCTGGACACAATATATTGGATCGTCTAGGCTAAATATTGAACAGGGATCACATTTGCTATTTTTGGTTATGTAAGCGCTTGCATTTGCGCTTTTGATCACAAAAATAGCGTTTTTATCTGTGTATATTCGAAATAGGTGGTGTTTACGTTGTTTGGAGTAGTAGCGAATTCACCCATAATACCTAAAACAGAAAAGGATTTTTTTACCATGAAAATGAAAGCGCTTACATTATCTTTGATGTTAGTTTCACTCGGTTCAGTTGCTGGAACACCTAATTTTTCTGGCTATGGCCGTTATGCGCAAGAAGCATCGGGTGACGAAATGATTTATCTAAAAGGGGATTACGGCGAAATTAATGCCGCTGGCCGTTTAGGTAACGAAGGTAACTGGATGGAGTGGATGTTGACCCAAGACTTCGAAATGGATCAATCCAAATTTAACTTGAATGTGATGATCGGTACTCCGGGCCATGATGATTGGGGTAAGTTGTTTTACTTACAACAATTCTATGGTGGCGGTTCAGGCATTTTTCCTTCGCAACCCGATGCCTATGTATGGGCGGGTAAGCGATTTTATGGGCGTGAGCAAGGTGGTTTGAGTGATTACTACATGCTGAGTGCCGATGGCAGTGGCGCAGGTGTGGATAACTTGGATGTAGGGTTTGGTAAGCTCGACTTAGGTTGGACTCAGGCTGGAGACGGTGCAGGGGCTGCAAATACCACCCAAGGCACGGTCAACATGCTGATGTTGCACTTGCATGACATGAAAATTGGCAAGCAAGGTACTTTAAAATTTAGAGCCAACTATGCATTTGCCTTAGCCGATATTAAAGACAACTTAGAAAATGATACGGCAATGCAGTTGTTTGCGGCCTATCGACACACTTTTGGTGACAACTGGGTACAGTTGGCGGGTCGTTATGAAACCGATGGTGCAGCATTTACCACCGCTAACTCTTCGGGGACTAGCTGGGCGGGTTATGAGGATAAAACCGCACGTAGTTACGGCGCCTTTGTTGATGGTGCGATTACGCTTGGTGAAATGACAGCCATGGAATACAACGCCAACTATTTGAAGGTCGATTGTACTGAAACCGGTTGTTCTTTCGATGAGAAAGAAGAGTACGGGGTGGCGGTTCGTCCGCAACACCATTGGAACGATTATATGGCGACTGCTGTAGAAGCTGGTTTTCATAATACCAAGGAAGATTCGAATCAATCGGATGCTTGGAAGTTAACCTTGTCACAAAACTTCCAGATTGGTCACTTTATGTGGTCTCGTCCAGTCGTACGTTTTTATGTCGTTACCGGTGAGAAGAAAAATACGGGTAAAAATGCGGGTACCACCGATTTAACCAAGGTGGGAGCCATGGTTGAGGCTTGGTGGTAAACCCAGAGGGCAGTGTTTTGGGTGCTAGTTTGCTAGCACCCAATACAGGGAGAAATAAAGTGAATAAACACTATAGTTTGTTACTGATAAGTGCATGTCTGGTTGCTTGTTCGAGCACTCAGGCGGTGGATGTCGAAGACCCTTTTCGTGGCTGGGGCTCACAATTTAGTGACCAAACCGAGTTGCGTAATCGTTTAGATGCGCAGCAACCGAGTGTGCAAATTGAACAATTATCTTATCGTTTACTATCGGCCGATCGCACCAACCGTGTGGATATTGGACTAAACTCATCGGTCGTTGAGTTTGCCGAAGGACGCTCCTATGTGGCGGCATTAGCACTCCCTGAGCATCTTGAGCAAGTTGAAGTTGAAGTTGATAGTCTGATTACCAACATGGTGTTTGTCCCAACGATTGCAGTATATGACAAACAGCTACAACCCTTAGCTAAGTTTAATCAAACGACACTCAGCGCCGAGGGTTTCTTAACCATTAAACAACAATTTAGTCCTACTTTAGCGAGAAAGGCCCGCTATATATTGGTTTATACCGCCCACGAGCAGTTATTTGGTAAGACCGAACTCATTGATCCCAAAGTGGCCTATGAACTAAAAATGGGCATCGATCGCCCCGCTGCGCGTAAGGTGTATGCGAAACACTCACCAATTGGTCAGATCAATATACGGCTGAATAAAGTGCAATTTGGGTCACAATTTAAGGCGACGACTTCGAATAGTGCGGGTGCTACGGTACTTGCAACTGCAGCCGCTACATCGTTGGTCGAACCAAGCAAGGTTCAAGCCGTTACGGTTTTACAACCGGCCACGGAGCAGTTTTACCAGCAACAAATTCGGCTAGCGATAGCCGAGGGTAATATTGAGCAAGCGTTACTGTTTCTTAAAGAGGCAGAAGCTGCAGGTTCAAATACTGCCCAACATACCTTCACCGAAGCAATCAAGGAGAAAATACCCTAGTTCATCGTGTAATCCTTAAATTCTTTATTCCTTGTCGTATTGGCATACGGCTCCTAAGGAGCCGTTTTTTTTTGCCACCAAAATGTGTGCGTAGCTCGGTCATGGAAGCACCGAGAGTGGGGGAATTAAGGTTTTTGAAGGTTGTTAAATTTAATGGTCAGTGAATAGATTTTATTTCTTGTACAAGGAGTTACTAATGTGCCCAACAGTTGTTGATGTGATTAAAATGAGGGCTGCTTATGAAGATTGAACAGTATTTAGCGGCTTCTTCGCTCCGTGGCAGTGTTGCCGAGCTGATGGCCCCGGGTTTGGCTTCGGAGTTTGTTCAGCCTTGGTATCAACCCTTGCCAACTACCCCCTTAACGACAGGGATGGCGATGGGCGGAATTGGCAATACTTATAGTTTGTCGATCAGTGGTTGTAGTCCTGTGTTCAATTTTTTGCCAGGGATTCAAGTGCGCGCTGAACGTAACGACAGTTTGCGGATGGCAGATTTTTATTTTAGTGAGCAGGATGAGTTACGGGTTGGCGAGCTTCGTATTATTGAGCCTGCCGACTTTATTCAACAAATTTCTTTGTATCCCTTGCTCGATGATCAAGGGCAAGAGTTATTTAGTCCCGATCAAAGTCAAGCGCAATGGTTAGCTGGTTTACAGCGTTTGCTCGATGAACCTCAACTATATGCTTGGAATAAGCAACGATTGGCGGATTGGAAAATTCATTTAGATCGAAACTTAAAGCTGGCGCTGAGTACTGGGCAAGTGGATCGTCGTGCCAATTGCCAGTTACTCCTTAAGTATTTTGGTGGCTGTGTTCAAGAACAGTGTTTTCAGCGCTCGCTGATCGCCGATTGTGAGGCCGATAGTTACCTTAAGCAACCGGCTTGGCCTGCAGAGCAGATTCAATATCAAGGTTTATACCCGGTGGCGCAGAGCGATTATTCGGGGGCGGTGTTACAGCTGAGCAAGACCCATTACAGCTTTATTGAAGCAGATAATGAAGCTTTGTGCCGTCTGCCGGTCTCGCTTACTCAATTTTGCGTTCATAATCCGAGCCAGCGAACTCAGCGCTTTAATCTGGTTCAGGTTCAGGAAAATCTAATTGGTTTTCAGGTCACTAAGGAGCGAGTTGGGAGTCAGGACGCGTCGTTTATGTTGGTTCGTCAAGCCAGGCAGCAGCAGGGAGAACTCTTTAGTGAGCGTTGTGAGCAAGGGCAGCGAATATCGCTATTAATGAGTGGAGAGTCTTACCAAGATTGTTTGGGCGAGATGGCGCTCTCGCTACAAGCGCCAGCGCAGTGTCAGTTGAGTGCCAATCATTGTTTTTACACCGCCCATGCCGATAAAGTGGTGGCTCAGGCTTTAGCTGGCGGCGGCTTGAGTGGTCAAAGCAAACGCGGGATCTATAGCGGTCGTGAACTCTGCTCTTCGGCCTTGCAGTTGACGGCTACGCTCGCCCCCGGCGAAACGCTGCAATTCTGTTTTATGACCGTATTAGATTTACCGCAAGTTGAAATGAATGGCTTAAGTAGTGAGAAGGCTTATGTGCGTCAGTTTCCCCAAGCGAAACAGCGTGCTCTGGCGATTGCGCGCTTTGCCTGGTCGAAGCAGCAAGACTATTTGCAACAGGCCTTTGCAGGGCTTTGGAAACGCGCCCAGTTTAGTCAGCAGGAAGATCCTCAATTACGCCAACAGTTGACAACAATGGCTTTGAATAGCTTATCTTTTCTAGCCGAGGCGACGGTTTGGGATAAGCAGGACCGCTTTTTGATCCGTGAATGTGTTGATTACCCGTTCTTCAATTCCTTAGATGTGTACTTTTACGGTTCGTTTAGTCTATTGAGCTTGTTACCTCGGCTCGATGGTGAGGTGATGCGGCGTTTTGCCGACGCAGTATTGGCTGACGATTTTCGGCAACGACGCCATCATATCTATACCGAAGAACCCTATGCCGAACTCAGTCATCCGAAATATCAGGCAGAACGCGCGATTAGAGGGGCGGTTTGTCACGATTTAGGGAGTCCCTTCGATTGTCGTCCCGATGCCTATGATTGGCATAACGTGAAGGAATGGAAGGATCTGGCTCCAAAATTTGTGTTGATGGTATTGCGTCATGTGAGCTTATTTGACGATCCAACATTGCTTGAAGATTGTTGGCCAGCGGTGCAGCAGGCGATGAATTATCTAGAGAAAATGATCGAACCGGGTCAGCAATTTCCGTTGACCAATGGGACCGATGATACCTTCGATAATTTGCGCTCACATGGCATTTCTTGTTATAGCGGTTCGTTGTGGCTGGCCGCTTTACAGGCTTGTGCCAGCTTAGCGAAGTTGCGCGGTGCGGAACTGTTGGCCGAACAGTATCGGCAGCGTTTAGCGGTGGCTAAGCAGCAGTTTGACGATAGTCTATGGGACGAACAACAGGGTTATTACCTGTTCTATGTGACTCCTTTGCGTGCTAGTCAGGTGGATCGACAACAACTACCACAATTGGCTGAGCATTTTTCCTTACTCAGCCAGCAAGCTTATCAACAGACTAGCTTGAGTGAATTAGTCGTCGCGATTAATCACTGGTTGAACCAACCGTTATTGTTCCCATCATTGACCGAGGACCAGCAAGCCTTGTGGTGGCAGCACTGGAATTGTCCATGGCCAGAGCAGGCAGGAAAATTGGCGCAACGGCGGCTGAAAAAACTATTGCTGTTAAATGGCGGTGGTGATTGGTGCCTGCAGGGCGAGCAATGGCTGGTGTTGGATAGCGATGATATTTTTGCCGATCAACTTTTAGCCGATAGCTACCTGCGTTGGTTGGGACAAGAGGCTTTATTTGAGCAGGCGCGTTGCCAGCGGGTATTGCAGCACGTTTATCAATACAACTATCGGCTCAACAGCCCGCGAGTGGGAGCGGCAAATTTGGTCAAGCATAATGGTGCGCCAAAGGCCTGGGATAATTTTCAAGCTCACGATGTGTGGATTGGCGTGCAGTATTCGCTTGCTTTGGCGATGCAGCAGCATCACCAGCCGCAATCCGAAGAACTGCTTGCGTCGGTATATCGGCTGCTATATCAAAGCGCACAGATCCCCTTCGCGGCACCAGAGGGCTTTAACGCCACGGTGCGTTTGCAAGCCCAAGACTTGCCCACATGGTTGAGTGCATCTGAGCGAGATGACTTACTCGCAGCCTTAAAGCAGCATGGTTTACTGCAAGCCGATGGTCGAGTTGCCGGAGACTTAAGCGAAGACTTTGGCCAATTTAGCCAAGATTACGCCAGTTTATTCGCGGAGTGGTTGTTAGATTGCGGCGAAATTTTTCGCCTATTGCATGCGACCGCCTTGAAATATACCGCCGGTCGTTACCTGCGACCGGGGATGATTTTTGCCCTTGCCGACCAGCACCAAGGCTGAGCGATGCAGTATTTATCGAATTTTTTTTGAATTAAAGGTTAGTGATTATGAAGTATGGATATTTTGATGACCAGCATAAGGAATATGTGGTCACCACGCCAAAAACGCCGATCAAGTGGATTAACTATGTGGGGACACTTGATTTTGGTGGCATCGTCGATTGTTCGGGCGGCGCCTTGTTATGTAGTGAAGATCCGGCCTTAAATCGGATCACCAAGTATATCGCTCAGCAGCCAGCTTCTGAATTTAAAGGTAGTACGCTGTATGTTCGGATCCGTAAAGATGGCGAATACTTGCTGTTTTCACCTTTCTATACACCAACCCTGAACGAGTTAGATCGTTACGAATGCCGAGTGGGTTTGTCTTACACCCGTTGGCTAGCAGAAGCACACGGTGTGAGAGTGGAAGTGTGCTATTTTGTGCCACCCGGCAGTAAGGTGATGCTGCAGGATATTCGGCTGACTAACATTGGTGGTGAAGCGCTGGAAATTGATTTGATCCCCGCCTTCGAATTTAGTCATTTCGATGCCTTAAAACAGCTCACCAATGCAGATTGGGTACCGCAAACCATGCAGCTAAAAGCCCATCAACAGGCGGGCGGACAGGTGGTATTGGAGCAGTATGCTTACATGAAACGTGATAGTTGTGTGAATTATGTAACGGCGAACCGCCCGGTGGATTCTTGGGAAGGCGATCGGCGGGCCTTTCTTGGCGACAATGAATACGGCAGTTGGGCCAATCCCAGAGCTCTACTTGCACCGCAATTGAGCAACTCAGAATGTGTGCGTGGCGATACCATGGCTGCCTTGATGATCAAATTAGGCAGTTTGGCGTCGGGGCAGAGTGAGCAAAGCATTGTTCAAATTGGTCAAGCGGCTTCGCTAGAGGACGCGTGTACGAGCATCGAACGTTATCGAGATACCGAAAGCGTGGCTGAGGCTTTTTCTGGCTTAGCTGAATTTTGGCAAGACTATTTGTCAGTGATGCAGGTAGATACACCCGATACTTCACTCAACAGCATGCTTAATATTCATAACCCTCGGCAATGCCATACCACCAAGAACTGGTCGCGTTATCTGTCGCTATATCAATTAGGGTACGGTGCTCGAGGCATTGGTTTTCGAGACTCTTCACAGGATCTACTGGGGGTGATGAGCCATATGCCGGAGCAAGCGAAACCATTTATGGAGCGTTTGTTATCGGTGCAAAAGCCTGATGGCTCGGCGATGCATCAATATTTTCCGATGACCATGGAAGCCACCGAAGGCGATTCTCGAGAAGAGTTGGATCGCGCCAGCTATTATGGTGATGATCATCTATGGATCATCTTAACGGTGGCGCAATACCTGAAAGAAACCGGTAATTTGGAGTTTTTGCAGCAGCCGGTGAGCTTCTATCAAACGGGGATTGCGGAAGCAGAGCGAGAGCAGGCGACGGTATTAGAGCACTTACTGAGAGGGATTGAGTTTACTCGCAGTAACATCGGTGCCCATGGTTTGCCTTTGCTGGGTTTTGCGGACTGGAATGATACGGTGAATCTACCGCTAGGCGCTGAGTCCTTGTTTGTGGCAAACCTTTATGGCAAAGCGATTATTGAACTAAAAGAAGTGCTTAGCTTCTGTGGTGAGCAAGACTTAGTGACTCGTTTAGATAATTATTATCAACAGATGCAGTCTCAGGTGAATCAACATGCTTGGGACGGTGAGTGGTGGTTGCGCTATTTTGATGAGCAGACTCAAGCCTTAGGATCGACCCAAAACCAGCAGGGGAAGATTTATGCCAATGCTCAATCCTGGCCGGTGATCTCTGAGTTTGCCGATGTGTCGCGAGCAACCATGGGGCTTGATGCTGTTAAGCGTTTACTGAATACCGAACGCGGCATTAAATTATCTTGGCCGGGTTATACTGGCTACGACGAAAAGCTGGGAGGGGTCTCTACTTATCCCCCTGGCGCGAAAGAAAATGGTGGTATTTTCTTGCACTCTAACCCTTGGGTGGTGATTGCTGAAACCAAGCTTGGCCGCGCCGATCAGGCTTACCAGTATTATCGTCAGATTAATCCGGCTTCACGAAATGATGATTTGGATTGTTTTCAATCGGAGCCCTATTGCTATCCACAAAATGTGTTAGGTGATGAACATCCACAGTTTGGTCTGGCGCGTAATGCTTGGTTATCGGGCACCGCTAGCTGGATGTATGTTGCTGCAACCCAGTATATTTTAGGGATCCGTCCGGAAATGACTGGTTTGCGGATCCAGCCTTGTATTCCGGACGCGTGGCCGGGCTTTAAAGTGGTGCGTAAGTATCGCGGTGCGAGTTATCACATCGAAGTGCTTCGCTCCGCTTTGACCACGAGTCAACTCTATTTGGAAGGGGAAGCGATTGTTGGAGATTTGATCCCAGAGCAGGCACCAGGGGTTTATCAAGTTCGCTTGGAACTTGCTCGATAAATCAGCGGTAATACGCGTGGTAAACAGTAATGCGCTTAACCCGCGTATTGCTGCACCGCCACGGATTTAAGGCGAGGAATACTGGGCTTGCGAGCGATTGAAGTCGCGCACACTTAGGATATTAATGTTAAATATGTGATTTGACATTATGTTTTTTAATTTATTGAATATAAACTAGTTTTTTTGTTTCATAATTTCATTGTTGTTTCATTGAGTGTAAGTTATGCGTCTGTTCACAGTTCTACCAGTCATATTTTGCAAAGAATTGACAATTGTTGGCTGGCGAAGCACTATTTAGGAAAGCGCTTACATTAACCCTGAATAGGGTTTTTTAATCAAATTGAATGTAAGCGCTTACATAGGGAGTGATTGATGGCCACCATCAGAGAAGTATCAGAATTGGCAAATGTATCTCAAGCCACCGTGTCGCGAGTCATTAATGGCAATAAGAAAGTGTCAGAAACGACTCGTGTTCGGGTGGAAGCTGCGATGCGTGATTTGGGCTATCGTCCCAATAGTTTTGCCCAAGCCCTTGCCTCAAGTCGTTCAACCAGCATTGGTATGGTTGTAAGTAGTTTATCAGGCCCATTCTTTGGGCCAATCATGCATGAAGTCGAACAAGAACTGCGTGCCAACGGCCACCATTTAGTGGCGACCAGCGGTGATGATATTGAGGAGCGCGAGCGCGAGGCGATTGGTTTTTTGCTATCGCGACAGGTTGATGCCCTCATTCTGCATGTGACGATGATCGGCGACGATGAATTGATCGAAATTTCCAAACAGGGTCGGCCGCTGGTATTGATCAACCGGTTTGTGCCTGAGTTGGCGAACAGCTGCATTTTTCTCGATAACGAATTGGGTGGTTACTTAGCCACCAAACATTTATTAGACCTTGGACACCGCTCTGTCGCTTGTATTTGCGGACCAATGAATAAGCAAGATAGTCGTGATCGGGTGCAAGGCTATCGGATTGCGCTGGCAGAGCAGAAGGTGGCTTTTGATCCCAATCTGGTGGCTGAGGGCAGTTATGACGAAGACGGGGGCCTTGCTCCCGCTAGAAAATTAATCCAACGTGATGTGAATTTTACCGCGGTTTTTTGTGGAAATGACAACATTGCCTTGGGCGTTTATGACGTATTAGCAGAACAGCGTAAGCAGGTAGGCAAAGATGTCTCGGTGGTCGGCTACGATGATGTTCTGTTATCTCGTTATTTAAGGCCAAAACTAACGACTGTCCACTTTCCCGTAGTGGAAATGGGGAAAGCGGCAGCACGTTTAGTTTTGAAAAAGATCTCCGGAAAAGGCGACATGGAAGCAATTGAGTTGACTCCCGAATTAGTGGTTCGAGAATCGACCGCCCAGCCTCTTTCAACGGAGTGATAAATCACAAAAGGAAATTGAAAGATGACAAAGAAAAAACTGCTAGTCTCTGCTTTGTTTGGACTCGGTTTGGCATGCACGGCTAATGCGGCTCAAACTGAAATCCGCTTCGACGGTTTTCCAGATTTCGATAGTAGCTTAAAACAAATATTGCCAAAGTTCTATCAAGAAAATCCGGATCTGAAAGTTGATTATGTGATGAACAACTGGGGAGACCATCACAATAAGTTAACCACCAATCTCGCAACTGGCTCGGGTGCTGGTGATGTGGTGGTGGTCGATGTGGGTCGGATTGGCGCCTTCGTAAACAAGGGCGGGTTTGTAAACCTCTCTGAAAAATATGATGTCGACAGTTTAGCTGACCAATACGCACCTTATGCGTGGACTCAGGGTCAGGGCGTGGACGGAGCACAATATGGTATACCGGTGGATTTGGGCCCAGGGGTATTGTATTACCGTCGTGATGTAGCTGATTCTGTGGGTGCCGATATCAATAAGGTGATCCACGATTGGGATAGTTACATTGAATACGGTAAGAAGTTAAAACCGAAAGGTGTTTACTTGATTGCGTCGGCTGCCGATGTTGCTGAAGCGATTATTTACACCACGGTTGAAGATGGTAATGGGCTTTACTTTGATGCCCAGGGTAAATCCTTACTGCAATCACCTCGCTTTGTAAAAGCCTTTGAAACTGCGAAAAAAATTCGTGATCTAGGTCTGGATGCCAAAATTACTGCTTGGAGTAACGAGTGGTATGAAGGCTTTAAACAAGGCACCTTGGCGACCCAACTTTCTGGGGCTTGGTTGCTTGGCCACTTAAAAAACTGGATGGCACCAGATACCGCTGGTAAATGGGGCGTGTCGAATCTGCCTGATGGCATCTACGGTAGCTGGGGTGGTTCATTCTTAGTGATCCCCAAACAAAGTAACAAGCAGGATCAAGCTTGGACATTGATTAAGTATATGGCGACTCGTCCTGATGTGGAGCTAGAGGCCTTTAAAACGATTGCTGCCTTCCCTTCATTAGTTGCGACTTACGACGACCCCATGTTTGACGAAAAAATCGACTTCCTCAATGGACAAAAAGCTCGTTTGTTGTTCGCTGAAGTGGCTAAAAACGTGAAACCCGTTAAGCCAGCGAAGGGCGATCAAGTGGCTCGCTCAATCATCTTAGATGCCGCTCTAGGCGAAGTTTTGGATGAAGGTAAAGACGTGAAGACGGCACTTGCCGAAGCTGATCGTATTCTGCAACGTCGCTTAAAAGCAATGTAAGTCTATCTGGCCTGGAGCTACTCCAGGCCAAGCTGTTAGGGATATTGTTATGTCGTCAACAACGAAAGATGCAACTCGCTTTGAGCCTAGGACTGGCACTTTGCGACATTGGTTTGAACAGGGGGGCCGAGAGCGGCTGGCTCCCTATCTATTTTTAGCCCCTTATCTGGTTTTATTTTTGGTATTTGGCTTATTCCCTTTACTGTTCTCTATGTTTCTCTCCTTTCACCAATGGAATCCGGTGGCAGGCTTGGATTCCATGAAATTTAATGGCTTAGAGAACTACGTTTTAGCCTTGGACGACCCATGGTTATGGCGTTCCTTAAAGAACACCTTTTGGTTGGCATTAACCTCCGGTTTTGCTCAGCATTTGGTGGCGATCCCGGTGGCTTGTATTTTGGTCTCTTTGGGCAGTCGGGCGCGTCATTTGCTCACATCGGCGTTCTTTTTACCTTTTATCACCTCCACGGTGGCGGTCTCGTTGATCTTTTTCAACATGTATTCGCCTAACTCGGGGATCATCAACAAGGTCTTATTAGCCTTAGCTCAGTCAGATATGTTTTCTTGGGCCTTTGGCTGGATAGAGCAGTACATGCCGATCCGTTGGTTGGAAGAAAAAGCCACCTTGAAACCGGCAATTGCTTTTGTGGTGTTTTGGAAGTACACCGGCTTCAATATTGTGCTCTACACCACGGGTTTGATGACCATTCCCAAAGACCTGTATGAGGCAGCTCGGATCGATGGCGCGAATGCGACCCAACAATTTTGGTATATCTCTTTGCCCATGTTGCGTCCTTTCATCTTCTTTGCCACTACCCTGACTATCATCGGGAATCTGCAGTTGTTTGAAGAACCCTTCATCCTTACCCGTGGTACCGGCGGCGTGGGGCAATCGGGTCAAACGATTGCTATGTATCTGTATCGAGTCGGTTGGGAATGGCTGGAAATGGGCACTGCATCGGCGATTTCATGGTTATTGTTCCTGCTAATTGGTGGTTTTACCCTAGTCCACTTTTTCTTCTTTGGTAAACAGGGTATGGGAGACAACTAACATGGATAAGCGTGATATTTTTTTCTATTGGTTGAAGAAATTTAGTCTGTATTTACTCGTCACCGTGCTGAGTATTTCAGCCTTTTTTACGGTGTTTCCGTTCATTTGGTCGGCACTATTATCAACCCATGATCGCAGCACTATTTTTAGCACCGAGCTGATCATGAGCATCGGCGATAGTCTCGGTTACAACTACCAGCGAATGATAGAGGTGATGCCTTTCTGGTCGGCGATGTTTAACAGCATCTATGTTTCGGTACTGGGAACGACGATCTCTTTACTATTTTGTAGCATGGGCGGTTACGCCTTTGGGGTATATCGCTTCAAGGGTAAAAATGTTCTGTTTGCAATGCTGATAGGCTCAATGATGGTGCCACCAGTGGTGGGGATTATTCCTTACTTCCTGACCATCAAGTTCCTTGGACTGCTGGACACCCACGTGGCAATTTGGCTGCCCTTCACAGCGACACCTTTTTGTATTTTCATGGTCCGCCAATATGTGGTGGCCTCGATCCCCAAAGAGCTATTGGAAGCGGCGAAGTTAGATGGTGCTGGTGAATTTCGGACCTATTGGTCGGTGGTGTTACCGCTGATGCGTCCGGCATTGGCAACGGTGGGTATTGTTCAATTTGTGATGTTCTGGAATATGTTCTTGCAGCCGTTGATTGCGCTCAACAGCAGTGAAAATTTCGTGTTGACCACCGCCTTGCGCAGTGTACAGGGCCTGCCGAATACCCCTTGGGGCGCGGTGATGTTAGGGACCACCTTGTCGATATTACCGATTGTATTGGTCTATCTATTTGCGTCTAAGCAGATGATTAGTGGTATGACAAGTGGCGCAGTAAAAGGATAATTAGATGAGTTTTAAGTTTGCTCCAGACAGTGTGCTGTATCGCCCTGAATTTGAATTTGGTGCCGCGACTGCTGCCTTTCAAATTGAAGGGGCGAGACATCGTGATGGTAAGAGTGACTCGATATGGGATACCTTTTGCGCAACCCCCGGTAAGGTCGCTAATGGTGATACAGGCGATATCGCTTGCCAACACTATGAGCGTTGGCCTGAAGATTTCGAGTTAATTTCGCAACTCAATTTAGATTGTTACCGTTTGTCGATTTCTTGGCCGCGGATTATCCCCCAGCCCGATGGCAAGGTGAATCCCGCTGGCTTAGCTTTCTATCGAGAGCAATTAGAGGCGCTGAAACGACTTGGGATTAAAGCCAACGTTACCCTTTATCACTGGGATCTTCCGCAGTATTTAGAAGACAGAGGTGGTTGGTTAAATCGGGAAACCGCTTACAAATTTGCCGAATATGCGGCAGTGGTAACCCAAGAGCTGGGGGAGCTGGTTGACAGTTTTACCACCTTTAACGAACCTCTATGTAGTGCATTTTTAGGCTATCGCATTGGTATCCATGCGCCGGGTGTAAAAGATGATCGTTGTGGTTTTCAGGCGGTGCATCATCTGCTGTTAGCTCATGGCTTAGCTTTGCCCAAAATGCGCGCTAATGCGCCTCACGCCAAACATGGCATTGTGCTTAATTTTTCACCGGCTTACCCACTTAAGCCGAGTGATGAAGCGGCGGTGGTCATCGCTGATGCAGAGGATACCCATTGGTTTATTCAACCGCTTCTGGAAGGGACTTACCCAGAATTAATGCGTCAGCTACGGCCACAGTGGTGGCCGTTAATTCTGCCTGGCGATTTGGCGCTGATCCATCAACCCTTGGATTTCATTGGCATTAATTACTATACCCGCAGAGTTGTTACGAGCGACCCTGAAACGCTTTATCGCTGGGTCAAATTAGATGATGTGGAACGCACCGCTATGGGTTGGGAAGTTTACCCCGAAGGTTTAAGCGATCTATTGCTTGCATTGCATCAACGCTATTCGCTGCCACCAGTGATCATTACCGAGAACGGCATGGCATCTGACGACCAGGTGATTGATGGCAAGGTCAACGATCAGCAGCGTTGCGACTATTTCCAAAGTCATCTACAAGCGGTTGATCATGCGGTTCGACAAGGCGTTCCAGTATGTGCCTATTATGCCTGGAGTCTGATGGATAACTTTGAGTGGTCTTTTGGTTACGACAAACGTTTTGGATTGATCCATGTCGACTATCAGACTCAGCAACGCACGATTAAGCAGAGTGGATTGCAATTTGCGCAATTCCTCGCGCAGCGTAAAGGATTATGAGATGAGTACTTTAAATTTTAAGAATGTGAAAAAGAATTATGGTGACGTTGAGGTGGTAAAAGGCTTTGACCTGCATATTGCCGATGGCGAGTTTGTGGTTTTGCTCGGTGCTTCGGGTTGTGGTAAGTCGACAACCTTACGCATGGTTGCAGGTTTAGAAGATATTAGCTCCGGTGAGGTGGTCTTGGGTGGGCGAGTGATTAATAAGGTGAATCCTAAAGACCGTGACCTTGCCATGGTTTTTCAAAGTTATGCCTTATATCCACATATGACGGTCTATCAAAATATTGCTTTTGCCTTGAAATTATCAGGCATGAGTCAGCAAGACATTGACGAACGGGTGCAATGGGCGTCGAAGATGCTCAATCTTGAAACCTTACTCCAGCGCAAACCTAAGGCGCTCTCGGGTGGGCAGCGACAAAGGGTCGCAATGGGACGTGCCATGGTGAGGACTCCCAAGCTATTCTTGTTTGATGAACCCTTGTCGAACCTCGACGCTAAGTTACGCGGCAAAATGCGCTCCGAAATTAAAGCTTTGCACCGCGAGTTAGGTGTTACCACCTTATATGTCACACACGATCAAATTGAGGCAATGACCCTGGCCGATCGTATCGTGATTATGGATAAGGGGGTGATCTCGCAAATTGGTAGCCCAGAAGAGGTATTCTGTAAACCGAATAACCGATTTGTAGCCGGTTTTATTGGTAATCCGACGATGAACTTTTTTGCGGCGACCATAGAGCAGCATGAAGGGCAGCTGCAGATCCAATGCAGTGGTCACTACCTACCGTTACCGGAACGTTTCAAAGAGAAAGCAAGCGTTGGTCAGGCGGTGGAGCTGGGCTTACGACCAACCGATTTGCATGTTCGGGCTGAGCGAGTCGGGCATACTGACATCAGTAAGTTGCCAGTGACGCTGCTAGACAAAGAGCTATTAGGTGCCAGTATGCTACTCAACTGCGAGTTTGCGGGCTGTCCAATGCAGGCGGAAATTGCCAGCGAAAGCTTTGTTCTCGAGGGCGATAAACTGGATCTTGTGGTGGATATGACCTCGCTACACCTGTTTGATTTAAAACAGGGACACAGCTTGGCTGTATTTCCAAACACTGCCGGAGCGGGCCTTGCTTCAGTTGGTTAATGTTGTACCTGTCTGCTGAGTTGAGTTTAGCAGGCCGTGAGGAGTAATGAATTTACCAAGGGAAGCATTCGTGCTTCCCTTGATGTATCTACTTTGCCCTACCTTGGTGGGTTGTATCATCGGCTATTTACTTTAATATGCTTGTCTTGTGGATAACATGATGAAGGGACCCAATCATGAGCAATACCGAGTATTTGACTGAAACGGAATTAACCGCCGAAGATGTCTTATTGTTACCGTTGCAGGCTGAACATAAAGCAGGCTTATTGGCCGCTGAAGCGGATGGCCAGTTGAGCCAATTATGGTATACCTCGGTACCCAACGCTGAATCGATCGATGATTATCTTGAAACTGCCTTTGGCGAACAACAGGCAGGGCGAGCCTTGCCTTTTGTGGTGATTGATAAACACCGCAAGCAGGTGATTGGGACGACTCGATTTTGTAATGCGGATGCCAGCAACCGCCGCTTAGAAATTGGTTACACCTGGTATGCCAAAAGCTATCAACGTTCGGCAGTCAATACCCAATGTAAGTTGTTATTGCTAACTTATGCTTTTGAGCTCTTAGACTCGATTGCGGTCGAGTTTCGAACTCACTGGCATAATCATGCTTCACGTAATGCGATTGCTCGGCTTGGAGCAAAACAAGATGGCGTGTTGCGACAGCATAGTATCGATGCCCAAGGTCGTTATCGCGATACCGTGGTATTTTCGATTACTCAACAAGAATGGCCAACGGTAAAGCAATCTTTGCAGTATAAACTGGGTGTTTATCAGGGGTAGTGGCCGTATTGGGTGAGGCGACGGTTTTTCTATAGCCACAGTGAAACGGCTTGATATGCGCGGCTAATCAGCGCTAGCTGTGGCATTATCTAAAAAGATTAGAGAATTAAACTAACAATCATTCAGTTTTTGTTGATAACTGCTGTGTTGTGAGGTTTTTTATTCAATCATCGGCATAGATACTCACTTCTATGATTAAAAAAAATGAAATTAGCGCTTTTCATGTGCGGGATAATGCCTATTATGGGTATTTTTAGTACATCCTCGGGAACAGTAATGACGCAATGGACACCCTCAAGCTGGAGAGATAAACCAGTAAAACAATTACCCACCTACCCTGATCAACAAAAGCTACAACAGACCGAGCAATATTTGGCCGACCAGCCACCGTTGGTATTTGCAGGTGAAGCGCGAGCGCTACGTAAAGATTTAGCAAAAGTAGCTCAGGGTGAAGCGTTTTTGTTGCAAGGGGGCGATTGCGCCGAAAGTTTTGACGAATTTAGAACCAGTCATATTCGCGATACTTTTAAAGCCTTAATGCAAATGGCAGTAGTTTTGACCTTTGGTGGTCAAAAACCGGTGGTGAAAATTGGTCGTATTGCCGGGCAATTTGCCAAGCCGCGTAGTGACGATATGGAAACCATAGATGGGGTGAGCTGGCCTTCTTACCGAGGCGATATCATTAATGAAATCGGTTTTAGTGAACAGAGCCGGGTGCCGGATCCAGAGCGGATGTTACGCGCCTACAATCAATCAACGTCAACGCTCAACTTGCTACGAGCCTTCGCTCAAGGCGGTTTGGCTGACTTGAATAAAGTTCACAAGTGGAACTTGGATTTCATCAAAAAAAGTCCCTTAGGAGAGCGTTACGAAAGTATTGCGAGTAGCATCGAAGAGTCTTTAGCCTTTATGAATGCCTGTGGTATTAATCCGGCGACCGCTCCGCAGCTGCGTGAAACTACTTTGTATACTTCGCACGAAGCTTTACTTCTGCCCTATGAGCAAGCTTTAACCCGTTGTGATAGCTTAACTGGTAAGTGGTACGATTGTTCGGCGCATATGTTGTGGATCGGCGACCGTACTCGTCAAATCGATCATGCTCATATCGAATTCTTGCGCGGTGTGGAAAATGCAATTGGCTTAAAAGCAGGGCCAACCACCGATCCTGAAGAGTTATTACGAATTATCGACATTATTAACCCAGAGAACGAAGCAGGCCGTTTAAACCTGATTGTTCGGATGGGGGCCGACAAGGTAGCGGATCATCTTCCAGGACTAATTCAAGCGGTAGAACGCGAAGGTAAAAATGTGGTCTGGAGCTGTGACCCAATGCATGGCAATACCATTAAAGCTCCGAATGGTTACAAAACGCGTCGAGTCGATGATGTATTACGCGAAGTGCAACAGTTCTTCCAGATCCACAAATCCGAAGGGTCTTACGCGGGCGGCGTGCATTTTGAAATGACTGGTCGTAATGTCACCGAATGTGTTGGTGGTGCTTTCCAAATCACCGAACACGACTTGGCGCAGCGCTACCATACTTATTGTGATCCCCGCTTAAATGCCGATCAGGCTTTGGAGCTGGCGTTTTTAATTGCGGATCATATTAAAGCGGCTCGCTAAACCAGCGATGCTAGACTAAGCCACCTATGGGTGGCTTTTTTGTCTGCTTTGAATGATTTTAGATGCGCCGTTTTAGCCTCGATGGTGATTGATTGCTCTATTGCTTTTAGATTCGCCGCTTGACCATTGATGATTAACGATGGCCCAGCGCTGGTGATCTTTCCAGCCGAATCCGCCAATGTTTAAATAATGCTTCGAATACCCTTCGTTCTCAAATCCCGCTTTTGATACCAGTTTAATTGAGCTTGTATTTTCGGGCTGAATATTGGCTTCCAAGCGATGTAGCTTCAGTTGGAAAAAAGCTTCTTCTAGTAATAGTCTTATACCAATCGTCATATACCCTTTTCCTTGATAGGGCATGAATACTTCGTAGCCTAAATATGCAGATTGAAAATAGCCTCTTACCACGCCAGAAATATTGAAGGTTCCTACAATATCACCGCTCTCTGTGAGACAGAGAAAATAGCGATATTCATCTGCCAGATAACCTGCATAGTTGCTTGGTGGATAGCTCCATGGCTGATGAAGCGAAGTGCTTGCTTGATAGAGCGCTTTGATCGATTCAGCATCCTCTGGCTTTGGTTTTCTTAAAAATAACACCGTCTAACTCCTAATTTTTAAGGCTCGCAAAAGAGCGCTGGGTTGGTCGTGGGGCACGACGATAGTAGCAAGGTTATTTAACTGCTGAAGATGGACTGGTTGGGCGAATCAGTCGGCTCTACAAATTGCAGTTAAGCTTCAAAAATTTCATCGATGCCGTTTGACTTTGCACCAAACGATGACCTGTTTTTGTGTGTCCCGTTTTAATTGTTATGGCTTTCTGTAAAGGCGAATTATTTGAGATGAATCGCTGATTCAAACAGAGGTTAAAAGTAGAAAAATACTGATCTTGCGCGTCATGTTTTAAGTTGCACATGTTTCCTAAATGGACGATGTTTGTCAACTTGACATATCTGGTGGAAACCAGCCATATGGGGTTGCGCGAGTGGTTTTCTATGGGCACTGAATACCAGTGGAGCGGCTGACGCAAGCGCCGATCCACGGTTCTGTTTCGTTAGTTTTCCTGAAACCTCGCTGCATATGGATTTAGTTGGTCATCAGTGGTTTCGCAGATGGGATGATATAAGCTTGGGCGACGTCCGCGGATCCATCGTCGACCGGTGCACATTTCCAATTCATCGCCTTTTAGATCGGCTACAACCATGTCATTGTCGATCTTGTCAGATTCAACAATCACTTCTCCATATGGGTTCAGTACCATGGCATTGCCGGTCCGTACTTCATCTAAATCTAAACCAACGCCATTACTAAATATCAGGAACATTCCATTGTCGTGCGCCCGAGCAGGTAACCAACGCATCAGCCATTGACGTCCTTTTTTGCCTTGCATTTCAGCCCGTAGCGCATGTGGATTTTGTTTACGTTGATGCCAAAGTTGTGGGTCGATGAGCCCCATGGCTTGAGGGCTGCGCGAGTTACAGCCGCCAGTTTGGTGGGGCGCAATGAGAATGTCAGCGCCCATCAGGGCCGTGATTCGAGCATTCTCAACCAAGTTATTGTCCCAGCAGATCAAGATACCGACACGGCAACCGTGCGGAGTGTCGAAAACAGTATAACGATCGCCACTCGACATGTATTGGCTAATAAAGGTATGTAGTTTTCGATGTTTCTCTAGGCGACCATCGGGCATTGCCATCACATAGGTATTAAATAGTTGGTTATTGTCGGCTAACTCAATTAAGCCTGCGCCAATAGTCATCTGATATCGCTTGGCTAAATCTAATAAATGTTGGCAGCTTGGTCCTTGCGGAACGGGTTCTGCTAGCCCTCTGATCGCGTCTTCACTCAACTGAGAAACATGCCAGTAGCCAGTAATGCACATTTCTGGAAAGACGATGATTTTTACAGCTTGTGCTGCTGCCGAGATGACATAGTTTTGTATCACCGATAGATTGAAGGATTTATCATCGGCTTTATGATTAAACTGGACGGAAGCGACGCGTAGATCTTTCATGTTGACCTCTTTCTAAAACAAACGGGATGAGTAAGTGTAGAAATTTCATTTCATTCCGTATAATGAATAATTCTCAACTATTGATGAGTAAATGGAATGGATATCGATCTTATTCAGGCTTTCTGTCAGCTTGCAAAAGATAGAAATTACACGCTCGCTGCGGCTCGCCTTTTTATCAGTCAATCAGCATTGACTAAAAAAATTAAACGCTTAGAAGAGAGCATTGGGGTGGCATTGTTTACTCGCGGAAGGAATGGTGCCGAGTTGACTCAAGCGGGCGCAAGCCTTTTGCCGGAAGCTGTAAGCCTCACCGCTCGATTTGTAAGTTTCGAGCGTTTGGCCAGTTGTGTTGCTGCAGGTGAGTATGGCCATTTAAAGGTTGGTTTTGGTATTTCAACTTATCTTCAGGCTCCTTTACTGATCGCTAAATTTAAGCAGCAATTTCCCCATGTTCATATCACGCTAAATGACCTCCCTTCATCGGACCAAGTGGAGGCTTTGCTCGATGGTGACTTGCACTTGAGCTTTAACCGTTTGCCGGATATTAAGCCGCCTTTAAAAGGCATGCAGCTGTTTTCCGATGGTTTGGCTATTGCGGTGAACAGCAGTCAAAGGGTCGACGAATCTAATATTTTGGCGTCATTGGCTAAGCTAAATTATCTACAACTGCGCCCTTCTCGTGGACAGGGTTTAGCGACTCAAATTGAGCGCTATTTTAGTGCAAACCAACTTAGCGTAAGAGCGACGCAAGAGGCGAATGATATCCTGACCTTGCTGACTTTAGTTTCTGCGGATCTCGGCTATACCATTGTTCCTCAAAGTACCAGTACCATCTGCCAAGATAATATCCGTTTAATCCCGATTCATGGTCCTGATGCTGTTTGGGATGTCGGTTTAATTTGGAACGATAGCCAACAGGACGGGGTGCGTGATCAGTTTATCAATGCAGTCTCTATCAATGAAATGATCCCGCTGGGCGGTCATTAGATGTTTCTGGATGAAAGCTTGGGTCGGGGTTTATTGGGCTCTGTGGTGATTTTGATCGCGACCGTGCTTGTGAGCAATTTATCTGCAAGACCGATCTTTTAGTTAATCTGTCGCTAAACTTAAGCATCGTTCAATGATTAAGGATAGTGAAGATGGCCTGGGCTTTGACGCGAACCCAATGGGTGGTATTAATCGGTTTGCTGTTTAATATTGTGGCCGCCTTAATGACCAATTTTTATATTGACCGGGTCAGTCAAGATGCCCATGGAATGGTGCAACGCCAGCAGCAGCATGACAAATTAATCGGACAAACCTGGCAACAAGTTGACGGATTAGAGCGCAAACGAGAACTGATCTATAGCCTGCTGGCGAGTGAAGCTCAGACTCAGCGCTCGATCCCCGTTCATGTACAGCAGCTGGTCGCTAAAGATTTGCAGTATTGGTTGGAGCAAGGGGAAATTTCGGCCATAAGTTTGGATAATCTGGCGAGTCTGGACTTTTTTATTGATAAAATTCAAAATAGTTTGCGCCAGCGCATTGATCATTGGTATTTGCAGAATATCGATTTAAGCAGTCGTTATACTGAGCAAATGGCGACCATTTCAGCTTTGAGAAATTTAGCATTATTTCTACAAATTATTGGCTTGGCGCTGATTTTAGCACGCGACTTAAGTCGTCATTGATAAGCAAATAAGGGCAGTATTGTGGCCAACACCGAACATCAGGAAAACTTAGATAGTATCGATAAATTGAGTGTCTTGTCTTATCGCTTAGGCTGGCTAGTGCTGGCTTTTGCCTTTGCCTGGGCCGCTTACAGCGGTATTTATCAGCATGCCATTAGGCAGCCCTTATGGCTATTAGCCGCGGCTTGTAGTTTGTTGGCACACAATTTACATATTTACAGCAAATCGATTCGTTACTTAGTGCAAGCCTGTGGATGGGCGGCACTTTGGTTAAGTTTACTTTTCTATCTATGGCATTGGCCGCTACTGGCAAGCCTCGCGATGGGGGCTTTTTATGTGGTGGTATCGGCCTTGGTCTATAAAGAGAGCTTTTGCTTCGATTTAGGTCTACTGCGTTGGTTGCCCACGGTATTACTGGCGGATTGGTTAATTTATTTAAGTCCCTGGAGTCAATTGCGGCTGCCTTTGCTATGTTTCATCAGCATTGGCTGCGTGATTATTGCCTATCAGAAACTCAAGCAGCCGCTGCACTTTGATATTGGCAAGCGCAGCAATTACCAATTGTAGCCGCTGTGAACAAGCGCAGCGCTGGTATTGCCAAGCACAAGCGGTTTACTGCGCTTAGGCGAGTAGATTGAGCGGTAGTTGCTCGTACAGTAGCTTGGCGCTCATCAGTAGCGTAACCGAGATAAATACCGGTCTTATCAGTCGATTTCCTTGCGACATCACCAGTCGACTGCCCAGTAGTGAGCCTAAGACTTGTCCTACCCCCATGGTGAGTCCGATAGCATAATCAATACTTCCCAGATGAATGAAAAACACTAGCGAGATGATATTCCCCATTAAATTGAGGGGCTTGGTCATCATGGTGGCTTGTTTGAGGGTATGACCTAATAACATGACAAAGGCTATCATCCAGATTGAGCCAGTTCCGGGTCCAAAGAATCCATTGTAGAAGCCAATGATCGGCCCGCATATCAGCATAAATTGGGTGATGGAGAGCTTGGCTGGTGAGGCCGCACTGGTTTTTAATTGTTTGGACAGGATCGAATAAACGGTGATCGCCAACATTAAAACAGGTAACAGCACTTCCAATAGCTCTTTATTAAACAGACTGACGCAGTAGGATCCCGCTAAGGCTCCCGCGGCAGTAGTGGCGATCCCCAGACCCAGCCCCTTCAGGTTCAATTGCTTGTGCAATAAAAAACTGAGGGCGGTGGTGAGCTCTCCGATCACCGCCTGAAAGCGGTTGGTTCCTAGTACTGTCATCGCAGGAAGTCCGGCGAGCATCAAGCCTGGCACGGCAATCAGTCCGCCTCCGCCAGCAATTGCATCCACCACGCCCGCGACAATCGCGACCACAAACAAGATCAGATAAATATTGCTGTTCAGCTCGGCAAGTAGACTGGTTTGCATCGATTTTTCCATGATAATTGAATAACTGGCAATAGTTGTAACATGGCTAAGCATGTAGTTAAATTAACAGATCTTTATTCCATCATTAAGGTGAAGCTTAATGCTTAATTCTCAGGATCTGCAATTTTTTGTCGTTATTGCGGCCAGTCGGTCTTTGGCTGCGGCGGCGCGAACAATGAATGTGACTCCGCCGAGTGTGTCGCAACGCCTCAAAACGATTGAACAAAAGCTAGGGGTTAGCTTGGTGGAGCGAACCGCCCGAGCGATATCGCTGACCAGTGAAGGGCAGCTGTTGGCGGAAAGAGGCCGTTTGCTGTTAACTCATCTGGCAGCGATTAGTGAGGATATTTCAACCAACAAACTGACCGTTTCCGGCCATCTTCGGCTGGTGGCACCACTGGGACTAGGGACAAAGCATATCGGGCCAATTATTGGCGAATTTCAACAACTTTATCCCTTAACCGAGATTGAATTAATTCTGTCTGATGCCCCAAAATGGTCGGTGCATCAGAGTCCTGACTTGCTGTTGTATATTGGCGCGCTGCAGGATTCATCATTAAAGCGTGTGGTCTTGGCGCAAAATCAAAGATTATTGCTGGCATCTCCAAGCTACCTCGCCACGGCTCCGGCCCTCGTCAAGCCAGCCGATTTAGCCCAGCATCGCTGTATTGTGCTCAGAGAAAACGATGAGGATGCCAGCATGTGGCGTTTTACTGAAACCGCCACCAGGACGCCCCATTCGGTCAGAGTTGAACCTCATCTGGCGAGTAATGTGGGTCAAGTGACGAAAGACTGGTGTCTTGCTGGACGAGGGCTGATGTTGCGCTCTGGCTGGGATGTGAATAAAGAGTTGGCCCAAGGGCAACTGTTGCCGCTATTGCCCGATTACAGCTTAGCTGCGGCGGATATTGTTGCCCTGCTTTCCGCCGATAGCGATCATCGAGCTAAAAAAGTGACCGTTTTTCTCGATTTTTTAAAAGAAAAGCTTAGGCAAAGGCTTGCTTAGCGCGGGCCTCTGTTTTCTGACTGGTGGCATCAGGCGGTGTTTATATTTGCTTATAGCCATGCCACTGTCATCATAAGCTCTGTTCCAGACTCGTGGTTAACTTCTGTGCCACGCTGGCTGCATGTTGCATGTCGTTATCTACGGTTTCCATTTCGGTGGAGGTCTGCAAAATATTCTCTGACATTTCTTCTGCCATATTGGCTTGGGTTTTAACTGCACTTTCAATGGCGAGTACCGTATCATCAACTTGTTTGATGACTTGATTAATCAGTGAAATATTGGCTTGAGCATCGCTTGATGCTTGTTGAATGTCGTGTATTTTAGTACCAATATCAATAGAAGCATCCTGAGTTTGGCCTGCGAGGTGCTTCACTTCATTGGCTACGACCGCAAATCCTCGGCCAGCGTCTCCAGCCCGAGCGGCTTCAATCGCGGCATTTAAAGAGAGGAGATCGACCTGGCTGGAGATCTTACTAATTGTCTCTAATACCATGCCGATTTCTTGTGCCGCGGATTCTAGATTATCCATTTGTTTGGTCGAGTGTTTCACCTTTTCCACTGCTTGCAAAACAATGGTTCGGCTTTTACTGGCATTGTCGGAAATTTCTTTTACGGTGTTCGACATCGCAGAGGATTTTGTGGCGACTTGTTGCAAACTTCCCTTTATTTGGTTTGAAGAATTAGATACCAGCGTAATGCTGCTGGTCATTTCACTTAGGCCTGATAAGGAGGCATCGAGCAATTTTCTTGTTTTTAATCCCGTTTGAGAAAAAGCCTTGGCAATGAGTTCAAGTAGCTGGGCTGCAGAGATCAGTTTATCGGGTGAAATAATAGACACTTTACTTAAGGCTTCAAGATATTTATCTTCGTCAATATTCAGTTTTCTAGCATGCGCTCGAAATTTATCGAGATCGGGGGCTTCGGTGAGAACTTGCCCTCCGACGATACTGCCCACTTGTTTATCTTCAATGATAATTGGCACCGCAAAATCGACCAGCCCACTATGGCAACGGTATATCGCAGGTTTCGACAGGTTTGCCGCTAAGGTTCCACCCCCCGCATCACACTGGCAACATAATTTTAAACCTTCAGGATTACCGCGGTTTAATTCCATGCAAAATGACATAAAGTTACTTGGCTTTGTGATTGGAGCACCTTGATCATCAACGGTGATACTGGCGACACCAAAGGCATTGGAAAAGGCATCTTGAACTTGCTGCAATAATTCAACATCAATTAGGTCTTTCACTGAATACTTTGCGTTATTTTGAGTCGATGCGGTTTTCGGTTGAATATTCACGTGTTTTAATTGTTCATCGATGGTTTTTATTTCGATCGATAAAGAGGCATGTGGAGGGATTTTATTGGCATGCATCGATTCTTTAGCGGAGGCAATTTTATTCTTGTAAAAGTAGCGGACAACAGAGCTTGCAACAATAAAAAAAAGACCAAAAAATATCATTTGTGCATTCGACATTAGCTTACCCTAACTCTTCTTTAAAGTATTATCCGGACTCATATCATGCGCAGCAGAGCACGGATCGGTGATAGTAAATTTAGATACTGATGTCGTAGATTGTTGATCATGTTAATGAAAATCAAGTGCTTGCCGCACAATAAAAAACATAGGATTATTTTTTACAATTATTTTTGTCAAAAAAGACTAATTTTTACAATTAAGGCGAAAGCTATTTGATATTGGCGCAAGATAAAGGTGTTTTTATTGAACTAAAAGCGGTGTGAAATGGTTTCTAAAGCTTTAAAAGCTTGGTATTTCTAGCACGCTATCAAGCGAAATAGTCCTATTAACTAAAAGTATCAACTTCGTCTGATTTTTGGTTAAATTTGAAACTTATTGGCCATTAATATCCCTTCGGCTGGGCTATGCTTATTCAGGTTGTTAATCATTCATACAGGAGTAAGCGATGAAATATATCAGTTTAGCTTTATTGGGATGGGCGAGTTTGCTTTCGATGAGTAGTCAAGCCTTACAGCTGAGTAGCCCAGATATTGCGGAAGGGCAAAAAATGGATGCCAAATTTGAGTATCAGGGTTTTGGTTGTAATGGGGGAAATCAGTCGCCTCAGCTGAATTGGCGAGACGTTCCCGAAGGCACCAAAAGTTTTGCTCTGACCGTTTATGATCCTGACGCGCCAACGGGCAGTGGTTGGTGGCATTGGATCGCTATCGATATTCCAGCTAGCACTCGACAACTCGCTGCGGGGGTTGATATTAAAAAATTGGGTGGTCTTGAATTGAACAATGACTATGGCAGTGCCAGTTTTGGAGGTGCCTGTCCGCCCAAGGGGCACGGTATGCACCGCTATGTGTTTACCCTATGGGCCTTGCCGACCGAATCGCTTAAACTTGATGTGAATGCTAGTCAGGCTGTTGCTGGCTACAATCTTAATGCTTCGGCCTTAGCAAAGGCCAAGTTAACTGCGACTTATGTGCGTGAATAACAGATGGTGAAAGCGAGTAAGGCCTTGGAGGTGGTGTATTATCAGGGCGTTTATCAGCAGCGTTTACGTAATGTCTCCTTATTAGTACCCAGTATTATCTGGGTACGTAAGGGCACTAAGCAGCTGAGTTATCGCCAAGGCGCGTTGGATTTGGATGCTAGTCATCTGTTCATTGTGGCGGCCCATGAGCGCTTTACCTTTGTCAATCTGCCCCTTGAGCAGTGCTTTCACTCGACGCAGTTTTGTTTTCATATTGCCCCCGAAGCGTCGATGTTAAAGCGTAGCTTGGCGGTATCCAAGCGTTTCATCCCTGTGGTCACCCTTAGTCCTGCGATGCAGCAAACATTATTGTCACTGAGTGCGATCGATCTCAGTTTAATCAGTGATGCGGTGCAGAGTCATTGGGTTGCTGGCGTATACCAGCAGTTAGCCGAGGAGGGGGCGCTGCATTTGCTATTTCCCACTGCTGTGCTCAGTTTTAGCCAGCAGCTATGTCGGTTCTTGCAACCAAATCTGGCAGCGCCAAGCCTGATCGACGATGCTTGTCTGCATTTTGCGATCAGTCGGGCGACTTTAATCCGCCGCTTAAAAGCGGAAAATACTCAGTTTGGAGTATTATTGCGCGAGCTACGAATGAATCATGCGCTTGGCTTAATGCAAGCTGGTCTTGCCAATCAATTAGAGCTAGCTATTGCTTGTGGTTATCTCTCGCAGAGTCGTTTTAGCCAGCGCTTTACCGAACATTTTGGTTTAAGCCCAAAGCAATATCGAGACACCTTAGCGCTTATTGAATAACCTGGCACTGCGCGCTTTAGATGATGGTGGGAGTGTGTCAACGTTTAGGGAACATTGGCTTCAAAAGAATCTTATTTGCTGCGACTCTTGATGACTATATGTGGTTGGTATCGTTGCCTAAATCAGAATCAATCTTTTGCGCTTTCAGTTATTGGATGCTTACCGCGAAACCGATAGCTCGCATCGTGGACAAAGCAAAATGCAATATCGTGAGCCGCAAGTCATACCACCAGAGACTTACCTAGCGAGGCCACGCATTTGGTTTGGAAACTACAACGTGGTTCGCTTTTTTCTTAAATTTAGTTGTTGAGTATGCAGCATTGTCGAAATGTTTAGTTTACTCATGCGATAAGCGGGGGTTTTGATTCGCTCGCCTAAGACGAGCGAATTGACAGAGCATATTATCTAGCGTCAGGACGCAGCGCATATTTGCCGGGGCCGATTAGCAGTAGGGTTATTGCAGCAAATAAATATGTGGCAATACTTTCGACTGACCAAGCGCCTGTACGAGTGAGAGTGAAAAAGTCATCTATATGCATCAGGCCGATGATCACTAGACAGGTTCCTATCGTTATGCCTGCGCAGACGCGTGTATAAATCCCTAAAATAATAAGGATTGGCGCGACAACTTCACCTAAAAATACGGCGTAAGCAAAATAGCCTGGTAAGCCTAAGTTAACGAACAGTCCTTGAATAAATCCGGTGCCTGCAATTATTTTATGGATGCCGTGAAGCAAAAGCATGCCACTGAAACTGACACGCAACACCAATTTTCCTAAGTTTGGAAAATCGAACCAAGACTCAAGTTTATCTAAAAGGTACATCATTTACTCCTAATGTGTCTCTAACAAAAACATATCGTATTGTTATACCACGGTTTTTTATGTTTATTTAATATAAAAATACTAATGCCAATGATATTTGTTTGAATCTTGATCTAGATCTTTCTCAAATTAGATAGCGATCAAGGGGCCGTGAGCGTTAGTTTCGCACTGCTGAAGGGCTATGGTCTGATTTAAAATGGAGCTGGCGACTGTTTGGGGAGGGAGCAACAGTACCGCATATCACGCCTTGGTGATTGCGAAGGTCTGATCATCCCACATGTGGCTAGCTGTTCTTTGGGAGCTTGTATGTTTTGTTTATCGCAGAAATGCTGTCATGGGAAGTCGGCTGCTCTTTAGCGTCGTCAGCGCAATAAACGGCCTCGGTGGTTGTTTGTGAACCTGAGTCCTATAAAAAGTGTGCTAGCTTTAAATATGTGATCGTCGGTTCTGTTATGGCTATAGAACCAACAGGGTGGTTCTGGTTTTACCAACCCTTAAGATATGCAGTCGGTCGACGCTTTTACCTAGGGGAATGATGTCTATATAAAGCATGAATATAGCGAGGAATAGATATAAATGGATAAGCCGATTAGACCTTTTGCCCACGCAATTGATGGCAGGATTGTCGCCAATAAAAAGCTTGTTAATGTTGATGACCGTCATTTAACTCCTGGGAATAAGGAAGGCTCGCAACGCGCCTTTACCACGGTATTTGCACCAGCAAAACCGGGTTCAGCCTATAAAGATATTCATGAAGGTCTAGGGGGGAAAATTACTCCTGTTGAAGGGAGCACGAAGCAAACCTGGATCAATTTTGGGGATGCTCAAAGAGCGCAATACTATGTAGCCAGCTACTCTGAACAGCACATTAAATCGGATCTTAAGCAATCATTCAATATTGCACAGCAGGCGGCTGATGTTGGTAGAATTATGCAAGAACGAAAAAAAGCAAAAGGTAAAAGTTCCGGCTTTAGTTCGATGAAAACAGCACTGGAAGCTCATAAAGCACGTAAAAATCGTAATCAATTTCAATTACAGGCCCCTTCGTTATTTATCAACAGCCAAACTGCTACACGGGAAAAAATCGCTAGTCAAAGAATGAATGCATGGGGGGATGCTGGCCCGGTCATTCGTGGTTTTGACGTAGAGAATAAAACTACTCGTGAAATTTTAATGTCATCGGTGGTGGAGGAAGATAAAAAAGCGACACGTTCCGAAGTGATTAATGTCGACCAAAATAAAGCCGCTAATCAGGTTGGGGTTTCAGGCAAAGGCAAGCAGCATCTATTTAAGGGAATACTGCCGAGCTCACTCGGCAGCGTCGTGTTTAACCCACAGAATATGTCTGATCAGTTTAGTAATACTTCGGGACAGGTCTCAAGCTTAAATCACTTTGAGAAAAAGTATGGCCTTTTTTCCACTGTGGGGGTCGTTGCCAGATTAAACCAACCCAGCCCAAATCGGCCGACAGTGGCTGCTGAATCGATAGTGGATAGGCGATCTAAGCGGCCAAGAAGAGAAAGAAAGTAGTTATATAAAGGTGGCACGTATCGTCGGCTAGCCGGCTCTTCTCTGGCTTCCGGTACCACAATATCTGGCACGCGATTCCTCGCAGAGCGTTTTACTTATAATCGTGAAGTCGAATCATCCATATCCAAGCGAAAATAGAATTTGGAACTTTAAATCCGTATTTGATCATGCTGGTTGCAGCCGGGTCGTTTTGAATTTATCTAATTTGGTGATAGCACATGCCAGTGCTGTGCAAACCGATAAGTTTTGAGGCCTTTTGGGTTTCTCTATTGTTGCCTGTCTTTATTTACCAAATATCACACCCTCTCGTGTCACTTATGTTCACAGGACACTCGAACTTCTGGCGTTTATTGACCACACTTATTACATGGTTTTATGCAGAGGGTTTCGCACCGCTGATGAAGAAAATTATCACGCTCTTGCTGATTGTCGCACTGCTCATCTTCACTGCTTGGTGGTTGCGCAGTAAACCACTGTCAGTGGTTTTGGTTCGGGTGGAAGTTGGCGATGTGATCGAAACGGTGGTTAATACGCGCGCCGGTACCATTAACTCTTGCCAGCGAGCGCGTTTAGCTTTGTCGGTGGGTGGCGTGATCGCTGAGTTGCATGTTCGAGAGGGGGATCGGGTCAAGCGAGGCGAGCCTTTGCTGGCACTCTGGGATCAAGATCTGCAGGCGCAGCAAGAGCAAGCTCAGGCTCGTGTTACCTTGGCCCAGCAACACGCCCAGTTAGCTTGCTTGCAGGCTCGCTTCGAGCAACGAGAATCACGGCGTTTACAACCGCTACAAAAGCATGCGCTGACCTCGGAAACGAGTATTGATCGGGCCGATACCTTGGCTGCTACCAGTGCCTTAAACTGTGAGGCGAGTGAAACGGAGCTGCTGATAGCGCGCGCTCAGCTTAAGCTGGCCGAGGCTCAGTTGCAACAAACCCATTTATTTGCACCCTTCAGTGGCATTGTGGCGGAAGTGAATGGCGAGCTAGGCGAGTATCTTACGCCTTCTCCGCCGGGGGTCGCGACCTTGCCTGCTATCGATCTGATTGATGTTAGTTGCCTGTATGTCTCAGCTCCCATTGACGAGGTCGACGCAGCCAAATTACGGGTCGGACAAGCGGTGAATGTGCTGCTCGATGCCTTACCAAAGCAAGTTTTTCCTGCTCGCCTAAGTCGTATTGCTCCCTATGTTCTCGATTTGGAGAAACAGGCTCGCACCGTGGAGGTGGAAGTGGAGCTAGGGGCATTGCCGAGCGATATTCAGTTACTGATTGGTTATAGCGCTGACTTGGAGATCGAGATCCAGCGCCGCGAACAGGTACTGCGCATTCCGACGGAAGCCATCACTGCTGAAGGCGTGGTCTATCTGTTTGAAAATAATAGCCTGAAGCCGCTTAAACCTGAGCTTGGACTGAGCAACTGGAGTTGGCAGGAGATCTTTTCGGGGTTGCACGAGGGTCAGCAGATTGTTCGTCAAGCGGCTCGGGTTGAATATCAGCCGGGAATGCAGGTCAGCGGCGATGATTAAATTGACTCAGGTAGATCGCAGATTCAAATTGGGAGAGCAGTTGATCAATGGTCTTAAGCAAATCAACTTGACCATTCAAGCGCAGGAGTATGTGGCAGTGATGGGACCATCGGGTTCCGGAAAATCCACTTTGCTGAATGTGCTTGGTTTATTGGATCGTCCTGATAGTGGGCAATATCAACTGCAAGGGCAAGACACCGCCGCGATGAACGAGCGTCAACTGGCTTATCTTAGAAGTACCGCGATCGGGTTCATTTTCCAATCCTTTCATTTAGTTCCTCGTCTCACGGCGATGGAAAACATCGAACTACCCTTGATATTGGCGGGGATTACTCCCCATATTCGCCAACAAAAGGTGAGCCAGCTGCTCAGTCAGTTAGATTTAACTGCCCGTGCTGAGCATCGACCCGAGCAACTCTCTGGTGGTCAGCGGCAACGCGTGGCAATTGCGCGCGCCATGGTGATGAACCCGGCCCTATTATTGGCTGACGAACCGACTGGTAACCTCGACAGTCACGCCGGTGGTGAGGTGATTGAGCTGCTGGAACGCTTAAATCGAGAGACCGGGATCACCTTGGTCGTTGTGACTCACGATCTTAGCCTTGGTGAGCGAGCGAGGCGAATGCTGCAAATGGCCGATGGTGCGATTATTCAAGACTCGGGTGTGACTCCGCATGCGCTTGCTTGACGCCATCGGCTATGCGCTCGCTGCTTTGTTGCGGCAGCGGCTACGGGCGGTAATGTTATTGGCAGCGATAGCCATCAGTGTTGGCTCTGTGGTGATGATGACCGCCCTGGGGCAAGGGGCGCGTAATTTCGTAGAGCAGGAATTCTCATTTTTAGGCAAAGATGTGCTGATCATCTTACCTGGGCGTAAGGAGACAACGGGTGGTATGCCGCCTGTGACGGGCACTAGTCTGCGAGATCTGACGCTGGCTGATATGGCGCATATCCAGCGTCGCATCCCTCATCTGCGAGTTGCGCCTCTGGTGCTGGGCGCTAGTGAAGTAAAATTTGCTAGTCGCAATCGTCAATCGATGATTCTGGGGAGCACTGCCGAGATCTTCGCCACTCACCGTTTGCGCTTGTTGCGTGGTAAAACGCTGCCCGATATTCCGCTTGAAAGTGCTCGTCCGGTGTGTGTACTCGGCGCGACTCTGGCGCAAGAATTGTTTGCTCAAGCGAATCCTTTGGGACAATGGATCCGCTTGGATAATCGCCGCTTTCGAGTCATTGGCACCTTTACTAGCGAGAGTAGCAATATGGGGCTTAAATTTGACGAGACGGTACTGATCCCAGTGGCTTCTGCTCAATCCTTATTTAATGCTCCCGGTCTGTATCGTCTGTTTGTTCAAACGCTCACACCGCAGGACTTAGCCGCGCAGGGATCTTTACTACTGCAAGTGATCGCCGAACGGCATCAAGGGGTGGCCGATGTGACTCTGCTGCGTCCCGATTCGTTACTCGCCACTTTCAACGAAATTTTGTTTACGCTCACGCTAGCCGTGACTGGGATTGGCGCTATTAGCTTAATTGTTGCCGGTATCATGATGATGAATATTATGCTGATTAGTACCCATCAGCGTTGTGCCGAAATTGGTCTGCTAAAAGCTTTAGGAGCCAGTAATGGCACGGTGCGTAGCCTGTTCCTCTGCGAAGCAATGCTTCTCTCATTGGGTGGGGGCATCGTCGGTCTGCTAGTGGGATATTCGGCGGTGGTCTTGTTGTCTTGGTATTACCCGGACTTTCCGGTACAGGTTCCGCTGTGGGCTTCCGCCAGCGCCTTGCTCAGCGCCGTGGTGATCGGCCTACTGTTTGCGTTGTTGCCGGCAAATCAAGCCGCCCGCCAGAAGCCAGTGGAAAGTTTGAAGGGGAGTCATCAATGAGAGTGGGGGATTGGTTTTTTTGGTTATTGCGCAGCCTCTTGTCAGGGCGTCTACGTAATCTGCTTAGTGCGCTTGGTATTGCTATTGGGATAGCTGCCGTTACCACTTTAACCGGGATTGGCGAAGGCTTGCGTCTCTACCTTTTAGACAGCTTCTCTCAGTTTGGTTCGCACCTGATCGCCGTTACGCCCGGAAAAGTGACCACTCAGGGGCTGTCTGGTGGGGTGATCAGTACCGTGCGTCCCTTAACCTTGGCCGATGCGCAAAGTTTGCGACGGCTGGCAGGCGTGGTAGCCGTGGTGCCTGTCACCTCGGGTACTGGGGAGCTAAAAGCGGGCAAGCTGAGCCGTAACAGCGACATCCTGGGGGTGGGTTATCAAGCCGCCGAAGCTTGGCATTTTAGTATCGAACAGGGGCGTTTCTTGCCGCCGGATGAGAGTCAGCGCCCGCGAAACTTGGCCGTATTGGGCAGTAAGCTAGCTGTGGAGTTGTTTCCTAACGCTGCGCCGTTGGGGCAGTTTCTGCGGGTGGGTGAGCGCCGTTTTCGCATTGTTGGTGTGATGCAGCCAAAGGGGCAATTTCTTGGCTTTGATTTGGATGATGTGGTGTATATTCCGGCCGCGCATGCGCTGGCTATCTTCAATCGCGAGAGCTTAATGGAGGTGGATGTGGTTTACCGCCCCGATATCCCTGCCACAGTCATGCAACAGCGGATTTTTGAGCGGTTGTTTCGGCGCCATGGTCGCGAAGATTTTACTCTGTATACTCAGCAAGACATGCTGGCGAGCCTGGATAAGATCCTCAGCATCATTAAGGCTGCCATCGGAGGTCTGGGGGCAATTTCTTTATTCATTGGTGCAGTGGGGATCTTCACCATCATGAGTATTGCTCAACAAGAACGGATCCCAGAGGTGGGTTTACTGCGTGCGCTTGGGGCTCGGCGTGCTACGATCTTACTGTTGTTCTTGGCCGAGGCGATCGCTTTGGCATTAAGCGGAGGGCTGGTTGGCCTGGCGCTGTTGCTTACCGTGCAACTAAGTGTTCATGCCTTGGCTCCAGAGCTTCCTTTGGTGGTTCATCCTCTTTATTTGCTGCTCGCATTGTTGCTATGTGTATGGGTTGGTCTGATAGCTGGAGTACTGCCCGCTTGGCGGGCCATGCAGCAAGATCCGGTGGAAGCGCTGCGTAACGAATAAGTATTGGTTGCTGCTTTGGCGCATTCAATAAAAAATTGGACGCACCGCTAGCGCTGGTGAGTTTGTGCTTTGCATATGATTGATTAATCGGTCACCCGTTCAGTTGATTTGTATGGCATTCGTGATTGCTGTGCATTGCTAAAAGCAGTATTTTAGCTTTCAGCTATTCGTTTTGGTTGCTCGCTTTATGATTAGCCATTAGGAGATTTGATGGATAGTAGCGCGATGATGATATGGGGGGTGCTGTTTGGCGCTATCGGTATCGGCTATTTTAGTTATGGCAGAAAGCAGCAGGCAATCGTGCCGCTATGTGTTGGTATTGCCTTGTGTATTGTGCCTTATTTTGTGTCCAGCCTGAGTATGTTATTGCTGGTTGGCTTATTACTGGCAGTGCTCCCTTATTTTATCCGCTGGTAGTGTTGGCCGCTTTTTTATCTTATCACTTTGGCTGCAGTGGCGACTTTGGCTTAAATTGATGCTCATTTAGTTGACGGAGGCTTGAATGGCAGTATTACGAGAAATGCGAGCCGCGGATTATCAAGCAGTGATGGCGCTTTGGAGGCAGGCCGAAGGGATGACCTTGCGTGATGCTGATTCGGAGCCAAGTATTGCGGCTTATTTACAGCGGAATCCGGGGTTAAGTTTTGTGGCTGTGGCGCAGCAGCAGTTGGTTGGGGCGGTATTGGCAGGCACCGACGGCAGAAGAGGTTATTTACAACACTTAGTCGTGGCGAAAGCGTATCGCTCGCAGGGCTTGGGGCGTCAGTTAGTGGCGCAAGTGGTTGCGGCCTTCAAGTGCCAGGGCATTGCGAAAACCCACCTGTTTGTGCATCTGGATAACTTACATGCTCAGCAGTTTTATCAAAGCCTGAATTGGTTCCCCCGTGACGAGGTGCGGATGTTTTCCTTTAATGCCTCGAGCAATCCAGAGGTGTGAAGTCTGGCTCGCTGATTAAGCGTGGGGACTGGGGATGTTGACTCGGCCACAGGGGCTGATGGTGGTTCGAATGCTCAGACTTAAGGTGGTCGAGACGGAAATACTGAGCATGACTAAGATCGCAATTAAAATCACCAGCTGATATTTCACCGCGACCAATGGGTCACTGCCAGCCAAAATTTGTCCAGTCATCATACCTGGTAGGGTCACGATACCAACTGTGCTCATGGAGGCTAGCAAGGGGGCGAAGGATTGCTGCATTGCCGATTGCACAAAGCTTTGAGTGGCTTGGCTGCGATTGGCTCCTAGCGCAAGGTAGCCATAATATTCTTGTTTGGCTTCGCTGAGGCGGTTAAATAGGCGCTGTAGAGCGATAATATTACCGCTGAGGCTATTGCCTAATAACATACCGGCGAGGGGGATCAGGTATTGGGCGCTGTAGCTGGGATCCGGCTTGAGCAGGCCAAACAGCAAAATGAATAACACTGGGCTTAAACCGAGTAGCAGGCCGCAAGTGACCGCTAAAAATAAACCTCGTTTAGGCAGCTTGGCTTTATCAATGATGGCGCTGGCTCCAACCATGAGCATCAGCGCTAACCAGAGTAGGTTGATCCAAAGTTTATCTAAATCAAATAGAAACTGCAGATAAACGCCGAGTAAAGCGAGCTGTGCCACCATTCTGAAGATGCTCAAGAGCATATCTTTGCCCAAAGCTAAGTGAAAATGCCAGTTAATGAGCAATGGGACCAGCAATATCAGTGAAAAAAAAGCGAGTGCAGGCCAGCTTATATCAATGGTCATGGGTGCTCCCAAATAGACTTCAAGAGAAAATTGAAGTTCAACACGGCTTGGTGTTCGCTGCAACCTTTAATCCATATTGTAGCGTTGCCGAGTTACCTCGAAATAGTGACGGCTCAGGTTGCTGAATGGTTTACTGGGCTTGCTGTTTTAGCGCCTTGTTTGCAGGTTCATCTTGCTTGGGTTGGAACATGCGCACACAATTTTTACCGTCTGCTTTGGCTTGATAAACTGCTTTGTCGGCAGCCTTGATCATCGCTTCGTGATGGGTCATTTCTGAGCTGCGACTGGCGATGCCTACACTCACACTTATTTTATATTGTTGGTTGATGGACAAATTGGCGACTCGCTGACGAATCGCAGACCCGAGCCTTAAGGCGCCGTCTTGATCGGTGTCTGGACAAATGAGTAAGAACTCATCGCCCCCTAGGCGAGCCACCACATCATCACTTCTGACCGATTCGCGTAAATTGCGCGCGAGTAACATCAATACTGTATCGCCAGCATCATGGCCTTTTTGGTCATTAATCTGTTTGAAATGGTCGGCGTCTATCATCATGCAGACTAAGGGACTTTGTTGTGTTAAGGATTGTTGCCATAATTCTTTGAGTTGAATCATTGCATGGCGTCGATTGGGCAGACCCGTGAGAACATCGGTATGGGCCAAAGATTGCAAATGTTGATTGGTTTTTTGCAAGGCGAGGGTGCGTTCTTGTACTTTTTTTTCTAAGTTTTGATTGAGTTCGAGTAACTCATGATTGCGTACGCTAACTTGATGAAATAAACCACGTAATGCGGTAATTAAGGGTTCGGTTGCCAAATCTTTAGGCTGCGCGGCTTTGCTGTAGGCGGTTGCAGGCGGTTCACCGCTTTCGATATATTGCACTTGTTTCGCGAGCTCTTGGTCAATGCCGAGAATATGATAAGCCAGCCATTGAATCAGGTAGTCTAATAGCTGCTTAACTTGGGCATGCTGGTTGCTGTTGTCTAGATGTTCAAATTTATTTATTTCGTCAAGAAATTCGCGGTGAGCTGTAATGTGGATTTTTTTATGTCGAGGGTCGACTCGGCATAATGTCATTAATTGTTCTTCTTCTTGGAAGTGCTCTACCACATAGTGATTCAGCTCTACGGTAAATGGTCTTAGTTCTTCGGTTGATATCTGTTTTTGAGTGAGAAAATTGCCAATTTTATTAATCAGATCGATTAATTGGTGATGTTGCTTGTCTATTTCCTCCAAGCCAGTTTCAAAATCAGAGGTCCAACGAAACGGTTCCATTTGTTGCTTTCCAGCCTATCTGTAATTGACTGCTCGATGATATAGCAGTGTAGCCATGATTATTCGATATGAAGCGGAGAGCTACCATACCGATGAATCTAGGCGATAACGCTAATCTACATCAATAAAACGTGAAAAATGAGCACTTTTAAAGCACTTTTTCTATTTCAGTTTTTTCAGTTTAGTTGAAGTTATCCACGAAACGCATCATGTTAAGCTGCTTGGCAATTCAGTTTGGCGTATTCTGGGGTCGGTAGTGCATTAAGCTACTGCTGTAACATGTTATTGAGGTGAGCTGTGGAACAAAATTTATCTTTAGAACAAACTCGTGTGATTGGCGCTTTACTAGAAAAAGAAACAACGACGCCAGACCAATATCCGCTGTCGCTAAATGCTTTAACCTTAGCTTGTAATCAAAAGAGTAATCGAGAGCCAGTGATGAGTTTGTCTGAAGCTGAGGTGCAAGATGCAGTGGTTCAATTACAACAATTGCGTTTAGTGACCGAGGCTCCGATGGCTGGACGGGTGGTTCGTTACCAACATCGCTTTTGCAATTCTCAGTTTGGTGGTTTACAACTCAGCGAGCAACAACGAGCGATTATTTGTTTATTGTTTTTGCGCGGGCCGCAAACCCCTGGAGAATTACGTACTCGCAGCCAGCGTTTAGCAAACTTTAGTAGTGTTCAAGAAGTGGAGCAAAATTTACAGGCGTTGAGTGAACATGAGAGTGGCAAATTTATCTCTAAATTAGAGCGCGAGCCAGGGAAACGTGAATCGCGTTATATGCATTTGTTTTCTGGAGAATCTAGCTTGGCGGTGAGCCCAGACTCTACGCGAGAAACTTCATCAGAGGGCGAGCTACAACAACAAATAAATGCGCTTAAACAAGAGTTAGCAGCCCTAAAGCGAAGAGTTGAAGACTTAGAGTAATGCTTCTTTATATTGCCATTGGCTCGTTTTTGGAAATTCAAACAGCTTTAGTTTGGAAAACAACGGAAGGATTGAATGCTCAACGGCGACGGCATGTAATACCAATCTGATTCATTATACGATCAACGTATTGCGCAGCATAAATCTGCCGATAACCAGGCATGAAGTGCAGTAACTCGTGGCTCTAATAACAAGATATATAACGCCGTTAGTGGTGATTAAGGCCAGCAAGAGTGAACCGGTAATGAGTTAGATTGGTAAAGGGCGATAAACTAGAACTTTACCTGCGTCGACATAAGAAAGGCCAAGCATATTGCTGGCCTTTTGGTTCGCGACGCCTTGGCGATTAATGAAAGGGGAAAATGTAGTTAATCCAACCTTGCATTCTGAGTAGCACTTTGCGCATCACTGAGAGATGATGGAAATGCTCGGTATAGATGGCGACTTGGCCGCTAATGCCCATTGGCAGTTGATATTCATCGAATCGAGGTTCGGGATCGATGATCACCAAACTGCGACTATGTTTAAAAAATACCGCTGCACCACTTAAGTTTCCGTTGGCTTGAAATTCACCTTCGGCAATGCTTGGCATCACTTGTCTTACGGTGCCTTTAAATACTACGCCAGGCAGCGCGGTAACAATAAATTCAGCTTGATCACCCGCTTTCAGGCGCTTGATAGAGTTTTCCCAAAAGGCGCCGACAAACATTGATTGTTCCTTGGGTATAAAAGTCATGACAGGGCGCAGCGGCATTGGTACGGCCACCATGCCTTTGCGCAATGCGACCTGGGTAACAAAGCCATCACTCGGTGCGTGGACCACGGTCTGCTCTAGATCGAACAAAGCACTATCGAGCTGCCCCTGAATGCGTGCCACGTTAGTATTCACGCCGTTGATTTGCGAATCATAGGCGAGTTTTGCAATGGTTTCGTTGGCTTGTGCCGCTTGTAGTTTAGCTTCAGCAGCAAGGTAGGCTTGTTGGCGGTTTTCGACTTCTAATTCGGTGAAGGGGCTATTTGCTCCGCCTTTCTTTCGTCCTTCGGCATAACGTTGATAAGACTTTAAGTTGCGATCTCGCTCGGCGATAGCCGCGGTGGTATTTGCTTTGGCGCTGGCCCATTGTGCCATGAGTTGGGGCACTAATTGTTGGGCACTGGCCAATTCGGCCTGACGTTGTTCAACGATGGCTTGAAATGGTGTTGGGTCCAGTTTAAATAAGATTTCACCGGCTTGTATCGGCTGATTAACTTCCACTGGAACCTCAATCACCTTACCGCGAACTAGAGGCATGATAGGGACCGAGGTATATATTTGTCGGGCGTTGGCAGTGTAGGGATGGTTATAGTTCATCAATACTATCAATACCCCAACGATGAAGATGCCACCTAATACTGCGGTTGGCACCGTCCACTTGGTGAGCGGAATACGAAAGATCTTAAAAATAGCGATACACAGGCCCGCATAGGTGAGAATAAGCAATAAATCCATTATTGACTCTCTCCTTGTTCTAGTTGTTGCACATGCTTACTGATGATGGCGACTTGGCGTTTGAGTTTACTGATTTCGGCTTCCATCACCTGTTCTCGTGAGGCGAGTTGCTGTTCTTGATTTTCTAAGTCTTGTTGGCGTTGCTCGATTTGTTGAAAGCCCCAACCTCGGTCTTCGCGATACAGCGTGGCCCAAATCCATAAAAATGGCCACAATACATGCAACGTGAATAGGCTCACCCAACCGGCAACATGGATCGCATCTTGGTGGGGGTGATTGCGATGTTTTGATATTTCATAGGGAATATCATGAATGGCTATAATTCCGTAAAACAGGGTAAGCGCGACAAAAAGCAGTAAACCTAAAGCGAAAAAATCCAAAAACATAGTCCCCCCTCGGGATATTTTTGCGAGCAACTTAAACTATTGATTTAGCTTAAACGATCATAGCCGATAACTGAACTAACTGTGTAGACTATGGTTAATTTGCAAGTAAAAGCTGCATTCACACTAAAAATCATAGGCTCATTTTTACTCAATATTGAATTAATCGCGGTGAGGTCAACATGAGATTATCTTCGGTGGAACAAGTCTGGGATAAGGCTGAGCATAATGCGTTTACTGATATGTGTGAATTTGCCGCTTCGCTGTGGCTGTGTTTTCGCGAAGCCAGTGCACATGTGAGTGAACAAGGAGACATTCGGATCTTACGTCGTGGTTTTGAGCAAACCGATTTTGAACCGGCGGCTTTCCTGCATGTGGATGGTTTGGATTTACGAGACCCTAAATTGGTTGTGAGCCCGGATGGACGTATGTTATTGACTTGCGCAGGTGTAACGCGTCACGAGCTATCATCGCAGTTACAAAGCTATATTGCTTGGTCTGATGACGGGTTAATTTGGTCGGAGTTGAGCCCACAAGGGGAAGCCGGGATGTGGTTGTGGCGTAGCCGTTATTTAGCCGATAGCGCCTATGCAGTGGCTTATAGTTATCGCTTGGATAAGGTAGATCTATATCGGATGGACGCGAAAGGGAACTATCAGCTTCATTTAGATCCCTTGTTTAGCCTTAAACAAAATGGCCTCGCTTACCCCAATGAGCATGACTTGAGTTTGCTTGATGATGGCTCGGCGCTATGTTTATTAAGGCGCGATAAAGATAGCGCAAGCGCTCAACTGGGTTATGCGAAGCCGCCTTATTTGGAATGGACATGGCAGGACTTAGCATTACAAATTGGTGGTCCGGTAATGCTTAAGCTGGACGATGGGCGGTTGCTCTGTGCACTACGTTTATACCAACCGGTGCGTACCAGTTTGTGTTGGCTTGATGCAGATCAGGGGCGCTTAAAAGAAGTGCAAGTTTTACCTTCCGGTGGCGATACCAGTTATCCAGGTTTAGTACAGCGAGGTAATACCTTGTATTGCAGTTATTACTCCAGTCATGAGGATAAGACCGCAATTTACTTAGCGGAACTGGATTTAAGCGAAGACTAACATCCAAGACCCTTGGTAAATGTTTGCAGCAGTGACTTGAGCTGTATTTGCTGGTACGCCAGGCGGCGTACCAATCGGCATGATAAAAAGTTCTTATTGCGAATCTAAGTAATGAGCAAACCTTATCGCAAAGGGCAGCTAACGCTGCCCTTGATTCAATGCTGTACCACTAAAAAGTATAACCAAAACCAAAGGTGGTGATGAAGCCTTTACTGTCGTAGAAGTTAATGTTTGAGTCGCTATTTTGATAGCCAGCGGTGACATTAAACATTGCATTCTTCCAAGCAAATGGACGTTGGTAGAGGTAAATTGCAAATAAGGAGAGTCGGTCATCCTCTTGAGTTTGCATATTAAATACCGGGTTGCCATCAGAATACTTAGTTTGACCTAACTCTAGGTTGACCGTTAATAAATGACGCTCAATTTTATAAACACTGTTTAGACGCAGGGTATAGCTATTAAAATCGTTGGCGCTACCATCCGCTTTGCTCGTCGTGTAGACCAGGGCTGGAGACAGAAACCATTGTTTGGAAAGTGGCACAAACATTTCGCCAATGACTCGGTGTAAATTGGCATTGCGATTTAGCGCTTGGGCTTGGCTGGAACCTTGGCCAAATATGGCGACCCCACTTTGTTCGTTGTCAATGCTACGTTTGGCATAAACATATTCAAGGGTAAATGGACTATCGGCAATGGATTGATAACGCAGTCGTCCCCCTTGGACATTTTCATCAGTTTCTTGTCGAGCCACATTAGTGATATAAGGATCACTCCAGGTATCATTCATCAATGGCAACTCTGGGAAGTAAGCAACGGTTAACTGACTTTTATTGCTGATCGCGCGGCGATAACCCAACTCGTATTGAAACTGGGCTCGGCCTAAGTTCTCTTTACTGTTACCCACAAAAAACTGATTTTTTAGGTCGGTAGTGGTGTAAGAGGCTCGTAACAAAGGATAGGCAATCAGCGTATTGGTGCTCTGGCCACTATTATTTAGATCATGAGTGACTTGGTTGTCATCATCAGTGGAAAATTGACTTTGCCCGCCAACATAACCCAAGTTGAGATTAAGGGTGGCCGACCATCCAGCTTGTTCTGCGAGTGGACGAGCGCCAGCGGCGAAACTCAGTAACAGACTACAGCATAAAATACTGCTAACTCGATTCAACATCGCTTACGTCCTTGTGCTAAATAATTTTAAGAAATTCATTTTGTTATGTTCATGACGCCAACTTTTGATAAGTGAGCGATTGACAGTGATTAAACAAAGCACAGCATAACTTAGGTATTGGGTAAATTAACAGCAGTATGTTGAGGATTTCTTAATATTTAGTCGAATAAGCTGTTGTTTGTAAAGTGTTCTGATTCCGAGCCACAACACCGAGTTTAGCGCATGTTGTGGCTGGGTTGGTTTGAATCTAGTCGAGTTCAGGGAATAGGCTTAGATCGAAGGATTTTTCGCAGTAATGACATTTTAGCTTGATGTCTGTTTGTTTATGACGAACATAAAAGTGACTATCGATAGGCTCGTTGTGGCTGATACAATTGCTGTTCGGGCAGGCAAATACAGCTTTGATTTGTTCCGGAGTGGAGACATGGAACTTACGCACGACTTCAAAGTCTTCAATCAAGTTGATGGTGGCATGAGGGGCAAATAAGGCTAGTTGATTGGCTTGGTTTTCATCAAAAACGGTGTTTTCAACTTTAATTAGGTCTTTCTTTTGTTGTTCTCCGCTGGGTAAGTTTAAGCCCACCGTGATCCGTTCTTGGGCCGCCGATAACTGAAAAAATTTAAGGATTTTAATTCCTTGCCCCGCAGGTACATGGTCAATCACTGTGCCGTGAGCAATCGCTTCAACTTGCAGTTTTTTCTTCATTATTGAACTCCAAATTCATTGGTCATGATTAGCGCGAGTAAAGCTTGGCGAGCATAAACACCATTTTCAGCCTGCTGGAAGTAGTAGGCGTAGGGCGTACTATCTACATCGGTGGTGATTTCGTCGACTCGGGGCAGCGGGTGTAAGATCTTGAGGTTGTCTTGCACTTGTTCAAGCATGTTGGCCCGAAGAATAAAGCTGGATTTGATATGCTGGTATTCTGTCTCATCGAAGCGCTCTTTTTGCACGCGAGTCATATACAAAATATCCAGTTCTCCAACGACCTCTTCGATGCTGTCATATAAATGATATTTTATTTTGCGCTCATTTAGCTCTTCGGTAATGTAATCAGGCATGGCCAATGCTTTCGGTGCGATAAAGTAAAATTCGCAACCAAATAAGGACAGGGCTTGGGTAAGCGAATGTACCGTGCGTCCGTATTTAAGGTCACCAACAAACGCAATTTTAAGGCCTTCTAAACTCCCTTGCGTTTCATAAATGGTAAATAAGTCGAGTAAGGTCTGGGTGGGGTGTTGGTTAGAACCATCGCCGCCATTCACCACTGGCACACTGGAGAATTCACTGGCTAAGCGAGCGGCTCCCTCTTGGGGGTGGCGCATAAAAAACGCATCGCTATAAGAAGAGATCACTTTCACCGAATCCGCTAAGGTTTCGCCTTTTTTGCCCAGCGAAGTATTACCACCATCGGCAAAGCCAATCACACTCCCGCCTAAACGTTGCACTGCGGTTTCAAAAGACAAACGAGTACGGGTTGAGGCTTCAAAAAAACAGCTAGCAACAACTTTATTTTTGAGTAACTCAGGACGGGGTTGTTGTTTTATGTTTTGTGCGGTGTCGACAATTAACTCGAGTTCCTGACGGGATAAATCAGGGATGGAGATAATGTGCTTTTGATAAAGCGGGTTGTTCATGCTCGCAGATCCTAATCCGATGTGAAATCGGAACGGAATTATAACAGCGAGCAGAGCAAGTGAATATGATCTTAGTGACTAATTCTAAGATTAATTTGTAGTTGTTTAAGCATATTGGCTACTTTTACGTTCGCGGTAATCTTGGCAGTCGATGCAGTAGCGTGACTCTGGGCGAGCGTTGAGTCGTGCGGCATTGATGTCTTCACCGCAGCTTTCACAAAAACCATAGTCTTGTTCCTCAATACGACGTAATGCATCCTTAATGCTTTTTACTTGAGCAAGGTCGTGTTGGCGACGATTAAGCTGCATTTGTTGAGACTCTTCTTGATTGGCTCGATCAACGTCATCCCCTAGATCACTTTTGTCTTTAATCAACTCGTTATCTTGTTCAAGACGAAGTTGAATTTCCTCTAGTTTCTGGCTGAGTTGTTGACGAATCGTCTCAATTTGTTGGTCGTTAATCATTGTTTTGAATGTCTTCTTCCTAGTGTGTTAAACGCGAGTACGTAAGCGAACTTAGTACGTATATAACCCAAAAATTTAGTTAATCGTCGATTTTAACGACTAGTAAAGGCTTTTCAAAGCGCTTTTTTGGATAATTGTTAGCCAGCTAGCACTTGGGTTTCGATTAATTAACGAGTACTATCTCGCGGCTTTAATCTGGCAGGCTGTGATTAAATGGCTCTGCCAGTTATCAAAGCAGTTTATAGACTACATTTATAGAATAAACAAACGAGTGATGTCAGCATCACCGTATATTGAGGATTGCATGAGTGAATAAAATAAACATGCTGTTGGTTGGACTACTTGCTGTAGTGACCAATGTAGTAATGGCTCAAGAAGAGAAAGTACTGAATGTTTACAATTGGACCGAATACATTGCCGAGGACACAATTTCCGAGTTTGAAAAAGAAACGGGTATTAAAGTGATTTATGACGTATTTGATTCTAATGAAATGTTGGAGGCTAAATTGCTGTCGGGAAGCACCGGCTTTGATATTGTCGCCCCCTCTCATGACTTCTATGGTCGGCAAATTACAGCGGGTGTTTATCAAAAGCTGGACCGCAGCAAACTGAGTAACTGGGGCAATCTGGATCCGACACTTCTAGCCACGCTACAACATTATGATCCGGGTAACCTGTATGGCATCCCTTATATGTGGGGCACCACGGGTATTGGTTATAACGTGAATAAAGTAAAACAAATTTTAGGTGATGATGCTGATTTAAATAGTTGGTCGCTGGTGTTTGATCCACAGATCGCAGCGAAATTGAGCGAGTGCGGCATAGCCTTTTTGGATGCGCCCAGTGAAGTGGTTGCGGCGATGCTGAATTATATGGGGAAGGATCCCGGTAGCAGCAATATGGCAGACTATAAAGGGGAGATTGAAACACTAATGGCGCAACTGCGGCCAAGTATTCGTTATTTTCATAGCTCTCAGTATATTAATGACTTAGCCAGTGGCGATATTTGTGTCGCGATCGGCTGGTCGGGCGATGTGTTAATGGCGGATGAGCGTGCCGAAGAAGCCAAAAATGGCGTTGAACTTGAATATATCATCCCTAAAGAAGGGGCTGGTGTGTGGTTTGATATGTTTGCTATTCCCAAAGATGCGAGTCACCCGAATAACGCTCATACTTTTATCAACTATATATTACGTCCCGAAGTGATCGCCAAGGTGACCGATTTTGTGTGGTTTGCCAATCCAAATACTAAGGCGACCGCTTTAATCAATCCTGAAATTGCTCAGCATCAGGGAATTTACCCAAGCGAAGCCGCGGCTAAAAATCTCTATGGATTTACCAATGTTCCACCGAAGGTTGAACGGGTTCGTACTCGCTTATGGACCAAGTTTAAGTCGGGACGTTAACTAAACAGAACACTCCGTATTGAAATTATGCCAGCGAAATGCTGGCATTTTTTGTGGTTTATCCTGCGAAGGGTTACAGCCAGAAGGTTGACTCGAGCATATTGCAATATGCTTATCCTCTCTGAGCGCGTGGTTGCCGTTATTCGCTTGGTTGCTCTGACGCTCCTCTTTCATCGCAATTTATATTATTTTTTCAACGCTAAATTGACCTCGCCAGCTAAACCGTTACTCGTCGCTCGAACAATATATTTTTTGCTGAGCAGAATACGGCAAGTAGTTGGTGGAAATAAATCAGGGTATTAGTTATGAATGCTCTTATATAACAACAACTTGGTATTTACTCGAGTGTTGTTGGGGGTTCACTGTGTCGATGTCAGCCAACTTTACAGTGTATCGATATTTTATTGATATCCTGAATATTTAATTCTAACTAGATAAAACTGAGGAATTTGCGACAAAGTTTGGTCTTTTTTAGTTCATTGATGAGGGCAAATTACATACAGCGATAGGTCATAAAAAATACAGGAATATTGTTTTAGTAACATAGTGTCGAATTAATTTACAAACTTAATTTTATATAAGTAATCAAATTAATAATAGTGTGGAAGTAAAAGTTTTAAAAAACAGCATGTTAACAAAAAGTGTGACGAGCTTATCATTTATGGCTTAATGTTTGCCTAATTACAAATGAGAGTTGTTGCTTTTCACTATTTGGTAAAGGAAAACCGCGATGAAGGCTTCCATCTTATTTTTACTTATCAGTTTAACTACATTTAATACTTCGGCCACGATTATAACGGCCTCAGAAAACCCCAGTGTACCGGCAGGACCGGTGGTGTATTTGGGAGGATATCCCACTCCTCAGCAAGATCCGAGTAGTGGCGCTGTTCCTAGTCCGGCAAGTGTTATCGACATTGATGATGATATTCGCGCTGCCGTGAGTTTCGATCTCCAATCCTTAAATCGCTTAAGCGATGAGGGAACTGGCGGTTTTGCTAATGGTTTATTCGATATTACCTTCTATTGGTATTTTGGCGGGTTTGAGCAAGCTTTCAGTTACATGTATAGCGCTTGGGATGATATTGAAACTTGGCAGGCTTCGGGTTCTGGTTTATTGAGTTACTGGAGTGATGACTATATTGCTAGCAACGATATTTTAGAAGTCGGCGAATGGACGGTTTATGCCTATGCAGAACAGACCTATGTTGGCGGAACGACCTTTAGCGTGACTTCCGTTCCTGAACCTGGTTCGTTAGTGTTGTTTGCGCTGGTGATGGTTGGGCTATTTACACGTCGGGGACTTCCTTTTCAAAATTAAGTGGTTTACCGAGCGCTGCAGAGTCATCTGCAGCATGAATCTCTTGATATAAAATTCTTTTCGGTCAATTGATTGGCACAAGGATGTGTTATGGGAAACGAGAGAAATGGATTGGTTCGCAGCCATGAATTCGAACTGGCGTTGGTCTATCGTATTACAGATCTTGCGATCATCTTTGCCACTCTGGCTGGATTAGCGTGGTGGAGAACGGGTCAGGTTGATGATGACTTCCAGATGTTGGCTATTGGTTTAGGCATCGTCTTCTTAATTGTTGCAGAGTCATTCACGCTGTATCGTTCGTGGCGAATAGCCTCGGTAAAAGAACAAGCGAAGGTGACTCTGAGTGTCTGGTTGGTGACGGTTGCAGTGATCCTCGCAAGTAACTATTTCTTGAAGGTTTCCGATAACTATTCACGTTTGGTTCTCGGGGGCTGGCTATTAGTCACGCCTATCGCATTGATCGTTTGGCGTATCGTGTTTCGGGAAATTTTGGCGCTGTTACGCCAAACTGGCTATAACACGCGTAAGGCGTTGATTATTGGCGTCTCGGAAACGGGTCTCAGGCTTCAGCAAGAGTTAATTGCTAACCCGGATTTAGGTTTGGTTTTCATGGGATTCTTTGATGACCGAGATTGCGCTCGCTTGGCAGATGATTCCAAATATTTTGGTCCGGTTGGGCGGGTTTCCCAAGCCCTCGATTTGGCAAAAAGTGGTCAAGTAGATCATGTCTACGTGGCACTACCAATGCATGCTAAGGGTCGGATTAGCGGCTATTTGAAGCAGCTGTCCGATACCACCTGTACCACTTTCATTGTGCCTGATTTCTTTACTTATAATCTCATTCATTCCCGCTGGAGTAGTTTGGGAAACATTCAAACGGTGAGTGTATTTGACAGCCCTTTTCGTGGGCTGGCCAGTGTATTCACTAAACGAGTGCAAGACATTATCTTAGCCAGCATCATTCTGTTGCTGATTAGTCCTGTGTTAATCGCGTTGGCGATTGGCGTCAAGCTCAGCTCGCCTGGTCCAATCCTGTTCAAGCAAGATCGTTACGGCTTAGATGGTCGGAGAATTCGGGTATGGAAGTTTCGGTCGATGAAGGTAATGGAAAATGGCGGTAAGGTGACTCAGGCCACTCAGAATGATCCACGAGTGACTCGTTTTGGTTCGTTTATTCGTCGAACTTCTTTAGATGAATTGCCCCAGTTCTTTAACGTACTGATGGGTTCTATGTCGATCGTTGGCCCGCGTCCCCATGCGGTTGCTCATAATGAGGAATATCGCCAAGTGGTTGACCGTTACATGCTGCGCCATAAGGTAAAACCTGGGATCACTGGTTGGGCGCAAATTAATGGCTGCAGAGGTGAAACGGATACCCTCGACAAAATGGAGCGCCGTATCGCTTACGACTTGGAGTACATCCAATTATGGAGTTTGTGGATGGACATAAAAATTGTTTACCTCACTATTTTTAAAGGTTTTCGTAGTGAGCAGGCGTACTAGGGAATTCAAGCCTCGCCAGCAATGATTTTACAAGGAAGTTCATGGTAATTTTTCGAGCCTTTATGGTTTTAATGGGGACTTTATTTATGCTGAGTCATGTTGTGAATGCAAAGTTGGCCCCGCAGCCCTATATGACCGAGTCTGGCTTGGCACTGGTTCCAATGTTAGGGCTCGGCTATAAATATGATGACAATATTACACTCGCGGAAAAAGACTCATCCTCATCTAATATTTTGGTCTTGGATGCAGCGCTCAAGGTCCTCGCAGAACGTGATCTTGCTTCTTATGAGCTGGGCTACAAAATTTCTGCGGCTGAGTATTTCGAGAGTCATGTGGATGACTATCTCGATCACCAGCTTGCCGCTAAAGCTGAGCTTGAGTTAGCGCTTAGGCATCGGCTCAAGTTGGCTTATCGGTTCGCTCATCAGCATGAGCAAAGAGGGCGAGGATTATCGCAAGGCTTGGGGAGTGATATCCAAGAGCTGATTTATTTTCAAAGTAATAAATTGCAGAGTGTTTATTCCTATGGTGCGCCGCAGGCCTACGGGCGTGTCGACCTGCAATTGGCCTGGGAAACCAAGCAGTATCAAAATCTGGAGTCGCTAACTCAATATCGGAACTGGCGACAGCTCAGTTATGGTGCCACCTTTTTCTACCGAGTCTCCAATGCCACCGAATTGTTGTTGGAGGCTAAGCAACTCGCAAGACGTTATCGGCTGAACGCAAGCGATCAGGCCAGTCGAAATAACGATGATAGTTTTATTTATGCAGGGGCCGAGTGGGACATTAGCGGTAAGTCTAGCGGTTCTGCTCGGATCGGTTATGAGGATAAAGGCTACCAGTCAGCCCAGCGCGAGCACTTTTCGGGTTTGAGTTGGTTATTGTCATTTAATTATTTGCCAGTGGAATACTCACAGTTCAATGTTTTTACTAGCAAAATTGCGAAAGATCCCGATCAATTAGGCAACTATATTGATGAAACTATTTATCAGACGAGTTGGCAGCATTACTGGCTGGATCGGCTCTCCACGGAGCTAAGTTATCGCGATACCGACCTCGCTTATACAGGTGTCGATCGTGATGAGCAGATTACGCTGGCGAAAGTGGCTATCGAATATGAGTTACGCCGCTGGTTGAAGCTGAATGTTAGTTACCAAAGAGAAGACAAGTCTTCCTCGGTTGCAGGCTTAAGTTACCAGCAAAATGTCATGTTTATTCACTTCTCGGGGACTCTTTAGATGATGAATCGGTTCGCTGCTTACCTATTGTTTTTAATGTTGCTGCTACCTAGCCTAGTGAGTCAGGCGGCCAGCGATGATTCCTACAGACTTGGGCCAGGTGATGTAATTAATATTCATGTTTATGGCGAAGACGATCTCAGTATGCAAGTGCTGATTAACAATAGTGGCAAAATTGATTATCCCTACCTAGGTCGTTTGACGGTGAGTGATGCAACCACTCAAACCTTGAAACAAACCATTGAGTCGGGCTTAAAAGGTGACTATTTAATTCAACCTAAAGTTTCGGTGAATATTGTCCAGTACCGACAAGTTTTTATTAATGGAGAAGTCGAGAAACCCGGTGGTTACGCCTATCAGCCAGGTTTAACCATAGAAAAAGCGGTGGCTTTAGCGGGTGGATTTACCCAGCGAGCGTCTAAATCAAATATTAATGTGACGACTGGAAATGGTGGCAGCCCTCAAAATAAGGTCAGTCTCAATACCAAGGTTGAGCCCGGAGATATTATCGTCGTCAAGGCTAGCTTTTTTTAACGACAAGATACTGGATTAACAAGGAAGTCTAATGGTGAATCACACAGCCCAACGCAACGTCCTGCATATAGACAACCCAGCTGCCAGGCTCGGACTTAATTCTTTGCAGCGACCAGTGAATAAAGATGAGTTTATTGATTTGAGCCAGTACTTTTCGGTAATACGTCGACGGGCTTGGATGATTATTGGTTTTACTTTTTTGGCTGCCTTACTTGCCGCCTTGATTACATTTTCGATTACCCCGGTTTATCGAGCTTCGGCGGTGCTATTGATCGAAGCGGAGCAAAGAAAAGCGGTCTCGATTGAAGACGTGATTGGGGTTGATACCTCTAAACAAGAATACTATCTCACCCAGTTTGAACTATTAAAATCCCGTACCATTGCGCAAAAAGTGATCCAAGGGTTACAGCTAGAGCAGTACCCTGAATTAAATGGAGAGCAAGCCGACAGTGGCTGGATGCAACTGAAGAATCCTCTCGAGACGCTGTATAATCTTGGCGTTCATTCGCCTTTGTTGCTGAGTTTATTGCCATTACGAGAGCCGCTCAGTGAACAGATGCTGCTCCAAAAAAGGCAGCAAACGGTGATGGAGAATTTTCGTAAGCGTTTAAGTATTAGCCCACTACGAAAAACTCAGTTGGTAAAAATCATCTTTGAATCCGAGGATCCTCAATTGGCTGCGCAAGTTGCAAATGCTGTTGGGGAAGCCTATATCGAAAATAACCGAGAATCTCGATTGTATGCCAATCAAGAGGCGAGCACTTGGTTAGAGACTCGTTTAGATAAACTGAGAGCATTGGTCGAGCAATCAGAGAGTCGCCAAGCCGCTTTTTTAACGTCGGAAGGACTGGTTGATGTGAGCGGCGTCGATAGTTTGGCTTCGAATGAGTTAAATGATTTAAGTCGCCGGCTCAGCGATGCCAGAGATCGCCGAGTGGCCGCAGAGTCACTCTACTATGTACTACAAGATAACCGGAACGCCGGTTTAGCTGAACTGTCTTCGATTTCTGTGATTTCCAATCACCCGCAGTTGCGTGATGTTCGTGTCGCTGAGATTGAAGCGGAACGTTTGGTTTCTGAATTGAGTAAGCGTTATGGTCCGAAACATGACAAAATGATCCAAGCCCAAGCACAGTTAGCGGCAGTGCGAGAGAGAGCTGGTCGGGTGCTTAACGATTTGGCCACGGGGATAGAAAAAGAGTTAAGAGGGGCTGTTAAGCAAGAAAATTCAATTCAAGCAGAATTAGCCAGTAAGAAAACTCAGTTCCAAGCGATTGCGGTGAAGCGCGCGACCTATGACGCGCTTAAGCGTGAGGTTGATAGTAATCGTAAGCTCTATGATCTGTTCTTGAATCGACAGAAAGAGACTGCAGCGACCAATGATTTTCAGTCGGCAGTGGCGCGGTTTAGCGATCGCGCGGTCATCCCTTTAGACCCAGCGAAGCCCAATAAAGGTCTCATCATTGCCTTAGTTGCTTTGGCCAGTTTGCTGTTTTCCATGGTCTTAGTGTTAATTACGGATGCTTTTCATAACACTATCGAGAAGTCATCCGACATCCAAGAAAAGCTGGGCTTACATCCGCTCGGTGCAATCCCAAAAATCAACGCTAAAAAATATAAGAATAAACTGATGGATAGTCAGGTGTTTTTTGATGAAAAGCAGCGATATTTTAGTGAATCGATCCGCACTATTCGAACTTCCCTGTTATTTAATTTGGTCAACAACCAGCGTAAACGGGTGTGCATTACTTCTTCGGTACCTGGCGAAGGTAAGAGCACTACGGCCATGAACCTAGCGATGGCAATGGCGGGCATGGAAAAAGTATTGCTGATTGAAGCTGATTTACGCAAACCTAGCTTGTCTGAGCGTTTTGGTTTTAATCAAAATCCGTTGGGCCTCACCAATCATCTGGTGATGGGCGCAGAGCTGAGTGATTGTATTTATCATCATAAAAAATCGGGTCTTGATACCTTATTTGGTGGCATGTTGATCCCGAATCCTCAGGAGCTATTAGCCTCAAATAAGTTTGCGATGTTGATTGAACAGTTAGAGCAGCGCTATGACAAGATTGTTATTGATTCGCCCCCGCTATTGGCGGTGAGCGATGGTTTATTACTCAGCCGCTTAGCAGGAGCCGCATTGTTGGTGGTTCAAGCCGGAAGCACCAATATAAAGCAACTGAATAGTAGTTTAGAAAGTCTTATAAAACATGATATTGCCATCGATGGTGTGGTGATTAATAAAGCCAGTCCTAAACAGAAAAATGAATATGGGGATTACCAATACTACGGATATCAAAATCAGAGCGGTAAGGCCACACAGTCATAAGAACTTAGTTTTAGCCTCGTGCTATGGATGTAAACAACAATTGAGGTTCGCTGGTTTAGCGCATCCTTAGCTTTAAAGGGAAGGAAAGCCGAATGAAAGTCGCTTTGATGAATTGCTATTCGTCTAAAAACTCGGGTGATGGTTTGCTGGTTGAGCTAGCTTGCCAATATATAAAGAAGCAACATGGCCAAGATACCGAGATCATTATTGTTTGTAGTGATCCCGATAGTTTTAACGGCGATTACCAGGTGCTTGGTAATGAATTTTCCCGTAGCGGCATACTGGGGCACGTCGCGGTATTATTGAAAGTGATTGGCTTTCTGCTGTTTGGGCGCTATTCAGCAAAACAATACCAGTCCTTACAAAATTGTGATCGTTTCTACTCCGTTGGTGGCGGATATTTAAGGTTTGGTTCCCTCAGCGAAGCCCTAAAAACGCTGATTGTGCACTGCTCACAAATTGCTTGGGTTAAAAGCAACATTAATCAGCCGCATATTCTACTCTCGCAGAGTATTGGTCCGCTGCGCTATGTCTATTCTGCGTGGTTGAGTCGCTTACTGGCCAATACTGAGCAAGTGTTTGTTCGCGATGATAAAACCGTCGCAGAGCTTAAAAATATTAATCTCCAAAGCACGCGTGTGAAAGATATGGCCGTTTCGGAGTTGATCCGTAAATTTGACTCGCTAGAAGTTTCAACATTGCCTCACTCTTCCACTTGTATCTTGATCTTAAGGGATTTACGCCGTGGCAAAGCGGTTAACCATAAGTTTTTGAAAGAGTTAGAGCCAGTATTGGCGCAATTCGAGAGCGTTGTTTATGCGGTGCAAAGTGAGGTCAATTCTAATAACGATGGTGATTTTTACCAACAATACGGGATTAGTGATTTTATTTCGGTAAAGGAGGCCTTAACAAAATACCCGCAAGCGCTAGTGATTTCAGTTCGTTTGCATGGTGCCATTGAATCGCTATTAGCAGGCTTTAAAACCTTTCATCTCAGTTATGAGAGGAAGGGGTTTGGTGCATATCAAGATTTGAATATCTCAGAGTACGTTGATAACGCATACAATTTTAATAGTGTAGAGGTAGAAGAGCGAGTCGCTAAGCTGAGAGCAATGAATGAAATGGATTTTTTTAATCAGATTCGAGCCAGTTTATAAATGTATATTCGTAAAGAGAGTAAATACTACAAGTATCTATTCTTCTCACTATGGTTGGTGGCTTTTTTAGTGGTCTTCCTCTGGGGAGAGGCTATTTTGCCCGAAAAATATTTTCGCGATTCTGAATTGATTATGGAGATGGCGAGTGGTAGCGCGTCTCCGTCTTCACAAGATGGTTCCTATTATTATACGACTTTGGTGTTTGAGTTCCTTGGTGAGCATTTATCTAGCCTATTAGTGTTTGTTACAGGCATTGCCTATATTGCCACCATGTCATTTTTTGTTCGGCGCTGGGACGAATTAGCCTATGGCTCTGTGCTATTGATGCCTCATTTGGTTCTTGGCTTATCTCGGCCCCAAAAAGAAACCTTGGTTTCTATTTTAGTTATTGCTTGTTTCTTTGTGTATCGCAAATCTAAGAATCTCTCTTATACCTTATTACTGATCTTTGCTTTGTACCTTAGCTATGGCTTGGTTCGTAATTATTACTTACTGATCATCGCCGTATTTGCTTTATTGTTATTAATGGAACGCTTGAATTTTGAATATAAAGCGCTGGTGGTATTGCTTGTCTTATTCTCTTTATTTTTGCTTCCAGAGGATTTCTTTTTTAAGGTGCAAGGTACCCGAGATATTTTTAATTCCTTAAGACCGATGGGAGGAGCGGGACACGAAACGATCTATTTTAACCCTTTGACTCCCGATTCAGCGCAGGCTTTTATGGGGAATTATTTTTCTAGCTTGGTTTATTTTAATTTCCCGATTTTTTTTGTTTTCACCGGAAACTCGCTCTACCTTCAGATTTATATCCTTATTTTACTCGTGTCTTTTTTTAAGTTCTCTCAAATCGAGAGCATAGAGTTGCGTCTATTTGGCTTGTTATTTATAAGTCACTTACTGGTTCTACTCTTATTTGAACCCGATCTCGGCAGTTACATGCGTCATTTATCTTCTGTTTCAATTTATATCATGATGTATTTTTCTTGGATGAAATATGAACGCGCTAATTAGTCTTATGAATCCAATTATTCAGTGGCTGATCCCGCTGATGCTGATTCGGCATTACGACTTAAGTTATGTTGGACAGTACTCTTTATTTTTAAGCTTTGCTTCATCAATTGTGATTGTATTGATGTTATCAAGTAAGAATTTCTCTTTAGCGGGATATTTTTCGAGTCGCGAAAATCAGAGTGCCTATCAGGTGCATAAGAGTATTCGATTTAGTCTATTAGTCGTTTTGTTATTCGCTTATTTACTTTGTTTGTTATTCGCTTGGGATATTTTTAAAATTATATTTTTTGTGAAGTTTGTTGATGTCTACTTAGATTCAATGGTGTCGTTTTCGAAACAAGAGCGTTACCAAAAGTACCAGCTTTTTGCTCTTATTATTGCCGTTCTTATGGTCTGCTTATCAATTAATCATCCGCTTGTCGCCTTTGATTATTTTGTTGGTATTTTTATGTTTTTGTTCCTATTGATGTTTTATTTGAACCATCGGCCCGCAGCATATGTTTCTTTGCCAGTGATTAAATCGGCGCTTAACTCGGTAAGCTATCAGTTCTCATCGACTTTTTTGATGTTCTTTCAACGTTATTTTATTGCTGCAGTTTCTTCAATGGAAGCGCTTGGTTTTTATAGTCTTCTATTACAGTTTGTTGTGTTTTGGTCGATTTTCATACAGGCAGCGTTTGCCCAATTTAATACCAAAATTTTCAGTGCTACGGTATTTAAGATATTTTTTGTGCTGGCCGCTCTGCTAGCGATCCCTTCTATTTATTTAGTGTTTCAATATATCTATTTAATTTTGCCCCCTAGTGGCAGCGACTTCCTGTTGCTACTGGTTATTTTTGCCTGCGTATTTATTGAGCTGTCTTTTTACATTGGTGGCTTAAAAGAGAACAAAATTAAATTCTATTTGCCCAATCTTGTGGTGCTTTGCATGTTAGTGATGGTGACTGGTTTGTCGGTTCATCTTTCTCAGAGTTATGCTCCTTTGGTAGTGGTTTGTTTGAGTTACATACTGCGTTGCGGGATTTTTTATTGGATGAGTAAAAGGACCTTAATATCATGAAAGTGCTTATTTTTACTGAATGCCTTGCCGGCGGGGTATGCTCTGTTATTTCTGACCAAATTCAATATTTATCCGCTGAGGATAAGCAACTCCAGTTTGATTTGTTGTATAGCAAAAAGGATGAAACTCCGAAGGATCTTGCACAGCGTTTCCCTGATGTGGGTTTAATTGAGATACCTTACGAGCGGGGAGAGCGTTTCTTTTTAGTGAAAGTCTTTTGCTATCTGCTATTTCGTGTAAAGACCAAGAATTATTCGGTGATCCACCTGCATTCTTCGTTCTCTGGTTTCTTGGGACGGATCGCATTTGGGTTGAGCGCGCACAAGCTCTGTTACACCCCCCATTGTTTTGCCTTTTTATCGGAGGAGTTTTCTCCCTTAAAACAAAAAGTATTCTATTGGATAGAAAAACGACTCAGTTTGATTGGCTGTATCGTTGCTTGTGGCGGATCTGAAGCAAAACTGGCCAAGGGATTCAGCACTAAGGTGCGGGTGCATACTATCTCTAATGGGGTGAATTTCTCGGATCTAACTTCCTCGGTGACCAGCTCGCAGGCTGACATTATCTCGGTGGGCCGGATCTGTAAACAAAAGGGCTTTGACGACTTTAAGGCGCTGTATGCTTTAGCCAGTCATCAATATAGTCTCGTTTGGCTTGGTGGACCGAAACCCGATGGGATTGATTATGTCTCTGGCTGGTTATCGCGTGAGGCTTTGTTTCAATATTACAGCTCGGCTCGATTGTATGTTTCAACTGCGCATTGGGAAGGAATGCCGGTGGCTCCCATTGAGGCCCAGTATTTTGGATTACCAGTGGTCGCAATCAGAACTCATGGCGTGGTGGACTGCGTCGTAGATGGCGAAACGGGTTATCTATGTGACAGCATAGAAGAACTGTATCAACGTTGTCAGCAGTTACTCTCCGACGCGAGTGAATACCAACGGCTGTCTCACAATGCCAAAGCGCATATCCGCAAACATTTTTCTTTAGCAAATTATGCCGGATTATTAAGTCTATATCGGCAAATTGCGGCTGACACCTTAGCGCTATCAGAGCAAACTCTCAGTTAATTGTATGGTTTCAGGTGAGCGAACGATGTACGCGGGAGTTAATAATTTAAGGAGATGCAATGGAAGCATCTATTGAAATGCAAGCAAGAAGCGCAGTTTATTTTGGGCGAATGTTATGGCGTTATTTCGGTTTGGCGACAATGGTCGCGATTTCGCTAACGGTGTTGGTATTGGCGTTTCAGTTAGGTTTGGCCAACGTTTATTCCTATGCGTTACGTAACTGGCATGAGCGATGGCTGCAAGACTATAGCCATTCACTTAGCGAACAAAACGTTCTGATTGCGGAGCTCGTGTCTCAACAAATGTTGGCGTGGCGTCATGATGATCCACTTTATTTAACCCTTGCTGCCAAGCAGGTCGAGTGGCGCAATTTTTATCAATTAGTGATCTCAAGTGAAGATAATAAAGCGCAACAGCGAGTTCAAAATTTGGCTAAGGCTTACTCTTTTTATCAGCAAGCGGCGAATCTAAGGCCGACGTGGCCAGATACTTATGTTGCGCTTGCGAGTAACCGCCAAGCTATGGGAGAGCCAGCAACGGTTTGGTTTGCTTACTTGGCGCAAGGTGTCGCGGTGGCGCCAAAAACCAAGGCAAGTTTGCTCGGTATGGTTAATTTAGGGATTGCTAATTGGGAGCGATTGGATCCGCTTCAGCAGCAAGTGGTAGAAAGCTCGCTAGTGAGTTTACTCGAGAATCCAGCGATCAATCGCAAACTAAAGCGAGAGATACCTTCGGCACTGGTGAGAGATCGGATTTGTTACCTACTGACTTATCAAGGTTCGATTGCTCAAGCCGAATTTTGTAAGGCGCAATCGTCATGGCAGTAATTAATTTAAAAGTGGTAGCAGTAACGGTTGTTTCGCTGGTGGTTTTAGGCAGTGTGCTTAAATCTCTTGGCTGGTTTTCTTTGTCCCTTTGGCGACTGGAAATAGCTTTAGGTGGCGACAAGATGACTCATCTTATTTTTTCCTACCTGTGTACCATTGCTTTGTTATTTGGTTTTTGTCGTTTTGGAAAAGCGCACCGAGAGCGCGTTCGTCGTTTTATTTTACTGCTCATATTGGTTTTTGCAGTGGATGAAAATTTACAGCGTTTTATCCCTACGCGAGAGTTTTCGTGGACCGATTTAATCAGTAACTTGTTTGGTATTTTATGCGCGCTGACCAGCTGGTTATTGCTTCATTACCTTTTTCTTCTTAAGCAAAAAAAGGAGCAGCAACATGGGCTTCGTTGATATTCACTGTCACATTCTACCCGGAATTGATGATGGGGCAAAAGACTTAAGACAAAGTATAAAAATGCTCTGTGCTGCAGTAGATGATGGCATAGAAGTGATGCTGGCTACCCCACATATTTTACCGGGAGTTTTTGATAATACCCCACAATCGATCCGCCATAGCTACAAGCTATTAAATCGAGAGCTTCATGCTCAGCAACTTCCTTTGCAACTATATTACGCTGCCGAAGTGCACCTGTGCCCAGAAATTATGCTTTGGCATAAACAGGGAAAGTTGCCTTTATTGGGACGCTTTAAAGATAAAGATGTATTGCTACTGGAGCTTCCCCATGGACATGTTCCACAAGGGTTTAATAATTTTATTAAGTGGTTAACGGCGAGAAATATCACTCCCTTAATCGCTCATCCCGAGCGAAATCGTGGGGTATGGAATGAAATTAATCTGGTCAGCCAATGGCGTCGTTTAGGCTGTTTATTTCAAGTGACAGCCGGTGCATTGTTGGGAGAATTTCGCCAGACGGCTCAACAAACAGCATTTCAAATGCTAGAGGATGATTTGGTTGACGTGGTCGCGAGTGATTGCCATGGATTGGAGAAGCGTCAGCCAAATTTGAGTCAAGCTTACGATAAGGTGAGTTTGCTTTGTGGGCAGCCGCGAGCGCAACGTTTGTTTATTGATACCCCCGGAATGATTGCGGCTAGCTGTCAAGGAACACTGGCAACGACCGTCACATCACTGATTGAGCCTGATATTTTTAGTCGTAAAGCCTAGGAGCCTTGATGGACATGTTTTCTCCCAAAACAGAGCGATTTGCTTTTGGCCTATTACTGTTGTTAGTGGTGTGGCTGCCAATTCCATTAGCCAGCAATCGACCTTGGGCTTGGTCGATTATGGAAGGATTGATTGCTCTGCAAAGTTTGATACTGGTTTACTGTTGGCGCCAGGCCCTTCCTTGGGGGTGGCTAAAAACCAACCGATTTTTGTTACTCGGTTTAGGGATCTTGCAGTTGGTGGCTTTGGCTCAGTTACTTCCCTTGTCTATTGATATGCTTAGCTTGTGGAGCGGTGCTGCCGCCAGCTTTCGTGAACTTGCAAGCGTTAGCGTTGAGCCGCTCAGCGAGGCACCGTTGTCACTGGATCCCAATCGGACCTTGGTTAATTTAGTGATGGGCTGCAGTTATCTCTTACTCGCGGTCAATTGTTGTTTGTTATTGAATTGTCGCGAACGCATGCAAGTGCTGATGCTAGCTTTTGTCGTGAGTGGGACCTTTCAAGCTTTTTACGGCACCATGCTCATTTTAAGTGATGTTGCGGCATCTCCAGTATTTGAGATCCCTACGGCAAGCCATGCGACGGGTTCCTTTGTGTATAAAAACCACTTTGCGAATTATCTTATTTTATGTTTGTGCATGAGTTTAAGCCTCGTCGTGTCGGAGCTGAATGCCCAACAAAGTAGCAGCTGGCAGCAGTCCTTAAAACGCATTCTTGAAGCATTCATGAGTCGTAAAATGTTGATCAGGCTCTGCATGGTGATTATGGTGATTGGTTTGGTTATGTCGCGTTCGCGGATGGGCAATAGTGCTTTTTTTGTGAGTACTATTATTGGCGCTTGTTTTGCTCTGGTTTTGTTTCGGAAGCGGCCACGTACGTTAACCGTCTTCTTTGTGAGTGTCTTGTTGATCGATGTATTGATTGTGAGTTCCTTATTTGGTTTAGACAATCTAAGAGAGCGACTAAGTTCGACAGTATTGGCAGAAGAAGAGCGGGTCGCGGTGTTTGATTGGAGTTTGAACATGCTTCAAGACTTTTTTATCACGGGCAGCGGTGCCGGTAGTTTTTATGCCTTGTTTCAAAACTACGCGCCTCAGCCTTTAGCTCAATTTTACGATCATGCACACAACGACTATCTGCAGTTTAGTATTGAGTACGGTGTGTTTGCTACGGCGGTTTTAGGCGCAGCGGTGCTTTGGACTCTAATTAGATGTTTGATCGCAATCAGAAAAAGAATGGACCCACTCATGCGGGCCACCGCGTTGGGATGCATGATGGCGATTGTGGCGATGTTGATCCACATTAGTGTCGATTTTAATCTTCAGGCCCCTGCCAATGCCGCTAGTTTCATTATTGTATTATGCCTGGGAATGGTTGCTGCGACGATGCCGACAGAAGGGCATTTAAGGGATGTATAAGCGCTGTTCGCTGTTTATACAGTCGAGGAAAATGTTATGAGTCACTGGAAAATGGAGGATCAATGGTGGTAATGACTGTTATCAGTCGAGCCTCTTAGAATGGATGAACGATTTATGCTGCATTTATTACGTCGATCAGAGTGAGGCGGTTAGCCGGTCGAAATAACCGCAGCTAAGTTTGTCAATTTATTTTACATGGCTCACAAAAACGAAATTTTTATTTTAATAACGTATTGATTTTTCTGTGTAAATTATTTGGATTGTTATTTGCATGGATTTTGTTAAAGAAGTGTATTTGGTGTTGAAATCGTGACCGTAGAGCTTTTTTGAGCTTGATGCTATTTCAACAGTAAGTAAATTTGTAGTTATGCCACGCTAGTTCAAGGAGGACTTATGAGGCAAATACGGTTAACAAAATGGCTACTGATCTTAGTCTCGGCAGGGCAAATGATGGCGGCAGGACTAGCGCTTGCTGCCGATCCGCCTCAGCCTTTACCCGCACCGCCTGCTGGGCTTTCGGCCCCATTTTTTCCTGCTGCGCTGAATCCTGTAGGTTTATTGACGCCACCACCGCCACCGAGTATGCCTGGTGTTGGTAGTGGTGGTGCAGGTTCTGGTGGGAGTGGTTTTGCGTCTGCTAGTTAAATGAGTCGTTGTACGCTATGAAAATAATCAAAGGCTAGCTTTCGCTAGCCTTTTTTCGTCTTGCCGCCAGAGCGATAAACCCGTTCCAACTGACGGAAATAAAAATGCCAGCTGGTATCACCATCTGGCATTTTATCGTTCAATCAATGTGAATTGATTAGTCGAGTTGTGGACCCGCTGCGACTAAAGCTTTTCCTTCGGCATTATCAGTATATTTATCAAAATTTTTGATAAAACGCTGGGCCAAATCTTCAGCTTTACTTTGCCATTGCAATGGATCCTGATAGGTATCTCGTGGATCTAAGATCTCACTATCTGCCCCCGGCAATGCTGTGGGGACTTCTAGATTGAAGATCGGCAAGATTTTAGTGGCTTGCTGTTCAATAGAACCATCGAGAATTGCATCGATGATTGCTCGTGTATCTTTAATCGAGATCCGTTTACCAGTACCGTTCCAACCGGTGTTCACCAAGTAAGCTTCTGCGCCAGCCGCTTCCATCCGTTTGACCAGTACTTCAGCATATTGGGTGGGATGTAAAGTTAGAAACGCCGCTCCAAAACAGGCAGAGAAGGTTGGTGTTGGCTCAGTAATCCCACGTTCTGTACCCGCTAATTTGGCGGTAAAGCCAGATAGGAAATGATACTTGGTTTGTTCTGCGGTGAGTTTGGCAACTGGTGGTAGCACGCCAAATGCATCGGCAGTTAAGAAAATTACTTTTTGCGCAGGTCCGGCCTTAGACACTGGCTTCACGATATTTTCAATGTGGTAAATCGGGTAAGAAACGCGAGTATTTTCGGTTTTCGACCCATCGTCATAGTTTACGCTGCCATCATTGCGCACGGTTACGTTTTCTAACAAGGCATCCCGTTTAATCGCATGATAAATATCAGGCTCAGCTTCTTTGCTCAATTTGATGGTTTTTGCGTAGCAGCCACCTTCAAAGTTAAATACACCTTCATCGTCCCAGCCGTGCTCGTCATCCCCAATGAGTTGGCGTTTCGGATCGGTTGACAGAGTGGTTTTCCCAGTTCCTGATAGACCAAAGAAAATCGCTGTATCACCTTTTTCACCCACGTTGGCAGAGCAATGCATCGAGGCGACGCCATTGAGTGGCAAATAGTAGTTCATCATGGCGAACATGCCTTTCTTCATTTCGCCGCCGTACCAAGTACCACCAATGACTTGCATTTTCTCGGTCATATTGAAAACCGTAAAGTTCTCGGAGTTAAGACCTTGTTTTTGCCAGTTAGGATTGGTGGTTTTAGAGCCGTTCATCACTACGAAGTCTGGCTCATAATCGACCAGCTCTTCTGCGCTTGGACGAATAAACATATTGGTCACAAAGTGGGCTTGCCAAGCCACTTCTACAATGAAACGCACTTTTAAACGCGTATCGGGGTTGGCACCACAAAAGGTGTCGACCACAAATAGGCGTTTACCAGAGAGTTGGTCGGCTACTATTTTTTTGAGATCGGTCCAGACTGCCGGATCGATCGGTTTGTTATCATTTTTAGCTTGCTCAGAAGTCCACCACATACTGTCTCGGGTGGAATCATCTAACACGATGTATTTATCTTTGGGGGAACGTCCGGTAAAGATCCCGGTGTCAACCGCAACGGCTCCAGACTGAGTTACAATTCCTTTTTCGTAACCAGTTAATTCGGGTCGGGTTTCTTCTTGGTAGAGTGTTTCATAAGAAGGGTTGTAAATAATTTCCGACACGTCTTTGATGCCGTATTGCGTCAGGTTGATCACCTGATCCTTTTCTGCAACGTCTAGCATAGCAGTCTCCTGTAGGTAGAGAGGTAAGATTTATATTATATTTTTGTTAGTAATGGTTTTGATTCTAGCTCTTTAACGGGTGTAAAAAGAGAAGGTCGTCAAATTACCAGCACATTTTATTATGGTTATATTTATTGTGATCAGGAAATGCGATGAAACACGCATTCCCTTGGCCTAGTTTAGTGAAGGTTGCTTGGGTTTGTCGATAGTTTGTCTTGAGAAAAGTTTTCTATGTCGGCTTCGTTGAATTGATACTCATGCCCGCAGTAGTCGCAATGCATGGAAATATGTCCACGTTCATGACAAATATCTAACAATTCTTGATGGTCTATGTTCATTAATGCAGTTTCACAGCGCTGTGTTGAGCAACTACATTTGAAACTGACTTGTTGTGGCTCATACAATCTAACTTGATGCTCATGATATAGACGGTAGAGTAATTGCTCCGCGTCCAATTCAAAGCTCTCTGCCGCCGTGGTGGTATCGCTTAAAGTGGCGATCAGTTGAAAGTGTTCCTTATCTTCTGCTTGGCTGGCTGGCAGAGCTTGTAGGAATAAGCCACTCGCGTAAGGCTGTTGTTGATGGATCCCAGTAAATAACCAAATGCGGGTATTGAGTTGTTCTGACTGCTGAAAGTAGCTTTCGATACTGGCTGCCACTCCTGCAGGATCAATATTCACGATCCCTTGGTAGCGTTCGCCTTGGGTTGGGGTAATGGTAATTACAATGTGCCCTTTACCCACCAGTTCGCTAAAGCTGATTTGAGGGTCGATGGCTCCTTTCCAATTCGCTACGCCGCGCATTTGTTGTTGTTCGGTGCCACTCACGGCAACCATGCTAACCGGGCCATCGCCTTGAATTTGCACGGTGATGTCACCTTCAAATTTTAGCGTCGCGGTCAGTAAGCAAGTTGCGGCAAGCAACTCACCTAATAAGTTTTGGATGGGGCTTGGGTAGTTTTTTTGTCCGACGATTTCTTGGTAGCTTTGCTGTAGCTGAACTAACTCACCACGCAGATTATAATCTTCGAATATATAACGGTTTAGAATGTCTTGCTTCATGTTTAGACCTGACTATTTTTGTTTAAACTGAATTATTTGACGACGCTGCTTTTTATCGGGGCGTCGTTCTGGACTAGTATTTTGAGCTAACAGCTTACGTTGTAATGTTTGTTGTTCGCGTTTCTTGAGGCTGTCCTCGGTTTCTTGATAGAGTTGTTGAGCCTGAGATGCTGGGCCGCGTTTGTCACTGACTTGTAATATTACCAGTTCAATATATTGCTGGCCTTGCCATAGACTCATGGTGGCACCAATTTCAACGTTGCGACTTGGTTTACAGCGTTGTTGGTTATAGTGGACTTTTCCGCCCATCACCATTTCGCGAGCGAGTCCACGAGTTTTATAAAAACGAGCGGCCCACAACCATTTGTCGATGCGCGTTGCTGAGTCTTTAGATGTTTGAGGTTTCATAAAAAGTTTAGCTTGCTGGTCTATTAGTTGTTAAATTATATCAGCTTTATGGACGCTCGCTATCGCCCAGTTTAGTGCGTTATACAACATAAAAGTAATAAAAGTGCAAAACAACGCAACTTTTGTTCTTACAGCACTTGTTCTGTTGCCAAGTGTCTTTAGAATGAATAACTTCCGTGCTTGGCGGCTTACCTTGGATATTTCATAAGGAACCTGGATAATCGTATAGCGATGTCAGATGTATTATAAGAATAAATGGATATTAAATCTCTCTCAGCTCAGCTTGTTCGCTATGTTCCATCACGAAAGAGTAGTGTCGTCGTCACTGTGCTTTTGTTATGTATTGCGGCCTATCAGTTAGCCACGATTACTTGGTTGTTATTCCCTCGACAGACGCCGTCTTTTCGCTGGGTTCCACAAGCAGTAGATACCCTTGGTAACCATCAACAAGTCGATTTGACTCGCTTGCTTAAACTGAATTTGTTTGGTGAATATCGGGCTAAAAAAGCCTCTAAAGTGATTGCTCGACCAGCTTCGACCGAAGCACCGAAGACCTCTTTAAAATTAACACTTTCCGGTTTGGTTGCGAGTAGTGACCCTGCCAAATCGCTGGCGATTATTGAAAATAAAGGTAAGCAACAAACCTATGGTTTAGATGAGTCGATCCAAGGTACGCAAGCGGTGATTAAAGAAATCCAAGTCGATCGGGTTATTTTGTTGCACCGTGGGGTTTACGAAAGTTTGTTATTAGATCCCGACAATAAAGTCGCATCTGCTCGCACTAATCTTCGCTTTAAAGCAACTGGCTCTAGTACCGCAACAGTAAAACAGCTTAAAGTGGACGTGAAAGAAGTCTTGAAAGATCCTTCTAAGTTAACTGATTACATCAGAATTTCCCCGGTGCGACGAGATGGTGCTTTAACTGGCTATCGAGTGAATCCAGGTAAAAATAAGGGAGTGTTTGAGCAAGTTGGATTAAAAGCGGGGGATTTAGCGGTTGCGCTAAATGGATTTGATCTGCGCGATAACGCGCAAGCAATGCAAGTGATGCAAGAGATGGCGGATCTCACGGATATTACGATAACCGTAGAACGAGATGGCCAGCTACAGGATATTTTCTTCAGCCTGCCGAATGAATAGTACCGGAGATATTTTTAGATGAAGTTGCAAGCGTTACGCTATATTCACCACATATTGATTGGCCTGATTGGATTAGGGCTATGCACAGTGGTGAGTGCCACCGAGTTCTCGGCTAATTTTAAAGACGCCGATATTAATGAGTTAATTACCACGGTGGGGCGTAATCTCAATAAAACCATCATTGTCGATCCTGCTGTGCGCGGTAAGGTGAATGTTCGGAGTTACGATTTACTGAATGAGAAGCAGTATTATCAGTTTTTCCTCAATGTCTTAGAAGTTTATGGCTTTGCCGCTATTGATATGCCTAATGGCGTGGTGAAGGTTGTTCGCTCTAAAGATGCTAAGGCAGGGGCGATCCCTGTGGTGGACCGGGATGGTCAAGCCACGGGTGATGAAATGGTGACTCGGGTGGTTGCTGTTAAAAATGTTTCGGTTCGAGAACTTGCCCCTTTGCTGCGCCAGCTGAATGATAACGCTGGTGGCGGTAACGTTGTGCACTATGACCCTTCCAACGTGATTATGCTAACCGGTCGCGCCGCGGTGGTGAATCGTTTAGTTGAAATTATTCGTCGGGTGGATAAAGCGGGTGATCAGGAAGTGGATATTATTCGCCTGAAATTTGCATCTGCCGGTGAGTTGGTACGCATTATTGAATCCTTAACCACCAATAAAAGTGGTAAGGGAGCAGCGGCTAGTTTATTGATACCCAAAGTGGTTGCCGATGAGCGAACCAATAGCATTGTTGTATCTGGAGAGCCAGGCGCGCGTGCGCGGGTGGTCAGCTTAGTGAGTAAGTTAGATAGTGAACTCGAAACCTATGGCAATACTCGCGTATTTTATTTGAAGTATGCCAAAGCCACCGACTTAGTGGATGTGCTGAAAGGGGTTAGTGAGACGGTGGCCGCCGAAGCTGCGGGGGGCGGTAAAAAGGCCTCTGCCAATAATGCTCGCGGTAATTTTTCGATTGAAGCTCACGAGGATACCAATGCCTTAGTGATCACCGCCCAACCCGATACTATGCGCACCCTAGAAGGGGTGATTAACCAGCTTGATATTCGTCGCGCGCAAGTCAATGTAGAGGCGATCATTGTAGAAGTGGCGGAAGGAGATGGCGTGAGTCTTGGGGTTCAATGGGCCACTGCTGCCGGAGGGACCCAGTTTAATAATGTAGGTATGTCTGTCTCTGAGCTTGGCGCGGGTATTTACGATGCTCAACCGACCAAAGGGAGTACGGTGTGTAATGATGGCACTTGTACTGTAAACCCAGATACCGATGGTGATGTTTCTACTTTGGCTAGCGCCTTATCTAAGGTCACCGGGGCTGCCTTTGGTTTCTATGGCACCGATTGGGGAGTATTACTACAAGCGGCTGCGACCGATTCTCGTTCTAATTTACTCGCGACACCATCGATCACCACCCTTGATAATCAGGAAGCCTACTTTACCGTGGGTGAAGAAGTTCCGGTGCTTACCGGTTCTGCCTCAAGTAGCGGAAATGATAATCCCTTCACTACGGTGGATCGTAAAGAGGTCGGGGTGAAATTGAAAGTCACGCCACAAATCAATGAGGGCAATGCAGTACAGCTAACCATTGAGCAAGAAGTCTCTAAGGTGCAAGGGCAAACCTCGGTGGACATCGTGTTTGCCAAACGTCAACTTTCGACCACGGTATTGGTAGACAGTGGCGATACCATTATCTTAGGGGGTCTATTAGACGACCAAATCGAAGAAAGTGAGTCGAAGGTGCCTTTGCTGGGGGATATTCCAATATTGGGACATTTATTCCGCTCTACCAATTCCAAGAAGACCAAACGTAATCTGATGATTTTTATTCGTCCGACCATCATTCGTGATGCGGCAACCATGCAAAATATTAGCTCTCGCAAATATAGCCAAATTCGAGCGCAACAATTGCTACGTGAAGAGTTGGGTGTAGCCTTAATGCCCGAAACAAAAGTACCCGTTTTACCTGAATTTAATTCGGTGGATGACGTTTCTCCAGAAGTTCAAGAATATATTGATTATTTAAAAGAAAAACAATTACGCGAGCAAAAGAAAGCGGGTGAAGCGAGCGGCGCAGCAACTTCAGATAGCGAAGAGTCTACGAAGGTGAGTGCTGAGTAATGGATGTAAAAGCTGAACTTAATTATGTCGAAGATGAAAAAGCCTTGGTCTCCGATACTCCGCACTTGCAGGGGATTGAGGGTTGGCAGTTACCTTATATGTTTGCCAAAAACTTCGGCGTGATGTTAGAAAAAACCGTAAGTGGTTGGCGGGTATTTCATCATTCTAAAATTGAGTTAGCTGCTTTGCAGGAAATTCGTCGGGTCTTAAAGCAAGAATTTGTCTGTGAAGTCCTATCGGACGAGCAGTTTGAGCAGCATCTGACCGAAGCTTATCAGCGTGATTCTTCACAAGCTCGCCAGTTAATGGAAGATATCGGCAACGATATGGACTTTTACACCTTGGCCGAAGAATTACCCGAAAATGAAGACTTACTCGAAACCGAAGACGATGCGCCGATTATTAAACTAATTAACGCGATGTTAGGTGAGGCAATTAAGGAAGGGGCCAGTGATATTCATATTGAAACCTTCGAAACCATCTTAGTGATCCGCTTTCGTATCGATGGCGTGTTGCGTGAAATTTTGCGACCACATCGTAAGTTGGCCGCTTTATTGGTTTCACGGATCAAGGTCATGGCGCGTTTAGACATTGCCGAAAAGCGGGTGCCCCAAGATGGTCGAATCTCCTTGAGAATTGCTGGCCGAGCAGTGGATGTTAGGGTTTCAACCATGCCATCAAGCCATGGTGAACGGGTGGTATTACGACTGCTGGATAAAAATAATGCACGCCTGAATTTAGCCAATTTAGGCTTAATGGCACCGCATCGAGAGATTATTAGTGAATTATTGTTAAAACCTCACGGGATCATTCTCGTGACGGGGCCAACTGGTTCGGGGAAAAGTACCACGCTGTATGCCGGTTTAAGTGAAATTAACAGTAAAGACCGTAATATCCTAACCGTAGAAGATCCCATTGAATATAATATTGAGGGCATTGGCCAAACTCAGGTGAATACTAAGGTAGATATGACCTTTGCTCGGGGGCTGCGGGCGATTTTACGCCAAGATCCCGATGTGGTGATGATTGGTGAGATCCGTGATTTAGAGACCGCGCAAATAGCAGTGCAGGCCAGCTTAACCGGCCACTTAGTGTTGTCTACTTTGCACACCAATACCGCGATTGGTTCGGTAACCCGTTTACGCGACATGGGGGTGGAGCCTTTCTTATTATCTTCTAGTTTATTAGCCGTGTTAGCCCAGCGCTTGGTTCGAACGCTTTGTGTCGAATGCCGTGAAGCGCATGTGGTGAGTGAGCGAGAGCACCAGTTATTAGGCGTAGCAAAAGATGCTACCGTATATCGTCCAGTGGGTTGTGAGCATTGTAATCATACTGGCTACCGCGGTCGAACTGGGATCCATGAGTTGTTGCCGATCACTGACGAGGTACGCGATATGATCCATGCGGGTAGCAGTGAGCAGGAAATTGAAACTGCGGTTAGAGAGAGTTGCCCAAGTATTCGCCAAGATGGGGTTGCCAAAGTGCTGCAGGGGATTACTAGCTTAGAAGAAGTATTGCGGGTCACCCGCGAAGGATAGTTAGGGTTATGCCGGCATTTGAATATCAAGCCTTTAATCAGAAAGGTAAAAAAGCTAACGGAGTACATGAAGCCGATACCGCGCGTCAAGTGCGCGCTTATTTGCGTGAGCAAGGACTTACCCCCCTAAAGATCGAACAAGTCGCCGAAAAATCTACGGCTAAAGCTGCTGGATTTCGCTTCAAACGGAAAATTAGCACCAGCGATTTGGCCTTGTTGACGAGACAGTTAGCCACCTTAGTTGCGGCGGCAATGCCGATTGAGGAATCCTTGAAAGCGGTGGCGCAACAGGCTGACAAACCCAAATTAAAGAGTGTTATTTTAGGGGTTCGCTCTAAAGTTGTAGAGGGCTACAGCCTCGCCGACAGTATGGGCGATTTCCCAGAGGTCTTTGAAAAACTGTATTGCGCCATGGTGGCGGCGGGAGAAAAGTCGGGTCACCTGGATAAGGTTCTAGAAAGGTTGGCCGATTATACCGAGCAACGCCAAGCGATGCGCATGAAAACCATGCAGGCTTTAATCTACCCGGCGGTATTAACGCTGGTGTGTATATCGGTGATTGCCATCTTACTGGTTTCGGTGGTGCCTAAAGTCGTCGCGCAGTTCGAGCATATGGGACAAACGCTGCCAGCGGCAACCCGTTTCTTAATTTATATCAGCGACTTGGTGAGAGATTACGGTTTAGTTTTTGTGATTGTTATTGTTTTGGCAATGGTCCTTTGGCAGCGGATGTTGCAGAAGGATAAAATTAGAATGAACTGGCACCATCGCTTACTGTCGATACCAGTGCTTGGTAAAGTCACTAAAGGTCTAAATACGGCGCGTTTTGCTCGAACCCTGAGTATTCTTAACGCCAGCGCGGTTCCCTTACTTGAGGGGATGGGCATTGCAGGCGAAGTATTGACTAACGATTTTGCGCGTGCGCAGGTACTTGATGCTGCTGCCAAAGTACGTGAAGGAGAGAGCCTACATCAGTCGTTAGAGGCAACGAAGCTGTTCCCGCCGATGATGTTACACATGATCGCCAGCGGTGAACGCTCCGGTGAGTTAGAAGGAATGCTGGAGCGTGCCGCTGACAACCAAGACCGTCAGTTTGAAACTCAAGTAAACATAGCTTTAGGGATATTTGAGCCCGCCTTGATCGTTAGCATGGCGGGTATCGTGCTATTTATTGTGATGGCTATCTTAATGCCAATTTTGGAACTTAATAATATGGTAGGGCTTTAGAACCTACCCGTTTTTCGGAGTAAATAGAATGCAAAAATCGATGTGCTTACCGCGAACTAGCCGAGGCTTTACTTTGCTAGAAGTCATGGTAGTGATTGTTATTTTAGGGATCTTAGCCGGCTTGATTGTCCCTAATTTATTAGGGAATAAAGAAAAGGCCGATATCCAAAAGGCGAAAACGGATATCGTGGCTCTGGAAAATGCTCTCGATATGTATCGTCTCGATAACTCCCGCTACCCGACAACGGAACAGGGCTTAGAAGCTTTGGTAAGCAAACCGACATCATCTCCGGAACCTCGTAATTACCCAGAAGATGGTTACTTACGCCGTTTACAGAAAGACCCTTGGGGCAATGAATACATTATTGTGAGTCCCGGTGAGCATGGTCGTATTGATATCTTTAGTGCTGGCTTAGATGGTGAAGAAGGGACCGAAGACGATATCGGTAACTGGGATCTCGATAAGTAATTTTGGCTGCTTCTGCTTGCAATCCTCAAACCCGCCAGCAAGGTTTTACCTTGCTGGAAGTGATCTTGGTATTGCTGCTGATGTCGATTGGTATTTATACGGTGGTGATGTCGGTGTCGGGTTCCAGTGAGCAGAAAATACTCGAACAAAAAGCCAAGCATTTGGCTGCTTTAGTGCAATATGCTCAAGAACAGGCCCTGTTAACGGGTTACGATTATGGGATCTACGCTGATGTTGAGCATTACCAGTTCGTGAGAATGGAAAAGCAACGCTGGGTGGCACTGGACGATAAGATCTTTAAAAAAGAGAAATTTGAAGAACCCTACGCCTTAGCACTGAGTTTAGAAGACGAGCAGCAGTTAAATCAGGGTTATGGTAGCGGAAAATTGGGTTTTACCGATAATCCTTTGTTTGAAGAAAACTTCATCACCGAAGACGTTGAGCAAAAAATCGTGCCACAAATATTATTATTGAGTAGTGGTGAAGTCACGCCTTTTAGTTTGCAATTTATATTTGGCGAAAGTCCATCTACTTGGCAGGTAAAGAGTGATGATTTGGGCCAATTAAGTATTGATCGGCAGTCAAGCCAATGAAAGCGCAACGAGGGATGACGCTGCTCGAAGTGATGGTTGCGTTGGCCGTATTGGCCATCGCTGGCACAGCGGTCATGAAAAGTGCTTCAGAGAATCTGCTTAGTCTGAATTATATTCAAGATAAGACCTTCGCCCTATGGGTGGCCGACAATCAAATGGCCGAACTGAAACTCAGCGGGACTTGGCCGGGCACCTCGAGCCGAAAGGGCAACACCGAGTTTGCTGGTCAGCAATGGTATTGGCGCTCGCAAGGGGTTGCAACCAGTGATAGTGATTTTATCGCGGTAACTCTGTCGGTTTATCGCAGCGCCGAAGAAAAATCAGCGCTGGCTGAAGTCACTAGTTATTTGAGCCGCTAATGAAGCAACGCGGATTTACGCTATTAGAGATGTTGGTGGCTATCGCTATTTTTGCCATGTTATCGATAGCGGCCTATCAAGTCTTGCAAGGGGTTTTGCATAGTGATCAGATTTCGCAACGCCATGGTGAACGATTAAGGCTATTACAGCGAGCTATGTTCTTGATGCAGCGTGATTTTAGCCAAATCGCGCCGCGCTCTGTTCGGGATGAAACGGAAGAACAGCGAGCGCTGCTTGTGGTTGGTAAGTATCTGCTGGATAGCGATGATATGGGGATTGAAATGGTCAGCTTAGGCTGGCGGAACCCCTCTTCGGTGCTCAATCGCTCTCATTTGCAGCGAGTTGCATATTTGATAAAAGATCAAAAGTTAATTAAGCGTTTTTATCAATATCCCGATGTTGTTGTGGGCTACGAGCCGCGAGAAATGGTATTGCTGGACGATGTCGAGGGTTTGAGTTTTCGTTTCTATGGTTCTAAGGGGTGGAGCGAGCAGCCGCCAGAAGGGAGTCAGTTGCCCAGTGGTGTGGAAGTGACACTGCGATTGAAAGACTATGGTGAATTACGCAGGGTTTATATCACCGCAGCAGGTAGTCGAGCCGCTATGGCGAGCAAAGCACAAGAAAATACCAATACCAACGATGGCAAGACTGGCGATAACGGTTCATCTAACGATCAATCCAGTAAGGGTGCCGAATAATGCAAGGGTTCTCTGCTCAGCGCCAGCGCGGGGTCGCATTATTAACCGTCATGCTTATTTTGGCGGTTATGGTGGTGGTGGCTGCACAGTTTAGTCAGCGCTTGCAGCTCGACCTAGCGCGAGCCAGCAACTTACAACAATCTATACGTGCTCATTGGCTATTATCGGGGGCGGAAGCGTTTGCCATTAAAGTCTTAAAACAAGATCTAAAAGATGATGATAGGGTGCATCTGGGGCAATACTGGGCCACTGAGGGAATGGTGTTCCCTGTCGAAGATTCGGTGATTAAGGGCAGTATTCATGATTTACAGGCCTGCTTTAATTTAAATGCTCTAGGGCAACCGAATAAAACGGATGGACAGCCGCCCAAGGTGGCTGCGCAATTTACCGGTTTATTAGTGGCCTTGGGCGTGGACGCTTATCTCGCTGAGCAGATCACGGATGCCACTCGGGATTGGATTGATGCGGATACAATTCCTTTGGCGCAGGGCGCCGAAGACGGTGTATATGAAGGTTTAATTCCGCCTTATTTACCGGCGAATATGCCGATGGTTGAGCGCAGCGAATTTCGAGCGGTATATGGCGTAAATGCTGCGATTTATCGCAAAGTCTCACCTTATATTTGCGCTTTGCCGCAGTCGACTTTGGCGATTAATGTGAACACAATTGCACTCGATCAACCGCAATTGCTCGAAGCGCTGTTTTACCCGGATTTAGATAACAGTAGCGCGCAACAGGTCTTGAATGACCGACCAGATGAAGGCTATCGTAGTTTAGATGAAATGATGGCACATAATGCTTTATCAGGCATTTCTCTGAGTGCGTCAGGGGTTAAGTCGTCGCTAACATTAAATTCAAATTATTTTATGGCACAACTGCAAATAGAAAATGAACAAGGACAAGCACAGATGACCAGCGTTATTCAGCGCAGTGGCAAGGCCGATCTTAAGTCGATCCGCAGAACTTACGGAGGCGCACAGTGAACGAGCAACTGTTAATCCGCTTACCCAGTAGCGACCAAGATGTCATCAACTGGATGGTTTGGTCTGATAACGAACAAGAAGTGATTGCCGCTGGAGAGCTTAGCGGAAGTGCGGCGTTGAGTTCATTACAAGAAAAAGCCGAACATCGGCGAGTCACGGTGTTGGTGCCAGCCTGTGATGTGACACAACATCATTTGATTTTGCCGAAGTCGGCGCAGCGTTCTTGGCAACAAGTTGTCCCATTTATGTTGGAAGAGCAACTCGCTCAAGATCCCGACGATTTACATATTTGTATTTTGGCTAAAGCTAAAGATGGGGTTGACGTTGCTTGTGTGAGTCAGCAGCAAATGTCGGATTGGCTGGAGATGCTGGAAGATGCGAATATCTCTAGTCAGGCGTGGCATGTGGATAGCTTTTGTTTACCTCAGCCAGAGACGGAGCAAGCCAGTGCGTTGCAGATCAATCAGCAGTGGTTATTTCGCTTTACCGATGGGCGTGGCATGTGTATTGACCAAGCCTGGTTAAGTGTTGCTTTACCATTGTTAGTCAAAGATGACCAGCAATTGCTGATTAAGCACTATAGTCCGGCACCCGATATCGAAGTTGCGGGCATTGAGTGGCAGGCCGCTTCACCAGAATTACCGATGAAGTTGTTGGCCGACGGTGCAAAAAAGGCAAGTTTCAATTTATTACAAGGCCGCTACGCTACCGAAAATCCAGTGACTAAGTTATGGGCACAGTGGAAGAAAGCTGCGATAGCCGCTGGGCTTTGTTTTGCGCTAGCGCTCACTTATCAGCTGCTTGATACCTACAATACCGAACAACAATTAACCACTGTCGATGCCAATCTTCGTCAGGTTTATAAGAAGGTATTTCCTCAGGTCTCACGGATCCGAGATAGTCGGATCCGCAGTGACTTTCGCAAAGCTATAGCTGCACTTGATCAAGCGCCTCAGCAAGACTTTTTAATGATGATGACTCAGCTGTCATCAGCCTTCGGTAATACTGATAATTTTAAGCCATTGAGTTTGCGTTATGAGCAAAAGAAGGGCGAAATCCGTTTACAAGCCCAGGCACCATCGTTCCAAAGTTTTGAACAGTTTCGCCAAGCTTTAAAGCCCTATGCGAGCGAGCAAGGTACGTTAAGTAACAAGGCGGGTGGGGTTGTTGGAACGCTGATCATAAGGAAGGCTTTATGAAACAATGGTGGCAAAGTTTAAATAAGCGTGAGCAAAACTTAGTGATGCTGGCTAGCATCTTGTGTTTTGTCGCCGTTTTATATTGGGGTGTTTGGTCGCCGGTGGCGCAAGCAAACCAAGCTGCGAAACAGCGTTTAGCGACACAACAGCAAACCCTATTGTGGGCGCAACAGCAAGGTGCGGTGATTTTAGCGAATGGCCATACGCAAGCCAATGCTGGCACAATTAAAGTGAATCAAGCGGTCAGTAGTAGCGCCCGTCAACAGCGTATTAGCATTAGTCGAATTCAACCTAAGGGCGATAGTGAAGTTGAAGTATGGATTGAAAATGTCCCTTTTAATCAATTGTTGGGGTGGTTGAATATGCTTAGTCAACGTTACGGTGTCGTTGTTGAAAGTATCGATTTAGATGAAGGGAAGCAAGCCGGTACGGTTGGTGTGCGCCGCTTACGCTTAGGTAAGGCAGAATGAAGAAGTATCTTGGATTAGCGCTGTTATTGATTTCTGTTTATTTGGTTAGTTTGGTGGTCACCATGCCCTTGTCGGTGGTCCTCAATTACCTTCCAATTCCCAAACAAGTGATCTTGAATCAGCCTCGCGGTTCGGTGTGGGATGGTCAGTTGGCGAGTATTAACTTACCTCAGCTGAGTTTAAAACAAGTGCATTGGCAGGTGAAACCGAGTGCCTTATTGAGCGGCCGACTCATGGCTGAGTTGAGTTTGGGGAACGATCATGAGCTCGCAGGACAGGGTTTAGTTGGGCTTGGTCTGTCGGGATGGTTTGTCAAAGATTGGCAGCTTAACGCGCCAGCAAGCTGGCTGATGCAACAGTTACCGTTGGGGCTTCCAGTTTCGGTTGACGGCGAACTTCAACTGCAATTGACAGAAGCAAGCCAAGGTAGTCCATGGTGTGAACAATTACAGGGACAGCTGCGTTGGTTGGCACCATTGATCAATTCGCCCTTAGGTGAATTACAGCTAGCAAATGCGAAGGCTGAGCTTGCTTGTAAGCAAGGACAGCCGACAATTCAGTTGAATCATCGTGACTCGCAAGTCGAACTTGAGTGGTTCGCTTCACTGACTTCCTCGAGTTGGGCTGCCGAAGGCAAAATTAAAGCCGGAGCGGAAATGCCCAGTGGTTTAAGTAACAATCTTAAATATATTGGAAGAGTCGATCCACAGGGATATTATCGGTTCAAAGAGCAGGGGCGTTTACCTCGTTAACATCGGGCCTGAGTTTACCAATTGTTGGGTGAGCGGCTGGTAATCGTCAACGGATGGGAAGTGTTTAAAAGACTTGCTCGCTTGCTGTGAATCGGGGTTGCGGATCCCTAATAGAAATTTAATGCCAAAGCGGCTGGCTTGCTCAAGCAGTTTCTCATTATCATCAATAAACAGGGTGCGTTCCGGCTCGAAGGGGTGATGCTCAAGCAGTGCTTGCCATAGTTCAGGTTTTTCTTTGGGATAACCAAATTGATGCACGCTAAACTGTTGGTCCAAGTATTGATCTAAACCGGTCACCCTAACCTTGGTGGCGAGACCATCGGGATGGCAATTGGTGAGTAAAATACGTTGTTTGCCTGCTTGTGCTAAAGCGTTTAAAAAGGGTTTTACGTTATTGCGCCATGCTATTTTATGCTCTACTTCGGTTTTAAGCTGGCGTATATCGATGTTGGTTTTGTTGCTCCAGTAATCGAAACAATACCAATCTAAGGTGCCTGCAACGGTTTCGTAATCAGCCATTAGTTGTTCACGGGCCTGTTCTGTACTGAGCTTATTTTGCTGAGCAATTGCGTTCGGTAGATAATGCATCCAAAAATAATTATCGTAATGGAGGTCTAGCAAAGTGCCGTCCATATCCAGCAAAACGGTATCTATTTGGCTCCAGTTAAACATTCTTGTTCGCAAATCCTTGAGTGCTTCTAACAGCAATGTAACAATGATACTACGTCAATGATAGCAGGAACCGCGATGAGTAAGCATCATCCGCCCCGATTAGTAGACAGTGCCATCACTGCTGAAAGTCGTTATTTCAAAATTGAAGAATTACACCTTGAGTTTAGTAATGGCGAACACCGGACCTATGAGCGCTTGGTTGGCTCGGGGCGCGGCGCGGTCATGGTACTGCCTATCACTGAGCAAGGTGAGCTGTTATTGGTGAGTGAATACGCCGCCGGAACAGAGCGTTATGAGCTAGGCTTTGTAAAAGGCTTGATCGATCCAGGAGAGACCGCACTGGTTGCCGCCAATCGAGAGTTACAAGAAGAAATTGGCCTGATAGCGAGTGAATTTCAGCTGCTTACCGAACTCTCGGTGGCGCCGAGTTATTTCTCCAGTCATATGTCGGTTTATGTGGCACAGGGGCTTCGTCCGAGTATTTTACCTGGCGATGAACCAGAACCGTTGCACATGATTAAAGTTTCTTTGCAAGACTTAGACAGTGTATATAGCCGTGAAGACTTTTCTGAAGCGCGTAGTGTTGCATCATTGTTGTTATTAGAAAAATGGTTGAAGAAAAATAAGGTGGATTGCTAGAGGATGTTTGAGCCTGTCAGTGTGTTATCAGAAGTGATTGAAATTGCACGTGGTGCTGGTGAGTTAATCCGTAGCATTTATGAGAAAGGTGATTATGTCAGCGAGGTGAAACAAGATAAAACACCCGTGACCTCAGCTGATTACGCAGCCCATCATTTTATTATGAATAAGCTTTCCAGCTTAACTCCAGAAATCCCCATTTTGTCTGAAGAACAGGCGAATATTCCTCTAGAAGAGCGTCAAACTTGGCAAACTTATTGGCTAGTCGACCCTTTAGATGGTACTCAGGAGTTTGTTTCTGGGAGTGGTGACTTTGCTACCGAAATTGCCTTGATCCACGATAACCAACCGGTATTGGGGGTGGTTTATGGACCTATCGTGCAAATATTGTATGCAGCAGTCAAGGGGCATGGTGCGTTTAAAGAGCAGGCGGGTAAACGAACCAAAATTCGTAGTCGTCATTACGATAGTCCGCCCGAGCAAATCCGGGTTGCCACCAGTCGAGTGCAGCGCCCTGCTTTATTGCAAGCGATTTTAAATTGTAACTATCATTACAAACTTTATCCTTTAGGTAGCGCTAGCTTAAAAAGTTGCTTGGTCGCCGAGGGCGTTGCTGATTGTTATATTCGAGTCGGCCCAACTGGCGAATGGGATACTGGCGCGCCGCAGATCATCTTAGAAGAAGCGGGTGGCGGATTGTTGGATTTACATTTACGCGACCTAAGCTATAACCAGCGCGAATCCTTAGAGAATCCTAATTTTATTTCTTTGGGTGACCGACAACTGCCGTGGCGAGATATTCTGAAAAACCCCAGCTAAGTAACATCTAAGATACATAGTTCTTATATTCGTTTTTACAATGGTTTAACCTCAGGGGAATAGCGGGTATAATTTTGCCAATAATGACAAGGATGCCTAATACTGCAGACAGTAGGCACAATGAGGAGAGATAAAGGTGAAGCTTTTGAATTGGAAAACATTGCTGGTATCACTGTGCTTAAGCATATTACCCAGTGCGTTTGCGGCTGATATGTCTGATGAAGCGATAATCGAGCGGATTAAACCTGTCGGCTCCGTTTATTTAGATGGCGAACTTGCCGTGACTAAAGCCCCTGCTGCCGCAAGCGGTCCTCGAGATGGGGCAACTGTTTTTAATACTTATTGTACGGCTTGTCATAGCACTGGTGTTGCCGGAGCACCTAAAAAAGGTGATGCAGCCGCTTGGGAGCCTCGTATTGCTCAAGGTAACGAGACCTTATTTAACCACGCTTGGAACGGGTTTAATGGTGTGATGCCAGCCAAGGGCACTTGTGGTGATTGTAGTGAAGATGAAATTAAAGACGCGATTGCCTATTTAACCCAATAAGGCCAGCCTGTTAAGCAATAAAAAACCACCGTGAACGGTGGGTGGTTTTTTATTGCCAGAATAATTAGCGTCGTTTACGGCGTTTTTTCTTTTGTAGTTCGGCAATCATTTTCTTTTTTTCTTCTTTTTCGGCGACTAGCTTGGCCGTTTCAACTTTTTCAACTGCCACCATCGCTGGCGTTTCCAAGCTAATTCGACCGATAGTTGCATCGCGTAGTTCGTTAAGAATGATGGTGGCAACCTTCACGTAGTCGACCTGACCACCACGAACCAAACAGCCTCGGCGGCGACCAATCTCTTCCATCAAGACAATTTCTGACTCAGGTAAATCTTCAAGTTTATAACGGGCTTTTAACTGTTCGGGATAGGCTTCTAATAGATATTCGCAAGCAAAGGCTGCGACATCATCATAATCCATGGCTGTATCTTTGACCGCTCCGGTTGTTGCCAAGCGGTAGCCGCTGGCGACATTGTCGAACTTTGGCCAAAGGATCCCTGGCGTATCTGAGAGGATGATGTTGCCCTCTAGACGGATCCTTTGTTGAGCCTTGGTTACCGCAGGTTCGTTGCCGGTTTTAGCGATGGTTCGTCCCGCTAAGGCGTTAATTAAAGTCGATTTACCGACATTAGGGATCCCACAAATCATAGTATGGATTGGCTTATCAACGCCCCCTTTATTGGGTAACATACTACGACATAAGCTTAGTAATTCTTGCGTCTGATTCCCCTGAATAGTACACAAGGGAATCGCTTTCACCCCTTGCTCTTGTTCAAAGTATTGCTGCCATTGGCGGGTGATCTCGGGATCGGCTAAATCACTCTTGTTTAACACTTTGATACAGGGTTTATCACCACGTAGGGTGGCAACCAACGGGTTCTCACTGCTATAGGGGATCCGAGCATCCAATACTTCGATGATCAAATCGATATTTGGCATCACTTCTTTGATTTGTTTCTGGGCTTTGTGCATATGCCCTGGATACCATTGAATTGCCATCCTATCCCCTTACCATTTCATCAATTTGGCGCTCATTGTACTCACTCAAGCTATAAAGTGTAGTGCTTTGTGCCGATAGCTGTACCAACATGTGGCGAAAGGATAAAAGAAAATCAAGAGCAAATGTAAGCAGTTGTCACGGATGTAGGTTTATTACTGATAATTCTTATTTTAACTGCTATGTTAAAGGGGCGCTTTCTGGTATCAATTACTTTGAGGCTGAATGCTCTGGTGGTTGCCCTAGCGGGAGTGTTTAGCTTGTTAATTTTAAGTGTTAAAATTAATCAGGATCCGTATCTCGCCGTTATTTTTGAGATATAAATTAAGGCTAACAATATTTGTTAGTATTCATAAGCCACTTTTAGGCAATCTTAGGGAAGAGATCATGTCTACCAATGAGCTAAAACAGCAGGCTGAGATTATTCACGCTGCTGATAGTGTCGATTTTCATTCTCCAAAGCAACACAGTCACCGTTCAGAGGTGAGTCTGCAAGTTCGATATGAGCACCATAAGGCGCGCCATCAACATTATAAGAAAGCCTATCGACATGTTAGAAAGTATCGTTGGATTAGTGCCGCGCTGGTGGTCATTAGTTTTGCGTCGGTATTTTATTTAGTCGCTCTATTACCGACTTACCATGATTTGAGACACGATTATGAAGGCTTGTTAAGTGATTTTAATGTGGTTGAACAGAAAAACTTGAAATTGAACCAAGCTTTACAATTAGAACGAAAGTATAACTTCGAACTAAATAAAGAGAATCACCCCGAATTACGTGTATTTGCCTTTGATAGTTTGATCGCCATCGATCAACAACATGTTCGTTCGGCTTTTTTTGTTGAGTCGGAAAACCAAGGGAAACAGATTGGCGTGAGTTACCAGTTGTTGGTTGAAGGGCCGATTGAGCAAGCCTTGGTGATGATATTTATTGACCAAGGCGGTGAAGAAGTGTTTCGACAGGGGATCGACTTTAATCAGCGAGTGGTATCTCAGGGACAGTTGGTCACGCTTGATGGCAGCATGTCTTATGCGAAACAATTGGATATTCGCTACTTTAGGATCGAAGTTCAGGAGATGGACGCTACCAAAAATAAAGACCTCAGCCGCTAATCTGTGGCCTTTGTTCAGAAGGCTACTAACTCATATGGTTTCGTCAAAAGGACTGGTATTAAATATATTTGGCATCATTGCTGATCTATTCTTGGTGATGAAAATCAAAAGACCCTAGACGAGCCTTTTAGTTATTCTCGTCAGGTGATGCCATAGTGCTGTTCCTGATATAAAAAATGACGGTTCCTTGTAAAAATAATCTCAAAAGATAAACAGCCTCTAGGCATTGCCAGTTATACTGGGCAACTCCTAGGACCCTATTCAGCATGAAGGTGTAGAGATGTACATTACTGATAATTTTGATAGTGGTAACATTCGAGTTATCGCTTTACAAGATCCGCAAGATATCCAACTTGAAATCAAACATGACAACCAATCTGAGTTTTTTCAGTGGTTTCATTTTCGTTTTGAAGCTGAGCAAGCGCAGTCTTATCAATTCCATATTATCAACGCCAGTCAGTCGGCTTATCCACAGGGTTGGCAAGGTTATCAGGTCGTCGCATCTTATGATCGCCAACAATGGTTTCGCATCGATACCGATTATGATGGTGAGCAATTAAAATTTTCTTTGGCGCTTGAGCAATCGAGTGTCTATTTCGCTTATTTTGCACCTTATAGCTACGAGCGCCATCTGGATCTATTGCAAACCATACAACAAGATCCTCGGGTGAGACTTAGTACCCTAGGGCAAACCTTGGATGGTCGGGATATGAGTTTATTGCAAATTGGTGATGCCGAGCAGGCCAAGCACAAAGTTTGGGTGATGGCGAGGCAGCACCCAGGTGAGACCATGGCAGAATGGTTTGTTGAGGGGATGCTCGCCACGTTATTGGACGAAGATAATCCCTTGGCTAAAAAGCTATTGGAAGAAACCGTATTCTATGTCTTGCCGAATATGAATCCAGATGGTTCAGTGCGAGGTCATTTGCGTACTAATGCCGCTGGTATAAATTTGAACCGTGAATGGCAAAATCCAAGCATGGAACATAGCCCAGAGGTGTTTTTAGCAAGACAAAAGATGTTGGAATTGGGGGGCGATCTGTTTCTTGATATTCATGGAGATGAATCTGTGCCTTACAATTTTGTGGCAGGGTGTGAAGGGGTCCCTTCATATGATGCGCGGCATCAGTTGCTAGAAGAAACCTTTAAGCAAGCGTATATGGCGATTTCACCAGACTTCCAAGATCAACATGGTTATGCCAAGAACAAGCCGGGAGAGGCTAACTTAAAGATTGGCGCCGCATGGTTGGGCGAACAGTTTAAGACATTGTCTTATACCATCGAAATGCCATTTAAAGATAACGCTGATTTGCCTGATGAGGATTACGGCTGGTCACCGGAGCGGGCAATGCAATTGGGCGCAGATGTGTTGTTTCCAATTAAGCAGAGCTTAGCGCGTTTGTCGTGTCTTATTTAGCTATTTAGCGCTTAATTTTGAGCATACAAAAAGGAGGTTATGATGGATGACCTCCTCCTCCTGATTCGTTGTAGCTACAAGAGAAGTCGCTAGACTTGCTTTTTCTTTTTTAGTCTATCGGTTAGATTTTTTTATTTGATGTGTTCGGTTATTGGAATCATCCTCCTAGTCGATGATCGCCATTGTTTAAGGGGGCATTTCGCCACTTTTAGTATGTTGTGATTCACACGTTACAGGTAGCCGTTGGCCGCTTTTCATCCGCTTCCGAGCGAAGTCTCGTCGGTAAAGTGAGCGCAATCATGAATCAATCAAGAGCCGACGACATGGAAGTCGTGCAGAGGAGCTGTCTCAGTGATTTAGCGAAACTTGATGTTTTATCTTTGAGCTAAGATATCAGAGTCACTCACTAAGGTTCTATAAAGGTGCGCGACTTGACGATACAAGCCAGATTAGCCTTGATTCGTTGAAGGGTCTTCGAATCAAAGGCTAATCGGTGTTTTAGTCCCTTGAATTTACATAGTACATGTTTACTCTGTAGTTTAAATTCTGGAAAAGTTCTGTAAAGCTAGAGTAGACGAGGCTTCTAAGGCTTTTCCAGAAATATAGCAAAAATCACAAAAATTTTGTTGAGATGCAAGATTCAGGAAAGAATTTTCCAGAGGACAACGTTTTTTTTGCGCAGGAAGGGTAGACGAAATTTATTGAAATCTTTCTTCTTGCTCGAAGTGGCCCTGAAATGCTTTACAATCTTAAATGTCGACATACTAACAAGAGTAAAGCTAACTAGTTGCCTACAGCATATGCTAGGGGAGCACTCAAACGCTTGTCTCCTAACTCGATTATTGCTAGATTCTCGTTATGAATAATATTTCAATGCCTACATTATCCATTCTTTGGTGGCGCTCTCATTAGAGCGGCACAGAATTCTTACATTCTTATGCTGCTGGTAGGTAGCTAAGATTGTCATCTCTTTTGTATCTCCAGTGGCCAATTTATTTGACGAGGAGATATACCAATGAATACACAACCGAAAACTGATAAATCAGAGGTTATTTTAACCGGTGATAGAGCGACGGGCCCATTACACCTAGGCCATTACGTTGGTTCTTTAAAGCAGCGTGTCGCTTTACAAGCTCACCATGAACAAACCATTCTTGTTGCTGATATGCAAGGCCTGACAGACAATGCCCTTCACCCTCAAAAAGTGTCATCGAATATTCTAAATGTGGTGGCGGATTACCTCGCTGTAGGGATAGACCCATCAGCAACAACCATATGTCTGCAGTCACAATTACCAGCGCTTGCCGAGCTCACTATGTATTACAGCAACCTAGTTACTATTAGTCGACTAGAGCGTAATCCCACAGTTAAAAGTGAAATTCAAAACAAAGGATTTGAGCGCTCCATCCCTGCAGGATTTTTAACTTACCCCATCTCTCAAGCCGCGGATATCACTGGGTTTAACGCAACATTAGTCCCCGTTGGTGACGACCAATTACCAATGCTTGAACAAACTAATGAAATCGTGCGGAAGATAAACGCGTTAGCCGGGCGCAATGTTCTCAATGAATGTCAACCATTGTTAAGTAAAGCGCCACGCTTACCTAGCACCGATGGAAAAAATAAGATGTCTAAATCTATGGGGAACACTATTAATCTAGGAGCTAGTGAAAAGGAAATCACTGCAGCGGTTAAGTCTATGTATACCGACCCTCACCATGTAAGGGTTGAAGACCCCGGCAAGATAGAGGGGAATGTGGTGTTTACTTATTTAGATGCTTTTCATCCAGATGAAAGCTATGTCCAACAATTAAAGCAACACTATCAACGAGGGGGACTGGGTGACGGCGTGACGAAACGAATATTAGAAGAATGCTTACAAGAAATGCTCCGGCCCATTCGAGAGAGAAGAGCTATGTATTTAAATGACAAGGCACAACTAATCGACATTTTGAAGGCTGGAAGTCAGCTTTCTCGAGAAAAGACAGATAAAGTGCTCTTTGATATCAAAGACATATTTGGCCTAAATCTATTTTAGTCACAGGCGTAATGAGTAACGATGTAAAGGTTGGTTTTCTCTACTTTGTAGCCGGCGACGTTTTTCGTGATTTAGAGTTATATACAGCAGCAAAAGCCAGCTTGTGATTTGCATAAACTTTTACTGTAAGACACTGAAAATTTAAAGAAATGACAATTACGCAAGGTGCGTTTCGCAACTTGCGAAATGCATTCGATATCATACTGGCGAGGTGTATTTTAAAGGTAGTCATGTTTTAGTTTGTGCTGGGGAGGCGTCGTACGTTGCATTACTTTTTATTTTTCTTGATTTTTGTGGATTGGTAAAAGTATATCAGGCTATTCAAATTTACTTTTAACCAAGGTTAATTTCCATTTGCTTCACGATGGGCAACCACCTTTAATCAGGTGGCCAAATTCACTATGCCACTACAGTTGGGAATTTCAAAATCAAAAGAATTAACGACGAAAACCATACTAGCCCCAAACCAATAGATATTTCTATAGGTCTAAGTATTAGTAGGTTTTCCAGAATCGTCAATTCTACAGGGTACTGTTTCCAGACCCTGATCTACATAGTAACAAATTCTTCTGCGCTGGTGGGGTGGATCGCGACACAGGCATCAAAGTCGGCTTTGGTTGCGCCCATCTTCATGGCAACACCAAATCCTTGTAAAATTTCGTCCATGCCTAGACCTATCCCATGCAGACCAACCACTTTTTGTTCTTCACCGGCACAAATCAGTTTCATCTTGGTCATTTGACGATGCTGAGTGACCGCTGTGTACATCGCGGCAAAGCTTGAGTTGTAGACTTTGACATTATCCGCACCGTATTCAGCAATCGCTTCAGGTTCGGTTAAACCCAAAGTGCCGATGGCTGGGTGACTAAAGACCACAGTAGGGATTAGTTGATAATCCATTTTAGCTTCAGTTTTTCCGTTAAATAAACGTTCCGAGAGCAAACGTCCGGCTTTGACGGCAACTGGGGTGAGTTCTACCTTACCGATATTATCGCCGACAGCGTAGACGCCCGCTGCGGTGGTATTTGAGTAGTCATCGACCTGAATGTAACCGCGTTGATCAACTTCAACGCCAGCCGCGGCTAGGTTGATATTATCGGTGGCGGGTTCACGGCCAATCGCCCATATAACGCAATCCACTTCGATGTTGTTGCCATTCTCAAATTTAACATTCAAGCTGCCATCAGCTTGTTTTTCGATGGATTGTGGTACGCTATGGGTGTGCAGCGTTGGGCCGTCCTCCGCCATGATTTCGACCAGCGTTTCACTAAGCATTGGGTCAAAGTTACGTAAGGGCGCGTGCTTACGCACCGCTAAATGAGTGTCGCTACCCAGTGAGTGTAAAACACCTGCCAATTCAACCGCGATGTAACCTGCTCCGAGTACCAAGACTCGTTTAGGTTGCTCTGTTAAAGCAAAAAATCCATCGGAATCGATGCCGAGTTCGGCGCCAGGGATTGCGGGGATTGAAGGACGACCGCCAGTGGCGATGAGAATGTGTTTGGCACGGATTTGTTCGCCATTCACTTCCACGGTATTCGCATCTACAAACTTTGCAAAGCCATTGATAAGTGTGACCCCATTGTTACCCAATACGCGGTCATAGGAACCATGAATTCGTTTGATGTAGGCTTCTCTGCTGGCAACTAAGGTTGCCCAATCAAATTGATTCACTTGTAAATCAAAGCCGTAATCAGGTGCATAGCGATGAATAGCTTCCGCGACTTGGGCACCAAACCACATGGCTTTTTTAGGGACACAACCTACGTTCACGCAAGTACCACCTACATGACGAGCTTCAATCAGCGCCACTTTTTGGCCGTACATTGAGGCGCGATTGGCTGAGGCAATACCGCCGCTGCCTGCGCCAATGCATAGGTAATCATATTCTTTCATTGAGAAACTCCGTGTAGGACAGATATGTTGCAGCAGTATAGCCTGTAGCTGTATCAGATGTTAATCAGCTTTTGTGACCTGTTTTTGCGATTGATAAGGCAAACGAATGAAGAACTTAACCCCTTCATTTTCCTTACTATCGAAGGAAATATGGCCTTTCAGTAACTGCACCACGAGATTATAAACGATGTGAGTACCTAAGCCGCTACCACCTTGACCGCGTTTAGACGTGACAAAGGGGTCGAAAATACGATTTACAATACTACTCTCCACCCCACGACCAGTGTCTTGATAATCGAGATGGAGTTGTTCACCTTCCCGGTAGATGTGAATATTGATTTGTTTTTCGCCGTCCCATTCCTCAAAGCCATGTTTAATGGAGTTGAGGATTAAGTTTGAGTAGATCTGGGTAAAGCTGCCTGGGAAGCTATAAAGTTCTAAATCGTTGGGACAATCCACTTTGATCGTGCAACCAGAACGACGAATTTTATGGCCTAAAGAGGTGATCACCTGATTGACATTTTCGTTGAGATTAAAGGTGTAGCAGGCTTCGGAGCTTTGGTCGACGGCAACTTGCTTGAAGCTACTAATCAAATCAGAGGCACGACGTAAATTGTTCAGCAATAACTCAGTCGATTGCTGTAAGTTACTGATTAGCTCTTCCATATAGCGACGGCTTAACTTGCCAGTTTCAATGTTCTTTTCGAGTTGTTTGCCTTGCTCTTGTAAGTAAGATGCGGCAGTGACACTAATGCCTATTGGGGTATTAATCTCGTGAGCGACCCCAGCCACCAAGCCACCTAAGGAGGCCATTTTCTCGGCTTCCACTAAGGATTGTTGTGCATTTTTAAGTTTATCGAAAGCACTAGCGAGCTGGAGATTACTCTCCTCTAAACGCTCGGTTCGTGACTTTACTTTTTGTTCCAACTCATCGTTGAGGGTTTTTATTTCTTTTTCAACCCGTTTTAGTGGAGTCACATCATAGCCAAAGGCGATCATGCGAGAGACATGATTGCCTTCGTAAAAGGGAACAAAGGTCCATAGTAAAGTATATTGATTGTTCACCTGATCGGTGAGCGTTAATTCTTGATCTTGGATCACCCTTAACTGTCGGAGATCGGCTTCAATTTTGTCGCGCCGGTCGTTGTCGACAAATACACTCAGCCAGTTTTGGCCGATTAGTTCTTCTTGATGAAAGCCGGTGAGTAGCACACCAGCAGGGTTCACGGTTAATACGTTGAGTTGATTGTCTAAGGTCACAATCACCGCATTACTTGAGTTGATGACGGTTGCGGAGAAGTCTCGCTCATGAGCTAATTGCTCGGTGGCTTTTAATTTTTGGGCAAATTCGTGGTCAATTTTTCGGGTCATTTGGTTGAGAGTATTGACCAATTCGCCCAGCTCATCGTTGCGTTGTTTACCGTTAGCATTAATTTTTAGTGGTGCGCCTAGATTGTCTAGGTCTAGGTTGCGGGTGTAATCCACAATGGTATTGATGTGGCGAACAATCACGTAATAAATGATGAATAAAATACCGATGGATACCACGAGGGTTTTCACGGTTTGGCTAATGAGGATCAGCATCGCTTTTTGCCATAAGCGCTCATACACCTGTTCCAAAGAGGCGGCGACAAACAGCTTTCCAACCATCTCGTCTTGATAAATAAGATCAAATTCCTGAGATAGATCATATTGGTTGGTTGAACGTCCACGTGCTAATAGTGGGACTTCAGAAGAACCTAAGATTTCTTTGACCAATACATATTGCATGTTAGGCAAGTTCATAATGCCTTCAATTTGTACCTCGACTTGTTCTTCATCAAGGTTCCATAAGCTGGCTGCAATTGGTTGTAGAAAACTGACTTCAATCTGATCGATACTTTCCTCAATGACTTTCACATCTTGCTTGTAATCGTAATAAAGTTGAATCAGGGTGATGATCAGAGCAAGCAGGGTGGAGCAGATAAGAATGTAGGATAACATGCGCAAGGAAAGGCTGTTGGCTCCTTTATTTAAAGCTAACTTTTTCCACAGCCCGTGATCACTAGTCTCTGTGGATTGAGAGTTATTATCCATGTATAAGCGAGTCCTGTTGGTCTAAGTATCGTTAAACCAAGAAAGCATATTATTCCTTTGAGAAATCATAGTCTAAATCGAGGCTATGTGAAACGTCCAAATCGTGAGGGTGGGTTGATTTACAAATAATTAACCCCAAAATATGTTATTTATAGCTAATATATCTTCAGTTTTAAGGATCTTTTATGAGTAACCCTTTACTTGATTTACCCGGATTACCCCCGTTTAGCAAGATTAAGCCAGCGCATGTGCAGCCTGCGGTAGAGCAAGTGATTGAAGAATGCCGAGCGACGATCGATTCGGTGTTAAAAGAAGCCACGCCTACTTGGCAAAATTTTATTTTGCCTCTCGATGAAGTGAATGACCGCTTAGGTCGTTTGTGGTCACCGGTTAGCCACTGTAATTCGGTAGTCAATAGTCAGGAGCTACGCGAAGCTTATGAGTCCTGCCTCCCGCTACTGTCTGAGTACAGCACCTTTGTTGGCCAACACAAGGGGCTTTATCAAGCCTATAAAAGCTTAGCCGACAGCCAAGCGTTTGCTGATTATAATTTAGCCCAGCAAAAATCGGTTACAGATGCACTACGAGACTTTGAATTATCTGGTATTGGATTGGAGGCTGAGCAGCAACAGCGTTACGGTGAAATAGTGAAACGCTTGTCGGAACTCTCATCACAATTTTCCAATCATGTATTAGACGCTACTCTGGCTTGGCAAAAACATATTACCGAATCTAGCGAATTAGTCGGGCTACCGGATTCGGCCTTGGCTGCCGCCAAACAAGCCGCTGCAGCAAAAGATTTAGAGGGTTATCTACTCACGCTGGAGTTCCCGAGTTACTTACCGGTGATGACTTACGCCGACAATCGTTCGCTACGTGAAGAAATGTATCGAGCCTTTAGTACTCGCGCTTCTGAACAAGCAAGCACTGAGCAGAAATTTGATAATAGCGGACTAATTGATGAAGAATTGGCACTACGTCATGAGTTAGCCCAGCTGCTTGGCTTTGCCAGTTACGCGGATAAGTCACTCGCCACTAAAATGGCTGAATCTCCAGCGCAGGTATTAGGCTTTTTAGAAGACTTGGCTGCACGCTCTAAGCCGCAGGCGGAGCGAGAGTTAGCCGAGTTGCAAGCTTTTGCCAAACAGTATCATGGGGTTGATGAGTTAGCGGCTTGGGATATAGCCTACTATTCAGAAAAATTAAAACAGCATACCTACGCTATTTCCGATGAACAGTTACGCCCTTATTTCCCCGAAAATCGAGTATTGAGTGGTCTGTTTGAGGTGGTGAATCGCCTATTTAAGGTGACAGTGAGTGAACGGCAGGGAGTTGATACTTGGCACCCAGACGTTCGTTTTTTTGACATTAGTGATGATAGTGGAACGCTGCGCGGTTCTTTCTATTTAGATTTATATGCACGCGAACATAAACGTGGCGGTGCTTGGATGGATGGTTGTATCGACCGCCGAGTGGATGTAGATGGACAGTTGGTTAAGCCAGTCGCTTATTTAACCTGTAACTTTAATAAGCCTGTGGGCGATAAACCAGCCTTATTCACGCACGATGAAGTGATTACTTTATTCCATGAGTTTGGTCACGGCATTCACCATATGCTGACCAAGGTGGATGAAGCGGCGGTATCGGGTATTAATGGTGTGGCTTGGGATGCGGTTGAGTTACCGAGCCAGTTTTTGGAAAATTGGTGTTGGCAGAGTGAGGCTTTAGCCTTTATTTCTGGGCATTATGAGACGGGCGAGCCCTTGCCGCAGCAGATGTTAGATAAAATGTTAGCGGCACGTAATTTCCAGTCGGCGATGACGATGGTGCGCCAACTCGAATTTTCATTGTTTGATTTCCGTTTACATTATGAACTCGCAGAGGGTCGCAGTGTGCAGCAGCGTCTGGATGAAGTGCGCCAACAGGTTTCGGTGATCAATCCTCCGAGTTTCAATCGTTTCCAAAATAGCTTTAGCCATATTTTTGCTGGTGGTTATAGCGCGGGTTATTACAGCTATAAATGGGCCGAGGTCTTATCTGCTGACGCATTTGCAAAATTTGAAGATGAAGGCATTTTCAATGCTGAAACGGGTTTACAATTCTTGCATAACATTCTGGAGAAAGGTGGTTCGCAGCAACCGATGGAACTGTTTAAGGCCTTTAGAGGGCGAGAACCTAAGGTAGATGCCTTACTTCGTCATTCGGGGATTGCTGCTTAGCCTCATTTTGATGTTTTAAGTTAGTTTTATGACGCGGCTTAGGCCGCGTTTTGTTTGTCTGAGATTAGAACTGGATGAAGCTATGTTTGAAGATATCGCGCTGTGGTTAGAACACGAACAAGCCGTATTAGCGACCTCGAATTGGTGGTTTGACGTATTGGTTGTGTTGGGACTGACCTTAGTTGCTTTTGTTATTTGGCGTATTTTTGCGGGACGTTTAAGCCGTTTAACCACTAAAACCAAGACCGTGTGGGACGATGCAATTTGGTTTTCATTATGGAAGCCGATTAACTGGATGATCGCGGTGGTGGGCTTGTCTTTAGTGGCAACCGCGTTTGCCAAGGCTCTAGGATCGGACTTACTGCCGATGATCCCGGTGCTGCGCCAAGTGATGATGGTGTTTCTATTGGCTTGGGTCGCGATGCGCTTTGTGGGTTGTGCAGAGCAGCAGTTGATCAGCAAAGGTAAGGATAAAACGACGGTACAGGCGGTGGCGAAGTTGTGTCGTGCCAGTGTGATTATTATATTGCTGCTAGCCGTTTTTCAAACCCTAGGCTTCAGTATTTCCGGGGTGCTAGCCTTCGGCGGTATGGGCGGTTTGATTGTCGGTATGGCCGCTAAAGATTTACTCGCTAACTTTTTTGGGGCCTTGTTGGTGTATTTTGATCGGCCCTTTAAGGTCGGTGATTGGATCCGCTCACCAGATCGCAGCATTGAAGGAACGGTTGAAAAAATAGGTTGGCGGGTGACGCAGATCCGTACCTTCGATAAGCGTCCCTTATATGTGCCTAATTCGGTATTTTCTAGTATCGCGGTAGAAAACCCCAGCCGGATGAGCCATCGTCGAATTAAAGAAACCATCGGTTTGCGTTATGCTGATGCGGCGAAGCTAGGCAAAGTGGTGAGTGATGTCGAAGCGATGTTACGTCAACATCCGGAGATTGATACCAATCAAACTTTGATGGTGAACTTCGATAGTTTTAACGCGTCTTCTCTCGACTTTTTTATCTATACTTTTACTAAAACTACCGATTGGGTTTTTTATCATCAGGTAAAACAAGATGTGTTGAATAAGGTGGTTGATATTGTGCTTGCCAACGGTGCCGAGTTTGCTTTTCCTACGCGAACCCTGCACCTTGCGAATAATGAACCACTTAATTCAAAGTAAATTCAGTCATCTTGCTTCATAAATGAATGCAGCTGCATTCATTTATGTGTCATTCGGCTGCATAGTTATTCTTTTTACTAGCCTAAATCTTCAATAAGCAGAACGGCAAAATAGCCTAATCTAGTGGTGATAAACACTCTGACGGTATTTTTATGCTGTAAAAATCCAATAAAGCTCTTCAAAAATTAGTTATTTAGCAGGCTTGCAGTATATTTAGAAAAAATAAGACTAAAATGCTTAATTTAGATCTATTTGTAGCTCATTTTACTGCTTATGTAGCAAAACTATCTGCATGTGGTCTGGATGAATTGATAGCTGTGGTTGAATAAGTTGTCAAATCCTCTGCCGCTAGGGGGGCTACAGGAACGTCGACTTGTTAAAGGCCTTGTGTATAGGGTAAAACATCAGCCAACGGGGTGAGAATAGCATCCAAGGGTTGATGCGCCGAACTCCTGCAAACACACAATAGATAACAAAAAAGCTAACATGGAGTTTCTAATGACTAAATGGACAAAATCAGCTTCCGGCTTGGCAGTTTCGCTAGCCCTATTTGGCGCGGTATCAGTAGCGCATGCTGCCGACACAATTAAGATAGCGGTTGCGGGGCCTGTAACTGGGCCTGTGGCACAATATGGCGATATGCAATTTACCGGTGTTGGCGTTGCGGTTGATTTACTTAACCAAGCGGGGGCCTTAAAAGGTAAAAAAATTGAAGCTGTTGTCTACGATGACGCATGTGAGCCGAAGCAAGCGGTGGCGGTTGCCAACAAAATTATTAACGACGGCATTAAATATGTAGTGGGTCATTTGTGTTCTGGCGCGACTCAACCTGCTTCAGATGTCTATGAAGATGAAGGTGTATTAATGATTACGCCCGCTTCGACTAACCCAGACATTACCACTCGCGACTATCAGTTGGTTTTTCGAACCATCGGTCTCGATAGTGACCAAGGACCAACGGCCGCTCGTTATATCGCGACTAGCGTTAAACCACAACGAGTCGCAGTGATCCATGATAAACAACAATATGGTGAAGGGATCGCCACCTCAGTGAAAACCGAGTTAGAAGCGGCGGGTGTGAATGTGGTTGCTTTTGAAGGTGTGACTGCGGGTGATAAAGATTTCTCAGCGCTGATTGCTAAGCTGAAGAAAGAAAAAGTCGATTTTGTCTACTACGGTGGTTACCACCCAGAACTTGGTTTGATCCTGCGTCAGTCCTCAGAAAAAGGCCTAGATGCCACTTTCATGGGGCCTGAAGGCGTTGGTAACAAAGATATTTCTGCTATTGCTGGCGCAGCTTCTGAGGGCTTGTTAGTTACCTTACCGAAAAAATATGACTTAGAACCGGCCAACAAACCAATCGTGGACGCCTTGGTGGCGAAAGGAGAAGATCCTACCGGTCCTTTCGTTTGGACTGCTTATGCGGCAATGCAATCTATTGTTGCTGGTGTGAATGGTGCGGGTGATGAGCCAGACGCTGTGGCGGCTTATCTTCGCGCTAATACTGTTGACACGGTCATGGGACCACTGCAGTGGGATAGCAAAGGCGATCTTAAAGGTTTCGATTTTGGTGTATTCACATGGCATGCCGACGGCACATCGTCTATCGCTAAGTAATTTGTGAATATCAGACCGGCTAGTGTCATCGGCGCTAGCTGGTCTCTTCTGTTTTAAAAGACACTTAATTAATGGCTTCAAGCCATTAGATTGGGATCGTTATGTCTGAGCAATTTTTCTATTTTTTTCAACAGTTAGTCAATGGACTAACGGTTGGTAGTACCTATGCCTTAATCGCCATTGGTTACACGATGGTGTATGGCATTATCGGCATGATTAACTTCGCCCATGGTGAAGTGTATATGATAGGCAGTTATGTCGCCTTCATCGTATTGGCTGCCTTATCGCTGATGGGCTTGGATTCCCTGCCGATTTTATTATTTGGTGCTTTTGCCATTAGCATCATTATTACCAGCGCCTATGGTTGGACCATCGAGAAAGTGGCTTATCGGCCAGTGCGTGGTGGTAACCGCTTGATCGCTTTGATTTCGGCGATTGGGATGTCTATTTTCTTGCAAAATCTGGTGCGTTTATCTCAGGGAAGTCGTGATATCGCGATGCCGAGTCTGATTACTGGCGGCTGGACATTTGGCCCTGACGACGGCTTCAATTTAACCATTTCCTACATGCAAGTGGTGATCTTTGTGGTGACTTTCCTCACGATGATCGGGTTAACGGCCTTTATTACCCATTCGCGAATGGGACGTGCCTGCCGTGCTTGTTCTGAAGATATTGGTATGGCCAATTTATTGGGGATCGACACCAATAAAGTGATTTCCTTAACCTTTGTGATTGGGGCAGCCTTAGCGGCGGTGGCAGGAGTGTTGTTGGGGATTTATTACGGTGTTATCAATCCCTATATCGGTTTTATGGCTGGCTTAAAAGCCTTTACTGCGGCGGTATTAGGCGGTATTGGTTCGATACCCGGAGCGGTTGTTGGAGGCTTGTTGTTAGGCATTACTGAAGCGATTACCGCTGGTTACTTTAGTACCGAGTATAAAGATGTGGTTTCCTTTGGTTTGCTGTGCCTGGTGTTACTGTTCATGCCAACGGGCCTGTTAGGAAGACCGGAGGTTGAGAAAGTATGAGTAAGCTCAATCTCCCCGGAGCATTAATCTCCACCATTACCTTTATGTTGTTGGCTGGATGGCTGTTAGGGATCCGAATGGAACCTAGTAGCAGTGGACTTAATCTGGCGTTGGCCGAGCCACAACATCTAAAGTGGCTATTTATTGGTTCGGCGGTGGTATTTTTTAGTCAGCTATTTCACCCCATGCTGTTTGGTAAAGCAAAGTTAAGACGCTCGGCGAATAAGTTTAATTTTAAACTACCGAGTCCCGAGCAAAGTCCTAAGGCTTATCGTTTGTTGGTCTCGTTCGCCTTAGCTGGGGCGATCATCTGGCCCTTTATTGTTAGCCGTGGTTCGGTGGATTTAGCGACTTTAACCCTCATCTATGTGATGTTGGGTTTGGGACTGAATGTCGTGGTGGGCTTAGCCGGTCTGCTCGATTTAGGTTATGTCGGTTTTTATGCGGTAGGAGCCTATACCTATGCCTTACTGAGTGCCGATGGTTTTGGTTTTTGGACTTGCCTACCAATTGCCGGCGGCATGGCGGCACTGTTTGGTTTCTTATTAGGTTTTCCGGTATTGCGTTTACGCGGTGATTATCTAGCCATTGTGACCCTCGGCTTTGGAGAAATTATTCGTTTATTGCTGAATAACCTTACCGAGTTAACTGGCGGACCTAACGGTATTAGCGGTGTACCGAAGCCAACTTTGTTTGGTTTGGAATTTAACCGTCGCCTAAAAGGTGAAGGTTTTGATACGTTCCATAACTTCTTTGGTATTAGTTATAACTCAGAATATAAGGTGATTTTCTTATACTTGATGGCGCTACTTTTGGTCGTGCTTACGGTGATTGTGATCAATCGCTTGTTAAGAATGCCGATTGGTCGGGCTTGGGAAGCACTACGTGAAGATGAAATTGCCTGCCGTTCTTTAGGCTTAAATCCAACGGTGGTTAAGCTCAGCGCATTTACCATTGGTGCTGCTTTTGCCGGTTTTGCTGGTAGTTTTTTCGCGGCCCGTCAGGGCTTTATTAGCCCTGAGTCGTTCACCTTCATCGAATCTGCGATTATTTTAGCAATTGTGGTTTTAGGGGGAATGGGATCGCAAGTTGGAGTGATTTTAGCCGCGATTATCATGACGGTGTTACCAGAAATGGCGCGTGAGTTTAATGAGTACCGAATGCTGATGTTTGGTTTAATGATGGTATTTATGATGGTGTGGCGCCCCCAAGGTTTATTGCCAATGTCTCGACCTCATATTCAGTTAAAAGAGGGAGCTAAGGCATGAGTCAGTTGCTTGAGGTGAATGGCCTCACCATGCGTTTTGGTGGTTTATTGGCGGTGAATAATGTCGCGCTGAAGCTCAAAGAGAAAGAAGTGGTATCGGTGATTGGTCCCAATGGTGCGGGGAAAACCACGGTATTTAACTGCTTAACCGGTTTCTACAAACCCACCAGTGGACAAATTTTATATCGAGGCGAAGCCTTACAAGGTTTGGCCGGACACCAAATCGCCCGGAAAGGCATTGTGCGTACCTTCCAGCATGTACGTCTTTTCAAAGATATGACGGTGGTAGAAAATCTGTTGGTGGCCCAACATCGTCACTTGAATACCAACTTTATTGCCGGTTTATTAAAAACTCCAAATTTTAAGAAGAGTGAAGCGGAGGCCTTAGCGTTTGCTGAATACTGGTTAGACAAAGTTCAGTTGACTGAATTCGCCAACCGTAAGGCGGGTAATCTGGCCTATGGCCAACAGCGTCGTTTAGAGATAGCTCGTTGTATGGTAACCCGTCCCGAAATTTTGATGCTAGATGAGCCTGCGGCAGGCCTTAACCCTAAGGAGACTGATGATTTGGATCGGCTGATCATGGATCTGCGAGCCAATGAATCGGTCTCGGTATTGCTGATTGAGCACGATATGAAATTGGTGATGGGTATTTCAGATCGGATTTACGTGGTTAACCAAGGTTGTCCCTTAGCGAATGGGACACCGGAAGAGATCCGCAACAACCCTGAGGTCATTAAAGCCTATCTGGGTGAGTTTTAAGGGCGAGGCAAAGACGACGAATGTTAGAGTTAAAAAATGTATCGACTCACTATGGCCCGATTCAAGCTTTACATGATGTTAGTGTGAAGGTAAATGAAGGCGAAATTGTCAGTCTGATCGGCGCCAATGGCGCGGGTAAAACCACTTTATTGATGACTTTGTGTGGTGATCCTCGAGCCAGCAGTGGTCAGATATGGTTTGATGGTAAAGATATTACCCACCGCCAAACCCATGACATTATGCGTGGTGATATTGCGGTGGTTCCTGAGGGACGACGAATATTCTCGCGCCTCACCGTTGAAGAAAATCTTCGAATGGGGGCCTTTTTTGCGAGTAAACAGGAAACCGAGCAACGGATCCAAGAAATGTATGTCTTGTTTCCGCGTTTATTGGAACGAGTCAATCAACGGGCGGGCACCATGTCGGGAGGGGAGCAGCAGATGTTGGCGATTGGTCGTGCTTTAATGAGTAATCCTCGCTTGCTGTTATTGGACGAGCCTTCTTTAGGTTTGGCTCCGATTATTATTCAACATATTTTCGATATCGTGGAACAATTACGCCAACGTGGGATGACGGTGTTTTTAGTGGAGCAAAATGCCAACCAAGCGCTGCGGCTGGCTGATAGAGGCTATGTTCTGGAAAATGGTCGTATTGTGTTAGAAGACACTGGCGATAATTTATTGGTGAACGAAGAGGTGCGTAAGGCGTATCTAGGTGCCTAGGCTCGGTTGTTCATACACAAAGCGAAAGCAGCCTTCGGGTTGCTTTTTTTATGCGAGAACATGCTAGTGACAAAGATGAGTACTGATTATTCTGAATGCCGAATCTGCAGCGCCCCAAGCAAACGGTTGGCATTATATCCCCTTCGTTTTGTCTCTTTTTCTTTGTGCGTAAACCAGTTAAAGTGGGCAAAATAGCTCGCAGTGGATCATCATGGAACAATTTGAACAAATCGACGTAAATGGCGCTCAAGATAAAATTTGCAATGCTGGGGCGCTACTATTAGATATGCGTGATCCGCAGTCCTTTGCTCAAGCGCACCCAGTGAATGCTTTTCACCTTCACGACGGTAGCCTTAATCAATTATTAGCAAATACCGACTACGATACGCCGCTAATTGTGATGTGTTATCACGGTATTTCTAGTCAGGGGGCGGCACAGTATTTATTAGAGCAAGGATTTGAAGAAGTCTATAGCTTGCAGGGAGGCTTTGAAGCATGGCGTGTAAAGGCACCGATCACCAGTGGTGAAGCAGAGTGAAGCAATTAATCGTCCTGGCGAATCCTCGCGCGGCACAGGCCTATGTAGACTATATGGCAGTGTTGCATATTGAGTGTCAACTCGCACCCGCGGAGCGAGGGGTGGCGATTATGCTGAACGATGAGTCTCAGCTTGAACGTGCGGAAATTGAATTAAAGCAGTTTTTAGCTAATCCGAATGCTGAAAAATATCATGCGGCTTCATGGACTATGGCCGACAGTCGCAAAGCCTCATTTTCTTATGGTGGCTCGGGGGTGATTAAAAACTCCTTTTTGGCTCATGCGGGTCCGGTGACACTGCTGGTATTGCTGATATCAGCCGTGATTTATGCGCTAATGAGCTTCGGTTTTAATCGTTATTTTATTGAACACCTGACTATTACTCCTCAGCTGAGTATGCTCGCTTCAACCCAGTTTTGGCGGGTCATCACACCGATTTTTTTACATTTCTCAATTGTTCATATCGTGTTTAATGGCCTGTGGTGGTGGCAATTAGGTGGAGAGATCGAGCGTCAATTAGGAAGCTCTAAGTTATTATTGATTACGATTGTCGCAGCAGTGATCCCCAATGTAGCACAGCTACTGGCTTCCGGACCGTATTTTGGGGGCTTATCTGGGGTGGTGTATGCATTGTTGGGGTATTGCTGGTTTACGGGGTGGCTACGTCCTAAAGCTGGGCTGCAGTTAAGCCCTTCAATTGTGGGCTTTATGTTGGTCTGGTTGGTGATTGGCTTTATGGATGTAATTGGGCCATCTACGGCGAATCTGGCCCATCTGTTTGGCTTATTCGTGGGTTGTGCTCAGGCGGTATTTGATAAGTTTACTGATAAAGATATTTAGTAAACAGTAACTTATTGACCAGCTTTTTACCGGTTTCTTGCACTAAGAGGTCATTCACTGCCTCTTCACACATCTGTCGAATTTGTTCTCGGCCAGTTAAGGACTTTACATCTTCTTCGGCTTGATGGCCTAAAATTTCAATGATCGCGTCGCGGATCAGTGGGGCGTGATGCTCAATGTTGGCTAAATCCCCTGCGTTTTCTACCATGATGTCGGCGGTGATTCGCACATAGCCTAGCTTCTTCCCTGTGCTAATGTAGTTCGTAATAATATCCGGTTCTAGCGCAAAATAGGCATAGCTAGGATTACCAGCTTCTTCGGCCTTGATGACGGTGGAGAATAACAAACTAAATGTTATAAGCAATGCTTGGCTAAATTTCATACGATCCTTTGATTCCTTGATAGTCCTAGCTTTATTGTTTGTGCTATCGAGCGTTTGGTCAAGATGCGCAGCTAAATTTAGTCAATAATTTATCGTTGCTGAAAAGAGCCTAAAGGAAATGCAAACGTGACCGCGCAAGAATAGCATAATGGGCGAATCGGGAGTTTACTTTAATCTGTCAATTGCCGGATAATAAGGCCATTATTCAACAATAGTAATACCAGTGAACTCAAAACAGCCTTATCCTTATCAGGCCGATGGTCGTTGGCAACAGCCACAAAATGTTGAATTAGAATCAACTGCTTTAGCTGATTGGTTACTTTATCCTGGTTCGCTCACCGCACGTTTGCGCCAGCATTGCCAGCATTTTTCCATCCAAGTGTTATTTGAAGGCTATTTGGAAATTACCGAGGCTGAACGGCAGGCTTTGGATTGTGAGGGGCCTTACTGGGTCAGAGAGGTCTTACTGTGCTGTGATGACTTACCTTGGGTATATGCACGTAGCGTCGTTCCGCAGGATTCTTTAGCGGGAGAGGCTGCAGCGGTGAGTTATTTGCAAAACAACTCTTTAGGAGAGTTATTGTTTACCGACAAAGGTCAGCGACAAACTTTAGAGCTGTGCCAAGTTGATGCGCATTCTGCGCTTCAGCAAAGTGTTGGGCCAAAGCAGCCGCTGTGGGGGCGACGCTCTCGCTTTCTATTAGCTGGTGCACCGCTACTCGTGGCCGAGTTTTTTTTACCCGCCAGCCTAGCTTATCAAGGAGTTGATCGTGCTTGATTTGATCAAAGTACACCCATACTGGCAGCTGATGCGCGCCGATAAACCCATCGGTACCTTATTGTTATTGTGGCCTGCCTTGTGGGCTTTGTGGTTGGCGGCTGAAGGACCACCTAAACTGTCGGTGTTGCTGGTCTTTGTATTAGGCGTGTTTTTAATGCGATCGGCTGGCTGTGTGATGAATGATTATGCCGATCGTGAGGTCGATGGTCACGTTAAACGCACCGCTCAGCGCCCTTTAGTCAAAGGGCTGGTTTCTGAACGCGAGGCACTTGGCTTGTTTATTGGCCTGGTGGCTTTGGCATTTCTATTGGTTCTGACCCAAAATTTGCTGACCATTGCCTTATCGGTTGTGGCTTTAGCATTGGCGGCAATTTACCCTTTTATGAAGCGGATTACTCATCTACCACAGCTATTTTTGGGGGTGGCTTTTGGTTGGTGTATTCCGATGGCCTATGCCGCCCAAAGTGGTCAGATTGCACCTGAGGCATGGTTGTTATTATTAGCCAACATTTGTTGGACGATTGCTTATGATACTAAGTATGCAATGGTGGATCGTGAAGATGACTTGAAGATAGGGGTAAAGTCGACCGCGATTTTATTTGGTCGTTATGACAAACTAATAATCGGTTTATTACAGTTGGCTTGTTTGTGCTGTTTTGCCGCGATCGCCTATTTAAAGCAATTAGGCTTAGCCTTCGATATTGGTTTGTTAGCGGCGGCGGCTTTGTTTGTCTATCAACAGAAATTAATCCGTTATCGGCAACGGGAAGCCTGTTTTAGTGCGTTTCTCAATAATAATTATGTTGGTTTGGTGATATTTATTGGTATTGCCAGCCACTATGGATGGCTGGCGTGGTTTGCCGCTTAGACTAAATTAAGTCTCGAGATCGAGTAATTCACTGATCGAATCATAGACGCCATCGGCTAATAGTGGCGCTAGTTTGCCAAATAGGTTCTCAGCCACCTCCACTTGGTTATAGCCATGTTCGCGGAATAGAGCCAACAGACTACTGGTGATGCGTTTGTCGTAGTATTCCGGTGCATTGATATGGTGCAGCTTGGCTAAGCGCTGAGCGGCGGCTAAAGCTTGTTGTTCCAGCTCGCTACGAGTCAGGTGCGGTCGTTTTGCCAATAAAGCCGCCACAATGGCATAGCGATGTAAGCTTTCTTGGGCAATCTGCGCCAGTAGTAGCAAACGGCCACGACGGTGGCTGTCTATTTTAAAACACTCTCCGTTTTCACTGATTAACTTTAAAGCGACAAATTCAGCTAAATAACGCTCGCATAACTGGCTAATATCATCTACTTGATAGTGTAAAAACAGCTCTCCTTTAAGTAGCGGATAAAGTTGTTCGAGTAGGCTGACTAGTTGAGATCGGCCAATGCTGCGATGCTGTAATAACACGGCGGCAATAAAGGCTGGGATGATCAATAGGTGAATGATGTTATTGCGATAGAAGTTTAACAAAACCTGCTGCTTTTCATCCAAACCAATGATGCTGCCTAAATCGTCTTCCCGGATCTCAAATTTGTTCAAACTAATGGCTTGTTCCAATAGGGAATCTGCATCTAAGTCTGGCAATGTAACATGAGTGCTATAGGGCACATTACGGATCAGGCTGCTACAAAGGCTGATTTGTTTAGCTAGTTGATTACGCGGCAGAGCGCGATTTTCTGCAGCCAGTAAAATAATGGCACTTAAGCACAAACCGTTCACTGCTGCGGCACTGTTAATGTTTTCCATGAGTTGCTTAGACACTTGATTCACTGCCGGAACCAACCATTGCGGTTTCAAGCCCTCTTCATGGCTCTCTCGCCACTGTGGTGCAATTTGATTGAGTTGTTGATTGAGGTTAATTGGCTCACCAAAATTGACGTAACCATGGCCAAAATTACGCAGCTTGCTTAACATGCCAAATAGCGAAAGCAAGGATTCCTTATCTTTGGTTTTTCCCTTGAGTTCCTTGTAGTAAGTGCCTACTTCCATCACGTGTTCATAACCAAAATAAACCGGTACGATGGTGACCGGGCGCTCCAAACCACGCATCATGGCTTGTACGGTCATGGCGAGCATTCCGGTTTTGGGGGGTAATAAGCGACCCGTTCGACTGCGGCCTCCTTCGGTAAAGTATTCCACCGAGTAGCCGCGACTAAATAGTTGGCTAAGGTATTCACGAAATACGGTTGAATACAGTTTGTTGCCCTTAAAGCTGCGTCGAATAAAAAATGCGCCCGCTCGGCGGAAAAAGGGCCCCGCAGGCCAAAAGTTTAGATTTACCCCGGCGGCGATGTGTGGCGGCACCATGCCTTGGTGGTACAGCACATAGGAGAGCAGTAAATAGTCCATGTGGCTGCGATGACAAGGGGCATACACAATTTCATGACCCTCTTGTGCCAGCTGGCGAACCTTTTCGGCGTGGTTTACTTCGATTCCTGAATAGATCTTATTCCATACCCAACTTAGCACTGAATCAGCCATACGCAGGTTACGATAGGAAAAATCGGCGGCAATTTCTTCAAGATATCTGAGAGCCGTTTGTTTGGCTTCAGCTTGGCTTTTGTGGTTGTTTTTGGCTTCGTCGCTGATGGCGGCGCGAATGGTCGGCGAGGCGAGTAATTGTTCAAACATATGACGACGGATGGGCAACTTCGGACCAGTGGCAATCATCTGCATACGGCTAAAGTGGATCCGTGCCACTCTTGCCAGCTTGTGGCCAATTCTTTGGTCGGCACCATGGCGTTGTGCCATTTGTTTCAAGGAAACCGGGTGACTAAAGCGAACTAAATTCTCGCGACCTTTAAACACGACTTGCCAAGCTTTCTTGATTGGACCCGCGGGCCGCTTGGTTTTGCCACTCATTAAATCATCAACGCTTTCCCGACCAGGGTAGCGATCCCAAAATAATTTTACAGGCATTAATTGCACATCGTGGTTTTGTTCACTGTGATGAGCGCGTAATGCCTGAGTGAATTGCTTGATAGTCGCTTCCGAGGTCTCGCCCTGTCGATCGCATAAAAAGGCCACTCGCTGATGAATTTCCCCTGCGAAACTGACAGGCGTCAAGGGATCTGGTAGCCCCAGTACTTTACAGGCGAGCTGCAAGGTGAGTACATCAGCTAAAGATGCGCTGGGGATCACATAAATGATCGGTTGGCTCAAGTCTAAAGAAAACTCGTCGATTGGATTTTCAGGAATAAATTTCCCGCGGGTAAAAAAGCGAATGCTTGAACGTAAAATCGCCAAAATTGGAGAGGGCAAGTGTAACATTTAAAAGAACTTATGTTGGTGAATGGATACACCTTGCAGGGTAGCAGACTTCTTAAAAATTGGCTGCAACTAGCTGTGAAATCTGTTGACCTAAGTCAAGTGTTTTGTGCGCTAGAGCTTTGTTTAAAAGCTCCGTATGATTGGCTTAATGCGGTCAGCAGCACTATTATGTGTAATGCCGTTAACATTTTATTAACTCGATATATCAGTCAAAGGATTGTCATGAGCGTTTCCCTTAGAGTCATTGCTGTTTTTTTTCTCGCTGTCTTGCCAAATATGGTGCATGCGGCCTTTATTACGACGAAAGAGGCGCAGTTAGATGCCATCTATTCGCAAGCCAATTTTGGTAGCAAAATCATCGATATTCGTATCGGTACTGCCACCGAGCTGGTGTATCCTGAGTTTTTGGATATCACGGCTAGTAGCGAAGTGAACCAGTTATTTAGTTTGCACCAAGGCCCCGCCAATGTGGTGAACTTCTATTTCATTGATACGATTAGCGCCTGTGGCAGTTTCACCTCGGCAAGTATCGTTGGCTGCGGTGAATACCGAGGCAATGACTTTGTGGTTGAATCTACATTTGCTGCGGGTTGGAGTGGCGCCGAGCTGCTGGCGCACGAATTAGGGCATAACCTAGGTTTACCTCATCTTTCGGGTAATTACCTCATGAATCCAAGCTTGAATCGCTCTACCTTATTAACCCCAGCAGAAATCACAACTATTTTCTTAAGCCCTTTGGTGCAGAATGAAAATGATTATTATTGGATCGATATCAATCCGGTATTAATTGTGGCTGCCGCCACCACGGTGGATGAGCCCGCCAGCCTGCTATTATTTATGCTTGTCGGAGGCATGTTTTATCGGCTTCGTCGTCAGCGAATGAAGCCCTTAAAGTTAAGCGATGCGTTCTGTTGCAGGCAGGGCATCGCAGCATAGGGATTAAAATCGATTTATCGTTGTAGTTGTTGCTGCCAGAGCCGCTCGATACCACTGGGTCGAGTGGCTCCAAAAAAGGCACAACTTTGCTGTGTGGCTAGAGCCCACAACTGGTTTCCATAGTCATAATGCCACCACTCACTGGCTAAATTGCTAAAACCAGCGTTAGTCATCGCGTGGTAAAGTAAACGTCGGTTTTGCTGTGCCAACTGTAGCGCTTTACTTAAAGCTGGCCGTTCGAGTGCAGCGGTCCATGAGTCGTCACTGGCTTCGTCGAACAGAGTTCCCATGTTTAACAAACGACCATGTTGGTCACACAAGGTCACATCTACCGATCCGCCTGTTAGATGCGGACTTGGAGCCTTGGGATCGGTGCTGGGGGGCGATACTAGATTTCTCGCTTTATCATTGCATTGTTGCGGACTGAGTTCGGGATTCGCATGCTCCATCAAGTTCATTAGCGTATCAAATAAGTATTGTTGAACTGGAAATGGACGCCAAGCATCTAATATCACCAAATGAATACCAGTTGGGAGTAATTTCTCAGCTTCTATCAGACGTTCGAAGACTGAAGCGCGAACAAAACACTCTGAAATTGCATGGCGAATTTGCATTTTATGATAGGCCGGATAAACCTTGATCGATGAAGACAAACTCATTGGCTCGAGTGGCTCGTTATTGTCACAAATTTGGATTTCTTGGAGCGCTTTCCAATCCGGTAGCGCTTGCTCTGGAATAGTTCTGGTAACGAAATGATTCATGAGATTACTTAAATAAACTGGGAAGGAAAAGAGTTAGCGACGGAATGAAAATTAACAGCAATAACACCATTAGCGCAATTAACACGAAGGGCCAAATGGATTTAAACATTTCATGTAAATCTAATTTGCTGACGGCTGCTGCAACATAAACGCAAGCACCCATGGGGGGGGTGATTAAAGCAATTGTAATATTCATGGTAATGATGATCCCCAAGTGGATCGGGTCAACCCCAGCTTGTAGTGCGATGGGAGTAAATACAGGCGTCAGTAGCATTAATGCCGAAACTTCTTCCATTAACATTCCCGTGATAAACGTGATTAAGCTAATCAGCAATAGTACCAATGTCGGGTTTTCAGCAAAGGGTTGTAATGCGCTGGCAAATTGATTGGGAACCTGCGCATAGGCGAGTAACCAGCTAACCACCGATGATGCGCCAATGATGATGAAAATAGCGCAGCTTAATATCACGGTCTCTTTTAAGGCCAGCATCGCCCCGCTGATCGTGAGTTGTCGGCTGATCAGGCCGATTAGCAGGGCATAAACCACAATCAAGACCCCAGATTCGGTCGGGGTGACAAAGCCAAATACAATGCTGGCTACTATGATCAGTGGGGCAATGAGGGCTGGGCCTGCAGCAACTAAGGCTTTAAGCACTCGGCTCACCGAAGGGCGCTGCGATGAAATACTTAAATTGGCTTTTTTGGCGTAAAAATAATTAATTACCAAAAACGCACATCCCAATAAAATGCCTGGAATCACCCCAGCCAAGAATAAATCCCCCACCGAGGTATTGGTCACCGATGAATAAAGGATCATAAAGATACTAGGGGGAATGATCGGTCCGATTAAGGAGCTACCGGCAGTTAAACCTGCAGCATAAGCGGTTGAGTAGCCGTCTTTTTTCATTGCGGGGACTAACAGTGACCCGAGGGCAGAGGTATCTGCTACGGCCGAGCCATTGACGCCAGCAAAGAAAATACTAGAGACCACATTTACATAGCCTAAACCGCCCCGTAAATGGCCGACTAAAGATTTAGCAAAATCCATCAACTTCGGCGTCAGACCTGCGGCATTCATTAAATTACCCGCGAGAATAAATAAGGGGATCGCCATTAAGGAGAACACATTAATTCCGCTAAAAAATTGTTGGGGTAGCATGCGTGGCAATAAACTCAGGTCAACAAAGTAAAAGCCAGTAATCGCCGTCAATATCAGACTAATGAACAGCGGCAGACCCAGTAATACGTGGATCAAAAAAACCAATAACATGGCCACGAGCATCACGAGAGCGCTCCTTTATTTGGGTAGGGGCCACGAAGTAGCGCCAAAACAAAAAGTACGGCAAAACCAATTGGAAGGCTTAACGAAGGAATCGTCTTGCTAATGCCTAGGCCCATCGTATGAAAACGAGATAGAGAGATGGCATAGTGGGCGCTGGTGTAGCTAAAAAAGCCTGCAATCGTCAATATCAGTAACCACCGATACCAATGCAAAACTCGATTTAATTTTACGGGAAGATAGCGCTCAATGATGGAGACTCGCATGTGTTCATCTCTTAAGTACACAGCTCCTGCAGCCAGCATAACCGTTGCTATAATGACAAACCGTGAGAATTCATCGGTCCATATTGGCGCACTATTTAGCAGGTAACGTGCACAAACGCCGTAGAATAATGTGAGTAAATTTAAACTAAAAGCGATGACCGCAATGGCTAACATCAAGTTGGCGAAGCGTTCAAGAATAGCGTGTTTCATATTTATATCCGATATAGACGCCCTAAGGCGTCTCATCTACTGGGGAAGGGAGACCTTATTGGGCGTCTTTTAGGGCCATATCGATCCATTTTGTATCGATGTTTTGTTCTTTAAGCCAAGCTAAATAAGAGGGCTGACCAATTTCTTTAAATGCGGCCAGTTCTTGTGCGCTAGGACGATAGACTTGCATCCCCTTATCTGCCAAGAATTGAATTCGCTGTTCGACTTGTGATTCAACAGCTTCGCGGTTCATGCCATTGGCTTGGTTTACTGCTTCTTCTAAAGCTTTACGTTGCTTAGGGCTAAGGCTTTTGAGTAGTGCATCGTTGGCCACTAAGAACTGATCGGAGTATTGAATGTTGGCCAGTGTTAAGTACTGTTGTACTTCGAACAGACTCCCCAAAATGATATACATTGGTGGGTTCATTTGACCATCGGCAACGCCGGTACGTAAGCCCATATAGACTTCGGTCCATGGGATCGGTGTGCCAGAAGCGCCAAATGATTCGTATAATGCGACCTGACTTTTGTCCATGGCTCGGAAGCGTAAGCCTTTGAAATCAGCAGGAGAGTGGATTGGACGTTTATTGTTGGTAAAGGCTAAGAATCCCCCTTCTTCAACGACGGCTAACAGGTGAGTATTGGTGCGCTTGTAAAATTCTTGTTGGGCGCTTTTCCAGTATTCACCTTGATCAAAAAACTGATGAGCCTGCTCGAAAGTGCCAAACATAAAAGGGATGGCGCTGACAAAGATTTCAGGGAACTGAGGTGAGATCCCGCCAAAAGAAGCAATGTTCAGGCTGGGGGTATTCATCACCTGTTCCATGCGTTCTTCTTCTTCGCCGAGCATACTATTGGGATAAAGCTTTAATTGAAGTTCTCCCTGGGTTTTGTCTGCGAGAATTTGTTTTAAGTTACTCGCAAATAGGTGTACTGCATTTTTGTCTGCATCGGGCGCACCGTTATAGCTTAAATTAATGGTTTGAGCAGACAGTACGCTGCTGAATAGAAGACCAATACCTAACGCGGCACTGGCTGACCACAAACGCTTTGTTACCGGAGTAGTTAAACTGCTAAACATGTCGATTCCTTTTTTCATATTGCAATTTATGGGTGTATAAGCACCTTATATGTTGTGTTGTTGATCAATCAATATCATTCGTGTTGCAAAAAACTCAACATATCTTGCGGCGCATCGTGATTAAGAAACTGAGTTGAGTTTTGTAAATGGGTGAGCAAGGCTTTTGCCGGTAAGGTAAGCTCACGCTCTTTTTTACTGAGTACCCGTGCTTTGGCTTGTGACAAAATATCGTGATTGGTCTCGACAACCGCAATAGTGCCCTCGTTGACTTCTGATTGAACGGTTAAGCGAGGCATAAAAGTGATCCCTGCCCCAGAAGAGACAAAGTTTTTTAACACCGCGACCGAGTTAGTTCGTAAACGAGGCACTAGAGAAATCCCGCCAGTCTCTTCAGCAATATTCACTAAGCGACCCATGCCTGTAGATTGATCGATTAGGGCTAGGGGAAAGTTGACCACTTCACGAATGTCAATTTTGCGTTTGAGTTGACTTAAAGGGTGGTGGATTGGGGCAATAATATCTAAGGGGTGAATCGTTTCGATATGGCATAAAAAGCTGGGTTGATTCACCGAGGCATAAGTAACCGCAAAGTCGATTTGGTCGTCTTCTAGCAGTTGAATGGCTTCCTTGGCACCAGCCATTTGCACGCTCAGTTGAATTCCTGGATATTGATTGAGAAAGCTTTGCAGTGAGGTTGATATGAGGTCGGTGATAAAACCTTCGCCAATGGCGAGCCTTACCTCGCCAGCGCGTAAGCCGAGTAAGTCATGAATTTTGGAGATAGTGACGGCCTCGCTGGCTTGCATTCTTCTAAAGTAGTGCAGTAGCTCTTGGCCAGAAGGGGTAATTAAATTGTTGTTATTGGCACGATCCCAAATACTGACACCGAGTTTCTCTTCTTGTTGGCTGAGTGCTCGGCTAATCGCCGACGGATCAACATTGAGTTTGACAGCTGCCTTTCGCAGCGAACCGTAGCGCTCGATTGCATTTAAAAATTCAAGTGCTCTAGGGTTTAGTTGTTTCATCGCGGTACTTTCTTCTTTGAGTGATGTTGTTTTGCGTGTCGATTGAACCATTCTATTTTCTGTGGCCATGTTGTTTGGCGCATCAGCATATGGTTTTGCCATCTCACCATACACCGCTTTAATAAGTGATTAAAATCATTAAAAGTGAGATCGCTAAATCATGATTCTGCTTACTTGAGCAGCCAAAGGGGACGGGTAAGCTGGTAAAGCCAGTGCTGGTGGAGGGTGAGAAGGTATCAGTGAGGCGAGCCTGTTTATCGATACCATGAATGGTTTGGTTGACCAAGTAAGATAAACAGGACTGTTCGGTGTTTAATCAGATATGAACAAAACGCTGCAAAAACGGCACTCAAAGTAAGGCATGGTCGCGAGGTGATTCATTCACTACATCCCATAACGAAATGTTTCACCAAGCTTTAGCATTTCTCGATGCACCGGAGCGAGCGCTTGGGCGTATGCCGCAAGTAGTTGCATGCTATATTGGCTACGCTGGTGCAACTGAGCATCTTCGCAACATAAATCAGACTTAAATAGCGTTTCGCAGTTGCGAAATATTAGCTGGTCCGGCAAAAAGCAAACATGATTATTTTTGTTACCGGTCATGCGAAGTTCACTAATTGGGTAAACACCATTGATACTGGCCGATACACTGGCGAGCAGTGCAGGTTTATGGGCTAGCTCTTGGTCGCTACATAATAGTAAAAAATTCTTGAGTGCGGGCGTTGCCATGCCATGCCACTCTGGCGTGATGAAAATAAAAGCATCGGCCTGTTTCAGGGATTCGGCAATGGGTCGCCAAGCTTGCCATTCTTCACTACCACTCCAAAAGCCTTCATTCCAAAACGGCAAGTTGAGCTGATGTAAATCGAAAACACTGGCCTGTTCAAAATGACTGAGGCTTAGTTTTTCCAGGTAATTAGCCACCTTTAAACTGTATGAGTTAGCACGTTGGCTACCAGAAATAATACAAATTTTCATTGTTACTCCTTACATATTTGAGATTGAAACTTGAGAGGATTTGCTTGGCGAGGTGCACGAGGCGTCGCCAATACAATGGATAACAAAATCGCGAATGCGCCAACCAGCTGTGGCCAGCTTAGCGTTTGGTCGAGCAGTAAGTAACCTAGAAAACAGGCCGATACACTACTTAAAAAACCGATAAATGACAGCGTTACCGTTGGCAGTTTTTCAATCCCACGAAACCAAAGTGAGTAAGCGATCATGGCACCGAATAAACTTAGATAGCTATAGCCTAGATAATTGTTCGTCGAGAGTTGGCTGGGAAAACCTTCTTGCCAAAGCGCAATAGGGAATAACATTAAACCGCCAAATAAGAGTTGCCAGCCAGTGAATCCAAGCATGGTCATACCGCTGGGGCGCCCCCATTTCTTGGTCATCACCACGCCTAAAGCCATGCTGATGGTGCCAAGAGTCGCCACCAAAATTCCAGCCAAATTAAGCTGAGCCTGGTTATTGAGAACGAGTAGTGCGACCCCGCCAATGGCTAATCCGCAAGCAAAAAGTTGCGCCGATGAGATCCGGTTGCCTAATAGCAAGCAACTTAAACCAATCACCAATAGTGGCTGAATTGACATCACCAAAGCCGCCATACCACCGGGTAAATAAGTTGCGGCAAAAAATAGGCAATAGAAAAATAGACCAATATTTAACAAGCCGAGGCTGGCAATGCGCCACCACCAGCCCGTTTTAGGCCAGGCTCGGCTAAACAGTACTAACAAAATGCCAGCGGGAAGAGCCCGCAGAGAGGCTGCAATCAGTGGGCTGTGCGGGGGAAGTAACTCTGTGGTCACAATATAGGTACTGCCCCAAATAATGGGTGCTATAGCGGATAAAATAATATTCTTCAGTGATTGACTGGGGCTCATGATGGACCTCGATAAGCAATAATATGATTAATTATCTTCCTTGGAAGATACTTTCTTAAAAGTAATGGATGCCGTTGATTTAATCAAGTATCTTTTACAAAAGATTTTTACCAGAGAGATAAATATGCCGGAAGACAAAGTTGATAAGATCCTCGCTCAATGGCGAGTGGCAAGACCTGATTTAGATTGTTCGGTCATGGGGGTGGTGGGACGCTTAGGTAGAACTCACGGTCAGTGGCGACACCAGCTAGACCAGATATTTAACCAGTATGGATTAAGCAATATTGAGTTCGATATTATGGCAACGATGCGCCGCAGTGGCGAAGCCGTGACGCCGACTCAGCTTTATCAAACGCTGATGATCTCGTCTGGTGCGGTAAGCAAACGTATTGAAGAGCTGGTGCAACGTAACTTGGTGCAGCGGATTGCCAGTGAGCAGGATCGACGTAGTTGCAAGGTGAGACTCACTGAACAGGGCCAAGTCTTGCTCGACCAAGCACTTAACGCTCATGTTGCCAATATGAACAAAATGCTGAGTCCGCTGGATCCAAAAGAGCAACAACAACTCGCTGGTTTACTTAAAAAGCTACTGCTCTCAGAGGGTTTATAAGCAGCCTGAACAACGCTTAAAAACGGTGCCGGCTTGTGGTCAACGCTCCGTTTTATTTTCAGCATAGTGAAGTGCGATACTTTGGTTTTTCGATTTTGCTTAGCTAAAACGCTGAGCAATAAATTTGGCAGCTTTCGCTGCACCCTCGTTAGAAATGCTATGTAGGGTGTCGGGTTCGTATTGGGTTTCTACTTTGTAGCCTAAGTCGCTTAAGCGTTGTGCGGCAATTTGGCTTTCGGAGCAGGCGATTACCGGATCTTTTTGCCCATGGATCAGCAATACCGCTTGCTCTTGGCTCTTAGAATAAGGCTCGGGGGAAGATAATCGGCCAGAAAAGGCCACCACGCCAGCAATTGGTAGGCGGGAACTTACCAGTAAATCCAAGGCCATAATTGATCCTTGAGAGAATCCAGCAAGGATGATTTGGTCATGTTGTGGATCTAGTTGATGTTCTTCTAGTACGGCTTGAATGCTCAGATCGAAGCTTTTTCGTGCTTGGGTAATCCGTAATGGACGGGTTTCGTCACTGATCCCTGTCACACTAAACCATTGGTAGCCAGGGCCCTGGTCAAAAGGAAAGGGAGCATTGGGGGCAATGACTAAGGTATTGGGTAGGCTTTCGGTCCAATAATTGACCAGGCCTTGCAGGTTTTCGCCGCTGCTGCCGACGCCATGTAACATGATAACTGCTTGTTTACTCATCTGCTGACACACCTTGAATGAAATAATGGTGTTTAGCTTAAACTATCTTTTCCTTGATGATTAGTCTTCAAAAATGGGAGTGATTATTAACGCTATGGCGATAATCTTTCGCGAATTTGGCTTGGTCGCTAGAAGTGGGAGCAGTATTTTAAGACTCTTTGGCCTTCGCTTGTTTTACTTGGGGTGAGGCCTATCCATCGAACGCTAGAGATTGGAGGCTAACGGTCTCTGGCAATTCGATGAACAGGTCTCATTTATTTCGCCTTAGAGCCTTGTTATATTGACGCCCTTCAGCGTTAAAGCGTGCCTTTCTAAGTGGAATGAGTATCACTAGAACTTATTTATTCGGTTTGTTTTCGTTGCCGTCGTACCAATCAAGGTATTGACTCGCACCCACCTGACCCGATTCGACTAAGGCTTTTTTCTTCTCATCGGATAGATCAAAATCGGTGGTGCTAACACCTAGGGTGTCGATGTACACGGTGCGAGCCCAATCATCACTATGTAAGTGCGCATTTTGCTGTGCTTCTAATATGGTATGGATCAGTGCCCAGCTATAATCGAAGAAATTATCGATTTTTTGCTGACTAGGCGCCGCGTGATCGCGAAATACCGCAATCTCTTGTTTTGAATCGAGCCTGAAGCCAAGAGTTTCCCGGTTATACACATAGTTAGAGATAGGCCGTTGCAGGGTGGTGATTTGTGAATTGATTGATTTGTAGTAATCGGGTTCATGGTAGTTGTGGTTCACATATTTCTGGCGATCAAACAGCTTGATGGGGTAGTTGTCGAGTACTCCGCCATCTACATAAACATCGCCACGGATACTACGCTTAGCGGCAAAAAATAGTGGGATCGACATCGAAATCCTCGCTGCATCGGCAACGCAGATCCTTGGCGTATGCTGTGCTGAGAATACTTCAGAAAAAGATGTTGATAGGTTGGTTCCCATAAAGTACATAGATTTGAAGCCTTTACTGTCTTTCATCGCTTCAATATCTGCGAAAGTGCTCTCGCTATTGCCAGTTTTTTGCTTAATCAATTGGCCTATCCAATTGCGAAAGAAGTCGCCTTTATACCAACCAAATTGCTCTATTAAACGTTCGGTATCTCGAACCACGCCCCAGGAATCATCCATAAAATTGTTAAAATCTAAAGACCACAGGATCTGCTTCATTTCTTCGTTGGTGTAACCCAAGCCCACCAGCACCGCATTGATTGCTCCGGCAGACGTTCCGCCTACCCGCTGAATATCTTGAATAATGGCTCTCTCTGAAAACACTTCGAGTGCGCCAAGGTAGGCGATGCCCTTCACACCACCTCCTTCAAAAACGAAGTTTTTAAAGTGATAGTTCATGCTGTTATCTCCCGATGGTTGATGCCATTAAATATCTTGCTGTTTAGGGCGATACCCCAAGCACGGTTAGGGTCTAATTAAATCCCAATTCTTGGCCCCTCTTGGTGTTCTTGCATGGGGGCGAGTGTGTACATTCAGTAGAGGGTTCGTCCTCCTAAAAGCCTAGCTATTAATGAGCTATTTGCCATTAAAGAATGGCGTGAAGTGACAACTATCTTTATACAGCTGCAGAGGGGGCGGATGTTTACGGTTGATGAAGGACGTAACATAGCTTTTAATTGTCTGATAAGTAGCGATTTTATGTTAAAGTTAGAATGCTTATTTGAGATGGTTAGTGGAGAGTTGTCAGACAAATTTGCTGTCAGCAATGGATTTATACATTGTCAGATGTTTTGAAGCGCATATAAAATTGGAGGCAATTGAGTGAACAAAGAACAGGCGCAGCAGCATATAGAATCGTGTTTGCAAGAAAGTGATTCATTCATTGGTTTCTTTCAAGCCATAGAGCCACCAAAGATCTGGTTGTTCTTTTTGATTGGTCCCTTGGCTGTATTTAGCATGAAAAGCTATTTTTTAGCCGTGACCGAAGCGGGTATCTATTTTCATAAGTTGAGTCTACTCGGAAAGTTTAATGGCTATGACTTCTTTACCTACGACGACATTGAGAATGTAAAAATTGGAAAGGGTTTACTGCAGCGGCCCATTAAATTCAAATTTAAAAATAACCGAAAAATTACCGTGAAGGCTCAGTTAAAAGGCGTCGAAAAAATTGCCAAAATAACGCCCGAGGTACAGCAGTATATCGAAGGAAATATCCCCGTAATATCATGATTTTATTTCTTGTATCCAGCCTTATTTATGGGGGTGGATTAGTGGCGCTAAAACCATCGCCGAATAGTTTGAAAGCGAAGCCCATATCCTACAGGGAACATTTTGGCCTTGTTTGGGCGGCGATGTTTTCAGGCCTATTATTGATGTTGGTATTTCTGGTGACAAGCGATTTTGGTTTTATCACGGTTAACGACAATCTTTATCGCTTACTCTCACTTAATAACGATTTTCAACACAATAAAATTTGGCCGATACAAGCGATGACTCACTTGTTGATTCACGCTGATCTTTTACATCTTTTTTCAAATGTGCTTGGCTTGGGCGTTGCTTCTGTCTACCAAAGAAGGGTGGGGGCTAGACGATTTTTTGCCGTGTTATGTGTGGCAAGCGTGGCGTCTATTCCATCGATTTTACTCTTTTCCGAACCAGTTTCAGTATGTGGAATATCTGGCGGGATATTTGGTTTGGCTGCGGCATATTTTACTGATGAAGATGGTTTAAGTTTTAAGGAGTGGGGGAGTGCAATATTGCTATTTGTATTTCTGATGGCATTGTTTTCTCTGCAATCAACATTTTACCGTCATTCCAGTGTGAGCTTGGATTTGAACATTGACCACCTAGGACATGCGATGGGGGCTATGGGTGCGATTATCTATTGTCGGTTAAAGCCAAGAGCAATGGGTAAGCAAGCCGAGAGCGGTTAAATGGAAAGCACCTAAAAACGTGCTTAGTGTTATTTTTTGGTCAATGTTTTACACGATTGAACGGCCAACTTTATTTTAAGATACAAAAATTACGGTTGGCATGATCCGTTATCTTCTCTGGTGTTTGGCGATGTATAATTATGCGTCAGCTTTTGACAGCAGCTTCTCGATATTTTCTAAACGCATGTTACTAGACTGCCAGATTTTTTTGCAGAGTTGTGCCGCTTACCGCAGATGACTATCAAAAAAGCCAATCACAAGTTCTTCAGCACCATAATTAATATAAGCGTGTTTTTGCCAAATGGCTTGAAAGTGCGAGGCTTAAAAATTGCTGAACGTTGATGGCACCGAGTGTGCGTTTAAACTGCTATAGTGGCCAATCAGGACGTACACAATAATGGATGAATAATGGGTAGAGAGCTATTTGTAAGCGTACCGCGTTTAACCATCATGTTGGCGTTGTTGGCGTTGTTGGGTTTATTCAGTTGCTCTGTCTCCCAGCGAGAAGCGGCAGACCAAAGCTTAATCAATGCGGACTTTAAGATCGAGTTAAGCCAATACCAACATAGTCCCTATAAACAGGTCGAAGCCCAATTTACTACTGAGCAAAATTTACAATTGGTATTTAGAGTCTTGTCTGATCTGCAGCGCACCGCTCAATGGTTCGAACACTTACAAGCAATTGAAACCTTGGAAATATATTCCAATCAACAGTTTTTGTTACGCACTATCATCAAAAGTCCTTGGCCGTTTACGGATCGAGAACTCATTACCTGTGTTGCCACCGAATTTGAACCGAAGCGCATTCAAATTCGGGTGAGCGCTTGTTCAGACCGTTACCCGCCGAATCCTCAGTGGGTTCGTGTGAGCGCAACCAATGCCACTTGGACCTTGCAGCAACAAGCATCGGGTACAGTGCTGGTGAATTATAAGGCTTGGCTCGATCCCAATGGCAATGTTCCGGCGTTGTTTTACAACCAACAACTGATTGCCTCAACGACTGCTTCTCTGCATCAACTAATCAAGCTGATCGAAAGCTCTTCATTACAGCAGTATGCCTATTGAGGGCTTGTTATTATTGTGTGTCGGAGTCATGTTGAGTTTGCTTTAATGGTGAAAGTTTCTGATATACCCGATTTCAGATAATAACTGCGACATTCATGGAAAGGTGTAGAAGAGGAAGAAAACTGCCGAAAGTGGTACGCTCTTCTCGCCAAGTACTACCATGAATTATCAGCAGTTGACCGAGAGGAGAAGATATCAGATTTCAGCCCTTTTGGAACAGGGGATTTCAGTACCAGAAATTATTGGAATTAAAAAGGAACTTCTTAAAAGAGGAGGGCAGCTGGAAATTGACTCTATCTGTGCAACAATTTTATATCGACATTTGACTCAGAAGCAACGAGTCGATGCGATGGTTTTAATTAGGTCACTCTCCAATCCCATTTTAAAAAGTAAGTTAATCACAAAAGCTCTGGATGCTACATATTTAAATCCGCAATGGGGGATATGGTCGATGACTAATGATGAATTACAAGCAGATAAAGACTTTCATGAATTCATTGATTCATTTGCTAGTTACATTGGACTTAGTGCCTCAGGATTAGGCGTCAAAGAGTTAATTGATAGTGCGAGAAGTAACCAAAAATTGGCTAAAGGTGGAATTGTAATGTTAGTTATTTGGGGGACAGTTGCATTTAATAAATCTGAGTTAAATAAAGTCAGCAAAGAAATTAATAATAGAACTGTAATGCTTACTTCGGAACTATATTGATGGTCATTAGAATTATCGTAAACATATTAATTGCATTGTTAGTATTTTGGTATTGGAGTAATAGTGAACCCTCGAAAAAGGATGGGTTATTTTACGTCTTTTTTATAAGTTCGCAAATTGGGATTTTCTTTGCCTATGAGAAAATTGCTAAGCTTAAGGATCAACTTAAAGAACAATCTTCTGTAGAGCCCGTGAGCACAAAAGATACGAAATGAAGGTGATAGTCTGAAGGCTTGCCGTGGATAAGTATCGAAGCACGCAAGTCTCATTAGGTTGTCGTTTGCTCAGGCCAACAGAGAATAAACAAGAATAAAAGACATCCATCCCAATTTAGCCCAACTGGTATTCAGTCATTAGTTGCCTGAACTGTCAGTAGTGTTTTCTTGGAGTTATTGCCATGCCTCGGTTAAGACCGTCGCAAGTCAGCTTATCGAATACACCTTATTCCCACTGTGTTCGACGGGCAAGATAAGCAAATGGGCAAGAGCTACGAGCATCCATCCTCGCGAGTGGATTTAAAGTGGCTGTCATAAATAACTTATTGATGTTTGTGCTTACGCAGTCATGAGTACATTAAGGTCGTAGGCTTCGGATTTTGGTCGTGTTACTTTGGGTGTCTTGATATTTAGAGTCTTCCGTCTCGCTGACTGCCAGTTTTTATCCCCCTCTTTGTTAATGCTGAACTTTTCAACATCAGGCTGCTTTCTGTGTATGAGGAGTGAATCTTGTTGCCCTATGGAAGCGATTTAACAGAGGCTTGTAAGTGGCTGTTATAAAAATACAAAAGGAAAAATTTTTGATGAAATTTTTAAATTGCTTGAAAATAGAGCAACTACTTTCATAGTTTAAAGGAAGTAGCATAGCCCCGCTTTATCTAATACGAGGCTGGGAGATAAATAAACCTCCCTTAGAAAGTTACTTTATAAAGTAAAGCATCTTATTTTGTTGACTGTAGGACGTGCCACCGCTATATGGATAAACATCAAACTTCACAGGTCCAGCGTTGTATACTGATGCCCCGTTCATAGAATGAGTCCCACTAGTATTTGCAGCGGTAATAAATATCGCAGAGAAGTTTCTAGCCCAATCAGTAACTGACGCCCACAACACCGAAGCAGTAGCTAAATCTTCTGCAACGACTTCAGGCTGTTTACTAGCAGGAGCTAAACGCATAGTGTCAACACTAATAGTAGAGACTCTTCCATGCTCGTCTATGGTCATAAAACCTTCACTCATTAGAGATAACAAAGCTTGCCAGCTATCTTTCTCAAGAACCCCTAATTCATCGAGTTTAACACTGCTTGTTGCAGTTTTAGCTGGCAGGTTGTCTCGATGATTGACAATCAGAGTCCATCCGCCGCCATAATTAGTCATATCACAATACGCTTCAAATGGAGCTACTCCAAAGTCTTCTCCATCAGGGTCGATTACATAATAACCATCACCGGTAGACTCCCCAGCTAAAATAATATCATTACAACTTTGTCTCACAGTTTGAACTTTCGGAAATTCCAAACTCCAATCTCCAGCCTTTCCCTCAGCTGAATACCAAGTCCCGTAATAATCAGAATTAGCATCCTTAAGGCCAACAAAATAGGTCTTTTGTTGCATGCCCTCTATTTCAAAATAAATATTTTTTTCGTTCTTAATTGATCCGTTGAATAACTGAGAATCATTAACAATTGAAACAACCGACTCACCATTTTTCACTAAAGTAAATTCTACGCTACTAGTAGCAATCAATTCGTTATCAATAGTTTCATCCATTGATAACACTGTTGGCATCTCTGTATTGTTGGCTTGAACAGCCAGTGAAGTCACAAAAAACAAGCTTGCTATCTGATATTTCATTTCATCAAAAACCTATTATCTAATTAAAATGCCAAAAATACACTTACCTTATAAATAATTCAAATATTATGATGCCGTTTTTTTTATAAAACTGTAAATTTCTGGGATAAAATCATTTAGAGTGAAGTAAGCTGCGTATTTCGGTGATTGCGATCGCTTGTTTCGGTTTATTCCGATCACCTGTTCCTACGGCAGAAAACTAAGACATCCATCCCAACTGGTATTCAGTCATTAGTTGCCTGAACTGCAGGGCGGGAGCATACTTTGATGGATTTATAACCCAAAGAAGACTCGTGCCCGATAATCGTCGCTCCATCCCGCTTTTTTCAACTTCACTTTGTGACTTGGCGCTCCACAATCGCATTGTTTGAGCATGTTCATCACAAAACGTCTAAATAGAGCTATGTTTTCCACCGCTCCGTCTAAAGTAATGCGAGAGTTATCCTCTTTAAAAACAACATCTAATACGTAATGCTGGCTGTTTTCAATTCGCCAATGCTGACGAATATAGTGGCCTAACAATTTGTGATTCGGTGACATTGAGCTTATGTAATACGAGGTATCTACAGTGCCTGTCCCATTTATCACGCGGTGACGTTCCACTGCTATGATACTTCTTACCGTTGGCCATTTCTTTGCTAACTCTTCGGGCAACTTGGCCTTTAGTTGAAAGACGTATCGCTCTTCGCTACGACCATGGTGTTTTTCTTTAATTTCAGTGACGACCTTCTCTTTACCAGCATCAAAGACGGCTTGAAACTGCTCAACAACAGCCGCTCTCAACTTTGGTTGGTTGTTTTTTACTTGAACGACAACATGAGCCTTCTTTTCTGCGATTTTCTCTAGTGTATCGCGCTGACAATGTAGAGCATCAACGGTGACAACACTGCCTTTTACGTTAATAACATCAAGCATTTGGCGCACAACGCTAATCTCGCCGTTCTTGTTCGCTGTCGGTTTCTGACTCAGAACGAGACCACGTTCAGTATCATAGGCTGTAACCAATTGTAATGCTGTTTTCTTGTTATTTCGGTACGAGCCACGCAGTACTTTTCCGTCAAATGCGATGATGGCTCTGTTTTGACTCGTTCGCTGCTCGTTAATCCACAGAGCTAATGCCTCAAGCAAAGACTCCGCGACAACAGAACGCAAAATGCGTGCAATCGTGTGTCGTCTTGGGATCCCGTGTTCAAATGGTCTATATTTCCTCAGCCAGCCCAACTTCTCTTCACCATAATATTCAATGTCTTGCCAGCCTTCACATCCTGATGCGATAGCACTGATAACAAGGAAAATTACGTCAATAAGGTCATGCTTTTGATTGATGTCAGATCGAGTATCCTCGACGACTGATAAATGTTCAATTATGTTCAAAATAACTATGTAGCTTAGGGTTTAGAGGTATTAGATCATATCTGTTAACAAAGTGCGATCCCGCCCTAGCCTGAACTGTCAGTAGTGTTTTCTTGGAGTTATTGCCATGCCTCGGTTAAGACCGTCGCTTTTGGGAAGGCCGCTTTAAATCGTAAGCATTACTCGATGAAGCAGCACTTGCTAGTTAGAATGTCTGTCAAAATACTCCTAATTAAGCGGTCGTTGTCTATTGGGCTAGTATTGTATAATTTGGCATACTTGTTATGTATAAGAGTAAAAAATAAGAATGAAAATCCACCACTTGAGAAGCGCAACTTTTGTCATTGAGTCTGGTGAATATCATATATTGGTTGATCCTATGCTCGGTGAAAAAGGTTCATTGCCGCCATTTTCGGTATTCCGATTCAAAGCCCAAAACAATCCAACCGTAGATTTACCTTCAAATGCCAAGATTATTCTAAAGAAAGTAACTCATGCATTAATCACTCATAGTCAAACGTTCGGTTTTAAGCCACTGCAACACGTTGATCATTTAGATCGAAAAGGTGAGGATTTCTTAGTCGAGAAATCGGTTCCTGTAACCACGATTAATAAAGATAAAGCTTATTTGGAAAAGTATGGAATGACGGTATCTAATGGCTTGTTGCCTTGGCAGCCTACGGCATATTTAGGCGGGGAAATTACGGCAATTCCCGCTCAACACGGGCATGGTTGGGTTAATAAAGTAATGGCTAACGGTTGTGGCTTTTTCCTAGCACTACCTAATGAACCAAGCATTTATATTAGTGGCGATACGGTCTTAACCGCAGATGTCAAAAAAGCCTTGAGAGATCTGAAACCAGATATCACCGTGGTTGCGGCTGGTCAGGCTCAAATGGATGTTGGTCAGCCACTGTTGATGTCGAAGGATGAAGTTCTGGAGTTTATTCGTTTATCACCTAGTAAAGTTATCGCAAACCATATGGAAGCATTAAATCACTGCTCAATAGATAGAAATGTACTGAGACATACCCTAGATTTTGAAGGGCTAACTGACAAGGTGATCATCCCAGAAGATGGAGCAACGCTGACGGTTAAGGTTTAAGTATCAGAATGCATTTAAATTGGACCTGTTTGAGTTATTACATTAGCTGGTGTGACGGTGAGGAAAACTAAAGCATCCATCTTAGCGAATAGGTTTAAAGTGGCTGAATCGCAAATTTTATTTGAATCAAGCGTTAAGTTGCTATACGCTCAGGGTATGAACAAAGAATCAATGTTATTTTTAAATGGTAAGTTTCAGTCTTTAATGAAGCTTGCTCAGCAGATGGAAAAGGCGCCAAGAAAGTTTGGTACCGACGAAATACTTTCGAACTCAGAGATCCACTTAATAGAGATTATCGGTGATCATCGGGACTTAAGTGTCACAGACATTGCTAACGCATTGGGGATAACAAAAGGCGCGGTTTCTCAAGCTCTAAAAAAACTGGAGAAGAAAGGTTTTACCGAGAAAAGCCCTGCTCCAGACAATCTTTCGAGAGCCATTGTTCGATTAACGAGTAAAGGGGAAATTGCTTTTGTTGCTCATAAAGAGTGGCATGAAAAGATGGATGGCGGGTTTGCTAACTACATACAAGAATTAGGTCAAGAGGATATTAAAGTGATTTCTGAGTTTCTCGAAAGAACGGAAGATTTCCTCATTCGCAGGGTTAACTCTCCGGAGTAACCCTTTTTTTAAGTAATGTGTATACCAACTAAACACTTAAAGGAAAAAAGATGAACTTGTTAAGAAATGAGCTACATATTTGTAATCACAGGCACTCTTTTGCACTCGATAATGTGGCTCGCCGCTTATTTCAATCACCCAAAAAGATAACATCAGATTATATTCGACCAGGGAATACTGTTATAGATATTGGGTGTGGCCCAGGTTTTTTTACAATTCCAATGGCGGAACTCGTTGGAGAGACTGGTCAAGTTATTGCGGTGGATCTACAACCTCAAATGCTCGCTAAACTAAAGAAAAAGCTGGATGGCTCTATTTTGAATGAACGTGTTGAACTGCATCAGTGTGAACCATCAAGTCTGGCACTTAAATCTGAAGTTAAAGCGGATTTTGTTCTAGCTTATTACATGGTTCATGAGGTTCCCAACCAGAGAAGTCTCTTTGAAGAGGTAGCCAATACACTTAGCGATGATGGCCAATTTCTAATAGTAGAGCCATTTTTTCATGTCAAAAAGTCAGCTTTTATGCAATATCTATCGATTGCGGAAGATGTAGGTTTGAAGGCAATTGAGTCTCCTCGAAAAAAGGGCGGGATGAGTGTGTTACTCACGAAATAGATGAATTTGAAGGAGGCTTGGTTTAGAGCATCACTTTGCCAGCGTGGTTGGGGCTGGGCATTCACTAGAGCGCTATAAGCGTGGGCACAATCAACAACGAATTAAAGGCATGGCAGCTGCCAAGCGCTGGCTGTCTCGATAATTTGTTAGTAATTCGTTAGCGCTTTTTCCAGTTTACGTTTAGAGAGCAGTTTAGCTATTTTTTCGGGTTCTTCAGGGTAACCATATCTAGCCAGTTTACCTACCTCTGGGTCGTTACATAGCTCAAAGTCTTTTACCCATGCATCAATACTTACGGAACTGATTAATAAGGTAAATGGTGGACAAGCTTGATAACCTTCTTCTTCAGCTCGAGATTCTAGACGGGATTTTTCTAGTGACTGGCCAGGGAAAATAAATAGGAAACCAATAATCACGACTATAGTAAGAACTTTTACTGATTGGTGCTTAGCATTTAGACTTTCGTTTGAACGTTTTAGGCAAATATATTGCCAAAGCATAAACAGTGCTCCTGATAAAGTAACGATAGAGCTACCAATAAAACCGCTGTATTTAGCATCGAGATAAATTACTTGGTAATTATGTATGACTTGATGATTAAAAAAATTGAGCATGTTGGTGCTGAAAAGCATAACGATAGATATGAGACAAATTGCGAAACAAAATAATGAACTAGTTAATGCTGTTCGAGGGGAGTGCTTTATCATTGTTTATCCTAAAAGAATTTATAAGCAGAATAATTCATTTCATTTATAGTTTTCATAGTATTTATTTTTTGTTCCAAATGTTGTATATCTTTTTCGGCTGACGCTTCGACAGCTTGATTGAGGCTGGCCGTTATTTTTTCTTTAATTTGAAGTCTATTCTCAGTTGCGTTTAAAGTACTTTGCACAATGAATACGACCGCTAGACCAATTGCAATTGGAATAATGACCACTTGGGTTGATATGAATGCCGCTCCGATTAAAACACCTGCACAAGCAGCTATCGATGCTTTTAGTACGTCAGATGAGACATCCACGATCCAGTTCGTCATTACATAATCTTTTTGGAGAACGAGCTCCAAAGTGTGATGTGATACCGAAAATAAGATGGTTAATAGTACTCCCCCACGAGCTGATGCTTTTAGTCCTTGCAGACCGATACCCAAGGTTAGTATTTTTGTATTAGTAGATAAGTAGCGGGTGCCCTTAATCACCGTTCTTAGTTTGTGATTGCCTTTAAAGCTGATGTAGCTCTTAGCGCCATTTTTAGTGATTTCGTATTTACCTAATATGCTACCACCTCGACGCAGATCTAAGGCCAAAATACCCATAGTCTTCATATCAATAATTTGTCCACCAAATTGGTTCACTAAGTTTGTTGAGGATACGAATAAATTTTGAGCTAGTTCAGGTAAACCTAAAGCTTCCAATTGTTGACTTATTGCACTTTGAGAAAATCCTCGGCTCTTTTGTTTAGCGACCCATAGTGAGAAAAGCTCTGGTCCATGAAGTATGTACAAATCAATTTCACTCATTTCTAAGGTTTTCAATTTTGTTAGACATTTATCTCTAGTTTGCTTTTTGCGTAGTGATAAGCACTGAAATTTATTTTTAACCATGGAACTTACTCTTTCTTAATATTGATAAAATTATAGTTAGTGGCTGTGGCAAAGTAAATAACAGAGAGAATAAAAGACATCCATCCCAATTGATCCAACTGGTATTTAGTCATTGGTTACCTAAACTATCAATAGTGGTTCTTGGAGTTATTGCAATGCCTCGGTCAGGACTGTCGCTTTGGGAAGGCTGCTTTAAATCTCAAGCGCTTTTAGATGAAGCCGCCCTTGCCGCATGTATGGTCTATGTGGATTTAAACCCGGTTCGCTCAAATATGGCGAGCACGCCTGAAACCTCGGACCACACCAGTATCAAACAGCGCATTCAGCAAGCCAAACAAGGTCAGCAACCCAAGCCGCTAATACCTTTTGTCGGTAACCCCAGAGAAACCATGCCCAAAGGTTTACCCTTTGAGCTACAAGATTATCTGCAATTGGTAGAGCTCACCGACCGCGTCATCAGAGAAGATAAACGCGGTTATATCGATAATGCACACGCGCCTATTCTGCAATGACTACAAATCGATGAGGAAAGCTGGTTAGCTTTGAGCGCTGGTTTAGAGCATCACTTTGCCAGCGTGGTGGGCGCCGGTCACTCGCTAGAGTGTTACAAACACCAACATAAGCAACAGCGGATTAAAGGTATGGGAGCTGCCAAGCGCTGGCTGGATGTAGGTTAATAAACTACGGCTTCATGTATTCTCGACTGAGTAGGTATTTAGCGTATCTCGAATCACTAAGTCTTTCGCCCTCATGAATCGCTTCGCATTGACTAAAGCCCCAATATTTAGCGTTTTTAAGAACAAGTTGGCTCTTCAACGTTGATTTGAGCTGATGACATCGACGGATGCTCATTGGATAGTTAGCATGGCTGTCTAAATACTCTTCAAAGCACTCATTTCATGCTTTATGCAAGAAATGCATAGCAGTTTTAAAGTGGCTGTCCCGATAATTTTTCCCTTCAATCCGAGTTAGTTGAGCCAAAAATTTTAATTGATTAGCAATATGCTCATTACCAAATCTATATTGACAAAATCACATAGCGGCCCTAATATGATTGCGATGCGCAACTATATTGAGGTGTTAGTAATGAACGTCAACCAACTAAGACACTATTCTCGTCACGCCGTACGCTTATTAGGCATGCTAGATAAACAGTGTGGCGATGTCCCTCTTACTCCAGTTCAAGCCCATGCGCTGGGAGAAATAGGGTTAACTCAAATCACCATAAGTCAACTTGCTGAAAATCTGAATGTCAATAAGTCAAACGCTAGTCGTACAGTATCAGCACTTATTAAGCTTAATTTAGTAAAATGTTTAGATAATCCTAGAGATAAACGTAGTCATCTAATTGATATAACAGAGCAAGGTAGCCAAGCGCTCTTACAATTAGATCGACAGCAAAATGCATTTTTCGAGCAATTGTTATTTTCTTTAGATAAACAAGAACAACAGCAAGTGAAATTAGGTTTTGAAATTTACCTCAAAGGACTGACGAGAATATGCGGGTTAAATAATTTTGTCATACGCCCCCTCTGTAAAGCAGATAATTCAGAAGTCGCAGAGTTGATTCGAAATGTGTCCGAGGAATATGGCCTTACCGCCGACAAAGGTTATAGTGTCTCTGACCCAACTCTAGATGATTTATATTCAGTGTACGACCAAGAGGGCGCTTCATACTGGGTAATTGAACATAATAACAAAATCGTTGGTGGTGGGGGATTTTCACCACTGTCCGGCGAAAAATATGTCTGTGAGTTGCAAAAAATGTACTTTTTACCACAAACACGAGGACACGGTTTAGCTAAGAAACTTGTCGCACTGATCCTTAAACAAGCGAGAGAGCAAGGTTATCAAGAGTGTTATTTGGAGACGACCGAATGCTTAAAAGAGGCTATTAAATTGTATGAAAAACTAGGTTTTGAATACTTAGATGGTCCACGAGGGACTACTGGACATGATGCATGTGAAGTAATCATGCAAAAAATAATATAAGTGTTATTGAACTGCTTCTATTCCCAAAAGAGCCAATGCATAAATTTTCGTCTTAACTACATGAAGCTAATTTATCATGTCAAAATCGCCATGCTCAGAAATATCCTAACTCTATCAAAATGCTACCTGTTTAAACGGCGGCATTGGTAAGGCCTAACAATCCTAGACATTTACTAGATTCTCGAAAGATTGTTGCTTCCATCCATAAATTGAAATTGTTCAGAAGCGTGTTATAGCGAAACACGCTTTTGCCCAATACGTGTTTCAACACCTAAACAAGCCAAACTAAATTTCGTATTTTCAGCAAATTTTTCTCATCACTAGCGATAAGCTTAATGAGTATTCCAACAATCTATATTGACTCTCTTGTTACTAGCCTGATAGCATCACATTATTATTGAGTCTATAGTCAATTTTTATCAGGTAAGCAAGCAAGGAACCGCATGTTTAAGGCAGTAAAATCGATGGCGTATTTGGGGGGCTATCATGCACCCAAACGCTAATCCTTTCGAGGGATCTAAGTTTAACCGAACGCTGTTAGTTGATGCTTTTGGTCAGTCTTATATGTTTCTACCAAGGCTTGCAGCCCACACGGAAAACCAAGGGGAGCAGGTTAATCACTGCATCGATATTTATTGGGCGCAGTCCTTACTACAAAAGCATAGCCCTATGTGGGGTTATCAGTTCAACTTAAACAAACTTTACTTTCAAGTGTCTGGCGATTACATGGCTAGCCACAAAAGTGAGCAGCAAAAAATTGACTGGCTAAGTAATGGTATTGTGAGCGGAGAGGTTAAGGTGCTCAAAGGGGCAAACTTTGCGCCGCCACCGCCCTCTAGTATGGAAGGTAGTATTCCGGTTGCCACCTTGTCCGAAAAAGTCGTTACTCGAAAAACGCCTACTCTAGAACCGTTAGGTCAAGGTGGCAGAAACGAGCAGCAAATTGCTGGGCCAGCCGGTACAAAGGAAATTAAACAGGCGAAATCGGATCAGCCCAGAGGTACACAAGCTAAGTCCCCCGATGATGGAAAGGTCAGGTCTTTTTCCGAAGCAGAAAAACGCTTGGAAAAGGCTCGGGGAGATATTAAAAAACGTATGGATGCTGGTGAGCCCGCTTACAAGCCTAAGTATAGTGATGATGAGCTAGTAAAAATGGCGAATTCAGGAGCAACGGCTAATGATCGGTTCTTAGTTAGTATTCAGCCAAAGAATAGAGCGTCTGACGCTCCGTTATCATATCAGCGAGAAAGCGGATTAGTACCTACTTGGACGACCTCTTTTGACCAACTCGAAGCTGCCGATTCAGACCCTGAATTAATCTATAAAGTACTTGGTAACGGCTCATGGTATGACCCCAATAAAGATTATGTAATGCATATTATTGATCGAGGTGAACATCTAGATCTCTTTGGTCAAAATACAGTGGTACCAACATGGGAGAATATGGAGGGCGTTGTTACCAACCATGTGGAAGGTCATGATAAAGATGTACTTTTAAGTACAATGAATTCGGATTATCAAGCTGAGTATGCAGATAAAATGAAAGGATTCTGGGAAGTCGGTGGCAAGGAGTTTAACCCTAAGCAAATTAATGAATACGCTTCAAGTATGCCACCTGATGAGGCTGATAAATTTTTAGCTCGGCATGAAGTAAGAACGGAAATAGGGGTAAACGCAGAGTTTACAGGAAATGGATTAACTGCAAATACAGCGAATGGAGGAGGAAGCTTTGGTGTTGTAGAAACTTTAAGTATAGAGAAAGACTTACCTTCTTTGACTGAACTACAGTCTTCTAAATCAGGTAGTTCCCCCATAGTAAAATCTGTCAATCTAAGCCCAATCGAGTAAGTTTATGATGAAAAAAATACCGATATTAGACCCTTTATACCTCCCTAAAAATTCTAGGGTTTTATTCGAAATAGATTACCCTATGTTTGAAAATGAAACACACAAACTTATACAGTATGAAGACTACATAGTCTTCTGGTCGAAATATAAAAGCCTTTTCACCAAAGAGAATAAAATATCTCAAATAGAGTTTCCTTTTGAATCAATAGCTTGGTTCACTAAGACTATAGAGAACAATTACTGGGGAAATGAAGGAGATAAAAGTTCTAATTCAGAGAACAGAATGTTTAGCGGTGAGAGTATAGGTATTAGCTCAATGATGCACTGCTGTTCAGAAAACTTACCAGGCTATAACTTTTGGAATAAATCAAGGGTTGATCACGTATCAAATCGATCACCACAAAGTTGGTTAATACCTCGATATATGCTTAAAGAAGGGCTTTTAGAGAAATTAAAGCGTATTTCCTGAATACAGTTAATTCTATTAGGATTATTACTTGGTAGTGTTTAGAAATCTGTGTCATTTCAGTAGTATATAAAACAGGAATGACATATGACCAAAGACTTCGATCTAGAGCAAGCCTTTAAAGCTCTTCAGTCAGGGCAAGACCTGACAGGCAAAGATAGCTCTCATCAAACAGATCACTGAAGCGGCTTTAAAAGCTGAGCTTCAGCAGCATCTTGAACAGCTTTAAAGTGGCTGTGCCGATAATTTTACTGTTTTTGAACGCATTCATAACAAATCACAGCATGCTGAGGAGGCGTCTAAAGAGAGCCGGAAACCGTTGCTTAAGTTGATTGGTGCTGAGCATAAAAGCAACCACAAGGCATCAACTTCTCACTAGTAGATTACCTTGAACTTGTTGATTGGACAGGGCGAATAATGCGCCCAGATAAGCGCGGAGCGATACCTGTGCAAGTGCCAGCTTTGCTTCATTCACTTGGATTAGATAACGAAACATGGCTCCGTTTAGCTAATGATTTTGGTAAAACCTATCACGGTGCGGTTGGCTCCCTCGAAGAGCTGGCGTTATTTGCAGAGCATACCGGAACACCTTGGATTTCAGGGAAAAATCACTTACGACGAATGTACCACTAAAGCTAACAGTTCAAAGCATTTTAGCTACTATATTAGTGACTTGCTAATATTTTTCATACCTAAAAGTCACTGCTGGTAGTGAAATGTTTTCCTCTAAGTAAACCCTTCGCAGATTTAGTGATTGAATCGTTTTTTTCCCATTTTTTACTGTGTCATTTCGTTTTTTTGATGCAAAGTGGTTTATTAAAGTTTGGATGTCCGCATTCGCGCATTTGACGATGGCTATAATTCAATTTTGCTCTTTCAAATTAAAGCGAGAGCAAGAAAGGTCAATATCGTAATGTATTGTTTTAGAATATCTTGCGCCTTTCTTGTATAACAAAGGCGCATCAAGTAAAGCTTATGACAACAGTTGATAGGGCTGTGTTTCAAACTGCAGTAAATCTTGTTGTTTTATTGCTGTGCGAATACAGCTGGCTTCTTTTCCATTAACCAATACCTCGCTAATAATATTGCGGCTGTTATAGCTGTTGCTCATTACCGCGCAATAGGCGCCAGCATATAAAAAACAAACCAATTCACCGGGTGTTAATAATGCTGGTAATTTAGCCTTTTTCTCAAAAGTATCAGTACTTTCACAGACAGGCCCGACGACATCATACTGTTGCTCTCCCTGTTTTTGTGCAACGGTAATAATCGGATGAATCGCTTGGTATAAAGCGGGACGCATCAAATCATTCATTGCAGCTTCAAGGATCACAAAAGGACGCGGCTCTGCGTGTTTGATATACGTGATCGGCGTGATGAGCAGACCCGCATCGGCAATAATTGAGCGTCCAGGTTCAATATAGATTTTCCCTTTCCAGTGTTTTAATTTCTCCATTATGACATCTGAAAACTGGGTAAAAGTTAATGATTTTTCCTGTCCGTAACTAATGCCAAACCCTCCCCCTAAATCAATATTATTTAATATAAATCCTTCTGTTTTAAACATCTCAATGTGCAACAGTAATTTATCGATTGCAGCAAGGTATGGTGTTGTTTGCTGAATTTGTGAACCAATATGCATGGCTAGCCCTTGGATCTTCACTTGGGTGTTTTTTGCACTGTGTAACATCTTTAAAACCTGATCTAAGCGCACTCCAAATTTATTACCTTTAGCGCCAGTGGTGATGTTTTTATGCGTGGATATCGACACTTCTGGATTGACTCGAATCATGGCATTAACCGTGTGATTGGCGTCAGCAGCTAGCTGAATTAATAACTCAAGTTCCTCTGCCGACTCGATATTAAACTGCCCCACACCCTGCTGCATTGCTTGTTGTATTTCCGATGATGTTTTACCAACACCTGAAAATATAATTTGTTGTGATGAAAATCCGGCTAATAACGCCCGTTGCATCTCCCCTATAGAAACAATATCTGCCGATAAATTTTGTGCGGCAACGATCTTTAAAATAGATAAGTTGCTGTTTGCTTTAAGGGCGTAATGAATATGAAAACGTGGGTCAGAAAACGCTGTTTGGCATTGTTTAATATTATCTACAATGGCGCGTTGTGAATAACAATAAAAGGGCGTACCTATTTTCTCGGCAAGTTTTTGTATTGAAACGTTTTCAAAAAAAAGTGTTTGCTGTTGATAGCTTAACTGCTGGGTTAAATTAACCATATTTCTCTCCTGTAAATAGTCGCTATTAGGCTAACGTGGCAAAAGAGAAAAAGTAGCTACTAAATTATCTAAAAGAGGTGATAGATTGTCGTTTTTAGCGTGATTTTATCAAATTTAATGTCGCTATAACGCCTTTTGTTTTACAGTATCAATGAGGGTGGTGTAATGAAATAATAGGTGAAAAGATGGACAAATTTGATCAGAAAATTGTGAATTTATTAGCAGAGAATTCACGTCGCTCGATTGCTAGTATCGGAGAGAAAATTGGTTTGTCACGTACGGCGGTTAATGATCGCGTACAACGATTGCATCAAAGTGGAGAGATTGAGGCTTTTACCCTCAAGCTAAAATCGCCAGACAATAAAAACCTGATATCAGTCTACTTTCAGCTCACCTTTCGTCCTTTTATTCTCAATGCAATTATGACCCAGCTCAATAATATTCCAGAGATAAAACAAGCCCATAGTTTAACCGGGGATACGGATTTAATACTTTATATCCAAGCTGGCTCGATGGGCAGAGTGAATGATATTCGAGAACAACTCAGTCAACTCGATAGTCTTGACAAGTTACAAACGTTCACCGCATTACAAAAAATTATTTAATTTCAAGGGCTGCTAACGAGAACCTCTTTTTAATCTTGATTTCATTTAATAATCAACATCATTAATTAGTTGATTTTATTAAGATAAAAGTATGGGTATCCCACTTTGGGTTATTGGCAACGGGGTAAAAGCTTTCGCCTACGGCGACGTCATTAAGCTTCAACGAGCAAAGCTTAGCTAAGCAAAAAGAAAGCTCGCCCTGCATCTTCTTAAACCCTGCGTTGCTCATTCTCAAGGGTGTTGAAGTAAACACTACGCTCAAACAGACTTCAACTTTGCTTCCTTGTTCATTTGCGCGACTCGGCGAAGATGATGGGATTTAAAAGCGGTAATCTTGGCTAGCGAGAGTGTGAAAGATTTTTGTTTTTAGAATGGGGGTAATCCCCCCGAAAATTAATCCCATGCAAAAGTAGAATTTTCTCGTATAGTAAATACAGGAGATTCAACATGAAAAAGTCACGTTACACGGACAGTCAGATCTTATCTATTCTCAAGCAGGCTGAGGCTGGTACACCTGTTCCTGAGCTCTGTCGTGAGCATGGAATGAGCAACGCAACCTTTTACAAGTGGCGTTCGAAATACGGCGGTATGGACGCATCCCTTATGGCGCGGATGAAAGAACTCGAAGATGAAAATCGACGGCTTAAAAAGATGTATGCGGAAGAACGCCTTAAAGCAGAGGTGATCTCAGAGGCGATGGCAAAAAAGTGGTGAAGCCCTGTGAGCGTCGATTGATGGCTCAGCGTTCGGTGGCGAACTATCACATCAGCATTAAAAGTGCATGCTATTGGTTTGGGATCAGCGAGACCTGCTATCGCTATAAATCGAAGCTTCAACCTGAGAATGAGTTGATAGCTCAGGAGTTAGTAACGCTGTGCAACAGTGAAGACTGCTCTGACTGGGGCTTTGGCCTGTGTTTTCACCATTTGCGGAACGTTAAAGGGTATACATGGAACCATAAGCGGGTTTATCGGATCTACTGCGAATTGGCTCTAAACTTACGTATTAGGCCAAAACGACGCCTGAATCGCCATACGCCAGAGCCTCTTAAAGAGCCGATTAAAACAAACCAAGTTTGGTCCGTGGACTTTATGCATGATCAGCTATCTGATGGCCGGAAGTACCGTTTATTCAATGTGATAGATGATTACAAACGTGAAGGTCTGGCGTCAGAACCTGATTTTTCAATGCCCACAGTACGAGTCACTCGGATCTTAGAGCAGCTCATCGAACAACGAACCAAACCTGTTGCGATCCGCTGCGACAATGGTCCTGAGTTCATTAGCCATGCGTTTATTAAATGGGCCAACAACCACGACATTCGAATCGATTATATTCAGCCAGGAAACCCACAACAAAACGCCTATATAGAAAGGTTCAACCGTACTATGAGGTTTGGCTTAGTGAGTAAGTATTTGTTTGACACACTTGAAGATGTTCAAGATCGGGCGACCCAATGGTTATGGTTCTACAATCATCAACGACCACACCTTGCAAATGGAGGGTTCCCACCACTAAAAACGGCAGCATGAATTCTACGAATAAATGCGGTTAATAATGGGAGGATTACCATTTAAGCAGACGGCTTTTTTTAGATAAAAAGTCCCAATGCCGTTCTATTGTGTAATGGTTGGGACATGGTGAAGGCCTGAATCTGAAAATCAATGAAGAGCCTGTGCTGCTCACTCGTTCTATATCCGACCGGACTTAGGAACGGTGGCGCAAAAAACAGAAACCATCACTGGAATACAAAGGAGCTAATCGGCCGTTGTATTTTAAACATTTTCAGGAAACGCCCTGTGCGGAGCCGCATGCAGGGTGTTGTGGGGGCTGGAGGTTAGATACCTCCGGCTACCCGATTAGGCATGCTTGAAAACCAACCAAATGGTAAGCCATACCGCCAAACATTAAGCAATTCATTAGATGAATCTATTTTCAAAATGACCATTATTTCCTCCATATAATTTAGAATCATATCCTGATCTTCTGAATCAAACTCAGAGCAATGCTTGAGAAATTTTTTAAAGCTCAATAAAACAAATGATTTATTTGGATTAGTTAATAGCCCTACTTCAAGTGTCTTAGACAAAATATTAACAATCTGTTCTAGTTGCAATCGGGAGGCTTCATCCACTGCACCTGGATAATCGTATTTCTGTTCTTCACCGAATTTATACTTAATTCGGAAATGCTCTAATTCCGCTAAAGTATCTTTAGTTACAATTAACTCCTGATCGGGAATAGATGTGGGCCAAATATAGAAGAAAGCACCAGTAACAGCGCCTGTTATAGTCAGTGCTATAAATAGCACAATAGAAATGAAGAAATAGATTACAACTTTAAACACGATACTTCCTTGTATGCCTAACGCCAACTTCTAGGGAATCCCCTCATAATTCCTCGGAAATTCAATATAGTAGACGCGCACCCCGTTGTTTGATCTAATTAATTTCGCCAAAAACCTTTCCTATCAAACCTGCACGGAGGCAGTCAGGATGCGCGAAATTCAAATTCTACACCAAATGCTTATTGAGCTGTGCCCCAATATTCACAAAAAACGCCTTAACTCTCTAATGGTTATGGTTGCCACTACATCACTATTAGATGACGACAAATTGTCTCTCACTGAACTCGGGCGCAATATAACCAGCAGGGTTTCACCTAAACACTGCATTAAACGTATGGACCGCTTGCTAGGTAACCACCATTTAAATAGTGAGCGTTTAGCGATATACCAATGGCATGCTCGGCAGATTTGCGGGGCTAATCCCATGCCTGTGGTCTTGGCCGATTGGGCTGATGTGCGTGAGCAATGACGCATGATGACCTTGCGTGCATCTATCTCAATAAAAGGCCGCTCTATTACTTTGTATGAACGCACCTTCGAGTTCAAAGATTACAATGCACCTCGTCGTCATCATCAGTTCTTATCTGAGCTAGCCAGCGTGCTACCCAAAGGCTGCACACCGCTCATAGTGACGGATGCGGGTTATCGCATTTAGAGAAGTAGCCTCTTACGGCTGGTATTGGTTGGGTAGGTTGCGGGGAGAAGTCTGCTATCAGCTCAATGAACAATGGGAGCTCACCAAAACACTTTATGCTTCAGCAAACAATAAAGCGCGCTATATAGGAGCAGTGCAATTAGCGCGAAAGAAACCCATGCCCTGTCACTTATATGTATTTAAATCTAAGGATAAACACCGTAAAGATAAACGCTCTCGTCGCTCAAGTAATAACCATTCAGCCAAGGTTCTTTATCACCGCTCTGCCAAAGAACCTTGGGTACTCACCACTAACTTACCGCCCGAACTCTTTAATGCGATACAAGTGACGAAGTTATATGCCAAACGGATGCAAATAGAAGAAACCTTTCGAGACTTAAAAAGCCCACAATACGGTTTTGGTTTACGCCACAGTCGCTCACGATGGCCACGCCGGTATGACGTACTGCTGCTGATAGCTTTACTGGCTGACATTATTTTGTGGTGCTTAGGTTTAGTGGCTCAGCAAGTGGGTTGGCAGCGACACTTTCAGGCCAATACCATTCGTGAACGGGCGGTTTTATCTGTTGTAAGGTTAGGAAAAGAAGTACGGCGAAGACCTGAGTACGTTATCACAGAGCAGCGAATACGCTGGGCAATTAACGAGTTTCGCTGGTTGAGTCACTCTGCGGGACTCAAAGATTTATGAGGGGATCCTCCAGCACCCGAACAAGGTGTCGGCTGCGCGACACCTATTTTTATTTGTTATATTTTTACTTCACCAATATATACAACACTATCATCAGGGTTAACATAATTAACTTTATATTTTCCCGACAGAAGCTTGCTAACTATTATTGATTGGTCTTTATTCTGGCTACCACTGCTAGCTAAACATGTTTGAATTGTAATATTAATCTCGAAATTAGAAACATTAGCGATAACTTTTTTAAACGCAATACCTGAATTCTGTAGCCACTTACCACCTGTAAATGTAATAGGGATCTGAGTCAAACTCTTAGTTTTCTTAAACTCACCAAAGTTTATTTTGCCTACATAATCGATAGATACATTCTCAGTAGTAAATAGGCCAGTGAAAAATCCACATGAATAAGAGTTAGCTGAAAACAAGAAGAGAAAGAGATAAAGGCTAATAATTTTCACCGAGGTATCCTAAAAACATAACGCCGCAATCTAGCGAATCCCCTCATAATCTCTTGAGAATTCATATAAGTAGACGCGCATCCCGTTGTTTGATCTAATTAATTTCGCCAAAAACCTTTCCTATCAAACCTGCACGGAGGCAGTCAGGATGCGCGAAATTCAAATTCTACACCAAATGCTTATTGAGCTGTGCCCGAGTATTCACAAAAAACGCCTTAACTCTCTAATGGTTGCCACTACATCACTCTTGGATTCACGAATGGGTAGGGTTAGGATAAAAATGGATACAAAGAGTCGAGCTAACTCACTTTTAGACAGAACCTTTTTAATGTTTCTACTTAATTTAGTAAAACGTGAATTACTATAATTATGAAAAACTCTTTTTACTCCTTGGACTAGTTTCCCTGCAACTACACTTTGTTTTATTTTTTAATTCTACCAATACTGAATAAAATAGCTAAAAATACTGCACCAATAGCAAACCACAACCCTAGGTGTACACTATTGCCAGAGGAGGAAAGAGAATCTGACTGAGATAGCATGATGCCAATAATCGCAGTACCAAGGCATTGACCAAAGGTTCTCATCATCGCCAGTACTCCTGAAGCATAACTGCTAAAATTAGCCTCAACATTAGCCATCATTTCGCGGTTATTCGGACTTTGAAAGAAGCCAAAACCAACACCACAAATTAAACTCCTCCAGGCAATATCTAACACTGATGGTGTTTGTGGGAGGCCAATTAATAAAAGTAATCCAATACCAAAAATGACAAGTCCGAACGTCGAAATCATAGCGGGATGTTTTTTATCAGCCAGCCTCCCTGCATGAGGCGCAGAAAAAACAATACCTACCGGCCATGGAAGGAAAAGCAACGCAGATGTGAGCGGGCTATAGCCATAAACACTCTCATATAAAAATGGCAGTGCAATAAAAGTCATCCCCTGTGCGATAAACGAAATGAACGATGTCATCGCAGATAAAGAAAAACGCTGATTTGAAAATATTTCTAGCGGCAATAAAGGCGCAACAGCCTTGCGCTGACGATAAACAAATGCCACCCCACTCACTAGCGCAGTTACCGCATAAATTAATGCTTGTTGCTCGTTATAACCGATTGCATGTTTAGAAAACGAGTTCGCACACAAAATAGTGCTACCCAGCATGATGACAGAAAACAATGCGCCTGTTTTATCTAAAGGACGAGTATCAAGCTCTGCGGGCTTAGGCAGAAATTGTTTCGAAAAAATTACCGCTGCAATACCCAATGGAACGTTAATCATAAACAGCCACGACCAGTTTAACGTAACCAAAAAAGCACCACTGATTAATGGTGCGACTGCGGTACATGTAGCAATTAATAATGCGTTAATCCCTAAAGTCCGTCCAAGTAATCGGGTAGGAAAAATCGTTCTAAGGAGTGCCGGAGCGATACTGAGCGTGGCCGCCCCCCCAATCCCCTGAATAAAACGCATCACAACCAGCTCAGATAATGAAGAAGAGAGAGCACACCCCACAGACGACAGACTAAAAAGGATCAATCCACCAATAAACTGTTTACGAAAACCGATGCGAGTCGCCAGTGCCGAAAAAATAGCCAGAGACATCGCCACAGCAAGTAGGTAACCATTAGCAATCCAAACTGCGTCTGAAGCACTAACACCTAATGATGTTGACATCTGTGGCAATGCTATATTGATCATCGAGCCATCAAAGACATTCATCGTAGTCGTGAGCATGACGGCTAACATCGCAAATAATCGTTCTTTACCTGGCAACCCGTCATCACCAGCTTGAGTTATAAATAGTGCCATATATTTCCACCTCTTTTCTTTGAACGATTACAGTCTAAATTGTTATCATATGAGGCGGAAGACGCACCAATTTCACTATATAGTTGCATCAAACGCCATATCATTTAGATGCAACAAAAAATTCAGGGGAAAACGATGACAATACCTGATATGAGCTTGCTGGCTGCACTGGACGTTTTACTCACGGAGAAAAGTGTCACAGGCGCCGCTAATCAGTTATCTTTAAGCACCTCAGCGATGAGCCGAACATTAGCACGATTACGTTTAATCACCGGCGATCAACTATTGGTTCGTGCCGGACGAAAAATGGTATTGACCCCTTATGCTGAGTCTATTAAAGAGCGAACAAGACATACCGTGCTTGAAGCGATAAATATCCTTCAGCCAAATATTCAACCTGAAGATTTGCCGACACTCGAACGTACTTTTAGCATTCGTGCCAACGACGGGTTTATTGAAATTTTTGCATCAAAAATCATTGCTCACATTGCGAAACATGCACCGAAAGTACGTTTACGATTTATGCCTAAACAACAAAAAAGTTCTAAGGCTCTTAGAGAAGGGAAAGTCGATTTAGAAATTGGAGTAGTCAAAAATATGGGGCCTGAAATCCGTATCAAAGCCTTGTTTTACGATCACTTCGTTAGTATCGTCAGAAAAGGACACCCACTTGATCAATGTAAAAAAGTAACGGCTCAACAATACTGTCAATTTAGTCATATTATCGCGTCTCGAAGAGGCGACTTTTCAGGGCCTGTTGATGAAGAACTCAAAGCACAAGGCGTCAGTCGACACATCGCTGCGACTGTACCCAATTTTCCTGCTGCACTTGAGATAGCTAGACATTCAGATTTAATCGCATTAGTTCCAGCTTCATTTTTGCTGAATGAATCAATAAATTCTAACAAATCTCACTTATGGGCATTTGAACTTCCAGTTCACACTGATGAAATTGCCATTTCGATGATGTGGCACCCTCGACTCCAAGAAGATACCTCTCACATATGGTTTAGAGAACAAATAGAAAAAGTCTGTCAGGAAGCTATGGAAAAGCATCGATGTTAAACAAGTGAATGAATAATTAAAGTCAAGTAATATCAATAACGTAACTTTGATAACTGCAAGATGTATTACATAAATCAAGCCAAAACGACACTTATAGGAACAACCCAAGAAATAAACTAGACACCCAGGTAATCCTCCCATTATTAACCGCATTTATTCGTAGAATTCATGCTGCCGTTTTTAGTGGTGGGAACCCTCCATTTGCAAGGTGTGGTCGTTGATGATTGTAGAACCATAACCATTGGGTCGCCCGATCTTGAACATCTTCAAGTGTGTCAAACAAATACTTACTCACTAAGCCAAACCTCATAGTACGGTTGAACCTTTCTATATAGGCGTTTTGTTGTGGGTTTCCTGGCTGAATATAATCGATTCGAATGTCGTGGTTGTTGGCCCATTTAATAAACGCATGGCTAATGAACTCAGGACCATTGTCGCAGCGGATCGCAACAGGTTTGGTTCGTTGTTCGATGAGCTGCTCTAAGATCCGAGTGACTCGTACTGTGGGCATTGAAAAATCAGGTTCTGACGCCAGACCTTCACGTTTGTAATCATCTATCACATTGAATAAACGGTACTTCCGGCCATCAGATAGCTGATCATGCATAAAGTCCACGGACCAAACTTGGTTTGTTTTAATCGGCTCTTTAAGAGGCTCTGGCGTATGGCGATTCAGGCGTCGTTTTGGCCTAATACGTAAGTTTAGAGCCAATTCGCAGTAGATCCGATAAACCCGCTTATGGTTCCATGTATACCCTTTAACGTTCCGCAAATGGTGAAAACACAGGCCAAAGCCCCAGTCAGAGCAGTCTTCACTGTTGCACAGCGTTACTAACTCCTGAGCTATCAACTCATTCTCAGGTTGAAGCTTCGATTTATAGCGATAGCAGGTCTCGCTGATCCCAAACCAATAGCATGCACTTTTAATGCTGATGTGATAGTTCGCCACCGAACGCTGAGCCATCAATCGACGCTCACAGGGCTTCACCACTTTTTTGCCATCGCCTCTGAGATCACCTCTGCTTTAAGGCGTTCTTCCGCATACATCTTTTTAAGCCGTCGATTTTCATCTTCGAGTTCTTTCATCCGCGCCATAAGGGATGCGTCCATACCGCCGTATTTCGAACGCCACTTGTAAAAGGTTGCGTTGCTCATTCCATGCTCACGACAGAGCTCAGGAACAGGTGTACCAGCCTCAGCCTGCTTGAGAATAGATAAGATCTGACTGTCCGTGTAACGTGACTTTTTCATGTTGAATCTCCTGTATTTACTATACGAGAAAATTCTACTTTTGCATGGGATTAATTTTCGGGGGGATTACCAAATCGCCATAGCGTGAGTTAAACGATCGCTTGTTAAGCAGATTTCCCCACTCTTTGTTTATAAGAAGTAGAACATGCACTTTCTCTTTTCTCTGCACTGCTGCATCATATACGGTAGCCGTTAGATCACATGGCTTCGTTGTCTTGTGCCAACTCGCCTCCAGCCTACGCAGCACCTCTCGCCGTTCTGGCAAAGCAAGCTAGGCTGAAGTACAGATACAACAAAGTCTTATCACTTTGAACCTTTGCTGTTGTGCTACGAATATCGTCCATATACTTTCCCTACAGTGAGCGTTAAGCGAGCTCGAGCTCTGAAATCAGCTTTTGCACAACGAGCTTGGATTGACTGTTTAGTCCGGTCAAAGGAGCTGGTAGACACGGGGATTCGGCATAGCCCAATAGTTCAGCAGCACTTGCCATTACGCGCATTCCACCGAGATTATCTGAGAACAGTTGCCACAGTTGGTCATATTTTAGGGAGAGTTGTTTCGCTTGCTCAGGGGTGCAAAGTTTCGCTTGCTCAAACAGATGTTGAGCCGTTCTTGGGAACAAACCGGCTAGAACGGAATACCAAACATCACATCCGGATTGAATGCCATTAGAAGCAAAGGCGTCACCACTAATGCCAATCGTGACATTGTCTGGCACAAGTTTTTTCAGCTGCTGAACTCTGCGTTGGCCCTGATCTTCAAATTGCATCCCTGGGAACTTGATTGACTGCACCATTTTCAGCTTTGCGACCTCTGCATGGAGCTGGTCACTAAAGGTAAAGTGAGTGGCGGCTGGGTTGTCATATACACAAATCGGGATCGAAACACTTTCAGATACACGGCGATAGAGTTCATAGACTTCCTCATCGAATAGCCGTTGATAAGAAATTGGCGCGAGTAAAAGTCCTTTGGCTCCGAGCTGCTCCGCTTGCTCAGCATTCGCGAGCACATCCCTTAATCGCAAAGACCCGATGCCGACCAAGACGGGAATATCTCCCGCCATTTCGACAGCAGTTGAGATCGCATGATGTTTTTCTTGTGCGTTTAAATAAGGATATAAACCTGTCGAGCCTAACGCACATATAGAGTCTACTTGTGCATCGATTAATCGACCTAGAACCTGACTATATGCGGTAACATCCACTCGCTCATCCGGCATTGGGGTAATAGGGAAAGCACTGATTCCATTAAATATCATAGATAAATTCCTTTCATTACGTGTGTTTATAGAGAGCTAAGAGACAATAATGAAAAAACCACTAACAAGTGATATCTTAGTTATAGTCATAAAACTTTATTGTCATGGTTTGATATAAATATTGTCATAGGACAAAGATGAAGGTCAAGATAAAAGGGCAAACCGGACAGGAATTATTTGAGTCTGTCCGTTGTTCAATTGCGTCGGGGCATCTCAAAGAGGGGGACGCGCTGCCACCTGTAAGAGAGCTCGCAGCAGAAGTCGGTGTTAATAGAAATACTGTTGCAGGCGTATATCAGCGCCTTGTAAAATCAGGTCTCGCCGAGACTAAAGGCCGTTTAGGGACGCGTGTGAAATCTCGCCATTCAACCCAACAACAAGACGGCATAACAGAAACGAAATTAATGGATCTTGCTGACGGTAACCTCCGTAAAGAGTGGTTTCCAAGCCTTGACCAATTAGCTGCAAAAGCGCAATTAAGACAATTTGTGTATGGTGAAGCGCCCATTTTGCCTGAAATTGATCAGTTTGGTCGTGAATGGTTCAAGGACGTATGTCCGGCCAATATGGGCCTTTCGATAACAAGTGGTGCGGTTGATTCATTGGAACGCCTGATGTCGGCCCATCTATTACCTGGTGATCAAGTTATAGTCGAAGACCCTTGTTATCTGGGGTCATCGACGGCAATCAAGTTGGCAGGTATGCATCCAGTCGGGGTTAGCATTGACTCAGATGGGATGGTCGCCGATGAACTTGAATCCAAACTCAGCAAAGGTGCTCGTGCGGTACTGATTACCCCAAGAGCGCACAACCCGACGGGATGCTGTTATAGCAAACAACGAGCAGAAGCGATTCGAGAAGTTCTCAGTCGCTATCCAAATGTACTGGTGTTAATCGATGATCACTTCGCATTACTTGCTGAGCAACCTTACTACAATTTAATTCCCGAAAACTCATTGTATTGGGGTGTTTTTCGCTCAGTCTCAAAAGGGCTGGGACCGGATCTCAGGCTTGCTTTCGTAGCGGCTGATCCAGTTACAACTGAACGCCTTCAAAGCCGACTGACTATTGGTATGAACTGGGTGAGTCGTATCCTGCAATCTTTAGTTATCACCGCACTGAAATCTGACAGTATCGACCAGCAGCTTCAAGTGATGAGCCAACACTGTAGACAAAGGAACCAATGGTTGATTGAAGCACTTGCAGCGAATGGATTATCTATTCAAGGTCCTGTTGAAGGTGTAAATTTGTGGGTTCCGGTCAATGGTGACCCTCAAGCCAGCGCATACGAGCTATCTAAGCATGGTTGGTTGGTGAGACCTGGTAGTCAGTTTGACATTGATGGGAAAGCGCTTGGATTACGAGTGACTACAACTAAACTTAGCCAAGAGCTTGCTTTGCAGTTAGCTAAAGATATTGTGCAGGCTCATAACTAACTTTGTGTAAGTGGATTTAAACACTTGGATACATAGTATCGACTACAGAATGCAGTCTTTTAACATACATAAATTGAAAATGCCTAGGTTGTGTATAAACGAAGTAGTGACACTAATTAACTAATGCCGCTGCATCTGAGCGTAGTTGATATGTTACAAAATCAATGAATTTTTTGAACATCAGGCAGTTTAGGCTCTATATGAAGAAACTAATTGTACCGTCATTCATCGCATTATTAGCTGGCTGTCAAGTCACGCCTAACCAGCTTACATCTGATATTGATGTGAGTTCCAACTTCAAAGAGACTAATATCCCTGTTGGTACTTACGTTTTGGCAATCAACAGCTACAATGATGAACAAGATATTCAGAACCAGACATATGGTCCATCAATTGAGTGTGCGAAATACATCATCAACGACTTGACCAAATACGGTTTCAAGCGCGTTTACAACCAGCAGAATGCTGATTACATCATAGGTTTCAACTGCAACTTTAAAGTGTTCATTCACGATGAAGGTTATACAGCAGAAGCTAACTATGGTGATGACTTTAAAACTAGCAATTCACGTATCATTTCCACGACTGGAGCAGGTTCTCTAAATGTTCACTCGAACTCTATTGACACAAAAATAACCTCATTCGACATTAAAAATGCTTCATCGAGTCATATTATCTCGACTGCTGGTATCGCGATTTATAAAAATCATGATGCATTCAGCTATCGTGATCGTGAACTACTTTGGGCAGGTTCAGCAATCAGTCAAAGCTTTAGCAGCCAAAAAGATAAGCGTGTTGCTAACAATAAAGATTTGATTCAATCAGTGTTGACACAGTTCAATAATAAAGAAAATTCGGGTGACTTCCACGGCCACCCGAACAAGGTTATTACACTACCTTACTTAGCTGATACCAACTCAATTAATGAAGAACAAGCCAACAAACCATTTTTGTACACAATGGAAGTAGATTGGAATAAACGTAACCAAGCTCTCGGCTATAACGAATACTTCTACAAACCGTGGCAGACAATTTACGACGGCGGTAAACGGATTGTGTATAAAGGTGAGAAGGACGATTTGCTTGCTATCTCTACTGAATCATTCGTAAACGAGGGTAAAGGGGGGGTAGTAACGTTAACGTTTGGATGTCCGAGTAAGTCCCCAATACTTTCTATTATCTTTAGAAAAGAGAGCCTAGATGTAGGTTCGCTTTATGACGTGTACATCTATGACGGATATGAGCACAGTAAAATTAAGGTACAAGCTTCAGCGACTGATCACAGTCTAGTGTTTGTAGCTACTAGCGAAATCATTGAAGTGTTAGCTTCTGGTAACGGTAGAAACAAAGATTATGTAACAGTCGTACTTCCAGATCTAAATAAAGAAATTGAATTTCGCAAAGAAGGTTTCGAAGAAGCTATGACGATTGCCTATCCCGAATGTAATTAATCAAATTATCTAGGTGTCACGCCTATCTGTTTTTACTTTATAGCTTGGTGCTTTAGGGATAAGGGCGGGAGCCACTACCCAGCACTCAATACCGTTCTTAACTAAATGACGGTGTAACCAAAATTCACAAGGGCCAGCTTCATAAACCACGCAAAGATGAGTAGCCAAGTCTTTGTATTTTTTGATAAGTTTGTTGATACCTCCTACTTTATGAAGTGGCAAATCTTGTAAGATCGCAATATACAAATGCTATACATCACAAGGAGAGTTTTGTGTCTGATATGGAGTTATTGGTTGAAGCGGTTAACAACCTTGGGAATCCAAAACTAACAGATTTTGTAACACTGGGAGTTGCTTTGATTTCCTTAGTTATTTCCGTGGTTGCTTTGTGCTTCACAAAGAATCAAAGAGATATCAGTCAAAGGGTTGAGCGTCTAAAGATTCATATAGAGCTATTGGATATTTTGCATTATCTTAAGCATTACAATGGCTCTTGCGATGATTCTTCCGAGGAGTATTTTAGTCGTTTGCTTAAACTTAAGGCCCTTTCAAAATCTGCATACTCAGAAGAGGCTTCAAACTTTATAAATACAGTTCTAACCAATATGCATAACATGCCGGTTCGGTATGCTGCTTGCCTGGAAGAGGTTTCAGAGGAAACAGCAAGAGCCCTAGAAGCTATGGGGGTTGATCCAAATATTCATGATGCCTTAGCCTGTCAGTATTTTGAGCTAAAGAGATTCTTCCAAGAAACAGCTTTTGTAGAGTTTGAGCGCCTATTTCCGGTGTAAGTGGTGCATAGCAGTCACATCAAGTCGCTCTTTGAAAAGTGCGGACAGGGGACCTCAAGACTAGGCGGTATCCCGTTTTGTGCTCGCCTAGCTTTAAACCAAATGCAGCTAGTTTTATCGCTACAGCAAAAAGTTGTGAGCTCTAACTCATTTATGCCCCATTCTAAGCTAGAACGGTTCTGTATCTCATTTCCATACGAGATTATTTGACCTACTTTTTCTTATGTAACAAAGTGTCTATGGATTAGGTGGCGATTCAATTGTATGTTTGTGAAGTACCTGTGTATGGAAGTGTGAAGTGAAAATCAATGTAAATAAAGGAAGTTATTTTGAAGGTTATTAGTTTAATAAACATGAAAGGTGGTGTTGGTAAAACAACATTATCAGTAAATATTGCAGATAGCTTATCGCGTAGATACAACAAAAAAGTATTGATCGTAGATATTGATCCTCAGTTTAACGCTACTCAATGTCTTTTCACTCCTGAACAATACATGAACCACCTAAAAGAAAAAAAAGAAACTATCACTGATCTCTTTGATAAGGAAACTAAAATCAGTGTTAGTGTGGTCAATGGCGCATCTAAAAACACTGCGAAAATACTCGCAGATATAGAGCCAGTAAAAGTAAAAAATAATCTATGGTGTTTGCCCGGAAATTTAGAGCTGTACAGGTTAGAGATTGCACCCGGTGAAGGACGTGAAAATAGACTTAAAAAGTACCTTCAAAGCAATCAGGAACAATTTGATTATGTAATAATAGATACACCACCAACGCCATCTTTATGGATGACAAGCGCATTAATAGCATCAGATTATTACTTAATACCTGTTAAGGCAGATCCCATTTCCTTAACAGGGATAGATTTGCTGAATAATATTGTAAGAGAAAAGAAAGACGACCTTGATCTCTCTATCAAGTGTATTGGCTTAGTTTTAACTATTACAGAGAAAGGTACAAGAGTATATAATTCTGCTAAAAGCACTATCGCTTCGAACTCAAGGTGGGGTAGTTTAATTTACAATAGAGAATTACCTAAGCGTACGGAAGTAGCAGGTAAACAATTAAACAACTTTATTTTAGATTTGAGTGACACAGCAATTAAAACCGCTCTGTCGGGCATTGTAGATGAAATGCTTACAAGGATAGACGATGAAAGTTAGAGATAAAAACAAAGTCTTACAAGCCGCTAACTTTATTGAAGAGCTAGCTTGGCTGTTGAATTCTAAGAAAAAAGTAGATCTCGAAAGTATTTCAGAGCTGCTCCGTAGTCAAATTGAACCTGCTAAGTCAGTAATTCCTGAGGTTCAACAGGTCAATAAAATGAAACATTATATAGGTGTTTTGCCATTTCTCCTGCAGGACAAAGAGTTGTTTAGGACAAACATGGATATTGTAGAGTTTGCAGAAAACCTATTTAGTATCAAAATGTCTAGAAATGATCGACGTTCTCGATACGAGTTAATTGGCTTTATTGTTACAGAGATTACAAAAGTAGACAAAGATAAACTATTAACTGTGATGGATGCATTATCCGTGTTGACGGAAAGTGACGACAAGTTAATTCAATTCAAAAAATCTCGTAATGATATAGATTTCTCTTGGAATGAAGCGATTTCAAAATTAAATGAATCTTGATAGGTAATTGAATGTCTAGAGAGTTATCAGCTGACTTAGAACAGTTAGTCAGATTTATAAAAAACTATAACCTTCAAGGCCTTGCTGAAAACACAGCTATGTTGCCTATTATTTCCAAAATACATAAAAAATATTTTTCCCTATTAGCTTTGTTAGTTGAGCTTAATAGCCAAGATCTCGACAATAACGGCTTTAACAATAATGATGATTGTAAAAACTATCTCTTTGAGTCTTTGTCTGATTTAGGGAACAGCTTTTTTCTTACCTTTAATGGTGGGTATAAGGCTTCTAGGCTAATGTTGCGGAGTTCAATTGAGACTTTTGCAAAAGGAATTTCAGTGGAAGAACTGCCAGACATAACTTCTGAAAAGCGTGTGTACAAAATATTTGAAGAGGCTTCTAAAATTAGTTTGTTTTCAGATGAACCTCTTAAATCATGCTTTAATGACATAAAAAAACAGTATTCTGATTTATGTGAGGATACTCATACTGCCCGAAAATCAAACATGCAACACATATCCGCTCTAAATTATTTTCCTGCCCAAGATGTTGAAAACGCGAGGGAAATTTCGGACATATTTGTATCGCTGACACAATCTTATATTTTTATTATTTCAATGAAATTTAATCAACAATTTCATCAAATACACCATGTTAACAAGTCCAATATAATGAAGGCTATAAAGAAAAGTAACCGTCCTGTGGTATTAAACGTACTTTAATTTAAACAACGCATATAATCGGGTAGCCGGAGGTGTCTAACCTCCAGCCCCCACAACACCCTGCATGCGGCTCCGCACAGGGCGTTTCCTGAAAACGGTTAAAATACAACGGCCGATTAGCTCCTTTGCATTCCAATGATGGCTTCTGTTTTTTGCGCCATGACTCCTCAGTCCGGTCGGATACGGAGACAATGAGCTGCACAGGCTCCTCATTGATTTTCAGGTTCAGGCCTTCACCATGTCCCAACCATTACGATGGGCGTTGGGCTACTATGCCGTCTGCTGACTTCTGCTTAATCACCGTTTGAGTTACCCCAAATAGCGCTATCGTTGTTCATCGTATTTGCTCACTTAAGTTGATGAGACTTAAGTGCCAGGCCTGTTTGAGCTAGCGGCCAAGCTAGTGAGTTTAACGATCGCCTGTTAAGCAGATCTCCCCAGATAAGAACATGTACTGTCTCTGCACTGCTGCATCATTTACGGTGGCCGTTAGATCACATGGCTTCGTTGTCTTGTGCCAACTCGCCTCCAGCCTACGCCTCATATGATGTTCTTGTTCATCAGCTCGCAGATTTGCGTCCGGCTTCCTTCAGACATTCCCTCGCGGCAATGCCCTTGCCATTCGCTAGTAGTTAGCGTTTAATAATCAAAATATTATTAAACGGTGACCTTCCTACAGAGGACTTTCACCTCATTAGTTCATGCCCATGCTGGGCGTACACAAAAAGCTGCACCTGACATCTTTTGCTACGCTCAATTGTGTATGTCGTGTAGCTCCATTTTGCAAAATTGCTCTCCGCAAAAACTGCAGGTGAGCTTGGCGTTACCTTCCCATACTTTAACTAATCCGTTATATCCTAATTTAGTAATGTAACTGACAAACTTATGTCCAAAAATGAGTTGGCTAGACTTTTCGTATCCTTCTTTATCCCAACCTCTGCTTATTTGTGATGGCGTCACAAAATATCGGGTGTAGTTTCAAAGTAGCGGTAAGAGTTCCAATGAAACTGAAACCTACACTTAAGCTGTTGATTCGAGATAAAACCTTGCTTCATTAATCATGCTGTATATACTAACAGTGTGCTGTATAAACTTACAGGTAGATTATGAAACCCTTAACGCCCCGTCAAACCGAAGTGTTTGAATTGATCCGTCGTAACATTCAAGACACAGGCATGCCGCCAACTCGCGCTGAAATCGCCAAAGAGCTGGGCTTTCGCTCGGCCAATGCTGCCGAAGAACATTTACGCGCCTTAGCTAAAAAAGGGGTGATTGAGATGATCCCCGGCGCTTCGCGCGGGATCCGTATTAGCGAAGACCATTTACCTGCTAATGCCGCGAATGACGAGCCAGAAGAAATCGGCTTGCCGCTGATTGGACAAGTGGCCGCAGGTGCCCCTATTTTGGCACAACAACATGTTGAGTCGCACTATGCGGTCGATGCTAATTTGTTTCATCCGCATGCCGATTATTTATTGCGGGTGCAGGGCATGAGCATGAAAGACATCGGAATTATGGATGGCGATTTATTAGCGGTGCATAAAACCAACGATGTGCATAATGGTCAGGTGGTGGTGGCGCGCTTAGACGATGAAGTCACTGTGAAGCGCTTTCAACGTGACGGGAAAATGGTCTACCTTCATCCCGAGAACGAAGCACTTTCAACTATCGAAGTTGATTTAGAGTATCAAAGTGTTGATATTGAAGGTTTAGCGGTGGGGATCATCCGTACCGCAGACTGGATGTAGTTACTCCCTAAAACTAAGTTCCCTTCTTTTTAAAGCCCAAATTATAGCAATTTGGGCTTTTGTCGTTTACTTCACAGCTTTTATTTTAAATGTCTATATTTATAACATTATCTTTACAATTATTTAACTAAGCGTCTATTTTATAAGCAGTAAGGTATTTTAATTGCGAAGCCTTGCTGCTTTGGGAAGGGAGTTTTCCCTTATTTTGCGGCCACTTTATTATTGTAAGCAGCGATGTTTGCAGTGAAGTGACCGGCCTTGGCTACGAGCAAAGGAGAGCGCTGTGGGCCGATGGATACCGCTAGTATTGCTGGCATGTTGGGTGAATCAAGCATGGGCGCAACAAACGATGTCGTTCAATTTACGCCCTGGTGTCACCGCCATTAGTGAGCAGGTTTACGGCTTGCACATGACTATTTTTTATATATGTTGTGTCATTGGGCTGGTGGTGTTTGGGGTGATGTTCTGGGCGATTTTTCATCATCGAAAGTCCAAGGGAGCCGTTGCCGCACAATTTCATGAGAGCACCAAAGTTGAAATTGTCTGGACGATAATTCCCTTCATCATTTTAATCGGCATGGCGATTCCTGCCACAAAAACCTTATTAGCGATGGAAGATCCTTCCGATGCCGATCTCACTATTCAAGTCACTGGTTCGCAGTGGAAGTGGCACTACCGCTATTTTGATCATGAGCTGGAATACTACAGCGTGTTGGCCTCGGATATGAAGCAAGTACAGGGCAAGCTTGCTAAGCGCGATAACTACTTATTGGAAGTAGATCATCCACTGGTGCTGCCAGTCGGCAAGAAGGTTCGTTTTTTAATGACTTCGGAGGATGTGATCCACTCCTGGTGGGTACCCGACTTTGCGGTCAAAAAAGATGCTAATCCGGGTTTTATTAACGAGGCCTGGACCAAAATTGACCAGCCGGGGATTTACCGCGGCCAATGTGCCGAACTTTGCGGTAAAGACCACGGCTTTATGCCGATTGTGGTGATTGCCAAACCTCAGGAGGAGTACCTTGCTTGGTTGGCTCAGGCCGAAGCCGCTTATGTAGAGAAGCAGCAACAAGAGTTGGCCATGGTGGCGTTGACCATGGATAACGAGGAGCTGATGTCCTTAGGCAAAAGCGTTTATGAGAAGACTTGCGCCGCCTGCCACCAAGCCAATGGAGAAGGCCTGCCAGGGGTATTCCCAGCCTTAAAAGGCAGCCCAGTTGCGACCGGTGATGTGAACCAACATATCGACATGGTGGTGCATGGGGTGGCAGGAACCGCGATGCAGGCCTTTGGTAAGCAACTCGGTCTGAAAGAATTAGCGGCAGTTATTAGCTACGAGCGGAATGCTTGGGGGAATGATACGGGCGATATGGTGCAGGCTAAGGATGTCGCGGCAGTACAAGACGCGGCCAAGTAGCCATGGTTGGATAAATCGATTGGTGATAGCGGAACGACTAAGGACGTTGCCATGTTCAAGTACGACACGACGCGGCGCAATAGGCAATAGAAGGGAGAGTTAGATGAGCGCGACCACGGAGCTTAACCCGCAACAGGTAGAACATCACCACGCACCGCGTGGCCTATTGCGCTGGGTATTAACCACCAACCACAAAGACATTGGCTCAATGTATTTGTGGTTTAGCTTTGCCATGTTTATTACCGGCGGCGCGATGGCGATGGTGATCCGTGCAGAGCTATTCCAGCCGGGCCTGCAATTGGTGGAGCCAAACTTTTTTAATCAAATGACCACCATGCACGGCTTAATCATGGTGTTTGGCGCGGTGATGCCCGCCTTTACTGGCTTAGCTAATTGGTTGGTACCGATGATGATTGGCGCTCCCGATATGGCCTTGCCTCGTATGAATAACTGGAGCTTTTGGATCTTACCCTTCGCTTTTACCATGTTATTAGCCTCGTTATTTATGGAAGGGGGCGGGCCCAACTTTGGTTGGACGTTTTACGCGCCACTTTCCACCAAATATAGTCCCGATAGCACCGCCTTATTTGTGTTTTCAGTACATATCATGGGGATCAGCTCCATTATGGGCGCGATTAATGTGATTGTGACCATCATGAATTTGCGTGCCCCCGGTATGACTTATATGAAATTACCCTTGTTCGTTTGGACTTGGCTGATCACCGCCTTCTTGTTGATTGCGGTGATGCCGGTGTTGGCGGGAGCTGTGACCATGGTGCTTACCGATAAATACTTCGGCACTTCGTTCTTCGATGCCGCAGGCGGGGGCGATCCAGTATTGTTTCAGCATATTTTCTGGTTCTTCGGCCACCCCGAAGTCTACATCATGATTTTGCCTTCATTTGGCATTATTTCGGCGATTATTCCCGCTTTTTCTCGGAAGAAACTCTTTGGTTATGCATCGATGGTGTATGCCACTGCCTCGATTGCCGGTTTAAGTTTTGTGGTTTGGGCCCACCATATGTTTACCACGGGGATGCCGGTGGAAGCCGAGTTATTCTTTATGTTTTGTACCATGCTGATCTCGGTGCCAACCGGGGTTAAGGTCTTCAACTGGGTTGCCACCATGTGGCGCGGCAGTCTCACTTTTGAGACCCCGATGCTATTTGCCGTGGCCTTTATCGTACTTTTTACCATTGGCGGTTTCTCTGGTTTGATGCTGGCGATTACGCCAGTGGATTTTCAATACCATGATACTTATTTTGTGGTGGCGCATTTTCACTATGTGTTGGTGACGGGGGCTATCTTCTCGATTATGGCGGCCACCTATTATTGGCTGCCGAAATGGAGTGGCAAGATGTATGACGAGGGGCTGGGGCGCTTGCATTTTTGGTGCTCGCTGATATCGGTGAATGTATTGTTTTTCCCGATGCACTTTCTTGGTTTAAGTGGTATGCCGCGGCGTATTCCCGACTATGCGCTGCAATTTGCCGATGTGAATGCCATCGTCAGTATTGGTGGTTTCGCCTTTGGTTTGTCACAATTTATCTTCCTGTATCTGGTGATCAAGTGTATTCGCAGCGGTGAGCCTGCGCCAGCGAAGCCTTGGGAAGGCGCGGAAGGTTTAGAGTGGGATAATTTGCCATCACCTGCGCCCTACCATAGTTTTACTACGCCGCCGGAGATTAAATAACATGGCTGCCCACCGCCGTTTAGTGCTTCGGCTGCTATTGGTGGTGGTGGCGATGTTCGGCTTTGGTTTTGCTTTGGTTCCGCTTTACGATGTGTTTTGTAAGGTGACAGGGATTAATGGTAAAACCGCCAATCAGGCCAGTGAGTTAAGTACTATTGCGCCTCAGAAACGCAGTGTCACGGTGGAGTTTATCACCTATGTACCACGCGCCTTAAATTGGCAATTTGGCCCGACGGTAAATCGAATTAAGGTTCACCCAGGGGAAAGCCTATTGGTTGACTTTAGTGCGACCAATCAGAGTGCTCAGACTACCACGGTGCAAGCGGTGCCTTCGGTCAGCCCCGGTTTGGCGGCCAATCATTTTAAAAAGATCAGCTGTTTTTGTTTTCAACAGCAAACGCTTGCCCCGGGACAGCGGCAAACGATGCCGCTGAATTTTTATATCGATCCAGAGTTACCCAGAGACATTACCACCATCACTTTGGCTTACACCCTATTTGCGCTTAGCGCGAATGAGCCGGAGCTGAGCAATACGGCGCAACAGCGTGCCGATGGAGAGCAGAGCAATGACGCAGCCTTATGAAAAATATTATGTTCCCGCCCAGAGCGTGTGGCCAATCATGGGGGCTGTGGGCTTATTTTTAACTGCGATGGGTGCGGGCTTTACAGTACAACAAATGGGCTCAGAACTTAACTATGGTTTGTGGATCTTGGGCTGTGGTTTTGTGGTGCTGATTAGCATGCTGTTTGGCTGGTTTGGCAATGTGATTAGCGAAAGCATGCAAGGCCACTATAGCGCGCAAATGGATCGCTCGTTTCGCCAAGGCATGAGCTGGTTTATTTTCTCTGAGGTGATGTTTTTTGGTGCCTTCTTTGGCGCTTTGTTTTATGCCCGAATGATTGCGGTGCCGTGGCTTGGCGGTGCCGGCAATAATGCCATGACCGCAGCGGTATTGTGGCCTGAGTTTGAAGCTATTTGGCCATTACTCGATACCCCTGGGGGGATCCAAACTGAGGCCATGGGTTGGTACGGCTTACCATTGTTGAACACACTTATTTTGGTGACATCTTCAGTTACCTTGCATTTCGCTCATGTCAGTTTAGAAAAAGATAAACGCACGCCCTTGAAGTTGTGGTTAGCCCTCACCTTGGTATTGGGCTTTTCCTTTTTGTTTTTTCAAGTTGAAGAATACCTACATGCCTATCAGGAATTGGACTTGCGTTTAGACTCCGGTATTTACGGTAATACTTTCTTCTTGCTCACTGGTTTTCACGGTTTACACGTCACCCTTGGTGCCTTGATGTTAACGGTGATGCTGCTGCGGGTTTTAAAGGGGCATTTTAGTGGCGATAAACATTTTGCGTTTATGGCGGCCAGTTGGTATTGGCACTTTGTTGATGTGGTGTGGTTGTGCCTATTTCTATTTGTTTACGTGTTGTAAGTGTCCGTTTAGTAGGGGCGAGGATGAGGTTGAATAAGGCCAGTGGCGAGGGCAAGTAAGATCAGGGCGATAATTAGCACGCTGAATAGCAAACGTCGCCCAAGGTAATGACTCATTGGTTTATCACCGCCTTTAAGCATTACCCGCAGCGCCATCAGCATATTAAGCATCACAATTAGGATAAATACGGTAATCACTATTTTTATGAACATCACTAAGCTCTCTTCATCGATGAATAAAAAACCAGTGTCTTATCGGCTACTGTCGTTTGTTGTGCTGATGGTGGCGCTCATCGCACTTATGCTCAAGCTTAGCTTATGGCAATGGCAACGGGCGGAGCAAAAGCAAGTTTTGTTAGATCAGTATCAGCAGCAATCACAGCAAATTATTAGTTTAGCTGAGGCGGTGGCGCAGGGCGGCAAGGCTTTTCAATTAGTGACCCCGGGCGAGCTTAAAGTGCTTGGTCCGCGCCTATGGTTAGACAATCAAATTCAGCAGGGCCGAGTGGGTTACGATTTATATTCATTGGCGCAAACTGCACAAGGTAAGGTTTTGATCCGCCAAGGCTGGCAACCAGCCAGTTATGATCGCCAGCAACTGCTGTGGCCAGTCGAGGGAGATCAGCAGGCCGAAGTTTATCGACTTCGATATATTAGCTTACCAATATTGGCCAATTCACAGCAGTGGTTAGAGGTATTACCACAAGGTTTACGCGCTCAGCAGCTCAACCTCGCGGGTCTTGCCCAGCAATGGGGAATTCACTTACTGCCGTTTATCTTGGATCGCCAAATTGACACTTCGCCGCAACAGTTAATTGCAATGCCCGTGCAAAAGCATCAGGCCTATGCCTTGCAATGGCTATTGATGGCGGTAGTGGCGTGCGGCTTTAGTATTTACTTCCTTAAACGTAGCTACGGAAAGGAGTCGCGATGAGCAGCCAATCGCAAACCATGCTCAAGTTAGCGGCAGTATTCTTGTTGCCGCTGCCTGTAAATGGCAGGGCTGACAGCTTGTTCAATATTGATTTCATCAAACGCAGTTATGTGAAGGAGTTGCGATGATCAGCCAACAGAAAACTATGCTCAAGTTAGTGGCGGTGTTTTTAGTGCCGATACTGTTGGCTTGGTTAGTGCTAAAAATGGGGTGGTTTGAGCGGGGCACCTTAAGCCATGGCGAATGGCTAGAGCCGCCAGTGCAACTGAGTGATTATCCGCAGGGGAAGTGGTCGATTGCGCAGGTGGTGGCCAAACCCTGTGAGCAGGATTGTCTGCAGCAATTTCAGCTGCTCTCCAAGGCTTGGATGGCTTTAGGGATAGCCAAGCAAAAGACCCAGCGCTTGGCTTTGCTGACCAAGGCCGCCGCTTTAGATGAAGCTTCGAGCTTGGTTGAGGGGACCCAGATTGCTGCATTGAGCTTGGCCAATAACCAGCAGCAAGCTTGGGCACAATACGATCAACGCTGGTTGGTGGTCGATCCCACAGGCTGGGTCATTATGAGCTATCAGCCGCAGCAAGGTTATACGCAGGTAAAGGGGCTTATTTCCGACCTGCAGCGTTTGATTAAAAACTCCCGTTACCAATAAAAGAGAGGGGCTGAGCAGAGGAGGATGACAATGCAAAAAGGATTAATGGCTGCAATGTTATTGGCCCTAGTGGTGATTGGCCTTGGCGCTTTTACCCGTCTCACCGATGCGGGTTTGGGTTGCCCGGATTGGCCTGGTTGCTACGGGCATTTTGCGGTGCCGCAAACTGAAGCACAATTACAGCATGCAGCGGTCCATTTCCCCGAGCGTCCCTTAGAAAGACAGAAAGCTTGGCATGAAATGATCCATCGTTATTTTGCCGGTGCGCTGGGTTTATTAGTGTTGGCTTTAGCGGGCTGCGCTTGCTGGCGCAAACAACAGCGGGGCATCGCTTTGTTGGTTTGCTTGTTGATTGGTTTTCAAGCTATTTTGGGGATGCTCACCGTTACCAAGGGCTTAATGCCCTTAATCGTAATGGGTCATTTGCTGGGGGGCTTCTCGGTGTTAGCACTATTGTTTTGCTGGTATCACCGGGTTAAATATCCGCCTGCTAAACCGCGCTCGCGGATCTGGCCGCTGGTTTTGGGCTTGGCAATATTGGTGCTGCAACTGGCCCTTGGTGGCTGGACTTCGGCCAATTATGCCGCTATTTCTTGTCAGGGCTTTCCGCTGTGTCATGAAGACTGGCAGCAGCTTTATCAGTTAAAGGCCTTCGATCCCCTGCCTCATTCCCCTACCGGCAATTATGAATTTGGTGTATTGAGTCATCCCGAGCGGGTCACAGTGCATGTAAGTCACCGAATATGGGCTGGCGTTACCGCCTTATATTGGTTACTGCTTGCCATGAGTTATTTGCTACGCCCGAGCAGCGCGCTAGAGCGTCGCCGCGCCTCGCGTTTACTGTTGGTATTATTCACTCAGTTGGGGTTGGGGCTGGCCAATGTTTGGTGGCAGCTACCCTTGTTGGTGGCGGTGGCACACAACTTAGTGGCCGCGTTGTTGTTATTGAGTGCGCTGAGTCTGCTATTGGCGTGTTATCAAAAGGGCGGCGCGACTGCGCCGCGCGAGAAGGAGAGGCTTTATGGCGAAGTTGAATACCCTAAGCTGGTCTAAACCCTTAATCAATATTAATTGGCGAGCGCTGTATAAGCTGACCAAACCCAAGGTGGTGGCGCTGATTGTATTAACGGCTGTGGTCGGAGCCTGTTTAGCGACTTCTGGTTTACCGCCTTGGCAGGCCTTATTGCTGGGGAATCTTGGGATCGGTTTAATGGCGGCAGGCGCGGCGGCTTTTAATCACTACATCGATAGTGAAGCCGACGCCAAAATGGGGCGAACTCAGGGACGTCCGCTGCCCACTGGCGCAGTATCCAATTATTTGGCGCTACTATGGGCTTCGGCTCTGTCGGTATTGGGTTTTGTGCTGTTGTACTTTGGGGTTAATCCCTTGACCGCTTGGTTAACGGCCGCCAGTTTGGTGGGTTATGCAGTGGTTTATACCTTGTGGTTAAAGCGTGCCACTCCCCAAAATATCGTGATTGGTGGCTTAGCAGGAGCGATGCCACCTTTACTCGGCTGGACGGCGGTTAATAATAGTATTTCGGCTGAGCCTTTATTGTTGGTGATGTTGATCTTTACTTGGACACCGCCACATTTCTGGGCCCTTGCCATCGCCCGGCGTAAAGAATATGCCAAGGTGAATATTCCGATGTTGCCGGTGACCCATGGGGTGGCTTTTACCAAATTGTTGATCTTGATGTACAGCGTATTGCTGTTTGCAGTGGCTTGGTTACCATTTTTGGTCGGCATGAGCGGCAGCCTGTATTTGGCCTTCAGTTGTCTGTTGAACCTGCGCTTTATTCAACTCGCTTGGCGTTTATATGGCGGCGATAACCACACCGACGCGATGCGCCTATTCGGTTTTTCCATCGTGTATCTGATGTTGTTGTTTTTGGCCCTGCTCGCGGATCATTGGCTATTTTCCTTGTTATAGTCTGGGCTAAAGTCAAAGGCTGCCAGCCTTGATTTATCTTGGTTAAGTGTTAGGACGATTGGGTGAGTGATTGCTTATTTGTCTTGATTCGGCTTTAAAAGTTGCTCCACTGCGGGGTAACTTTTACACTGAATTTTGGTTTATTAACGCTAAGTAGTCATGAGATCTGTCCGACTTAAGGCGATCGCCGCCATCGCTTTACCAATGATTTTATCGAACATTACTATTCCTTTGTTAGGCTTGGTGGATACCGCTGTAATTGGTCATTTAGACCAAGCGCATTATCTGGCTGGGGTTGCGCTGGGTTCAATGATGATCAGCCTGGTATATTGGCTATGTGGCTTTTTGCGAATGTCGACCACCGGGCTGGTTGCTCAGGCAGTGGGTTTGGTTGATATGACCGCGTTGCTGAAGGTCGCGTTGAGTTCGGTCTTACTGGCTGTGTTACTCGGTTGTTTATTAGTGTTGTTTCAGCAGCCAATTTTGTCTCTAGGCTTGAGTTTGGCTGGTGGTGGGGAACTTAGTTTGCACTACGCCGCCGAGTATTTTTCAACACGGATCTGGGGCGCCCCAGCGGCACTGCTAAATTTGGTATTGTTAGGTTGTTTACTGGGCTTACAAAATGCCCGTGCTCCAATGGTATTACTCATCATCGGGAATTCATTGAACATTGGCTTAGATCTTTGGCTGGTCTTGGGCTTGGATATGAAGGTGCAGGGCGCCGCCTTAGCCACTGTCATCGCCGACTACCTTAGTCTTGCTCTGGGCTTATATTTGTGCCGTCAATCCTTAACCCGCTTGGGGCTGAGTATGACCGACATTGCTACGGCACTCAGGGGCTTAGCCTTCGATCAATTTAGCCGTTTACTGCGTCTTAATCTGGATATTTTCTTTCGCTCTTTAAGTTTGCAGCTCTGTTTTGCTTTTATGACGTTTCAAGGCAGCCGGCTGGGTGAAAATATTGTGGCGGCCAACGCGGTACTGCTCAATTTTCTGATGTTTGTCTCTTTTGCTCTCGATGGGGTCGCCTATGCGGTGGAAGCCTTAGCGGGGAAAGCCAAGGGAGCTCAAGATAGAGCCCAGTTTGTTGGGGTGATAAACGATTGTTTACTGTTAGCCGCAATATTCGCCTTGTTGTTTAGTCTTAGTTTCTATTTATTTGGTCCCAGCTTAATCAATCTTCTCACCGATATTAGCGAGATTAGAGCGACCGCTAATCAATACTTGGCTTGGATGTTCGTGCTGCCTGTGGCCGCGGTATGGTGCTTTATTTTTGATGGCATCTTTATTGCGACAGCGGAAGGCAAAATGATGCGTAATTCTATGTTGTTGGCCAGTGTTGGGGTATTTTTCCCAGTATGGTGGTTGAGCCAAGATTGGGGGAACCATGCTTTGTGGCTCGCCATGTGCAGCTTTATGGCTGCCCGGGGCTTAAGTTTAGCCTACACTTATCGACTGGCCTTAAATCGACATTGGTGGTTTAAAGCCACGCCAGTGGGATGAATCTTCGGGGCCTAGCGACAACGGGATTTGACCGGTCAATGTTAATCCAGCCATCAATTGATGAGTGAGCAAGACGAGGATTTTGCAGCACTGTTACTGAGGGGAATACAACAGCAATAAACCACTCTCTGGTTGATTGCTGTTGTTGATTCATTTTCATTTCGCAGGGGTGGTTTGCTAAACCGCGTTGTGATATCCCAACTGACGCCAAGCCTCGTAGGCAAATACCGAAACCGCATTCGATAAATTCATACTACGGCTATTGGCTAACATCGGGATCCGTAATCGATAAGTGCTGTCAATTTGGCTTAAAATCGCATCGGGCAAGCCCCGCGTTTCTGGGCCAAACATCAGATAGTCATTCTCGGCAAATTGAAAGTCGCTATGAAACCCGCTGCCTTTGGTGGTGCAAGCCAACAAGCGTGCTGGTTGTTCGCTCTCTAGAAAAGCCTGATAGTTGGCATGGCGTTTCACTTCGGCAAATTCGTGATAATCCAACCCTGCGCGTTTTACTTTTTTGTCGTCCCAGGCGAAACCCAAGGGCTCGATTAGATGCAAACTGCAGCCACTATTGGCCGCTAAACGGATAATTGCGCCAGTGTTTTGCGGAATTTCGGGTTCAAATAGCACAATATTAATCATGGTCGGTCCCAGTCGTTGCAAAAGCGCTATTGTAGTGGCAAGCGTAGGCTAACTTCCAGCCCTTTACCGGAATGATTATGCGCACTAATACTGCCACCATGCTGGCGAATCGCCGATTCGGCAATCGCTAAGCCGAGGCCAACACCACCACTATCTCGATCGCGTGCTTCGCCACAGCGATAGAAGGGGCGGAAAATATTGTCTAACTCACTCTCGTCAATCCCCGGACCATCATCCCGGATGACAATGACTAAGTACTGTTGTTCGATGCTGGCCTCAAGCGTAACTTGCTGTTCGGCGTACTTTAACGCATTGCGGCAGATGTTTTCTAAGGCGGAGCTGAGTAATTGCGGGTAACAAAGCAAGCTTAAATGCTCAGGATATGTGGCCTTAAATTTCTTACTCAGTTGTTCCGCTTCGAAGTTGCAATCATCGACTAAATCAATCATGAGTTCATCGAGCTGAGCTTGCTGTCGTTGCGCGTTTACTTGCATTCTTGATAGGGATAATAAGGCGTTAATCATCTCGGCCAAACGCTGTGATTCACGTTCGATGCGTTCGACTTCGGCACTACTGCTTTGGCGTTTTTTGTGTAAAGCCAGCGCCATATTGAGACGGGTGAGTGGTGAACGCAGCTCGTGAGATATATCACTTAATAAACGTTGTTGGTTGCTAATCGCCTGATTCAGCGTGTCGACCATGCGTTGTAAACTTTCTGAGAGCTGACCAATTTCGTCACCGCGATTAATTTCTGGCAGCTGGGTGTCTAATTGCCCCCGTGACAGCTTGTTGGCAGCGCTCTGTAGCCGTTTGAGGGGACTCACAATATGTCGGGTCAGCAAGAAACACAGTGCCAGACTTAGCAGGATGGCTACCCCTGCGAGAACCCAGGGGGAAGAGCCGTGTAACGGGAGCAGGTTGTTCATGAGCTCTGGGCTTCGGCGGCGCTCGAGGTAAAGCAAGTAGGTTTTGTCATCCAAGGTGATTGCCCTTGGTCCGATAAACACCCGATCACGGTCGAGCATAATCCGTGGATTGTTGACCTGGTCGTGATTGGCAATAAAGCGGCGTATGGCGCGGTCTACTTGCGGATGATTTACCACCAGGCCTTGTTCATCGACCAGAAAAGGCATGGTAAAACGTCCGCCACTATGCGGGGCGGGGCGTTGATTGAAGGCTTTGTTCGGGTTGTTTTGGATCCGCTGTTCGAAGTCTTGTAAGTTTTTCAGTGCCCATTCCGGCGCCGCAAAGTTATCGGTGCTTACCAGTCGTGACATGTTAAATGCCACAAAGGCGGTTATCAGCAAAATTAACCAGAAGGACACGAATATTTTGACAAATAGATTATTGAGTAGTCGTTTCATGTTTACCACTCCAACCACATGTAACCTTTACCACGCACGGTTTTTATTCTTGGGAGTTGGTCTTTTCTTGGTGGGATTTTTTTTCTTAGATTGCTGATGTGCATATCTAAGCTGCGGTCGAAGGCCTGCAGCCGTTTACCTAATACGGTTTGATTCAGCTTATTCTTATCTAATAGTTGGCCTGGATGCTCCAGCAGTTGCTGCAACAACAGTAATTCAGTGCTGGTGAGGTCTAGTTCAACATCTTCACAATGCGCCTGTTGTTTGGCAACCGACAGTGTTAAGTCTTGATGGCAAATTAAATCGCCATGTGCTTCAGAGCTGGGCGCGTTTTGGGTGCGGCGCAAGATGGCTCGGATCCTTGCCAATAATTCCCGTTCACTAAATGGCTTGGCTAGGTAGTCGTCGGCGCCAAGCTCTAAGCCAAGGACTCGGTCAATTTCATCGCCTTTAGCGGTGAGCATTAATACCGGCTGTTGGCTGTCTTTGCGAAGCTCTTTTAAGACTTCGAAGCCATTTTTCCCAGGCATCATCACATCTAGTAGTACTAAATCATAACTTGTTTGTTGCAGTTGCTTTAAGCCGCTCAGACCATCGTTGCATACTTCACAGTCAAATCCTTCTAAGGTCAATAATTCGCCGAGTAATTCGGTGAGTTCTTTGTCGTCATCAATTAAAAGCAGCTTCACAGTTGATTCCTAGGTGATCATTGATAGCTAAAGTGTACAAAAATTCCTTGGCTTTGCGGATCTATCATAGGCTCATTTACATAGCTTTACACTTCCTTGCCATTAGTTTGCATTGGCCGCTATATACTGAAAATGTCTGAAACATACGAGGATTTAAAAATGAAAAAGCTACTTGTGACTACCTTACTTGGAACCCTGATTCTTGCCCCTGCTGCTTTTGCTGCCAATGGCAATCGACACGATGGTGAAGGTATGCGTGATAGAGATGGCCATCCGCGAATGCATTTAATGCGCGAACTTGATTTAACTGCTGCGCAGAAAGCACAAGTTAAAGAAATTATGCAGGCCAATAAGCCAAGCGGTGAGACAAAGCAGCGAGATGGTGAGCGAGCTCAGCGTAACATGATGCATCAGCAACATATGGCGATTGTGACTTCGGCTACTTTTGATGAAAACGCAGCCAAAAACTTACTTAAAAAAGAGCAAGAGAAGCATCAACAACGCGCTTTACATATGATGCGTTCGCAGAATGCGATATACCAAATACTGACTCCGGAACAACAACAGAAGTTCCAGCAGTTAACAGAACAGCGTATGGAAAAACGCGGGCAAATGAAAAAAGATGGTAAACACCAAAATTACCAACAAGGTGAAAAGCAACACAAAAACGCTAAAGCTAGCACTTAAGGGAGCAGCTTCTATACTTTACAAAACTTTCCCGTGAATTTGTAAAGTGGAAAAACAAAATTACCAGCGTTTAGTGACCCGCGCTACACAGCTTGCAAGCTGTGTAGCGTTGTTTTTATTACTGATAAAAAGTGGTGCCTATTTATATACTGGCGCAATTAGTATTTTGGCGTCGTTGATTGATTCACTCATGGACATTGGCATGTCCTTGGTTAATTTATTGGCGGTGCGTTACGCACTACAACCCCCCGATAAAGAGCACCGTTTTGGTCATGGAAAGGCTGAACATCTCGCGAGTATCGTGCAAGCTGCCTTCATTGTGGGTTCGGCTTTCATGTTGCTATATAGCGGTACGACCGAGTTAATGCGCCCGCAAGCTTTACAACACAGTCAGTTAGGTATTTGGGTCATGATCGTTTCTACTTTGATTACAATTGCCTTAGTACTTTTCCAAAAATATGTCGTTAAGAAAACTAATAACAGTTTAATTAAAGCTGATTCGATGCATTACGCGATGGATGTTTTTATGAATGTGGCAGTGCTTGTAGCCTTATTTCTTAGTCAATATGGATGGTATTGGGCCGATGGATTGTTTGCAGTGTTGATCGCCCTATATATTTGCTATGGTGCTTTTGGAATTGGTAAAGATGCAGTGCAAAATTTATTGGATAGAGAGCTTCCTCGGGCTTTCCAAGTTCAGGTTTATCAAATTGCTTTGAAGCTTGCTGGCGTGTTGGGAGTACATGATGTTAGAACTCGCCAGTCGGGTCAGACTAAATTTATTCAACTCCATCTGGAACTAGATGATAAACTCACCCTTTACCAAGCTCATGATATTGCCGATAAGGTAGAGGCGGCATTGTTAGCGCAGTGGCCAGAAGCCGATATCTTGATCCATCAGGATCCCCAGTCGGTGGTGCCAGAAGAAAAGAAACAACAGTTTTTGTAAGGTGAAGTAAGTGGCAAAGCTAAGGGACTATCAAATTAAACAAACGTTAGCCGAAACCGTTTGGTTGCAAATTCGTGATGAAGCGCACCGAATGGCTGAAGATGAGCCGATGTTATCCAGCTTCTTCTATTCGACGATTTTGAACCACCATACGCTGGCCTCGGCCTTGAGCTTCCAATTAGCAAGTAAGTTGGATAGCTCAACGGTACAGGCGATCTTGTTGCGTGAATTTATTGAAGAAGCTTTATTGGCTGATCCGAATATTTTGGAAGCAGTGGCGGCTGACATTGTGGCAGTGAAAGATCGTGACCCGGCAGTAAAATACTACGCGATCCCCTTGTTATATCTGAAAGGTTTTCATGCTTTACAGGGCTACCGTGTGGCAAATTGGTTGTGGCATCGTGGGCGCTTGGCATTAGCGCGTTATATGCAAAACCAAATCTCGGCGGTGTTTGCTGTAGATGTTCATCCGGCGGCCACCATCGGTAAAGGGATCATGTTCGACCATGCCACTGGCATCGTGGTGGGTGAAACCGCGGTGATTGAAGATGATGTATCAATCTTACAATCGGTGACTTTAGGGGGAACCGGGAAAGACCGAGGCGATCGACATCCAAAAGTTCGTCAAGGAGTGTTGATTGGTGCGGGTGCAAAGATCCTTGGCAATATTGAAGTGGGACGCGGCGCAAAAGTAGGGGCGGGTAGTGTAGTTCTCGAGGATGTGCCAGCGCATACCACGGTTGCTGGCGTACCAGCAAAGGTGGTGGGCAGACCCAGTTGTGAGATGCCAGCCATTGATATGGGGCAAAATATCTAATTTAGTCGGTGGCGGCGATATAGGCGAAGCGCGGCATTGTTTGGCCGTCCACAACGACCTCTTCAACAAACATATGATAGGGCCGAACCCACAGTTTACCTTCTCCGTATAAAGGTCGGTAAAGTACCAACTGTTCTTCGGTTTCAGAATGGGTCACGGTATCGATCACTTGGTATTCCGGACCTTTGTAATGTCGGTATCGACCTTTCTTTAATTTCATGTTTATAAATTCGACAACTAGTTAGGTAAATAGAGTTCTACCCTTGTTGGGCATAGATGACAAGAGTATGCTGCTTTAAAGTAAGTCTTTATCAATATGTGAACACGATTAGGGTTCATTTATCCATGAGGACTGACTGTAGATAGAATATCTAGAGTGAGGTTAACAACAGATTAACGGGAGTAGGTTGATGTCTTTTGACGTATTGGAAAAATTAGAAGCAAAGGTTCAAATTGCAGTCGATAGTATTGAATTACTACGTATGGAAATTGAAGAACTCAAAGAACAAAATAGTAAGCTGAGTGATGAGAATAGTCATCTGTTACAAGAACAACAAGCTTGGCAAGAACGCCTTACTGCCTTGTTAGGGCGTATCGAAGACGTTCAAGCCGAGTAAGCTTAAATTCGCTTGGACCTTATTCGATATCGAGTGGTTCAGGCGATAAAATCACGCCAGTGGTGTCGGCATAAATATGATCTTCCGGTAAAAAAGTGACGCCACCAAAATTGACCGGAATATTCACATCACCAGTTTCGTCTTCGGCGTCAGCACCAACAGGAATGGAAGCCAGTGCTTGGATCCCTATATCTAAATCTTCAAGCGCGTCCACATCTCGAACACAACCGTAAACAATAATGCCATCCCATTCATTTTCGGCTGCAGCTTCGGCGATGGTTACATCGAGCAAGGCGCGTCGCAATGAGCCGCCGCCGTCTATCAACAATACCCTACCGGTGCCAGGCTCCTGAACGACCTGAGCAATTAAGCCTGAATTTTCAAAACATTTGATGGTGGTAATTTCTCCCCCAAAAGAGTTTCTGCCACCATAACTGGCAAACATGGGTTCGACGACATCAACCGTATCTGCGTATAGGTCACAAAGTTCAGAGGTGTTATATTCCATGGTCTGGATCCTAAATTGGCCCGAGTTATCGCTACCAGTATAAACACTAAGTCGCGGTTTTCAATTAAGAAATAATAACTAAGCTAGAAAAGCAAAATAACCCGGCTGCAGACCGGATTACGGGGCTTAAAGGGGATTAGCAGAGTCATCAAATTGATAACTCTGCGAGGTATTTATAAAATGAAACGACTTAAATCTTCGTCGGCGACTAATTCGTCTAAAGATTTATTGACGTAATCGGCGTCGATGATCTCTTTCTGACCTGAATTATCAGAGGCCACAAAGCTTAATTCTTCCATTAATTTTTCCATCACCGTGTGTAGCCGACGAGCGCCAATATTCTCGGTGCGTTCATTCACTTGCCATGCCGCATCGGCAATCCGACGAATCCCTTCTTTGGTGAACTCAACGTCTAGGCCTTCGGTGGCCATTAGCGCCTTGTATTGTTCGGTTAATGAAGCATTAGGTTCGGTAAGGATCCGCTCAAAATCATCTGCACTGAGTGCATTCAGACTAACACGGATCGGCAAACGCCCTTGTAATTCAGGGATCAGATCGGAAGGTTTCGCGACCTGAAAAGCGCCCGATGCAATAAACAGGATGTGGTCGGTTTTTACCATGCCATGTTTGGTGCTTACAGTTGAGCCTTCAACCAGTGGTAGTAAGTCGCGTTGCACACCTTCTCGGCTTACATCTGGGCCTGAAACATCGCCGCGTTTACAAATTTTATCGATTTCATCTAAGAATACGATGCCTTGGTTTTCAACCGCGTACAGGGCTTTTTCTTTGAGCTCTTCTGGGTTGACCATTTTAGCGGCTTCTTCTTCCACCAATAATTTGAAAGCTTCTTTAATTTTGAGTTTACGTTTCTTGCTATCTTTGCTGCCAGATAGGTTTTGAAACATACCTTGTAATTGATTGGTCATCTCTTCCATGCCCGGAGGGGCCATGATTTCGACACCTATCTGTGGCTGAGCCACATCAATTTCAATTTCTTTGTCGTCAAGTTGGCCTTCACGCAGTTTTTTACGAAAAGCCTGGCGAGTCGAGTTGTCTTCTTTCTTCTCATCATGACCAAAGCTGTCTTTTGCTGGGGGCAGTAGAGCATCGAGGATCCGATCTTCTGCTTGGTCTTCGGCTCGAAAACGAAATTTTTCGGTTTCTTGCTCGCGGGTCATTTTGAAGGCAACATCGGCGAGATCGCGAATAATCGTCTCAACTTCTTTTCCAACATAACCGACCTCGGTGAATTTTGTAGCTTCTACTTTAATGAATGGGGCGTGCGCTAGTTTCGCCAAGCGCCGTGCAATTTCGGTTTTACCGACGCCTGTTGGGCCTATCATTAAGATATTTTTAGGCGTAACTTCATGGCGCAATTCATCATTGAGTTGCATTCTGCGCCAGCGGTTGCGTAAGGCAATCGCCACTGCGCGTTTGGCTTCAGATTGGCCGATGATGTGGTTATCTAATTCGGAGACAATTTCTCTGGGGGTCATTTCAGACATAATTTTTTCCTGCAAAGCTTTAAGCTTTCGCGTCTAATTCTTCAATAGTATGGTACTGGTTGGTAAACACACAAATGTCACCGGCAATGCTCAGGCTTTTTTCAGCAATTTCACGTGCGCCTAAATCGGTGTTTTGTAATAGGGCGAGAGCCGCAGACTGAGCAAAAGGCCCTCCAGAACCGATGGCGATTAAGTCGTGCTCAGGTTGAACCACGTCACCGTTACCAGTAATGATTAATGATGCTTCGCTGTCTGCGACTGCCAGTAGGGCTTCTAGTTTACGTAGCATGCGATCGGTTCGCCAATCTTTGGCCAGCTCTACAGCTGCCTTGGTAAGGTGACCTTGATGCATTTCTAGTTTTGCTTCGAAACGTTCAAATAGGGTAAATGCATCGGCAGTGCCGCCAGCAAATCCGGCCAACACTTGACCGTGATAAAGGCGGCGAACCTTCTTTGCGTTGCCTTTCATCACGGTATTGCCAAGGGAAACTTGGCCATCGCCAGCAATGATCACTTTGCCGTTGCGGCGTACGGAGACGATAGTAGTCACGATATTTCCTCAGTTTATACAGCTAACCATAAGAGTTAACTTGGCTATCTCAATGAAGTGGGGGGGCGTCGATAATTTTTCAAGGTATAAGCCAAAAACTGTGGTGCTTTAGTTGTGATTAAATAATTTCAACAACTGTTGCTGTTGTTCATCGTTGAGTGATGCGAAGTGACTCAATAGTACCCGTAATAATTTGGATTTTGCCAGTTGATGCTGCTGAGAAGCGTATTGTAACTGGTTTATTGCGGAGGCATCAAAGGTGAAAGTACAGTGCCGAAAGGTGCTGCTAGGCTTGTCGGCGGGAGCCTTTTTTGGATTGAGGCTCGGTTTTCCTAGTGCATAGTTTTCGGCATCATCGATGAATTGTTCGACGCTTATCTTTTTGGCTTGGCGGCGGCGATGCGGTTGCTTTTTTAAATCAGTTAAACTCATGGGAGTCTTCTTGCTGGATGGCGAGTAATTCAGTCACTATCGCTTTGATCTCATTGGCAGCTTTACCTTCGGGCTCTATCTCTAACACCGAACGGCCACTTTCTTCACTATCATCGTAGAGATTGCGAGCGAAGGTCACGGAGTCGAGCACGTGTAAGCCGAAGGAGCGACAAACTTCTTTGGCGTCGAGGATCCGATTTGCTTGGTTGGGCAGAGATGGGCATTGGGTGATTACAAAACTAGCGACCATTTTAGGGTTAACCATTTTACAGGTACTGAGCATGTCTTCCATATGCGGAAGAGTTTTAAGGTCACGGCGTTTGGGTCGTAGTGGAATTAATACATATTTTGCGACTGACATTGCTGCACGCATGGCTAAGTTGTCTTGACCACCACAGTCCACAATCACAAAATCGTAGCCATTTTCTAGGCTGAGTAAGTCCTTGCGGATTTTTCCGTAGAGTTGAATACAGTTAATCCCTGGTAGGGATTCATCTTCGTTGCGGGCTTGGATCCAATCGGAGGTAGTGCGCTGCGGGTCGCAATCAACCATTAAGATATTTGCGTCAAATTCGGTTTTCAGGTGAACGGCAATATTTTGTGCTAAGCAACTTTTACCACTACCACCCTTTTCCCCACCAACAAGTATCAACATGGTTCATCCCTCTTCTGCAACTTGCGACCAATTATAATTACTGGCTTTGTGGTACAAGTTTATTAAGTATAAGACAAACTGACATGTTTGCTTATCTGGACGAGAATTTTACAGTATTAACAAAAACATATTATAGCTAGAGAAGTTCTTACGATGACAACGCGCTACTTTTACTTTCATTTCCGCTTCAGCGGAATGTTTCGCAGTAAATTTAACTTTAAGTTTGGTGCCAATCGCTAAATCTTTATCATGAACAATCAACATGCCACGGCGAGAGATGTCGATACAAGTGGCTTCAATCACTGCTTCATCGTCTTCGTTATTGGTCAAAATGAGCTGCACCGGTTCGTTTTCCAAATCGAGTCGCATTGAGCCTCGTCGCTCAAGTTGCTGTAGTTCCGTGTTGTTCATAGTATCGCGTTCCTATTTGAGTCACGGTCTTGGTCTTATTTTGCCGTTTTTAGTCAAAACTGATTTATTAGAATAGCTACATTTTTATAACATAGTTGGGATATAAGTCAAATAAGTAATATTTTTAAGCGCTTAGCACAGGCAGTAATTGAATAATTAGCTACTTTAAGGCCTTTATACAAGATTTTACGTTATGGTTAAAGGTTATGGCTGTTGGTGGATAAGGGCGTCTTTATTCATATATGCTTTAGTATCAATCAAAGCCAACATCTCTGTTGGCTTGTATATAGTTTGGATGTCTTAAAAGCTCCCTACTTAAAAGCTCCCTACTTAAAAGCTCCAATGCCAAATTTGGCAACCATTGATTTTGGCGCGTTGTAATATATGCCGATCTCGTTCAGCATCTCGCTTGGTGGGATAGGGGCCCAACACCACGCGATACCAGGCGCCATTTTCCCCTTCGGTGCGCTTAATTTGACTTTCCAGGCCTGCAAAGGCAATTAAGGCTTTACTCTCTTCGGCGCGGTCTCGGCTACGGAAAGAAGCACACTGCATTTGGTAAGGGATGGCCGGCTGGCTTGGTTTGGCGGCCGGCTCAACTTCTACTTGCTTGTGTTCTAGCTCTTTAACATAGCTCCGCTCTTTTGGTGGCTCTGGCAGACTTGCTTTGGCCTTTGGCTTTGCGATGGGTTGTGGGTTTACCAACTCGCTGAGCTCGGGAGCTGGCGTGGGCGCGCTACCTTTAATATTAAATAGCAATACCGAGAAACCCACGATCGCTGCGATCACCGCGAGAGCTAAGGCGAAGGGGAAGCGTTTTTGATGACTGACCGCGCGGCTAGATCTAGCCGCGGGTTTTTTCTTAGGCTTGCTGCGCCCTACATAGTCCTTTGCCATGTTTACATCCGATCCAAAGTCTCGATCCCTAATAATGAAAGACCTTGATCTAACACTTTCGCTGTTAAAGCTGCTAAGCGCAGACGACTATGTTTCACCTCGCTCTCAACATCGTCCTTAAGGATTGGGCAAGCTTCATAGAAAGTCATAAATGCACCCGCGAGCTCGTAGAGGTAATTACACATCATGTGTGGCATACCTTTATCGGCTACATTGTTGACCGCATCGCTAAACTGAATTAATTTTTGTGCGAGAGCGATTTCGGCTTCTTCAGCCAATATAATGTTTTGCTCAAGGCTGTCGAGGTCGATTGCTGAGCGACGAAGAATAGATTGGATCCGAGTATAAGCATATTGCAAGTACGGTGCGGTATTGCCGTTGAAGGCCAACATGTTTTCCCAATCGAAGATGTAGTCGGTGGTACGGTTCTTCGATAAATCGGCGTATTTCACCGCGCCCATCGCGATTGCTTTGGCGGCCTCTAGTTGTTGCTCCGCATCCAGATCTCGAGACTTTTCAGCCACAATAACTTGTGCTCGCTGTTCCGCTTCTTCTAGTAAATCGACCAGCTTCACGGTACCGCCACTGCGGGTTTTGAAGGGGCGGCCATCTTTGCCTAGCATCATGCCAAAGGCGTGATGTTCTAGTGGCACCGACTCTGGCACATAACCAGCTTTGCGCACAATGTTCCAGGCTTGCATTAGATGTTGATGCTGACGGGAGTCGATAAAATATAAAACTCGGTCGGCATTTAAGTCTTGGTAACGGTATTTAGCACAGGCTATATCGGTGGTGGTGTACAAAAAACCACCATCTTTTTTCTGAATGATCACGCCCATTGGGTCGCCATCTTTATTTTTGTATTCGTTGAGGTAAACCACGGTTGCCCCGTTGTCTTCAACTGCTAAACCTTGTTGCTTTAAGTCGCGAACCACATCATGCAGCATGGGGTTATACATGCTTTCGCCCATCACGTCGTTTTTAGTTAGCGATACATTTAAACGGTCGTAAACAGATTGGTTATGATTCAAAGTGATGTCGACCAGTTTGCGCCACATGGTATTACAGTATTCATCGCCACTTTGCAGTTTCACCACGTAGTTGCGCGCGCGCTTGGCAAAAGCTTCATCGCTGTCGTAACGCGCTTTAGATTCACGATAGAACACTTCTAAATCGGCTAATTCAATATCGCCTGCGTCAGTACCGCGTTTTTCAACTTCTTCCAAGTTGGCGATTAACATGCCAAATTGAGTTCCCCAGTCGCCGATGTGATTGGCTCTAACCACCTTGTGGCCTAAAAACTCTAGGGTGCGAACCACCGCATCACCAATGATGGTAGAACGCAGGTGGCCCACGTGCATTTCTTTCGCAACGTTTGGCGCAGAGTAGTCAACCACAACGGTTTGTGCTTGTTCTGCCAATTTTACATTCGCCGAAGGAGAGCTCGACATGGCTTCAATTTGAGAGACCAGCCAATCATTATTAAGATAGAAATTAATGAAACCTGGGCCGGCAATGCTGGTTTTATCGATGAGTGTCGAACTTGGTAAATTATCGACAATCAACTGAGCTAGTTCACGAGGATTTTTCCCAGCGGGTTTGGCGGCCATTAAGGCAAGGTTGGTCGCTAAGTTGCCGTGAGCTTTATCCTTGGTTCGGTCAACTTGGATCCGAGGTTCGAATCCTTCAGGGAGCACCTGTTGTTGTTTCAGGGCAATGACCGTTTGTTCCAGAAGTTGTTGAATAAGCTCTTTCATGTAGGTTGACACCAATCTCGCGTAAATAAAATGTACAAGGCGGGCATTTTACCGACAATTGCCGCTGAAAACTATCTCTTATCTAGGCTAATTCGGTGTGATTTGATTTGATTGGAGCAAATCGCTACGCGCTTGGTTGTTGATGTTGCTGCTTTGCGTAAAGAGGCGTGTGATTACTGCATATCATAAGGGTCTATATCTAAGGACCAACGAACTTTACGGCTGAGTTTTAAGTTCTCCAATTGTGGTAACAGCCGATGGATAAGCTGATGTAGGCTGGTGCGCTGTTCCGCTTGAATTAATAGTTGCATCCGAAATTTTCCTGCGCGACGTGCTTGTGGCGCTGGGCAGGGAGGAAAAACCCAGCTATTCGCCTGCTGTAGTGGCTGGGCTAGTTGATAGAGCTGCTGGCTTAAGTCATGCACCGCCTGACCATCCACTGCTTCTAAGCGAAATAGCGCTTGAAAGCTAAAAGGGGGAAGTTCGGTGTCTTTGCGTTCATTAAGGGCAAAGCGCGCAAAGTGTTGGTAACCATTATTAATCAAGTCTTGCAGCAGTTCATGCTCAGGGTGATGAGATTGCAACATCACTTTCCCTTCTAAGTTGGCGCGCCCTGCTCGGCCAGCTACCTGCACATATAGTTGGGCCAGGCGTTCTGGGGCCCGAAAGTCGGAACAGAACAAGGCATGGTCGATATCGAGTAGGGCAACTAAGGTTACATTAGGGAAGTGATGTCCCTTGGCCAGCATTTGGGTTCCCAGCAAAATTTGATAGTGATTGTTATGGATCTGTTCCAACAATTGCTCCAAGCTGCCTTTGCGTCGTGTACTGTCTCGGTCGATCCGTGCCACTTTATATTCTGGGAAGATCTCCAGTAAGGCCTCTTGCAGTTGTTCGGTACCAAGGCCAGTGGTGACCAGATTGGTGGAACCACACTGTTGGCATTGATGTGGCACCGGTTGTTGGCTGCCACAGTGATGACAGGCCAAGTGACGGGGCTGCTGATGGTAGGTAAAATATGACTCGCAGCGTTCACACTCACAGACGTGCCCGCACTCATGACAGAGCAGGGCTGGCGCGTAACCTCGGCGATTTAAAAACAGCATCACCTGACGACCAGCCTTTAGCTCCATGCGCATTGCTTTCACTAAGGCGGGAGAAAGCCCCGAGTTGAGCGGTTGATGGCGAATATCCAGCAATTGTTGCTTGGCTAATACTGCATTACCTGCTCGTTGTTTGAGTTGTAGATGAACATAACGGCCGCTCAGGGCATTGTGCAGGCTCTCTAACGAAGGTGTGGCCGAGCCTAAGATGATAGGAATTTGTTCTAATCGAGCGCGTACAATGGCTAAATCGCGGGCGTGGTAACGAAAGCTGTCTTGTTGCTTAAAGGAGCTATCGTGCTCTTCATCGATGATGATTACGCCAGGCTTGGCCATCGGAGTGAACACCGCCGATCGGGTGCCAATGATGATGCCAGCTTCGCCTTGCTTCGCCTTGAGCCAAGCACTAAGCCTTTCACTATCATTCAGGCCCGAGTGGATCGCATAAACTGGAACTTCGAAGCGTTCGGCAAAACGAGCCAAGGTTTGTGGCGTGAGGCCAATTTCGGGAACCAGAACTAAAGCCTGCTGGCCCTTCGCCAGAACTTCGGCAATTACATTGAGATAGATTTCGGTTTTACCGGATCCGGTAATACCTTCAATGAGAAAGGCCTGAAAGCTCGATAGGCTTTGGTTGATGGCCGCTACCGCAATTGCTTGCTCAGGATTGAGCTGCAAGGCTTGGCTTTTGTTGGTCTGTTGTTGAGTCCAATCTGGCACGGTTGCGCGTGCTGTGACTTTTTCTAGCAAGCCTTTTTGCTGTAAGGCGGTGAGCGCAGAACGCGAGAAGTCTCGTTGTTTGGCTTGTTCATCGTTTAATTGAAAATCGGCTTGTTGTTGCAGCGCGCCAATGACTACACCTTGCTTGGGAGCACGCTTAAATTCTGCGAGCTTAGCTTGCTTGCCTTGTTCACTAAGGCGCCAGGCGACAATCGCTTTGGCCTGTGCGGGTTCGCCTTTACGTAACAGGCTGGGCAAGGCCTGGCTCAGTACGTCACCCAAACTATGGTGATAGTAGCTGCTGGCCCAATTTAATAGTTTAAATAGACTCGCGGGAAGTAAGGCCTGTTGATCGACAATTTGGCTAATGGTTTTTAATTTGTCGCTATCGATGTCACTATCATCGGGATGCTCCACCACCAAGCCAACTTTTTCACCTTTACCAAAGGGGACTTTGACCCGGGCACCGATCACTGGTATTGCCGAGTCATCGGATACTCGATAATCAAATAGTCGACGCAATGGAATTGCTAAAGCAACACGAACAATTAACACAAATTTATGAACCCATGAAAAACCCTGCCTCATTCTAAAGCTTGACTATGCATGGGGCAAATGAAGTCGCTGGTGTTTTTTATCCGCGAATAGACCTTGAATACTTGCTAAGCGCGGAGCCATCCTATATGATCCGCCACCTAAAATTTATAGGCTCTGATAGAGTTGCTTTCGTGTGGTGTTTGGTGCCAATAGTGGTGATCAAATGGCGACGCGGCCCAAGTATTGAGGTAATCCATGAAAACTGATATCCATCCAACTTACGAACTACTTACTGCGACTTGTTCTTGCGGTAACGTAATCGAAACTAAATCGACTCGTACTGGTACTATGTTCCTAGACGTATGTGACAAATGTCACCCATTCTACACTGGTAAGCAACGTAACGTTGATACTGGTGGTCGTGTTGATCGTTTCAACAAAAAATTCGCTGTATTGGGCAAAAAATAAGCCAGCCTTATTTAAGCTTTACAGTAAAGAAAAAGCGCCGAAAGGCGCTTTTTTTGTGTCTGGTCATGATGCGAATGAGATATAAAGCAATTTTGCTCATAGCAGATTTGTATTTATTTTCGCTCAAATCGTTTTTCAGAAAGTCGCTTTACCTTTTTTGAGTTTTAGGGTTTTGCCATATAGCTAGATCTATAATGCTTGTCGTTGCCATCCACCATTTTTGGGCAGGTATAGTTTTGTCAGTTCAATTTCTCTTTCTTAGACTTTTATTTCGAAACAGTAGTAAAAAGTTGTACCGATCTGTGCGGGAATATCAGTTGCTTGTAGGGTCACTTTACCTCTCTTCCCTGACAGCACTGCGTTATTTGGAATATTTTTTCAGGGCGTTCCTTTGTAATTCTTGACTGTCCATATATTCCGTAATCGAGAATAGTTGAAGAGATTTCAGAGCTTGTTTCTGTGCTCGTGCATCCTGAGAGAAAAATCAGGGGCAGTGTAGAGTAGTATCATTCTTATTATTAAAACATAATTCCATTTTCGCTAAGAACCGTAGTTGCAAGTGAATAATAAGCAACTTGGTAGTTATGTCGAATGGATTACTGAATTGCATTGTCTAGACGACCTTGTAGCTCAGGGGTTATTGCGAAGCTGTTTGCCCTGCAACAACGCCCTTTCTATCTAAGGTGATTGAGTAAAAGTAGTCGCCTCTATGTTTTTAAATTCACATAACCTTTCTTATTATAATGTTTTTATTGACATGCACTTTAAATTCAATAGGTTATGTTTTTTTTGAGAATGTTTAAGCGGAATGAATCTGTAGATATAGTTTCTTTATTTAGAGGGAGAAAACCATATTGAATTTTTGAAGGATTGTGTTGGGACGTTATATAGCAGTGTCAACAGTCGTAATTTAGAATTAAACAATTAAAAGGAATTTTTGCAATGAAAATATATTTTCAATTTGTAGTTAAGGTTATTTTAATCTGGTCGATTGCTGGGTCAAGCATTGCGGCAGTCATATTTACAGATGATTTTGATTCTGCCGCATCTCCTTTATGGGGAAATGAACAGGGTAGCTGGAATGATAAAGGTGGTGCATACCAGTCTACATCAGGGAATCAAGCATTTAGCTTGTTACCGACAGATTTAAGGGATTTTTCTGTTGAATTGGATATTAATGATGTATGGGATGGCGGTGTAGTTCTTCGTAGTTCATACAATGGGGGGCTTTTTAACGGAATAGCCTTAATCACAGGAGGTCTTGGTGGTGGAGGTACCGGGGTTTACTGGCACGAATTCGTAAATGGTGGCAATTCACCAGCTTTAAAGCATTCTGGTGCATTATTCCCATCTAAAAGTGATATTCATTTAAAAATCGATGTGTTCGGAGATACCTACTCAGCATTTGTGAATGGTACTTTGGTCACTACCTTAACCAGCAGTTTGTACAGCCAAGGACAAGTTGGCTTGTTTAATAACAGACTCGGTCAAAGTTTCGATAACATTAGTGTTTCATCTGTTCCCGAGCCATCCACGATATTTCTTGCGGCATTTGGTATTGCTGGCTTATGTATGTTTAGACGAAATAAAAAGTCATATAAAGTACAAGCAAGTGCTTAACTCTCTGCCGTGGGCGGTTGTTCCTGCAAGATAAGTGAGCTTATTCAAAAGTGTTTGTCTAGTATTTAACAAAAAAGCCGCTCAATGAGCGGCTTTGCAAAATCTTAATCTTCTTTATCCAATTCAGCTTCGGTGGCTTTTTCTAAGGCCGGGTCGGGTCTATCTTTTTGTAGATCGGCATCATCGGGCAGGGGTTGCCCAGTGTAAGCGTGTAAAAATGCTTCGCAGAGCAACTCGCTGTTGGTGGCGTGTCGTAGATTGTTAATTTGTCTACGAGTACGCTCATCGGTCAGTATTTTCAATACTTTTAAAGGTATTGATACCGTTATTTTTTTTACTTGTTCGCTTTTTTTTCCGTGTTCAGCATAAGGGCTGATCCACTCACCATTCCAATCTGTCGACATACTTGAATACACACCAAACCAAAGAAACCCTATTGTAACGGGGGAAAAGCCACTTAGCAATCCAAGAGCAAAGACATTTAGACGTCTAGAAGTGTTGACGTCTTTACGGGGAGTGGTAAAGTGGCAGCATAATTAGAGGGAGTCAGTGAACACATGTCATTAAAAGATCTTCACGCCGCCACCATTGCGGTTCGCAGTGGTATTGAGAGTGATAGCCAACACGGAGCGGTGGTTCCGCCAATTTATTTGTCGAGTAATTATAGTTTCGCCGATTTTAAGCAAAAGCGGCAGTTTGACTACAGTCGCTCTGGTAATCCAACCCGTCAAATATTAGCCGATGCGATTGCCAACCTAGAGCATGGTGCAGGGGCGGTGATCACCAATACCGGCATGTCGGCCGTTCATTTAGTGACCGCTTTGTTAGCGCCTGGCGATTTGCTGATCGCACCGCACGATTGTTATGGCGGAAGTTATCGCCTGTTTGACAGTTTGGCGAAGAAGCAGGCCTTTGAAGTCGAGTTTATCGATCAAAATGATAGCGAGAGCTTGCAAACCGCCCTCGCCAAGCAACCAAAGTTAATTTGGTTAGAAACTCCCAGCAACCCGTTATTGCGGATTGTGGATATTCAAAAAATAGCTCAACAAGCGCATGCTGTGGGGGCTTTGGTAGTTGTGGATAATACGTTTTTGTCGCCTGTATTACAGAATCCAATTTTACTGGGGGCCGATATTGTGGTGCATTCGGCGACTAAGTATATTAATGGTCACTCTGATGTGGTGGCGGGTATGGTTGTGGCAAAAACTGAGTTATTGGCAGAAAGCTTGAGCTGGTGGGCGAATTGTCTAGGTTTAACAGGCTCAGCCTTTGATTCCTATTTAACTCTGCGGGGCTTAAGAACTCTGAAAGCTCGGATGAATGTTCACCAACACAATGCTCAAACTATTGTTCAATGCCTGCAGCAGCAGCCTTTGGTGTCTGCGATTTATTATCCCGGCTTAGCAGAGCACCCCGGTCATGCGTTAGCCCAACAACAACAATCTGGCTTTGGAGCTATGTTAAGCTTTGAAGTTGCGCTAGATGAAACTCAAATGGTGAAATTTCTGAAAGGCTTACAGTTGTTTTCTTTGGCTGAGTCTTTGGGCGGGGTAGAGAGTTTAATCGCTCATCCAGCAACTATGACCCACGCGGCAATGTCGCCAGAGGCATTGGCCGAAGCGGGAATATCGGCGCAATTGTTACGGGTATCGGTTGGTTTAGAAGAAGCGGAAGATTTAGTGAATGATTTACAGCAGGCATTTGCCAATCTTTCGTTTGGCTAAAAGTTGTACAGGAGAACTTCATGTCGGTAGTTAATAGACATGTCCATAAATTTGGTGGCAGTAGCCTCGCTGACGCTAGCTGTTTCAAACGAGTGGCGGGTATTGTTGCGCAGCATTCGCAAGCGCAAGATCTCATTGTGGTATCGGCTGCGGGTAAAACCACCAATCGTTTGTTGAATATCATTGATTTGGCGAAACAAGCCGATAATGCCGCTGCGGAAGCTTTAGCCGCTTTGATTCAGTTTCAGGCGCAGCTAGTTAAGGATTTATTGAGTGAATCGAGGGCGCAAGTGATCGAGCGAGAGCTTGTCGCAGAGCATCGACGAATTGCTCATTTGCTAGAGGCGGATATTAATGCCTTTATCATTAACGAACTGCTCTCTTATGGTGAGCGTTGGTCAGCAAGATTATTGGCCGCCCTTTTAAGCGAACAAGACTGTGCTGCGGAGTGGATGGATTCACGACAGTTTTTCAAAGCCGAATTAGCGGCCCAACCGCAGGTAGATGTTGCGCGCAGCACCCCTTTGTTGGCGGCGTGTTTAGCGGATAAACCCGCTTGCCGAATTGTGGTGACAGGTTTTATTTGCAGTGATAGCGAACAACGCACGGTGACGCTTGGGCGTAATGGCAGTGATTACTCTGCAACCGAATTGGCGGCTTTAGCCGATGCTGTCTCGACCACGATTTGGAGTGATGTTGCGGGAATTTACAGTGCCGATCCGCGCTTAGTGAAAGATGCTCATTTGTTAGATCATTTAGCTTTAAATGAAGCAGCTGAATTATCAAGGATTGGTACCTCGGTACTTCATGCTCGAACGCTAGAGCCGCTGGCTCGCTCTCGGCAACGCTTAAGCTTACGTTGTAGTTATGCTCCCAATGATGGACAAACTCAAATCCATCGGAAAGAAGCCAAAAAAACCGCCGCAAAAATAGTCACCTCGGTGGATGACGTGGTGTTGTTAGAGCTGACATTTACTGAACATTTCCAGCAAAATGCCAGCGCGCTGTTAAGTGCGTTGGCAAGTGTGCAGCTGGCCCCGACCACGCGTCATAAACATACTGAAACTGGCTCGCTACGGATGGCCTACACGCGCGAGCTCGTTGCGGAGGCATTGACCAAGATTGACCAGTTGGCGGTGCAGTATCAGGTGCAACAAGTCGAACGTACCGAAGGTTATTGTTTAGTGGCCTTAGTCGGCGCTGGGGTTTGTGATAATCCTCAACAATGTTACTTGTTCTTTCAGCAACTAGCCGAGCAACCTTTAGAGTTTATTCATTCCAGCTCCGATAAAATGAGCCTGTGTGCGGTAGTACGTAAAATTACCTTGGAACCGGTATTAATCGAGCTTCATAGTAACTTATTTAAACAGCGCCGTAAGGTTGGTGTGGTGGTGTTTGGCAAAGGCAACATTGGGGCTCAGTGGCTGAGCTTGTTTAACGAGCAACAAAGTTTGTTGGAGCAACAATATAAACTCGAGCTTTGTCTCGCTGGAGTGTTTACTAGCCAATCAGGACTACTCGATTTTGCTGGCTTGAGCCTTGCGCAAGCCTTCGATGATAGTTTAGCTAAGCCCTTGTTATGGCCGGAAGTATTGGCGCAACTGAAGCGGCATCCTTTTAATGAACTAGTGGTGTTGGATATTACCGCCAGTGAATCCTTAAGCGCGTATTATCATGAGTTTGCCAAGCTTGGTCTGCATTTGATTACCGCCAATAAACTTGCCGGAGCCAGTGCTTCAGCGAATTTTGAGCAGCTCAGTCAGAGTTTTCGTGACCATGGCTGCAAATGGTTAGCCAATGCCACGGTTGGTGCGGGACTGCCAATTCAGTCGAGTATTCAGCAGTTGCGGCAAGCGGGGGATCAGATCCTTGCTATTTCTGGAATATTTTCCGGTACTTTAAGTTGGTTATTTCAACAATATGATGGTTCTAGTCCATTTTCTGAGTTGCTGGTGGATGCGCTCAATCAAGGGTTGACCGAGCCCGATCCTCGAGATGATCTTTCGGGTAAGGATGTGCAGCGAAAATTACTGATCTTAGCCCGAGAGGCTGGTCTCAAGCTTGAGTTAGCGGATATTCAATTAGCTTCTCTGGTGCCAGAAGCCTTAGCAGAATTAGAACTTGAGCAGTTTATTGAACAGCTGAGTGATTTAGATGAGCCGATGTTGCAGGCGGTGCAGGATGCCCAGCGTCAAGGCAAGGTGATCCGCTATCTCGCCAGAGTCGACCATCAGGGCAAGGCTGAGGTCGGTTTACAGGCGATAGATGCACGGCATCCATTTGCCAATCTCAAACCCTGTGACAATGTTTTTGCGGTTGAAAGTCAGTGGTACCAGCAAAATCCTCTCGTCATTCAAGGTCCCGGAGCAGGCAGAGCCGTGACCGCAGGAGCGCTGCAAGCCGATTTAGTGAGTCTTTGTCAGTATTTGGCTTAAGTGAATTTAGCGTTGTGGCTTTGCTCGAGCTGTTTCGCTTAGATTTGAGAATTGAAATCTCACATAAAAAAGGCCTCCTAAACAGGAGGCCAAACAGGGTATATAAGGGTGTACAAACGTGAGAAGGTAAAGTGCTATTTAACTAGCAGCAAGCGCCCACTCAATCCACTTACTGCTATTTCGAAATGGTCTATATCAATGACGATCTCTGCGCCTGTGATTAAGTCGATAAGGGTACGGGTATCATCCAGTAAATCAGCGGCCAGACGGACCTTTTTTTTATCTGATGAAACGTTTAATAAATACACAATTTGCTGTTCTTTAGTCGTTTTTAATACGGCTAATAGATCTTTGTCGGCGTAGAGGTTCTGTACGCTACCTTGATATAGTGCTGGATTATTTTGCCGAACTTCCATCAATTGACTAACATAGTCCATCAGCGCTTGCTGTTCACGACTTGGGGTGAAACCATCGGTGACCCCTTTTATATGAGCGCTGGAGCGAGCAACATGGTCGTCACATAAACCTTGTGCTGCGCATACGCTGTTGTCTACTTTCGCGGCAAAGTTGGCAACTTCATCACCAATCTCATCACCGTAGTACAAGGTAATCGGTCCGCTATAGGCGGCCATATAAGAGAAAGCCGCTTTATGTCTCTCCCAATAATGGCTTAAGCCACCACGCTGAATCAGATCGCCGAAGCGAACTAAATCATGGTTGCCGAGCATTAAATTAGCTTGGGCGTGATCAGGATAAGAATGATGATCGTTCCAGCTGGCGGTTAAGGTGCTGGCATCGTGATCCCCTGAGCCACTTTCTTCTACCGCTAAGGTCTGTACGAGCGCATAACGACGGTTAAAATCGAAGGCCGAGGGCAGGGCTGGAGACGAATTACTGCCATAAGCGCTAGCTACGATTTCACTATTCCCATTCCATACCTCGGCAACCATATAGCCTAGGGTGCCCCATTGATTTCCGTTGATCTGGCACTTGCTGGCCTTGGCATTGTTGGCACTGGCATCTTTGACGGTTTGATGAATTTGTTGCCAGGCACTGAGCGGGACTTGATAGGCTTGGTCTAAACGCCATCCGTCTAAACATAATTCGCTGGTCCAGTACTCCGCCACTTCCTGGTAAAAAGCGAGGGTATCGCTGTTGGTATAATCCACAGGGTTTGAGCCACCAGCAGGGCTGAGCCCTTTTGGAGAAGTGACAAGGTTGCCTTTATGGTGGCCAAAAACCCCATCAAAGAATACGTATAAGCCTTTTTCATGAGCTTTCGTGACTAACTCTTCAGCCAGCGCTTTGGTCCCGAAATTAGGATCAATCTTAAAGTAGTTACTGGCAAAGTAACCTGTAGCATCTAGTTTGTCTGTCCATTCATCTTGGCCGTTGGTCGCAATAGACTCAAAGATCGGGGTGAGCCAGATGGCATTCATGCCTAAGGCTTTAATGTAGTCAAGAGAATCAATAATTCCCTGCAAGTCGCCGTTGTGATGGCTGGTGCCATAACCAGCACCATAATCAAACGAGCTATCTCCATCAACAAAGGATTCGGTCATGACTTGATAAATGCGCAAATCACAAAATTCACCAGTGGCGTTTTCACAGGGCAGGCGTTGTTGAGCACTCTCGGCCGAGCTGGTGATGTTGATGGCGTCATTGGTTGGTGTGGTGCTATTTCCATTTCCAGCATCACTGCCACCACCACAAGCACTTAAGCCGACGATGATAGAGATCGATAAAATGCTTTTTAACCAACTCATTTTACTTCCTTGATAAATACCATAAGGGGATAGGGCAAGTTAATCACAGCTTTGCATGACTAGATACTCGGTAACGTTTTCAAGATAATAGAAAATTGAGCTGGCTCGCATCTTTTTTGTTATTGATAAATAAAGAATTTTTTGAAAGGGTTTTCATGTCAGGTAAACAAGTTACGCTTGTCTGTGGAGACGAAATGTGATGTTTTTAATCAGTTTCAACTTGGGTTTTTTTCAGTGCTAGGTATGATGCAGCATATAAGTAGAGGGGAAGCTATGAGTGGCGTTAGGGCACAGCAAAAAGAAAAAACACGCAGAGCGATTATCGAAGCCGCGTTTAGCCAATTAAGTGCGCAGCGCAGTTTTTCCAGTTTAAGTCTGCGCGAAGTCGCTCGAGAAGCGGGGATTGCACCGACTTCTTTCTATCGTCATTTCTCTGATATGGAAGAGTTGGGTTTAACCCTGGTTGATGAGGGGGGCTTAACCTTACGCCAGTTAATGCGCCAAGCCCGGCAACGCATTATTGCCACCGGAGGTAGTGTTATTGGAACCTCGGTCGCGACTTTCATGGAATTTGTCTACAATAACCCCAATGTATTCCGCTTGTTGTTACGTGAGCGTTCGGGAACGTCGCCAGCATTTCGGGCTGCCGTAGCGCGAGAAATAGCGCATTTTATTGCAGAGCTGACTGACTATTTAGAACATCAATATCGCTGTCCAAGAGAAGACGCGCAGATGCAAGCCGAAGCGATGGTGATTATTGTGTTTAATGCTGGGGCTTCAGCTTTAGATTTAGCTGAGTTTGATCGCCAACAATTGGCCGAGAAAACCATCAAACAACTTCGGATTGTGGCAAAAGGTGCCGCTTTGTATAATCGTTCTCAAACACTGAGTTAAGAGGTGCATATGCAAGTCAGTAAAACTTTATTATTGTTGTCGTTTATTGCTGGTGTGAGTGGTAATGCTAGTCTTGCTCTGTTTACTGTTGCCGAGCAAGCATTTTCGATATTTCCTATTATTGCGTTTATATTGGCGGTGACGCAACTGTACCAGATTTATCTACATCAAGATCTGAGTGAAGACTCTCCTCTAACGAGTGTGGCTGCATTTTTATTGGGGGCGTTGGCTTACTCTGCAATGTTACGAACTCAATTCCCGGAAATCGGGAGTAACTTGTTAGTATTGATTTTATGTCTTGCGATCGGTCTTTGGTTGATGTTTAGATTGGGCGGTTTTAAGCGCTAATCTACACCAACTAATGGTTCAATTGTTGCTGCCAAGCTTTGTCTGCGGTGGCTTGATAGGTCTGCCAGTGTCCCTTTAGCCAACGTTGGCGGCCTTTCTCTGCATAAAATAAGTGCAGTTCGTCGTCAAAAAATTCCCAGACTTGCCCATTAGTGGCGACTAAACCTTCGCCCGTTGATAGGGCGTTAGCGCAAAAGCCATTGTAGCGAGGACGATATCGTTCTGGATCTTCGGCAAATTTATTGGCACTTTGCTGACTTGCAAAATACCAATCGGCATTATTCCAACGGACTAAATAATCTTGTTTACCCTGTAAAATACGGCGCGCGCCAAGCTGGTGGGCGCGGTGTTGGCTCAGCACATCGACACCACCGATAGCCTTATCACTCCAAAAACTTTTACTTACTGGCTCGCCAGCATAGCAATTCAAGCTAATTACAAAAATAATTCCAGTAATAATTGAATGAAACATAAGCCCCCCTATCAGCTCTATATCTGATAGACCGGGCTGCTTAAGAAGCGCTTTCATTAATATGCCTAACGACGCTGCAGATAGAGCCCCACCTCTATATGATCGGTGTAAGGAAATTGGTCAAATAGAGCCCAATGGCTAATCTGATGGGTACGACTTAAGACTTGCAGGTTGTTATATAGAGTATTGGGATTACAAGATACGTAGACGATGTTGTCGTAGTCCTGCACCATCCTTAAGGTGGCGTCATCTAAACCGGCACGAGGTGGATCAACTAATATGGTGTCGCACTGATAATCACTTAAGTCTACTTGGGCTTCTTTTAGGCGGCGAAACTCACGTTCACCTAACATGGCCTGAGTGAATTCTTCGGCGGATAGACGAAGAATTTTCACATTATTAATGTGATTGGCTTTGATATTGTATTGTGCGGCTTCAACTGAGGGCTTGGCTATCTCGGTGGCTAAAACGCGTTGGAAGTTTTTCGCAAGTGCCAGTGAAAAATTGCCGTTACCACAGTAGAGTTCGAGCAGATCGCCCTGGCTGTTGGCAGTTGCCTGTTGCGCCCATTCCAACATATGTTGGTTGACGACGGCATTTGGCTGGGTAAAGCTATTTTCAATTTGCTGGTAAATGAGCTGCTCACCGGCAACTTCAAGTACTTCGTTAACCCTATCTTGTTCCAAACATATTTTTTGCTTACGTGAGCGACCGATCAGTTGTAGTGAAAATAGCTTCGATAGTTCTGCTTTTAGCTGCTCGGCGGCGGTCCGCCATGCTTCATCAATCGGTTTATGGTAAAGCAAGCTCACGATTATCTCGCCACTAAGGGTGGAAAGAAAGTCGACTTGGAATAGTTTATGACGCAAAACTTGCTCAGATTTGAGCTGTTCGATTAATAGCGGCATTAGGCGGTTAATTAACGCGCTTGCTGGCGGAAAGCTGTCGACTCTGAATTTTTGCTTGGTTGCTGGATCAAACATGATGTAGTAGAGGTCATCACCTTCGTGCCACATTCTAAATTCGGCACGCATCCGATAATGTTTGCTGGCTGAGCTGAAAATGCTAGGTTCAGGAGGATTAAATTCAGCAAATTGTTCGCGGCGTTTAGCGACCTTTTCGGCCAACAGTTGTTGGTATTTTTCTGGATAGTATGCAATTGCGCTCATGACCGCTCCTCAAATTTAGCAAGGAGCGCAATTTAAAGGCGCATTGCTTGCTTGTCCAGTTTATCTACAATAATAGTGAGATTATTTCTAAAGTTTTAAATACAGTCGCCGATAAGTTGTGACTAGGGTAAATCCAGGGGGCGTTATGAACGAACTTAAAGGCATAGGCAATTCGCCAATCCAGCAATATGCTGAGCGCTTATTGCAGCAGTCCACGCCGACTATCGCAAAGGGCAATCAATTAGCTAATGATAAGGCTAGTTTTAATCAGCAGGACCTGGTGGCCAGCCATGTATTGTTGAGTTCGATTGAAAAGCATACCTTATCGATTGCTGGTGGTGGGGTTAGTTTAGCCAAACCACAACAACCCAGTATATTTGATGCCGAAGAAGTGGCGAAGAATGTGCTTAATTTTGTTGCAACGACCTTATATGGTGCCAAGCAGGCTGGGATGCCAGAAGACCAGTTACAAGAAATGATGGCTCAAGCGCGTAAGGGTGTGGATATGGGGTTTGCCGGAGCCCGTGAAGACCTTAGTGACTCAGGGATCCTTAATGAAGAGTTAGAAAAAGGCATTGATAAGAGTTATGACTTGATCCAAGACGGTTTAGAAAAAATCGAAGCGGGTGACTACGAGATACAAAATTCTCCAATATTTAGTCAACTCGCCATGGGAAATCGTCAATCGGCAAGCATGGAGTTGGAAACGGCAGAGGGTGACAAAGTTACCATTAGTTATGGGAGTCAGTTGGCAGCCAGTTACCGAGAAGAACAGTCATCTTTTCAGGCATCGTTTTCTTCACAGCAGCAGTTTAGTTTTTCCGTTGAAGGCGACCTGAATGATGATGAGTTGGCTGCAATCGCCGATTTAGTGAAACAAGTGGATAAAGTGGGGCAGCAGTTTTTCTCGGGGAATCTGGATCAGGCGTTTGATCAGGCCTTAAACATTGGGTTTGATGAGCAACAGTTAGTTGGTTTTGCGGTGAACTACCAGCAACAACAAACGGTGGCGGTGACTCAGGCCTACCAACAAACAGCGGAGAAAAGCGCCGAGAATAGCACTGCTGGTTCAGAGCTAGTCCCCGACTTAAGTGAGTTTTTAGGTGCTTGGCAGGACATTCAAGCCAAAATGAGCGCTTTGTTTACTCAACCAGAATCCGCGACCGAAACCCTACTTAATGGGGTTTTACCTGTTTCTAGCCCTTCGGAAGGAGAAGCGAAACAAGCCGATGTTGAACGGTTTAAAGGTTTCGCTGAGCGTATGGCCGATGTGCTTGCTGAATATAATCAAAAACGCGCGGCGGATGAAGCGACATCCGGCACTATTAGTTAATTTCATGTTTGCATAAAGTAAATGAAATAGGCTGTTCATTCGCCAAGTGCTGGCTTATACTCTCGCCCGCTGTGGTGCCTGAGCTAGCGAAGTTCAGGCTTAATAGGGAATCTGGTTAAAGTCCAGAACTGACGCGCAGCGGTAAAGAGGAACGAAAGCTCAAGGATTGGCCTTTTCCAAGGATCTCCAGACACTGTTTGCCCCGCAAACGGGAAGTCGTAGCCGTAGTAAATAAAGTCCCCCCGCCTCTAAGTCCGAATACCTGCCACATCGCACATGCTATTTAGCAGCAAACTACGACGCGAGAATTAGGATTATATCGATGAAGAAGTTCATATTACTGGCCGCAGTAGCGCCAGCTTTCGGCTATGCCCAAGAAACCCCTCCAGAACAAACGACCATGGTGGTGACCGCCAACCGTATACAGCAAAGTGCTACTAGCGTAATCGCGCCACTCACGGTGATCAGTCGCGGTGAAATAGAAAGTAGTGGTGCGCAAGATATTGTTGGTATTCTCAACCAACAGGTTGGTATTAGTGTCAACCGTAATGGCGGTAAAGGACAAAACGAGAGTGTGTTTATTCGCGGCTCAAGCTCTGCACAATCTTTGTACCTCATCGATGGCGTACGTATTAATACTGCCACTAGTGGTGGCGCTCAAATGTCATTACTGCCATTAGAATTCGTTGAGCGCATTGAGATTATACGAGGGGCTCGTGCGTCAGTATATGGCGCAGATGCTGTGGGTGGGGTCATCAACATTATCACGCGGCCGGAGTTTGGTAGTCAGTATTTTGGGATAAAAGCTGCGCTTGGCAATCATGAGAGTCGACGTTTAGCTGGGCGAGTTAATACCCCGATTGGTGAGTCGACTCAGTTGAATGCGATCCTCAATGGTGAGCGTAGTGAAGGTTATAATTTTAGACCAAGCAGCGAACTGGACGAGGTTTATGGATATGAATCCTTCGGTGGCTTACTGAGCATCGAGCATCAGTTCAGTGAAGCTTGGTCGGGCGGGGCCATGATATTGATGAATGATGGCGAAAATGAGTATATCTCCACGCAGTACGATTCATCTTATAATCCCTACGATGAAAAATGGCAAACCAAACAAAGGCAGAAAGTATATGCTGTGAATCTTGATTACAGTGATGACGCTTGGTTTAGCCATCTAGCACTGAATTATACCGAAAACCGTTCCAATGACGGCCCCGCCGATCAATATGCGGTGGTTTATCGTTATGTGACGGAGCGGCATAGTGCGAATTGGTTGTTAGCGCGTCAATTGAACAACAACTGGTTGTTACAAGGTGGTTTAGATTATCAAAAAGATGATATCTCAGGTTCCAAAACTACATATTTAAAAAGTACTCGTAATAATAAAGCCGCCTACCTCGGGGTTCGTGCCGATTACATCCGCCATTTACTGGAAGCCAGTTTACGCCAGGATAACAATCAGCACTATGGTGAACACACCACCTATAACCTGGCTTGGGCTTGGCAGTTACAGGACAATCTACGTTTTAATGCCTTGCATGGCACTGCCTTTAGAGCGCCAACCTTTAACGATCTATACTACCCGGGCAGTGAAACCCCCAATCTTAAAGCCGAAACTTCCAGTAATTCGGAATTTGGTTTTGCTTTAGATTTAATTCAAAGTCAGTGGCAGTTTAATATCTTCCGTAATGATGTTGACGATTTGATTGCTTGGGCGCCGGGGGAAGGTGGTTTATGGAAACCAGGAAATGTCTCTGATGCTCGGATCCAAGGCATTGAAGTACAGGGCGATTTTTCGACCGCCTGGCTGAATCATCGGGTTATTCTCGAGCATCTTGACGCGAAAGATCGTCAAAGCGATAAATACTTGGTGCGTCGTCCACAGGAGCAAGTCAAGTACAAGCTAGATGCGCAGTGGCATGCTTTGCAAGTGGTGGTGGATTATCTATGGCGAGGCGAGTCTTATAATGACGACGCAAATACGGTTGTGTTGGATAGTTATAGTACTTGGGATATTGGTGCGAATTATCGCTTTGCGAATGGCTTTAAGCTCGATGCCAAGTTAGCCAACGTATTTAATAAGCAATATGCCACAGTGCGCAATTATCAAGCCCAAGGTCGCAGCTTTGAGTTAGCAGCAAGCTATCAGTTCTAAAGTAAACGACTAGTGCTTTGCTAAACACTTCGCATTGCCAGCCAGCGTTAGCGTGATTACACTAGCGCTGGTGATTTACGAATTGGGTTTATTTACGCGATGCATGTGCTTGTTTTCGATTCCGGAGTCGGCGGTCTCTCGGTCCTTGAGTCTGTTCAATTACTTAATCCACATCTGCAATATAGTTATTTGTTTGATAACCGTTATTTTCCTTACGGTGAACTGAGCGAGCCGGAGTTAATTGAACGGGTTTGTGAGCTAGTTGCGGTCGCAGTGGCGAAACTACAGATAGATATGGTGGTGATCGCCTGTAATTCGGCCAGTACCTTAGCGCTACCCAAATTGCGTTCGCAGCATGCCATTCCAATCGTTGGGGTGGTGCCAGCGATAAAATTAGCGGCAAGTATGAGTCAAACGGGACACTTTGGCATATTGGCAACGCCGGGAACGGTAGAGCGTCAATATACGGCACAGCTAATTCAGGACTTTGCAGCGAATTGTATAGTTGAACTGATAGGCAGTACTGAAATGGTGGTATTGGCAGAGCGTAAGTTAGCGGGAGAGTTCATCGACAGCAGAGCAGTGCATGACATTGTTGCTTCATGGTTAGCCATGGAAGATTTAGATACAGTGGTACTCGGTTGCACTCACTTCCCTCTACTAAGAGACGAGCTAAGCCAAGTATTAGGTGAAAAGGTTCAATTAATTGATTCTGGTCCAGCCATCGCCAAACGAGTGCAACACTTAGCTGGTGATTGCAATCGCATTGTATTCGACCATAAAAAAGCGGAAGTTAGTGCTTACTGCACTTTAACTTCCGCTAATACAGGCCTAGTTGACCAATTAACTGCTTATGGGATCAATTCTTTACAGTTAATAGACTAAGCTTCTTTACGTTCGTTGGCTTCGCGAACTTTTAAGGTACGTTGTTGAAACTCGTATTCGTTTAAGGCTGCAACCGCTTTGCCTGCATCTTCGCTAGCCATTTCCACAAAACCAAAGCCACGACGTTTGCCAGTTTGTTTATCTTTCAATAATCGAACTGAGACTACTTGACCATACTCGGAAAATAACTTGCGGATAGCTGATTCGTTAGCACGATAAGGCAGATTGCCGACGTATAGCGTTTGGGTATCAATGGCTTCGCCTAAGTTGTCTTCAGTTGAATCAGTTTGTGGTTCACTGTTTGATGGGCCAGCGGAGCTTAATAATACAATGGCTCCTCCAACAATCACTGCGACTGACAAATATAAAGGTTGGAGAGGTGCTACCGCGCCAGCGACGAAATAGGCTGCAATTGCGACTGCAATTAGAAACACGATGGATAGACTAGGATTTTTCATAATAAATTCAATGCTCAATGTATTCGAAATAATGGAAAGCAACTTAATTTAACAAAATTGCGACATCATGTTAGCCAGCTTTTATCGGATAAGCTAGAAAATGTACAATTTCTCTAGCAGAAACATGCTAAATGACACAATTACTTTTAATTCATAGCCTTGTTTTACCCAAAAGGTGCAGTTTTGTGGATAAGTTTGTGGATATTCTGTGGCTTTGTTGGGGGCAATCAAAATATCTCAAAATAACTGCAATTTTCTTCAAAAAAGGCTTGCACCGTAAGCGCGGATCCCTATAATGCGACTCCACTGACACGGCGGGCAGCACGCAATAGCGCAGCAGCAAGCAGTCAGGGTTGGTAAGGCCTGAGGCTTTATTAGCGACGGTTAAACGCTTCAAACTTTCCTTAGAAAAGTTCTTCGGAAAAGATTGAAAAAAGCGGTTGACAGTCACCGAGGATGGCGTAGAATGCGCACCTCGCTTCGCAAGAAGCAACGCTCTTTAACAATTTATCAAGCAATCTGTGTGAGCACTCACAGAGCACTAAGCGAAAAAAATTAGCTTAAGTGGACTGGAGTGACACACTGTTTTAACAGTAATAATTTCAGTATTTACTTTGAGCGAAAAAACTTTGATTGAAGAGTTTGATCATGGCTCAGATTGAACGCTGGCGGCAGGCTTAACACATGCAAGTCGAGCGGTAACATTTCTAGCTTGCTAGAAGATGACGAGCGGCGGACGGGTGAGTAATGCTTGGGAATATGCCTTTACGTGGGGGACAACAGTTGGAAACGACTGCTAATACCGCATAATGTCTTCGGACCAAAGGAGGGGACTCTTCGGAGCCTTTCGCGTAGAGATTAGCCCAAGTGGGATTAGCTAGTTGGTGGGGTAATGGCTCACCAAGGCGACGATCCCTAGCTGGTTTGAGAGGATGATCAGCCACACTGGGACTGAGACACGGCCCAGACTCCTACGGGAGGCAGCAGTGGGGAATATTGCACAATGGGCGAAAGCCTGATGCAGCCATGCCGCGTGTGTGAAGAAGGCCTTCGGGTTGTAAAGCACTTTCAGTTGTGAGGAAGGCAATATGCTTAATACGTATATTGTTTGACGTTAGCGACAGAAGAAGGACCGGCTAACTCCGTGCCAGCAGCCGCGGTAATACGGAGGGTCCGAGCGTTAATCGGAATTACTGGGCGTAAAGCGTACGCAGGCGGCTTTTTAAGCCAGATGTGAAATCCCCGGGCTCAACCTGGGAATGGCATTTGGAACTGGGAAGCTAGAGTTTTGTAGAGGGTGGTAGAATTTCAGGTGTAGCGGTGAAATGCGTAGAGATCTGAAGGAATACCAGTGGCGAAGGCGGCCACCTGGACAAAAACTGACGCTCATGTACGAAAGCGTGGGGAGCAAACAGGATTAGATACCCTGGTAGTCCACGCCGTAAACGATGTCTACTAGTTGTCTGTGGGTTTAACCCGTGGGTAACGCAGCTAACGCATTAAGTAGACCGCCTGGGGAGTACGGCCGCAAGGTTAAAACTCAAATGAATTGACGGGGGCCCGCACAAGCGGTGGAGCATGTGGTTTAATTCGATGCAACGCGAAGAACCTTACCTGCCCTTGACATACTAAGAACTTTCCAGAGATGGATTGGTGCCTTCGGGAGCTTAGATACAGGTGCTGCATGGCTGTCGTCAGCTCGTGTCGTGAGATGTTGGGTTAAGTCCCGCAACGAGCGCAACCCTTATCCTTATTTGCCAGCACGTGATGGTGGGAACTCTAGGGAGACTGCCGGTGATAAACCGGAGGAAGGTGGGGACGACGTCAAGTCATCATGGCCCTTACGGGCAGGGCTACACACGTGCTACAATGGCATGTACAGAGGGATGCGACCTCGCGAGAGCAAGCGGACCCCAGAAAGCATGTCGTAGTCCGGATCGGAGTCTGCAACTCGACTCCGTGAAGTCGGAATCGCTAGTAATCGTGGATCAGAATGCCACGGTGAATACGTTCCCGGGCCTTGTACACACCGCCCGTCACACCATGGGAGTGGGCTGCAAAAGAAGTGGGTAGTTTAACCTTCGGGAGGACGCTCACCACTTTGTGGTTCATGACTGGGGTGAAGTCGTAACAAGGTAGCCCTAGGGGAACCTGGGGCTGGATCACCTCCTTATTATGAACGTTTATGTTTTGTGACGTGTTCACACAGATTGCTTGATAGAAGATAAAGAGAGAAGTTGACACCTGTTTAGGTCTGTAGCTCAGCTGGTTAGAGCGCACCCCTGATAAGGGTGAGGTCGGCAGTTCAAGTCTGCCCAGACCTACCAAGGTGCAACTTTTAGTAAGAAATGGGGCTATAGCTCAGCTGGGAGAGCGCCTGCCTTGCACGCAGGAGGTCTGCGGTTCGATCCCGCATAGCTCCACCACTTCTTACCTAAAAACCAAAGATAAGTCGCCAAAAGATGGCCATTTAGCTTTGGTTTTTTTATGAACCAATGCTCTTTAACAATTTGGAAAAGCTGATAAAAAAATATCTCAAAAATACGAGTTAAATAACAAGTGTTTTTGGTATTCAAAAAATAAGGTGATCGTACTCGAGTGGCAGGATTTATACAGCCTGACCATTCAAGTGATTTAAGCGACAACATTTAGGTGTTGTATGGTTAAGTGACTAAGCGTATACGGTGGATGCCTTGGCAGTCAGAGGCGATGAAGGACGTGTTAATCTGCGATAAGCCATGTTGAGTCGATAAAAGACGTAATAGACATGGATTTCCGAATGGGGAAACCCACTGCATTTTATGCAGTATCGTAACGTGAATACATAGCGTTGCGAGGCGAACCCGGGGAACTGAAACATCTAAGTACCCGGAGGAAAAGAAATCAACCGAGATTCTGGTAGTAGCGGCGAGCGAACCCGGATTAGCCCTTAAGCTTCTTATAATTTAGTGGAACAAGCTGGAAAGTTTGGCCGTAGCGGGTGATAGCCCCGTACACGAAAGGTGATTTGAAGTGAAAACGAGTAGGACGGCACACGTGATATGTTGTCTGAATATGGGGGGACCATCCTCCAAGGCTAAATACTCCTGACTGACCGATAGTGAACCAGTACCGTGAGGGAAAGGCGAAAAGAACCCCTGTGAGGGGAGTGAAATAGAACCTGAAACCGTATACGTACAAGCAGTGGGAGCCTCTTTGTGGGGTGACTGCGTACCTTTTGTATAATGGGTCAACGACTTAATTTCAGTAGCAAGGTTAAGCGAATAGCGGAGCCGTAGGGAAACCGAGTGTTAACTGCGCGCATAGTTGCTGGGATTAGACCCGAAACCCGGTGATCTAGCCATGGGCAGGTTGAAGATTGGGTAACACCAATTGGAGGACCGAACCGACTAATGTTGAAAAATTAGCGGATGACTTGTGGCTGGGGGTGAAAGGCCAATCAAACCGGGAGATAGCTGGTTCTCCTCGAAAGCTATTTAGGTAGCGCCTCGGACGAATACTAGTGGGGGTAGAGCACTGTTAAGGCTAGGGGGTCATCCCGACTTACCAACCCTTTGCAAACTCCGAATACCACTAAGTACTATCCGGGAGACACACGGCGGGTGCTAACGTCCGTCGTGAAAAGGGAAACAACCCAGACCGTCAGCTAAGGTCCCAAAGTCATAGCTAAGTGGGAAACGATGTGGGAAGGCTTAGACAGCCAGGATGTTGGCTTAGAAGCAGCCATCATTTAAAGAAAGCGTAATAGCTCACTGGTCGAGTCGGCCTGCGCGGAAGATGTAACGGGGCTAAGCTATGCACCGAAGCTACGGGTACTTGCTTTGCAAGTGCGGTAGAGGAGCGTTCTGTAAGCCGTTGAAGGTGATTCGTAAGGATTGCTGGAGGTATCAGAAGTGCGAATGTTGACATGAGTAACGATAAAGGGGGTGAAAAGCCCCCTCGCCGAAAGACCAAGGTTTCCTGTTCAATGTTAATCAGAGCAGGGTGAGTCGGCCCCTAAGGCGAGACTGAAAAGTGTAGTCGATGGGAAACAGGTTAATATTCCTGTACTTCGTATAATTGCGATGGGAGGACGGAGAAGGCTAGGCCAGCGCGGCGATTGGTAGTCCGCGTTTAAGGTTGTAGGCTGGACACTTAGGAAAATCCGGGTGTCTAAGGCTGAGGATTGATGACGAGTCACTAAGGTGATGAAGTGGTTGATGCCCTGCTTCCAGGAAAAGTCTCTAAGCTTCAGATTATACGAAACCGTACCCCAAACCGACACAGGTGGTTGGGTAGAGAATACCAAGGCGCTTGAGAGAACTCGGGTGAAGGAACTAGGCAAAATGGTACCGTAACTTCGGGAGAAGGTACGCTGCTGTTGGTGATGGGACTTGCTCCCTAAGCTGACGGCAGTCGCAGATACCAGTTGGCTGCAACTGTTTATTAAAAACACAGCACTGTGCTAAATCGAAAGATGACGTATACGGTGTGACGCCTGCCCGGTGCCGGAAGGTTAATTGATGTGGTTAGCGCAAGCGAAGCTATTGATCGAAGCCCCGGTAAACGGCGGCCGTAACTATAACGGTCCTAAGGTAGCGAAATTCCTTGTCGGGTAAGTTCCGACCTGCACGAATGGCGTAATGATGGCCAAGCTGTCTCCACCCGAGACTCAGTGAAATTGAAATTGCCGTGAAGATGCGGTGTACCCGCGGCTAGACGGAAAGACCCCGTGAACCTTTACTACAGCTTGACACTGAACATTGACCCTACATGTGTAGGATAGGTGGGAGGCTTTGAAGCGTTGTCGCTAGATGATGTGGAGCCGACCTTGAAATACCACCCTTGTAGTGTTGATGTTCTAACGTTGTCCCGTTATCCGGGATGCGGACAGTGTCTGGTGGGTAGTTTGACTGGGGCGGTCTCCTCCCAAAGAGTAACGGAGGAGCACGAAGGTTGGCTAAGTACGGTCGGACATCGTACGGTTAGTGCAATGGCATAAGCCAGCTTAACTGCGAGACAGACACGTCGAGCAGGTACGAAAGTAGGTCATAGTGATCCGGTGGTTCTGTATGGAAGGGCCATCGCTCAACGGATAAAAGGTACTCCGGGGATAACAGGCTGATACCGCCCAAGAGTTCATATCGACGGCGGTGTTTGGCACCTCGATGTCGGCTCATCACATCCTGGGGCTGAAGTCGGTCCCAAGGGTATGGCTGTTCGCCATTTAAAGTGGTACGCGAGCTGGGTTTAGAACGTCGTGAGACAGTTCGGTCCCTATCTGCCGTGGGCGTTTGAGAATTGAAGGGAGCTGCTCCTAGTACGAGAGGACCGGAGTGGACGAACCGCTGGTGTTTGGGTTGTTATGCCAATAGCATTGCCCAGTAGCTACGTTCGGAACTGATAACCGCTGAAAGCATCTAAGCGGGAAGCAGGCCTTGAGATTAATTCTCACTAGGACTTAAAGTCCTCTGAAGGGCCGTTGGAGACTACAACGTTGATAGGCAAGGTGTGTAAGTGCTGTGAGGCATTGAGCTAACTTGTACTAATTACCCGTGAGGCTTAACCATACAACACCTAAAGGGTGTTGCTTATAGATACTTTATTTTAGAACCAAGAGTGCTTGTTATACTCGTGGGATATATCAGTTTTTTCGAATGTTAAAGACAACAAGTTTTTGCCTGGTGGCAATAGCGTTGTGGAACCACCTGAACCCATGCCGAACTCAGAAGTGAAACGCAACTGCGCCGATGATAGTGTGGGGTCTCCCCATGTGAAAGTAGGTCACTGCCAGGCGCCTATTTTAAAAACCCAGCTATGTGCTGGGTTTTTATTTCGCTGATATAGCTCAGTTGGTAGAGCGCACCCTTGGTAAGGGTGAGGTCGGCAGTTCGAATCTGCCTATCAGCACCATATTCAGAAAAGCCCGGCATTAAGCTGGGCTTTTTTGTTTCTATCGGTTTAATTATTAACCGAGTTTAGCCGTTAGATAAATGTTTCTTGACAGGATATCTAGCGATTCAAGTGAAATTACGCCCATGAAACACCTTTTTTAGGTGGGTTTTTTGTTAGTAACCTATTGTTTTTTATCTGTTTATTTATATTTTTAAACAAATTTTAGACAATCCTACCAATTCAAAATCTAGGGTGTTATAATTTCGCGCCCTTTAATTAGGCAGCCAGAGATCTCAGCGCTAATTGTTGGGATCAGTTGTAACATATAGCGGAGCACTGAAATGATCCAAATGCAATCTACTATGGACGTGGCGGATAATTCCGGCGCGCGCCGTGTACAGTGTATTAAGGTCCTAGGTGGTTCGCACCGCCGCTATGCACGAATTGGCGACATCATTAAAGTTACTGTAAAGGAAGCAATTCCACGCGGTAAAGTTAAGAAAGGTGACGTAATGAATGCAGTGGTAGTGCGTACTAGAAAAGGCGTACGTCGTCCTGATGGTTCTGTAATTCGTTTTGACCGCAATGCTGCGGTTATTCTGAATGCAAACAATCAGCCTATTGGTACTCGTATCTTTGGTCCTGTGACACGTGAACTGCGCAACGAACAGTTCATGAAAATTGTGTCTCTAGCGCCAGAAGTACTTTAAGGAGTCCAAAATGGCTAATAAAATCCAAAAAGGCGATGAAGTAATAGTTATTGCAGGTAAAGACAAAGGCAAACGCGGTAGCGTAACCAAAGTTTTACCAACCGGTAAACTATTCGTTGAAGGCGTCAACTTAATCAAGAAACACCAAAAGCCAAACCCTCAATTGGGTGTTGCAGGCGGTATTGTTGAGAAAGAAGCGGCCCTTGATGCATCAAACGTAGCGATTTTTAACCCAGCCTCAGGCAAGGGTGATCGCGTTGGTTTTCGATTTGAAGACGACAAAAAAGTTCGTGTATTCAAATCGTCTAATGAAATTGTAAAGTAACTGGAGTTAACGATGGCGAAACTGCATGACCTATATAAGGAAAGTGTGACGCCTGAACTCGTAAAGGAGTTCGGTTACAAATCCATCATGCAAGTCCCTCGGATTGAGAAAATCACCCTTAACATGGGTGTGGGTGAAGCGGTGAATGACAAGAAAGTACTAGAGCACGCGATTGCTGATCTAGCTGCTATCTCTGGTCAAAAACCACTTACTACCAAAGCTCGTAAATCTGTAGCAGGCTTTAAGATCCGTGATGGATACCCGATTGGTTGTAAAGTGACTCTACGCGGTGAGCGTATGTGGGAGTTTTTAGAGCGTTTGATTTCAATCGCAATTCCTCGTGTTCGAGATTTCCGTGGTTTGAATGCTAAGTCATTCGATGGCCGTGGTAATTACAGCATGGGTGTGCGTGAGCAAATCATCTTCCCTGAAATTGACTATGACAAAGTTGATAAGGTTCGTGGTATGGATATTACTATCACTACGACAGCCGAAACCAACGAGGAAGGCCGCGCTCTGCTGGCTGCCTTTAACTTCCCATTCCGTAAGTAAGGTAGAGTTAGTTATGGCTAAAAAATCAATGAAAGCTCGTGAAGCTAAGCGCACAGAAACTGTCGCTCGTTTCGCAGAAAAGCGCGCAGCGCTTAAAGCGATTATTAGCAGCGTGAACAGCTCAGATGAAGAGCGTTGGGACGCAGTTCTAAAATTGCAATCGTTACCTCGTGATTCAAGTCGGTCTCGTCAGCGTAACCGCTGTAACGTAACCGGTCGTCCTCATGGGTTCTTACGCAAATTCGGCTTAAGCCGTATTAAATTGCGTGAAGCTATGATGCGCGGTGAGGTTCCTGGTCTTAAGAAAGCCAGTTGGTAATCCACTTAATTACGGAGTAAACGATTATGAGCATGCAAGATCCTATTGCGGATATGTTGACTCGCGTTCGCAACGGTCAATCGGCAAATAAAGTATCTGTTGTTATGCCTTCATCTAAAGTAAAAGTGGCGATTGCTAACTTGTTACAAGAAGAAGGTTATATCACTGGCTACGCTGTGACTGGTGACGTGAAAAAGTCATTAGAAGTTACCCTCAAATATTTTGAAGGTAAAAAAGTTATTGAAAAGATTGAACGTGTAAGCCGTCCAGGTCTACGCATTTATAAAGGTGCTAAAGACCTACCTAAAGTTATGGGTGGCCTTGGTGTTGCAATCATTTCTACATCAAAAGGCGTGATGACTGACCGTGCGGCGCGTAAAGCCGGCATGGGTGGTGAAATCGTCTGTTACGTAGCTTAACCGGAGGTAGGTAATATGTCTCGCGTAGCCAAGGCTCCCGTTGCAATTCCTGCTGGCGTTGAAGTAACTCTCAACGGCCAAGAATTAACGGTTAAAGGTAGCAAAGGTACATTGACTCGCGTATTTAATGACGCGGTAGTTGTAACCAAAGAAGAGAGCGAACTTAAGTTTGCAGTTGTTGAAGGCGCTTCAACAGCTCAAGCTGGTACAGCTCGTGCTCTAAGCAACAACATGGTTGTTGGCGTTACAACTGGGTTTGAGAAAAAACTTACATTATTAGGTGTAGGTTACCGTGCTGCTGTTAAAAGCAACGTTGTAAACCTAACTTTAGGTTTTTCTCATCCTGTAGATTACACCTTACCAGAAGGTGTTACAGCAGAGTGTCCATCACAGACTGAAATCGTACTGAAAGGTGCTGATAAGCAAGTCGTTGGTCAGGTCGCAGCAGACATTCGTGCGTTCCGTCCACCAGAGCCTTATAAAGGCAAAGGTGTTCGTTACTCAGATGAAAATGTCCGCCGTAAAGAGGCTAAGAAGAAGTAGGTTAACACTATGGAAAAGAAAATTGCTCGTCTGCGTCGTGCAACACGCACTCGCAAAGCTATGCAAGAGTTGGGTAAAACCCGCCTGGTGATTCACCGTACTCCGCGCCATATTTACGCGCAGGTGATTGCACCTGATGCTAAGGTTCTTGCCACAGCATCTACAGTAGATAAAGCCGTTCGTGAAGGGCTTGAAAGTTTAGGTAATGTAGCTGCCGCTGCAGCAGTGGGCAAAGCAATTGCTGAGCGTGCTGTTGAGAAAGGCATTACAAGCGTAGCTTTCGACCGTTCTGGCTTTAAGTATCACGGCCGCGTTGCTGCGCTTGCAGAAGCTGCACGTGAAGCTGGTCTTCAGTTCTAAGGAGTGAGTCATGTCTAAATTTGAAGCACAGGCCGGTGGTGATCTGAACGAAAAGCTTATCGCCGTAAACCGTGTGTCAAAAGTAGTTAAAGGTGGTCGTATCTTCAGTTTCACTGCGTTAACCGTAGTGGGTGATGGTAACGGTCGCGTAGGGTTTGGTTATGGTAAAGCACGTGAAGTTCCAGCTGCGATTCAAAAAGCAATGGAAAAAGCGCGTCGTAACCTTACTAGTGTACAGCTGAGAGGCACTACACTGCAGCATCCTATTAAGGGTCGCCACTCTGGGTCGCGTGTTTACATGCAACCTGCATCAGAGGGTACTGGTATTATTGCCGGTGGTGCGATGCGTGCTGTTCTAGAAGTTGCTGGTGTGCAGAACGTATTGTCAAAAGCATACGGTTCTACTAACCCAATCAACATTGTTCGCGCTACTATCGACGCTCTTGAGAATATGCATTCTCCACAAGACGTTGCTGCGAAGCGTGGCCTAAGCGTCCAAGAAATTCTGGGGTAATAAAGCCATGTCGAACAAAATTAAAGTAACACAGACTAAAAGCAGTATTGGGCGTTTGCCTAAGCACCGCGCAACCTTAACTGGTTTAGGTCTTCGCCGTATTAATCATACTGTTGAACTTGAGGATACTCCTTGTATTCGCGGTATGATTAATAAAGTTTATTACATGGTTAAGGTTGAGGGGGAATAATCATGCGTTTGAATACTCTTTCTCCAGCGGCAGGCTCTAAGCCAGCTGCTAAACGTGTAGGACGTGGTATTGGTTCTGGTTTAGGTAAAACCGGTGGTCGTGGTCACAAAGGTCAGAAATCTCGTTCTGGCGGTAGTGTGCGTCCAGGTTTCGAAGGCGGTCAAATGCCATTGAAACAACGTTTGCCTAAATTTGGTTTTACTTCACGTAAATCAATGGTAACTGCAGAAGTTCGCACTAGTGAGCTAGCTAAAGTTACCGCTGACGTGGTAGATTTGGACGCTTTGAAGGCGGCTGGTCTTATTACTCGCAACATTAAGTTTGCAAAAGTAGTACTATCTGGCGAAGTAAAAGCACCAGTTACCTTACGTGGCCTGCGTGTAACTAAAGGCGCACTAGCAGCAATTGAAGCTGCTGGCGGTAAAATCGAGGAATAAGTACAAAACATGGCTAAGAATCCAGGAACAGCATCAGCAAGTGCACAAGGTGGCTTAAGCGAGCTTAAGAGTCGTTTACTATTCGTGCTCGGGGCCATTATTGTGTTCCGAACCGGCTCCTTTGTGCCGCTACCTGGGATTGATGCCGCTGTACTGGCCGCGTTGTTTGATCAGCAAAAGGGTACCATTCTGGAAATGTTTAACATGTTTTCAGGTGGTGCACTTTCACGTGCTTCTATTTTCGCGTTAGGAATCATGCCATATATTTCGGCATCGATTATTATCCAGTTATTGACTGTGGTTCACCCAACGCTTGCCGAACTTAAAAAGGAAGGCGAGTCGGGTCGACGTAAAATTAGTCAGTACACGCGTTATAGCACGCTGGTTTTAGCAACTTTCCAAGCTGTTGGTATTGCCACAGGCTTACCAAATATGATGGCGGGTCTGGTGATTCACCCAGGTCTACCATTCTATTTCACTGCGGTGGTTAGTTTGGTAACAGGAACAATGTTCCTGATGTGGTTAGGTGAGCAAATTACCGAACGTGGTATTGGCAACGGGATTTCGATTCTGATTTTTGCTGGTATTGTGGCAGGGTTGCCTGCAGCGATCGGTAAGACGGCTGAACAGGCGCGTCAAGGAGAGTTACACCTATTGTTACTCTTGTTAATCATTGCTCTAGTGTTCGCTGTGACCTTCTTGGTGGTGTTTATCGAACGTGGACAACGTCGTATCGTTGTTAACTACGCTAAACGTCAACAGGGTCGCAAGGTGTTTGCTGCGCAAAGTACACATTTACCACTTAAGGTAAACATGGCCGGGGTTATCCCAGCAATTTTTGCTTCAAGTATTATTCTGTTCCCTGGAACTATCGCTCAGTGGTTTGGTCAAAACGAAAGCTTGTCGTTTTTGTCTGAGATATCACTGACGCTACAACCCGGGCAACCGTTATATGTGTTCTTGTATGCATCAGCCATTATCTTCTTTTGTTTCTTCTATACTGCGTTGGTATTTAACCCTCGTGAGACAGCAGACAACTTGAAGAAGAGTGGCGCGTTTATTCCGGGTATTCGCCCTGGTGAACAAACATCGCGATACATAGACAAGGTGATGACTCGTTTAACCCTAGCTGGTGCTTTGTACATCACGTTTGTATGTTTAATTCCTGAGTTTATGATGCTTGGACTTAATGTTCAGTTTTACTTCGGTGGTACTTCGTTACTGATCGTTGTAGTGGTCATCATGGACTTTATGGCTCAGGTCCAGACCCATTTGATGTCTCATCAATATGGTTCGGTTCTGAAAAAAGCTAATCTTAAAGGTTACGGCCGTTAGGCTCCCTTGGGATTGGACTTTAACTTTTACGGAGATAGCAATGAAAGTACGTGCATCCGTTAAGAAAATCTGCCGTAACTGTAAAGTTATCAAGCGCAACGGTGTTGTGCGGGTAATTTGCAGTGAGCCAAAGCATAAACAGCGCCAAGGCTAGTTAGTAGATTTCAAGACAATATTATTTGCAATGTGGTCATCTGTTGAGTATCCTTACGGGCTTTTCACAGATGGCCTTCGTTTACACGAAAAAATAGGAGTGTGCCAATGGCCCGTATAGCCGGCATTAACATTCCTGATCAGAAGCATGCAGTTATCGCTTTAACTGCAATCTTCGGCATCGGCTTAACCCGTTCACAAAAAATTTGTGCGGCAGCTGGTATTGCTGAAGATGTTAAGATCAGAGAACTTGACGAAACACAGATCGACAAACTTCGTGACGAAGTGGCTAAATTCACTGTTGAAGGTGATCTACGCCGTGAAGTTTCCATGAACATTAAGCGCCTGATGGACCTCGGTTGTTACCGCGGACTCCGTCATCGTCGCAGTTTGCCCCTTCGCGGTCAGCGCACTAAAACTAATGCGCGTACCCGTAAAGGTCCTCGCAAACCTATTAAGAAATAAGGGGTGAGTGAAAATGGCTAAAACTCCGACTCGCGCTCGTAAACGCGTAAAAAAACAAGTTGCTGATGGCATGGCTCATATCCACGCCTCTTTCAACAATACTATCGTGACTATCACTGATCGTCAGGGCAACGCGCTTTCTTGGGCTACCGCAGGTGGTTCAGGTTTCCGTGGTTCTCGTAAGTCTACTCCGTTTGCTGCACAGGTTGCTGCTGAACGTGCTGCGGAAGCAGCTAAAGACTACGGCCTTAAGAACGTAGAAGTGTTTGTAAACGGCCCAGGTCCTGGTCGAGAGTCTTCAATCCGCGCATTACATGCTGCTGGTTTCCGCGTGACTAACATCACCGACGTGACTCCGATTCCACACAATGGTTGTCGTCCACCGAAGAAACGCCGCGTGTAGTTTCTGGATAGATTGGAGAAAGAAAAATGGCAAGATATTTAGGTCCAAAGCTTAAACTTAGCCGTCGTGAAGGTACCGATCTTTTTTTGAAAAGTGGTGTCCGCGCGATCGACACAAAGTGTAAGCTGGATACAGCACCTGGACAACATGGTGCTCGTAAAGCGCGTCTTTCAGACTACGGTTTACAGCTTCGTGAGAAGCAAAAAGTTCGTCGTTTATACGGCATTCTTGAGAAACAATTCCGCAATTACTATAAAGCCGCTGCTCGCTTAAAAGGCAACACCGGTGAGAACTTGCTGCAATTGTTGGAAAGTCGTTTAGACAACGTTGTTTATCGTTTAGGTTTTGGTGCAACTCGCGCTGAAGCTCGTCAACTAGTTAGCCATAAAGCTATCCTAGTTAATGGTAAAGTAGTTAATATTCCTTCTTACAAGGTGTTAGCTGAAGACGTTGTTAGTGTTCGTGAAAAATCTAAGAAGCAAGCGCGTATTGTTGCTTCATTAGAAATCGCCGGACAACGTGAAGCGGCAACGTGGGTAGAAGTAGACGCAACTAAGATGGAAGGTGTTTTCAAACGCTTACCTGAGCGCGCTGACCTGTCTGCGGAAATTAACGAACAGCTGATCGTCGAACTTTACTCTAAGTAAAGTTGAATTATAGAGAGGACACAATGCAGGGTTCTGTAACAGAGTTTCTAAAACCAAGGCTAGTTGAGATCGAACAAGTTAGCCCAACTCGTGCAAAGGTTACGCTTGAGCCATTAGAGCGTGGCTTTGGCCACACTTTAGGTAATGCTCTTCGTCGTATTCTTTTATCTTCTATGCCTGGTTGTGCGGTAACGGAAGTGGAAATCGATGGCGTGCTGCATGAGTACAGCAGTAAGGAAGGCATTCAAGAAGACATCTTGGAGATCTTGCTAAACCTCAAAGGTATTGCTGTGAAGTTAGAAGGTAAAGACGAAGTTACCCTTAGTCTTACCAAGTCTGGAGCAGGTCCTGTGGTTGCAGGCGACATTCAGCATGACGCTGATGTCGAAATCACTAATCCTGAGCACGTTATTTGTCACTTGAGCAGCAACGCTGAAATCAGCATGCGTATCAAGGTAGAACGTGGTCGCGGTTACGTACCAGCTTCAGTTCGGGTTCATTCTGAAGATGAAGAGCGTCCTATCGGTCGTTTGCTTGTTGACGCGGCTTATAGCCCAGTTGAGCGTATTGCTTATACTGTGGAAGCTGCTCGTGTTGAGCAACGTACTGATTTGGACAAATTGGTTATCGATATGGAAACCAATGGTACTCTTGATCCAGAAGAAGCCATCCGCCGCAGCGCAACAATTCTTGCTGAGCAGTTGGATGCCTTCGTTGACTTACGTGATGTAAGTGAACCAGAAGAAAAAGAAGAGAAGCCAGAGTTTGATCCAATCCTGCTTCGTCCTGTCGATGATCTAGAGTTGACAGTTCGCTCTGCTAACTGTTTGAAGGCAGAAGCGATTCATTACATTGGTGACTTGGTACAGCGTACCGAGGTTGAGCTACTTAAAACGCCTAACTTAGGCAAAAAGTCGCTTACAGAAATCAAAGATGTTCTAGCATCACGTGGTCTTTCTCTAGGTATGCGCCTAGAAAATTGGCCGCCAGCTAGTATCGCTGATAAGTAAAGTCACTAGTTTTAACGTCTTATTATAGAAGGATAAGGTCATGCGCCATCGTCAGAGTGGTCGTCAATTGAACCGAAATAGTAGCCATCGTCAGGCTATGTTCCGGAATATGGCCAGTTCATTGGTTCGCCATGAGGTTATCAAGACAACATTGCCTAAAGCCAAAGAGCTTCGTCGTGTTGTTGAGCCATTGATTACATTGGCTAAGAATGACAGTGTTGCCAACCGTCGTTTAGCTTTTGCTCGTACTCGTGATGCAGAAGTGGTTGGTAAGTTATTTGCTGAAATTGGTCCACGATTCAAAGAACGTGCAGGCGGTTATACTCGCATTTTAAAATGTGGTTTCCGTGCTGGCGACAATGCCCCTATGGCATACATTGAATTGCTAGACCGTCCAGAAGTTGAAGAAGTTGCTGAAGAAGCAGCTGAGTAAACTCGGACAACGCTTTAAAAGCCGGACTTAGGTCCGGCTTTTTTTTGCCTTAAATATGGCTGACACTCGAGCGAGTCACTCTGCCGATTGACAGTTTTTTAGCCTCTGTCTGCTATTGATTTTAAACGGCCGACATTCATCACAAATCTATTTCATACTAATTGATTACTTATATATTCAACTTATTGCGCTGAATAGCTCTGTCGATAATCAGACATAAAGTGCAGTTGTTCGTGACTCTAATTACAAGATAGATAACCTTATTCGCACTGATTTTGGCCAGCAACAATCAACAGATAATGGATTGGGCTGGTATTAGTCGTAAGCTGACAAATGTTAGCTTAGTTACAGACTCCAAAGGGACTTAGCAAAGCCATGTGTATATTTGCTGCGTCGTCTTCATCGCTTATCTCATGGTGTCTGCTCTATAGGTGCTTGTTGTTGTCAAAAAAGTAGGAGATCCGAGCACGTGGATTTAAGTATTCAAATATTTCTTCGGGTAATGCGCTAGGTTTTACCGCTTTTTCGATGGTGAGGCCCGCAGCTTCCAAGTCGATAATGGGGGCTTCGGTACGAGGAATATTGGCATCATATACTTGCACCGTTGGATACAATAAACGTTCTGAATTGACTGACATGACTAGACCAAACTGCCCAGAGCTTAATTGCACAACACTGCCTGGTGGATAGATCCCTAATAAACGGATCAACACCCCTAAATCAGCGTTGTTAAGTTGTTGTTTACGTTGCTTATACATATAAGCAATAACCGTAAATGGAATACGTGACAGTCGCGGATCTCGGGGATGACAGAGGCTGTCGTAATCATTGACGACCGCGATTAATTGGGCGAGACGATCGATTTCATCGCCCTTTAATTTCTGTGGGTAACCGCTGCCATCGAGATATTCGTGATGCTGGAAGGCAATTGTTTTTACTTGCGGAGGAAGGGTCGAAGATAGTTTTAAAAAATCGGCACCGTACTTGGTATGCAGTTTTAATAAATTTGCTTCTTGAGGGGTCAGTTTCCCGGGTTTACGTAGAATTTTATCAGGGATCTTCATTTTCCCGACATCATGAAATAAGCCTGCTATACCCAGAACTTTGATGTCTCGCTCAGAAAAACCCGCAGCTTTAGCTAGCATCATCGATAAAATGGAAACGTTGAGGCTATGATAATAGAAGCTATCAGCATCTTTGCTGTCATTCATTAAATGTAAGACGACGTTCTCACCAGAGAGTAGATCTTCCGCTAGATTGTCAATAAGCGCGGTGGCATCGTTCACCGCATTGAGCGGTCTATTTTTTAATTTTCCCATCACCGCTCGAACTTGAGCCATAGAACGGTCGAACTCGTTCTCCACCTTCATTAAATTTCGACGATAGTTTTTCAGCTCCTCGATACGAGAACGCTTTTCCTGCCAAAGTGCTTCCTGAGCTTTATTTGATGCGTCCTTGTTATCATTATTTCCCTGCTCTTTACTCTGGTCGACAGGTAAGGGGGCGTTATCGCTTTTTTCAGGAACTACGATGACATGTTTTAATCCCAGATTTCGAATCACTTCGATCTGGTCTTGGCTTTTTATTTTGAAACTAGTGAACATGAAAGGGTGTTCTCCCCATTTTACGGGAAGTTTAACGAAAACACCTGTTTGTAAACGTTCTACACTTAGTTTTATTTCGGCCATTTGCCTTTACAACTCAAAAAATACTTATTGCATTATGAATAAATATCAACACAAAAGCAGCTGATTTTAACAAGTTCTAGACTTATAGATAGATCCAATTACAATAGGCCTCTAGATGTCTAGACATTCAAACTTGTAGTTAAAGTGGAGTAAATCATGCCAATATGCATTCCGGACCAGTTGCCCGCCGCGGAGGTGTTGCGCAATGAAAATATTTTTGTGATGCCAGAGAGTCGCGCAGCGCATCAAGATATACGTCCTTTGGAGGTGCTCCTACTTAATTTGATGCCGAAGAAAATTGAGACTGAAAATCAGTTGCTACGTTTGTTATCGAACTCGCCGTTGCAAGTGAATGTAAGGTTATTGCGTATTGACCATCGCGTCTCTAAGAATACTCCGCAGGAGCACATCGATAGGTTTTATCGAGATTTTGATAAGTTAAGAGAACGTAATTTCGATGGCTTGATTATTACTGGGGCCCCTTTGGGCCAAGTTCCCTTTGAGGAGGTATATTACTGGGACCAAATCAAGGAGATTATCGATTGGTCTACCACCCACGTTACCTCGACTCTGTTTTTATGCTGGGCTGCACAAGCTGCCTTATATCATTTGTATGGTTTGGAAAAGCAAACTCGTGAAGACAAGTTATCGGGCGTTTATTGGCATCAGACCAAGCACAAACACAATCCTTTGGTTCGTGGTTTTGACGATGCTTTTCTCGCCCCGCTATCGCGTTTTGCTCATTTTGATTCAAATAGGATCACCGAAGATACAGATTTGCAGGTGTTAGGCGATAGTGAGCTGGCGGGAAGTTATCTATTTGCCAGTGAGGATTTTCGTCAAGTATTTATTACCGGACATCCAGAGTATGCCGCAGATACTTTACATAATGAGTATTTGAGAGATTTGCAAGAAGGGCTCGCGCCGATGTTACCAGAAAATTATTACCCTAATGATGATTGCCAAGCCACGCCTTGTGCGACTTGGCGTAGTCATGGGCATCTTTTATATAACAACTGGTTGAATTACTGTGTTTATCAAATCACCCCTTACAATTTGGCTGAACTGCAGCCTAAATCCGATAATATCTTGAAATAATTTCATATAACTTTAAGCCAGCAAAGCCCCGATAGGCAGTGTGCTACACTGCCTTTTTTTAAATCTCTGCAATACCAATAGGATGTTCCCGTGTCAGTAAGGCTTGAACTAGAAAAACAATTATTGCAACGAATCATGATTATTGATGGTGGTATGGGCACCATGATCCAGTCTTATAAGTTGCAAGAGGCTGACTATCGTGGGGAGCGTTTTGCTGATTGGCATACCGATGTAAAAGGCAACAACGACATGTTGGTGCTGACCCAAGCGAAGATTATTGCAGATATTCATCGTGAGTATTTGTTAGCGGGCGCCGATATTCTCGAAACCAATACCTTTAATGCCACCACTATCGCCATGGCTGATTATGATATGCAGGATTATTCTGCTGAAATCAATCGCGAAGCCGCACGTTTAGCTAGGCAGGTGGCCGATGAGGTGACGGCCCTTCAGCCTGAGCGCCCACGTTTTGTAGCTGGGGTATTAGGGCCAACTAACCGTACTTGTTCTATCTCTCCTGATGTGAATGATCCCGGCTTTCGTAATGTCACTTTTAATGAGTTAGTCGAAGCCTATAAGGAATCGACTATCGCGTTAATTGAAGGGGGTTGTGACCTAATTCTTATCGAGACGATCTTTGATACCTTAAATGCCAAAGCTGCGGTATTCGCGGTTAAAACCGTCTTTGATGAATTGTCTATCGAACTGCCGATTATGATCTCTGGCACCATTACTGACGCCTCTGGTCGAACCTTGAGCGGTCAAACCACAGAAGCATTTTATAATGCCTTACGCCACGCAGAACCGATTAGTATGGGACTTAACTGTGCATTGGGGCCTGATGAGCTGCGTCAGTATGTGGAAGAGCTTAGCCGGGTGAGTGAAAGCTATGTATCGGCTCATCCGAATGCCGGCCTGCCGAATGCTTTTGGTGAATACGATCTTGAAGCGACCGAAATGGCGGAACACATTGGTGAATGGGCTCGTGCCGGTTTCCTAAACCTTGTCGGTGGATGTTGTGGGACCACGCCGGAGCATATTAAGGCGATGGCTGAGGCTGTTGAAGGGGTTGCGCCGCGTCAACGACCTGAAATTGAAGTGGCCTGCCGTTTGTCTGGTTTGGAACCGCTCACGATCACGCCTGAAACACTATTTGTGAACGTTGGTGAACGGAATAACGTGACCGGTTCGGCGATGTTTAAACGGTTAATCGTCGAGGAAAATTACGATAAAGCGATTGAAATAGCACTGACCCAAGTGGAAAACGGCGCGCAAATCATTGATGTCAACATGGATGAGGGGATGTTGGATTCAAAAGCTGCGATGGTGCGCTTTTTGAATATGATCGCCGGTGAGCCTGATATCGCTAAGGTACCGGTGATGATCGACTCGTCTAAGTGGGAGATTCTTGAAGCGGGTCTGCAGTGTGTCCAGGGCAAACCCGTCGTGAACTCCATTTCCATGAAAGAAGGCGTGGAGCCCTTTATTCGTCAGGCTAAAATTTTACGTCGCTACGGTGCTGCGGTGATTGTTATGGCCTTTGATGAAGAGGGCCAGGCAGATACCCGTGAGCGTAAGTTTGAGATCTGTAGCAAGTCCTACGATATTTTGGTGAATCAGGTGGGTTTTCCACCGGAAGATATCATTTTTGACCCCAATATTTTTGCGGTTGCGACCGGTATTGATGAGCATAATAACTATGCCGTTGATTTTATCGAAGCGGTCAAAGATATTAAACAAAATCTACCCCACGCGATGATCTCAGGTGGAGTGTCTAACGTTAGTTTCTCCTTCCGCGGGAATAATCCAGTTCGAGAAGCGATTCATGCGGTGTTTTTGTATTATGCCATTAAAAATGGCATGGACATGGGGATTGTTAATGCAGGTCAACTGGCCATTTACGAAGACATTCCTAAGGAACTAAAAGATAAAGTCGAGGCAGTTGTTCTTAATACGCATAACAATGCGACTGAAGAACTACTCGAAATTGCCGAGAAGTATCGTGGTGACGGGAGTCAGCAAGAGAATAGTCAAGACCAAGAATGGCGGAGTTGGCCGGTTAACAAACGTCTTGAGCACGCCTTGGTGAAGGGGATCACAGAATTCATCGAAGATGATACCGAATTAGCCCGTCAAGCTGCAGAGCGCCCTTTACATGTGATTGAAGGGCCCTTGATGGATGGCATGAATGTGGTCGGCGATCTGTTTGGTGAAGGGAAAATGTTTTTACCGCAGGTGGTTAAATCGGCGCGAGTGATGAAACGAGCGGTGGCTTATCTGCAACCCTTTATTGAAGCGGAGAAAGGTGAGGGGAAGCGCTCTAACGGTAAAATTGTGATGGCCACCGTAAAAGGTGATGTGCATGATATTGGTAAAAATATTGTTGGAGTAGTGCTGCAGTGTAATAATTTTGAGGTTATTGATCTCGGGGTGATGGTGCCTTGCGATAAGATCTTAAAAGTCGCTAAAGAAGAAAATGTGGATATGATCGGTCTATCAGGGCTGATCACTCCGTCGCTAGATGAAATGGTGCATGTCGCTAAAGAAATGCAACGTACAGGCATGGATATCCCTTTACTGATTGGTGGTGCAACAACCTCCAAGGCGCATACAGCGGTGAAGATCGAGCAAAACTACCAACATCCGGTGGTCTATGTTTCCAACGCCTCACGAGCGGTTGGGGTATGTGCAAGTTTATTATCTGATGAACAGCGGCCGGATTTTGTTAAAAAGTTAGCCAAAGATTATGAGATTGTTCGAGAGCAACATGCGCGCAAACGTCCGCGTACCCCACCTGTCAGCCTTGAAGTCGCCCGCGCCAATAAGTTGCAGCTTGATTGGGAAAATTATACGCCGCCAGTGCCGAAGCAATTGGGGATCCAGCATTTCGAAGACGTCGCTATCTCAGAGATTGAACCTTACATTGATTGGACGCCATTCTTCATGACCTGGTCTTTGGCCGGAAAATATCCACGTATTCTAGAAGATAAAGTAGTTGGCGAAGAGGCCAAACGCTTATTTGCCGATGCCAAAGCAATGTTAGAGCGATTTAAACAAAAACGTGAGGTTAAAGTTTCTGGTGTATTTGGTTTGTTCCCAGCCAATAGTGTGGGTGATGATATAGAAATTTACCGTGATGAATCTCGCTCTGAGTTATTGGGGGTAAGCTGCCAACTTCGCCAGCAAACCGAGAAGGCGAAAGCGGCTAACTATTGTTTGGCTGATTTCATCGCACCTAAATCTAGCGGTAAAGCCGATTATTTTGGTGGTTTTGCGGTCACTGGTGGATTTGGTGAAGATGAATTGGCGGAGGCTTATAAAGCAGAAGGCGATGATTACAACGCGATCATGGTGAAGGCGATAGCTGATCGTTTAGCGGAGGGATTTGCTGAATACTTGCATGCTCAGGTACGTAAAAGGTTTTGGGGCTATGCGGCCGATGAAAGGCTCGCTTATGAAGAGCTAATCCGTGAAAACTATCAAGGGATCCGCCCTGCGCCGGGCTACCCTGCTTGTCCGGAACATACTGAAAAAGGCTTGATTTGGGAGCTGTTAGAGGTTGAGCAACGGATTGGGATGCAGTTAACGGATAGCTATGCGATGTGGCCTGGAGCCGCTGTGTCTGGCTGGTATTTCTCTCACCCTGATAGTCGCTATTTTGCAGTGGCTTCGATCCAACGCGATCAGGTAGCGGATTATGCGCAACGTAAAAATATGAGTTTAGAGCAAGCCGAGCGTTGGCTGGCGCCTAACTTGGGTTACTAGCGTTTAGTCATTTGTTTTCCTGCCGCTTATTTCGCCTGATAAGCGGCATAAATTCCTTGTATTAAAAGCATAACCCTCCTACAATTTGCGCCGATTTTGTCATCGAGATTTGTTTATGACCCCTGACCCCGACAGTCGACATTTAAATTCTTTTTCCTATTTTCTATCACCGTTTTTCATCGCGTAGTCGGTCATTTTTCGCCGAGCTCTATGCGATAGCTGGAGCAGTTAATGGCACATCTTCACCAAAAATTAGAGCTTGCCTTAGTTAGTCTTGATAAATCAAGTTTGCGTGCAACTTTAGACGATTACCACCTTGCCGATATTGGTAAAGCACTCGCTGAATTCGACCCTAAAGAAGCGCTTCCGTTAATTTCGATGTTCTCTTTGGCAGATCGAGCCAAAGTTTTTTCCTATCTTCCTCCTTATTTGCAAGCTGAAGTTGCAGGCTTGATGAAACGACATAAATTAGCGGCTTTGTTTTCCCGAATGGATGCTGATGAACGAGCTGATTTGTACAATGATTTAGATGAGGAACAACAGGCGATGGTGCTTCCTGGTTTAGCGCAGGCTGAACGTGAAGATCTACGTCAACTCGCCAGTTATGCGGAGGGAACGGTTGGTGCGATTATGACTTCTGATTACGCTACGCTGAAGGAGCATTGGTTAGTGAGCCGAGCGCTCAAGCAGTTGCGTTTAGAAGCGCCCGATAAGGAAACGATTTATCAAACCTACGTGATTAATGCGCAGCGTCGCTTGTTGGGGACGATCTCCTTACGTGAATTGATTCTAGCCTCGCCAGATAAGCAGGTCAGTGAGTTGATGCGTACCGAAGTGGTTGCAATGGCGGTCGAGGATAGTCAAGAGCACGCCAGTCAGCAGATCCGTCATTATGATTTGCTGGCATTACCAGTGGTAGATGAGCAGCACAAACTGGTGGGTATTGTCACCTATGACGACGCCATGGATGCGGCTGTGGAAGAAGCCACCGAGGATGCGCAAAAGAGTGCTTCAGTGGGGAAGCTGGATCAAACCGTCGACCGAGTGAGCATCTGGGAACTGTACCGTAAGCGAGTGCTGTGGTTAGTATTATTAGTATTTGGTGCGATGTTTTCCGGCGCAGGAATTGCGCATTTCGAAGATATCATTGCCAGCCATGTGGCCTTAGTATTCTTTTTACCTTTATTAATCGGTAGCGGCGGTAACGCCGGTTCTCAAGCCGCAGCCTTAATGGTGCGAGCCTTAGCTACTGGTGAAGTTGATAAAAGTGACTGGGCGAAGTTATTTAGTCGCGAATTGCTGGTTGGCTTGGCGCTTGGTATGACGATGGCGATTGCTGTCTATGGGGTGGGTATATATCGTGGCGGCCCAGAGGTGGCGTTGATAGTATCGATGTCGATGGTGGTTATCGTATTGGTCGGATCTTTGGTCGGTCTTAGTTTGCCGTTTTTATTAAACAAAATGAAGCTAGACCCTGCCACCGCTTCGGGGCCATTGGTTGCCACTATTGCCGATGTCTCTGGGGTATTAGTGTACTTTAGCTTAGCCAGTGTTCTGTTGCATTGGTAGCAAAAGAAAATCTGGCGGGTCACGATGACCTGCCAAAGAGAAGCCGTTTAGTTTTTATCTTTACTGGTTTGCGGTTGAGATCGAATCAGGCTCACCCCTTCTTTTATAATTAATAAGCCAATACTGACTAGTTTTAAGCAAACATATAAAAATACGATGAGCACAATCACCTTAATAAGCGTTTGAAATATTTCGAAAAACTCTTCACTCACTTGACTGTTAATCGCATTTGTATCGGCCATTAACCAGCTAAAGAAATGCTGCATAAAGGGGGCATCTTGCGGTAGGGTGATGAGGTTGACGGCCTGCGGTAGTACGTAAGCAATTACCCCAATACCGACAATGATCAGCAATAAACCAATCAATAAACTGGGGCGATCTTGCGTGGCATTCATAGACATCCTTGATTTATTATTAATAGTATTGTTGTTAACCTTACCTGAGTGGTGTAATCGGTCAAGTAAAGTTATTCCTCGGCACTGATCCCAAAGGCTTGTTGTTGCTGTTCCAACTGTTCTTGTAGATCAAACCATTGCAGCTCCGTTTCTTCTAATTCAATTTTTAGTGTTGCCTGTTGTTGTAAGCACTGTTGCAGTTGTTGTTTGTTGTCGGCGGTGTACAGTTCAGGATCGGCCATCCGTTGCTCTATTTCAGTGAGGGCTTGCTGGGCTTTATGACTGCGCTTTTCAAGCACTTCCAACTGTTTGCGAATACCGCGGGTTTGCTGGCGAAACTCAGCCTCTTTACGTTTTTGTTCTTTGCGTTGACCAATCGAATTCGTCCCAGCGGTGCCGGTACTACTGGTGTTCTCTGCGCGGTTGGCTTGGCTTAGCCATTGCTGATAATCGTTTAAATCGCCAGCAAAAGGAGAAACTCGTTGGCTATCGACTAAGTAAAATTCATCGGTTGTGGCTCGTAGTAGTGCCCGATCGTGAGAGACGATGATCATTGCCCCATTGAATTCTTGTAAGGCGAGGGTGAGCGCATAACGCATCTCTAAATCGAGGTGGTTGGTGGGCTCATCGAGTAGTAACAAATTTGGCTTTTGCCATACGACTAAAGCGAGAACCAAGCGGGCTTTTTCGCCGCCGCTAAAGGGAGCTACAGGCTCTAGGGCTTGGTCGCCTTGAAACCCAAAACTACCTAAATATTTACGCAGATCGGCTTCGGTGGTGGTGGGCGCGAGTCGTTGTAGATGCTGCATTGGAGTATCGTTGGGGCGCAATGTTTCTAATTGGTGTTGGGCGAAATAACCCACTTTAGCTGCTTTGTTAATTTCAACATCGCCAGCTAAAGCTTTAAGCTCACCGGATAACAACTTGATAAAGGTGGATTTACCAGCACCGTTGCGCCCCAGTAGGCCGATCCGGCTGCCCGGTACTAAATTGAATTCGACTTGTTCAAGAATGGTTTTGTCGGCATAACCGGCACTTACTTTTTCCATCGTTAACAAGGGTAAAGGTAGGCTGTCGGGCTCTCTAAAGCGAAAACTAAACTGTGAATCCACATGCGCTTGGCTAATCAGTTCCATTTTTTCTAAGGCTTTTAGTCGGCTCTGTGCTTGTTTGGCTTTACTGGCTTTGTAACGGAATCGGTCCACAAAACTTTGCATGTGGGCGCGCTCACGTTGTTGCTTTTCAAACATTGCCTGCTGTTGAGCCAAGTGTGTTGCTCGCATTTGTTCGAAATCAGAATAACTGCCGGTATATTCATTTAGCTGGCGATTTTCAATGTGCACAATTCGGTTAATGATGTTGTCTAGAAAGTCACGGTCATGCGAGATTAAGATGAGGGTGCCGGGGTAGCGCTTTAACCACTGTTCTAACCAGACAACGGTATCTAGATCAAGGTGGTTAGTTGGTTCATCGAGTAGTAATAAGTCGGAGCGTACCAATAAAGCTTGAGCCAAATTGAGTCGCATTCGCCATCCACCGGAGAAATCGCTGACACTCTGCTGTTGTCCTGCTTCGCTAAATCCTAAGCCGGCCAATAATTCGGCCGCTCTGGCGCGGATTTGATAACCACCAATAGTATCTAATTTATTGTGTAGGGTCGCGATGAGTTCACCATTCCCGGCAGATTCGGCATCGGCAATTTGTTGCTCCACTTTGCGGAACTCAAAATCACCATCAATTACGTAATCGATGGCTTTGCGGTTTAGCGCAGGGGTTTCTTGGGCAACGCTGGCAATTTGCCATTTGCTGGGGACACTCAATTCTCCAGCATCGACATGCAGTTGCTGCTTTAGCAAAGCAAATAAAGACGATTTACCGCAACCATTTTGGCCGACTAAACCTACTTTTTGTCCGGGATGGATGGTGAGATTGGTTTCCTCTAAAAGAAATTTGCTACCGCGTTGAAGGCTAATACTGTTGGCTACGATCATGGTTGTTGCTATGCGCTACTAAAAATGTGCAATAATGCCGCTATGATACCTGATGCAGCTTATGGCGCATAGCGACAGCGCAGAACAAAGTAGAGTGAATTATGGCAAAACATCGTTTTATCGCGGGTGCGGTATGTCCCGAGTGCGGAGAACTCGATTCCTTAAAACTGATCATCGTGGAGCAGCAAGGGCTCACGTTAGAGTCGGTGGAATGTGTTAGTTGTGGCTATCATGCCGAGCGTCCAGAAGGGCAAGCGAGTGAGTCGACAGATGCTGAGCTAATTGGTTTGTTTAAGCCCTAAGCATCCTAGTGGCAAACCGATTTATAATTGTTTACCCAAAATTGTGAGGCTATAGGTTTGCTGGTCCATCCTCGCGACGCTGGGTAGCTGGCCCCAAAGTTGGTAAGCGAGTTTATCGAATAAAGCCAGGCTTGGTGTGTTATGGCTAAAAATGAAAGCCAGTAAAATTTCAATCTCCAATGTTTTGGCGATCGGTTCGGCGGCTTGTAATATGGCTTTTCCTAAGCCTTTACCGCGATGCTGCTCGGCTAAATAAAGGCTAATTTCGGCGCTGTGTTGATAGGCGGGGCGGCCATAGAAATCACTAAAACTTAACCAGGCAATGGTTTCACCATGCTGTTCTATTACATACAAAGGACGTTGAGGTTTTTGGTGTTGCTTAAACCAGTCTAAGCGCGAAGCTACCGTTTGTGGTTTGGTATCGGCGGTGACTTGGCGCGATTCAATGATCGAATTGTAGATATCAACAATACAGGGAAGGTCACTTTCTAGCGCTAAACGAAATTGAAAAGACATGCTCAAATCCAAACCTAGGGCTTAGTAATGAGGCGGCGGAGTTTCTTGTTCTAGCGGTGCCACCGCCGAGCCATTGTCGGTCTCGAAGAGTTTGCCGCGGATCAGCTTAAATTGGTGCTGTAGGGTATCCAACTGTTGCTGTTGACTTTGCAACGCAAGATTGAGCTGTTCAATGGTGTCTTCCTGAAAGGCCAATTTTGTTTCGAGACGCTCAATCATGTTAAATAGCTCTTGCTGATCCATAGTGCTAATTCTTTATATCCCAAATTTCAACGAAACCACTAGAGCTTGCGCTCACCAGCTGGCTATTATCAAGCATCGCCGCGCTATACACAACAGCGCTTTTCGGTCGGGTTTTTTGTTTCGCAGTGACCAACCATTGCTGCAGGGCTTGGCCGCTGGCTACATGCCAGAGGCTCAGTTTTCGGGCCGCAGAACCTGTGATAAGCCATTCGCCTTGTTTGGCAAAACGAACATAGGAAAATAGGCTTTGTCGGGCGGTGAGTTTCAGTTGACTGACTCGCTCACCGCTGGGAAGTGCCCATATTCGGGCAAGTTTGCCATTGTCTGCGGTGAAGGCATATTTTCCATCGGGTTCTAGAGCGACCATCGATACGCGCCCCTGTTGAGGAAAGCGCAGTAATACCTGCGCCGTTTGGGTATCCCAAAACAAGGCTTGATAATCGTTACCACCAGTCAAGGCGTAGCGGCCGTTAGCCGATAAGGCAACTGAGTTGATTTTTTCGCTATGCCCTAGAAACTCTAACCGTCGGCCAGTGACTAGATCAAGGTGAATCACTTTACCATCACCAAGGCCGATCAGGACCTGCTTGCCGTTGCTGGATAGGGCAATATCTCTGATACTAGATTCACTGATCTTCCAATAGCCCTGAGCCTGGCCAGTGGCGATGTCCCAAATCACAAAATCATCGCGACTGGCACTAATCGCATAGCGATTACCATCGGCGATTTTGACTAAGAATACTTGATTATTCTCTTGGTTTTGATGGTTCCACTGAAACAATTGGCGTTGTTGTTTAATATTCCAAAGAGTCAAACCATGGTGTATTGAAGACACTAGGCTCAGTTGCCCATCCGCTGAAATATCGGCGGCATAGGCTCCATCCAGCGCTTGTTGCCAACTCGCCGAAGGCGGAGCCTCTTCGCTACAAGCCGCTGTCAGGATAGAAAAGCTGAAAATCACAAACCACTTAAGTAATGTCATTTTTTGTTTTTTACGGAACTGTCGCTAGGTTGTGTTGACTAATAGGGTTAGTATAAGAGTTTTGTAGGCTAAGTGTTTAATAATTCATAGTGATCTTGTTCGCTAAGCCGCAGATTAATGCGATTCTATTGGAGAAATTGAATGAAAAAGTATTTTGCCGTGTCGGTTTTGGCCGCCTCTATTTTTGCTGTTACTGGTTGTCAAGACGAAAAAGCTGAAGCGCCCGCGGTAGAGCAAGTTTCCCTCGAGAAAACTGACGCGGGCACGGTAGCTAAAGCTGCCTTTGAAAGTGCCGAGCAGCGACAAGCCTACGCGATCGGTGCATCAGTATCACGCTATATTGCGAGTACTTTAGAGCAGCAGAAAGAGCTAGGCCTTGAGTTAGATAACGCTTTAGTGCTCAAAGGAATGCAAGATGGTTTAGGCGGTGAAGTTTTGATGTCTGAAGAAGACATTCAAACTACTTTAAAAGAATTAGACGAAAAACTAGCCGGTTTAGTCGAGAAGAAGACGGCAGCAGACGCTGCTGTGGCAAAAGCTGAGAGTGATAAGTTTTTAGCTGACAATGCCGCGCGTGAAGGCGTGACTGTGACCGAGTCTGGTTTGCAATATGAAGTTTTGACCGCCGCTGAAGGTGATAAACCGAGCGCAGAAGATACGGTGACTGTGCATTACAAAGGGACGCTAACCGATGGCACGACTTTCGATAGCTCTTATGATCGTGGCGAGCCAGCAACCTTCCCATTAAACCGAGTGATTCCTGGTTGGACCGAGGGTGTTCAATTGATGTCTAAGGGTGCGAAATACAAGTTCTTTATCCCTTCCGACTTAGGTTATGGTGAAAATGGTGCAGGCAGTATCCCGCCAAATTCTACTTTAATATTTGAAGTTGAGTTGCTTGATATTGAAAAAGCTGATGCTCCTGCTGCGAAAGAGCAACCAGCAAGTTAAGTTTAATTAAGCATTGAGCAATACTAAAAATGCAGTGCCTAGCACTGCATTTTTGTTTTTAGCGTTAAAGCTTGTCGTATTTAAATCGTGAGCAACTTGATTATTTGGCCGCAGCACTTTGCTGACTATGCTGATATAAATGGTCCAGTAACTGGTCTTCAATGGCAAAACGCTCTTCCATTTCCTGCCCAAGTTCTGATAAATCTCTATCAAAGCTGGCAAACTCTAAGTCTTCATTGACCTCGGCATACTGATCATTAAAACGGAGCGCGGTTTCGGTGGTTGCGCTGATCTGTGGCAGTAATTTTTCAGCGGGTTGGCTATCGCCTTCACCAGCACATCCACTCACAATTTGCTCATAAACTTCGAAGTGGCCCGTGGAAACATAATCAACGAGTTGTTCGCAAAAATGACTAATTGTTTCGGGACTCGGCAGTGAACGCTCCTTACTTTCATAGGGAGGTAGCCCCGCGAGATTACAATAAGTGATAAGTAATTGCTTTCTGGCGAGTAACCAAGCATCAATGACTTGACTCGCACCGCCCCATTTGGCTTGGGCTTGTTCTAGTTTTCTTAGCATTGGCATGGCTCCTGAAACTATTAACGTTAGCTCTATAACTAAAGAAAATCGAAGCTTTCGTCAACTGATATTTAGTTTAACTGCGGAGTGGCTAAACATTTGCTGCAGGGAAAGCTTGTTAAGTTGTTTAAGCTTGTTCATTATTTGCTAATAAAGCAAATTTAAGAGCAAGGAACGTGGTGTGAGTAAGCAATTTGGCTGGTGGTTTTTCACCTGTGGTGAGCAAATTTTGGTGATTGCGCAGGGTGAACGCTTGCCCTATGGAGATATTGATGATTTGCCGTTACCTGCATTAGAGTTTAGTCGAGTAGAGCAATTTGCTAGCTATAAAGGTGAGCCCTGCTTGCGTTTAGAACTCGAGCATCCTCAGGACCTCGGGATGGGCGAGTGGGTTGATCTGCGTAGCAGCATGTCGCTGCTTAACTCGCAACTATTTAACCTCGTCGGTAAGGCGCAGCAGTTTGCTTTGTTTTTAAAAACTCATCAATTTTGCGGTTGTTGTGGTCATGCGATGACACGAGTAGATTGGGAGTTAGCCATGTTATGCTCGGCGTGTGGATTTCGCGCCTATCCGCGGGTTTCGCCCTGCATTATCGTATTAATTAGTCATGGTTCTCAGTTATTACTGGCTAATCATCGTCGTCACCAAAAACAAGCACAACCGATTTATACCGCGATTGCAGGTTTTGTCGAAGCGGGAGAAACCTTAGAACAAACTGTACATCGTGAAACTCATGAGGAAACCGGGCTTAAACTTAAAAATTTGCGTTATTGGAAGAGTCAGCCTTGGGCATTTCCTCATTCATTGATGGCGGCTTATTTTGCAGAATATGCCGATGGTGAGTTAAAGATTGATCGCCGAGAATTAGCTGATGCCCAGTGGTTTGAGGCGAACGATTTACCTCATTTGCCGCCTCTTGGAACGGTTGCTCGCGATATGATTGAACATTGGTTAGCCCAAACTTCACTTTAAATGTGATTCATGGGAGTGTTTGAATTGTTAAACTAATGTCTTGAGTTGTTAAAGTAGCTCGTTACAATGCTCTAGCTAAAAATTATAAGGAATCAGAAAAGCCAATGTCGCCATTGAAAAACGATCGCTATTTAAGAGCTCTGTTGAAGCAACCTGTCGATACCACCCCTGTGTGGATGATGCGTCAAGCGGGTCGTTATCTGCCAGAGTATCGCGCAGTACGAGCGGATGCTGGTGATTTCATGACGGTTTGCCGTGATGCAGATTTGGCCTGTGAAGTGACGTTGCAACCTTTACGTCGTTTTGCGCTGGATGCTGCGATCCTATTCTCCGATATTCTAACCATTCCTGATGCGATGGGTTTAGGTTTGTATTTTTCCAGTGGTGAGGGGCCGAAGTTTGAACGGCCAGTGACCAGCCTTGCCGCTGTTCAAGCCTTACCGATCCCCGATCCTGAGCAAGAGCTGGTTTATGTGATGAATGCAGTTCGTACCATTAAGCGTGAGCTAAAGGGTGAGGTGCCGTTGATTGGCTTTTCTGGTAGCCCTTGGACGCTCGCCACTTATATGGTGGAAGGTGGTACGACTAAGTCTTTCAGTGGTATTAAAAAGATGGCCTTCAGTGAGCCACAAACGCTACATTTGCTACTCGACAAACTAGCCGATTCGGTGATCTTGTATTTGAATGCCCAAGTGGCGGCCGGAGCTCAGTCGTTAATGATCTTTGATACTTGGGGCGGCGTATTATCGGAGCGCGACTACCATGAATTTTCATTGCGTTATATGCATAAAATTGTCGATGGTTTGACCCGTCAAGCCGACGGCCGGACGGTTCCTGTGACTCTCTTTACCAAAAATGGTGGGCAGTGGTTAGAGCAGATCGCGGCGACTGGTTGTGATGCAGTTGGTTTAGACTGGACGATTAATATCGCCGATGCTAAGCGACGTGTGGGAGATAAGGTCGCTTTACAAGGCAATATGGATCCATCGATGTTATATGCTCCGGTTTCTCGTATTAGACAAGAGGTTCAGCATATTTTAGACGGTTTTGGTGAAGGTTCTGGGCATGTATTTAACTTGGGACATGGTATTCACCCAGATGTTGATCCCGAGCATGCGGGTGCGTTTATCGATGCGGTACACGAACTGAGTCGTGGTTATCACCAATAACGGTTTATGTTTGATTAGCGGGAATGAATCAGCCAATAGCAGATGCGCTTCGCGCAGCTGCTATTTTGTTTCGCTATGCCATAGTAACGGATTTTGCTATAGTAGCCGCTGTCGTGGAACTCTTTACGGATGAAGTGGTTTATAGGCCGTAATAGAGAATTTGTTGTTATGAAATCACCCTTTCAATTAATCGTCGTACTGATGCTGGTGTTACTCGTGATTGCCATGGTAAAACTGAAAAGCATTGGTGAGCCTCAAGTATTATCTTACCTACCAAAATATTTAGATCAGGAACCTATCGATCTGTCGAGATAGGCTCTGGGTTGATTTGATATTAAAAGCAGATCGCGATGCGCGACTTATCCAAACGAATATGGGTAAGATGAAGTTGGTTAAGGTTGCAAAACAGCGAGTACATCGCGGCAACGATGCTCAAAATTCATTCCGAACGCTCACTTCGCTCCGAAATCTTTAGAAAACTTTGCGCCACTGCATTGTTTCAAGCAGACTATGCGGCATTATCAGGTGGAGTGTTGGTTAGGTCGTGACGTTCATTAGTTTTTTATTGATTGGTGCGGTTGCTGGGCTGATGTCGGGGTTGTTTGGGATCGGTGGTGGCTTGGTGATTGTGCCAGTGCTTATCAGTAGTTTTGCTGCGATGGGCTTTGCTAGCGAATCGGCAATTCATTTAGCGATAGGCACCTCCTTGGCGACGATTTTGTTTACCGCGAGTAGCGCTAGTTATGCTCACTATCGTCGAGGTTCGATTGATTGGTTGATCGCTCGCCGTTTAATGCTGGGGCTGCTGCTTGGTGCTGGCGCGGGGGCTTGGCTTGCCGGGCAGCTTCAAGCTCGGCATTTAAGCTATTATTTTGCCGGATTTCTGTTACTCATGGCATGGTATATGGGCTTTGGGCGTTTACCTAAGGCACAACGAAGTCTTCCTCAGCAGTGGGGGACCAGTGTGCTGGGTGCGCTTGTTGGCGGCATTTCTGCGATGTTTGGCATCGGCGGGGGGACTATTTTGTTTCCTTGCTTAAGCTGGTACGGCTTAGCTGCGCCAAAAGCGGTAGCGATTTCTGCGATATGTGGTATTCCTATTGCTTTGGTCGGGGCTTCAGCCTATATCTACAACGGTTGGGGACTGGCTGAACTACCGCCTGGAAGCATTGGCTATGTTTATTTACCGGCGTGGTTGGGCATTGTATTGACGAGTTCGGTGTTTGCTCGAGTGGGGAGTCGCCTGGCGTATCGATTGCCAGCGAAGCGATTAAAACAAGCTTTTGCTGTGTTATTATTACTGATGGCAATCAAACTATTGAGTACTTAGCTTTGGCTGAGCAATCAGATGACGTTATTCCCGCCTAGTCACGAATGGTTTAGAGATACGTTATGGTGTATTTGTCTGTCGTTGGATTTATTGTGAGCCGTCATTACTCGTCTAGCAATTGCAGTTGCATCCCTAAGATATGATGGCCAGCCCATGTTCGCAAATCGTGATAGAGTGACGTCAACAAATTGATTTAGAATGTGCTGGGTCAATCACAATCAGCGCGAGTATTATGATAAACGTTTCAAATTGAAAATAGAGGAATCACAATGTCATTGTCATTGCTAATCGCGATGCTGATTTTAATCGGCGACGTGTTCGCTATCATTCGTACATTAAAAAGTGGCGCCGAAGTCGGACGCAAATACTTGTGGGTATTTTTAATTTGCTTATTACCGATACTTGGCTTGCTACTGTGGCTGTTTAAAGGCCCCAAGGATTAGCGCTTAACGATTTGTTTCAATAGAGTCTGCATGCTCTTATTGTTATGTTCTAATAAGATCAGCTCGGCTCTAAATAATGCTGGAAGTTCAATTAGACTGACCAGCAACAATAGACTCACCCCCATATCCAGTAGGGACTAAACAATATACTTAGTCCCATTAATGATATCGTTAAATTGATTAGGCCTCGTTGCCATTTACCCAAATAGAAATGATGTAAACCCGCGATAAATAGATAGTTGAGAACAGCATAGCTGTCGGGATCTTTTACCTGTTTTTCCCACAATTGGTAAAATTGTTGGCGTAAGGGGGCGGGCAGCTGACGTATTTCTGCGCGTAGTTGTTCTTGTTGTACTTCTAAATCATCACGTCGGGTCATTCGTTTAGCGACCTAAGGTGACGATCACTGTTTCTCTAGACCAAAATAGCCAAAATCGTCTATTTTCAATTACTTGAAATACTAATTGCCAGCCATTGCTGGCTTCTTTGTTAAGCGTTGCCTCTACTTTTTGCAAGGGCATACCGGAAGCGCCAAGAAATAAGGTCCCTAAGGCACCTTCGGTAATAGCGATAACTTTGTATTCTTGATAAGCCATGATGATTCCTAATCTAAAATAGTAATTGGCTGACTATAAGCTAAGCTTATAGTCAAAACCATAGTTATAGTTCAATCACAAGTGTGGGTTAAGTTTGCTCGAAAGGGGGCCTTTGTGCCGTGAAGCAGGGCGAGAGAATGAGACTACTTTGGTTGACGTTACATATTTGTTATATAATACTGCGATTGCCATATGGGGTTTCAAATTGAATTCATTAACCCTCAATTGTTAGGGATAAGCTATGAAAGTAACGATGCTGTATTACGACGAAGATAATCCCTTGTTGTTACAGCAGCAGGTTTTGTCTGATTTAGGTCAGAGTGAAAAAGGTCGAGTGGTTATCCCTAACGAAAAGAAAGCTGGGAAGATTATTATCGCTATTTTGGAAGGTGAGGTGAAGGTTCTGAACTCTTTAGGAGACCGGGCTTTCGCGGCTTTTGACTTAGAGAAGCAAATTGCCTTTGATGATGGAGGGGAGTAAATCTATTCCACCGTAGATGAACCGCGAGTGACTATCGCGGTTCATTGTTTTTTATACTCTTGCAAAAACTAGCAATTTACCAAATAGTCGCTCTCAATATTTGGTCTGAGTTGTTAAGTTAATCTCCTAGCCATTTATTCCGTTCAGTTACGAGCTCATCGCTTGCGGGCTTGCTGCATATTTTATGTCCCAAGGCTTGTGAGTGGCACATCGCAAAAAATTACGCTTTCAGAAGTGGCTAGGTCAATTCCTCTGCGGATGATTTTCAGCTCATATTTTCTTATTGTCATCTGTATTATCGAGCCTCACCGGGGGCTCAAAATTTAGTGAACCAGAGCGGTTGATGGTAAGCTAATCAGCATTTGATGACCTTAATCGTTTTACTTAGTGTGGAGCAAATAATGCTAACCCCTTGTGATCTCGACCGCTTAGCGAAGTTATCGACTAAGCAGCAATCCTTATATTGTTTGGCCCTACTTCAGCGAATGTCGCCTAATTATTTATTGTTTTGTCAGGCGACAGAACAAGTTCATGAGGCTGATTTTCGTCGTTTACTGGCGTTATTTTGGGAAAGTGCTTTGCACCCGCAAACTAAAATTAACTTTTCGGTTCAGCGAGAGCGCTTCGAAACGCTGATCCCAGATCCTCAATTGTTTGACATGTATGGAGTATATCCAGCGTTAGATTGTTGTGTGGTGGTTGAATGCTTATTGAGTTGTTTACTTGAGCCGACAGGCCAGGAAGCAGAACAAGCTAGTCAGACTTCCTTAGCGAGTGTTTTGAGCCTGTTAGAATTGCAGTTGGGGGAACTCGATGAAGATGCGATGCTGCTGCAAGACTTAGTCCAACAAGAGCTAGAATTTCAAACTGATTTACTGGATATGATCGACCATTTAGAGAAAGGGAAATCGGGGGTGGAAATTTTGAAAACCTTCGCGTTGAACCAAGGTGTGAGTAATCTGGGGATCTGTTTAGAAGACAATTAAATGGTGTCGTCGCCAAGATTATGGATGATTTTGTGACTATTTACGCATAAATTGGTTAAAGCCCCGTCAAATAAGGCGTGAAAGTGGAAAAATTCTTTGCGCAGGGTTTTTTTTTCTCTTAAAGTGAAGCTGGATTATTTAAACGAACGTAAAGGATTTAGATATTATGAATAAAACTGAACTCATTGATGCGATTGCAGAAAAAGCTGACCTATCAAAAGCTCAAGCTAAATTGGCTTTGGAATCAACTTTAGGTGCTGTGACCGACGCACTTAAAGAAGGCGATCAAGTTCAGCTAATCGGCTTTGGTACATTCAAAGTTAACCACCGTGCAGCACGTACTGGTCGTAATCCTCAGACTGGTGCTGAGATCCAAATTGCTGCTGCTAATGTACCTGCGTTCGTCGCTGGTAAAGCTTTAAAAGAAGCTGTTAAATAATAGCGCTTTGACACTAGGGCATGTTGGGCTTTCGTGCTTGATCTTTGTTCGAGATAAAAACATTTTCGTCACGACGAGCGGTATCTAGCTTAGGCCGCTAAGCCAATAGCGCTCCATAAAGTTTTAAGTGCTGATGATGGATCTCGAAAGTTTAACCCCTAGCTCTAGCCCTTTAAGGGCTAGTGTTTCTTTTCTCACCGCTCTCCTTTAGACTTTCCTCTCCACGACCTTTTCCAATATAGTCATGCTGTCTTAGCTGTCTTAGCTGTCTTAGCTGTCTTAGCTGTCTTAGCTGCATTGGCATTTCTGTTTATTTCAGTGAAGGCTTATATCAATCTAAGTCATTATCTGTTGATTTTTGCTGGCCTAAATCACCGCTAACTGCGTCATGTATTTTGTAATTAGAGCCACTAGTTACTGCATTCGATGCCTCGTTATCGGCAGATTTATTCTACGCAATAAGTTGTTCATATAGTGAATCAGATTGGTATTATTGGGTATCTCTTTCTGGCTGTGATGAATCTTTGCCATCGTTGAATTCTAAATTAAGGAAGTATATGAAAGCGTTATTAGTTGTCGCTCATGGCAGCCGCCGTCAGCAATCGAATCAAGAAGTGATTGACTTAGCGGCTCAAATGGCAGGGCAGCTGCCTAGCTATCAGCAAACTCATGCGGCATTTTTAGAATTAGTCGAACCATCAATTAGTCAGCAGATCAATATGTGTGTCGCTGCCGGTATTGTTAACATTACCTTATATCCTCATTTTTTGGCTGCGGGTACTCATGTGGTGAATGATTTACCAAGAATTATTCAGCAAGCTGAAGCAAGTCATGCGGGCTTAAACATCACCTTGTTACCACACTTGGGAGGGTTTGATGGCTTAGCTGCATTTGTGTGTCAATCCCTAGAACAATCCGTGGCAAATTGACGTAAGCGTGCCAGTAACTGCGGAACATAATGAGGATGTGCCATTTGTAATAAGTTGTGCCAATGGCGATGACCTAAGGTTTCTTTAAGCAACAAAATTACTTGAGTCAGTGGCGCATTCAGCAATAGCTCAGGGCGATATAAATAGTCGGCACCTTCTTGAAAAAACCAAGGACTAGCAGTGAAGCACTTAAATAGTTGTTGTTGCTCTGCTGCATGATGCAGTCGCTTGAGCTGCTTTACTGGGCTTAATTGTTTGACTTGTAAACTCAGTTGAGCCAATTCATCGATATTCGCTTGGCTAGGGAGGGAATGTAGAGAAAATAGGGCTTCAGCTAACTCGTTAGATGTAGAGCACTGAAATTTGTAATCGTCTGGGGTGTTTATGCTGCTATCTATACTCACAATCAACTTCTCTCGGTAGTAACCTCCTTGTTGATTTACGACATTGTATAGGCTTCCTATGAATATACTGGCTGATCGGTGAATGCTGGTCAATAGTTATACATTAATTTGTTGAGCTGTACACAAATACGTTTCGCTATTGTTTACTTCCATTTTCCCTAAGATAACTATAATACTTGGCAAACTCCGCCGATTCTGCTGTAGTAGCGCAACATTTCCATCTTGAGAGAAGACCATGAAAGTTGTAAAAGATAGTGTGGTGCGTTTTGAATATACTCTGCATGAAACCGACGGCGCGTTATTGGAAGCGACCGACCAAGATGCGGTCGCTTACCTGCACGGCCATAATTCGATGATTCCTGCGATTGAACAGGCCTTAGAAGGCCTAGAAGCTGGCGCAGAAATCAAGCTAAGTTTGGCGCCTGAAGATGGCTACGGTGTGCGTGATGAAAATGCAGAGCAGCGCGTGTCGGTAAAACACTTGCAAGGCGCTAAGCATTGGAAAGCTGGGATGGCTGCGCTCTTGGAAACTGAGCAAGGCCCTCGTCAGGTAACCGTGGTTAAGGTTGGGAAGTTTATGGCGACCGTTGATACCAATCATCCCTACGCGGGTAAACATCTCGACTTTGCTATCAAATTAATTGAGGCTCGTCCAGCAAGCGCTGAAGAATTGGCGCATGGTCATGCCCACGGTGCGGGTGGGCATCACCACTAAGTCTTATGGCTGAGCGTACATCAGATGGCGCAGCTAACTAGACCATTTCCAGCTGAGCGGATATGCTCAGCTCTTGATTTAAGGCACATAACATCGCTTTTAAGCTCGCGGTGAGAATGTCTTTATCGATGGCGACCCCAAGATAGCGTTTATTCGCGATCTTAGTTTGAATGTAACATACCGCTTCCGCTTCAGCTCCTCTACTTAAGGCATGTTCAGTGTAGTCGAGAACCTCGATAGTGAAGCCAAATTCCTGCTGTAGTCCGTTGACAAAGGCGGCCAGTGCGCCATTGCCATTGGCTTCAATCCTGCAGGTTTGCTCATCCCGTTGTAATACAACCTGTAAATGTTCTTGCTGTTGGTAGCTGATTTGGTAGTGGCCAAGTTGATAGGCATGGCTTTGCTTTAAATAAGTCTGCTGGAATAGCTGCCATATTTTTTCTGGGGTGATTTCTTCACCCGTTTTCTCGGCGTCTTGTTGTACCACTGCACTAAACTCAATGAGCGCCCAACGAGGCAGTTGAATGCCGTAGTCTCGCTCAAGGACATAGGCGATCCCGCCTTTGCCTGATTGGCTATTGATACGGATCACTTCCTGATAATCTCTACCTAAGTCACTAGGATCGATCGGTAAATAGGCCACATCCCAAGGCGCGCCAGTTTGCTGCTGTTCTAAACATTTCTTAATGGCATCTTGATGGCTGCCAGAGAAAGCGGTAAATACCAATTCACCAACATAGGGATGACGTGGATGTACTGGCAACTGGGTACAGTGTTTGACCACTTGTACTATTTCATCGATATTGGCCAAGTCCAACTCCGGATTTATCCCTTGACTGTATAGGTTCATTGCCATCGTCACGATATCCATATTTCCGGTGCGCTCGCCATTGCCGAGTAAGGTGCCCTCCACTCGGTCGGCTCCGGCAAGTTGCCCCAATTCAGCTGCGGCGATCCCACAGCCGCGGTCATTGTGGGTATGCTGGCTAATCACGAGATCTTGGCGATGGTCGATGTGCTGGATAAACCATTCTATTTGATCGGCGTAAACATTAGGCATCGACATTTCAACTGTGGCTGGAATATTAATGATTATTTTATTGTTGGTGTAAGGACGCCACTGGGCAACCACCGCATTACAAATTTCCACCGAGAAATCGAGTTCGGTTCCAGTAAAGCTTTCTGGTGAATATTGAAATTGCCAATTAGTCTCTGGGTAACATTCGGCCTGCCGCTGTAGTTCTTTTGCACCAGTGACGGCTATGTTAATGATACCCGCTTTATCCAGTTTGAATACCTTCTCGCGCTGTGTTCTCGAGGTTGAATTATAGAGGTGCACAATCGCGTTTTTCGCTCCGGCTAGTGCTTCAAATGTGCGCTCGATTAAGCCCGAACGGGCCTGAGTTAATACTTGAATGGAGACATCTTCCGGGATCTGATTGGTCTCGATTAACCATCGCACAAAATCGTAGTCGGTGGTTGATGCGGCAGGAAAACCAACCTCGATCTGTTTAAAGCCGAGCTTCACCAGAAGCGCAAACAAGGTTTTTTTCTGTTCCACCGACATCGGTTCAATCAAGGCCTGATTGCCATCGCGAAGATCCACACTACACCACTGTGGTGCTTGACTGATACTGTTATTGGGCCATTGTCGATTAGGTAAGTGAACCTTCTGAAAGGCTTGGTATTTTTTATAATTAAAAGTGGACATGATTTATCTCTACAGTTGAATTGAATGAATTTAGCCCAACGGACCGCCAGCGCGAGGCTAGAGAGTGCGCTGACGGCTAATTAATCGAAATATGGCAAATGGTAATTTCATTTAAAATTCTCAAGTGGAGAGTGATGAATAAAGTATAAGGAAATCTGCTGAGTGAGTGTTTGCGAGTTATGGTTTAATAAAGTTAATTTAGGGTTATTTATTTCAATCTATAACGATTTTTTGATTTTATTACCCCTTTTAGAAGCTTTTGCTTGAATTTTAAAGCTATGGCATTTGTTTTGGGGGCTCTGCTTCACTGTCGACGCTGAAAAGAGCTAGGCGCGAGTGAAGGCGCTGTGGCTAGATAGATACGGACTAGATGGTGAATTAAGAAACATCAGGAATGGCGTCGCACTTGGCCTGTTTTTCATCTCAGAGCTGAACATAACAGGCCTCTGAGGACTAGAACTTAATTACTGCGCCGATATAGAAACCTTTATTAAAGCTTAAATCGTTTGCAGAACGATAGTGAAACTGAATGCTACGGTAACCTAAGTACACGTTAGCATGGGGCATCAGCGAATAAGCCACTCTTGCATCTAAGTTGTAGTAACGACTTAATTCATGACTGGCTAACACCGAAGGTGCGTAGTAAGCACTTCCTGAAATTGTTAAATCTGGGGCAATGAGAATGGCGTAGTTTCCTCCAATGGTTACGGCATGCGCGTTCGCGTGATGATTTGCCCACAATTTGTTGAACTTAGTGCCAATTGCAAATTTATGATTGTCCTGCTGGTGGGTTGCCTTGATCCCTAGCTCTGCTAAATCGCCTTCAGGTCGAGAGTACATATAGTTTGCCGACACCTCAGCTGCAGGCCCTATCGCGCTGGTAAAACCAGCTCTGAAGGCATCATCATTCAGTTCAAAGTTAAATTCACTCGCATAGACAGTAGGAATAGTGAGTATGGTGATGTAAACCGCTAAAATATAAGTTCTAAACATAAACGTCCTATTAATGAATTGTTTTTCGGATTAAAGTGTGGCAATGGTAGCTATATTTTTTATATTTGTCTTTACTGTTGTATTTTTTTAGTTCTTTGTATTTATTTCGATTTCTCTCGTCTTGTATCTGTTAAGCGAGAAACTGTATCGAACTGAACGGGCAGGGGAGTAAAAACTCGGTAGGCTTGGCAGGAGTGGCCTATATTTAGGCGACAGTGGCAAGTTGCTACTGTGAAGCCTATGTTTGAAAAGGAGAGCAAACATGCCGTTATTCAATCGTTTAGTTGCAGAAGGGATTGGTACTTTTTGGTTGGTTTTAGGGGGCTGTGGTAGTGCTGTATTAGCGGCGACTTTTCCTGAGGTAGGGATTGGCTTGGTTGGGGTATCACTAGCCTTTGGTCTGAGCGTTCTCACCATGGCTTATGCCATTGGGCATATCTCTGGTTGTCACCTTAATCCTGCGGTCACCATCGGTTTAATGGTGGCAGGGCGTTTTTCTAAGTTTGATGTATTTCCTTATATTTGTGCCCAGTTACTTGGCGGATTTGTGGGCGCAATTATTTTGTACTTGATTGCCAGTGGTAGCGCTGATTATGATTTGGCTAGCCATGGTTTGGCGAGTAATGGTTACGGCCTGCATTCACCAGGAGGCTATAGTTTAGTCGCAACCTTTATTTGTGAAATAGTGATGACCTTTATGTTTTTATTCATAATTTTAGGGGCTACTGATCAGCGTGCACCAGTGGGGGGCGCACCCTTGGCGATTGGTTTGGGATTAACTTTAATCCATTTAATATCTATTCCGGTGAGTAATACCTCGGTGAATCCGGCTCGTAGCACTGCGCCTGCCTTAATCGAAGGGGGGATTGCCTTAAGTCAATTATGGTTGTTTTGGCTTGCACCACTCGTTGGGGCGGTTTGTGCTGGTTTGATGTATAAACAAATTGCCGCGAAGAAAGAATGAACTTGATTTGGGCTGTTGATCCTTCATCACTCATGTTATTCCAAGGATCAACAGATTTTGGTTGTCGAGGGAGTAGGGGAAGCAATATTTCTTAGGCTTACTTTTTCGCCTCACGCCTCGAGTCTATAAAATAGCTCTCAAGGTTTATCTTATTTCTAAAGCCGCTGCGCATCGAGAGTGGTCGCAGCGGGACCCATTGAGAGACGGACTATTTATGTTGTCGAGTTACTGGTGACTAACGGTATCCTTAGTCTGCTGGGTGTCGATCACAATATTGCCGTGAGCGCCTGCTTGCATCACGGCTTGATGAGCGGCGCTGGTTTCGGCCAAAGCAAAACTTTGTCCTATCACAGGGCGAACAAATCCCGCTTCGGCACCTGCATAAAGGGCCGTATGGATCTGTTTTAGCTGTGCGCTATCGGCGTGCGCTAAGGCCATTCCCATAATACAAGCATCTCGAGCCATGAGATCTCGAGGATTAATCTCTACACTGCCTCGGCTACCGATCACAACCACGCGTCCTCCTGCATTGAGTAGCGGTAGATCATCGCCTAAGTTTTGATTCGCTAGCATCTCTAATATTACATCCACCCCACCGGCTTGTTGCAGTTGTTGGTAGTGTTGCGTTTGATGGTGGTTTACCACCACATCGGCACCTTGTTGTTTGAGTAGTGCTAAACCGGCTTCGCTGCCAGCGCTGGCAAAAACCCGACAACCCGCAGCTTTGGCGAGTTGAATTGCGGCGAGTCCGACGCCTCCGCTCGCGCCGTGAATAAACACCGTTTCTGCGGCTTGAGCATGGGCTCGAATAAACAGAGCTCGCCAAGCTGTAGCATATGGTGTACCTAAACAGGCACCTTGTTCGAAGCTTAAGTGATTCGATAGAGGATAAACCTGTTGCGGGCTGGCCAAGCATTGTTCAGCGCTGGCACCGCTGAGTGTTCCTGCGCAATAAACTCGTTGTCCGGGACTTAGGCCTGTGACGTCAGCACCCACGGCAATGATCACGCCTGCGGCATCTTTTCCAGGCGTGTGTGGGAAGTTGGCGGTGTAGTTATTACTACCGGCTACGATATAAGTATCTACTGGGTTGACCCCAGCAGCCTTGACTGAGATTAGCACTTGTTGTTGATTTGCAACGAGGTCTGGCAGTTGATTGAGCTTCAGTTGGTCGCCATGGAATTGCGCTTGTATTGCCTGCATCGTTTCTCCCTTATATAGCAGTGACGGTTAGTGGATTAGCATACCGCAGTTTTCTCATTTGTAACGGTTTAAGAAAATACTTGCGAAATTTTTTTATCAAACAATAGTTAACAATTTTCACAAATTCGCTCTGCGCTGTGGTTTGGAAAGCCTTTCAAATGATTTTTTGGTAATTTAATTACTTAAAGTGAAATTTAGTAAGACTAAAATGAAAAAACGTAATGTTAATTGTGTGCTATGTCGCATAATATTAATCCCAAGAGAGAAAGTTACTAACAAAAACACTTTACATAGTTAGCGACTTTTAAGATTGAAGCAAACAAAACAATAGGTGAACATATTATGGAATTATTTGGTTTATTTTACGCATTACAATCACAAGCAAACAATAATCAACAAAGCCAAGCGCAACGTAATCGCTAGTCATTTACAAGCAAAAGGAAAATATTATGTACGATTTATTTGGATTGGTCGCCCTTAGCTACCTAGGTTACAAAAAACACGATGACGCCAGTGTTAAGCAACTGAATCGTTAATCTGATTGATCAACTGAGTTAAACTTTTACTAAAGAGAGAAAAATTATGATGGAATTAATGGGTTTGGTGGCATTAAGCTACTTACAAAACAAAAAGACTGAAGAACAACGTTTCGCGGAGTTAACTCGTTAATTTGTAAGACTTCGTTCAGTTATACTAACACTCAATAATTGTCACACAGAGATCATCGCCGATCAGGCGAAAGCTTCCCCGTTCAGGGTGGCCTAAATCACCTTATATTTAGATTGACTGCAACCAGTCACATGCGCTCAACAGCGAGCGAATAAGGCCCTTGGTCGAATCACTTACGACTCACCGTATTGATGACTGATGAGCAGCCCATCGAATACTAATCTAACCATTACTGGTTTATTTTTGCTAGCCTAGATCACCGCTAACTGCGTGATGTATCTTGTCATTAGAGCCACTAGCTACTGCACTTCCTGGCTGATTATCGGTAAATTAATTCTGCGTAATAAATTGCTCATCTAATTAATTAGATTGCTATAACATCTTCTGGCCAGTATGAAGTAGCTTAACGTTTGGCTAACTCGACACACTCTCGATAGACATGGCAATCCACCAGGTGATCGTTCACCATACCCACCGCTTGCATAAAGGCATAACAAATCGTGGGTCCAACAAAATTAAATCCTGCTTTTTTTAAGGCTTTCGACATTGCTTGTGATTCTGGGCTTTCAGCTGGAATGTCTTGCATATGGGTATAGCGATTTACAATGGTTTTGCCGTTTACAAAGCTCCAAATATAGTCGCTAAAAGTTTGGCCTTGTGCCTCTATCGCTAAATAGGCTCTGGCATTCTTAATAATGGAATTAATCTTAAGCTTATTGCGTACGATCCCTTTGTTTTCCATTAAGCGGGCGCAGTCTTGGTCTTGGTATTGAGCGATTTTGTCTGGTTGGAATTGAGCAAAGGCTTGATAGTAGTTTTGCTGTTTACGCAGAATGGTTATCCATGACAAACCGGCTTGTTGTCCATCTAAACAGAGCTTAGCAAATAGTTCTTTTGAGTCATAAACTGGCCGCCCCCAGCTATGGTCGTGATAATGTTGATAATCTGGGGCGTCACCACACCATGTGCAGCGTTTGATTAAAGCCTCTTGGGTCATCGTGATTACTCCTTAAAAGAATTCTTGGCTATTGCTCGCCTTGATAAGGCTTGGCTAATCTTCTGGAACATCATCCATATCGGGGATTTGATGCCCCGTTGGTGTTGGCCGCGAGGGGCTCTCGGGTTTAGGTGGCAGCGTGGTCGCCTCATCATCTGTAACTTGGGGGGTGGCATCATTCTGGTTTAGGCTGGGTGTTAGCCCCATCTGTTCCGCATTATTCTCGACAACTTTTTTCTTCACTTGTTCACCCTGTTGTTCAAGAGCTTCTATGCTTCGGCGTTCACCAAGGTTAAACACAGCGTAACCAGCGCTGACAAATTGGTCCTGAGCACGGCCAAGAACGACGGCATTGAAAGGTGCGTATAGATTCTCGATTTCATTATTAATCGGGTTGCTAATTTCACCTAACAGTTGCCCCTTGTTTACTTTTTGCCCTAGGTTGACTTTGTTTATCAGGATCCCGCCTTGGCGAGAGCGCAGCCACTCGGAGGCATAAAATACCGGTTGTGGTGAAGACCAAAAGAAAGAGCGCGGCAACATACCGATGGAACTTAAATAACTGCGTAGCGCTTTGACGCCAGTTTCAACCATTTTTACATCAACGGTGAAAGGACCTCCCACTTCCATCACCACCGCGGGGATCCCAGCGGCGGTTGCTGCGCCACGTAAGCTGCCTGGGGGAGCAATGCTTTGTAGTACCGAAACCGCACCAAATTGTTTGGTTAATTCCGCAACCGAAGTTAGAGTGATATCGGCCCGTAATTGAGTCACATTTTCCCGAAACATTGAGCCAGAATGCAGATCAATGACACTGTCACAGTGACGGATAATGCTGGTAAATAAGCTATAAGCGACGCGAGAGGCGGTTGAGCCGTTAGCATTACCAGGAAAGGCGCGGTTAAGATCACGTCGGTCTGACATATAGCGATCTTTGCGCCATAGTCCGTCAATATTGACCACTGGAACCGAGATAATGCTGCCTTTGAGATTTTCTGGTTTTAGGTTTTGTACGACTCGGCGGGCAATTTCAACCCCGTTGACCTCATCACCATGGATCGCGGCAGTTAAACATACGGTTGGCCCTGCTTCTTTACCATGCAATACCACGACCGGGGTGGCCATTTCGAAGCCACCAGGCAGGTGACCGGAAAACCAATCTAGGGTGGCTTTGCTGTTCGGTGAGAGCTCGGTATTGAGTAAATGAAGCGGTCCCCATGTCGCTTGCTCTGGGGGCGGCTCGGCTAAATTTTTCTGAGTTTTGCTCGAGAGCGGATCGTTGCCAACAACTATCGGAATAATGTTTTCGGGTTGGGCCGGCAAAGCTTGTTTGTCATCGCCTGACTTTTGTTGCAGGTCCAGCTCGGTAGGGTTTGCTTCGACTGACTTTCCCTTCGACTCGGTTTCTGGGAGGATGTTTGGTTTAGGCTCGGGGATTGGTTGTGGTTCACTCGATGCCGTGTCGTTTTCAATAAGTGCGGGATTGAGCGCTTCTTCATATTGTTCTTCTTGTTCGGTGGCAAACAGCATAGAACTAACGCAAAGCAAGGTGAAGCATAGCGGGATACGAAGCAACATAAAGTTTCCAGTTATCAATGAGTCAAGGATAGATACCTATCCAATATTGGTAAGTGTAACAATTATCACAGTAAAAGGCCTTATTGCTTATTAGAGCAGAGGCTATATCGTAAGGGTTAAAAACCAATAAACAGTACTTAAGGTATTGATTAGAGCCTTACGGTTGAAGCGCCCTAAGGCAACTCGGCTTGAATGAGTACATTACGTGGACTAGTTTGAAAGGGGAAAAGTTCCACGAGTTTTAGCTGATAGCCATGCTTTTGTAAAAATAAGCAACGGTCCAGAATCAGCCAGCGCTCTAAGATGGGTCTAAATAGTTGTTGTATCAGTTCACTTTTACGTACTTGAAGATGGCGCTCTCGTCCTAAGTTTAAATAATCTGCCCAGTCGATGGACTCTGGCAGCGCCAGTTGGTGTTGTTGACTCGCCCATTGGGCAAAATCGGCAAAGCTACTCCCTTGAGCAAACCAGTGTTTCGCCACCGACGGCAACGCTTGGTAGTCGCTTTGCCCAGTCACTTGCTCGCGTAAACATTGGTAACTTAAGCGCCAATGGATCTCGGTTTGACGTAGGTTTTGCACCCGCTGACCCGAGGTAACCGACTGAGCCACGGCCAAGCGTAAGTCCGCTTTACTCAATTGAAGGGAGCTTTGTTGAGCCTGCTCGGAGAGCGGCTGATAGTAAGGGGTGCTAATGAGGTGATAGCAGCAGGGGCATAGGCTGAGTCGTTGTGGTCGCTGCTGACTGGCTAAGCGAAGTAGCTGTAGGTGCAACTCACCGCAAGCGTGTAAGGCCACTACATGTTGTTGCTTGTTGAGCGTGGCTTGGGGAGGCTCAGCTAATACATCACAGTGTTCAAAATGTTGGCTTAAGTTTAATTTTTGGGCCAACTGTTGCCCCTCTTCACAGAGCGGTGCCTGCCACTCTAGGCTGGTGACGGGCAGCTGGTGATGGTAACTAATGAAGCGCCCCAAGTGACCTTTGCCTGCACACCACTCCAATACTGGTCTTGTCTCGCCGTGTAATTGTTGGCAAAAGGCTGCAATTTGTTCCAATTTACGGCCTTTAATACCGTTACTCAACCAAAATGGGCTGGTTAAACTGCGCGTTTGAGGAACCGTTAAGGGCCATGATTCTTGGTTTTGCGTTAGTTCTGGGAAATACTCAGCAAAATAGCTTCTAGCCAGCGTGGGCTGTTGTTCAAATTGGGTCAGCTGCTCAAGGCTTAGTTGTTCTAAGCGGTGTTTGAGTGAGGGCTTTGGCCAAGGGAATGTGTGATGGGCAAAAGGACTGAATTGCCAATAGTCTTGGTAATCTGTAAGCCATTGATCATAGCAAGCAAACAAACGCTGAGTTTGTTTTACCGAGATGAACGCAGAAGTAAATGTCATTGGTTTAATTAAGATAGACCTTGGTAGCGTCCACTTTTGTGATTCAATGATATCACGATATTGAGCGCGACCGCGCCAACAATGGACCATAGTAAAACGCTTAATGGGACGAGGAAGTAAGAGGCAGCAACAATCATAATATCGAGCCCCATTTGCACCTGACCTGCACGAATATTAAAACGTTGTTGTAAATATAAGGCTAGAATATTCACCCCGCCTAAGCTGCCTTTATGGCGGATCAGGATCAACATACCAGTGCCAATTAAGAAACCGCCACAGAGTGATGCATAACTTCTCTCAATATGTGAAACACTGAGGACCAGATGCATATAATCGGTAAACAAAGAGACCAGCAATACACAAGCGACGGTGCGAAAAGTGAAGCTTTTGCCCATCTTGGCAAAACCCAAAATAAAAAAGGGTAAGTTAATGAGTAAAAATATTTGACCAAAGCTTAACTTAAAAAATTGACTGGATAACAGAGCCAAACCCGCGGTACCACCAGTGAGTAATTGAGTCTGTTTAAAGAAAAATAGTCCTAAGGAAACCATCAGGCTGCCAATTAATAGGGCTAAACCATCTTCTAATAAATTATGCTTTTCCATGTTACGCTCTTCGCAATGATGACAGTGAATAATAGCACTGCTTGAGTAATATTGAGATTAAGCTTTGCATCATGTGAAAAATACAAAAAAAACCACTAAATATCGATCATTTAGTGGTTTTATATGTTATTAGCATTCAGCTTAAGGCTTAGCCTTGGCTTTTTTCTCGGGCGATAGCGCGGTAGCCGATGTCGTGACGATAGAACATACCGTTCCAAGACACTTTTTTGACTAAGGCGTAGGCATTGGCTTGAGCCTCTGTCACGCTGTTGCCTAAGGCGGTAGCACACAGCACTCGACCACCACTAGTCAGGAGCTGACCGTCTTTTTCGCTAGTCCCTGCGTGGAATACTTTGGCGTCTAGGCTTTCTTCGCTCAAGCTGGGTAGGTTAATCACATCTCCTTTCGGGTAATCACCTGGGTAGCCTGCAGCGGCGAGGACCACACCCATGGCTGCACGAGAGTCAAATTCGGCAGTTTTACTATCGAGTTTACGATCAACGGCGGCTAAACATAGCTCAACGATATCAGATTGCATTCGCATCATTATCGGTTGGGTTTCTGGATCTCCGAAGCGACAGTTATATTCGATGATTTTTGGCATGCCATCAGCCATGATCATCAAACCAGCATATAAGAAACCAGTGTATTCGTTGCCTTCAGTAGCCATGCCTTTTACTGTCGGCATGATCACTTGATCCATAATGCGTTGGTGAATTTCAGGCGTTACTACTGGTGCGGGTGAGTAAGCCCCCATGCCGCCGGTATTTAAGCCGCTGTCACCGTCGCCAACTCGTTTATGATCTTGGCTGGTGGCCATGGCTAATACGTTGCTGCCATCCACCATCACGATGAAGCTAGCTTCTTCGCCATCTAAGAACTCTTCAATTACCACGCGTGAACCTGCTTCACCAAAGACGTTATCGGCGAGCATATCTTCGATTGCCGCGATTGCTTCGGCTTCGGTCATCGCCACAATCACGCCTTTACCTGCTGCTAAGCCATCGGCTTTTACCACGATGGGGGCGCCCTGCTGCTTAACATAAGCAATGGCAGGTTCAACTTCGGTAAAGGTTTGGTAGTAACCCGTTGGGATGTTGTGACGGGCTAAAAAATCTTTGGTAAAAGATTTAGAGCCTTCAAGCTGTGCTGCTTTTTCGGTGGGGCCGAAGATCTTTAGACCCGCAGCGCGAAAAGCATCCACCACGCCAATCACTAAGGGGCCTTCAGGGCCGACAATGGTCAGTTCAACTTGGTTCTGTTGCGCAAAGCTCAGTAGGCCGGCAATATCTTCAACATTAATTGCAACATTTTCCAGCTTTGGCTCAAGCGCCGAACCAGCGTTGCCGGGGGCCACAAAGACTTTATCAACTAAAGGAGACTGGGCGGCCTTCCAAGCCAGCGCATGTTCACGGCCACCGCCGCCAATCACAAGTACGTTCATTTTTGTTTATCCAATACTGAGCAAACCCGGCTTGGTCAGGCCAAGCCACAATATAAAACAGCCAGCGTAAGGCTGGCTGTTATTCGTTTAGTGGTAGAAGTGGCGCATGCCGGTGAATAGCATGGCCATGCCGTGTTCATCCGCAGCCGCGATGACTTCGTCATCACGCATTGAGCCACCGGGTTGAATGACGCAGGTGATGCCCGCTTCGGCAGCGGCATCGATGCCATCGCGGAACGGGAAGAAGGCATCGGATGCCATCACGCTTCCGGCGACTTCCAGATTTTCATCGGCGGCTTTAATACCAGCGATTTTAGCACTGTATACACGGCTCATTTGGCCAGCACCGACCCCAATCGTCATGTTCCCTTTGGCGTAAACGATGGCATTCGATTTCACGAATTTAGCCACTTTCCAGCAGAATAGCGCGTCACGTAGTTCTTCTGCTGAGGGTTGACGTTTGCTGACGACGCTTAGCTCTTCTTGACCGACCATGCCTTGATCGCGGTCTTGCACCAATAAACCACCATTTACCCGTTTCAGTTGTAAACCGGTGGTTTTAGTTGACCACTCGCCACATTGCAGCAGACGCACATTCTTCTTCGCGGCAACAATTTGTGCTGCTGCTTCAGAAACTTTAGGCGCAATGATCACTTCCACAAATTGGCGAGAGACAATGGCTTCGGCGGTATCGGCATCGAGTTCTCGGTTAAAAGCGATAATGCCACCAAAGGCTGAAGTTGGATCGGTTTGATAAGCGCGCTGGTAAGCTTGCAGAATGTCATCTCCTAAAGCAACGCCGCAAGGATTGGCGTGTTTCACGATGACACAACATGGCTCAGCAAATTCTTTTACACACTCAAGGGCGGCGTCTGTATCGGCGATGTTGTTGAATGACAAGGCTTTACCCTGTAGCTGAGTGGCAGTCGATACCGAGGCTTCTTCAATGTTTTTTTCTACATAAAAAGCGGCTGCTTGGTGGCTGTTTTCGCCATAGCGCATATCTTGCTTTTTAATGAATTGGCTATTAAATGTTCGTGGAAACTTACTTTCTTCATCACCTTCGGTGTTGTCGCCGTAGCTTGGGACCATGGTACCGAAGTAGTTTGCAATCATCCCGTCGTAGGCGGCGGTGTGTTCGAAAGCGGCAATGGCGAGGTCGAATCGAGTGGCTTGAGTTAACGATTTATCGTTATTAGCCATTTCTGCCAATACACGGTCGTAATCCGAAGCGTTCACCACGATGGTCACGTCTTTATGGTTTTTCGCTGCACTGCGCACCATGGTTGGTCCGCCAATGTCGATGTTTTCTACCGCATCGGCCAGGCTGCAATCTGGGTTTGCCACGGTTGCTGCAAATGGGTAAAGGTTGACCACCACCATATCAATGGCATTGATGTCGTGTTCAGCCATGACTTGGTCATCGGTGCCGCGTCGACCTAAAATGCCACCGTGTACTTTAGGATGGAGTGTTTTTACCCGTCCATCCATCATTTCTGGGAAGCCTGTGTAGTTTGAGACTTCAATCACGGCGATGCCGTTATCAGCCAGTAATTTAGCGGTGCCACCAGTAGATAAGATCTCTACGCCTTGGTGGGCTAAAGATCGAGAGAATTCGATGATGCCTGTTTTATCTGAAACACTGATCAGTGCACGTCGAATCGGTCGAGCGTTTTCCATTGGGGTTTTATCCTCATTAGCAGTTATGTGCGCTAGCGGTACAAGTTGCCCGAAAAATAAACAACTTAGGTTTGAGGCGCGCATTTTACAGGAAAAGTCTTAAGAATGTGCAATTTTTAGTAGATTAATCATCCGTAGGTAGCATTGTTTAGTCCTTATTTTTTATTGAAATTTATGTGAAAACAGCAACTTCGATTGCTGTTCAAGGTGGTGATTAATGGACGGATTGGTTTATTTTAGCTTGGGGGAGCCGCTCAGTTGCACTATTGGGGGAGTTTCAGGTGATAGCGATTACGTCCAGTTTGTTTACTGATGTACAGCGCTTGGTCAGCTAAACTCACAACTTTTTCAAGGCTGGTGTCGATGTTTTCTGCAATGGATACCCCAATACTGATGGTCAGCATGGTTTGATCTTCAACTAAAGTGAAATTATGGGGGATGGCAGCTTTACGGATGGCTTCAAGTAAGTTGTTCGCGGCAAGTGTGGCATATTGTTGATCGCTATTACTTAATATGGCGATAAATTCTTCGCCACCATAGCGTGCAATTAGATCCCCCGGACGTTTACAAATTTGGCTGTCGATTAGGGTTCTAGCGACAAGCTCCAGGCAAATATCGCCCGCGGGATGACCATAGTGATCGTTATATTGCTTAAAATGGTCGATGTCGATCAGCATAATAGTGATCGGATATCCATCGCGTTGTGCGCGGCGCCACTCACTATTTAAAAAAGTATCGGCGCAGCGTCGATTGGGGATGCCGGTGAGGCTATCAGTGATAGATACTTGCTCGAGTTCTTGGTAGGCGGCGCGCAGTTGCTGCTGAGCCGCCTCTAGGTTGGCGGTTCGTTGTTTAACCCTATCTTCTAATACCAGTTGGGCTTGATATAAGCTGCGCTTGCCGTTACGGAGGCTGATATACAGCAACATAAATAGGCTAAAAGTCACCACTAAAGAACTAATGATGCCAATTAATACGATGTTTTTGGTTCTACCATAAACGTTATATGCCTCGGATTTGTCGATTTCGGTGGCAAGGCCAAAGCCATAGTTGGCTTGCCAACTCCAAGCGCCTAATACCAATATACCTCGGTAGTCTCGGTAACCTTCTATATTGAAGTCCGTTTGCCCTCGAGTGGCGCTTTGTGCCATCAGTGTGAGTGGTAGTTTAGATAGTTTTTGGTCTCGCCTCTCCAAGATATTGCTACCGGGATCGGTGATTCGAATGGTGTTGATGGCACTTTGTGCGGGCGCTAACAAACCGACTCGATGAAGTTGCTCGTCGGAACGAGAATTTGAAAGCATTACACCATTTTGATCAAAGGCATAAGTTGCACCGCTGTCCCAGATGTTGCCAAGTTGGGTGATCGTATTAAAGTGTTTATGTTGATCGGCACCGATGATCAGAACGGCAATCACCTGTCGTTGTTCATCGAACACTGGTGAACAAAAGTAAATGTGACTTTGGGGGGCGCGCTCGGTTTTGACTGAGCCTGTGATAAAACGAGTTTCACCAGCTAATACCCGTTGTATCGCTTGTGAGCTTAATTCAAATAAAGGGTGGCGTGTGGTTTGCTGCGTGAGGTTCGAACTGAGGATTTGGCCATTGCGGCGCGTCAGCCAATAGTTCTGATCTTGATAACTTTCCATAATAAAACGCAGACTTTGTGCCAGCTGTTGTTCTGCTTTGGCAAACTGCGATGGACTAGGTTTACTGCGAGTGAAGGTCTGCGCAATGCTGCGCAGTGATTGAGAGCGGGTGATGTTATCTAATTCTGTCAGTCGGTGTTGTAGCCAAATATGCTGAGCTTGTTGGGTGGTATGCAGAGTGGTTAATAGAGATTTTTTTACCTTGTTTTTAATTTCACGATCAACATTGTTTAGCGCAGTAAATACAATGGCGAGGATCGCGAGGCTGAAAAAGGCTAATAAGGCAGCACCCAAGCCGAGCTTAACCACGTTGGGCTTCGTTCGCTTGTTGATAACTTGACTGACTTTATTTGGCATGTTCGTCGCTAATTTGGCCGGCGTTCATTAAGTATGGACGCCGACTCTGTTTAGCTCAAATTACTGATATTTAATAATTTTCCTGTCAATAGCCTGATGCTTTAATGATTTACTTGTCACTTTTCACTTGGTGTATTGGGCAACTGATTTTTCAACTCTAACTCTTTGATTTCTTTCCATAGTTGCTCCGCATCGGCACTTAGCATCGAATAGCTCATAATGTCGCCTCGTCTTTGCGCGAGCATTGCCGATTCCAGTAAAACATCATATTTTTTTCGTTTACGTTTCAATGGATTTACTTTTAAAAAATTAAACATAGTTACTCCTCGGTTAAAAGGAATAACGTTGCAAGTATTAAAAAAGTTCTTTGGGCATGCTTATTTTTATCGATAAAGGGCGCTTTTGATTCAAGCTGCGATTTTGGTCGCTATGGTGCAAGTTTATGCTCGGTCTAATAGAACAGGTCCTTGCGCTTGTTCAGCTAGGATGTCATCGGGATTGTAGAGCGGACAATTCTGCATGGAGAGGCAACCACAACCAATACAGCCGTTGAGAGAATCCCTAAGCTTTTCTAGTTGATGGATCCGTTGATTTAATTGTTGGCGCCAGACCTTTGACAGCTGCTGCCAGTCTTGTTTGGTTGGAGTGCGTTGATCGGGCAGGCTGGCGAGGGCCAGCTTAATGTCTTGTAAACTGATCCCCAATTTTTGTGCGGCTTTGATCACCGAGACCCGTCGTAGTACATCGGCCCGATAACGGCGTTGGTTGCCCTGGTTACGCCAACTTTGGATCAGCCCTTTACTTTCGTAAAAATGCAGTGTCGATATTTTCACGCCACAGCGTTTGGCGACAAAACCTACCGATAGGGCTTTTGGTGGAGTGCTGGTCATCGCTTTTCCTCAAATGAATATTGTTTGAGGATAAGAAAAAAACTCCTTTACCTCAAGTTAACTTGAGCTTTTATGCTAAACACAAATATCACCGAGTCGTCGATTCGCTGGTGTTCACAGCAATGATCAATAACGAAGGAAATCACAATGTATTTAGAACATTTGAATTTAGTGGTGAGCGATCTTGATGCTACGCTTAAGTTTTACGGGGCCGCTTTTCCCCACTGGTATATTAGAGGACAAGGTCATCAGTTATGGCATGGAACCCCAAGAAATTGGGTTCACTTTGGTGATGAAACGCATTACTTAACTTTTAACGATAGTGGTCGAGGGGAAAATCGGTCTTTGACAAGTAACCAACTGGGCTTGGCACATTTCGCTTTTGTTACCGATAATATCGAGGCGTTGAGCCAGCGTTTGCTGCAAGCTGGTTTTCCGATTCACAACCAGGGCGCGGCGACACAATATCGTAAAAATGTATACTTCCTAGATCCCGATGGTTTTGAGCTTGAATTTGTACAATATCTGTCTGATATTCCCGCAGAGCGAAATCAATATTTATAAACCTATCAGCTGTGGGCGGAGACTCTCATCACTTGGTTTATTTGGATGATTTGTCTAGCCGTAGATGTAGGCTTAGCTGGCGGCAATTCTTGGTTGATTGCCTACATCCCAGACTAACTGAAACAAAATGCTATCGTCCTATGTGGCGTAAATATGAACTCTGTTGAAACACTAGAGTTTGGTATTGGCATTGCTTTATTTAGTATCAATGGTTTTTTAAATAAGCTCGGCAATGCTCGCCGGATTTTCCAAGAACACTCAAATGTGGGGACGAGCCCCCTCTGATTGTGGCAAGGAATGTATTGGGTGCAGCCAGCCTACAGATATTACTTATATTCTTGTTTTCTGATAGCCAACTCCTAAGCCATGTAACTTTAGATACGATTCTTTTTATTATCTATCTGGGGGCCATGTGGGCCGGAGTTGTTTACTTTCTTTATATGCTTCTCATATCGGAAACAGGCCCTGTATTTACCTCACTCACCAACGATCTAGGCCCCACATTCGGTGTCTTGGTCGGTGTTATCTTTGCTAACGAAAATGTGGCTCTGAATACTTGGATTGCCTTAGCATTGATACTAATTGCAGTGGCCCTTAATTAAGAGAAGGCTGCAAAGTAAAAGCTTGAGCATGGTCACTCTGGGTCACTCTGGCAGATATTTGTATGTGCCACTTTAGCTGGTGCACTAAAAGTCATCAACTTGCATCATATACTCTAATAAAATTATCCCGTCAGCAGGCTTAGACTCTGCATTGAACCAAGAGATTTTTATCATTCCAGAAAAAAAAGGTTGACCCTAAACCTAGCTATAGGGTTTATCCTGTAGTGAATGGGAGGTATTTATGTATCGGATCGGGGAATTAGCCAAGCTAAGTGGCTTAAGTGTCGAGGCCTTGCGTTTTTATGAGCGCAAGGGGCTACTGAAAACGCCCGCGCGCGAGGCCAACCAATATCGTATTTATAGTGAGACAGATGTAGCTCGATTGCGCTTTGTGCAGCGGGCAAAGCAATCTGGTTTATCAATTAAAGATATCGCTGAATTACTGAACCTGCGAGAGCGAGCCGAGCAGGTGAGTTGTCACGATGTGAGCGTCCTTATCGAACAAAAGTTGGTCAAGGTACAGCAGCAACTCGCTCAGCTACAGGCTTTTGAAGCGACTTTGCGCCAATTACATGAGACTTGTTGTGGTGGCAGTGAAAGTGCTGCCCAGTGTTCAATATTAAAGGCTTTAGAAGATGTTATTGACTAATTTTATTGGATTATTTCTAAGTGCTGCGCCTTGGTTATTACTAGGCTTTGTGATTGCCGCCAGCTTGAAACTGGGCTTACCGAGTCGTTGGTTGGCTAAGCATTTAGGTAATAACCGACCGAGTACAACAATAAAAGCAGCGTTTATTGGCGCGCCTTTGCCATTGTGCTCTTGTGGGGTGATCCCCGCTGCGCTGGGTCTACGCCGTGCTGGGGCTTCGAATAGTGCCACCACCTCTTTTCTAATCGCAACACCGGAAACTGGAGTTGATTCGGTGGCCATTTCCTATGCGCTGTTGGGGCCGGTGATGGCAATTATTCGTCCTATTGCGGCGATTGTGAGTGCCATCGTAGCGGGCCTTTTAGTTGGTAATAGTGAAGCTGGTCAAGCGCCAAAAACTGTGGTTAAGAGTTGCTGCAGCGGTGGTCAGTGCGCTAGTCAATCATCGCCCGCCGAGACTCCCACAGCAGACTGGCGTAGCAGTTTACGGCGCTGGGCAGATGCCTTGCTTGAGATGGTACGGGATAGCTACCTATGGTTGTTTGTGGGTTTGGCATTTGCTGCATTGATTCAAACTTATTTGCCAGAAAGCTTTATGACCCGGTGGGGGCAGGGGTGGGGCACCATGGTGGTGATGGTCTTAGTCGGGATCCCTATGTATATCTGCGCAACGGCCTCGACACCGATAGCCGCGGGCTTGATTATCGCTGGCATTTCACCGGGGGCAGCTTTGGTGTTTATGTTAGCCGGGCCAGCGACCAATATTGCAACGCTGATGTTAGTGCGCCAGGAGATGGGCATGCGAGCCTTGGTCGCCTATTTAAGTGGGGTGATTGTGACAGCGATGGCCTTTGGTTGGAGCCTGGATTGGGCTATTGGCTATTGGCATTGGCCGGTGGATCCGGTGGCTTGGCAACAACAACAGTTCATTGCCACCACTTGGGTACTCGCTAGCAGTAGTATGATTGCGGCACTGGTGGCTTATGCGAGTTGGCAAGACTTACGGCAAAGCTGGTTTAGAAAAAGGGCTTAACGAGTAAGCGAAGTGCTTCGCTTACTGATGGTGGTTAGGATTTGTTTGGAATGCGCTTAAATACCGCGCCATTAGTTAAGCGCAGTGTTTCGCCATCTCTGATGATTGGCTGCTCTACGGCTTGCATAAATTCCATTTCAATCTTGTTCAGAGGAGCAGCACAGATCATCCGTGTCATCGCAATCGGTTGGGTGAGGCTGAGTTGCTTGCCATCCCAACTTGCGCTGGCAAAAAAGTTATTGCAACCCGTGGTTCCAGAAATTTTGTAGCCTTGTTGGGTTTCTTCTAAGTGAAAGGCGGGCAGTTTGATATCGGCTATTTGGTAGTCGTCGGCGCTCATATACCAGCGGCTATTGGCCAAGTTCATATTTCCTTCCGATTGATGACTGACACAGCCACTTAAACCCAGTAATATCGCTACATAAATAATACGCAGATTTTTCATTGTTACTTCTCTGGCTAAAATAATTCTACTGATTGTAGAACAGCGGCTTATAGACATGCTAATGATTCATTTGTTTATGGTTTAAATCGGTGGATTGTTGCGTTTTAGATCAGGTTACAAAGGTGAAAGTTATTTCAACATAAGCGGTGATAATGAGCTGTTTTTAGCTTCACTTACAGCTAAATGCGAGATGTTTCACACTTATTCAGCAGTTCAGCCCCTATGCTCAGGGCATTAATTATTCGACTCAATTAGGGAAGTCAGCATGAATCAAGCCGCAAGTGTATTTCATTTAGGGTTAAACCCTGAGATGTTAAAAGGAGCCAGCTTGGCGATTATTCCCGGTGATCCTCAGCGGGTCGAGCGGATCGCTTCGTTATTAGATAATCCGCAGTTATTAGCCTCTCAGCGAGAATTTACCTCTTATCTGGGTGAATTGGATGGAACCCCCGTGGTGGTATGCTCCACCGGGATTGGTGGGCCTTCTACCTCTATAGCTGTGGAAGAGTTAGCACAATTAGGGGTGCGAACTTTTTTACGTGTGGGCACCACTGGCGCGATCCAGAACCACATCAATGTGGGGGACGTCATTGTCACCACGGCTTCGGTTCGTTTAGATGGCGCCAGCCAACATTTTGCGCCGATGACGTTTCCCGCCGTGGCCGATTTTTCGTGTATGCAAGCTTTGCATAGTGCAGCCTTAGAAGCCAAGGCAAACTGTCATGTGGGGGTTACTGCATCCAGCGATACCTTTTACCCGGGCCAAGAGCGCTACGACACTTTTTCTGGTCGAGTAACCAAAGCCTTGCAGGGTTCGATGGAAGAATGGCAAGCCATGGGGGTACTTAACTTTGAAATGGAGAGTGCGACCTTATTTACCATGTGTGCCTCGCAGGGTCTTAAGGCTGGCTGTGTTGCTGGGGTGATTGTGAATCGGACTCAACAAGAAATTCCCGATGAAAGCTTAATGAAAAACACCGAACATAAAGCGGTTAGTATTGTAGTAGAGGCCGCGCGTAAGTTACTCGCTACGGTTTAATACTTCAGCCGTTTGAAGACAGTCATTTGCGGCTTATTCAGCAAGGCCGAACCGATGCGATTGAGATCCATTGGGGGTTAAAACGATGAGCCACAAATGCGGCTTAAAGGTGGGCTCAGATCATTTGGGCCTTTCATCTTTGAGTGGAAGGCTAAGTTGTATTTGCTTCACTCACTGAGTCGCAATTTGTTACCACAATAAAAAACTCTCATCTGGAGCAACATCTGTTGCTTAAATGTTCACTAAGCCGAGTGTTCCTGCATATTGGTTTGCTTCTAAGTTCCACCGTAGAAACACCGCTAGTGGTATGTTCTTCACCATCGTGACATGTTTACAAGCCTCATTTTTGCAACACGCTGACTTGAACAATGGTCTGCATATGCTCGCCTAATCGTTTTCTGGCCACTCATTGGATGGCTCGGTTTAGCTCATCAATCTTCCTATGTATGCCGATAACAAGCGTCGATCCTGAACCAATTTTATAATTTGTAGCTCTTTTATTGAGCTCTGGTTTTCAGTTGGAGTTAGTCATTATGGGGGCTGTCGGTTGGCTATAACCTAAGGGTTATACCCTTGCCACATATTAGCATTCGTCATGGCCTTGAGGGCTATGGAACAATCAAATTCATTCAATGAGCAGCGTGATTGTGAGTGAACGAGAATGCAAATACCGCAACCCTATCTTTTATTTATTGGTGATGTTACCGACCCTTTGGCGGCGAAAACGGCACGAGGTATTTTTGCCTGGCGCCCCGAGCAATGTATTGGTCAATTGCGTTTAGCAAGTGCGACCGTCGCCTTAGACCTTCCCGATGTGAGCATCGAACAAGCGAAGAGCGCAGGCGCCAAAACCCTAGTTCTGGGAACTGCCAATGCGGGCGGATTTTTGCCTGAGCACTGGCAACAGACGATTCGCCAAGCGATTTGTACCGGTATGAATGTGGCCAGTGGTTTACATCAGCGCTTAAACGATATTGCTGAATTACGGGACCTAGCCAAGACCCATCAGGTGCAGTTATTTGATGTGCGCCATAGTGAACAGGCGCTCCGGGTGGGGACTGGATTGCCACGGACTGGTCATCGTGTACTCACCGTGGGGACCGACTGTGCTGTTGGCAAGATGTATACCTCGTTGGCTTTAGAAAAAGCCATGCTTCAACTAGGAATGAAGGCGCAATTTCGTGCGACCGGTCAAACCGGGGTATTGGTTTCTGGTGAAGGTTTGTCGATTGATGCGGTGGTAGCCGATTTCATTTCCGGTGCGGTGGAACAAATCGCACCCGCGAACGAGCCGGATCACTGGGACATTATCGAAGGGCAGGGCTCGCTGTTTCACCCTTCTTATGCAGGCGTGAGCCTCGGTTTATTGCATGGCGCTCAACCACAGTGGTTGGTGATGTGCCATGAAATGGGGCGTCCTCACACGCGTCATCTGCCGCATCACCCCTTGGTCGACATCGCAGAATGTGTTGCTGAAAACCTACGAGTTGCCAAAGTCACCAGTCCTGAGATTCAACTCGCTGGTTTTGCGATTAATACTTCGCAGTTTTCGGACCTGGAAGCTCGAGAGTTCTGTCAGCAACTGAGTGAACGTTTTGGTGTGCCTGCGACCGATCCGGTGCGTTATGGGATTGACGATATCGCTTGTTACTTACGCAACGCTCATGAATAAATTGACTCGCAGCCTACAAATCGAGGTCGTGGAATTGCCGCTGGCGAAGCCCTTCGCGATTTCACGCGGAACTCGTAATGCCGTCACGGTGGTGAGAGTCGCCATCGAAGAAGGAGGCCTGATTGGCTTGGGGGAATGTACGCCCACAGCCCACTATCAGCAGTCGGCAGAAACCGTGGTGGCACAGTTAAAAGGAGTGCAAGCCGCAATTGAAGCGGGGGCGACTCGGCAACAGTTAGCCGATTTATTACCCCGAGGTTCGGCGAGAAATGCTCTTGATTGTGCATTATGGCGGCTAACTGCGGCTCAATCTGGCACTTCCCTATGGTCTTTGACTCAACGGGCTCAGCCTCGATTGATTGTGGCGGCCGAGACCTTAAGCCTCGCTTCGCTGGAGGCGATGGTGGAGGCCGCTCGTGAAGCCGTGGCTCGTGGCGCCAAACTACTAAAAATTAAGCTGGATGCTCAACAGGTCTTGGAAAAAGTGGCGGCAATTCGAGCGGTCGCTCCTCTCACGGTATTAATTATTGATGCTAACGAAGCTTGGGGCAGTCTGGATTTAGAGCCATTGCTGGTGGCGCTTCAATATCATCAGATTGCAATGGTTGAACAACCATTGCCCGCAGGGCAAGACCAAGCCTTAAGTAAGTTTCAGCATCCAATCCCCCTATGTGCCGACGAAAGTTGCCATGATCGTCACGACATTGCGGGGCTTAGTGGTCGTTATGAGCTGATTAATATCAAGCTGGATAAATGTGGCGGCCTCAGTGAAGCCTTGGCAATGGTTAAAGTTGCCCAGCGGCGAGAAATGGGGGTGATGGTGGGGTGCATGTTGGGATCATCGCTGGCCATGGAAGCTGCATTGCCAGTGGCTACCGATGCTGAATTTGTCGACCTCGATGGCCCGCTTTGGTTAGCCGCCGATAGCGCGCCCCACTTAGTTTATCAAAATGGCTGTATATACCCGTAACACAATCAAGGAGTGATGAAGATGCCGCAAGCGAAGCAAACACCACCACTATTAAGTATTCAAGATCTCAGCGTTAGCTTTCGCAGTCGCAGTGGAAATCAGCAAGCTTTGAGCCGCGTTTCCTTTGAGTTATATCGAGGGGAAGTGGTGGCTGTGGTAGGAGAGAGTGGCTCCGGTAAGTCGGTGACCTCCTTATCGTTGATGGGTTTATTGGCCGATAACGCAGAGATAGAGCAAGGTAAAGTGATTTACCAACCACACCTGGATAAGCCTGGCTACGATCTACTGACCCTCGGTGAAGAACCGCGTCGCAAGTTACGAGGTCAATCTTTGGCAATGATTTTTCAAGAGCCAATGACCTCCTTAAATCCCGTGTTAAAGGTGGGGGATCAGCTCACCGAAGCGCTGCGTGATCATCAGCTATGCGATCAAAGCAGTGCTTATCAAAAAGCCTGTGAGTTATTACAGCGAGTACGGATTGCCGATGTGGAACGGGTGATGAAAAGCTATCCGCAATCGCTCTCTGGCGGCATGCGGCAACGGGTGATGATTGCGCAAGCACTGGCTTGTGACCCCAGTATCTTAATTGCCGACGAGCCAACCACCGCCTTAGATGTCACGGTGCAAGCGAGAATATTACAGATATTACGCGAGTTACAGCAGCAGCGAGATATGGCGGTGATGTTTATTACCCATGATATGGGGGTGGTGGCAGAAATCGCTGATCGGGTGGTGGTGATGCTACGCGGTAAAGTGGTTGAAACGGGTACGGTTGAACAAATTTTTAAGGCACCGCAGCATCCTTATACCCAGTCTTTGCTGGCCGCAGTGCCCAAATTGGGGGATATGAGTAAGCGCGCTTGGCCTGCTCGTTTCCCGATAGTTGGTGATGCCGCGCAGCAAGCCCCGGAAGATCACCGTACTGCAGACTATTCGCAAAAACCCTTACTGGATGTGCGAGGCCTAAAAGTCTATTACCCACTCCGTCATGGCTGGTTGTCTGCGGTGACTCACCATATTCATGCTGTTGAGCAAATTGACCTCAAAATATATCCCGGGGAAACCTTAGCTATTGTGGGGGAGAGCGGTTGTGGGAAGTCGACCACAGGTCGGGCTTTGTTGCGGCTGGTGGATGGTAATAGTGAAACGATTCATTTTCAGGGGAAAGAGATCTCCTTACTAAGCGATGCCGCCTTTAAGCCCTTGCGTCGTGAGATGCAGATGGTGTTTCAAGATCCCTATGCCTCGTTAAATCCTCGTTTAACGGTTGGTTTTACGATTGCTGAACCGCTGTTAATTCATGGCTTGGTCAAGTCATTGGCCGAAGCGACGCCTCAGGTAGAAGCCCTATTGGTGAGTGTTGGCCTTAAGGCTGAACATGCTCGTCGTTACCCACATGAGTTTTCCGGTGGACAGCGGCAACGGATAGCGATTGCCCGAGCCATGGCGCTGAAGCCGAAGGTGATTATAGCAGACGAGGCGGTATCGGCTTTAGATGTCTCGATTCAAGCTCAGGTGATCAATTTGATGATGGACTTGCAACAGCAAACTGGCGTGTCGTGGATTTTTATTTCTCACGATATGGCAGTGGTTGAACGTATCGCCAACCGAGTTGCAGTGATGTATTTGGGGCAAATTGTTGAGCAAGGGAGTCGCCAAGCGGTATTTAACAATCCTCAACACCCTTATACCCAACGTTTATTAGCTTCTGTTCCAGTTGCAGACCCGGCACGCCGAGGTTTGCGTCTGTTGGACGATACCGAATTGGCCCCTTCCCCGATGCGTCCGGTGGGCGCGGAAGTGGCCAAATTATGCTACCGAGAGGTAGTGCCACAACACTGGGTGGCTGAAGGATCTTAGTGAGGGAAAAACTGAGATTGTAGGTTGCTACTTGTTTGAATAATGAACGATCAGGAGAAATATGATGACACCACTAGTTCGCCATACTGCTGTGGCTTTGGGCTTAGCGCTAAGTTTAGGCTCTGTTGCCCATGCTGAGGACTTAAAAATTTCAATGTACGCCGATATTACCGGCCTCGACCCACATGATACCTCTGATAACGTCAGTTACTCGGTACAAAGTGGTATTTTTGAACGGCTCTTCCAATTTGACGCTAGCATGAAGTTAGTCTCCCAGTTGGCGACCAGTTACACCAGTAACGAGGATGCAACTGAGTTTGTGTTGCATTTGCGTCAAGGGGTGACCTTTCAGGATGGGACGGTTTTTGACGCGGCTGCGGTTAAGGCTAACTTGGAGCGTTTAGCCGATCAGTCGCTTGGGCTGAGAAGAAATAGCCTATTCAAAATGGTCAAGCAGGTGAATGTACTGTCACCAGATACCGTAAGTGTGGTGCTCAATCAATCCTTTGGTGCCTTTATCAATACCTTGGCTCACCCGTCTGCAGTGATGTGGAGCCCCGCAGTATTGGCTAAATATGACAAAGAAGCCGATTTGCGTAAACACCCTGTAGGGACTGGGCCGTTTGAGTTTAAAGACTGGCAACCGGGTAAAGAAGTTTTGTTAGTGAAAAACCAACATTACTGGAAGGCGGGTTGGCCAAAGGTCGACAGTGTGACTTTCTATCCAGCGCCGGAAGACGCCACCCGGGTCGCAGCGCTTAAATCGGGACAAGTCAATGCGATTTATCCTTTGCCTGCCGATTTGGTAAAAACCGTTGCTGACGATAGTCAATTAGCGGTACAGCGTGACCCAAGTATTTACATGTACTACATGGCGCTAAATACCCAGCATAAACCCTTGGCGAAGTTAAAAGTACGTCAAGCGATAAACTATGCAATCGATCGTCAACTGTGGTTAAAAGTTGGTTTTGCTGGAATGGGTGTGGCGGCACAATCGGTGATTGCACCTAATGTGCAGTTCTTCGCGAAGCAAAGCTCACCGGATTACAGCTATAAATTAAGTACTGCCAAACAACTACTCAAAGAAGCGGGTTACGCGGATGGTTTGAACTTAAAACTATGGGTATCGAATGCCACTGCCTCGGTTCGTAGCGCTCAGTTCTTAAAACAGCAGCTAGGCCAAGTCGGTATTAAAGTGACCGTAGTTCCGATGGACTCAGGCACTCGTAACGACAAGTTATGGAGTGTGAGTGATCCGAAGAAAGCCGAGTACGACCTCTACTATGGTGGCTGGTCGCCTTCAACGGGTGATGCCGATTGGGCGTTACGTCCACTATTTGCCACAGAATCTTGGGTCCCAACAGCCTATAACGTGTCTTACTACAGCAATGCCGCTGTGGACAAAGCCATCATGGGTGGATTAGAGACCGCTGATCCTGAGTTACGCGCCAAGGCTTATGCGTCTGCCCAGCAGCTAATTTGGCAGGATGCGCCAATTGCCTTTTTGGGCACCCCAGATAATTTAGTGGGTAAACAGAAAAACCTACAAGGGGTGTCGATGTTAGCCGATGGCTCGTTGTTGTTTGCACAAGCGCAGTATAAGTAAGAGATAGAGGGAGAACACGATGTTAGCTTATGTGGTCCGCCGAATTCTGGAAATGATCCCTGTGCTGCTGGTGGTCTCCCTTCTGGTGTTTGCTTTTATTAAGCTCTTGCCTGGCGACCCGGCACGGATCTATGCCGGGATAGACGCCCCCATCGAAGCGATTGAAGAGGCTCGGGTGCATCTTGGTTTAGATAAACCCTTAGCCACCCAATATGTGAACTGGTTGGGTGATTTATTCCATGGCGAACTGGGGGTGACTTTCCGAACTCAGCAACCGGTGACCGAAGTGATTGGCAGAAGCTTTATGCCTACCTTATGGTTGGCCTTAGCTGGCTTTGTTTGGTCGGTGATCTTGGGCTTGCTGGTTGGCGTATTGTCGGCGCTGAAGCGCGGTAAATGGCAAGATTGGACCTTAATGAGCCTGGCGATTGGCGGGATCTCGTTGCCGCCATTTTGGCTGGGTTTATTGCTGATCCAATTTGTGGCGATGCCCTTTGGGATCTTTTCGGTGAGTGGTTTTAATCAACCCTCCGATATCATTTTGCCTGCCTTTACCTTAGGTGCCTCGGTTGCCTCGGTGATGGCGCGTTTTACTCGTTCAGCCTTTTTAGAAGTGGCCCAAGAAGACTATGTGCGTACTGCGAAATCGAAGGGGCTACGGGCCCGCTTGGTAACCTGGAAGCATATTATGCGTAATGCCTTGATCCCGGTGGTAACGATGCTGGGGCTGCAGTTTGGATTCTTGCTGGGCGGCTCGATAGTGGTGGAAAGTGTTTTTAGCTGGCCTGGTTTAGGGTGGCTATTGATTCAATCGATCCAGACCCAAGACCAACCGGTGATTCAAGCATTGGTGATGCTGTTTGTATTGGAATTTATTGTGATTAATTTGTTGGTTGATCTGCTCTATGCGGTGATTAACCCAGTCATTCGTTTGCGTTAGGAATCAGTGATGGAAGTATTAACGGAGCTAGAGCAGCAGGGACCTATTCGCTCCCCCTGGCGAGATTTTTGGCAACGCTTTTTTAGCAATCCGATGGCCTTGTTTTCGGGTGGTTTTGTTGCAATTTTAGTGCTGATTGCTCTGTTTGCCCCTCTGTTAGCACCTTGGGATCCGATGCAGTCGGACTGGTCGGCTCTATCCACGGGGCCTAATTTTCAGCACTGGATGGGCACCGATGACCTTGGCAGAGATGTGCTCAGCCGGATTATTTATGGGGCTCGGATCTCCCTTTATATTGGCCTGCTGTCGGTCACTCTCGGGATGATTTTTGGCATTTTGCTTGGCCTGTTTGCGGGGTATTATGGTGGCTGGCTGGACATGTTTATTATGCGGGGCGCCGATGTATTATTTGCTTTTCCTGGGATGTTGCTCGCGATAGCTGTGGTGGCTATTTTAGGTCCCGGATTGAATAATGTGATTGTGGCAGTTGCGGTGTTTAGTGTGCCAGTGTTCGCTCGAATTGTACGAGCTTCCACCCTGGCCTTGAAAGAAGCCCCTTATGTTGAAGCGGTGCGTTGTGCAGGAGCCAATGATCGGCTAATCCTGCTACGTCATATCTTACCGGGTACTCTGGCCAACGTGATTGTGTTTTTTACGATGCGCATAGGCTCCAGTATTTTAACTGCAGCTAGCTTGAGTTTTATTGGTTTAGGGCCCGAACCAGATGTGCCTGAATGGGGTAATATTCTGGCGATGGGGCGCAGTATGATGATGGCTGGCGTATGGCATGTGAGTATGTTCCCTGGTCTGGCTATTTTCCTCAGCGTTTTAGCATTTAACCTGTTGGGGGATGCCTTGCGTGATACTCTCGACCCCAAATTGAAGGTTTAGCCAGAGATCGCTTTAAATCTGAGCGTCGGGTGATGAGTGGGCCGACTCGTGGCGTCGCCAGAGCAGAGTGCGGCCAAGTAATAAGTGAGTGAATGAATTATGGATCAATATCAAGCCCAACGAGTCGCACTATTGTTACAGCGTTGGCAAACGGAGCGGACCATCGGTCATCCGCGTTTACCCTGTGGCCAGTATAACCGCATCAGCGATGTGCCGGGGGTGAGTGTTGGGCATCAGACTTTGGCTCAAGCAGAGCTGCAAACCGGGGTGACGGCGATCGTCCCCAGTTCTGATAATCTATTTACCCATCCTTTGCCCTGTGGCGCGGCGGTATTGAATGGTTTTGCTAAACCAGCAGGTTTGACCCAAATAGAAGAGTTAGGTCAGTTACAAACCCCAATTTTGCTGGGGAATACTTTGGCGGTGGGGCGGATGTTTAGCGCTTTGGTGGCGCATTGTAAACGCGCCAATCCGCAATTAGGTCGCCAGCAAGCCACGGTGAATCCAGTGGTGCTCGAATGTAACGATGGTTTCTTAAACGATATTCAAAACATCGCGGTGAGTGAGGCATTTGCCGAGCAAGCGATTTATCAGGCCAGTGCCGAATTTGCGAGAGGTAGTGTGGGTGCAGGGCGAGGCATGAGCTGTTTCGGCCTGAAAGGTGGGATCGGCACCAGTTCGCGTCGACTTGAATCGCTGGCGGCCACTTTGGGGGTGTTGGTATTGGCCAATTTTGGTAGCTTATCCTCGCTGACCCTGGATGGGGTTGTGATGGGGGAGGCGATTGCCCCGCATTTACCCGATTTAGCGGCACAACGCGACGCAGGTTCAATCATTATTATTATGGCGACCGATGCGCCGCTCAGTGCTCGTCAATTGAAGCGCGTGGCAAAACGAGCTGGAGCAGGTTTAGGTCGTTTAGGCAGTTATTGGGGGCATGGTTCCGGGGATATTGCATTGGCGTTTTCTACCGCCCATTCGTTTGGTGAATCGATCGCCGATCAAGATCTGGAACAAATGTTGTGTGCTGCGGCAGATGCCACTGAGTTTGCCGTTTTAGACGCCCTCATGCAGGCCACTTCAGTCGTTGGATTTGAGGGGCATTTTCGCCCCGCACTGGCTCAGCTCTTAGATGAGCTAGCGGCGCAGTATCAGGAGCAGCAATGAAAATTTTTATTTCAGCAGATATTGAAGGGATTGCTGGGGTGGTCAGCCCCGAGCAATGTAGTCCGGGTCATCGCGAGCATGAGTTGGCTCGGGCATTGATGGAGCAAGAAGTGAATGCGGCGATTGCTGGCGCATTTGACGGTGGGGCCAGCGAAGTGGTGGTGGCTGATAGTCACGCCAGTATGACAAATTTGCGGGCTGCCCAGATCGATGCTCGCGCTCGATTAGTGCAGAGTAAACCACGGCCACTCTCGATGGTTGACGGACTGGAACGGCATCACTATGATGGCGCTTTTTTCATTGGTTTTCATAGCGGCGCAGGTCAGGCTGGCGTATTGGCGCATACCATCAATGGTCGCGCTTTTTATCAGCTTAAGATCAACGGTGAAGCGATGGCTGAGGCCGATATCTATGCCGCTGCTGCGGCTGAGCATAATACACCGCTGTGGTTAGTGAGTGGCGATGATCAGCTACAAACATGGGTCCAACAGTATTATCCCACGGCCCATTACGCTTGCGTGAAACGGATGATTTCAAGTACCGCTGCGGACTCGTTGAGCCCGCAAACCGCCCAAGCCTTGATCCGTGAACAGGCTCGGTTAGCGGTTATCGAGGCTAATTCAAGTCAGACCTCACGGCTATCTGCTCCTTATTGTTTGGAGTTGGCGACTAGCAGACCGGTATTTGCCGATCTATTTAGTTTAGTTCCTGGAGTTAAAATGTTGGATGCGCGCACGGTGTCATTTACCAGTGATTCAATGGGCGAGCTAGTGAGCTTACTGAGTGCGTTTTCGTATATGGCAAGCAGCCAAAATTAGTTGAAGTAGAAATGACAAGGTTGAGGAAGACGGTATGACAACACCAGTGATTGTTATCCATGGTGGCGCAGGCGCTTTATCGCGTAACAGCATGAGCTCGCAAAAAGAGCAAACCTATCGGCAGTCGCTGGCGCAGATAGTAGCCGCCGGACAAGCCATACTCGCAGCGGGCTGTAGCGCGCTCGATGCAGTGACTGAAGCGGTGCGTTTACTGGAAGAAGATCCCTTATTTAATGCCGGTTACGGCTCGGTGTTTACCCATCAGCAAACCCATGAACTAGACGCTTGTGTGATGGATGGACGAAATCTGCAAGCCGGAGCGGTGTGTGGTGTGGCGCGTATTCGTCATCCTATTTTAGCCGCGAGGGCGGTGATGGAACACAGTCCTCACCTGCTGCTGAGCGCTCAAGGTGCAGAAGACTTCGCCGCCGCGCAAGGTCTGGCAATGGTCGACGAAAACTTTTTTTCTACAGATGAGCGCTTGCAACAGCTCATTCGAGTGCAAGCCAGCGATACATATCAAATCGCTTTAGATCATGATGGTCAGCGGCTCAGTGAGAGCCCTATTCGTGGTTTGGACGATCATGATGAGCCTTTAGACCCAGATAAGAAATACGGTACGGTGGGAGCCGTGGCGATTGATGCCAAGGGAAATCTCGCAGCGGCAACCTCCACTGGGGGCATGACCAATAAAATGCTTGGGCGGATCGGCGATTCACCAATCGTGGGGGCGGGGTGTTATGCAAACAATCAAACGGTGGCGGTTTCCAGTACCGGTACCGGAGAAGCATTTATGCGAGCTGTTGCCGCCTATGATGTGTCGGCCTTGATGGAATATGCGGATTTGTCTTTGGCTGAGGCAACGCAGCGAGTGGTGATGGATAAATTACTTAAACTGGATGGAAGTGGCGGGATGATCGCGGTTGATGCTGCTGGCAACATCGCCTTACCGTTTAATAGTGAGGGGATGTATCGTGGCTATGGTTATGTTGGTGGCTTACCGAAAGTAGGGATCTATGGCGATCCTGAAAGCTAGCTTATTTAAGGGCCTTGAATATCTCGAAGCCGGATATTCCGCCTTTAATCGCGTGTCGTATTAATAACAAAATCACGTTTTATCGGTCTAATTATTGCTTTAACAAACCATTGATTGTGAGTGGTATTCCCTGCCGTTGAGGGTAAAGCAATATGAGATTACGCCAAATTGAAATTTTTCAGGCTATTGTTCAGGCTGGAACTATTAGCGGGGCAGCCCGTTTACTTAATGTCTCTCAGCCCAATGTGAGTCGCATCTTGAATCATACCGAACAGCAATTGGGCTTCAGCTTGTTTGAGCGGCATGCCCAAGGGATGCGCATGACGGAAGAAGGGCAGATGTTGTTGCCCGAAATTGAACAGGTTTACGATAAGCTACAATCAATTTCTGAATTAGCACTGTCATTGCGCAAAAATAAGGTGCAGACGGTCAAAATTGGTGCAGCGCATGCTTTTGGTCAAATGGTGGTTGCACCCAGTATGGTTGCCTTTTGTAAGCAAGATCATGCGGTGCAGGTTAACTTAGTAACCGAGCATTTTGCCGCGCTCAGCCAATTGGTACTCTCGAAGGAATTAGATTTTGCGCTGGTATTTGGCCAGCATGTGGCACCGAAGCTGTTTGCTGAGCCCTTGTTTCAGTCGGTGATGGTTGCGGTATTGCCCGAGGAGATGCCTTCGCCTCCAGTGGTCAGTTTATCTTGGTTGTGTGAACATGACTTAATCATGATGCAACGTGATGACCCCTTAGGTCGAGTATTGCATCGTGCCCTCGATGATAAAAAACTTACCCCGCGTTCGGCACTACACGTGAAAACCTATTCGGTGATTGCTGACATGGTGTTATCAGGCGGAGGGGTTGGGATCGTGGATGTGTTCACTGCCCGCTGTTATGAACAAAAATTAAAGATTGTACCAATAGCGCAAGCCTTACCCTTTGAAGTGATGTTTCTTAGCCGTGTGGGGAGCCCGCAATCTCCCGCTACGCTTAAGTTGAAACAGCAACTCAAAATGCAGTGCCAATTGGTGGCACAGCAAGCCTTAGCTAGCGTATTAGAACTTGCCAGTTAAGGTTTTTCAATTTGCCAAGTGGAAATGACGCTTGGCTGGAAAGCGGCTTTCGTGTCATAGGCGTCACCGACTTACTTCGCTCAACTCATCATCCGTGAAGTGTTCCGGCAGGTCTTCTTGCAACGGTATTTACTGCTGGGCTTGTCGTATATTCTTGCGGGAAATCATTCAGCCACATCTATTGCAGTGATTTTTAATATAAGCGTGTGGTCACCAATGGCTGAGATCATATGGCGATGATGGTCAGCTTAATTGTATTCCTGAGTTTAAATCGTAAGGTCGTCACTTCCTTGGCTTCGTGCAATGGTTTGATTTACACCGAGAACTGCTTGGTAAGCTTTTTTGATGTTAGATTGAACCGCTTTCTGATTGCCAGAAGTACTATTGTGAGCGACAAGTTGAGCCAGTTCTTCGATGATGTTGTTGCGGCGTTTTCTACCGAACTGAGAATTTGACTCAATAGTGTTGGCAGCCATCGCTTGGCTCTATGATTAGGGCTAATCACATCAACTCTATGTTTGTTGCTGGTTACATAAGCTGTAAACTCGTTAAAAAGTCATAAAACATGCAATCTTGGGGGGATATAACTCCAGCATAGTATGCTTAAATAGTGGCGAAGGCATTTCAGGAGAAGACTAAATATGAGCAAGATATTTGGTGCCAAGCATGATAAAGCACTGGCTGACTTAGTCTGTTCTTTAGGTAGTGCTAGTTTTCCTGAGGCGCTGAGTCATTTTGTAGGTAAGTTGGTTAATTTTGACAACCTTATCATCATTGTATACCACAAGGACCATACTCCAGAAGAGCTCTACAGAGAGTCAAATAATCCACAAGTATACGAAAAAATGCAGACCCATTATTTAAGCGGTGCCTACATGTTGGATCCGTTTTATCATGTTGTATGCAGAGGTATTCAAACGGGTATCCATAATATTTTTGATCTTGCGCCAGATCAGTTTAAACATACTAGTTATTTCAGTGAATATTATAATCAAACCACTCTGATCGATGAATTTGCTTTACTTGCCCGGCTTGGGCATGAATCGACTTTAACGGCTTGTTTTGGAAGGGATAAAGTACGAGGGATCCCGTATAGTAAAGTCGAGTTAAAGTATATAAAATCACTTGAAAACGTATTGTCTGCGCTATGTTCACAACATTGGAAAGGCTATCAGCCCAAAGAGGGTAAAAATGTTGTCTTACCTCCTGTCACCGAGCGTCTTCGCGATGCAATGACAAGCCAGTATCGCATCACACTTAGTCCTCGCCAAGCAGAAGTTGCCTTCTATATATTACAGGGGCATTCATCGTTATCCATCTCTCTCAACCTCAGTATCAGTAAAGAGACCGTGAAAGTATTTCGTAAACAACTGTACTCTAAATGCAAAATTAGTTCACAAGCGGAATTGTTTGCATTGTTAATGCCGGTTATTTCAACCCTTTAGACTCCAATATTCATGCCACTTGATGGTGAGTGGTGCTTGTTCCTTCGTTTGCTAGCCATATCCGTCAGTCCTTTCCTCATTGAGTTACCACTGTTTAATGTTTGCTCAATATGTTTCATAACCCTCTAGGGTTATATACCCCTAAATTCAGTTGCTATATCGTTAAAACATGAATCTAAGGGGTATCAAGGGGATAATTAACGATGGCACACAATGTATCGGTGGGGATTGATAATGTGGTTAAGCGCTATGGATCCTTCACTGCTTTACATGGCGTTTCTCTCGATATACGGGAAAACGAGTTCTTTACCTTGCTTGGACCATCCGGCTGCGGAAAAACAACTTTATTAAGGTGTATCGCTGGCTTCGAAGATGTCAGTGAGGGGAGCATTCGCCTGCATAATAAAGACCTTACTGGTTTGCAAGCGCATCAACGCCCGGTTAATACGGTTTTTCAACAATACGCTCTGTTTCCGCATATGACGGTAGAACAGAATGTGATGTTTGGTCTGTTGTGTAGTGGCTGGGATCGACGAGAGGCCGTTCGCCGAGCAGATGACATGTTGAAGCTGGTTCAACTGGCCGAATATGCCGATCGTAAACCTACCCAATTATCTGGTGGCCAACAGCAACGGGTCGCTTTGGCCCGTGCTCTGGCGCCTCGCCCTAAAATATTGCTTCTTGATGAACCTCTCTCGGCTCTCGATCTGAAGTTACGTCAGGCTGTGCGTGTTCAGCTCAAAGAGATCCAACGGGAAACTGGTATTGCTTTTGTGTTTGTGACTCATGATCAAGAAGAGGCATTAACGATGTCGGATCGCATTGCTGTGATGTCGAACGGACATGTTCAGCAGGTCGGAACACCAAAAGAGGTTTATGAAGTACCCGTTAATCGGTTTGTGGCTGATTTTATCGGTGAAACGAATCTTTTGGATGTTGAGGTGCAATCGGTTACCAATGGAACTGCACAGATCATCCTGCCTGGAGGGCATTCATTTTCTTGTCCTGCGGCTGCCAAAGTGGGTCAGGGGAGCGGACATTTATCTGTTAGGCCGGAGCGAATCAGCTTGTGTTCAGCAGAGCAAAGTGATTTACAAGGCGCGGTTACGGCTCAAATCTATCTGGGAACCGACACCCATGTGCAGCTAAAATTGATTGATGGCGAGGAGATGACCATTCGAATGCAAAACTCTGCAGCGTTGGCAATTCCTGCGGTTGGTCAATTGGTCGGCTTAAAGCTGGAGGCAGGTGCTGCAAGCCTGTTGATTGACTAATGGCTGCTGGTGCGTCTTTAGGCGCTAACCTCTCTTCAAATATATATAAAGGTAAGGCCTTACGCCTTATGCTTCCAAGCTGGGTGATGATCGGTATCTTTTTATTGATCCCAGTGATTTTAATCGGTGTTTACTCCTTTCTTACTAAAGAGTTTCGCGGTGGCGTGCTGTGGGATTTTTCCATCGCGTCCTATGACCAATTTTTCCTCGACCGAGGGTTGTTTGGTGATGAACCACCCACCATCGAATGGACCTATATCAATATCTTTTTCCGTTCGATACAACAGGCCGCGATAGCCACCTTTCTGTGTTTGATCATCGGCTTTCCTACCGCATGGTTTATCGCCACCCGTAACGAAAAGTCGAGACCGGTATGGCTGTTTCTAATCACCATTCCGTACTGGGTAAACTTGCTGATCCGCACCGTATCAATGAAGTTTCTGATTAGAGACAGCGGACCTTTGAACGAGTTTTTACTTTGGAGTGGGCTGATATCGGAGCCTTTGGGCTTAATCAACACCGATTTCGCAGTGCAGCTAGGACTATTTTATAGCTATCTGCCGTTTATGGTACTTCCGATTTACGCGTCTGTAGAGCGTTATGATTTCAGCTTATCCGAAGCCGCAGCAGATCTATATGCCGGTGCTTGGACCACATTGCGACTGATCATTCTCCCGGTCGTAAAACCGGGGATCATTGCAGGTTGCATCCTAGTATTTGTTCCATCTTTGGGGGCCTTTTTAGCACCGGACCTCTTGGGCGGCGCAAAAAACTTCATGATCGGCTCTCTCATTGAAGAGCAGTTCAAAGGTGCGGCAGGCAATTGGCCCTTTGGTGCAGCAATTTCGATAATTCTATTAACCATCGTGATGGTGGTTCTTATTATTTACGCCAGAAGTCAGTATAAACAGGAGCAGAAGTGATGAAAGGAATGACGGATTTAAAACGATTCGCAGGCTTTCGGGAAATCACCCTTGTTTGCCTAGTGATTCTTTATGCACCGCTGGTTATCGTTGCGATTTATTCGTTCAATGCATCCCCTTCCATAACCAATTGGGGAGGCGTGTCGTTGAATTGGTACCGGGAAGTTTTTACCGGCCCAGAAGCACCTAAATTCAAAATGGCGGCAATTAATTCAATTGTAATTGCTATCTGTGCTGCAAGTGTTGCAACCATGATTGCATTGGCCGCCGCCGTTGCCATGACAAGAGCAGGCAAATTTAGAGGCAAAATAGCCGGTTTTGCTTTGATTAACCTACCGCTGATGGTGCCAGAAGTCGTTACCGCAGTGGCTAGCTTGGTTTTCTTTTCAGCAATTGGCTTTAAAGGAGGCTTACTCACGATCCTTCTCGCTCATATTGTGTTTTGCATTCCTTTCGCTTATTTGCCTATTTCTGCCCGGATGCAGAGTATTCCTTCGATGTATGAACAGGCTGCAATGGATTTATACGCAACTCCCAAAGAGGCGTTCACTAAAATACTTTTGCCGATGATGATGCCCGGTATTTTGTCTGGATTTCTACTGGCCTTCATTATCTCTTTAGACGACTTTTTGATTACCAATTTTGTAAAAGGTGCGGGCGTAGAAACCCTGCCAACGGCCATTTTTGGCTCGGTTAAACAGGGAATTAAGCCAAATATTATGGCCATTTCCACACTCATGCTCGGCGTATCGGTGATTCTGGTTGCTCTGTCCTGGTTTATTGGACGCACAGGACCAGAAAAAACATCAAAATCTTAACAGGGAAGAAAGACTTATGAAAAAAACAACGATTGCATCTATGTTATTGCTGGCACTTTCTGCGAATGTGCAAGCAGCCGGAAAATTATCGATTTACCATTGGTTTGAGTATATTCCTCAGGAATTATTGGACAAGTTCTCAAAAGAATATGATGTCGAAGTAACGATGGACACCTTCGACAGCAATGAAGCCTTATTGGCCTCACTTAAAGCTGGGAAATTAGGCAGCTATGATGTCGCGGTACCAGGCGATTACATGGTTAAAATTATGCAAGGTGAAGGGATGCTCGACACCTTTAAACCAGAGGAATTGCCTAACTTTAGCAATATCGATAAGCAGTGGCTTGAGGTTTCTTTTGATCCCGGAAGGAAAAGCTCTATTCCTTATCAGTGGGGAACCACCTCATTTTCAGTGAATCGAGATGTTTACCAAGGCCCTATCGATTCAACGGCACTTATCTTTGAGCCACCCGAAGCACTGAAAGGCAAAATTAATGTTCTCGATACCGCAGGAGAAACCCTCACTCTTGCTTCCTTACACCTCGGTATTCCGCAATGTAGTACCGATAAATCCCAGTTAAAACAGTTAAGCCAGTTAGTCAACAAAGCCAAGAAAGACTGGGCATCTTTTGGTTCCGATGTGGCGAAAGATGTACTGGTTTCCGGTGATGCTGCGGTCGGTATGATCTGGTCTGGATTTTCCGCCAGAGCTAGAGCCGAAGGCGCAAACATTGAATATGCATTTCCCAAAGAAGGCTACATTGTCTGGATGGACAACGTCGTGCTGCTGAAAGATGCCCCGAATCGCGACAATGCGCTGAAGTTTATGAACTTCTTACTTGAGCCGGAAAACGCGGCCGCTGTGACAAATTATGCGCAATATTCTTCTGGAGTAAAAGGGACCACGCCTTATCTCTCTGATGCGGTGAAAAACTCACCCGAATCTAACCCGCCGAAAGGCTCTAAAGGGGTGTTTATCCAAGTCTGCGATCAAAAAGTACAAGAGATGTACGACGCTATCTGGACTCGTTTAAAGAAATAAATAATTAAAAGTAATAAGGGAATCAACCATGAGAATTGGTCTTTGTCAGAGTTTACCTATCAACGGCGATATCGAAAAAGGATTTTCGACTGTAGAAAATTGTCTTTCAGTCGCCGCCAAAGGCGGAGCCGAGATGCTTGTATTCCCTGAGCTTTATTTCCCCGGTTACAACCAGCCTGACTTACATCGACCGTTGGCACAAACGGTCGATGGCATCTGGATCGAAACATTGTCTGAACTGACCCAAAAATATAGTTGTGGTCTGACTCTGGGTTGGGCCGAAGCCAGCGGAAATAAGGTTTATAACTCAGCCAGTTGTTTCGACCAAAAAGGGAAAATTCTGGCTCATTATCGAAAAATTCAGCTGTTTGGCGAAATGGAAAAGCAAAGCTTTACCGCAGGAGAGGCTTATCAAACTTTTGACTGGAACGGACAAAAAGTTGCATTGCTGATTTGTTACGACATTGAGTTTCCACAGCATTGCCGGGCTTTAGCTGAGCAAGGCGTTACGCTTATTTTAGTTCCGACAGCAAACCCGATGGGATTCGAACACGTGTCCCGAACCTTGGTTCCAGCCAGAGCGGCAGAAATGGGACTCACCATCGTTTATGCAAATTACTGCGGAATCGAGCAGGGACTGCAGTACGCAGGCCTGTCTTTGATTGTTGGCTCAGATTCACAGCCGATAGCGATGGCCGGATCGACCGAGACTCTGTTTATCACCGATCTCAGCCCAATTAAAGCTGCGATGAATGCCAACTCGACACAGCTTGAAGATTACCTAGAGGTTATATAAATGACAATTAATCTACCGACAGACAGAAAGGCAGTTCTGGCTGCAGATGAACACTTGATCCAGTCTTTTGCCGATCTAAATAGCTTAAAAGACCAAGACTCGTTGACGGTGATTACTGAGGCAGAAGGGTATTACGTTAAAGAAAGTGACGGAAACCAGCTCATCGACGGGATTGGCGGCTTGTGGTGTGTGAATGTTGGGCACAAGCGTAAAGAAATTATCGATGCGATTAGCGAGCAGCTTAATACCCTGGATTACTACTCGACTTTCTACAATTTTACCCACCCGACAGCCGCAAAATTAGCCGCGAAAGTTGCCGAACTTGCCCCCGGTCATCTTAACCATGTGTATTTCGCCAACTCAGGTTCTGTTGCCAATGATTCCGCTATTCGGATGCTGCATCACTACAATAATCGCCTCGGTCGCCCGAACAAGAAAAAAGTACTCAGTCGCATCGGTGCCTATCATGGGTCTACGCACCTATCAATGGCGATGACCACGCCCGCTTACAGTAAGGGCTGGGACAGTGCTTCGGAGTTAGTTCATCATATTAAATGCCCGCATTTTTGGAAGGAAGGCGGTGACATGACTGAAGCCGAATTCCTTGACAGCTTGATCACCGATCTTAAAGTGAATATTCACGACATCGGCGCCGAAAATATAGCAGCATTTATTGCGGAGCCGATTATGGGGGCGGGGGGGGTGATCACCGCGCCAGACGGTTATCATGTGCGTATGGCAGAAGTATGTGCAGCAAACGATATTAAATATATTTCCGATGAAGTGGTGACCGCCTTTGGTCGACTGGGTCACTTTTTCGCATCTAAGGATGTGTTTGGTATTACGCCAGACATCATTACCACCGCAAAAGGTTTAACGTCTGGTTACCAGCCCTTGTCGGCGACGATTATTTCCGATGAAATTCATGAGGTGATTTCTCGGCCAGGCGAGACCTTTTTACACGGTATGACATATTCCGGTCATCCTGCAGCCGCTGCGGCCGGATTGGCAAACATCGCACTGATGGAGCAGCAACGGATCCCAGAGCAAGTTCGAGTAACAGGCAAGCTATTTGAGCATTCACTAAAAGAATTAGCGAGCCTTGAGCTGGTCGGCGAAGTTCGTGGTAGCCACTTCATGATTGGCATCGAATTTATTAAAGATAAAGCGAATAAAACGCCATTTGCAGAGCAGGAGATGGTGGGAATGAAAGTAGCGCAGGCGGCCCAGAAGCGCGGTCTTATCGCCCGTCCTCTGGGCAATTGTCTGATCCTCTCGCCACCGCTAATTCTTGATGAGAAGATCATTGCTAGCATTTATGACATCTTGCGAGAAAGCATCATTGAAGTGAGTTCTAGCATATAGATGGGGGCTAATAAATTGCAGGGCATCATAGGGTGCCCTGCTATGTTAACCATATAGAGGTATATCCAATCGTTTTGCTGCCACCTCACAAGATAAAGCAAAACTAAATCGTCAGACACATTTAAATTGATTGGGAGGTGAGCTACTGATAGGGTTGACAATTAATTTATGGCGGCCTTATGAATAAGGGAAGTTTTTGTCATTTGCAGGGCTTTGAGCCTAACGATAGAACGCTACAATACATCGCGCAGATGAACGATACCGTTGAGATGGCGAGTTTGTTGGATAAGCTCATTAGCATTGTACCGTTTTTTCAGATATTTGCAGGTCGAGGCACCTATAAAACGGTAGAGTTGATCTCTACGGGTTATCAAATTACAACTGGGAGTTGTACGCCAACGCTTTAAAAAGTATTCCCGAAATAAAACGGAAAAAGCTAGAAGACATTGCAGGCATCGCATCTATTTACACTCACGGTAAAGAAAGACGTTTTTGGGAGTGCGTATACAATGCACTATAGGCTTAAATTATTAACAATGTGCTTAACTCTTACGTTTTCAGCGGCTGCTACCTCTGCGTCTTTGCTTACAAGCAATGAAGATCTAGCAAAAGATTTGGAGCTTAAGTACCAAGCCTTAAATGCTAAAACTGAGATTTGCAGAGAAGGCCGTAGAAGCCAGATAGAAGTAGATAAGCTAACCAGCAAATGGTTTGCAGACTTACCATCAGAAAGTAAAAAGGTCGTACTACTCATTGCCAGCCACGAAGCGATGGAGCGTTGTACTCAAGTGCAGGTCGATGGATACTCCCTTTCACTCGTTGAATATGCGGCTCAAACTGAAGATAAAAAGCAACTCGAAGAGTGGCTACAAATAAAACAGAATTTTAAACCCGAAGAGCTAGCGAATGATATTGATGCGCTTAATTCTGAAGAGTTAATCGCTTTTCTAAAAGAGCCTCAGCTTAACAAACCTTTTGACTTACTTGCGATTATTAAACAGCTCAATCTATAGCTCTGCTGCTGAACTAAAGTCGGTTTCAGCATATAGATAAGGGTTACTACATAAACGGTCAACCCGCTTAATACGGTGCTTTTCAAAGGCTTTCCCTGCCAAGTTACGCCGATGCTAGTAACAGAAAAAGCCGCTCCTCCCATTATGCTTTGAAGCGTTGCAAGAAGGCTAGAGCGACGCACTTTATGCATGCTTGGGGTGACGAGTTGAAGGCAGTTTGATAAAACGTGCTGAGCATTCATGGTGTTTAGCGCTTAGTGATGTTTGGCGATAGATCTGATCACTAAATGCTGTGAATGTTCCCTAGCTTAGAAAATAAACACCTGATTTTATGTAATTATTCGTGGGGAGCCCTCAGACTCTGACCCCTTTTATTCTGCTTTTGCTTAAGCGCTAATTTACCGCAAACAAGGCAAATAAGGGTTGGTTGATATAGTAATTGCTGCGCCCGATTTTTGCTTTGACTAAAAAGCTATGCTCAACCAGTTGTTCGAGGTATTTAGTTGCGGTGATGCGGCTTACGCTAAGGTCTTGCATGACAAAGTCGATTTTGGTGTAGGGGTGGCTAAAAATGTTGTTTAACAGCTCTTGGCGATAGATATTTGGCAACTGAGTGCGCATATTGTGTTTTACCTGTGCCATTTGCAGTTTAATTTGTTCAATTAGGGCGATGGTTTGTTGCGCGGTTTGGGCTATGCCTTCAAGGATAAACAGCAACCATGGTTCCCAATTATTGTCTTCGCGAACCGTTTGCAAGTGACGATAGTAATCAGCCTTGTTTTGAATAATGTAACGACTTAGGTAAAGCACGGGCAGATCTAATAAACCTTTTGCTACCAAGTAGAGAATATTGATGATGCGCCCGGTGCGACCATTGCCATCATAGAAAGGGTGGATACTCTCAAACTGATGGTGGATGAGCGCCATTTTGACTAATGGGTCTAACTCGCAGCATTCATCGTCATTGATGTAGTTAACTAAGTTTTCCATCAAAGCCTGTACTTGATTAGCATCTTGCGGCGGCGTATAGATAACTTCCCCGGTAGCCGAATTTTTTAGTGCCGTTCCTGGTACTTTTCGAAATCCTGCTCGATTTTTTTCGAGGGCAAGTTGTACCTCTAAAATATCACTTAGCCGTAATAATTTGTGCTGACGCACCATGGTGAAGCTCTGTCGTAGTGCTGCAGAGTAATCGCGCACTTCTTTTGCTGCGATGCTGGTTTGTTCAGATATAAGCTCTGCTTTAAATAACTCATCATGGGTGGTGATAATATTTTCAACGGCTGAGCTGTCTTTTGCTTCTTGCATCGTTAGGGTGCTGATCAGAATATTCTCATTAGGAATACTTGCTGCCACGCCTTTTAATTCTGCTAGGTAACGATGAGCGGTTGCCAGCTTTTTGAGCACAACTCTGGTCTCAAGCCTTTCTGGCTCTGGTAGAGGCAAGCTTTCTATTGGGTACATGTTGATCCTCGTTGTAGGTTCAGCGCCAGATTTAGCGTTCATTCGTTGATATGTATAGATTTTGGCTATTATTATATATATTGTCAAAACGTATATAGTAAATAGCCAATCACTATGCATGTTGCCAGAACCTATATAGTAAACAGCTGAACACTATACATGTCGCCAAAACCTATATAGTAAACGGCCAAAGACTATATAAGTCGTTAAAACTTGTAGAAGCCCCTTAGTGAGTTACTAGCTGGCTTGCCAAAGGTACTCATTTAGCTCATCGAGTATGGTGTCTAGCTGATCGTTGAGTATGCGGTTCAGGCCTTTAGCGCCGCCGTGGTCGGCAAAGTATTGGTTTACAAAGTCTTTGTCTACAATGGCTTCGTGTACTAACTGTTTAGCCAAACACGCTAGCCATTGTCGCTGAACGGGGTTCCAGCTATGTTCGCTATAAATGCGTTGCATAAAGAGCACGAAAAAGAGCACGGACATCCATATTAAAAACCATAAATACAGTAACAGCGTTGGTGAAGTGAACACCACTACAATCATTTAGTTCTGAGGCGATTGTCATGCCGATTAACGGCTAAATTCACCGTAGGTGACTCGGTTTGATAATTTCTGGGCCAATGTGCGTCTCAGCAAGGCAAGGTATCCCCCCATACAAGACTGATGATTGAGGGTGGTTCGAAAGTAAGCTCGCGCTTAAGCGCGGTTTAGCAAACGTTTGCTGCAACTTAAACCGGTCGTTCGTTGATGCCCCATATGCTGATGGTATTCCCTGAGCAAGCGCTCTTGACCAACAGCCCCAGAAAAGTGCCGTTCAAACTCACCGCTTAAAGTCAGCCACTGTGCTTCATTTATCCCTAAGCGTTGGATTATGGAACTTTCTCCACTGTCGATGTAACCCCGTTTATCTTCTCTTACCATGCGTCCGGTCATATCGACTAACTCAAGGTAGTCTTTCAGCTCAAAGGGTAAGCCTTGGGGCATCGGCTCTCTTGGGTTACCCACAAAGGGAAACAGGTTTGTTGCCTGGGCTTGTTTTAGCTGAGCGGCTTTTGCTCGTCGCTGTACGCTGGTATGGGCCGAGTCCTCTGGTGTACTTGCCATCTTGGCTCTGATGGGGTTTAAGTCTACGTAAGCCATACACGCCATGAGGGCGGCTTCATCCAAAAGCGCTTGGGATTTAAAGCGTCCTTCCCAAAAACGACCGGTACATTGGTCTTCTTGATTGGCGGCTCGCGCAATGTGTTCGTTTAAATGGCGCATAAACCAGCTTAAGTCATACAGGCGAGTCCGATACACTTCAGCGGTGGCGCTGATGGCTTGCAGTTGCACCTCACTTAACTGCGGTCGTAACTCAAGGTTGAGATACATCTGAGTCAGTAAGGTGCCCTGATGCAAGCTATGCCAGCGTTCTAAGACTTCATCCATTGATCAGGCTTCTGCTTGTTGCGGATTAACATGTAGCACGAGGTGGGTATGATTACTCATGACAGCATAAGCACAAACATCAATGGCGAACACCGACGCCAATTTGAGTAGATAATCCTCGACCCACTGGCGGCGGTGCTCATAGCTTTTACCACTTACCTTGTCTTCGCCACACAGAAACGCCCGTCGAACACAACGGGAAACACAATGATAGTAGGGAGTATCCGATAAGCTCCTTGCGAGCGTCTTGACTGAGGCATGATGATAACTCCCCAAACAAATGACTATTGATAGTTTAGACTATTAAAAGCATTTCGTTAGTTGGGGTGGGTGTCTTGTTTCTAGTTTATAGAACGTTACGATACATCGCGCAGATGAACGATGGCGAGTTTGTTGGATAAGCTCATTAGCATCGTATCGTTTTTCAGATATTTGCAGGTCGAGGCACCTATAAAACGGTAGAGTGGGTTATCAAATTACAACTTACAACTGGGAGTTGTACGCCAACGCTTTAAAAAGTATTCCCGAAATAAAACGGAAAAAGCTAGAAGACATTGCAGGCACCGCATCTATTTACACTCACGGTAAAGAAAGGCGTTTTTGGGAGTGCGTATACTGATCCCTGATAAGGAAGCGATAGTTTTTGTCTTTATGACCCCGGTTTAATCTTCATCCAGTGAGCTAAACCAAGCATCGGCTATTTCTTCTGGATCACACAAAGCTTCTTTAAGAAAGCGAGGTCGGCCTTCAAAGTAGTAGCGTAGTTTGAAGTCAGAGATAATCCAATCAGAGCCTTGCTTAAGGTATTCAACGGAATAGTCGGCAATTTCATCGGGTGAATCTTTTAGCGTTCCCATTACTACCAAACAACCTTTATTATCTGTGATTTTCTCCATGTAGGCATTTTCACCAAGTAAAAGTCCATTTGGAAAGGCGGCTGTATCTCGCATGATCTCTTCATTAGGCTGTAACTTTGCAGTCGCAATGATTTCCCTTGGGTGTTCACCTAGGTACTTCTGATAGTTTTTTTCATTGTTGGTAAAGCTTTCAAAAGCTTTTTGAAGTTCACCAGCTTGAGCACTTAACGCTGAGCAGAGGATTAATAATACGAGTGTTTTTTTCACTAATAAGCCCCGCTAGCTTTTAGGCTTGAATCAATTTTGGAATAAGGGTTTTTGAGAAATCTTGCGGCAATACAAAGTAAGCCAGAGCATTTCAAAATAAGCTGTTCGATGTTTAGTGAACTCACAATCTCTATACTACCTATCTTTGGTGAGCCTACAGTGCCCGTGTATACGATATCGCCATTTTCCCTTGGAGAGAAATACAAAGACGCATAGTGAAAATCCAGCCCCATGCTAGACATCTCTTTGGCTATATTTATTCTAGCTGCTCCTGCTTTCCCAGAGAGTTGCAATACGCCATCACGATCTAGAGACATAGAGAACCTACCAGAGCTCGCTAACAGTTTACCTGTAAGACCATCATTTTTATTGTATGCAATCTCAATCAACTTAATGATTTGAACTTTTATTTCTGTTTTTATTTCAGACACATCTAAACTCCATCTTAATCCATAAATCTTAAGTGATAATTAAGTCATTATTAATAAGAAGAGGTAGAGGCTACGCTACATAGTTATTTCGATAAGCCTACCTTCACCTGCTAAGCGTGAAGACCTTAATCTCAATTCCAGAAAGAAGTACAGTGCTGTCGCTCGCACGGTACCCCATCGCCATCACCGTCCATTTTAGTATTAGGGCAGTTTGCTAAGTAAAATTTGGCTTCCTCACATGAATTCATTTGGCTGCAATGCGTTTTTCCTTCACAGCTAAAGTTGCTACTGGTAGAAAAGCTTGAAGAGTTCTCAAATGCAGAACTTTCTATATTGGGGAGAAGTGATGGGCTCTCAGTAGTCGAGTATTGAGGAGCAAATATTTGATACAGAAAAATAGCACCTATAACCGCAAGAGCAGGGATCAATATTGTCAATACACTTGGCTTTTTATTGCGATCTATCTTCCTTTGCTGTGAATGGTTATAAGGCTTATTGGAGCTTGTGGGGGGAAGCCCTTGAATACTGCAGTTGTAGGCTTTGGTTTTTCCATTGGGTTGATGTTCTATTTGAAACAGAATCGTATCGCCGACACGCGGTTTTCTGGGCATTAATTTTAAAGATGATATATGGATAAACACATCTTTGGGCTCACCGGTTACGGATATGAAACCAAATCCTTTGATGTTATCCCATTTTTTCAGTATGCCTTTTTCCATATTTACCCCGCATCCTAAGAGCAATAATACATTCTATATAGATACTTAAGTTAATTATCATGATTTGTATCAACTTGCTTCACTCTTGTTGTTTATTTTCATATTGTTAGCATGTCTAATTGAGTCTCAAGTAAACAGTTGCGTCTGTTGAAGTATGCTAAGGATTGCCAAATGACACAAAAAATATCCACTTCTGCTTTAGCTAAGAAAAATGGTCAAAGGCCAACTGTTTGTTTCATATTGGCCTCTTAATCGCCCCACCAAGCAACTAGCTGTTCACGTTAGTTGAATCGCTTAGTAGTTTCTTTATTTCTACTAGAGTTGGGTCAGAGTCTTTCATCATCAATGAGTTAACTAGGTCTAGTGACGACTCTACGCTTGCGCCATTACTTAACAGAAATTTAAGGTTAGCGACATTCTTCGTTATTACATTTATCTGTAATGGAGTTAGAGTGTTGTGAGGTGAGGGTAGGTAGCTATTACCGGCATCTACCTCTAGTCCTTCATTGATAAATGCTTGAGCTATATCGTACTTAAGGTTTCCATCAAGGTTGAGTATTGGGTCTAATCCACCTTCGGCTAAATCGTTAACGCCCTGCTCATTGTATCTAAATTGCTTTAGGTAAACGTCACAAGCGCTTGGAGGGGCGCGAAATCCTTGTTCACCTGTAGAGCACATGATGAGTTGATATGTACTCATCACCGATAATGAATATAGAGCTAAACCTATTGAGCACAATGCAACCGTTGTTACCAGTGCAGTTATTTTTGATTTTATAGACATATTAACTCCACAGTTTTGGTAAATGGTTAGCAGGAATCTTGTAATCGAGAAATGCCGTTAACGGGAGGTTTTTTTCGTTTGTATCTACTTTTTTTACTAAGTAAATGGCTAGCAAGCTTTTAAACCTTCTTGCTAATTCGTTCACGACAAAGTCATAAATTTTGATGCTTAGTAGGTCTGTGGACGTAGCATGTTTATACCAATGCTTTTTCGATGATTTAGCAAACTTTCTCATTATGCTAAAGGCTTTAGCTGAGGGATTTGCGGTACTTCTAAACAAAGCCTCGACATATCCAATGGAGTACGAAGCATCAATAGCTTCAACCAATAGACCTTGAGCTAGATTCAGTTCTCTATGGTTCATTGGAAGCTGATCAATTATTGAGTGCTCAGAAGGCTTAAAAATAAACTTGAGTATAAGTCGGGCATCATCAGCAGTGATGAGTATTTCACTTGGACTGAAATTTTTTAGTTGTTTTCGCACCGTCATTCCTTGACTGATTACTGATAGTAAAGTCAGTATATTGCTGAGGCAGCTTTGGTGCAAGAAATAGCGTTAACAAAGTCGTGAGGGTTCGAATAATTTACTTTTGTTAACCATATCGAGGTATGTCCAATTGCTTCAATGCCTTAACATGATTTATCATTTTATATATCAATAGCTGTTCTGTAGATTAGGCGAATACATGGAAGTTGAAGTTAAGGCCGCTGAACAGGGTAAGCATCCTATTTTGAGGCTATTTACGTTAAATCGTATTGTTGGCCTAATGACCATTTCAGTGCCAGTGCTCTATTTGATGGGGTATTTTTATCATTATAGCTACTTAGATGGGTTTGGAGTTAACAGTGATTTTTTCCCACGCTCAATTCAAGACCATTTAGTTGGTGCGTTTGTTTTCATGTTTATTGTTGTTTCAAATGCATATAAGTATCTTAATAATAATGTGTGGTTCTTGGTTATCTCTGGGGGCGTGGGGTTTATTTCGTTTTTTGCTCTCATGTATGGGTTCCGGAATCCAATGAAAAACTCTTTGGTTTCCTTCATTGAAAGAAAAGGGTTTTATGAGCAATTTGAAAGCTACGTTATTTTCCCTGCTATAGGGGCTTTTTTTGGGTCCATTTTTCCATATGGCTTAATTTGTTTATTTTGGTTGTTGCTTCTGCTTCCAGCAGCGGGAGTGTGGCAAGGTAAAGCTTCTGCCGAAAGAGATCTGGATAGTTTTCATGGCTGCGAACAATCTGAACTCAGCCAGAAAGAAAAGTGTATTATAAGAATAGTGTTTTCTGCTGTTCACTGAAATTCATAGAGGTAATTGTAACTTGCTGATTTTAAATCACTTTGCTACATTTTGATTCATGGGTGTTCATTGCGGATTATCGTCAAGCAATGAAATGTGTGTAGCAGCGTGTGTAGCAAACATTGATATGTCAGCCATAAATAAGCTCTCAGATAAGTTTCTAAAGTCGGTCAACGGCAAGCCTTATGACGGCCAAAAAGTGGTGGCTGATGGGGCAGGCTTGTCGGCCAGAATTTCAGCCAGTGGAAAAATTTCTTGGGTGTATCGTTACCGGTTAGGTGGGCGAAAATCTAATCCAAAATGGGTGACTTTGGGTACTTATCCAGACACCTCAATTAAGCAAGCGCGAGAGAAGCGTGATGATTGTCGAGAGTGGCTAAATAATAATGCCGATCCCGCCATTGAAATCCAGCTTGCCAAAGAGAAACGCGAAAAGCCGATCACCGTGGAAGATGCCCTCGAATACTGGCTGGTGGAATACGCCGAAGAGCACCGCAAAAATTATGAGAAACATCGCGCCCAATTCAAACGCCATATATACCCTTATATTGGTTCGCTACCTGTTGAAATGGTATCGACTGCGATGTGGTGTTCTTGCTTTGACCGGATCAGAAAGGGACAGGGTAAGCGCAAGCCTGCGCCTGTTGCTGCGGGGTTGGTTTTTCAAGGTTGTAAACAATCTTTGGTGTTTTGCCGCAAGCGCGGGTTTGTTGAAAGTCATGCTCTGGATGATTTAATCATTTCCGATGTGGGTAAGAAGCAAGCCAAAAAGGACAGGGTGCTTACAGAAGATGAGCTGTTTAGCCTTATCGAGCATACCAAATCAGATAAGTTTCCCGACTACTACCGCAACTTGATTCTGCTGTTAGTGATTTTTGGTGCGCGAACTCAAGAAGTGAGAATGTCGACGTGGGATGAATGGGATTTCGATAACTTGGTGTGGACAGTCCCCAAAGCCAATAGCAAAACCGCTGAGAAGATAATGCGGCCTATCACTCAAGCATTGCTGCCTTGGTTACTAGAACTTAAATTCTCTACGCAGCGAACAGGCTATGTGCTAGGTGGATTAAAGCGCTCAGAACCAGTAAGTCAGTTTGGTCGTAAGCAATGGAAGCAACTAGGGCATAAAGAGCCATGGACTTTGCACGACTTACGCCGAACTATGGCAACTAAATTGAATGATTTAGGTGTGCATCCACATATTGCCGACCACCTATTAGGCCACACTATTAAAACTATAGAGGTGTTAAAAGATCTTGCGATGATAAGTGAGGCTATATCTCCTTGTTTGAATAAACTGTTTACTTCGTGGCACTTATCATAAAAGGTGTTATCTTTTTTTAGCTACCCAATAGAAAATTATGGCAGTCATAATCGCAGATGCGATATAGGCAGGTATTGTTGTTTGTAATGACAACATTGCGCTATCAACCCTTTGCTCTTCGAGTAAGAAAGGTGTTGCTTGAGAGTTAAACGAGTAGTTGAAAATAGCAAAGTTGGCGATAAAGTTAAGAATCGCTAGTGCTATATAGATAAGTACAGTCTTCATATTGATTTACTTAACCTCCCAAAACCAAATCTCACGAGATTCATTAAAGTCACTTACCCGGCCTAAGAACTCAAGTATGCTTCTTGTAAACATCGAAGAACTGGTTATTTCGTCCTTGTTCCATAGGTCTATATGATCGCCACTACGTCTTTCAAAAGACTCATTGCCACGCTGCCAATAATCTTTGAAGAAAATGATTCCCGTTCGACCATCTAAATCATCTTGGAATGTAGCAGGAGTGATTTTTTCTAACTTTCCTAGCCAACTAAACTGAGATCTCTTTAGCCAGTGAGCCATTTCTTCGGCGAGAAGAATATGTTTCATACCAGAATGAGACCAACAGGTTTTTGTTTTGCTATTTGCGGTTGAAACACCTGCTTTAATCAGTGCGTCACTCAACATTATTGCACAATAGTTTCCGAAAGGTTTAGAGCTAGTAGCCTGTTTGTTTTGGCATCTTGCTTTGATGAGGCTTTTGTCTGGGAAGCTTTTCCAAATTGTATCGAAGCTAGGCATTAATCATCCTTATGTGCCTGTATAAAATGACCAATCTATCATTAATGGGGTTGGGCTTCTATTGAAAAATCGCATAATGATAAATAGCACAAATAAAATATATAAGATATAAAATAGTATAAATTACAATTCACTAGAGATTTAATTGAGTTTATAGTAAATATCTGTTGTTTGGATTGTATGGTAAGGATTACCTATGGGTAAAGATTTGGATATCTCTGCAGGTGACACTGTGGTTAAGGCTGCAGTTTCAGATAAAAGTGTCGAAGAAGTCGCAACAAAAAAGAAATTTCTTTCGCCGTGGCTCATAGGCACTGGGCTACTTGGCCTTCTTGCGGCTTATAGTCACTTCTTTGGATTAAGCTATAGAAAAAGCTACTTAGCTACGATTGGCTTTGAGAACGCTCCTGTGACCTTAGGTGCTGATGAGTCGCTTTATTACGCAGTGGAAGGCTCGACTGGTGGAATACTTAATCTGATTAGAATGATATCTGCTGACCTGTTCATACTTGAGCCGGCTTTAATAGCCGGCTTTGCTTTTGCGGTTGTGCCGTTACTCGTTCGGTTGATTAGTATATCCCCATTTCCAGCTTTTAAAGTTCGAAGCTTTGTGTCTTCTATCTCTAGTTCAACTAGGAGTGCGCTGGTTGCTGCAATCATAGGCTTTGTGACGGGGTGGGTAGCAATTATTGGATTGATTATTTATTTGATTGTCGGCATGTCGATTATTTGGTTGATCATGTCCTTGGGAATGTTAGCGGGTCAATCAGAAGGGAAAAAATTGATAAGTGAACCAATTTGTCAATCTAGAGAAATAGAAAAACGCACTTTAGGTTGTCGCAGACTTTTAACTAGTGATGGTGAGGAATTGGTAGGTTTGAGAGTGCACTCTCACAATGACGTTCAGTATGTGTTAACAAATTCAGGGGCGTATGACGTTTCAGCTGAGGGAGAAGTACTTTCATATCGGCCAATTCATGAGCTAGAAAAGGCAGAAACCGAAAGCAAGGGGGCAGAATGAGCATTTTTATTTCCTAAAGTTGGGTTGTACATAAAGGAGTTGTTTTGGAAAAGTTTGTGTTGTTGTCGGAAGTGGGGCGTTTTTCCAAGTTAACCGAGTCTGATGTTTCCCTACATACCAATCCAAGTGAGCTTGAGTTTGCGTGTTATACAAAGGCCACTAAAAGCATTATTGGTGCTGTGGTTGAGGGGCGTTTCCGAGGGATAGGTGTTTACAACTATCGCGGTTGGATGGGCATCCCGGCTAAGTCTGCTTCTAATATAATCGACTCTGGAAAGTCCCAAGTATATTTCGGACGAGCCACTGCCAGTGCTGGGGTTGAACTTGTTTCTGAAGTGTATCCATTTCAGGTTAGTTATCCGAATAACTTGGTTGCAGAATGGGGGCGACCTTCTGAATTTTCGGAGTACCCGCACTTACGCGTTTATCCTTACTTTGTTGAAAGGGCTTCAGATCAGAGGCTAAAGGCGCAGGGCAAAGAGATGTTTTTCGGGGCAATGAAAGGGTTAGCTTCATTACGAAAAGATTTCGACCCAGAAGACGAGCATGTTCTTAAATACGAAGCTGATATTACCAAGAGCAAAGAAGACGCAGAGTTAACACCTGAGTTGATGCTTAGCGAAATAGGTTTCACCTTTCAACGTAGTGAGCTAGGCATTAGTTTAGCTTCCCTTAGAAAGATAGAGGCACAACTGTTTGGATCGCCAGAAGTCGAGCAGCCATTTGCTGTCGAACAAATCCAAGCTATTGAGCCTGAGCAAACAAACACTTTAACGTTTAATAATGATTTACATGAAGTGTTGTACAACATACTTATTGCTGGTGGTGATACCTCGCATAAAGGGGTTTGGCGTACCTTGGAAAATGAGTTCGCTAAAGATGAAGGTGAGCGCCAATTTGATAAGTACAATATTCTTCTCGATGTATCTGCTACTGAGCTGCTTTGGGTCAGTCGGGCAGGCTTAAATCGTCAAACTATGAAGTTCTCTTCATTGGCAACTGCACTTAGTAAACTTAAAAAACGGATAATTTCTAACTAAAAATTATCGCTGCACTTATCGCAATTATCGCTGCGCTAATTCGGCCTTTTCACTAAGCAACACTGCTCCTGAACTTTAAATGTATCAGGAGCTACAAAGATGATTAACCTTAGAGAAACAGATAAACGAGTACTAACCGAACAAGAAACATCTATCTATATAGGCATGAGCCGTTCTTACCTGCGTCAAGCGCGTATGAGCGGCAACCGTGACAACCACACCCCAGCACCCCCTTTCATTAAAATTGGCCGCGCAGTTCGCTATTTACGCGAAGACTTAGACGCATGGCTATGCAGCTTTCAACGCCTAGAGCATTTAGGTCAGCTGGGAGGTGTTGCTCATGTCTAGTTCAGTTACTAATGAAGCCTTAAGAATGCTGAGTGATTTTGCTAACGGCGCGTGCATCAATTTTTACGTAACGCCCGAAGGTGAGCATGTAAGAGAAAAGACCTGTAAGCGCCTATCTAAGCAATTTGATAAACGCACCTTTAATCGCTTAAAGGACTTAGGTTTGATTACTTTCTCTTCGGTTTACCATTGCGGCATTCAATGGCTGCAATACCGCATTAGCACCAAAGGCTGGGAGGTGTTTAATGCCCGTACCTGAGCAAGATGATAAAGCGTATGTTTTGCGTATATTAGCCAGCTTTCCTACAGAGTTTCGAATGCCACTTATGGCGCAGTATCATGCTGCGCCTACTAAGCGAGATGCCAATATCGGCATCCGCGATACTCGCGATAACGTAGCCAAAGCCATTGGCGCTAAACCCATAAGCTTAAACTTAGATTTGTGTGAAGAAGACTTAAGAAAAAAAGCCACTGAAAAGGCCGATAACTGCACAAGGCTTACACGCTTAAGTGATTCACCTAAAGCTGCCTATGAAGATATAGCCGCTTACATAAGGGGTAAAGGCATTGAGCCTCCAACCCCGCGTATTCTGCTGAAGGGTGACTTTGATACTACCGACACCAAAAGCGATCCTTACAAAGGGGCTATCAATCGAACCAAAAGCAGTGCTTGGTGGCTTAGAAAGCTACGCCAGAAACTGAATCAAGATATCGAGGCCACTGCGCAACACATAGGGCTAGTGAATAAAAGAAAGCAAATCTATTGCAGCAACATCACTCTTAACCGCCGAACCGCGCAATTGGCCTATCAAGACAAGCTTATGTCTAGCTCCTTTGTGATAAATGATGCAGGTCAGTGCTACAGCTTAAAAGAGCTATCAGACTTAAACGTATCTAATCCCGAAATCCGCAGACAAGAGTTAATGGTAAGGGCGAGGGGCTTTCAGGAGTTAGCTGAAGAGCATAAGCATATTGGTTTGTTCTTAACGTTAACGTGCCCTTCAAAGTTTCATTCTAGCTATGGCACAACCGGCCACTGTAATTCCAAGTGGGATGGTTCGCTGCCTAAAGATGGTCAACAATACTTACGCGATATCTATGCCAAAATTCGCGCTCAACTCGATAGAGACAATATTAAACCCTATGGCATTAGAGTGGCCGAGCCACACCATGACGGTACACCCCATTGGCACTTACTGGTATTTATTGCCCCCGAACAAAAGCAACGCATGTTAGAGATTTACCGCCACTATGCCTTTGAAGAAGATGGTGATGAAAAGGGCGCAGACTTACACCGCTTTAAAGCGGTAGAAATAGACCCGAACAAAGGCAGTGCGGCCGGTTACTTAGCTAAGTATGTTTCTAAGAACATTAACGGTAAATCACTAGAAAGTGGCGTACATGGTGAAGAACCGATAGAGGCAGCCGCTAGGGTTAACGCGTGGGCTGCTTGCTGGCGCATAAGGCAGTTTCAACAAGTGGGCGGGGCATCGGTCACCGTATGGCGAGAGCTTCGTAGGCTAAAGAAAGTATGCCAGTTCGATGAAACCATTCAGCAAGCCTTTAAAGCCGCAGATACCGCCAATTGGAAAGCGTTTACTAAAGTAATGGGCGGCGTGTGGTGCAAGTTAGCTAACAGGCCATTAAGGGTTTACTACCAGCAAACCGTAGATACCGAAACAGGCGAGTGCAAAACTAACGCCTATGGCGATGTATTTGTGAAGAGACTTAAAGGTGTGCTTTACCAAGGCTTAGAAATTGTCACCCGCCATTTTGAATGGCAGGTGCTTAGGGGCTCTAGCTCTTCGGCTTTACTTGGAGTTCTGTAAATAAGTGTACCGAAATTTGGGAGATACTTGATAAGTGACAAAATTGATTCTAGGATGCCAACCGTTGTGACGGTGGGCGAGGCAGAATAGTGGAAATGGTGTTATAAAGTACATATGAAATTTAGAGCATTGTCTAAACTGTTTAATAGCTCGGAGTTAAAAAGAGTTATAAACGGGAACTTTGACCATTTCTCATATATTTGTGAGGATTTTCCTGAGCTTTTAAATGCTAGAGGAATGGCCGACTTTTACAATCGTGCTTATGAACTCCTCATTAAAAACTATAGAAATGAGTATGTAGTTAAAAATGAAATTGTAAATAAGATTCTACTTGGCCGTCACTCAATGAAAACAACTTCTATGATGAGCGAGGTGCGAACTGGAGGTAATATTGCCGATTGCTTGATCATTAACGGGTATTCAACATGTTACGAAATCAAAACTGAATTTGATTCACTTGTTAGGTTGAAAGAGCAGATTAAATCTTACTTGAGAGCATATGATAAGACCTATGTAGTAACACACAAGTCTCACCTACAACATATAGTTGAAATGCATAATGAATTTCCTCATTTTGGTATTATAGAGCTTACGAAAAGGAATCAGTTGAGGGTCATTGCGGACGCGCCTTTAAGCACAGAGTTTGATTATAGTATGACTTTTGATACTTTGCGCAAGGCAGAGTATACGTATGTTGCTGAGAAGGTTTTTGGGGGGCTTCCCGAAATGCCGAATACAAGTGTTTATGAATACTGTAAGCAAGCCTATTTCTCTTTATCAAAGCAAGGTGCTCAAACAATTTTCAACGATAGTATTAAGCTATTTCGTAGCAACGATCACAGCTTTATAAATAAGCTACCAAAATCCTTAAAAAATGTAGGTGTTAGTTATCAACTAAGCAGACAAGAAAAAAATAGTCTTGTATTATTGATGACTGATTCATCAACAGAGATGGCTAATGTATTATCCGTTTATGCGAGGAAAGCGTCATGAGTTGGCTGCTTTAAGGAAAACTGTACAGCGTTTAAATGCAAGTAAAGTAATTCCTATCATTGAACCTTTAAAAGAAAACAAAAATGATTTGGTTAGAACGATTAAAGCGTTAAATGGTTCTAACATTACGCCGATGGTTATCATTAACCCATTGGTTGGAGAGTTGGTTGCTCACGATAGCATTGACTTCTACTCAGACTTAGTGAAAAAACAATTAGATTTTTTGCCGTGTGTTGCATTTAGCCAAGCGAATTTTGGCGCAGCGTATAAGCTTGCAACGCAACTTTCATCTGACCTGTTATTATTCTCTACATATTTTAAAGATGAACCTACGTTTGATGTTTCAAGTATCACCGCCTCTTCGAAAGTGAACTCGGTACGAGAATCTTCGAATACGACCCAGCGTTTTATTGGAAGTCTTCCTCGTTTAGTTAAGATAAAAGACTCCTTCAACGCTCAAGGTCGAAACGCGGACTATCCTCCATTACCATCTGTTTATTCTGATGAGCATGTGACGTATTCACAAGTTTCAAATGCAATTGGTTTTGGCGATTACCAAGTAGTAGGAGAGCCGTATAGTGAGTCTGGTGGACCAGCTCGAGCGGTTGCGATCCATATAACTTATATAGATCCATCCCAAAACAATGTGATGTTGATCAAGCATAGTGTCTCTACAACTGATAGTGGAACAACGACTAATACGGGAACTAAGTTTTTGGAGGCGCTTGATGAGCTAATTCAATTCGCTAACTCAACGCCCGCTTTAAACCAAACCACTGAAGGTTTTCAAGCGTTCCTAGATTTGCACGCTCGTAGGCATTATCCAAACTTGGGGCCAGTAAAAGAATATTCGATAATGCACCATATAGAGTCAATATCGAGCTTTCTATAGAGCCACTTCTTAATACAAGTCTAAACTTGGGTTCGTTGTTTTCGACGAATTCAGGCTTATCCCGTTAACCATAATGGTAGTTAATGATGTTAGCATTATTGATGGAAATTTAATTAATTAGTGCTAGTGCATAAGTACGGAGTGGAAAGATGGCAAGAAAATGAACAAATTTGGAATATATGAAATTCGATTATCAGAGTTTATGCTCTAAAATGTTCATGGTTTAAGATATTGTGGCTATATCTGTTTCCATGGATTTAACCTCTCGATTAATTATACCCCAAAACGCAGTGATAATGTCTTGGTCAGACAGCTTTAGTTTGTGCATGGGAATGCCTCTATCATATGAGACGACTTCCTTCATGCTTTTGTCATTATATGAATCAAAATTTGGGAAGTAATTGTTACTCCATTTATTGTGCTTTATTTCGTGGATGGCTCTTGTAAGTTTTTTTATGCCCTTGTATTCGATTCGATGTCTATAGCATAGCTTTTTTATCATACAATCTAATTCGAAGAGCATTCTCATATCATCAATTTCTGAGAAAAAGAACAGCCACCCTTTGCATTTATTGTTTGCGATACAACCGGTAATCCTTAAATTTAGTTTCCAGAAAAGTAATGCTTTAGAGCGTTTTCTCCCCGCGTTTGAATACGAGGTAAATAGTGCGGCGATAGAATCTTGAAACCTTTTTTTACTTATTTCTCTTATTGAAATACTTACATCACCAGCGTATTTTTTTGGGTTATAGACGTAACCAAGGTAGGAGAACTCACTAGATATAGGCTTTACAATTGTCTTATCTGAACTAGGGTCGGTGTCATGCGGAGCCTGTAAATTAAATTGTGTAATTGCTTATAATTAGGCCTGAACAGGCTAAGGATAAGCAACATGGATAAGAAAGTTCTCGAAGCATTTGCTCGTGAAGCCGCTAAGTCAATCAAGACCCCTTCAGATCTAGATGACTTTCGTAAAATGTTAACCAAGGTGACTGTTGAGACAGCGTTAAATGCTGAGCTTGATGACCACCTCGGTTATCAGAAACACGCTGAAAAGCCCGATAAGAATAGTCGTAATGGTTATTCATCCAAGACCTTGATCACCGACGATGGTGAGATTGAACTGGATGTACCTCGAGACCGAGATGCCTCGTTTGAACCGAAGCTTGTTCGTAAGCATCAAACTCGATTTCAATCGATGGATGACAAGATATTAAGCCTTTACGCCAAAGGCATGACAACTCGTGAAATCGTCGCTACGTTCAAAGAAATGTACGATGCTGATGTCTCTGCAAGCCTCATATCTAAAGTTACCGACTCAGTTCTAGAGCAGGTTGTTGAATGGCAATCACGGCCACTGGATGCAGTCTATCCCATCGTCTACCTTGATTGCATCGTGGTGAAAATCCGCCAAAACAAACAGCTCGTCAATAAGGCGATTTACTTGGCTCTGGGCGTAAATATCGAAGGTCAGAAAGAACTTTTAGGGATGTGGATATCTGAAACGGAAGGTGCGAAGTTCTGGCTCAGCGTTCTCACTGAACTCCAGACTCGAGGTATCAACGACATTCTTATCGCTTGTGTTGATGGCTTGAAGGGCTTTCCAGATGCTATTAATGCCGTATTCCCAAAAACCCAAATACAGCTCTGTATCGTCCACATGGTGCGCAATTCAATGAAGTATGTCCCTTGGAAAGACTACAAGGCTGTAACGGCAGATCTCAAAGGTATTTACCAGTCGAATACCGAGGAAGAAGCGCTTCTGGCCCTCGAACAATTTGGTGACCAGTGGGATGATAAATACCCACAGATAAGCCGCTCTTGGACAGCGCATTGGGATAATTTAAATACATTGTTCAGCTACCCTCAGGACATTCGTAAAGCCATTTACACGACGAATGCGATAGAGTCCTTGAACAGTGTGATACGCAAAGCGACAAAGAAGCGTAAGCTATTCCCCACGGATGAATCAGCGAGGAAAGTTGTCTATCTTGCAATTATGGATGCATCGAAACGCTGGTCGATGCCAATAAGAAACTGGCGACAGGCTCTCAATCGCTTTATGATTATGTTTGAAGACCGACTTACTGATTACTTGTAACCCAAAGCAGTTACACAGAATTATTTACAGGGTCGTCATGCGTTTTTAGGCCTATTAATTTCGTTTCTTCTACATATTTGTCGTAAATTTTACCTGACTCATCTTCTCGGCAGAAAATGAGGACATCATCAACATACCTTTTATAAAAAATATCTTCTTTCTTCAAAGCTTTATCTATGTCTAACATATAAATTTCGGCCAAAATGTTAGAGATGGATAGTCCTTGTGGAACCCCTGAGTGACATACTTGGTTTTTACTAAATCCAGTAGTGACCGCACTCCTGATTAGAGTTATGACTTCTTTCTCAACGCCCAAATTTTTAAGGTGATTTTCTAAATGATGATGCTCAATGGTAGGGTAAAAGTCTTTGATGTCGATTTTTATAACTGTTTCATAGGTGTTTGTATCTAAAGCTAGTTTTACGTCTCTAGTGGCCTGCTGAGGGACTTGTATTTGTAGGAGGTGGGAAAAATTCCTTTGTAAATAGTTGTTTATAGCTTTTAAAACAATCCGGTCTCTTAGTGTTGGGATCGCAATTTGCCTAGGATATTTATTCGCGCCTTTTGAGATCAGTTTTTCTCTATATCTTGAAAATGCATAATTCTCAATAAATACTTTGGAAATTATAGTGTTTATTTCCTTGCTTTGTTTTTTAGCAAAGTGCTTCGGCAATAAATTGTCAATTCCAGTGACTTTTGATTGTGAAAAGTTAGAGATGTAAATATCTCTTAGATTATCAGGTGTGAATACTTCCGATATGGTTACGAGCATTAAGACACTACCTGTATATAGATATAAATATTATAGCTGCAGGGGCCATCAATATAGAAGCTAATGTGAAAATATTAAGAGTTTTCATTAGATAGAAAACAACCTTATCTTTATTGTTAACATCTATACTTAAAAAAGATTTATCTTTTGCATTATTGTAAGCTTCAACTTTAGCATTAAGAAAGTCAATCCAAGAGCAGTTTTCACAAGATTCAAGGATTTTACTATATCTAGCAGCGTCGTCATTATTTAACTTAGTTTGTTCTTTTACTTCTAGATAAAGAGATTGTAGTGCTATATAGCCACTCTTGAATTTTCGTGCTCGTTCGTTATATCGCCCTAAAGATGTAAACAAAGATGCGCAGAAAACAAAAACTGAAAAGCAAATAAAGACTTTGGAAATTACGTTTGGCTGCTCTTCTCCCAGTAGTAAAACTGAGGCGAAAACACCACAAAGAGAGTACCAAAAAAGGGATATATTTGACCAATTTGCGTAGCGAAGAAGTCTACTTTCGGCATTGATCCAAGACTTTCTGGTCCACCAAATACTATCTTTATCCATGTAATCCTCAAAAAGCCCTGCGGGAAAACTTTAAGACCGTTAACGCCCCTAAAACAACTTGGGGCTACTCCACATAGGAAATAAGCGAGTTTCGCTTCATGATTAGAATCACCTCATTGAGGATTGTAAATTACACACCGCAGGGCAAGTCGATGTTAGCAGTTCGTTTGGTTGCGTACAATGGCTCGAACTCGGACTTTTGTTATTTCAGTTGGGCTTGTGGGATTGATGGCGTTTATTACTTTGCTAGTTTGTAGTGAGTAACAACAGATTTATATTTCATTAAATGAATAACATTATTGGCTTACCGCAATTGGTGTTTAAACCAAAGTTAGGCTCCTATGCATAATGGTTGCAATTTGGTGTTTTCACATAGAGCTAAAAGTTTCACAAACTGCCTCTTAAGGTGGATCTCAGTAAGTAGTATTGTTTTTACATATTTTTCCGTGTGTAGCAAACACAAAAAAGCCAAAGTGAAATTAACCACTTTGGCTTTTTAATCAATAGCTTATGAACGGGTGTTTAGTTCATGCCGTATTTTTTTAGTTTTTTGCGTAAAGTACCGCGGTTGATACCTAACATGATTGAAGCACGGGTCTGGTTGCCGCGGGTATATTGCATAACTACGTCAAGCAACGGGGCTTCAACTTCAGATAGTACTAATTCGTACAATTCAGACACATCTTCGCCATTTAACTGGGCAAAGTAGTTGCGCAAAGCTTGCTCAACAGAATCGCGCAATGGACGTTCTTTCACTTCAGTACTCGTAGCACTGCTAGTCATAGTAGAAAGTGTGTTTGTGGTGGTATTTGAATCAAACATACTTGACGCTCTTTTTATTTAATTAATGATCAACAATTATTCGAAAAACTGCTCAATTGCGGACGTTTGTGCCAGGGCTGATTCAAGCTGGTTAAACTGACAACGAAACTTGTCCGTGTCCGCGATTTGCTTCAAGTACCAGCCCACATGTTTGCGGGCGATACGAACCCCTTGGTACTCCCCATAAAACGAATATAGGTTGTCTAAGTGGTGAAGCATGACTTCCTTCACTTCTTCAACCGCAGGAGCACTTAAGTGCTCGCCACTGGTTAAGTAGTGGTTAATTTCTCTGAAAAGCCAAGGGTTACCTTGAGCTCCACGACCGATCATGATGGCGTCCGCGCCAGTGTAATCCAAGACATGCTTGGCTTGCTCCGGTGTGGTGATGTCGCCATTTGCCACAATAGGTATCGAGACTTCTTGTTTTACTGCTTTTATGGTGTCGTATTCAGCCAAACCTTTATACATACATGCTCGCGTCCGACCATGAATTGCTAGGGCTTGAATTCCCGCCGCCTCTGCAAGTTTGGCAATCGCCAAAGCATTGCGATGTTCGGGTGACCATCCAGTACGGATTTTTAAGGTCACTGGTACATCAACGGCCTGTACAACAGCATTAAGGATTTTTGCGACTAGTTCGGGTTGCTGTAACAACGCCGAGCCAGCTAATTTTTTATTTACTTTCTTTGCTGGGCAACCCATGTTGATGTCAATAATTTGCGCACCATTTGCCACATTGTGCTGGGCAGCTAGCGCCATCAATTCTGGATCCGCTCCAGCTATCTGAATACTGCGTATGCCGCATTCATCTAGGTGAACCATTCGGTTCAGCGATTTTTTGCTGTTCCATACCCGAGGGTTACTCGACAACATCTCTGAAACCGTAAGCCCCGCGCCTAGGCGCCAACACAAACGCCTAAAGGGTTGATCGGTAATGCCAGCCATGGGTGCTAATATCACCGGATTGTCCAGTTGATAACGACCTATTCTCATGACTCGCGTTCTTCTCAATCTCAGGGCGGCGTAGTTTACGACTTTTTGAGCACGCTGAAAAGGCTATTATTTGAACATTTCTTAAAAAAAAAGCTGGATTTTTAGTTGGATAATATGGCAGGAAGCTCGGTAAAACGAGGAACCTACCACATAAAAGGTGAACTTAGCGCTTTATTCCGCTTAAACGACACCATTCTTGATCAAGAACAACGGCATCCATATCACATTGTGTTTGGTAGGCTGCTAATACCGCTTCGCTTTGTTCTTCTAAGATGCCTGAGAGCGCAATGCTGCCCTTCGGTTTTAAGTAGGCAAGAATGATATCCGAAAGTTCTTTGAGTGGCCCAGCGAGAATATTAGCCACCACTATGTCGGCTTTAAAGTCGCTGGGTTGATCTTTGGGCAGGTAAAGTTCGAGTTTTTCGGCCACAGCATTACGCTCGGCGTTATCTTTACTGGCCAGCAGCGCTTGAGGATCAATGTCGATGCCAACCACCCGCTCGGCACCTAGTTTGATGGCTGCAATGGCGAGGATGCCACTACCGCAACCAAAGTCGACCACGGTTTTACCACTGAGATCGAGCTGGTCGAGCCATTTTAAACAGAGAGCAGTGGTGGGGTGGGTGCCTGTACCAAAGGCAAGTCCAGGGTCTAGCAGCACATTAACGGCCTTGGGATCGGGCACATCGGTCCAGCTTGGGCATACCCATAGGCGTTCGCCAAACTGCATCGGGTGGAAGTCTTTCATCCACTCGCGCTCCCAATCTTTATCCTCAAGTTGGTCGAGTTTGTAGTTGTTGTCATCCACGACTTTGGCTTGACGCAAAAAGTCGAGAACTGGTGCCATGTCGGCGGATGCATCATACAAGCCTTGCACGTCGGTATCGCCCCAAAGTGGTGTTTCTCCTAATAGGGGCTCAAATACAGGGGTGTCATGACGGTCTAAAAAGGTGACGGCTTGGCAGCCGGTCTCCATTAATAAGTCGCCGATCTGTTCGGCACTGTCTTTTGTGGCGTTAATTTTTAGCTGGATCCAAGGCATCGTCCGCTCCTCTAGTCGATTAGCCGGCCAGTGTACTGCGTTAGATTGTGCTTAGCATCTAAAAATTGTGTGGGTGCCTCAGTCTAATTGGCTCTGCTTAGTCTATGGTTTCGATACTGTGAGCGCTTATAAAGCAATTGCAGGCCCCGATAACAGGCTACGAGCGCTAAAAATAGCGAAGGAGTATTAGAGAGTAGACTGAGTAGCAATACTGCGCTTGCTAAATAGGCAAAGGGGATGAATTCGTAGAGCGCTTCTGGCAGTACTTTATGTTTAGTAATAAATGATTTGCGGTCGCGGTCGTCTCGCCGATAATTTGAGCGTATCACCCAAATGAGAGCGCCCATGGCAAATAGTATTGCACCGCCAAGATTGGCTAACCATGGGTCTAGCAATAAGATCGACCCGGTACCAGCAGATAAATAGCCGCTAGGAAGTAATTCGTATATAACTTTGGGTAGCATTGAACACTCCTATCTGTTGGTTGATACACTTACTTAAATATTAGTACTTCCCAAAGAAAAGGGTCGTACGCAGTTCTTGGTTGTAAAATTTGCTTCATTTATGGTTGTGCTCTTTTATTTGCGACTGAGCTGCTTTGGGCTTTCTGCCAAGCGTAGCTGCGATAGCGATGTCGCAGATACAGTAGTTGTGTGCCGCGATATAAGCAAAATACGGCAAGAATATAGGCCCAAATATGCTGTTGGCTGGAAATAAGACTTAAGGCGATACCAATTAAAAAGAAGGGGGTAAACTCGTATAAAGACTCTGGCAGAGTGATGCGTTTCGAGAGAGTGGTTACCTCATCTAAACGGCGGCAGTTGGAGCGCATTACCCAAACGATGGCCCCCAAACAAAATAGCAATATACCGCCTGCGATTCCAAGGGTAGAGTCTAGCCAGATCACTGAACCTGAGCCAGCAGTCAGGTAAAGGCTTGGCAGTATTTCGTATATTGGCTTAATAATCATGACCTAAAGCTATCAGTCCTTGATTCAGTAATAAAAACATCAATAATCTATGCGCCACTCAATTTGAGTTACCGCATTCTTAGTGTAAGCCATAAATATAGATGCCGCCGTTTACAAATGCCATAACGCTTAACCTGAGTGTAACAATTGCCTTACACTTATGCGACGCAGCTCGAGTGTTTAGCCACGCGATATGTATACCCGATGGCTTGGTTTATTTAGCTAATAGTCAATGGTTCAAAGCTTGGATAACCAGCATATAATCAACGTAAATCGATTTTTAATGGGATCAAAGTTTATGTTTTTAAGGGGGAATTTGGCAAAAAAAAGCCCCCGTATTAATTCGAGGGCTTGTTATTTTCTATTCGTTTACGCTTACTGAAGACCGAGTTTTTTCTCAAGGTAGTGGATGTTGGCACCACCAAATTGGAAATTTTCGTCTTGCATGATTTTTTGCTGTAAAGGCACGTTGGTTTTTATACCATCGATAACTAACTCCGATAAGGCATTTTTCATGCGTGCAATCGCAATATCACGATTCTCGCCGTAGGTAATCAACTTACCAATCATTGAGTCGTAATAAGGCGGCACTGAGTAACCGGCATATACGTGAGAGTCCCAACGGATCCCCATGCCACCCGGAGGATGGAAGCGGTTAATGCGACCCGGTGAAGGAATGAAGCTTACTGGATCTTCGGCATTAATCCGACATTCGATGGCGTGACCCGTAATTTTCACCTGATCTTGACTAAAGGACAGCGGTTGACCTGCTGCAATCCGCAGTTGTTCTTTAATTAAGTCGATGCCTGTCACCATCTCGGTGACGGGGTGTTCAACCTGAATACGGGTATTCATCTCGATGAAGTAGAACTCACCATTCTCATATAAGAATTCAAAAGTACCAGCACCACGATAGTTAATTTCTAAACAAGCACGGGTACAACGTTCACCAATGTAGCGCCGCATGTCTTCGGTAATACCCGGCGCTGGTGCTTCTTCTACGACTTTCTGGTGACGGCGTTGCATCGAACAGTCTCGTTCACCTAAGTGAATTGCGTTGCCTTGACCGTCGGATAATACTTGAACCTCTACATGGCGAGGATTTTCCAAGTATTTTTCCATGTAGACGATATCATTATTAAAGGCGGCTCCGGCTTCAGCTTTGGTCATCGCAATGCTTTGCACTAATTCACTTTCTTGATGAACCACGCGCATACCACGACCACCACCACCACCAGCGGCTTTAATGATTACTGGGTAACCAATTCGCTTGGCGATTTGAATATTTTTCTTTTCATCTTCACTAAGCGGGCCGTCTGAGCCAGGTACACAGGGAACACCAGCTTTTTTCATCGCCTTAATCGCTTCAACCTTATCACCCATCATGCGGATGGTCTCAGCTGTGGGGCCAATAAAAATGAAACCACTTTTCTCGACGATTTCAGAGAATTCGGCATTCTCTGATAGAAAACCATAACCCGGGTGAATTGCGACTGCATCGGTGACTTCAGCTGCGGCAATAATGCGTGGAATATCTAAGTAACTTTCACTTGCAGCGGGTTTACCAATACAAATGGATTCATCGGCTAATAAGACGTGCTTTAAATCGCGGTCTGCGGTTGAGTGCACGGCAACAGTCTTAATACCGAGCTCTTTACAGGCGCGCAAAATCCGTAGGGCAATTTCACCACGGTTAGCGATAACAACTTTATCTAGCATACAAATGCCTCTTTATTCGATGATGAATAGCGGTTCATCAAACTCAACAGGATTACCGTCTTCAACTAATATCGCCTTCACAACACCGGCTTTGTCAGAGTCGATTTGATTCATCATCTTCATCGCTTCAATAATGCAAAGTGTGTCACCCACATTCACTTGCTGACCTTCTTGTACAAATGGTTGTGCTTCTGGAGAAGACGAGCGGTAAAAAGTGCCAACCATAGGCGATAGCAGTTGATGACCTGATGAGGCTTCTTTTTCTGCTGGGGCTGCGCTTGGTGCGGAAACTGGCGCGGCTACGGGGGCTGGCGCATAGATTGTTTGTTGCGCAGCACCACTAAAATTGCGGCTAATGCGTACCGATTCTTCACCTTCGGTAATTTCTAATTCGGCAACACCTGACTCTTCTACTAATTCGATTAATTTTTTAATCTTGCGAATATCCATAGGGGCTCTCTTTTATCGTATTAGGTTAATTAAATGGCTACTGCTGCAACTGGGCGAGCGCAGCAGTTAAAGCAAATTGGTATCCTTGGCTACCTAGACCACAGATCACGCCTTCGGCCTTATCAGCAAGATAAGAATGATGGCGAAAGGGCTCACGTGCATGCACGTTAGATAGATGGATTTCTATAAATGGGATGTTTACACCGAGCAAGGCATCACGTAGTGCTACACTGGTATGGGTAAACGCCGCAGGGTTGATTAAGATAAAATCAACTTCTCCCATGGCTTGATGGATCCGGTTAATTAGTTCGCCTTCAGTATTGGACTGAAAATCATCAAGGCTGGCACCCTGCGCTTCGGCTTGGGTACGTAAGAGCTGCACAATATCGTCTAAAGTTTGTCGGCCATAAATTTCTGGCTCTCGTTTTCCGAGTAAGTTTAGATTTGGGCCATTGAGCAGCAAAATAGAGAATTTGTTAGACATTTTCGTTGAAAATTCTACTTAAGTTATGGAACTGGTAATTTAAGAAAGATTAGCACATTTTTTGAAAATAAATATGCTAACTAACTCTAATTTTCGATGATTATAGTGTTTTCGCAGAAAATGGCAGCATTTTTCTGGTCTAATCAGTTCGTTTCGGCAAATGAACCGGTAGTTAGGTTGCGCAACCATTTTTTCTGATTCATCCGCCAAAAACACAGGAGAGCCTTACAAACTTCTTCACTTAGAGCGATGCAATAGGCGGTTAACAGGCTAACATCAAACACTAAAATGGCAATAGATGTGGCCATTAAGCCCACGCCCCATTGGCAAAATGTATCGGACATCAGACAAAATCCATTGTCGCCACCACTACGCAGGATCCCATTAATTAACACCATATTAAATATACGGATCCAGGTGGTTGTCGCGAGTATTAATATTAACTGTCGAGCCAAGTTTAGGGTGTCACTTTCTAGGGCTCCAAATAAGTTGAGTAATGGATAGCTTAGTAACCATACCAGCACGCCAATTCCCATCGCTGCAATAGGGCTTACGATGAGCGACGCGCGAGCATCTTTCCATGCTTGAGTAAATTGGTTTACACCTAATTTATTGCCAATCATGATCGAGCAGGCAGCTGAAAAGCCAATAAAGCAAGAAATTGCGATCCCTTCAATCGGGCCAATTAAACTCATCGCTGCTAGAGCATTTGTTCCCAGTTGCCCATATAAGGTGGCATAAACAAATACCCCAATCGACCAAATACCAAAATTGATAACTAAGGGGACCGCCAGTTTGGCATAGTTGAGCCATTCGGTTTTATGGAGTTGCCAGAAGCCGATGAAACTCACCTTTAGTAGCGGGTGGTCTTGTAACTTTAAAATAACCGACAGAATCAATAGTTGTAATGCTCGAGCGACAACTGTGGCGATCCCTGCGCCGACAACGCCCATTGCTGGAATTGGCCCTAAACCGAAGATAAATATTTGATTTAATGCGATATTAGTCACGACCGCAAACATACTAATGTACAGTGGCAGTTTGGTGTTTCCGCTCGCCCGCAAGGCGGATTCAACGAGAGTGACCGGTAAGGTAAATAACAGCATCAGCGCGGTGACTTGAATGTAATCGGCACCAATTGCGATGAGCTGGGCATCGCTGCTTCCCCATTGCATAATGGTTGTTGGGCTTAGCAGCATGAGGCCAAGAGCGATAGCGGTAAACAGTAATCCTGCGTAAAACGACAGCGCTACGGTTCGGCCAATGGCGGGCCAGTTTTTTGAGCCCCAATGCTGGGCACTGAGTGTGGCACAGGCGGTAGAGAAACCGTTTAAAATAATAATCGCAACAAAAAAAGCGCGGCCAGCATAACCCACCGCAGCCACTTCGGCGTCTCCGATGGTCGCTACCATGAGCACATCGACTAAGCTTAATAAGCTGAGCAATACCGCTTGTAGCGAAATCGGCCAAGCGAGACGCCAAAACTGCTCTAACCAAGCGCGATTTAATGAATTGGGAGATGTGTGCATAAAAACCTCAAAACGTGAGCTTCATCTGATTGAAGCTATCTAGCAAGTAACGATAGACGGCAGGATCCTATCTTATTTGCTCCGCATGACACATAATTGAAGCTATCCATAATATGTTTAAAACTATCATTTATGAATCTTCGTCATTGGCAAGACAAGCTCGACATCGGCCCGCGTTGTGTCGAGCGCTTCCTCACCACCGAACGATTTTCGGAGTTGGCTGAATTACAGGTGAGTTTAGCGGGGGTTTCTTATCTTCGTGGGGAATATTTTGTGAGTCGGCGGGCACCCAAGGAGCATTTGTTGGTGTTATCGATGGCGGGGGCCGGACGCCTGCATACCCCGCAAGGCCAGCAGCGGATCGGTCCGAATGAAATGCTATTGTTACCAGCGGGAGCACATTATTCGATTAGCCTGGCGAGTCACTTTTGGCGACATAATTGGTTATTATTTTCGGCTGATCTGAGTTGGTATCGTTTCCCACCGCAAGCGAAAGTAATACAAATAGATTCTGGCCAAAGTATCGATCAGTGTTTAAAGCTATTACTGGATGAAGAAGTAAAACAACAGGCCGATCCTTTGGTTGAGGCCGCCTTAACTCAGCTACTCAAGCGTTATTTATTGCAGTTACTTAAACCACTAAAGGGCGAAGCGCCCAATCCTTTGCATAACTTAGAGCAACAGCTGCGTTCTTCGCTACATTACCCTTGGTCGGTGACTGATATGGCGCAGCGTTTGTCGGTATCAGAAGCCCATTGTTATCGTTTATTCCAACAAGAATTTCAAACCAGCCCTAAGCAATATTTAACCCGCTTGCGTTTGGAGCATGCTCGATATCTATTGCGTGAGAGCAATTGGTCGATAGAGGTCATCGCGAGTCAACTGGGTTATCAAGATGGTTTTGCCTTTGCACATCGCTTCAAAAAGTACTTTGCTATTTCTCCAGGACGTTATCGTCGTGATAAACAAGCGAATACTTAGTCTGTAGCAGGATCTCGAGTGGCGTTTTGAAAGGTTGCCAGTGTGAGTTTTGCAATTAGTTCTAGTTGTTGGATGCTGGCACCGTTGGTGGCATGTACGTTCAAACCTTGTAGTACTGTTGCTAAATAGTGCGCTAATGCTTCGGGGCTCGCGTCGGCCCTTAAGTCTTGTTCTTGTTGGGCTCGTTGAAGCCGTTGTAATAAGGCTGCTCCTGCTTGGTTACGTCGATCTTTGAGGGCTTCTTTAATGCTATTGGCTGATTGTCCACAAGACAGGGCCGCTTGTATGACAACGCAACCCTGAGGTTGTGTGGGGTCGCTAAGGTTGGTGATAGCACCCCGCAATATATGTTCAGCCACCTGATAAGCGGTTGCTTTTGCTAAGGCCGGATAGAAATAGGCGTTAGGCCGCTGCTCATAAAGTTCGATGGCTTTAAAAAAAAGCTGTTCTTTATTACCAAAAGTGGCGTACATACTGGGTTTGTTAATCCCCATGGCCTGAGTTAATTCATTTAAGGATGCGCCTTCATAACCTTTTTCCCAGAACACTTGTAGTGCAGCGGCTAAAGCTTTCGCCGGGTCAAAATTACGGGGGCGACCTGGATTGCCACAACATTTCAATGACATCAATGATCCTTAAGTTTTTATTAATCGTTCTCATCTTACCACTTTAAGCGGTTCAAACAATTAAATACCACTCGGTACAAAAAACAGCTTGAACCCGGTCACGTTTCAATACTATTATACCGAGCAGTACAAAAGGGATTTATCTCACCACATTTATTATTTGAGGGACCTGCCATGGCTTCTGTTTTCGATTTAGTCAAATTGTTCTGCATGGGCGTACTTAGTATTAGCCTCGTCGCATGTGGAAAGTCTGAGGCCGCAGGTGATGTTGCACCTCCACCACCCTCTGTTGAGGTGGCTAAGGTGTTGCTAGAGAAAATTACCGAAACAGACTTATATACCGGTCGTCTGCAAGCGCCGCAAACCGTAATGGTGATGCCACGGGTTTCTGGCTATATCGAGCAGGTGTTATTTACGGAAGGTAGTGTGGTGAAAAAGGGCGAGGTGTTATTTAAAATTGATGCCCGTGTCTTTGCAGCAGAAGTGGCTCGCTTAGAGGCCGAATTGGCCAGCGCTAAAAGTAGTTTTGCCTTAGCCAAGAAAAACTACCAGCGAGCGCAGGCCTTGAGTCGTCAACAAGCGATAGCCGATGAATTGCTCGACAGTCGGTTTTCTGCTCAAGAGCAAGGCGCTGCGTCGGTGGCCTCGATTAATGCTGCTTTATCAAGAGCGCGCCTAGACCTCGCCTTTTGTGACGTGCGTGCGCCGATTTCGGGGCGCGTTTCGAATGCTCTTATTACGGCAGGCAACTATGTCAATTTGGGTGAAACGTCACTCACACGTATTGTCTCCACCCAGCATATGTATGCTTACTTTGATGTGGATGAACAGAGCTTTCTTAAGTATCAACAGTTAACGGGTGTCTTACCACGAGCTGGAAACGCAGATAGTGTCGCGGTGGTGCAAATGGCTTTGGCGAATGAGTCTCAATTTAGTCATCTAGGGCAGATTGACTTTATTGATAATGCGTTGAGTCAAAACACTGGTACGATCCGTTTGCGAGCTCGTTTTGCGAATCCAGATGGCGCGTTATTACCGGGCATGTATACCCGTTTACGGATCGCAGGCAGCAGTAGTTATCAGGCAACATTGATCGATGATAGAGCGGTGGGCACTGATTTAAACAATCAGTTTGTATTGGTGTTAGATGAGCACAATGTGGTGCAGTATCGTCCAGTGGTTCTGGGCGAAGAGATCAATGGCTTACGAATCGTCAGCCAAGGTTTGTCGGGCTCAGAGCGGATCGTGGTAAATGGTTTACAACGAGTTCGCCCACAAATGCAGGTCACTCCGGTGGCGCGTAGCATGGCTAGTGAAGCGGTGCTCTCCACCCTGCATGACTCTCAGCGTTTATTTCAGCAACAGTATCAACGCTTAAGTTCAAATCCTGATATTTCTGCTCAGCAAGGATAGCCCCATGTTTTCTCAGTTTTTTATCAAACGACCGATATTTGCGGCGGTGTTATCGTTATTGGTGTTTATTGCGGGCGCTATTGCGGTGTGGCAATTGCCAATTACTGAATATCCGGAAGTTGTACCGCCTACGGTGGTGGTGACGGCCAATTATCCTGGTGCCAATCCGAAGGTGATTGCTGACACTGTCGCCTCTCCGCTGGAGCAAGAAATTAACGGTGTGGAAAACATGCTGTATATGTCTTCTCAAGCCACCTCCGATGGCCGAATGACCCTCACTGTGACTTTTGCCATTGGCAGTGATGTCGAACAGGCGCAAGCCCAAGTGCAAAGTCGGGTTGACCGAGCCACCCCGCGTTTGCCAGAAGTGGTGCAACGTTTAGGGATCACCACCGAAAAGTCTTCGCCTGATCTGACCATGGTCGTTCACCTGACTTCGCCAGATGAACGTTATGACTTACTCTATTTATCTAATTATGCGGCATTAAATGTTCGAGATGAGCTGGCGCGCATCGAAGGAGTGGGCGCGGTTCGTCTATTCGGTGCTGGAGAATACAGTTTAAGAGTTTGGCTCGATCCCAATAAAGTGGCGGCTTTAGGTTTAAACCCCAGCCTAATTATCACCGCGATTCGTCAGCAAAACCAACAAGCTGCAGCAGGCAGTTTAGGAGCACAACCCAGCGGCGAGTCTGACTTTCAATTGTTAATCAATGTGAAGGGGCGCTTAGACAATGTAGACGAATTTGAAAACATCATCATCAAAGTGGGTGAACAGGGCGAGATTAGCCGCTTAAGAGATGTGGCTCGGGTGGAATTAGGTGCCAGTAGCTATGCGCTGGGGTCGATGTTGGATAATAAGGATGCTATTGCGATTGGGGTATTTCAGGCTTCGGGTTCCAATGCGATTCAAATTTCGGAAGATGTACGAGCGAGAATGGTTGAATTGGCGAAGGGATTTCCGCAGGGTTTAAGCTACGCCACGGTTTATGATCCCACGGTATTTGTTCGTGGCTCAATTAAGGCGGTGGTTAAAACACTGTTTGAAGCTCTGTTGCTGGTGGTGTTTGTGGTGGTCTTGTTCTTACAAACTTGGCGCGCTTCAATTATTCCTTTGGTGGCGGTACCGGTATCGCTGGTGGGAACTTTTGCCTTCATGCATTTGCTGGGTTTTTCGCTAAACGCGCTGTCTTTATTTGGTTTAGTGCTGGCCATCGGTATTGTGGTAGATGACGCGATTGTCGTGGTGGAAAATGTCCAGCGAAATATTGCCAATGGCTTAAGCCCGGTTGCTGCAACTCAGCAAGCGATGAAGGAAGTGACGGGCCCGATTGTCGCGACCACTTTGGTTTTGGCGGCGGTATTTATTCCGACGGCCTTTATGTCTGGTTTAACAGGACAGTTTTATCGGCAATTTGCCTTGACCATTACCATTTCGACCTTTATTTCGGCACTAAACTCATTGACCTTGAGTCCTGCCTTGTCGGCCTTATTATTGAAAGGGCATGATCAGCCTAAAGACCGTTTGACTCGGGTCATGGACGGTCTGTTCGGTAAATTGATTTTTGCACCGTTTAATCGACTGTTTGATAAAGGTGCCAGCGTCTATGCGGTGATGATTAAAAAAATTATTCGCTTAGCGGCACTGGTTGGGATTATCTATGTGGCTTTGCTCGGGTTGACTGGCTATCAATTTATGAATACGCCAACCGGTTATGTACCTAGCCAAGATAAGCAATATTTAGTTGCCTTTGCTCAATTGCCCGATGCGGCATCACTACAGCGCACCGAAGCCGTGGTGAAACAAATGACAGACATAGTTCTCGCCCAGCCGGGAGTTGCGCATGCGGTGGCTTTTCCTGGTTTAAGTATTAATGGTTTCACCAATAGCCCGAATAGTGCGATTGTGTTTACGCCTTTAACTGATTTTTCTCAACGCCAAGATCCGAGTTTGAGTGCGAATGCGATTGCTGGCGCGTTGAATCAAAAATTTGCGGGCATCCAAGAAGCCTTTATTGCGATTTTCCCGCCGCCGCCAGTGCAAGGTTTAGGCAGCATTGGTGGTTTTAGGTTGCAGATCCAAGATCGCGCCAACTTAGGTTATGAAGCGCTGGCGAATGTCACCATGCAAGTGATGCAAAAAGCTTGGGCGGATCCGGCCTTAGCGGGGATATTTTCGAGTTATCAGGTGAAGGTGCCCCAGTTACAGTTGGATTTAGACAGAACCAAGGCGATGCAGCTGGGAGTGTCTCTGGATGAGGTCTTTACTACCTTGCAAGCTTATATGGGCTCGGTCTATGTGAATGATTTCAATAAATTTGGACGTACCTATCAGGTTAATATGCAAGCCGATGAGCAGTTCCGGCAGTCGCCAGAGCAGATTAGCCAGCTTAAGTTGCGTAATCGTGATGGTGTGATGATCCCCCTTGGATCGTTTATGTCAATAGACTCGGTTACGGGTCCCGATCGGGTGATGCACTACAACGCCTATACCACTGCTGAAATCAACGGTAGTGCGGCAGCGGGTTACAGTTCGGGGGAAGCGCAGGCCGCGATTGAGAAAATCTTAGCGGAGACGCTACCGATAGGGATGAGTTATGAGTGGACCGAGCTAAGTTATCAGCAGCAGCTTTCTGGGAATACCGCGATGTTTGTTTATCCCTTGGTTATTTTGTTGGTGTTTATGGTATTAGCCGCGCAATACGAAAGTTTACGCTTGCCGATGGCCATTATTTTGATTATTCCGATGACCTTACTTTCGGCAATTAGTGGGGTATTGTTATCGGGAGGGGACAACAATATCTTTACTCAAATAGGTTTAATTGTGTTGGTTGCTTTAGCCACCAAAAACGCGATCCTAATTGTCGAATTTGCCAAAGAATTGCAGGATCAAGGTCGTACGGTGATGGACGCCATCTTGGAAGCGGCTCACCTGCGCTTGCGGCCAATATTAATGACATCCATCGCCTTTATTATGGGGGTGGTGCCGATGGTCTATTCTACTGGAGAAGGGGCTGAGATGCGTCAGGCAATTGGTGTGGCAGTATTTTATGGCATGATTGGGGTCACTGTATTTGGTTTGTTACTCACCCCCTTATTTTACTATTTACTCGCGCGGCGAGTACCTAAGGTAAGCGTGGATAGTCAATCGGCAGTATTCGATGAGACTCATTTGATCGCAAAATAAGCGCTTGTTGTATCATTCACTAAAGGCAGGCTAAATCGCCTGCCTTTGTTATTACTGGACGACTGATCTTTAAGGATGGTTTACTGGCGCAGCGGGTTTATTGTCTGAAGTTAGACTGAATCAACCAGCCGTTATCGAGCAACGCCGGTTAGGGCTTTTCAGCCAGCATTTCTTGTAGGCCGCCGCCATTGACCACTTGCTGGTAGCCCATTTGTTGTAATACCTGTAAGGCGTAATTGGCCCGATTTCCTGAGCGACAATAAACGACTATCGCTTGGTTTCTGTCTGTGGTGAGTTGTTCAATATGGGCGGCGACAGTTTGATGAGGCATATTTTGGGCGCCGTTTAAGTGTCCTTGTTGGAATTCATGAGGGCTACGGACATCAATTAGCAATGCCTGTTTATCGGTGATGTATTGCCAGGCCTGCTCGGCTCGCTCAGTGGCTAAGCTGGTAAAGCTTACAACGCTACTGGATAACAGCAGCAGAATTGCCACAATTTTAGTCTTGTTCATATTTTTCCCTACCATGAAGTGAGTCCTATATAAATACATCAATTTTGATTTGGTTTCAGTTTAATCTTAAGTGACCGCGGATAGTTTGATCTGGTTCCACTACAGCAGGTTTAGCTTGGCCGCTGGATTTTGATCCCAAGCCTTGGGTTGATAGTGGTGAGCCGTTTAAATATAGGAGGTTGTTTTGTAGAAATACTAGTTTCTACGCTGTGGCTTTCTCTTATGAACAAAAAAGCCGTTTGCAGTCGATGCAAACGGCTGAATATCGCACTTAGGTTTAAGCTGCGTTCGATTTCTCCTGAATTAACTTATCAACCACCGATGGATCCGCCAAGGTTGAAGTATCACCCAAAGAGTCGGTTTCGTTGGTGGCAATTTTACGCAAAATACGACGCATAATTTTACCCGAGCGGGTTTTTGGTAGTGCTTCTGCCCAGTGCAGGATATCGGGGGTGGCAATTGGCCCAATTTCTTTGCGCACCCAAGCTTTGACCTCTTTGTGTAGCTCGGCGCTGGGTTCTTCGCCAGCCATGAGGGTGATGTAGGCATAGATGCCTTGTCCTTTAATTTCGTGGGGCACACCTACCACAGCGGCCTCTGAAATCTTCGGATGCGCGACCAAGGCACTTTCAATTTCGGCAGTGCCCATTCGGTGTCCACTTACGTTTAATACGTCATCGACCCGACCAGTGATCCAATAATAACCATCTTCGTCGCGGCGCGCGCCATCACCAGTGGTATAGGTGCCGGGGAATGTGGAGAAGTAGGTTTGTTCAAACCGTTCATGATCACCATAAACGGTGCGCATTTGTCCTGGCCAGCTATCTTTGATGATCAAGTTTCCTTCGGCGGCACCGCTCAGCTCATTGCCTTCATTATCGACCAAAGCAGGTTGAACGCCAAAGAAGGGGCGAGTCGCAGAGCCCGGCTTGAGTTCGGTGGCTCCTGGAAGGGGCGTAATTAGGATCCCGCCAGTTTCGGTTTGCCACCAAGTATCAACAATTGGGCAGCGTTGATCGCCAATGGTACGGTAATACCACTCCCAAGCCTCTGGGTTGATGGGCTCACCCACCGAGCCCATAATCCGTAGGCTACTGCGGCTGGTGCCTTCGATCGCTGCATCGCCCTGAGCCATTAGGGCCCGGATTGCGGTGGGAGCGGTGTATAAAATACTTACCTGATGTTTGTCGCAGACTTCGCTCATGCGTGCCGAAGTTGGGTAGTTTGGCACCCCTTCAAACAAAATGGTGGTTGCGCCATTGGCAAGCGGGCCATAAACCAAATAGCTGTGACCTGTGATCCAGCCAACGTCGGCGGTACACCAATAGATGTCACCTGGGTGATAATCAAAAACATACTTAAAGGTCATGGTGGCATACAGTAAATAGCCGCCAGTGGTGTGCAGTACGCCTTTGGGCTTACCCGTTGAACCCGAGGTATATAAGATAAATAAAGGATCTTCCGCGTTCATGGGTTCTGGTGGACACTCGGCGGCTTGATTTTCGCAGGCTTCGTGCCACCAAACGTCGCGCTTGTCGTGCCAGCCGACTTCTGCACCGGTTCGTTTGAGGACCACCACGCTTTTCACAAACTCACACTCGGGGTGCTCCAAAGCTTGGTCAACGTTTGCTTTGAGAGGTACACCACGACCACCCCGCAAACCTTCGTCGGCAGTAATCACGTATTTTGAATTCGAGTCGATAATGCGTCCTGCAAGCGCTTCTGGAGAGAAACCACCAAACACGATGGAATGTACTGCGCCAATTCGGGTACAAGCCAGCATGGCCACCGCGGCTTCGGGAACCATTGGCATATATAGGCAAACCACTTCACCTTTTTTTACGCCTTGGGCTTTTAGTGCATTGGAAAATTTGCAGACTTGCTCATAGAGTTCTTGGTAGGTGAGCTTGCTGTCTTCGTCTGGGCTATCACCTTCCCAAATAATTGCGACTTCGTTACCGCGTTGTTGTAAGTGACGGTCGATACAGTTAGCGCTGACATTTAGTAGACCATCTTCGAACCATTTAATGCTGACGTGTCCGGGATCGAAGCTGCTATTTTTCACTTTGCTGAAGGGTTCGATCCAATCCAGCAGTTCTTTACCGTACTTGCCCCAGAACAGTTCGGGCTGTTCAATTGATTGTTGGTACATGTCTAAGTATTGTTGATTGTCTAGTAGGCAGTCTTCAGCGATATTTGCTTTAACTGGGTACAGCTTGTGTTCACTCATGTTCCTCTCCTTGCTTCCTCATGATGAGGCGGGATATCGTCAATGACGTTTCGGATTTTGATATAAGATTCGCACTGACGTCGCGTGTCGACAATTAGACTTTTGGTTAATTATTTGTAAAGAATAGTGAAATGTTTTATTAATCAAAGTGCTTCTGATTGTTATCGGTGATAATTGAGAGCCTGCTCACGGTGCTAACCAGACCTTAGCTTGGGGAGTGCCATGGTGGGGCGGGGGCCGTAGGTTAAACGTAAATAAATCATCGCGGCGGTTATTGCATCGTCAATCGCTTGATGACGTCCCGACAGCGGAATATTCAGGCTATTACAAATATGTTCCAGGTCGAGGTTGGGACTGATCCCCACATGCTCGACATGTACCTTGTCGGCAAACATTCTGCCCACATCGATGAGTGGATTGAGTAATTTAAAACCGTACAATTGTCGACAATGGCGATTGAGAATGCGTTGGTCATAGCCGATGTTGTAACCCACGATGGCTCGTGGGCCAATAAATTTGAGCAAGGCTGGCAGAGCGTCTTCGATACGACAACCTTGCTGTAAATCACGATGACGTAGCAGGTGAATTTTAATTGAGTCACCAGCCAGTTTATCGGTGGCTTGGATCTTCGCTTCGAAGGGCTGACTAGTTAAGATTTTATTTTCATCGATCAGTACCGCACCTATCGAAACAATGTCGGCTTGGCGGGTGTCTAAGCTGGTGGTTTCCAGATCGAGCGCGACATATTGCTGACCACGATAACGTTGAAATAACTCGGCGAAGTCGCTGTGTTTATATTTACGCTGATACAGAAAACGTTGCAGCATTACTTCGCCTAGTAATCGCGGATATTGAAGTGTAAGGCCAATTGCTGCTTAAACTTTTTCACCACATGTAAACCGTGGCGCAATAGATCCCGTTGACTATGATTCAATTGTTCCAGTTTAAGGGTGTGATAGTCATGCTCTTCGTCGATCGGGAATAGCTGTTGAATACGTAATTTGAAAAACAATAAGAGAGCTTCGGTGAGATTAGCGGCCATGTCGGCTTCTAGGATCTTAAGTTGAGCCAAACATTCAATTCGCTCTAGGGTATTGGTGGGGATGACTGATTGCTCTAGGGCGAGAGCTCTCACGCCATGAACAATGGGGAAGATGCCGCCTTTCTTGATGTCTAAACCAGCGTGTTTCGATTTGATCTTGCCAAATAGGGTTAGTGGCGTGTGAAATTTTAAGGCCGGTTGAGCAAAAAACGCCAGAGTCACGCTGCGTTTGGCCATTTGCGCCATTAAATCTTTACGCATATGCCGTAATAGGCTTTTATTGCCAGCAATGGCATGGGCATCCAAGATAATGGCGATGTTCATCATGGCTTCACCGTGGCCAATTTCGACCCAGTTGGCGATGGTTTCACTCCATTGACTTTGACTTTGTACCCATTGCGGATTGTTGACCATGATCTTGCCAGGACAAGGCGGATAACCTAGTTGTAGCAGGTAATCGCTGAACTGCTCTAGCTGCTGTTGTTTTTCCGGCCAATCGTAACCATCTTCGAGCACCAGACCGTTGTCTTGGTCGGTCTTAATGATTTGCTCTGCGCGCCCTTCACTCCCCATCACCATTAAACACACATGGCTGTGATGCTCTGGGGCGATGGATAAATCAAACACCCGATGAATGATTTGTTCATTCATGGTGGCCAATAGCTTCATCACAAATAAGGTGCGAATACCGTTATTGCAAAGGTTTTCCACGAGCCGGTTGAGAGTGAGGGCCGCTTCGCTGAGTTCTTCAATGCTTGAGGCTCGTGCAATACGTAAGGCTAATACATGGGAATGAGTGGAGAAGAGGCTGAGCAGGTGAGACATTTCCATCACGCCAATGATTTTTTGCTCATCTTTTACCACGACTCGTTCGATGTTATTACGAGTCATCAACAACATGGCATTAAATAAAAAATCGCCTTTATTGACACTAATTAAGTTGAAATTAGCTAACTGGCTAACTGGTGTATCCAGCGATTGCTGCACTAATACTGCAGCGTGTAGTAAATCAGTACCGGTTAACATACCGAAGCAACCATCGTGATTAACTAATAGAGATTCGAGTTTTTGTTCACGCATGATAAAAGTGGCTTGTTGGAGTGAGGTTTCCCCTTCAATCACCACCGCTGGCTGCACGTTACGCTCATCGATGCAGGTTAAAATGAACTCGGCTAGATTTTTATTGCCTTCACGGGATTCTACTAATTGATGGCGAGTCGCCAAATCGCGCTGAAAGTAATCACCAAAATCACTGTTTTCGCTGACTAGCTGACGAAAAATACGGCTGGGCAAGGCATAACAGAGGGTTTCCTCTAAGGCGAGGTAGTCATGTTTGGCGTAACCACCAAACTGTGAGCGTACGTCGAACCAATCTTCATGGGTATAGTGAGCGAACACTTCATCATTGTTGTCAGCTCGCTCTTCAACCTGCCCCTTAATAATAATAAACAGCGCTTTTGCTTCGGTGCCAGCAGTCACTATTTTCTGCTGACTTTGAAAATAATGAATATCTAAATTGCTGCTGACCAGTTGCCGTTGCTGAGGCTCTAGTTGGTCAAAAGGTGGGTGCTGGAAGTTGAAATCTGTGCTCATCGCCTCACCATGGGGTAGGATAACTCTATGTCTTGGTCACAGATAAGCATGTCTTTTTTTGTTAGTTTTACCTAGACGACTTTAGTCTAAATCATGCTAAAGCGCGGCCTGAAAGGGGGGCGCGATAGCGATTTGCGCCAGCCCCTGCCCCTTGTTAGGAATGAGTGAGGGATTTGTTTGGTTTTTGAGGCCGTCGCATTTTTGCCGTGATAAAAGTGCTTTTATGTCGAATTAAAATCGACCACCAAAGATAGCCAGCTTTAGGGCTAGATAGGATCTCTGCGAGTCACAAGGAACGGATTCAAGATGGAAATGGTAAGCGAAGGTTGGTTAGTGATTCCGCTGTCGTTGGTTTACTTGGGGGCTTTGTTTGTCATTGCCTACTATACCGATAAAAACCAGAGTGAGCGGCTGCGTTGGCAACCGGCTTTTTATAGCTTTTCGATCGCGGTGTACTGTACCTCCTGGACGTTTTACGGCACGGTGGGGCAAGCCAGCGAAAACCTGCTATCGTTTATTCCTATTTACCTTGGTCCAATCTTGTTGTTTCTATTTGGCTGGAAGCTGTTAGCGCGGCTGATCTTAATTGCCAAGCGTGAACATATTACCACCATCGCTGATTTTATTGCCGCCCGTTACGGTAAATCGCAAACTCTGGCTGTGGTGATTTCCTTAATTTGTATCATTGGTATTTTGCCCTATATCTCGTTGCAGCTGAGGGCCATTGTGATGGGTTTGGATTTGTTTGGTGGCGAGCCAATGCGACAAGCGGTCGGTGAGGGCAGTAGCTCACAAATTGCCTTGTTTGTGAGCATCGCGCTGGCGATTTTTACCATGTTGTTTGGAACCCGCCATATTGATGCGACGGAGCATCACCGCGGAGTTATTGTCGCGATCGCCTTCGAGTCTTTGATTAAATTGCTGGCCTTTGTTTGTGTCGGGCTGTTGGCTATTAGCCTGCTGTGGGATTTACCTGTAGAGGCTCAGCAGGCGGTAGGCGCCTCAATGGGCAATAAATGGCAGCAACTGAGTATCGCCAATGTGAGCGATTTGGTGGTGGCGACATTGTTGGCTATGTCGGCGGTAATTTGTCTGCCGAGGCAGTTTCATGTCACGGTGGTTGAAAATAATCAGGTGAACGACCTACAGACCGCACGCTGGTTATTTCCCGCTTATTTATTGCTGTTGGCGGTTTTTGTATTGCCGATCGCTTTTGCTGGAGACTATTTATTGCCTGCGGGAACTCCTGCCGATAATTTTGTGATTAGCCTGCCGCTGGCGGCTGGGCATAAGATCCTTGGGATGGCGGCCTTTTTGGGTGGGACTTCTGCGGCCAGCGGTATGGTGGTGGTGTCGACCATCGCCTTAGCGATTATGGTAAGCAACGATCTGGTGTTGCCCTTATTACTGAAACAAGGCGGATTAAGTCAACGTAACTTTGCTCAGTTTAGTGAGTTGTTATTAAACGTACGCCGTACCACTATCTTAGTGATCTTGTTATTGGCCTGGGGCGCATTCTTGATCCTTGGAGAGGTCGGGAATTTGGCCGATATTGGCTTCTTGTCGTTTGCCGCAATCGCTCAGTTAGCGATCCCCTTGGTTTTTGGTTTGTATTGGCGAGAAGGCAACCGCACTGGTGTGTATGCTGGTTTATCGGTGGGCATGCTGTTGTGGTTGCTCAATTTATTGAATATTACCGATAGTTTGCCGCATCTATGGCCAAATTGGTGGCTAATGCAGAGTATTGTCGAGGGACTGACCGCTCCACAGTGGGATGGTCAACCCTTAATCTCGAATAATAACTGGGGGGTTGTACTGAGCTTAGTGTGTAATTTGCTGGCCTATTTACTCGGCTCTAAATTATCCAGTCCGGCGGTTTCTGAATGGCTACAGGCCAGCAGCTTTGTGGGGCAAATTGGTAAGACGGATGATGCTGGGGCGCTCTATCAGTCGAAGGTGAGTGTTGAAGAGCTGCACATGCTGTCGTCTCGTTTCCTTGGGACACAGCGCGTTAACGAGAGCTTTCAAAAGTACGCGGCTTCTCGAGGCTTGCAACTGAGCCCTAACCAACAGGCCCCAGTAGAATTAATTGCTGAAACGGAGCGGATGTTGGGCGGGGTATTTGGCTCTTCTTCGGCTCGTTTAGTGCTTGGTTCGGTATTACAGGGGAAGCAAGTTCAGCTGGAAGAGTTTGCTTCAATCGCTGAAGAAGCATCTGGATTGTTGCAATACAACAAACATTTGTTGCAGGGGGCGATAGAACATATCGACCAAGGGATTGCTATCGTTGATATCGAGTTGAAGTTGGTTTCTTGGAATCGTCGTTATACCGAATTGTTTGAATTTCCTCATGGCCTATTAGTGGTCGGGCGTCCTATTGAAGAGGTGATCCGTCATAATGCGATTAATGGTTTGTGTGGGCCGGGTGATATTGAAGAACATGTTGAGCGGCGGGTGGAACATTTACGCCGTGGCTCCAGCCATACTTCTTCACGTGTCCGTTTAGACGGACGCGTGATTCAGGTGCAGGGGAACCCGATGCCTAACGGTGGTTATGTGATGACCTTTAGTGATATCACAACCTTCAGGCAGGCCGAAGATATGCTCAAGCAGGCCAATGAAATATTGGAGGCGCGAGTTGCTCAGCGCACTCAGCAATTGTCTTCGATCAACCAGCAATTGGTACAGGCAACACTGTCGGCTGAGCAGGCGAATCAATCCAAGTCTCGGTTTTTAGCGGCGGTCAGCCATGATCTGATGCAACCGCTGAACGCGGCCAAACTATTTGTGGGTTCCTTACTGGAATCAGAGATGAGTAAAGAAGCTGAATTTTTAGCGGCAAGCATTGATAAGTCGTTGTATTCGGCGGAAGAGATCATTAGTGATTTACTAGATATTTCGCGTTTGGAATCGGGTCGGGTGGAGGTGAGTAATGAACAGTTTGAGGTTGGCCACTTGCTGGACCATATTCATGCAGAATTTTTGCCTTTAGCGCAACAACAAGGGGTTGAGTTGAAGTTGCAAGCCAGCAGACTAACGGTGAGTACCGATAGCAAGTTGCTGCGGCGGATCTTACAAAACTTTTTAACCAATGCCTTACGTTACAACCCTCAAGGGAAAGTACTATTGGGCGCTCGCCGCAAAGGTAATTACCTGCGCTTGGAAGTCTGGGATAACGGTCCCGGTATCGAGAAAAGCAAGCAGCAGCAAATTTTTGAAGAATTTCAACAGCTCAATAAATCGGGCCGAGCGAGAGATGAAGGCTTGGGTCTTGGTTTGGCGATTGCTCAAGGATTTGCTGAATTATTAGAAATTCCGATTGGGGTAGAATCAACCCCCGGCAAAGGCTCGGTGTTCTATGTGACAGTGCCCGTTGTGGAGGCGCTTAATGTCCACAAATTAAGCCCCGTTGAACATGACAATATTAATGTTACCCAAGGGGCCAAGGTGCTGTGCATCGATAATGAGCCCGAGATCTTAGTTGGCATGGAAAGTTTGTTGAGTCGTTGGGGTTACCAAGTGCTGTGTTGTGAAGCGGTCGAAGAAGCGGAAGCGTTGATTGCCGATGGTTGGATCCCTGAGCTGATTCTAAGTGACTACCATCTTGATCATGATAAAACGGGTCTCGAGGCGCTACAGCGGCTGATCCATCAAGGGAAGCTGTCCTGTCATGGCATCGTGATTAGTGCCGATCGTCATACCGACTTGATTGACCGGGTGCGCGCTCAAGGCTTTGCTTACTTAAGTAAACCACTACGACCTTTGCGTTTGAAAAAATTATGCCAACAATTGCTGAACAGTAAAACCGCAGCCAACTATTGGCTGAAACCAAATGCCTAAGTCCCGAATATCATCGAGTCGGATGATTTGGGGGATGTGATCTCTTCGGCTTAAAGAGGGCTATCTTCGGGTCTAGGCTCTAGTTCTAATTGCTGTAGGGCGATCACGGCTTGAGTCCGGTTTTTTACATTGAGTTTGCGGAAAATCGCGGTCACGTGCGCTTTAATTGTCGCTTCAGAGACATTCAGCTCATAGGCAATTTGTTTATTTAGCAAGCCTTCATTGAGCATCACCAAAACTTTGTATTGCTGAGGCGTTAAGCTGGCCAAACGCTCCGCAAGTGGATCTTGTTCGGCACTTTTTGCAAAACTAATACCTTCGGGGTACCAATCATCCCCTTCGATAATATGTTGGATCGCCGCAACCAATTGCTGCAAGGGGGTCGATTTTGGAATAAAGCCTGTCGCCCCAAGTTGCTTGGCTTTTTGTACAACGCTCGTTTCTTCACTGGCAGATATCACAACAATCGGTAAATCAGGATATTGGCCATGTAAATGAGTAAATGCCGAAAAACCATTTGCTCCGGGCATTTTTAAATCGAGTAATAATAAGTCAGGCTCGCGTTGGCTATCGAGCAATTCAAGTAAATCACTTACGTTTTCTGCTTCGAGCAATCGTGCATCGGGGACAGCGGTATGCACCGCCTGCTGCAGCGCACTACGAAACAAGGGGTGGTCATCCGCAATAATGATCTTGTAGGTATCGTCCATAATCAGGTGTTTCAGCCTTTTTTTTGACCATAGCACCAAGCGCTTGTGGATTCAATTTGCTTACTGGTTAACTGTGAAGGCCGAGCAAAGTTCCCATCCCGAGTAAGCTTGAACCGCTAAAACGATTAACCCATTGTTGGTAGCGCTGCAGTTTCATTTGTACTCGATGATGAGATAACAAATGTACCAACAAACACCACAACAGGCTGGTTTCGAGTAGTAAGGCGGCAGCCAAAATCAACTTGTCGCTAAACGCGGTCTCGCGACCGATAAACTGGCTAAAGACACTAACCACAAAGACCAGAATTTTAGGATTTAGCAAATTACAGGCAATGCCACTCAGGATGACTTTTTTACCCGCCTGGGGCTGTGAAGCTTTGCCAATTTTAAGTCCTTGCGGGCGACTGAGTAGGGTTTTAAGACCGATGAAGATCAAGAAACCTGCGCCACTCCAACGCAGGATTTCAAATAGTAGCGGGGATTGTTGGATGAGCAGTGATAAACCCGCGATAGCGAAGCAAATGTGAATGCTAAAGCCTAATAACACACCACATGCACATAGACTGGCTTGGCGCTTACTTTGGGTCGCGTGGCGAAGCACCATCACCATATCTGGGCCGGGGCTGAGCATGCCGAGTAGGTTAATTAATAATAATGCACTTAAGGCTTCGAACACCGGATTAATCCTTGCAATTAAAGAGCTACAGATGAAACAGCGGCTAGTGTAAGAACTTAAGTGAAATATTAAAATGGAATTATTGCTATCTAAAGTATTCCATTTTGGAATACTTTGGTGAGGCTTAGAGGGTTGGTGTTGGCTGGGTATTTATTTTGGCCGTTGGCGCTTAGGATAGGGACAGTTTCTACAGCCACTGCCACAGCAACTGCCTCGCTTTAGATGATACCAAGCACTAAACACCATTAATCCGTCTTTTTCTTGATAATCGATGTGCTGCTGTAGCGGGCTTTGATTATTTTGGTAGCGTTGAGCTAAGGCTAATAACTCATGGTGTGGCATGGTTTGGCATAATTGGTCTAGTTTTTGGCTGAGTTTTTTAGCCAAACAAGGGGCGCAATAACAGCTTTGCTCACTTAAATCGGCACTCACTGGCAAGATACTGGGCATCTTCATACACCAGCAATTTTTGTCGGCACTGCAATTGAGGGCTTGTCCACAGCCGGGACAAGTGTGCTGGCTCATATCTGTTCTCTACTCGATTAACTTATAAATGTGGCCCAGTGGCTTGTTTTAGCTTAACGGCTTCTCTGGGCTAAGTCATTGCTTGGTGTAGTTGCTGCCTAAACCAGCTATGGGCGGGATCGTGATGGTTACGATGGTGCCAAATCAGTGAGTAGTCGAAGCCGCTCGCAGTAAAAGGTAAGTCGACAATCGCTAGCGGACGTTGTTTGATTAACTGCTCAGCAATTTGGGCTGGCATGGTTAGAATGAAACGAGTCTCGGTTAAGATCTGCAGGGTGGCGAAGTACGATGAAGCTTTGAGCTGTATTTGCCGTTGTAAACCTTGTTGATTGAGGTAACGGTCGATTTGCGAGTTTTTATCGGCGCCAGTGGTGATGATTGCATGTGGATAACGGCAATAATCGGCTGCGCTGGGCGAACTGATATCGAGGTAAGGATGATGTTTATGCATCAAACAGACGAGATGATCGCTGCCTAAAGTGATGGCGTGCAACTCACTGCTATCTTGTGGTGGCAAGGTTAAACCTAGGTCAACTTCACCGCTATGTAATAAACGGCTGGTGGTGTGGTCCCAGTTACATAGTTCAACATTGAGTTGGGGGGCTTGCTGGTAAATTTTACTTAAGACTTTGGGTAATAAATGTTCGCTGACATAGTCAGAGGTTGCAATACAAAAAGTACGTTGGCAAAGGCTGGGCTCAAAGGCTTGTTGATGCAACAGGCTTTCTACTGAATCTAATAACGGGGCTACTTGTGCTTTTAATTCAAGGCCCTTAGGCGTGGTTTGTAATTGTCCTTGCACCCGAACTAATAGGGGATCGCCAAAAACATCGCGTAATTTGGCTAAATGCTTGCTCATGGCTGATTGACTCAGGTGCATTTTTTCGGCTGCACGAGTCACACTTTGTTCTTGCAACAGATAATATAAGGCACTGAGCAGGTTTAAATTAATTCTTCCAGGTTGCATAGGTCGCCTCAAGTAGGGATGGGGGCTTAGCTTAACTGGCTCGCGGTTCGCTGTATAGTGCGCTTGAATTCCGCCAATGAGTGGCTCGCTAGGGCTGCTTGTCACGCGCCTGGTTTGTTCAAGCAAGCAGCTGACTGCCCCCTGACGGCATCAGCCAAAATAAATATACAGTCACTGAGTAGGGCGAGAGGTTGCTAAGCTTGTTTGCATGTACTTATCAAAAATAGCTTGATAACTACCGTTGGCTTTTAGGGTGTCCAGAGCGGCTTGCCAGCGCTGAATTTCACTATCCGGCAGGTCTTTGTGAGCGGCGATATATAAGTCGGAGCGAAATACCTGAATCGGTATTTTCTCGATGCGCCGCATATCGACGGCCAGCATACGCATGTTATGGCTTACCCCTAAGTCGGTATCGCTTATGGCAATATCTGCGCGCCCTAGCAGGAGTTTCTGATACACCTGCATGCTGCTGGTGGCTGTCATGTCAAGGTTCTCGAAGCCCTGCTCTAATAACAGACTGGGGATGATGCCTTGATGGCGAGTCGCAATACGTTTGACGCGTTTAAGGTCGGCTAAACTGTCTACAGGAATGCGATGGCCTCTGCGCTTATAGAAGTAAATGCTGCCGTCACTGAGTGGACCAATCCATTTGTATTGCTGTTCCCTGCTGGGGGTGCGAAACAGCGAAAACATCATGGTTTGAGGACGGGAATTAAGGACGCGGGTGCTCCTCAGGCTTGGTAGCAGTTGGATCTGATAGTCTTCGTTCAGTAGCTTGAGGATGCCTGCTACTATTTCGGTAGAGAAGCCTACCAGTTTGCCATTTTCTTGGTAATTAAACGGAGCCCATTCCTCGGTTACCAGTAGCATGCCTGGTTTGTCAGTGGCGACAGACAGCGCAATATTGCTACAGCATAGCCATATCAAAAGGAGTAATTTTATGCGCATATACCATCCTGTTACTTGTGCGCCGGCCTTTTGGTTTACGCCAGCGCCACAGCCCTTGCACTGCAATTACGGATCATTACGGGGCTGTTGTGCTGCTCATTTAGCTTAATTTATAAGCCGTTTAGCAGTAAATGCGCATTAAAAGCTTCGGCGTTCATAAATCCAGTGATGCGCGCTTGCTGTAGCTCTTCTCCGCTTGCATTAAATAATAGCAGAGTGGGCAAGCCTAATACTTGGTAATGTGTGAGTAATTTGATCGAAGTGGCGTCGGTTGTTGTGACATCGGCTTGTAGCAATACCATGTTGTTGAGCTGTGCAGCGACCAATGGATCACTAAAAGTCTCTTTTTCAAAGGCCTTACAGGCGGTGCACCAGTCAGCATAAAAATCAACTAGTACTGGTTTTGCCTGGGCCGCGGCTAAATCGAGCTGCTGTTGCATTTCCTGCAAATTAGCCACTTGAATAAATTTCCCCTGTGGCATATTGGGCGCTTCATGCCACCAAGTTTGGCTGGCCCACAATAGGCTAATCAGCATGCAACCAAGAAGCAGTAATTGGCGCAGTGTTTGCCAAGGGCTGAGCGGGCTCAGCCGATTTTGATGGTAGTAATAGCCACTGGCCCCGAGAATCAGCAACAGCCATAGCCCTTGAACGAGTGATTCGGGAATAAAGCGTTCCAATAGCAAAATAGCTACGGCTAATAACATCACTCCAAAGAAGGTCTTCACGTGTACCATCCAAGCGCCGACTTTGGGTAATAATTTGCCACTGCTGGCGCCTAGTAACAGTAAGGGCAGGCCCATACCAAGACTTAAACTATAAAGGATCAGAGCCCCGAGCGCGAGATCCCCTGTTTGTGCCACATAAATGAGAACCCCTGATAAGGGCGCAGCAGTGCAAGGAGACGCCACTAAACCCGATATCATGCCCATGATAGCAGCACCGGAGAGAGAGCCAGCTTGTTGCTGATGGCTGAGCTGGTTGAGTTTTTGTTGGATGCGACCGGGGAGTTGTAGGGTAAAAACGCCAAACATGGACAGGGCTAATAGTACAAATAACAATGCTAAACTAGCCAAAATAGCAGGATGTTGTAGCGCGGCTTGAAACTGTAGGCCAGCACTGGCAACCACTAAACCTAAGCTCGTAAAGGTGAGCGCCATGCCTTGCACGTACGCCAAAGATAGGCGAAAAGCGCGCTGAGTGCTAAGTTGTTTACCCGGGCCAGCAATAATCCCAGTTAAAATAGGGTACATGGGGAAAACGCAGGGGGTAAATGCTAAACCGAGCCCCAAAATAAAGAAGAGTAATATATTCAACCAAATGTTGTTGTTGGTGAGTCGCTCGGCCAATACCCATTGCTGGCTAATCGGCTCACTTACCTTGAGGCCGGAGGGGCTTGGCGTTGCTTGCGCTACAGGAACTGTGGTGGATGGCTCGATATGATTGCTAAGAAAGGCTTCTTTGATTTGCGGTGGATAACATAAACCGGCTTTTGCACAGCCTTGATAACTGACTTCAATGCGAGAGGCATCGCCGAGTTGTGCGAGTGGGATGGTGAAGCTCACATCCTGTGGGTAAATCTGCACTTGGCCAAAATAGGGGTCATCATAGGGCTGTGCTTGAGGTAAGTAGTGACTGAGCTCGATTGGCTTATCATTGACCTTCACGCTAAATTGCCGCTGATAAAGATAGTAGTGAGGGGCCACTTGCCAGTTAAGTTGCAAGCCACCATCTTGTTCTAGAAAATTAAAGGCAAAGGCACTATCGACGGGCAAGAATTCTTCTGCATTACTCGTCACCGAAGGCTTGAGTCCTGGTAATTGATTAAGCAGACTTTCGGCATGCAGTGTAGAGCTGAAGTAAAATGCCAGTATGATGATAAAAATTCGTTTTGCCATGTGAGGTCTTTTCTCGCTCCCTAATCAATATACAACCCTATAAAGGTCATCCGAAAATCAGTATGCCGTTCAATCAATACTTACGAGAGCATCGGTCTTGGAAGTACTTTTTTACGACTCATGATAGACAGACCTCAGTTGCGACAAAATAATAACACAAACCCTGATTTTTTTGCTTGCTGAGGATTTTGTTCGAAATCGTTGCATTTTGCTGATTGGTTTTATAAATGTGGCTTGTTCATTTTTCGAGGTATTCATTTCTTAGCGTAATAATGTGTATCATTCAAGATAAATAGCACTGACGATATCAAGCAGACAGCCTTTAAATTTGCGCTGATGCTCCCCATATTTTAGTCTTAGCAGATAAAGCATTGTTTAGTGCTTTGCCATTTGAAGAGGATTTCTCCCTTGTTTTTATATATTTTTTTGTTATTTGCGGGTCTGTCATACGCTGAAATCTTTGTACTAATTAAGGTGGGTAGTTTGATGGGAGCGCTTCCTGCGATTGGATTGACGATCCTCACCGCAGTCGTCGGAGCCTCTTTAGTTCGTAGTCAAGGCTTACAAACCGCCTTCCAAGCACGAGCGGCGATGGAGCGAGGCGAAACACCTGCGCAACAAATGTTTGAAGGCCTGATGCTGATTGTTGCTGGCGTGATGTTGGTGATGCCGGGATTTATTACTGATTTCTTCGGTTTATTGTTATTGTTCCCGCCACTACGCGCAGCTTTGGCGGCTCGATTTTTGAAATCGCAACTATTAAAAATGCAAACCATGAGAAATCAATCACCAGACTTTGGGCAAGAACAAGAAACGGGGCCAGCCAATATCAAAGATGTCGACAAGTCTGGAAATGTGATTGAAGGTGAGTTCGAAAGAAAAGATGATTAAAAAAATAAGGGCTTATAGCCCTTATTTTTGAGTATGCTTGGTTGAGCAATCGATGTTAGTGTTTAGTGGTTACGACTCTAGGGTTCATCCCCATGCTCGTTGACAAAAAACTACCAAACTCGTCGGAGCGAAGATGTTCTTCCGCTTCTGCTACGCTACCTTGAAAAGGTACATAGACGGTTTTTTCTTTAGAAAAGAAACCGCTTAAACGCTCGAAGGCAATATAAATTGGCTGCATGCTTAGTGCTCCCGTTATTACGCTAATAAACTGAACTGGTTGTTATTAAGTTGTTATAGTTTTGTGTTAAATGATGTTTTGTATGACCAGTCGGTGTGATCCTGCTCAAATTTCAGCTTAAATTCAAGCGTTTTTTGTACAACTTGTCGATGAAAATGTTTTCAGATTGATTTCAGTTATATTTTTTCGATAAAAAAATAAAAAATTTTCTATCCCCCCTTGTATGCGCAACTAACGACCCCCATCTTATTTGCAAGATTAAGTTTGTAACTCTGAGTTACATATACATGAACAAAACACGATTGTTTTTTTAAAGGAGAGATCGCAATGAATATCCGTCCGTTGCATGACCGCGTTATCATCAAACGTAAAGATCAAGAAAGTAAATCAGCTGGTGGCATCGTGCTTACAGGATCTGCAGCAGAAAAATCAAGCCGTGGCGAAATACTCGCTGTAGGTAAAGGTCGTATGCTAGAAAATGGTGAGTTACTTGCCCTAGATGTAAAAGTGGGTGACACCGTTATATTTAACGAAGGCTACGGCACTAAAACTGAGAAAGTTGACGGTGAAGAAGTATTGATTATGTCTGAATCAGACATTCTTGCAATTGTAGAATAATCTCCCTTTTTCGATAGAGAAAACAGAACTCATTTTAGGAAAAAATCATGGCAGCTAAAGACGTATTATTTGGTAATGATTCTCGCGGCAAAATGTTAGCGGGCGTAAACATTCTAGCAGACGCAGTAAAAGTAACTTTAGGTCCGAAAGGTCGTAATGTTGTTTTAGACAAATCTTTTGGAGCACCGACTATCACTAAAGATGGTGTTTCGGTTGCAAAAGAAATTGAGCTAGAAGATAAGTTTGAAAACATGGGCGCTCAAATGGTGAAAGAAGTTGCTTCTCAAGCCAATGATGCCGCTGGTGATGGAACAACTACTGCAACTGTACTTGCGCAGTGTATCGTTAACGAAGGCCTAAAAGCCGTTGCCGCAGGTATGAATCCAATGGATCTGAAGCGCGGTATCGACAAAGCTGTTGTTGCAGCTGTGGCTGAGCTTAAAAACTTGTCTGCACCTTGTGCCGATACTAAGGCGATTGCTCAAGTTGGGACTATCTCTGCTAACTCTGATACCACCGTGGGTAATATCATTGCAGAAGCAATGGAAAAAGTAGGTAAAGAAGGCGTTATTACTGTAGAAGAAGGTCAAGCTCTGACTGATGAGCTAGACGTTGTTGAAGGAATGCAGTTCGATCGCGGTTACCTGTCTCCTTACTTCATCAATAACCAAGAAAATGGCAGCGTAGAGCTAGATAGCCCTTACATTTTATTGGCTGATAAGAAAATTTCTAACATCCGTGAGTTACTTCCATTGTTAGAAGCTTTGGCGAAAGCGGGCAAACCTTTACTGATTATTGCCGAAGATGTTGAAGGCGAAGCCTTAGCCACACTAGTTGTTAACAACATGCGTGGTATTGTGAAAGTTTCAGCAGTAAAAGCCCCTGGGTTTGGTGACCGTCGTAAAGCGATGTTACAAGACATTGCGATCCTAACCAACGGTACAGTGATTTCAGAAGAAGTTGGTTTGGAACTTGAAAAAGCGACTTTAGAAGATCTTGGTAGCGCTAAGCGTGTAGTGATTACTAAAGATAACACCACCATTATTGATGGTTTAGGTGAAGAAGCTGCGATTGAAGGACGTGTTGTACAAATTCGTCAACAAATTGAAGATACCTCTTCTGACTACGACCGTGAAAAACTTCAAGAACGTGTTGCTAAACTTGCTGGCGGTGTTGCCGTGATTAAAGTGGGCGCTGCGACTGAAGTTGAAATGAAAGAGAAGAAAGCGCGTGTTGAAGATGCGCTACATGCGACTCGCGCTGCGGTTGAAGAAGGTGTGGTTGCCGGTGGTGGTGTTGCGTTGGTTCGAGCTGCGGCTAAAATTATTGACCTTAAAGGTGATAATGAAGAGCAAAACGTTGGTATTCGTGTTGCGCTTCGCGCGATGGAAGCCCCACTTCGTCAAATCGTTGATAACGCAGGTGATGAATCATCAGTGGTATGTAACAACGTGAAAGAAGGTGAAGCTAACTACGGCTACAATGCTGGTACTGGTGAATATGGTGACATGTTAGCAATGGGTATTCTTGACCCAACTAAAGTGACTCGTAGTGCCCTTCAATTCGCTGCATCGATTGCAGGCTTAATGATCACCACTGAGTGCATGATCACTGATAAGCCTGAAGATAAAGCTGCTGGTGCACCTGATATGGGTGGCATGGGCGGTATGGGTGGAATGGGCGGTATGGGCGGCATGATGTAATCATAGCGCCAGCTATCCATAGAAACTCATAAAGTTTCAGAAAGCCCGTAAGGCATTGCTTTACGGGCTTTTTTGTTTCTTAAGTCTTTGCTCTTTCAAAGGCTGGGTGCCCTGGAGTGAAAGCTTTAAGAATGAACTAGCAATGCCCAGCGGCCTGTGGGTAACAGAAGGTATCTTAAAGCATGTTGAGTAAGTCAAATAAATTGACTCAGTTGCTGAGGGAGCCTTTTATATTTGATCCCTTTTATACTATTTGCTGTTGTATTGCTTTCTTCAAGAAACGCTTCTTTCTATTTGTTGCTAGCGGTATATTGCTAAGTCACTAATCGCGTGCGTCGTAGTTTAATAGACTGTTTTCTTGGAGAGCCGGTGGAAATTAAAAACAAATATGTAAATAGAGGAATAGATTACATCGTTGATAACCTTGAGAATGAATTAAAAGTAGAAGATGTAGCGCGCTATTGCCATTTGTCGAAGTTCCATTTCACTCGTTTATTCAAGGAGGAAACTGGCGATAGTGTCTATGCGATGATTAAAAAAATGAAAATGGAGGAGATCACCAAGTCAATCGTCATGCGTTTATCAATATGCCCAGCAACGACACGGCGGGAATACAAATCGATGACCAGAGCGAGGACATCCAAGTTTCATCTGCGCTTAAATAGCTTGCCTCTCCTGTGCTGTCCAAACTTGCTTAGCTGTAACAAGATTTAAGTTCTGGTTTAATAAGTTATCAAACTTACCTATCAGCTTTGAGTGCTATACTCACTCATCTTAAAGGCCTCTTTACATAAGTGTTTACCTAACTCGCGCTAACCTTAGCTAATTTTACTTTGTGTCGTGGTGCATTGCTCCCGCTTGCTGGAAAACAATGAATAATCTTCAGTAGGGGCTGGCTTGCCTTTTTTATTGAGTATTGTTCATCCATACTCAATGGTACGATGACTGCGGCCTGTGTGGATTGTCAGGCTAAAACAGTTCATATTGTAAGCGCATTACCAAGCACGTTAAGGAGGACGAGTTATGCGATATCTGATGGCATTAAGTATGTTGTTGTACTCAGTGATGGTGTCTGCTGATTTAGCCAAACCGAATGGCCCACCGGTATTGACTCTGGCTGGTGCCATTACACAAGGTAACAATCAAGGCGCTGCTGATTTTGATTTAAAGATGTTACAGGACTTACCGCAATACTCTATCGTGACGCGTAATCCTTGGGTTGAAAGTCGTCACCATTATCGAGGCCCTCGAGTGGCGGACATACTTGAGCTTGTTGGCGCGGAGTCGACTCGCTTGATCATGGTTGCCTTAAATGACTATGAGGTGGAAATTGATTTTTCCGATATCAGTCAGTTTGATCCAATCTTAGCTTGGTCTGATAACGAACATCTTATGCGAGTGCGCGAGAAAGGCCCGCTATGGTTAATGTTACCGATTGATCAGCATCCAGAGCTGTTACAAATGCCATATAATGATTTTATGATTTGGCAATTACGCAAAATTATTGTTAAGTGAGTTGCTGACTTGTGAATTGGTTACTTCGATTACCCAAACAGTATAAGAGCTTTTTACTATCATTGGTGATTATGCTGTTTATCGTGAGCGCATTGGTTTGTGTTTACCAGCTACGCCATATTATTCGTTTATTAGAGTCCCCTAAATCAACCACCTCTTGGTCAGTGGTGCAGTTGCAAAGCGAACACCGGCGCTTTATTAGCGCATTGCGGCTTTATCGTTTGGGAGGGATAGAGAAAGATGAGCTGATGTTGCGTTATGACATCCTATGGAGTCGGATCCCTGTGCTTTTGGAAGGCGAGGAAACTGCCGGATTTCAAAGCGATCAAAATGCCACTCAGTTGGTCAGAGAGCTATTTAAAGAGATCCAGCGAATTGAGCCTTTATTGCAAGCCTTTACTCCCGATAATACCAAACTTGGACGCTTGGTGGAGCGCCTGAAGTCTTATTCAACACCTCTCAACTCTCTTGTGAATAAAGAATTTCAACGTAATAGCGAATTTGATTATAAAACGGATATTCGCTTACTGCAGTTGCAATTAATTCTGTCTTTTTCGATTGGTGCTTTACTGATCTGTGGCTCGATCTTGATTATTTGGATTGTTCGAGAGAATCATTTGAATCGCTATTTAGCGAATCATGACATCTTAACGGGTTTGCCTAATCGGGCTGGTTTACGCGAGTTTATTACTAGCTTGGAAAACAATCGTCGTGATTACGCCATTATGGTGATGGATTTGAATGGCTTCAAAGGCATTAACGATAGCTATGGTCATCAATACGGCGATCAGATTTTAAATTTGGTCGGGCAGCGTTTACAGGGACAAATGCGCCAGTGTGATTTTGCGGTCCGCTTGGGAGGCGATGAGTTTGCGATTGTGCAAACGCGAGTGCGTTTGCAAGAGGATAGCGCTGGTTTTGCCCAGCGCTTAATTGAAGTAATTGAAAAACCGATGTCTTTAAAAGGGCGAGAATGTTTTGTGGGAACCAGTATCGGCATTAGTTTAGCGCTAGAGAATGACTATGATTGGTTAACGATACTGGGTCAGGCCGATACCGCGATGTATTTGGCAAAGCAGCAGTCGCGTGGGAGTTCTTGGCAGTTTTTTGCAGGGGAGATGCAATTAGCTCAAGAGCGAGAACAATTGTTGCTGAGTCAGCTACGAGAGGCATTGGAGCAGCATCAGCTTTGTTTGTTTTATCAAGCAATCGTTGACTTGTCTAAATTGCAGGTTGTTGGTGCTGAAGTTCAGGTGCGTTGGCAGCACCCAGTCTATGGGATGGTCAAACAAACTGAATTGCTCGAGCTTGCACAAGCCTGTGGTTGTGTGGTGGCTTTAGAGTCATGGGTGCTTCGAGAAGCGACCCAACAGTTGAAGCTTTGGCAACATGAGTATAGTGCTAACTTGCAGCTAGCGGTTTCTATTTCATCCAGTACGCTCCATAACGATTTTTTAGTATTGGTGAATAAAGTCTTGGTTGAGAGTCGGATCTTACCCCATCGCTTGATCATCAATATTATCGATAGTAATCAACATATGTTATTGGATAGTGTGGAAGCGATCCGTGAATTACGTCGGATAGGGGTGAGTTTGTCGTTAGACAACTTTGGCAGTGCAGAGTGTCCTCTTGAATTACTGAATCATCTTCCGGTGCAATATTTACGGGGAGCGGAGTCTCTGATGTCTGAGCTTTTAAGCGCTGTCGATGAACAACCATTACTGACCGCGACAGTGTTGTTTGCGAATCGTTTAGGGGTGAAGTTGATCGTATCGGCAGTTGATAATGAACAACATTTAGCCCACCTAAAAGCGATAACCAAAGACGTTTTTGTATTAGGTGCGGCTTTCGCGGATTGGGCACCAGCAGAACGGTTTCAAGCTAACTTAGGTGATGATTTTACGGCAGACCGTTGAGCCTCGCTCATTGGTTTTACTGTTATGGCTAGTTTATTGAGCTAAAGCCATGCAGATCACATGTAAATTATGGGGCCACTTGTTATAAGTGCGATTTTAAGTGGCCCTAGAACTTCTTGCCTAGGTAAAACTAGCAGTACTGACTTAGCTGATTTCGAGGGGCTGCACATGTAACTTGTTCTGTCTCTAACCATGATGCCCAGAAAAGTGCGAACGGCTCTAATGAGTAAGGAATTTAAATTTTGCAAGTAAGCTATGTAGTTGTTCGAGTTTGGCGACGATGAGTTTAAGCTGAGTCACAAAATGTTCGTCGTCTTCGCATTCTTGTAATAACACTAAGTCACTGGCAAGCTCTTCAACATAAGGTAGAAAATGCCGATGCTGCAGTTTAAATAAACTTTCTTTAAAGAGGGCGCTAAACTTTGCTTTTCCTTGTTCTTGTTGTTGCTTAAGCAGTTCATCTGCATCAATGGCTTTGTGGTAAATATCTTTTAAATTTTGCTGGATCTGTTTAATGAGCTTGGTTTTATCCATGAGTTTTATCACTATCTTGGTGTTTAATATAGCTTAGCTTGAAGCACTAAAATGTGCCTATTCAACAAAGCGAGCACTGTTTTTGTTTAATCTAAGCCGATGTCTATCGGTGTTTTACTGGCTTTTCCGGCTTGTTCGCGAGCGAGTCGTGGAACCAAAAATCCAGGCAGTCTTTGATAAAGTTGCTGCATAATAGCAATCGCCTGCGCTTGGTCAACGTCGAAGTGGGCCGCACCCGAGACTTTATCCAATAAAAATAAATAGTAGGGCATGATATGTGCGGCAAATAAGGCTTCGCTTAGCTCACTTAAGACTTGCGCATCGTTGTTCACCCCGTTCAACAATACCGCTTGGTTGAGTAAGCAAATCCCAGCATCGTGCAATTTTAAAAATGCTTGGCTGAGTTCTTGGTTTAGCTCGTTGGGGTGATTAATGTGGCTTACCACGATGCACCTTAAGCGAGAACTTGCAAGTAATGTTACCAATTCATCGGTAATGCGAGAAGGGATCACAACCGGCAAACGACTATGGATCCGTAAACGTTTAAGGTGTGGAATTTGTTCTAGTTGTTTAATTAACCAAGCCAGTTGATGGTCGTTGGCCATTAGCGGATCGCCCCCACTAAAAATGACTTCATTAATTCCGCTATCTTGGCGAATGTATTCAAGTGCCTGTTGCCAACCTGCTTTGTTAGGACTGTTATCTTGATAAGGGAAATGACGGCGAAAGCAATAGCGGCAGTTTATCGCGCAACCACCGCGAACAATAAATAGCACTCGGCTTGTGTATTTATGTAATAGACCGGGAAGCGCGGCTTGATGTTCTCCGAGAGGATCGATGCTAAATCCTGGACTGTCGAGAAACTCATCGCTACAGGGCATAACCTGACGTAGCAGCGGATCCTCTGGATTACCTTTTTGCATCCGTTTCACAAAGTTCAAGGGGACTCGTACCGGGAATAACTTACGTGCAGCGAAGTGTTGCTGGTAATTTTCAGGGTCCAGATCTAAGTATTGCAACAGCTGTTTGGGATCTGTTACTGCATTTGCAAGTTCTTTTTGCCAATTAACCTGCACAGTTGAGTCGTTTCGCGTTATTATTCGCAGCATTGAATTTGAAATAACCTTGTATGTAGAGGACTAAATGGCGTCATATAGTACCAGTGAATTCCGCGGCGGGCTAAAATTAATGCTCGACGGCGAGCCTTATGCAATTTTGGAAAACGAGTTTGTCAAACCCGGTAAAGGGCAGGCGTTTAACCGAGTTAAACTGCGTCGTCTGTTAACCGGAAAAGTATTGGAGAAAACCTTTAAATCAGGTGAGTCGGTGGAAGCCGCCGATGTCATGGATCACGAGCTTGCATTTTTGTACAGCGATGGTGAGTTTTGGCATTTCATGAATAATGATACTTTTGAGCAAGTTGCGGCTGACGAAAAAGCGGTTGGGGATACAGCCAAATGGTTGGTTGAACAAGATCTTTGCGTTATTACGACTTGGAATGAAAACCCTATTGCAGTGACTCCGCCTAATTTTGTGGAGCTTGAAGTCACTGAAACAGATCCTGGCCTTAAAGGCGATACAGCTGGTACTGGCGGCAAACCCGCAACCCTGAGTACGGGTGCCGTGGTGCGAGTTCCTTTGTTTATTCAAATTGGTGAAGTGGTTAAAGTCGACACGCGTAGTGCTGAGTATGTTGGACGAGTGAAATAAGAGCCTTCTTAAGGTTGGATTTAAAGGAGCTTGATGCTCCTTTTTTTTATATTTTTTGTTTCTCTTTAAATATAATGTATTCAATGCTTTAGAAAAAATTTCGGACGGTGTGGTGCTTGCTGCTGATAGCTTATGAACCGCGCACAATTTACCTTGCCTTAAGCGCTGTTAGATGCCCTTCAAAGATAAATACATCTAGTGAAATAAACTGGCTTCTTAGTAGAAAATTATCTTTGCCAGCTGAAAAAATTTGCGAATAAAATATTTTTGATTTAGATCAATTTTGTACTTTGCGTAATTCAGCATTGTCTGCAATGATTAACTCACGGTATTTTAATGATAAAAAGGTTACCTAATGAAAGTTGTGTCTGATTCGTCCATTGGCCATGTGAATAGAAGGTACTCAAATAAAATCAGTTTTGCTAATTACTCGGGTGATTATCCGACCGGAGTATTTGAACAGTTAGCTTGTAAGGAAGCTGAGTTGGATATGCTCAAGCAGCGAGAACGAAAGTTAGCTTTGGAAATTGCCTCTCTTAAAATCAATTGTCAGCGAGATATAAAGGCGGGCTAAATTATTAGCCCGCTTTTTCTACAACAAACCGAGTAGTAATAAGGTTGCACAGACTACCGAGCCAGCAAAAGCCACTCCGTAAAATATCGCCTTAACCAAGTTCCCGGCATGAATACCAAAGTCGTGTAAGGTATGGTAGAGGCGGTGCATACATAGCCATAGTGGTAAACTAATCACAAGCCAAATAACGGCTGCTCCAATCCAGTTTTGTGAAAAGCCGAGTAGTCTTTCATAGGAAAACTGCTCGACTGGGATGATTCCCATTGGAACCAGTATTCCGGTAATTAAAATAGCGATGGGAGTGAACAGAGCTGCAACCATGCCGCCGGCTCCAAACATGCCCCAAAACACTGGTTCGTTTGAACGTTTCATTGTTGTCTCCTATATCAAAACTAAGATTAAACCAATTAAGCTGACGACGGCTAATCCAGCATACAAGCTGGAGATGATCCAGCTGTCGGGTACTCGTTTCTGTCCCAGCCAAAGGTTTGCAGCTTTAGGTGCTAAACTAAACCAAGTCACACTATGGTAGAGCGTCCATACCAGCGTGAGCAGATGAAATGCTAGCCATAAGGGGTGGCTCATGGTGTCCAACCAACCATTGAAGGCTTCGCTGCCTTGGCTTAAGCGAAATAGGCCAAATAACAAGACAAAGCTATAGATAGCGATGACTAAACTGGAGCCTTCACGAATGATGTATTTAGTGTGAAAGGTATTTTTTAGCCACCAGGTCGCGCCCATCTTACGTTCATAAGGTTTACGTTTTGTCATGACTATTCTCCTGGCTTGAACATGGCAATGACATAGTCTTTCGCACTGTCGACTTTACCGAGTTGAATGGCTGCTGCGGGATCGACATCTTTAGGACAAACTTGGGAGCAATAACCCACAAAAGTACATCCCCAAGCGCCTTCTTCAGCGTTTACAATTTTCATCCGTTCAGCTTTACCTGCATCACGACTGTCTTGGTTATAGCGGTGCAATAACGCTAGAGCGGCAGGTCCTGTGAAGGATTTATTCAAACCATATTGAGGGCAGGCGGCATAACATAAACCACAGTTGATACACATCGAGAATTGACGATATTGCGCCACTTGTTTGGGTGACTGATTGTGGCAACCATCTTCAATAGCGCGAGTTTGGTCATTAATAATATAGGGTTTAATGGCTTCAAGTTTCGCGATGAAGTCACTCATATCAACGATTAGGTCGCGCTCGATTGGGAAGTTCGCTAAAGCTTCCAGTTTCATTCCTTTGGGGTAGTCTCGCAAAAAAGTTTTGCAGCCTAACTTTGGAATGCCATTGACCATCATGCCGCAACTACCACAAATAGCCATTCGGCAAGACCAGCGATAGCTAAGGCTTGGGTCCAATTCATCTTTAATATATGCCAAGGCTTCTAATACCGACATTTCCTGAGTATAGGGAACATCATAGCTTTGCCACACGGGTTCGTTATCGGTTTCGGGGCGATACCGAAGAATGTTAATTTTCATCACTTCAGCCATATTAGTTTGCCTCCGTTTTTTTGTTCGCTGCATCTTGGGCATCGGCCGCCGCACCATAAACGCGTTCCGCGGGAGCTGACTTGGTAATTTTCACATCGCTATAGCTAATTTCGGGTGCCATATCGGCACGATATTTCGCGAGGGTATGTTTGAGGTAGTTTTGATCGTCGCGCTGCTCGTATCCGTCGATCCGTTGGTGAGATCCACGACTTTCTTTCCGATTAATTGCAGATATCGCCATTGTTTCAGCTACGTCTAGTAAGTAACCCAGTTCAATGGCATACAGCCATTCGGTATTAAATACTTCACTATCATCCACTAATTGAATATTTTTGTAGCGCTGTTTTAATTCTGCAATTTTATCGATAGTTTGTTGCATGGTTTCTTCGGTGCGGTAAATACCCACTCCCGCTTCCATGGTTCTGCCTAGTTCATTGCGAATATCAGTTGGTTTTTCACTTCCTTGAGTTTGTTTTAGCGCTTGATACTTGGCGAGCGTTTGCTCCGCTTGCACCAGTAAACTGCTGCTGTCGCTATGTTCACTGCTTATTGCATGCTTGGCTGCTTCTTCACCGGCCACCTGGCCAAATACGGTGATTTCGGTCAGAGAGTTTGAGCCCAGACGATTGGCACCGTGTAAACCAACCGAAGAACATTCTCCAGCGGCATAAAGGCCTTTCATGGAGGTTGCACAACGACCGTTGGTTTCAATCCCACCCATGGTGTAATGCACCGTTGGGCGAACCGGGATCGGTTCTTTTACGGGATCAACACCCATATAGGCTTTGGCTAGTTCACAGATAAAGGGGAGGCGCTCGTGCAGGTAAGTTTCGCCTAAGTGAGTGAGATCGAGGTTCACATAGTCGCCATTCGGTCCTTCGATAGTGCGGCCTTTTTGTGCTTCTTGCCAAAAACATTGGCTGAGTCGGTCTCGAGGGCCTAATTCCATATACTTGTTTTTAGGTTCGCCGACAGGTGTTTCTGGCCCTAAACCGTAGTCTTGTAGATAACGATAACCATCTTTATTGGTAAGGATCCCACCTTCGCCGCGACAACCTTCGGTCATTAAGATGCCTGAACCGGGTAAACCAGTTGGGTGATACTGGACAAATTCCATGTCGCGTAGCGGCACGCCATGACGATAGGCTAAGGCCATACCGTCGCCAGTTACAATCCCGCCATTGGTATTGAAACGATAAACTCTGCCAGCACCACCAGTGGCAATGATCACCGATTTTGCCTGGATGAGTTTAGCGACACCTTCAGCGATATCCAATGCAATGACACCTTTCACTTGCCCGTCTTCAACAATTAAGTCGAGCACGAAATGTTCATCGAAACGTTTAATGCTGGGATATTTGGTTGAAGTTTGAAATAAGGTGTGCAGGATATGGAAACCACTTTTATCGGCGGCAAACCAGGTGCGTTCTATTTTCATGCCACCGAAACGTCGTACATTGACGCTCCCATCCGGGCGACGAGACCAAGGACAACCCCAATGTTCCAGTTGGGTGAGCTCTTTAGGGGCTCGTTCAACGAAAAAATCGACGACGTCTTGCTCACATAACCAATCGCCACCAGAGACGGTGTCGTTAAAGTGATTATCGAAACTATCGTGATCCTGAGCAACACCTGCAGCCCCTCCTTCGGCGGCAACTGTATGACTGCGCATTGGATATACTTTAGAAATTAAAGCTACTTGTAATTCGGGGTGTTGCTCGGCAACTTCTATCGCAGCTCTTAAGCCTGCTCCCCCAGCGCCAACAATGGCGACATCGGTTTTGATTACTTCCACGCTTTTCTCCATACGAAATAAGCCTACAGTTGATTGTGAAGCTATTGAGTTTTTGCCGTTTGACTAAAATCAAAAAGTAGCGCTACTTTGGGTGCTCAGTGGAGATAATTTGGCTTTTGCGATATAACTCCCGATTTAGATGCGAAAATGCCAGAAAATGGCGCTCAAAAAATAACTTATTTTAGGAATAGATTGCATGTCTGAAGCTCTTTGGCAACCCTCTGCAAGTGTAGAATTATTAAAACAACGTTCTGAAATTATTAGTAAAATAAGACATTTTTTTTATCAGCGTCAGGTGATGGAAGTGGATACTCCAGCATTGAGTCAAGCCTGTGTGAGTGATATCCATTTACATAGTTTTTGCACCACTTTAAGCGGCCCTGCCGCGCCAAAAACTATGCCTTTATATTTACAAACTTCGCCTGAATTTCATATGAAGCGTCTGCTGGCTGCGGGGAGTGGTTGTATTTATCAAATTGCCAAGGCATTTCGAAATGAAGAAGCTGGGCGCTACCATAACCCTGAATTTACGATGCTGGAGTGGTATCGCGTTGGTTATAACCATTTCGCGTTAATGGATGAAATGGAACAGTTGTTGGAGTTGGTATTAGGCTGTGGTTCTTGTGAGCGCTTAAGCTATCGGCAGGCTTTTGAGCGACACTTAGGTTTTAATCCTCTGGAGGCTGAGCACGCTCAATTTATGGTGGCGGCGAAAGAATTAGGCGTGGCTGACTTGGTGGCTAAAGAACCTGAACGCGATACGATTTTACAGTTGTTGTTTAGTCTCGGCGTAGAGCCTCATATTGCGCAGCAGCGTCCCTGTTTTGTATACCATTTTCCAGCCTCACAAGCTGCCTTAGCTAAAATATCTAGTACTGATCCGCAAGTGGCTGAGCGTTTTGAGCTGTATTACAAGGGGATAGAATTAGCCAATGGTTTTCATGAGTTGACCGACGCCCAAGAACAAGCAGAACGCTTCGCGAACGATCAGGCTTATCGAAAAGTAAATGGCTTAGCTGAAGCTGAGCTTGACCAACGATTTTTAGCGGGCCTAGCAGCTGGTTTGCCAGCTTGTGCTGGTGTCGCTCTGGGCATCGACCGTTTGTTGATGTTAGCGTTTGGGCAAACCCATATCCAGCAGGTGCAAAGCTTTAGTATTGAGCGTGCCTAGTTCAATATACTCATTCACTTAAATTCCCGCTTATCGGTTTAATATTTATTCTGGTAGGTACTTATCTACTTGTTTAAGCGTTTTAGAAGCGTGCAAGTATGCTGTTACATTTCAAAAATGAGCGAGCATGGAACGAGCAGAAATAATCGATTCAGGGTTTTCCACCGCTGATTCTGAATTCCCAGACATTTATATAGTTGAGGGGGATTTAGTCCTGAGATTCAAAGATTGGCAAGAAGTCCAACGTGAAGTTTTCTTTTCTGATGTTGTTGCCTTTAAATGGCAAACGATCGAAACCTTCATCGAAGGCGAAAAATACGATAGAAGCCATTTGATTAAAGATTCATCTTGGCTGGCTGAGCATATAAAGCAAGGTGAAGTCGGAGAGCAAGAAGAGTGCAAACACTTCAAGTTCAATTTTAACGGTAACGGGCAACTAGAGGTAATTTGCAATGGTTTTACGGTCAAAATGTAACAAATCAAAGCGCGCGGACTTGGTAAAGCGGTCACCTTTTTTGTTCCAAAAAGCCGTCAACTTTACCAATCCGTTGTTTGAGGCGTTAATATTACAGGAACAGCATCATTGCGATGTAGAGCAGGCTAAGTCCGGTTGCTCCAATAATCCCGCCAACTTTAATTAGGTCTTTGGTTTCGATAAAGCCAGTTGAGTAGGCTAAAGCATTTGGTGGTGTACTAACCGGAAGCATCATGCCGAGTGAGGCTGATAAGGCGACAATGATTAGCAGTGTTGTAATACCAGCGTCGCCGTCTAATCCGTTTAAGCTGGTGGCTACTGCTGCAGCAATGGGCATGATTAAGTTTGCTGTCGCGGTATTTGACATGAAGTTGGCCATGACCACACAAATGAGTGATAACACCACAATCACCGCTAAGGTTGGCAAACTCGTGAAGTCGATAGAGGTGGCGATTTTGGATGCTAAACCACTTTTTTCCAAGGCCATTCCCATGGCGATACCGCCTGCAACCAGCCATAAGACATCCCAGTTGAACAGTTTCAAATCTTCTTTACCGATCACACCGGTGAGGGTAAATATTGCGAGTGGGATAATCGCGACCACATAACTATTCATGCCATGCCAAGCGGTGCTTAACCATAATAAAATGGTCAGAGCAAAGGTACTATAAACAATATAAGCGCGAGCACTGCGTTGAAAACAACCGCTTAGCTTGAGTTCTAATATCCCTGTTTTAGAAGGATAAAGTTTACATAAGATGACCCAGGCAATTGCCAGCTGGATCACCACAAAAGGAATGCCAAAGGCCATCCAAGATGCAAATGTGATTTGCCCTTCAGGAATATATTGTAGGGCGATGGCATTGGGTGGTGTGCCAATGGGGGTGCCTATTCCCCCCGTATTAGCGGCAACAGGAATGGCTAGAACCAAGCCTTTCATCCCTAAGTCGGTACGTGGCGCTGTGGCAATGATAGGCCCCACAATCGCAAGCATCATTACCGTAGTGGCAGTATTGCTCATGAACATACTGAAGACTGCAGTGATTAACATAATCCCAAGCATTATCATAGGGATCCGCTTACCAAAGGGTTTCAGTAGTACTCGAGCGAGGTTGTTATCTAGCTCAAACTTTGAGGCGGCGATAGCGAGCGAAAATCCGCCCATAAATAACATGATTATGGGCGAAGAAAAAGCGCCAAAAATGCTCGTGTAGGGCAATAAATCACCCATGGGGCTTGGGCCTGTATCGGTAATGAAGGCACTGATCCCCTGATTGGAGATCAACACTAATTCTAGTGTAATAATTAGAAGTGAAGTGGCAAATACTGGCACCGGTTCAAAAATCCATAATAAGGCTGCTAGCACGAATATGGCGATGATACGGTGTTGAACCACGGTGAGTTCAGGTAGTGGGATCAGGCTCGTGGGGAGCGCTAAAATAATGAGTGGGATGATGAAACAAACAACAAGCTTTATATTTTTAGATGAGGTCATACTTTATATATCTCTCGGGGCCGTTGATCTTTTAGGTCAATTTTTGTTCGAGATAAAAGCGTCTTATTTGAAATGACAGGTATATTTACTTAGCGAGCTAAGTGAACACCTCTCAATCTTCCTTATTTAAGTGAAGATCTCAAACGCTTTTGGCCGAACCCTTCGGGTAGCGCTTATTGCTCATATATACTGCGTTCTTCTGCGATTCATTCTGGTGCTTATTGGCATCGGTCGGTCTTGTTAAAATGAGTAAGCTACGGCTGAAAAAACAACCAGTAAAGGTTAATCGACCCGAGAATAATCGAGTGTCAGAAGCCATGAACAGCATCTACATTACCCAAACAACTTATGGCTTATTGAGAGATACATCTAATTGTGGGTAGGCGATATCGATGTTATTTGTCGTAAACTTGTCGTTGATCAAAGTGTAAAACTCGTGAGCCATTGGTAAACGATAACGCATCTCACTTACGTAGACTCGCATCTCATATTTCATTCCATGATCTGTATACTCGGTAAAGTGAACTTCGGGAGCTGGGTTAGCCAGTACCAGACTATTATGATTGACTGCGTCTTGTAATAGCTGAGTAACTAATTGATTATCGCTACCTTGTTTGACTTGCACCGTTAATACCACGCGGGTGATGGGATCGGTGAGTGACCAGTTAACAAATTGCTCGGTAATGAATGCCTTATTTGGAACGATAATTTCCTTTCTGTCCCAATCAACAATGGTTGTTGCGCGAGTCTCAATATTTGAAATATTCCCTGTGAGTTCACGAATGGTGACGGTATCCCCGATGCGGATTGGTTTTTCAAATAAGATGATTAAACCAGATATAAAATTGGCAAAGATTTCTTGTAAACCAAAACCTAAGCCAACGGTTAGTGCGGCCACTAACCATTGTAGTTTCGCCCATTCGATGCCTAATAATCCAAATCCAGTGAAAATACTGAATAGAATGACTAAGTAATTGATCACGGTGGTAATGGCGAAGCCAGTTCCTGGGCTGAGCGATAAATGCTGTAATACCATGAGCTCTAGTAGGCCAGGCAAGTTGCGAATTAATAGAGTTGCAAATAAAAATACTAATAAGGCGGAGCCTAACGAACGTAGCGTGATCGGGTCAACCATCGCTACGCCCGCACGACTGGTATTGCTTTCCCATAGGGTGATGTTATCTAAAAACGAAAAGGCACTGGTCATTTCAGACCAACTCCACAGCAACACTAAAATCAAGGCGAGTAATAGTACCGCCCGTAATAGGCCTAAGGATTGTGCGCTAATTGTATCTAAGTCGATTTCTGGCTCTTCAATTGCATCGAATGCGCCTTCATTCGATAGCTGCAGGTTTTCGTCTTCACCCTGGTCCGCGAGGCGTTGTGCGATCATCTCTACGCGGCGCGCTTTGGCACGTTCGAAGGCAATTCTGCGACGCTGTAATAACATCCAGCGATGACTCAGGAAATAGGCTAGAAGGAACACACTGGCGATAATGGTACTCACAAGGACTTGCCAATAGACGGTATATGCAGTGGCAAAAAAACCAGCCGCTGCAGCGAATGCGGCGAGTAAGGGAATACTTATGACGGCTCCCCAAATTAGCCTCTGAGCTAATTGTGGCGCCTTAAAAATATCTAAACGGTAGTTGACGGGTAACTTGATGCGATAGAGTCGATGAAAGCCATAAGCAAGCCAAATGAGTAGACTGATGAAAGCTAGGCGAGCCAAGGCGCTATAAGCGGGTTGGCTGGTTTGCACGATACATAGTTTTAGCACAAATATGAGCGGTAAACTGATATAGGTCACATGACGGATCAGGTTTATCGCTTGGCTGATGTTGACCAGTGGCCACTTAAAGTGGGTATTAAGTAAGCCATTCTTTTGGCAAAATTGTTGCACCAGATGGAATAACCAAAGCGTCGTAGCAACGCTCATTAAGCCTTTACCAAAATCACGAGCAAAGGCATATTGCCAGTCATAGCTTAAAGCAAAGCCGACACTCCCAATCAATAGAGCGAGAGGCGTGGCAACGGCGGCGCTTAACAGCATATTACTGAGGGTGTAGGCAAATTTATCCCGAGTAATATTGCCGGTTTTTGAGTCGATGCGTTGCAGGTAACCTTTTAGCCAATGCTTTTTCAAATAGGCCACATAGACTGCGCTGGCAGCTAATGTGCTTAACCAAATTAGCCATAGCCAAGACAATTGTTGTATTGCCTGAACCACTTGCATGCGTTGCTGGGGATGAAGTAACCATAAAACCGCATCTCGCAGCTCGGTAAAAAAACTAAGATCGATGGCTTTGACATCCGCGGTCCAAAACAGTTCTTGGTTAGCTTCTTGGTGAATGGTACTCAGTTCATCATTGAGGCGGGAATAATCGAGTTTTAAACGAGCGAGTTCAAATAGGCGAGTGTCTAATTCTAAGAGATACTTGTCGGATAGCTGTTGATTTAGACTAAGTTGTTGATTAACGACGTCTTGTAGGGAAGGGCTCAACTGCGCTAATACCTTTTGTCGTTCGCTTACCTCTGCTTGATTTCGTTGGCTATACAAGACATTTTGTTGGCGGTGTTTGTTGATCCGCACGTCTACGATTTGTTGCTCTATGGGCGCGAGTGTCTTTGGCTTGGGTAAGCGGGCGATTTGCTCGCGTAAATATTCTCCGTAGGAACGGGTAACTTTTAACCACGAGACTTGTTCTTTGAAGTTGGCGAAGGTGAGCTTGATATGTTCTAACTCATCATTCACGGCTTGTTGTTGCTGAGCAATTTGTTCGCCTTGCTCGAATAGTGCGGCCAGTTGGGCTTGAAGGTTTTGGTTTTGTGCGACTAAGTCTTTTACATAAACCTGTTTGAGCAGTTCAGGTGCTTCAAAAGCTAATTGGGCGGAGAGACGCTTGGTTTCTGCACGATGCCCGATAGCCATTTGGTTCTTGAGCTGTTCTACTAAGCGTTTTTCGGCTACCTGTTTACGTTGCGCTAGAGTAATTTCAAGTTGCAACAATTCATTGCGGTGATTGGCACTTTGCGCTGCTAATTCAAGCATTGCCAGTTGGGCAGTTAAACTGGCCTCGGTAACTTGCGCTTTGACTCGTTGTGCTTCTTCAATGTCACTGAGTACACCAAATTGAAGTTTTTCTAACTTGTTGCGTACGTTCGTAAGCTGTTGTTTCAGAGGTCCACTACGCTGGTGATTCTCACTGACGTCTAAATCTATTCGATACTGATTTTGTTTTAGTTCGTCTATCCGAGTATTTGTTTGGTTGAGTTTATTCTGCCATTGACTTAGTTGTTGATTAATCTGGTTATTATCTAATATCGTTAAGTCGAACTCGGGCGCTTGATAGTGATTGAGTTGATTTTGCAGCGCTGACCTTAGGCTTGAAAAATTGTTGATCACATCGCGATATCGCTTGGCCTGTTCGCGATAGCTGTCTCCCTCATGCAATAGGGCTAAGGATTCTTCGTATATGAGTTGTTGCTGTTGGTTATTGAGGTTATTTGGCTGAACGTCTATCGAGTTAATCAGTCCTTGCAGTTGAGTATCACCACCAATATTTGCACTCACGTTAACGCTGAATAATAGTATCGATAGGATGAGCCTGCGAGTGACAACAGTTAGATTCATTTTTGGTCGCCAAGATTAAAGCAAGTGAACTTGCATTAAGTTTTTAATCAGAATAAATAATGGGATAAAGCCAAAATATGCTGGATGACTGGTCAAACATATTTTGGCTTCTATTTTAGGCTTTGGAGGCGAAATGGCGCCCCATGACCGTTGGTATACTTTCTGCCAGTGATGATTCAAATTCGATGGCGTCTTTAGCGAACAACATGACGACCGTCGAACCCAGCTTAAATCGTCCCATTTCGTCGCCTTTAGCGAAGTGAAGGTCTTGGTCTTGGTAATCCCAACTAAAAACTTGCTTGCCGCGAGGTGGGGTGACGGTTCCCGACCAAACGGTTTCTATGCTGGCAACAATGGTTGCTCCAACTAAGACCATCGCCATCGGGCCAAATTCGGTGTCAAAAATTGCGACCACTCGCTCGTTACGGGCGAATAAATTGGGCACATTGGCGGCAGTTAGTGGGTTGACTGAGAATAACTGACCAGGGACGTAGATCATACTTCTCAGTTTGCCATCGCAGGGCATGTGAATACGATGATAATCTTTTGGTGCGAGGTAAATGGTTGCAAAATCACCATCAGAAAATTCTTCCGCTAAGGCTTTATTTCCGCCAAGTAGTTCGCAGGCACTATAGTCATGACCCTTCGCTTGAATAATTCGGCCATGCTGAATTGGCCCGAGTTGACTCACTGCACCATCGACTGGATGTGCAAGGTTTTGCGCTCCATCTACAATGGGACGAGCGTCAGGTTTTAGCGGGCGAGTAAAAAAGGCATTAAAACTTGGATAGCTAGCGGGATCGGGGTTTAAGGCGTCTTGCATATCAACCTGATAGCGACTAATAAATTTTTTAATCAGCCAATGACTAAATTTGCCAGCTTCAGCTTGAGCCAACTTGCCGACTAGACGTGACAATCCATGTTGTGGGAAGCAGTATTGGGCGGCAACTTTAATTTTATCTAACACTCTGAGTTCTCGTTATTGATTGAATTTGTTTCCGGGAATGGTTCGAGGCGGCTTATTATTTTCCATTGTTTCTAATAAACGTAGGTAACTGTCAAAGCGCTGTTGTTTGATCTTGCCTGATTCTATGGCTTCTTGTATAGCGCAACCGGGATCTCCTTGGTGCTTACAGTCTCGAAAACGACATTGATTTAACCATTGACGAAATTCGATGAATCCCCATGCCACTCGTTCTTTTTCTAAATGCCACAGTTGAAATTCGCGAACTCCCGGAGAATCGATGAGTCTTCCTCCGCAGTTTAAGTGATACAAACGCGCGGTCGTGGTGGTGTGTTGACCCAAGCCAGACTGTTCGGATACTTCTTTGGTATCAATGCTTTGTTCTGGTAGTAAACTATTTACTAAAGAACTTTTTCCTACGCCAGACTGGCCCACAAAAATACTAGTTTTGTTGACCAAATGTTGGGCTAGCTCTTGTAAGCCTTGTTCTTGCTTGGTACTGGCATAAATTATTTTGTAACCTAAGTGCCGATAGTTCTCGAGTTGCGTATGGATGATTTTTTGTTGCTCGGGATCTAATAAATCTATCTTGTTCAGTAAAATAACGGGTTCTAAACCGACATCTTCTACCGCGACAAGGTAACGGTCGACGATATTCGTCGAAAATTCAGGTAGTACCGCGGAGACGATGACGACTTGATCGATATTGGACGCAATGGCTTTGATACCGTCGTAAAAATCAGGTCGGGTGAGTACCGATCGTCGTTCGTGGCGGGCTTCAATGACCCCTCGAATACCAGACTGTTCTTCGTTTCCGGCGCGCCATACGACTTCATCACCAGTTACCAGAGAATCAATTGAGCGGCGCATATTACAACGAAAGATTTCTCCGTCGTTGGCCTCCACATCGGCATGTTGACCGAAGCGGCTGATGATCGTTCCTTCTTGTTGAGAGCCTAATTGCTCATCTAACCATTGGTGATTATCTTCTTTTTTTAAGCGCTTTTGTTGGTTACTTCGTACACGTCGAAGTTGTCCTTGGCTCAGTTTCTTTCTCTTGGTCACGAAAACTGCTATTCAAGTAAGGGTAATAAATCGCTATGATACCGCTTAACAAAGCTTTGCGGAAAATATTTCCAAATATAATGGGGCAACATGACTGTTAGTGAACAGAATTTAATTTGGGTGGACATGGAGATGACTGGTCTCGAGCCCATGAATGATCGTGTCTTGGAGATTGCGAGTATTGTGACCGATGCTCAATTAAATATCCTTGCCGAAGGGCCAGTGATAGCTGTTTACCAATCTGACGCGGTACTGGCGGGGATGGACGAATGGTGCACTAATACTCACAATGGCTCCGGTTTGGTTAAACGAGTTCGAGCTAGCACGATTGATGAACAGCAAGCTGCCTTGCAAACCATCGATTTTATTAAACAATGGGTGCCTCAGGGGGTATCCCCGATGTGCGGTAATAGTATCGGTCAGGATCGCCGTTTTATGCATCACTATTTACCAGAACTCGAAAAGTTTTTTCATTATCGCAACATTGATGTGAGTACGGTCAAAGAATTAGCTCGTCGTTGGCGACCTGAGATTTTAGATGGTTTTAGCAAAAGTGGCACCCACTTAGCCTTAGATGATATTCGCGAATCGATTGCTGAAATGCGTCATTATCAAAAAACTTTCTTCAAGCTGGGCGAAAACTAAGCAAACAGTTGCTTCGGGCTGTTTTTTTACCGAGGAACTATTGCAAAGGCGAATTTTCCTCGTATAATTCGCAGCCCTGAAAGACATGAACTGTTTCGGTTCACGTTTTTATGTAGGCAGCACTAGCTCAGTGTGGGAATAAAGAGTAGCGCAACCTTGGTTGAATACTCACTCATATTAAATAGTGATAAAGATTTAAGCGGCACTAGCTCAGTGTGGGAATAAAGAGTAGCGCAACCTTGGTTGAACACTCACTCATATTAAATAGTGATAAAGATTTAAGCGGCACTAGCTCAGTGTGGGAATAAAGAGTAGCGCAACCTTGGTTGAATACTCACTCATATTAATTAGTGATAAAGATTTAAGCGGCACTAGCTCAGTTGGTAGAGCGCAACCTTGCCAAGGTTGAGGTCATCGGTTCGAACCCGATGTGCCGCTCCAATTTAAAGTTTTAGTTATTTACAGATAATTGAAGCGGTAAGAAAGATTTAAGCAGCACTAGCTCAGTGTGGGATAAAGAGTAGCGCAACCTTGGTTGAACACTCTTCTCATGTTAAATAGTGATAAAGTTTTAAGCGGCACTAGCTCAGTGTGGGAATAAAGAGTAGCGCAACCTTGGTTGAATACTCACTCATATTAAATAGTGATAAAGATTTAAGCGGCACTAGCTCAGTTGGTAGAGCGCAACCTTGCCAAGGTTGAGGTCATCGGTTCGAACCCGATGTGCCGCTCCAATTTAAAGTTTTAGTTATTTACAGATAATTGAAGCTGTAAGAAAGATTTAAGCGGCACTAGCTCAGTGTGGGATAAAGAGTAGCGCAACCTTGGTTGAACACTCACTCATGTTAAATAGTGATAAAGATTTAAGCGGCACTCGCTCAGTGTGGGAATAAAGAGTAGCGCAACCTTGGTTGAATACTCACTCATATTAAATAGTGATAAAGATTTAAGCAGCACTCGCTCAGTGTGGGAATCAAGAGTAGCGCAACCTTGGTTGAATACTCACTCATATTAAATAGTGGTAAAGATTTAAGCGGCACTCGCTCAGTGTGGGAATAAAGAGTAGCGCAACCTTGGTTGAATACTCACTCATATTAAATAGTGGTAAAGATTTAAGCGGCACTCGCTCAGTGTGGGAATAAAGAGTAGCGCAACCTTGGTTGAATACTCACTCATATTAAATAGTGGTAAAGATTTAAGCGGCACTAGCTCAGTTGGTAGAGCGCAACCTTGCCAAGGTTGAGGTCATCGGTTCGAACCCGATGTGCCGCTCCAAATGAAAGCCCTGCATCGATGATGTGGGGCTTTTTTATGTCCTGAGTAAAACGGCTTCTGTTGTTCAGCTAACGTCGGTTTCAGTCTTGTTTGCTACTGTTGATGCAGAGCATACATTGCAGCTCCTACAATCCCCGCCTGATTGAGTCCTTGGGCCGATAATACTTCCGCTTTTACCGTGAGTTGAGCCGAATATTTTTCAAATTTCTTACTGGCCCCTCCACCAATAATGAAGCAATCGGGAGACATTAAAAATGCTAAGCGTTGTAAATATAGGTCGAAGCGCTTTCCCCATTTTTTCCAGCTCAAATCTTCGGTCTCACGCACTCGTGCACTGATGTAATGTTCAGCGACTTGATGATTGAGAATGAGGTGACCCAATTCAGTATTTGGGAGTAACTGACCATTGACAAAGACCGCACTACCAATGCCGGTGCCTACCGTTACGACTAGTACGACACCGCGGTGTTGAATCCCAGCACCAAAGGCCATTTCAGCCATACCAGCTGCATCCGCGTCGTTGAGTACATAGCAGGGGCAATCGGTATATTCAGTAAATAGCGACTCAACATTGGTGCCAATCCAGCTCTGGTCGATGTTTGATGCCGTTTGGGCGACGCCGTGATGCACGGTGGCGGGAAAGCCACAACCAATGGGTCCTTGCCAATTAAAAAAAGCTACCATTTGTTTCATGCAAGCAGCAACGGCTTGAGGTGTGGCTGGTTGCGGTGTGGTGATTCGCTGTCGTTGGCTAATTAACTGTCCAGTTTTTGAATCTACGATGGCGGCTTTAATGCCTGTGCCACCAATATCTACGCCAAGTATATGCATGAGTTGCTTCCATTCTATGGGTTACAAAAAGTGTAACAGAAGTTGCATAAGCGAAACATCAGGCATCACGAGATAATCCTTTCTCTACAATACGGATCAATCTGGCCGTTTTGCGGGAGGCTTGGGCAGCCCTGTTTTGTTGTTGTTTGATGGCCCAGTCGATATGTTGTTGTACTTGCTCGGTGACGCCTTGTTTATTTTGTAGTTGTTGCAATATTTGCTCGGAGTAAGGCGCGTTACCTAATGCAATTGCAATGTTACGTAGCCATTGTTGATGGCCGATGCGTCGAATGGCAGAGCCTTCAGTTTTGCTTAAGAATTCCGCTTCAGTCCATGCGAATAGAGCTAAGAGGTCTGGTTGGTTGAGTTGTTCCCGCTTGGCAAAGTCTGGTTCTTGGCTTAGCTGAGCATAGCGATTCCAAGGACATGCCAGCTGGCAGTCGTCGCAGCCATAAATTCGATTGCCCATAAGAGGGCGCAAGTCTTCATCGATCACGCCGTCATATTCGATGGTGAGATAAGATATACAGCGCCGAGCATCAACTTGATAGGGCGCGACGATGGCCTGAGTTGGACAGATGGTTAAGCAAGCCACACAATCACCACACTGATGTTCAACCGCCTGGTCGCAAGGCAGGGGGAGGTTGATAAACAGTTCTCCCAAAAAAAACCAAGAACCAGCATCCTGATTAATGAGTAAGCTATGCTTGCCGGTCCAACCTAAACCCGCTTTGGTGGCGAGTTGACGTTCTAGAACTGGGGCTGAGTCGACAAAGGGACGCATGTTTAGCTCACTATCGCAATATTGGCTAATGGCCTTGCCCAGCTGATTGAGTCGTTTACGCATTAATTTATGATAATCTCGGCCTAAAGCATAACGGCTGATATAGGCTTGTTCGGTATGGTTTAAACTTTGGGCAAATTGGGCGTGTTCAGGCAAATAATCCATACGAACTGAAATGATGCGCATAGTGCCTTCATGCAATAACTCAGGATGCTTGCGAAGCTCGACATTGCGCGCTAAATAATCCATCTCGCCGTGGTAGCCTTTTTCTAACCAGCGTTCCAGCTGTTGATGATGTTGACTAAGATCCACATCTGTAATGCCAATTTGCTGAAAACCTAGCGATTTAGCAGTGAGCTTGATATGTTGAACCAGCTGATTCAGGTCTATTTCGGATGGTAGGGGCATGGGGCAAAAGCACGGTTTATTTACCGCAAGTTTACCACAAAGTTTGTGGTCAGCCGAAGCGGTGAAAGCTCAAGAAGCAGTATTGGCCATAAAACAAGGGCTTAGTTTGTTCACGCTGATGGAGCGTGCAGGGCAAGCAGCTTTTGCATTTCTGCAACATCGTTGGCCCAATGCACGGCGTTTATTGGTATTTGCTGGTGGCGGTAATAATGGTGGGGATGCCTATGTATTAGCGCGACTCGCGAAGCAAGCCCATTTACAAATTCAATTGATTGAACTTGGTTTGGCCGAACGCTTGCCTGAAGAGGCCCGATTGGCTCGACAGGCATGGTTAGCGGTCGGTGGAACGCTCGACTCTATGGCGGCCTTTGAGGGCCCATGTGATGTGATTGTTGATGGTATATTCGGAACTGGGCTTGCCGGTGAAATACGTGAACCTATTGCAGGCTTGCTGACGAAGATTAACCAATTATCTGCACCAGTGTTAGCCTTAGATCTTCCTTCCGGTTTGTGTGCTAATACAGGGCGTATTTTTGGCGTTGCACTCAAAGCTAGCGCAACGATTAGTTTCGTTGGTTTAAAACAGGGCTTATTTACCGGCCAATCTGCTGATTATGTGGGAGATTTGGTGTTCGCTGGATTGGGGATTGGAGATGATTTTTCCCAAATGAATCGCAGTCGAGTGGAACGAAATTTACCCGCTCCATTGTGGACTTTATTAACGAAACGCAGTCGCGTGGCACACAAAGGCCAATGTGGTCGCTTAGCTCTGCTGGGGGGTAACCTTGGTATGCCGGGGGCAATCCGTTTGGCTGCAGAAGCAAGTTTGCGCACTGGTGCAGGTTTGGTCAATGTGCTCACTAAACCAGAACATCTTGCGTTGATGTTGGCGGGGCGACCCGAATTGATGGTGATGGGCGTTGAGCTTGAACAGAGGTTATTACTGAAAGATTTATTAGCCAAAGCAAATAGCTTGGTCGTTGGACCGGGCCTCGCGCAAGATCGTTGGGCTGGTTTTCTATGGACAGAAGCCTTGGCACGGAAATGCAATTTATTGGTTGATGCAGATGCTTTAAATTTGTTAGCACAGCAGCCTGAAAGGCGGGACAACTGGGTACTTACACCACATCCAGGCGAGGCGGCGCGCTTGCTGCAGTGTTCCGTGTTGGAGGTTGAACAAGATAGGATTGCCGCTGCACTGAAGATCCAGCAGCGCTTTGGCGGCGTTTGTGTTCTTAAAGGTGCTGGTACTATTATTGCGGGTGATGGTAAGAAGGTAAAAATATCGACCTTCGGTAATCCGGGAATGGCATCGGGGGGGATGGGAGACGTATTGTCTGGTATCATCGGCGGTCTGATTGCGCAATTGAGTGGGCAGTATGGTTTATTTGATATTGCCTGCCTTGGCGTTAGTATTCATGGCATGGCGGCAGACTTCGCTGCGGAGCAAGGTGAAAGAGGCATGTTAGCCTCCGATTTGATGCCTTATATAAGAAAACTGGTGAATCCAAATAGTAATGAAAATCTGGCAAACTGAATTAAATGACGCACAAGCGACGGTTGCTTTAGGTGTCCGCCTCGCGAAAGCTTGTGAGCAAGCCTTGGTGATTTATCTGGCGGGTGATCTTGGCGCAGGTAAAACAACACTCACGCGAGGCTTTGTCCAAGGTAAAGGGCATCAAGGTAAGGTAAAAAGTCCAACTTACACCCTGGTTGAGCCTTATCAACTGGGTGAGTGGCGAGTCAACCATTTCGATTTATATCGCTTAGCCGATCCAGAGGAACTAGAATTTATAGGGATCCGCGATTATTTTGGTGAAGATTGTTTATGTATCGTTGAGTGGCCAGAGAAAGGGCTTGGTTTTTTACCCGAGCCAGATTTGCTAGTTGAGTTGGCATATCAGGGGGAGCAGCGTTGCGTCCAAGTGAAGGCCCTCAGTGTTCAAGGAGAGAGTATCGTGGAGCAGTTGAGTCAAGATGCGGTTTAATGTTTTGTCTGGTCGCTGGTTGTGGCTCAGTCTCTATTTAGTGAGTTGCTTGGCCTACGCAGGTAGCTCCGTCTCGGGGGTTAGGGTATGGAGTGGTCCAGATAATACTCGGATCGTGCTCGACCTTTCAGCCGCACCTGAGTTTAGCTACTTTAATTTAAAAAAGCCGGATCGTTTGGTGCTTGATTTAAAGAATAGCCAAATGAAGGTTGAACTGAGCAAAGTCGATATCTCTGGTCGATTGGTTAAAAAAGTTCGAGCGAGTACCCCTAAAGAAAAGGACGCTTATCGGCTGGTTGTTGAGCTGAATCAGCCAGTTACGCCGGTGGTATTTGCGCTTAAACCAACGGGTAATTATGGCCATCGCTTAGTGATTGATTTACCTGACAAGGTAGGTTCCGCCGCCACAGAAAAGAAACAACAGCAGATCTCGAAAACTAAAACCCAGCAGCAGTTGGAAGGGAATCGAGACATTATCATTGCGATTGATGCAGGCCATGGTGGCGAAGATCCTGGGGCGATTGGTCGCCGTAAAACTTATGAAAAAAGTGTCACTTTAGCCATTGCTAAGCGAGTACAGCGTTTAATTGATAAAGAGTCGGGATTGAAGGGCGTGTTAATTCGCCAAGGGGACTACTTCGTTAATTTAAATAAACGTTCGCAAATCGCACGTAAGAGTAAAGCTGATTTTCTGGTCTCTATTCATGCCGACGGCTTTACTTCTTCGCAGCCTAAGGGGGCTTCGGTATGGGTCGTATCTACTCGCCGTGCAAAGAGTGAGGTAGGCAGACATCTAGAAGATCACGAAGCAGAATCAGACTTATTGGGAGGGGTTGGTGAGTTAATGAGTAATACTGACAATGATGCGCATCTCAACTTTGCCCTGATTGACATGCAAATGGATTATTCGATGAATACCGCTTATCAAGTGGCAACACAGGTCTTAAGTCAACTCGGTAAGGTCACTACTTTACATAAGAAAAAGCCAGAACATGCGAGTTTGGCGGTGTTAAAATCGCCCGACATTCCATCGATTTTGGTTGAAGCTGGTTTTATTACGAATCACAAAGAAGAGAATTTATTGCGCTCTGGTAACCATCAACAAAAACTTGCCAAGGCCATTGTATCTGGGATTAAAAAGTATTATCAGAGGAAACCTTTACCTGGAACTTTGTACGCGAAAACCTATGGTGTAAAAAAGCACACGGTTAAAAAAGGTGAATCTTTGTCGGTATTAGCCGCTCGTTATAAGACCAGCGTCGCCGGTTTAAAAAAAGCCAATAAGTTATCTTCAAATACGCTCAAAATTGGTCAGGTTTTGACCATTCCTAATAGTTGATTAGATGCCGATTCAAATATTACCAGCACAATTAGCCAACCAAATTGCGGCTGGAGAAGTGGTGGAACGCCCTGCTTCAGTCGTGAAAGAGTTGATCGAGAACTGCCTAGATGCAGGGGCTACTCGTATCGAGATCGAAATCGATAAAGGGGGGGCGAAACGGATTTTGATCCGTGATAATGGCTCAGGCATTGAGCAACAACAGTTATGTTTAGCGCTAAGCCGTCATGCGACTAGTAAAATTGATAGTTTGGATGATTTAAGTTGCATTGCCACCTTAGGCTTTCGTGGCGAGGCTCTGGCTAGTATTAGCTCGGTATCACGTTTAAGTTTGAGCTCTCGAACTGCTGAACAAGCTCAGGCTTGGCAGGCTCAGGCGGCAGGCCGTGATATGGAGGTTAGTTTGCAACCTTGCGCTCATCCGGTGGGCTGTTCGGTTGAAGTTTTAGATTTGTTTTTTAACACTCCTGCGCGTCGGAAGTTTTTGCGTACCGAGAAAACTGAATTTTCGCACATAGATGAGTTACTAAAACGCTTAGCTTTGAGCCGTTTTGATGTTGCTTTAAGCCTGAAGCACAACGGTAAATTGACCCGACAATATCGTATCGCTGATAATTTAGATAAACAATTAAAACGCGTGGCGTCGGTGATAGGCCCTGCTTTTAGTCATCACTGTTTGCATATTGACAATCAACATGATCAGCTACGCTTACATGGCTGGCTGGGTTTACCTGAGGCTGCGAGAGCCCAAAATGATCAGCAGTATTTTTATGTAAATGGTCGAATGATGCGCGATAAGTTATTGCAACACGCCATTCGCCAGGCTTTCGCAAGTTATCTGGATGAACAGCAATATGCTTGCTATGTGTTGTATCTTGAATTGCCGCTTGACCAGGTTGATGTGAATGTGCACCCGGCTAAACATGAGGTGCGTTTTCATCAGGCTCGCTTAGTTCATGATTATATTGTACAGGTATTGGGTTCAGCTTTAAGCCATGTTCCGAACCCCCCAATTTCGTCCGTATCACCGCAAGATATTAACATTGCGAGCGCGACTGAGCACCGATCATTAGGAACCCCTGTTGCTAGCGAAAATAAGCGCTGTGCAGATCCTGTGCAAGTGCGTGAATCCAATTCGAGTCGGGTCGCTGAGGATCGCCATCACTACCAGTCTCATTTACAACGAGCCGATAAACCGAGTGTGAGTCAAGTCGCTGCAAATCAGAATTGGCTCAGTCGTAGCGCTGAGTTAAGTGCCGAATACAGCGCTGTTGCGACAAACACAAAGCCACAGAATGAGTTAAGCCTTCATCCATTACATATGATTGAAGAGGGCTATTTATTAGCGCGGCAAGCCAGCCAGTTAGGCTTAATTGATTTATGGGCGAGTTTACAGCACCTCAGTTTTAATCAGGCTTTGAGCCAATGGCAACAAGGTTTAGATAGCGTACCTTTATTGCTCCCCTTAAAGTTAACGATGAGCGATGATTTATGTGCTCTTGCGGTGCAGCAGCAGAGCGTATTGGGTCGTTTAGGCTTTACCTTAAATCAGCAAAATCGTACTCAGCTTATCGTCACGCAAGTTCCCAAGTTATTTAGAAAAGCTGATTTTGCTCAGTTGCTTCCGCGTTTGTTGGCAGCGATGCAGCAATTACCGCAAGACGAGTGGCAACAGCCAGAAGCCTTACTGAGTGGCTTGATTAAGCTACAGCTTAAACCCCAGCAATTTACTTGGGCACAAGCCTTGGACTGTTGCCAGCAGTTATGCGGTGAGTACCCTCAAGGGTTACCGAAGCGATTTTGGCAATCTGTTGATTTAAGCAAAACTATCGCAGGATTTATTCATGATTAAGCGTTTACCGATTGTGACTCTTATGGGGCCAACGGCTTCCGGTAAAACCGCCTTAGCCATTGAGCTTCATCAACAGTTTGGAATGGAGCTTATCAGTGTTGATTCGGCACTTATCTATCGCGGCATGGATATTGGTACGGCGAAGCCTACGGCGGCCGAGCAAGCCTTGGCACCTCATGCTTTGATTGATATTTGTGATCCTACCGAAGTCTATTCTGCAGCAGACTTTCGCCAAGATGCTCTGACTCAGATCGCAGCGATTCATCAACGCGGTAATATTCCGCTATTGGTGGGGGGCTCGATGTTGTATTTCAAAGCATTGGTTGAAGGTATTGCGCCCTTACCTGAAGCAGATCTGCAGCTTAGAGAACAAATTAAACAAGAGGCTGCGGTGAGCTCGTGGCAAGCCTTGCATGCACAGTTGCAAAGTTATGATCCGCTGAGTGCGGCAAGAATTAGTGTGAATGACCATCAGCGCTTGATGCGAGCGGTTGAGGTTTATCGCTTAACGGGTCAGTCGCTCACCGAAATTAATCGTATGCCTTTACCACCTTTGCCATTTCAGGTGCATCAGTTTGCCATTGCACCGACCGAAAAAAGTCAATTGCACGAACTCATTGAGCGGCGTTTTCACTTAATGTTGGAACTTGGCTTCGAAGCTGAGGTCGAAGGGCTGATGCAACGAAGCGATTTAGATTTGAGTCTGCCGTCGATGCGTAGTGTGGGTTATCGCCAGATGTGGCAATACCTTAGCGGAGAAATAGATTATGATGAAATGGTGTTTCGCGGTATTGTGGCAACACGCCAGCTAGCTAAGAAACAAATGAACTGGCTAAAAAGCTGGCCTTCTCTAACTTGGCTACGAAGTGCAGCATCGGAAAATAGCCAAATAATGGCGAATTCACTCGGTGACACTTGAAAATGTCTCTATAAGGCTCCAAGTTAGTGGTATATAATCGAATTTGATCTGTGCCAATTAATTTATAAGAAAAAAGGAACAATAACATGGCGAAGGGGCAATCATTACAAGACCCATTTTTGAATGCGTTACGACGTGAGCGTATTCCCGTTTCAATTTATTTAGTAAACGGTATTAAGTTACAAGGCCAAGTTGAATCATTTGATCAGTTTGTTATCTTGTTGAAAAACACTGTCAGCCAAATGGTATATAAACATGCTATCTCCACCGTGGTTCCTGCACGCGCAGTGCCACACCATAGTCCTGTACCTAGTGAAGCAAAGAACGAAGAATAGCAATTTGCTGAGGCTTATTAGCCTTGGTAAGTGCCAAGGAGTAAATTAGCTTGTTTGACCGTTATGAAGCTGGTGAGCAGGCCATCTTAGTTCATGTTAATTTTAATGACGAAGATGAGCGTGAGGACCTAGAAGAACTGAAGATGCTAGTCAGTTCGGCTGGGGTCAATGCGGTTGCTACTATCACCGGTAGTCGGGTTTCTCCCCATCCCAAATATTTTGTGGGGACGGGGAAAGCCGAAGAAATCGCAGAAATTGTAAAAAGTGCTCAAGCCGACGTGATTATTTTTAATCACGCCTTGTCGCCCGCACAAGAACGTAATTTAGAGCATCTTTGCGAGGCTCGGGTACTTGATCGTACCACCCTCATTTTAGATATTTTTGCTCAGCGAGCACGTACCCATGAAGGTAAGTTGCAGGTTGAGTTGGCCCAATTGCGTCATATGTCGACACGTCTGATTCGCGGATGGACTCACTTAGAACGTCAAAAAGGTGGGATTGGTTTGCGTGGTCCAGGTGAAACGCAACTTGAAACTGATCGACGCTTGCTACGGGCGCGTATTAAACAAATTACTCAGCGTTTAGATAAAGTGGGTAAGCAGCGTGAGCAAGGTCGGCGAGCTCGCCAACGGGCGGAACTACCAACCGTATCTTTGGCGGGTTATACCAATGCTGGTAAATCGACCTTGTTTAATCGAATTACCGAATCTAAGGTATATGCAGCAGATCAGTTGTTTGCGACGCTTGACCCAACATTGCGTAAAATTGAGATAGAAGATGTTGGGAAGGTAATTTTAGCGGATACAGTTGGCTTCATTCGTCATCTTCCTCACGATTTAGTTGCGGCTTTTAAAGCGACATTAACTGAAACGCGAGAAGCCCAATTATTGTTGCACGTGATCGATTGCAGTGATGAACGAGTGGCTGAGAATATTGAACAAGTGGAGCTGGTATTAGACGAAATTGGTGCTGGTGAGATCCCATTCTTACAGGTATACAATAAAGTTGATCAACTTGCTGATGTGAGTCCGCGTATTGAACGCGACGAAAAAGGCTTACCTCAGAAAGTGTGGGTATCGGCGTTAACGGGAGAGGGTTTGCCTTTATTGTATAAGGCGATCAGTGAACGTTTAGTTGGTGACATGGTTAACCACACTTTACGTTTGCCACCCAGTGAAGGCCGCTTGCGTAGTCGCTTATATCAGTTAGACTGCGTAGCAGGTGAGCGTTTAGACGATACTGGAAATATCGTTGTTGATATCCGATTAGATGCCATTTCATGGCAGCGCTTGGATAAACAATTTGACCATAGTTTAGATAGTTTTATTACTCAATGTGAGTAGGCATTTACTTTAACTTCTGGAGACACAGATGGCCTGGAATGAGCCTGGCAACAAAGGTAGCGGTGATCGCGACCCTTGGGGTAATAACAATAAGAAAGGTAATCAGGGTCCCCCTGATTTAGATGAAGTGATCACTAAACTTACACGTAAGTTTGGCGGTATTTTTGGCGGTGGAAATAAAAAACCATCAATTGGAAGTGGTGGTGTGAGCGGTTTTGGGATCGCTGTAGTTCTGGTGATACTTGGTATTATTTGGGTTGCCAGCGGCTTTTATACCATTGCTGAAGCCGAGCGTGGTGTAAAGCTTACTTTCGGTAAGTATGACAATGAAGCCGGCCCAGTACAGCCAGGTTTGAATTGGAAAGCAACTTTTGTTCAAGAAGTGCTGCCAGTGGATGTGGAAACGATTCGTTCATTGCCTGCTTCTGGATTTATGTTGACTGAAGATGAGAATGTTGTACGGGTCGAAATGGACGTGCAATATCGAGTCGTAGAGCCAAAGAACTATCTGTTTAGCGTGACTTCGCCAGATGATAGCTTAGCGCAAGCCACCGATAGCGCGCTGCGATATGTCATTGGGCATACGACCATGGATGATATTTTGACGACTGGTCGTGAAGTGGTGAGAAGTGAGACTTGGGCTTTACTTGATAAAATCATCGAACCTTATAAGTTGGGTATACAAGTGGTTGATGTTAACTTTTTGCCAGCTCGTCCGCCGGAGGAAGTAAAAGATGCTTTCGATGATGCGATTTCAGCCCAAGAAGATGAGCAGCGCTTTATCCGTGAGGCGGAAGCTTATCAACGGGAAATTGAACCCCGTGCACGTGGCCGAGTTCAACGTATTGAACAAGAAGCGCAAGGTTACCAAGAGCAGATCGTGTTAAGAGCGCAAGGTGAGGTTGCTCGTTTTGAACAGTTGCTCCCAGAGTATGAAGCTGCGCCAGATGTGACGCGTCATCGCCTCTACCTTGAAACGATGGAGCAAGTTTACGCGAAGTCTAACAAGGTATTAATTGATGGTTCAAATAATAACAACATGTTGTATTTGCCGATCGATAAACTAATGGAGCAGAATCAAAAGCCGGCGACCAGTACTGGCACTAGTGGTAATACGAGTAAATCATCAACGATGAACTCAGAATCTGGTAGCTCTATTCCATCTCGCCCTACTTCAATTCGAAGCAGCGACCGTAGTAATTCGGGGAGAAATTAAGCCATGAAACAGTTTACTATTTTTGGCGTGATTTTGGCCTTGTTGGTAGCGTACTCATCTATTTTTGTTGTGAAAGAAGGTGAACGAGGCATTGTTATTCAGTTCGGGAAAGTTAAACGTACTGACGATGGTGCAACCAAAGTGTATGAGCCTGGCTTGCAGTTCAAAGTTCCGTTTATTGATTCGGTGAGAGTATTGGATTCACGGATCCAAACTTTGGATGGTAATGCTGACCGTTTTGTCACCTCGGAGAAAAAAGATTTAATCATTGATTCCTATGTTAAATGGCGAATTGAAGATTTTTCTAAATTTTATCTCTCTACTGGCGGTTCGGTGATACAAGCTGAGTCTTTGCTAAAGCGTAAAATTAATAATGGTTTACGTAGTGAAATTGGTGCTCGGACGATTCGCGATATTGTGTCTGGCGAACGTGGTCAAGTAATGGAAGATGCTTTGAAACAAATGGCGCGTTCTTCAGAGATTGGTATTGAAGTGACGGACGTACGTATTAAGCAAATCAATTTACCTGACGAAGTGAGTAACAGTATTTACCAACGGATGCGAGCAGAGCGTTTAGCTGTGGCAAAAGAACATCGTTCTCAAGGTCAAGAGCAGTCTGAGATTATTCGGGCTAACGTGGATCGCAGAGTGAACGTGTTACTGGCTGATGCAGATAAGCGGGGTCGAGAAATGCGTGGTGAAGGTGATGCAAAAGCCGCCAAGATTTATGCTCATGCTTATCAGAAAAACCCAGAGTTTTATAAATTCTGGCGGAGCATGGCTGCCTACCGTAATAGCTTCGATAATGGAGGAGACTTGATGGTATTAGATCCAAATAGTGAATTCTTCCAGTACATGAAAGAACCTAATCAGTAGACTATGAATGGGGGCCCAGTTTATTGCTGGGCTTTCTTATGCAAGATTCCACTTTATTAGCACTCGCTCTGGTTTGTTTAATTGAAGGGCTTGGTCCATTACTGTTTCCTAAACGATGGAAAAATCTATTAAAAATGATTTCTGAATCGCCAGCGAGCAGTATCCGAAAAATTGGATTGTATTTAGTTGGGACCGCAATCGTACTGATATATGTGATCAATCTTTGACCTAATAAGCTAATATCGGTATATTTTGCACCCCTTGAGTGTCCGATTTCTGCTAGAATCGCTTTTTAACTGAGACGACAAAAGACAATGGGAAAGAATGTAGTTATCCTTGGCTCCCAGTGGGGAGACGAAGGAAAAGGTAAGATCGTTGATCTACTTACTGACAAAGCAAATTACGTGGTTCGCTATCAAGGCGGTCACAATGCGGGTCATACCTTGGTTATTGACGGCGAAAAAACCGTCCTCCACCTGATACCTTCTGGTGTGCTGCGCGACAACGTTACCTGTGTAATTGGCAACGGCGTGGTATTGGCTCCAGATGCTCTGTTTAAAGAAATGGCGATGCTTGAAGAGCGTGGCGTTCCGGTAAAAGAACGACTCGTGATTAGTGAGGCATGTCCATTAATCCTGCCTTACCATGTTGCATTAGATATCGCACGAGAAAAAGCTCGCGGTAAAAACGCTATCGGAACCACCGGCCGAGGTATTGGTCCCGCTTACGAAGATAAAGTGGCGCGTCGTGGTTTGCGAGTTGGTGATTTGTTCAACATGGAGCAATTTGCTAGCAAGCTTAAAGAAGTGATGGAATACCATAACTTCCAATTAAATCATTACTATGACGCCCCTAGCGTGAGTTATGAAGAAGTGCTTGAGCAAATGACTCAGATGGCCCCAGTGCTGATTGCTATGGTTGCCGATGTTGCAGATCTCTTAGATCAGGCGCGTCGTCGTGGTGATTCGGTAATGTTCGAAGGTGCTCAAGGGACTTTACTCGATGTGGATCATGGCACCTACCCATATGTGACATCTTCTAATACCACAGCGGGTGGTGTAGCCACGGGCAGCGGTTTTGGTCCTCGTCATTTAGATTATGTATTAGGTATCACTAAAGCTTACACCACTCGAGTTGGGGCAGGGCCATTCCCTACCGAGCTTGATGATGATGTGGGTGAGCACCTTGGTGTGAAAGGACATGAGTTTGGTGCTACCACTGGCCGTAAACGTCGCTGCGGTTGGTTAGATGCCGTCGCGATGCGTCGTGCAGTGCAAATTAATAGCCTCTCAGGTTTATGTCTGACTAAGCTTGATGTGCTTGACGGCTTAGCTGAATTGAAAATTTGTACTGGTTATCAGATGCCAAACGGTGATGTGCTCAAAGTACCACCAATGGCAGCCGAAGGTTATGAGGTGGCTGTTCCTGTTTATGAAACGATGCCTGGTTGGTCGGAAAATACTTTCGGTTTAACTGCGCGTGAACAACTTCCTGAAGCGGCTTTAGCTTATATAGCTCGGATTGAAGAATTACTGGAAGTTCCGGTTGATATTATCTCTACTGGTCCTGATCGTTTGGAAACGATGATTCTACGTCACCCGTTTGCTTAGTTGAGGCAAATCGTGAATAAAAAAGCTGCCATTGGCAGCTTTTTTTGTTTGTGGGTCGCCCTTTTTATTATGCGACGCGATCAGCTGCAATGTTGGCGAGGCTAATTAAGGCTTGCTTATATTCGCCGTCATTTATATGCACTAAGGCGTCGATAGCTTTCTGAGCTTCTTCAGCTGCACGAGAGTGACAATATTCTAAGGCTTTGGTCTTATCTAGGATCCGCAAAATCGGTTCCAGTTGATCGCGTGAACCTCCATGTTTAATCGCATTCGCGATTAACTCTCTATCCGCTGGATTGGCGTGTTCCATTGCATAAATGAGTGGCAGTGTTGGCTTACCTTCTGCTAAGTCGTCACCAACATTTTTGCCCATCTCTGCTTTGTCAGCGGTGTAGTCCAAGACATCATCCATAATTTGGAAAGCGGTACCAAGATATTTTCCGTAGTCTTGCATCGCTAGTTCTATGGTTGAATCTTGGTTACCGATAACCGCGGCAAGCCGAGTTGCAGCTTCAAATAGCTTGGCTGTTTTACAATAGATCACTTCAAAATAACGCGCCTCATCAGTGTCGGGATCATTGCAATTGATTAGCTGTAAGACTTCTCCTTCGGCAATCACATTGGTTGCGTCGGCAAGAATGTCCATCACTTGTAAGTTTTGCAATTGAGTCATTAGTTGGAATGAGCGCGAGTAAAGGAAGTCGCCAACTAAAACGCTGGCGGCATTACCAAATCGAGCATTTGCAGTATCTTTACCGCGCCGCAATTCTGATTCGTCCACAACATCATCGTGAAGCAGTGTAGAAGTATGTATAAACTCGATGATAGCCGCCAACTTTATATGTTGCTGTTGCTGGTCTCCGAGTGCTCTAGCCGCTAATACGGTGAGTAAAGGACGGATCCGTTTGCCGCCACTATTTACGATATAGAATGAAATTTGGTTAATCAGCGCTACATCTGATTCTAGCTCTTTAAAAATAAGTGCGTTTACCGCAGCCATGTCTTGTTCAGACAGCTTTTTTATCGCATCCAATTGCATAATGTCTTATTAGATTGTCATGCCGATGATTCAGCAATTTATGATGATAATATAATGTTGCAATAGTATCGCAATTCCTGCCTATTCACAGCTTTAGCTGGGTAAAATTCTTGGCCTTGCGTGATTTTTAAACTTTTTTGATTTTCCGCTTGCGAGAACAGATCTTTTTCCGTAGAATCCGCCGTCATTGTTAAGAATTATATACACCTTGAAATACTAGGTGTACAGCGGAGTTTGAAAAAAATGTACGCGGTTATCCAAAGTGGTGGTAAACAACACCGTGTGGCCGAAGGTCAAACACTTCGCCTTGAGAAACTAGACGTTGAGACTGGTGAAACAGTTGAATTTGATAACGTATTACTAGTTGCTAATGGCGATGATGTTCAAGTTGGCGCACCTTATGTAGATGGTACCAAAGTTACAGCTGAAGTTGTATCTCATGGTCGTGGCGATAAAGTTAAAATCGTTAAGTTCCGTCGTCGTAAGCATTCACGTAAGCAACAGGGCCACCGTCAGTGGTTCACTGAAGTTCGCATTACAGGCATTAACGGTTAATTTTAGAGGAATATACTCATGGCACATAAAAAGGCTGGTGGTAGTACTCGTAACGGTCGTGATTCAGAAAGTAAACGCCTAGGTGTTAAACGTTTCGGTGGCGAGTCTGTTTTAGCGGGTAGTATTATTGTTCGTCAACGTGGTACTAAATTCCACGCGGGCTCAAATGTTGGTATTGGTAAAGACCATACACTTTTCGCAACTGCTGAAGGCAAAGTGAAATTTGAGGTTAAAGGCGCTAAAAGCCGCAAGTTTGTTAGCATCGTAGCTGAATAAACAACCAACTCAATATTTTTAAAGCCCCGCTATAAGCGGGGCTTTTTTTTTCTAAGGCTTAAGTATTGCTGTCGCGAATTAAATGCGGTGCATTATAGTTAGCGATAATACTGGAGTAGATTATGAAATTTGTAGATGAAGCAGTAATCAAGGTTGACGCCGGAGACGGTGGCAATGGCGTCATTAGTTTTCGCCGTGAAAAATATGTGCCACGAGGTGGCCCAGACGGTGGTGATGGTGGTGACGGTGGCAGTGTTTATCTGGTCGCTGACGAAAATTTGAATACTTTGATCGATTATCGCTTTGAGCGTTTTCATAAAGCGGAACGCGGTGAGAATGGTCAAGGCTCTAATTGTACCGGTAAACGCGGTGAAGATTTAGAATTGCCAGTGCCGGTTGGTTCTCGTGCTCGCGATCAAGATACTGGCGAATTATTAGGTGATTTAACGCAACACAAGCAACGCTTAATGGTGGCAAAAGGTGGTTTTCATGGTTTGGGAAACACCCGCTTCAAGAGCAGTACCAATCGAGCGCCTCGTCGCAAATCCAACGGTACGCCTGGTGAAGTTCGCAACCTCAAATTAGAGTTATTGCTGTTGGCGGATGTGGGGATGTTAGGCTTACCAAATGCTGGTAAATCGACTTTTATTCGTAGTGTCTCTGCGGCAAGACCTAAAGTTGCTGATTATCCATTTACCACACTGATCCCGAACCTTGGAGTGGTACGCCAATCGGAAAATCGCGGATTTGTGATTGCCGATATTCCCGGGCTGATCGAAGGTGCTGCCGAAGGTGCTGGTTTAGGGGTTCGCTTCCTGAAGCACTTGGAACGTTGTCGGGTATTGTTGCATATGGTTGATGTATTGCCGGCCGATGGTAGTGATCCTGCTGAGAATGCCATAACCATTATTAATGAGCTCTCGCAATACAGTGAAAAGTTATTCGAAAAACCACGCTGGTTGATCTTCAACAAAGTAGATTTAGTGTTGGAAGACGAAGCCGAAGAAATTCGTCAGTCGGTGATTAAAGCACTTGATTGGCAGGGTGAGGTGTTTTCTTTGTCTGCGCTTGAAGGCAAAGGCACTAAAGAGCTTTGTAAAGCTATCGGTCAATTCATCGAAACATTGCCGATGATTGAAGAAGAGATGGCCGAGCGCGAAGAAGTGAAGTTCCAATGGGATGATTATCACCAAGAACAAATTGACCAGGCTAATCAAGAAGACTGGGATGATGATGATTGGGATGATGATGACGACGATCATGGTGTAGAGGTTATTTACCAGCCATAGTAAACTCATTTTGTAATTGGTTTACTGGGATTGTTAGATGTTACGCTCTTTTATTATAAAACCTCCGGCGCCTGTTCAGGCTCCGGAACGGGTTATTACTCACGAGCAACAGACAAGGATCTGTCGTGTTGCGGTGCAGGCTGGCCGGATCATGCAACAGCATGGTGCCGAAAGTAAGTTGATCGAAGAAACCATCGTTCGTTTAGGTAAGGCGCTGGGCTTAGACAGCGTTGAGTTGGCCATTACCGCTAATGCCCTGATTTTAACTGGTTTGGCTCAAAGCCGCTGCATCACGACCACGCGTCGAGTTTACGATCGGGGCATTAACATGCATATGGTGTGTGAGGTGCAACGCATTACCATCATGGCAGAGAAACAACTGCTGGATGTAGATGATGTGGTGAAACGTTTAGAACGCTTGGTTCCGTTTAAACATAATCGCTGGTTAGTTGTATTGATGATTGGCCTTTCTTGCGCTTGTTTTGCTCATTTATTTGGTGGCGATTGGTCTGTATTTGGTATGACATTTATTGCTTCTGCGGCGGCGATGACTTTTCGTCAAGAGATGGCGCACCGCCATCATAATCCAATTCTTAACTTTGGTATGACTGCATTTGTTGCTACCACAATTGCGGGCTTAGCGGTGCGTTATGATATTGGTAATCAACCGCAAACTGTGATGGCTGCATCAGTGTTGTTGTTGGTTCCTGGGTTTCCTTTGATTAATGCGGTCTCAGATATGGTGAAAGGTCACATTAGCATGGGCATATCCCGTTGGTTTTTTGCGTCCTTGTTAACGCTTGGGGTTGCAATGGGGATCGCCTTATCGATGTGGGCAACTGGCGTGAGTGGGTGGTTATAAGATGCTCGATTTAATACTCTTACTGCTTGAAGATGCGGCCTTCGCTTCGGTGCCTGCAGTTGGTTTTGCCATGGTCTTTAATGTGCCCACACGAATGCTTGGCTTTTGCGCGATTGGTGGTGCTTTTGCGCATAGCTTACGTACTTTGTGTATTCATTGGGGGGTGCCTTTAGAATGGGCGACATTAGTTGCATCAACCAGTGTTGGCTTACTCGGCGTTTACTGGTCACGACGCTATATCATTCCTCGACCAGTGTTTACCGTGGCTTCAATTATTCCGATGATCCCTGGGAGTTATGCGTTTACCACCATGGTTGGCATTATTAGTTTATATAGTAATGGTTATAGTGACCCGTTATTAGCAACCATTCTTGAAAATGGTTTACGAACCATGTTTATTTTAATGGCTTTGAGTTTTGGTCTCGCGATCCCATCGGTGGTGATTTATCGAGGGCGCCCTATTGTTTAATGATTTTATAAGATTTGGAGAAGGTTAAGTCGTGAAAGTTGCAATGATAGCTGCGATGGCAAAGGGTCGAGTGATAGGCTTAGATAATCAAATGCCATGGCACTTGCCGGCCGATTTAAAGCACTTTAAGACCGTCACAATGGGCAAGCCTGTCGTGATGGGGCGTTTAACTTATGAGTCGATTGGGCGCCCTTTACCAGGACGTTTGAATATAGTGGTGAGTCGTAATCCACACTTAAGCATCGAGGGCGTGACAGTTGTCAATCAACTTGAAGACGCGCTTCAATTGGTGGCCGATCAAGCGGAAGTAATGATTATTGGTGGCGCGAATATTTATCAACAATGCCTAGCATTGGCCGATAAGTTATATCTAACTTTGATTGATAAAGACTTGGAAGGCGATGCTTATTTCCCTGATTACACCCAATATCAATGGCAAGAAATGGCTCGCGAACAGCATCCGGCAGATGATAAAAATCCACACCCCTATGAATTTATAAATTTACATCGTTTGCGTTAATCTTTGCTTATCTCGTTTAAGCAGTCTTGGGTGAAAAAGCGCTGGTCTTCCCAGCGCAGCATCGTTAAATGATTCCCCCAAACACAACCAGTATCTAGCCCGTCAACCAAGGGGTGAGCGCTTTCTCCCATCAACGCCGCCCAGTGACCAAAGATAATGTGGGTGTGCTTAAGATGCTTTCCTGGAAGATTAAACCAAGGGACTAAGTTGGGATTAGTATTTTTATTTGGTGGAATTTTCAGGGCGAAATCGAGACTGCCATCTGGAAAACAGTAACGCATGCGGGTGAAGACATTAATGATGTAGCGCAGTCGATCATAACCGACTAGCTCGTCGCTCCAGTGAGCTGGTTCGTTACTATACATATTTTGTAGTAACTCAAGGTAGTGATCACCAGAAAGTTTCTTTTGTACCTCTTTGCCGAGCTTTAAGGCCTTACCAACTTTCCACTTTGGATAAATGCCTGCATGTACCATGACTAAGTCAAATTCAGGGTGTTTCACTATCAGCGGTTGTTTTCTTAACCAATCGAGTAACTCGTCTTTGTCTGGGGCTTCTAGCAAGTCTTGTAGTTTGTCTCGTCGCTTGGCGCGGTGAATACCGTTTGCCACGGCGAGTAAGTGTAGGTCATGGTTGCCCAGTACTATTTGTGCTGCATCGCCGAGCTGTTTCACAAAACGCAGCGTGGCTAGGGATTGAGGGCCGCGGGCCACTAAGTCGCCTGCTAACCATAGCTGATCACGTTTTTTAGAAAATTTGACTTGTTCAAGTAGCGCCTTGAGTTCATCAAGGCAGCCTTGAATATCACCAACAAAATAGGTAGCCATAACAACTTACCTTGGTTAATGTAATTTATTCGGTAAGGACAGGCGAAAAGCTGGGATCTCAGCTTCAAACTCATTACCTTCTGGATCCACCAAGGTATAGTAGCCCTGCATCACCCCCACCTCGGTTGCGAGTAGTGCACTGCTGGTATAAGTAAATGACTTTTCTGGTTGTAGGTGTGGTTGTTTACCGACCACACCGTCTCCCGTTACTTCATTCTCATCGCCATTGCCATCGGTGATCAGCCAGTAACGACGCATTAACTGAAGTGCTTGGCTACCACAATTACGAATGGTAACGGTGTAATAGAAGGCAAATTTATGTTCCTCAGGAGCAGAGTGCTCAGGCAAGAATCCAGATTCAACTTCAATATCTAATTGGTATTCAGGTGTGTTACTCATTAACGTCGTTAGCCTGCAATAATTGTTCTTTATCTATGTAGTTAGCAATATCACAAAACTGCTGAATAGTTAAATTTTCTGGCCGCAAGCTTGGTTGTAAACCTAAAGCCTCAAGTTGCTCAAGGCTTAACAGGTTGCCGAGTGCATTTCGGATTGTTTTGCGTCGCTGATTAAAGGCCTCTTTACAGACTGTGTCGAGGGTTTTTAATGAGTTCAGAGGGTAAAGTGTGCTGGCATAAGGCTCTAGGCGAACGACCGCCGAGTCGACTTTAGGAGGCGGCATGAAGGCTTCTGGAGGTACTTCCAAGGCTGGCATTACTTTACATTGTATTTGGGTCATGACACTGAGTCGACCATAGGCCTTCGAGTGAGGTCCTGCGGCCATCCGTTTTACCACTTCTTTTTGTAGCATAAAGTGCATGTCGGAAATGGCGCTAGTGAAGCTTAGCAAATGAAAAATTAATGGTGTAGAAATGTTATAGGGCAAGTTACCGAAGATACGCATCTTTTGCTCGGGTCGACTCAACTGCATGAAGTCGAATTTAAGCGCATCAATTTCATGGATGGTCAATTTCTCTGCTAGGGTTGGATGCTCGCGCAGGCGTTGAGCCAAATCGCGATCCAACTCTACCACTTGTAGCTGACCAGCAGCATTCGCTACAGGGGCGGTTAAGGCGCCTAGGCCAGGACCAATTTCGACCAAGTTTTCGCCGGGCTGAGGATAGATAGTGGCGACAATTTGGCTGATGACCGAGTCGTTATTCAGAAAGTTTTGGCCGAAGCGTTTACGGGCGCGGTGCCCTTGATGGACTTGTTTATTCATGTTCTCGCTCTACCATATCGATGGCTTGTTTGATTGCGGTTAGCATACTTCCATGATCGGCTTGCCCAGTGCCCGCCAGCTCAAGTGCTGTTCCATGATCGACTGAGGTTCGAATAAAGGGGAGTCCTAAGGTAATGTTGACCGATTTGCCAAACCCTTTATATTTTATTACTGGTAGGCCTTGGTCATGGTACATTGCCAAGACCGCGTCAGCCTCGTCCAAATACTTGGATTGGAACAAGGTATCGGCAGGGAGTGGCCCGATTAAATTCATGCCATGTTCGCTGCGCATTTCATCTAATAAAGGAATAATGATATCTAATTCTTCACGACCTAAATGACCATCTTCTCCGGCATGCGGATTAAGCCCACAAACAAAAATTTTCGGCTGCTTAATCGCAAATTTAGTTTGTAAATCGTGATGTAAAATAGTGATGATATTGTACAGCCGCTCGTGAGTTATCGCTTTTGCGACATAAGCCAGCGGGAGGTGAGTGGTCGCCAGAGCAACCCGCAAACCTTCGGTGGCCAACAGCATGACCACATCGGCAGTACTTGATTGTTGAGCAAAAAACTCAGTATGGCCGCTAAATGAAACGCCTGCTTTGTTAATGATTCCTTTGTTCACCGGGCCAGTAACAACCGCTGCAAATTGGCTATTCATATTGCCTTCACAAGCAAATTTAAGGGTATTTAATACATAGTGTCCATTGGCTTCGTTGAGTTCGCCGGCAATTGCAGGCACACTCATCGCGATGGGTGCCACGGTTAAAGTTCCAGCCGCCTGTGCTTGGGGGGCTTGCTCTGGTTGGTAGGACAATAAACTTACTTCGATGCCCAATTGTTTCGCCCGCTCTTTGAGCAAACGAGGATCGGCGATAACGACTAGCTCCATCGGCCAGCTACGCTGACTAATTGCGAGCACTAAATCAGGGCCAATGCCCGCAGGCTCACCAGGGGTAATCGCAATTCTTGCTATTGCGTCGCTCATGAATCACCATCCAAAATTTCAACGTAGGCTTCTTCACGAAGCTCATCTTGCCAAGCTTGCGTTTCTTCGTTGAATTTACGGTTGAAAATCATTTGATAAGCTCGGTTTTCGCTGGCTTTATTGGTGGTATCGGTGGTGCGTTTGTCGAGCACTTCTAATAAATGCCAACCAAAGGTTGAGCGAAAAGGTTGGCTAATCTCACCCACGGCTAAGTGGTTGACTGTATCGCGGAAGGCCGGCACAAACACATTTGGGTCCGACCAACCGAGTTCACCGCCACGGACTGCAGAGCCAGGGTCTTCTGAATACTGTTTGGCTAATTCGGCAAAACTAGCTTCTCCGCTTACTAGTTGTTGGCGTAATTTAGCCAGTAAACTTTGGGCTTTTTTATCACTTAGAATAATCGATGGCTTAATCAAAATGTGTCGTGCATTTACCTCTAAGGTTTCTACTTTTTGTAGACCTTCGGTATCTAATACCATCACAATGTGTAGTCCAGATTCGGTACGGATCGGGCCGAGCACGGTATCTTTAGGTTGTTTATTAACCACGCCTGCAAACAGAGTTGGCATCTCTTCTAGAGTCATCCATCCCCAATCACCGCCTTCTAAAGCTTTTGGACCTTGAGAATAAGTCATTGCTAGTTGGTTAAAATTTTCTCCAGCTTTTAATTGCTTGACTATGGTTTCCGCCAGCTGTTGGGTTTTGACTTCATCACTTCCAAGTCGCAATTGGATGTGTCCAACATGGTAGCGGATACTGCCTTTATCTTTCTCGGCAATTAGTTTCATTAAGGCATCTATTTCTTGTTGAGAGACGCTGATACGTCGTTGTACCTGGCTTCTGCCTACTTCACCAAGAATAATTTCTTTGCGTATATCTTCGCGAAATTGCTGGTAGCTGACACCGTCACTGCTGAGTTGTTGTAGAAACTCGTCGCGGGTCTTTTTCTCGCCTTGGATAATATTATCAATCGTGTTTTCTAATTGACTATCACTGATCTTGATACCAAGTCTGTCTGCGAGTTGCAGCTGTAAGCTTTCAGTAATTAAGCGGTCCATCACTTGTTGATGCAATTCTGCTTGTGGAGGCAGAGTTTGTCCGCTGGTTTTTGCATTGCGTAATACTTTGGCGCTTAGCTCATCCACTTGGGTTTGAGTAATCACGTCATTATTAACGATAGCAACAACCTTATCGAGCAGTTGTTCTTTCGCCTGAACTAAGCCAGCCACGAGCATCAACATGCAGGTGCTAAGCAAAATTAATTTTTTCATTCGGTTCCTATATTACTACGAGCAAAACGCCGTTTACTCTATCATATTTGGGCTAAAGGTTTTAATTGTTGAGGTAAAAGGGGCGCCCGTATTTAAAGTTGCCACCATCTAACATTTTTTCTTGACTGCTAGTATCATTGCCACCTAATCCTTTTATTTCAAAGTCTAAGCGGAAGGAGCTGTCAAATACGCCAACGCGATCAATTCCTGATGTATTGTCGACATAATTACTTTGTAAGCTGCGTTGGTAAGTAAGACGGATCCCCCAGCAGCAGGAATTAAACTGTAGTCCTAGATAACTCTCGACACTTCGATCGAGCTTCATGTCTCGATAATAGCTGGCAACAGCAGAAACATTGTCTCGCAGTGGCCACGCAATTTTACTACCCAGTTGGTTTATGTCACTGAGCATTGTCTCGTCGGCTTGAGAGTAGCGGTAGTTTAATTGAACTAATTTTTGCACTTCTGGGCGCCATTCGATAGCGGCATTGGCCTTATTAAGCTTACCCTCGAGCGTATTAATCTGTAAGCCGGTGTGACCATACCAGTCTTGTTGAATATTCGCGTCAATTTCAAATGCTAAGGCCGAACTGGAATTGGTGGATGACTTGCTATCCGGTAATAGCGTTGTGCGGCTTGGATCAAGATAGATGATTTGTCCAAGACTAAAGCGTAAGGTCTCCTTATTTTCAGCGGATAAGAACCGAGAATGAACCCCTAAGGTTAACTGGTTGGCATCGGCGATTCGGTCTAGCCCGCTATAGCGCTGATCTCGGAACAGGCCATAATAGTCTTGTTGTAGGTTGGCGGTGTCATATAGACCAATGTCGCTTTGATCTCGATAGGGGATATATAAGTACTTTACCACCGGCTCAAGAGTTTGAGTATAGTTCGCACCGTACCAACTGGTTTTGCGGTCAAAATTGAGGCCTGCTTTGACGCTTAATTTAGGTAGGGTTCGACGAATGTCTTCACCTAGGTAGTTGTTGTCCGGATTACTACCTTTATCTTGTTGATAATAGGTATGCATTAAGGCGAGGTCGGCTTGGAAAAAACCTTCGGGTACCACGTAAGGCAGGCGCAAATGAGGCTCTAGATGGAGTCGCTTGGCGGTGTACATGCTAGCATCACTATGCGAAAAATTACTTAGTTCACTATCAAAACCAAATTGTAATGTTTGCCAGTCGAGATCCCAATCGCCACTAAAACTCAGTTGAGGGAGCAAGGTGTGCGGCTGCTCGGTATCCCCTAAGACTTGAAAATCTTGTACCCGTAGTTTGCCGTACCAGTTTTGGGTGTGGTAGCCCACATCCCCAGTTTGTAGCAGTTGATTCTCATTATTCTTACCTAAAATATCGCCTAAGTCGTTAAAGTAGTTGTCATCACTAATCTGGGTATAGTCAGTGTTGAAACGCCAGTTGCGTCGCCATTGACCTTGATGATCCCAGTGCAACAAATAACGCGAGTCGTCAAACTCTCGGTCGTTGGCGATATACTCAGCGTTGACGATACCGGTTTGCTGGCCAAGTAAGTAACGAAACTCGGATTGTAACTGCAGGCCTCTGCGCGACATGATTCGCGGAGTTATGGTGGCATCAAAATTAGGTGCAATGTTCCAATAATAGGGCGTGGAAATATCCATACCATTGGTGGTGGAGGTTGATATGCTTGGAAATAAAAAGCCGCTATGACGCTGGCCACCAATTGGGTAGGAGAAGTAAGGTAAGTAAAGAACGGGGACGTTCATTAATCTTACCGTTGCGTTTTTGGTTGTCGCCCATTGATTTTCGGTGTCGATATCTATTTTTTCGGCGTGGATCTCCCAGCTCACATCTCCAGGAGGACAGGCGGTGTAGCTGGCGTTTTCCAAGGATAAGTTTTGCTCATCGTTGATGATTAAATTATGCGCTTCACCATGACCTTGCTGCTCGAACAACTGATATTCAGCTGAATTTAGTTTCGCCTGATGATTTTTTAAATTTGCATCGAAGCTATCACTTTTGACGCTGACCAAGTTATCTTGAAACTCAATTTTACCATCGGCCTTCAGTGTTTGAGCTTGCTCATCGAGTACTGTGTTATCAGCTTTGAGTACTCTGGGGCCTTGAGAAAATTCAACGTTACCGGTAAAACTTGCCTTATCACCTTGCTTTGCATGTAGTGAGTCGGCCGCTATCACGTATGGTGCAGTGGGGTCGACGGGACCTGACTGAGTACGTTCCGGTATGTAAGCTCGGCACTGAGCCAGCGCTAACGGGGTTTCTGCCTTGGCGTTAGGGCTTAGCAAGAAGATTGCCAATCCTAGTCGTGGCAGATTCCGTTTAATTAACAACATATGAATTTGGACCATTCCCTGACGTATTAAAATTCCAAGCGAGAGTATCAACGTTGTGCTTTATGAATTCTGTGGTTAAAGTTAGCGGCTTATAATACTGGATTTATCGGTGGGCGGCTATTTAAAGGCCGTCATTTAATATAGAAATATGAGTAATATAGTGCGCGAATCAGCTTTACAACAATGGTTGTCTAATAGTTTATCCATGGGACTTCCTCAGTTAACGATGATCAGTGGTGATGCAAGCTTTCGCCGCTATTTTCGTTTTGATTATGATCTAAGCACTACCGCCATTGCGGTTGATGCGCCTCCTCTTACCGAAAAAAACCAACAATTTGTTGATTTAGCGTCGGCACTAAGCCGTCACCAGCTCCCCGTTCCTAAGATCCTAGCCGCAGATCTTAAGCAAGGTTTTATGGCGATTGAAGATCTCGGCACCACCATGTTAGAAGATTGCTTAAGTCTTGATAGTGCCGACAAATACTATAGACAAGCCTTAGACCTGATCGTTCAATTACAAGCACTTAAACCTTCTGAGCTACCTTCTTTGGAATATTTTGACCAGACTTTTATTCAGCGAGAGTTGGATATTTTTGCCGAGTGGTTTGTGGCGAAAGAATTACAGCTTAGTGGAACTGAATGGCAAGCGGCTGCGCAGTGGCAGAGTCTTTGTGAAGAGCTCAGCGTCGCCATCCAAGAACAGCCTTATGTTGCGATGCATCGTGATTTTCATTGTCGAAATTTGATGCTTCATCAGCAGCAAATGGTGATGATCGATTTTCAAGATATGGTTTTGGGGCCACTCAGTTATGACGTGGTGTCGTTGCTAAGAGATTGCTACATCGCTTGGCCTGAAGAGATGGTGCAACACTTGAGTCAGTCATTTTTCTCCCGTTTAAGCATTAATCAAGATATTAGCATGGCGCAATGGCAACGCTGGTTTGATTTGACGGGCTTACAACGTCATCTTAAGGCGCTTGGAATATTTTGTCGTTTAGCCCACCGTGATGGGAAACAAGGCTACCGTGAAGCGATTCCGCAAACTTTGGATTACATCCAGCGGGTGAGCGCTACTTATTCTGAATTTTCAGCATTTAATCAATGGTTGGCTCCCATCGCAAAGGGGTTTCATCGATGAGTGGTTTAGATACTGCAATGATTTTGGCGGCTGGGCGAGGTGAGCGGATGCGTCCACTTACCGACGCTTGTCCCAAGCCCTTGTTAAAGGTGGCGGGCAAAGCTTTAATTGAATGGCATATTGAAAAACTAGTGGCTGTGGGTTTTCAGCGGATCATTATCAATACCGCCTATTTAGGGGAGCAAATTGAGGCAACATTGGGTGATGGCCAACGCTGGAAGATTCAGTTGTTATATAGTCATGAGCCTCAAGCGCTTGAAACGGCAGGAGGGATCTTACAGGCTTTGCCCTTAATAAAAGCAGATCCTTTTCTGGTGATTAACGGTGATATTTGGAATGATTGGGATTACCAGCGGCTTGCGTCGTTGCAGATTGGTGATGCCGATGCACATTTGGTGTTAGTGGCGAATCCCGAGCATCATCCCAAGGGGGATTTTGCGATTGATGGTATACGTTTGGTGGACCGCCCCGAATTGACCTTTAGTGGGGTGGCGGTTTATCGTCAGCGTTTTTTTGAGGCACTGGTTCCGGGGAGGCATGCGCTTGCTCCTTTATTGAGGACGGCAATAGCAGCTAAGCGAGTGACAGGGCAGCAGCAGTTTGGTCAGTGGATTGATGTGGGGACGCCACAACGTTTGGCGCAGTTAGATCAGCAATTAACAAGTAAATAGAGAATAGTTATGCGGTTTTGGGGAAAGCTCCTAGGAGTATTTTTTGGTCTGATGTTTGGTGGTTGGTTTGGCGCCTTACTCGGTTTGTGGCTGGGCCACCGTTTTGACAAGGCGATGGGTCAAGGCTTCGTTTTTTCTAGCGCGAATAGCCAAGTGGTACAACAAGAGTTTTTGTTTTCGACTTTTGCTGTGCTGGGGCACATCGCTAAGTCAAAAGGTGTGGTGACTCAGCAAGAAATTCAAGTCGCCAATTTTTTGATGGACCAAATGCGTCTACAAGGCGAGGCTCGCCGTCAGGCTCAAGATGCTTTTCGGCAAGGTAAAGATGCCAGTTTTCCGCTAGAAGAACAGGTAGCCCGCTTCGTAAAAGTGGTACAGGGGCGTCGCGACTTATTGCAAATGTTTATGGAAATTCAGTTGCAGGGGGTGTTCGCCGATGGTGTGGTGGATGATAGCGAACGGGCATTATTGCAACGTGTTGCAAATGCCTTAGGTTTTTCTGCGCAAGAGTTAGACGCGATGATTTCTCGCTGGGAAGCCGAGCTCAACTTCCATCGTCGCGGTGGTCAACAGCAATCGACGCAGTCAAGTGCAAAACAGTTAGACGAAGCCTACCAAATTCTTGGGGTCACGGACCAAGACAGCGAGCAACAAGTGAAGCGCGCTTATCGTAAACTGATGAGCCAGCATCACCCGGATAAGCTGGTAGCAAAAGGTCTGCCACCGGAGATGATGGAGCTGGCTAAGCAGCGAACTCAAGATATTCAACGTGCCTATGAAGTGATTAAGCTACAACGCAAAGCGAAAGTGGCTTAGATAACTCTATACTTGGTTGCGAGGCTGACCTGCGGAGAAGGCTTCTATGTTGTCAATCAGTTGGTCGGCCAGGCTTTGCATGCTTTGACTACTTGCCCAGCCTACATGTGGCGTGAGGATAAAGTTGCTTAACGCCTGGGCTTGTAATAAAGGGTTGTCGCTGGAAGGGGGCTCTTGACTGACAACGTCACAAGCGGCGCCGGCAATGCCTCCGGAGCGTAGAGCTTCGAGTAAGGCGGCCTCGTTCACGATACCGCCCCGAGCAGTGTTAATTAATAATGCGCTGGGTTTCATTAACGCTAATTCGGTGTGAGTGATGAGATCTGCCGTTTCGGAACTGAGAGGACAGTGGATACTTAGCACGTCTGCGCAGGCCAAGGCGTCCATAAAATCAACCCTTCCGGTTCGGGGAGCTTGATTTTTACGTTCGGCAAATATCACTTCCATACCGATACTTTTCGCAAGTTTAGCAGTGGCTTGACCTAAGTTGCCTGCGCCAATAATCACCAATTTTTGACCTGCCAAATTATCAATGGGATAGTCAAAAAAGCAGAACTGCTGTGACTGTTGCCAGCGTCCCTGTTGAACGGCCTGATGGTAGGCGGTTATATTGCGACGTAAATTAAACATCAAGCCAATACTATGCTCGGCGATGCTCTGGGCGGCATAATCTTGAATATTTGAAACGATGATCTGTTGTTGAGCTGCGGCAGCTAAATCTACATTGTTGGTGCCAGTTGCGGCCACCGCAATCAATTTTAAGCGGGGAAGCTGCTTAAGAATAGCAGCATCGAGTTTTACTTTGTTGACTATTAAAATATCAGCATGTTGCGCATGGGCTAATCGCTGCTCGGGATTGGTACTGGCATAGTCTTGCCAAGTATGGGGGAAGCGAGGACGCCTTAAATTTACATCGTCAGTTAGGGTCTGTCGGTCTAAAAATACAATATTCATCGATAAATCAACATATTGTGAATGGGGAAACTGTTGTTCAGTTTAACCAGCGTTTAAGCGCTTGGCTAGTACCAACCTAAGGCGTTCAACCAGCCATAAATGCTTTTCGTGAGTAAGGCATGGTTAGGTGCGGTTTCGGCAGAGACCGGTAGCTGTGTTTGTCGGTAGTTTAATTTCTGACTTTTATTGCTGGCAATCAAGCGTTGCTGGGCAGCTTCGAATTGCCATTGATTATAATTTGGATCATAGATGTCGAGTACCGGAATGCTCAGCCGCGCGAGCTGTTTGGCAAGCCTTTGATTTAGGGCTTGGTTGGGGTAGTAGGTGCTCATTAAGATAAGCCCATCGGGTGGGCTTAATTGCTGTTCGGCGAGCAACTCGACCAGCCAGGCGCCCATCACCCCTTGCGCGATCAACAGTTGAAATCCAAATGGCTGAGCTTGGGTTTGTCGAGCGGCTTCGATGACTTCGCTTAATTGTTGTTGGTAAGTGTTTTGTTGATCTTGCGGTTCACTGTCTTGCATCAGACTGGCTTGGGGGGCTGGTGGAAGAATCGCGCCGGTTTGCCAGCCTAAGGAGGGAAGCGTTTGGCGTAAGCTATCGATCATATCCTCGCTACTGGGAGAGTTCCCCCAGTCGGGAAGCAAAATCGCCGTTCCTCGCTGTTGTGGGGTCTGTTGTTCTATCCATAGACTTACAAATTGGCGTTGTTCTACGGTGAGTGATTTTAGCTCACCCTTGACAGGCCATTGCGAAAAATCCAGAGATTGAGGCTGTGCCCACGCCATGGTGCTAAGTACAGTGATTAACCAAAACAGTTTGTAGATCCGCACTTGATTGCAGCCCAAGGTTGAACAGAGTTGATCCTATATCGGAAGCAAACCATTGAAGCTTTAGTTAAAAAGGCGGTTCACAGTCAAATTCTAGCCAATGTTCAGTGATGGGGTGAAAAAAGCCAAGCTTCGCTGCATGTAAATGTAAGCGTTCGCTAAGTGCAATAGCCTTAGCACTGGCATAAAAACCATCACCGACTATTGGACAGCCGATCTGTTGCATGTGTACCCGAAGTTGATGAGTTCGACCAGTAATAGGTTGTAACTCCACCAGAGAGGTGTGCTGGCGTTTTTCCAATAGAAACCATTTGGTAAGGGCTGCTTTGCCCAGCTCAAGATCAACCATTTGTCTGGGGCGATTGGGCCAGTCACAACGTAAAGGCAGATTGACTTCTCCCTGAGTTGTATGGGGGTGGCCAAATATTTCTGCGTAATAAGTCTTCGCTGTTTTACGTTGTTGAAATTGTCGACTTAAATGGCTTTGTGCTGGTTTACCGAGGGCCATTACAATTAGCCCCGAGGTGGCCATATCTAGGCGGTGAACTATCTTGAGTTCTGGCCATACACGCTGAGCTCGTTGCCATAAACTATCCTTTTCTATTCGACCTGGTACTGACAATAAGCCACTGGCTTTGTTAAATACTACGACCGAATCATCTTGATAGACGATGCTGATATAAGGAGACATTGGCGGACGATAAACAAAGTTTGGCATGACATGGGCTCTAAAAAATAAGGCCTCAGTGTACCTGAGGCCTTGTTTGGAATAAATCAGTGAAATGATGCTTAGTTATGTGACACTAAAATCACTCGTAAAGCATCTAATTTTACTTGCGCCTTTTGCAGGTAATTATCAGCCGTGTCGCGTAGCTCGCGTAGCGTATCCAGTTCATCTTGACGAATACTGGGATTTACGGCGCTTAATGCTTCGAGTCGTTCTAGTTCAGTATTTAAGCTTTGTTGCATGGTCTTGCTGGCATCCGCCACAATACGGTCTAGCTGTTGCTGAGCCAGTTCGTTGGCTTGGTGCAATAAGGGATGGATCTGAGCTTGTGATGCACTGACTAGTTTGGCCGCCAAATGACGATTTACCGCCGAAAGCTGACTATTAAACTGATCAAAACTCACATTTTCTGAAAGATTACCGCCATTTTTATCCAGCAAAATTCGCACTGGCGTGGCAGGCAAGTAACGTTCGATTTGATACTGCGCAGGTGCGCTGGTCTCAATAATGAAGATCCCTTCAACAAATAAGCTACCTACCGGTAGTGCTCGATTCTTTAATAAGGCGACTGATGTGGTACCTAGGTCGGCGCCCAAAATGGTATCGATACAGCTTTGCAATAAAGGATGCTCCCACGACATGAGTTGTATTTCATCGCGACTTAAGGCTGTGTCTCTATCATAAGTAATGGTACAACCGTCTTCAGGTAAACCTTGGATGGAGGGAACGATCATCTGTTCACTGGCATGCAAGACCAAAGCATTCTCGCCTTTATCGTCTTGGTTGATGCCAACGGTATCAAACAGCCGTAAGCTAAAGGTGACAAAGTGTGGATCTTGTTCAGCAGCCTGGATCTTCTCGACTAAATCGTTGGCTTTACTACCGCCGCCAGAGTGAATTTCCAATAGCCGATCTCGTCCTGCATCGAGCTTTTGTTTAATTGCTTGATAACGTTTGGCACAGTCACCAATCAGTTGCTCAAGAACGGCTTCATCCGGTTGGTTTTGTATCAGCAGGGCATTTAAGCTTTCGCCAAATTCGGCGTAGATGGCGGCGCCAGCCGGGCAGGTTTGCTCGAATGCATTTAAACCTTCGTGATACCAACGTAAAAGCGTTTGCTGAGGCGTTTTCGCCAAATAAGGGACATGGATCTGAATATCATTTTTTTGGCCAATTCGATCTAATCGACCGATCCGTTGTTCGAGTAAATCAGGGTTAATTGGTAAATCAAATAACACGATATGATGAGCAAACTGAAAGTTACGGCCTTCAGAACCAATTTCTGAACAAACCATTAGTTGGGCTCCCGCCTCCTCTTGCGCGAAGTAAGCGGCAGCTTTATCTCGTTCCAGTAAAGACATATCTTCATGGAAAACGGTCGCTCGGATCCCTTCTCGGGTGCGTACCGCATCTTCAATGGCTAGGGCGGTGGCCGCCTTGGCGCAAATCAGCAAGATTTTCTTTTGCTTGTGTGCCAGTAAAAATCCTAGTAACCAATCGATGCGCGGGTCAAATTTAGTCCAGCTGGCTTCACCCTCCGCTTCTCCTTCAAACTGTTGGTACAGTTCTTCTGGAAACATTAATTGCATGACATTATTGGATGCTTTGCTTTGCATCATTTGATGCACTTTCAGGGCTGTTTGATACTGGCTCGGTAGCGTTAAGGCGTAACTGCTCAATTGGCGTAGCGGAAAACCTTGCATGGCACTGCGGGTGTTTCTAAATAAAACTCGGCCGGTACCGTGTCGATCGAGTAGGTGTTGTAATAATTCTTCACGTGCTTGTTGCTGTTGTTCGTAACTCGATGTCGGGTCGTTAATTATTAGCAATAAGGGTTGAATATCATTTTCGCTGAGTAGTTCGGTTAAATGATTGGCTTGTTCGGCGAGTAGTGGCGACTGTTCGAGTAGCGACTGGGCAGCGGTGGCAACAGGCTGGTAATGCTGCTCTTCTTCGATGAATGCTTGATAATCGTAGAAGCGATCTGGGTCGAGTAGCCGTAGGCGAGCAAAATGACTTTGATGTCCGAGTTGGTCGGGGGTTGCTGTGAGTAATAATACGCCAGCAATTTGCTGAGATAAGGCTTCAATGATTTGATACTCACGGCTCGGTGATTGTTCGTCCCACTTTAAGTGATGGGCTTCATCGACGATCATTAAATCCCATTCGGTAGCTAATATCTGTTCAAAGCGTTTTTTACGACTACGTAAGAAATTTAAGCTACACAGTACCAATTGTTCGGTGTCGAAAGGGTTGTCGGCTTCGGCATAGGCTTCTACACAACGATCTTCGTCAAATAAACTAAAGTGCATATTAAAACGGCGTAGCATTTCAATTAGCCATTGGTACTGCAAAGCATCGGGCACGACAATCAATACGCGTTTAGCTAAACCTGCAATCAGTTGTTGGTGGATGATCAAACCAGCTTCAATGGTTTTACCTAAGCCGACTTCGTCTGAAAGCAGGACACGAGGAGAAATTCGTCGACCAACTTCGCTAGCAATATAAAGTTGATGGGGGATTAAACTGACTTTACCGCCCATTAATCCTTTCAACTCTGATTGTTGTTCAGTAAAACGCTTCAATTGAGTTTGGTAGCGGATCACAAAGCTATCGAAGCGATCGACCTGGCCTGCAAATAAACGATCTTGCGGCTTATTAAACTTTAAAAAATGGCTAAGAAACATCTCGCGGAGTTGTACTTGTTCTTCGGTATCATTGCGGACACCGTGATAAACAATCAACTCATCTGCTTCTTCAACTTGGGTAATGGTCATTGACCAATCATCGGTGCTGGTGATCTCATCACCCGTATTAAATATAACTCGAGTGATAGGCGCTTCGGCCATTGCATAGAATCGGTTTTCACCGGTTGCAGGAAAGAGCAAAGTGACCATTCTGCCCTCGATTGCAACAACGGTTCCTAAACCTAACTCAGATTCTGAATCACTGATCCAGCGTTGGCCGATAGAAAATGACATCAGCAAGAGACTCCAAAGGAAAAAGGGCGGCTATGGTATCCAATACATTCGTGAAGTAAACCCAAGAATGAAACTAATCTGCTGTTCCATATAAAAGAAAGCACAGATTAAAGGGGCAAATACTTAAAACTTAACTATAGTTATTATCCCTGAGGTGTGCGAATTGCTTAAAAAGAGCACAATTTGTTGCTGCTTTGAGCAGTTAAACAAAAAACTGTGATTTTCTTCAAAAAAGGCTTGCACCGTAAGCGCGGATCCCTATAATGCGACTCCACTGACACGGCGGGCAGCACGCAATAGCGCAGCAGCAAGCGGTCAGGGTTGGTAAGGCCTGAGGCTTTATCAGCGGCGGTTAAACGCTTCAAACTTTCCTTAGAAAAGTTCTTCGGAAAAGATTGAAAAAAGCGGTTGACAGTCACCGAGGATGGCGTAGAATGCGCACCTCGCTTCGCAAGAAGCAACGCTCTTTAACAATTTATCAAGCAATCTGTGTGAGCACTCACAGAGCACTAAGCGAAAAAAATTAGCTTAAGTGGACTGGAGTGACACACTGTTTTAACAGTAATAATTTCAGTATTTACTTTGAGCGAAAAAACTTTGATTGAAGAGTTTGATCATGGCTCAGATTGAACGCTGGCGGCAGGCTTAACACATGCAAGTCGAGCGGTAACATTTCTAGCTTGCTAGAAGATGACGAGCGGCGGACGGGTGAGTAATGCTTGGGAATATGCCTTTACGTGGGGGACAACAGTTGGAAACGACTGCTAATACCGCATAATGTGAGGTTGTAGCTCAATGTTATTTTCTAGTTTTGCTAGCGCACCACATCATCTTAGATGAGGAGCGAGAGTGAAGCTTTAGTGTGCTAAAGCAAGATTGAGAGACGAGATATAAGTTGATTTGGTGCCTAGCCCGAAGGGTTGGTCGCAAAATCGCTGTTAACGTCGTTATCGCTTTTGCCTTTATGAGCATAAAGGCGGCAAACGATGCCTCGTGACCATCAATTTTGCTTACAACAAAAAAAGAAAATAGTATCGAGCTACAACCTTACCAAAGGAGGGGATCTTCGGACCTTTCGCGTAGAGATTAGCCCAAGTGGGATTAGCTAGTTGGTGGGGTAATGGCTCACCAAGGCGACGATCCCTAGCTGGTTTGAGAGGATGATCAGCCACACTGGGACTGAGACACGGCCCAGACTCCTACGGGAGGCAGCAGTGGGGAATATTGCACAATGGGCGAAAGCCTGATGCAGCCATGCCGCGTGTGTGAAGAAGGCCTTCGGGTTGTAAAGCACTTTCAGTTGTGAGGAAGGCAATATGCTTAATACGTATATTGTTTGACGTTAGCGACAGAAGAAGGACCGGCTAACTCCGTGCCAGCAGCCGCGGTAATACGGAGGGTCCGAGCGTTAATCGGAATTACTGGGCGTAAAGCGTACGCAGGCGGCTTTTTAAGCCAGATGTGAAATCCCCGGGCTCAACCTGGGAATGGCATTTGGAACTGGGAAGCTAGAGTTTTGTAGAGGGTGGTAGAATTTCAGGTGTAGCGGTGAAATGCGTAGAGATCTGAAGGAATACCAGTGGCGAAGGCGGCCACCTGGACAAAAACTGACGCTCATGTACGAAAGCGTGGGGAGCAAACAGGATTAGATACCCTGGTAGTCCACGCCGTAAACGATGTCTACTAGTTGTCTGTGGGTTTAACCCGTGGGTAACGCAGCTAACGCATTAAGTAGACCGCCTGGGGAGTACGGCCGCAAGGTTAAAACTCAAATGAATTGACGGGGGCCCGCACAAGCGGTGGAGCATGTGGTTTAATTCGATGCAACGCGAAGAACCTTACCTGCCCTTGACATACTAAGAACTTTCCAGAGATGGATTGGTGCCTTCGGGAGCTTAGATACAGGTGCTGCATGGCTGTCGTCAGCTCGTGTCGTGAGATGTTGGGTTAAGTCCCGCAACGAGCGCAACCCTTATCCTTATTTGCCAGCACGTGATGGTGGGAACTCTAGGGAGACTGCCGGTGATAAACCGGAGGAAGGTGGGGACGACGTCAAGTCATCATGGCCCTTACGGGCAGGGCTACACACGTGCTACAATGGCATGTACAGAGGGATGCGACCTCGCGAGAGCAAGCGGACCCCAGAAAGCATGTCGTAGTCCGGATCGGAGTCTGCAACTCGACTCCGTGAAGTCGGAATCGCTAGTAATCGTGGATCAGAATGCCACGGTGAATACGTTCCCGGGCCTTGTACACACCGCCCGTCACACCATGGGAGTGGGCTGCAAAAGAAGTGGGTAGTTTAACCTTCGGGAGGACGCTCACCACTTTGTGGTTCATGACTGGGGTGAAGTCGTAACAAGGTAGCCCTAGGGGAACCTGGGGCTGGATCACCTCCTTATTATGAACGTTTATGTTTTGTGACGTGTTCACACAGATTGCTTGATGAAAAGTGAAGAGAGAAGTCTGACCTAGGTTAGGTTAGAAGGTTCGAAGCTTTATTGCGACGGGCTTTGTGCTTAGCGCAAGGCATGCAACGGCTGAAGGAGGGCGTGTAGTAGACTACATAACCGACTGAAGACGGCGGCATAACGCGGCGATAAGGACAAAGAACAAGTCAAGAAATGTCCCGTTCGTCTAGAGGCCTAGGACACCGCCCTTTCACGGCGGTAACACGAGTTCAAATCTCGTACGGGATACCATTTCTCTCTTGGTTTAAGAAAATAAAGCTAAGCATTATGTTGATACAGTGCTTAGCTTTGGTTTCTAAGAAGCCGAATGCTCTTTAACAATTTGGAAAAGCTGATAAAAAATATCTCAAAAATACGAGTGAAATAACAAGTGTTTTTGGTATTCAAAAAAATAAGGTGATCGTACTCGAGTGGCAGGATTTATACAGCCTGACCATTCAAGTGATTTAAGCGACAACATTTAGGTGTTGTATGGTTAAGTGACTAAGCGTATACGGTGGATGCCTTGGCAGTCAGAGGCGATGAAGGACGTGTTAATCTGCGATAAGCCATGTTGAGTCGATAAAAGACGTAATAGACATGGATTTCCGAATGGGGAAACCCACTGCATTTTATGCAGTATCGTAACGTGAATACATAGCGTTACGAGGCGAACCCGGGGAACTGAAACATCTAAGTACCCGGAGGAAAAGAAATCAACCGAGATTCTGGTAGTAGCGGCGAGCGAACCCGGATTAGCCCTTAAGCTTCTTATAATTTAGTGGAACAAGCTGGAAAGTTTGGCCGTAGCGGGTGATAGCCCCGTACACGAAAGGTGATTTGAAGTGAAAACGAGTAGGACGGCACACGTGATATGTTGTCTGAATATGGGGGGACCATCCTCCAAGGCTAAATACTCCTGACTGACCGATAGTGAACCAGTACCGTGAGGGAAAGGCGAAAAGAACCCCTGTGAGGGGAGTGAAATAGAACCTGAAACCGTATACGTACAAGCAGTGGGAGCCTCTTTGTGGGGTGACTGCGTACCTTTTGTATAATGGGTCAACGACTTAATTTCAGTAGCAAGGTTAAGCGAATAGCGGAGCCGTAGGGAAACCGAGTGTTAACTGCGCGCATAGTTGCTGGGATTAGACCCGAAACCCGGTGATCTAGCCATGGGCAGGTTGAAGATTGGGTAACACCAATTGGAGGACCGAACCGACTAATGTTGAAAAATTAGCGGATGACTTGTGGCTGGGGGTGAAAGGCCAATCAAACCGGGAGATAGCTGGTTCTCCTCGAAAGCTATTTAGGTAGCGCCTCGGACGAATACTAGTGGGGGTAGAGCACTGTTAAGGCTAGGGGGTCATCCCGACTTACCAACCCTTTGCAAACTCCGAATACCACTAAGTACTATCCGGGAGACACACGGCGGGTGCTAACGTCCGTCGTGAAAAGGGAAACAACCCAGACCGTCAGCTAAGGTCCCAAAGTCATAGCTAAGTGGGAAACGATGTGGGAAGGCTTAGACAGCCAGGATGTTGGCTTAGAAGCAGCCATCATTTAAAGAAAGCGTAATAGCTCACTGGTCGAGTCGGCCTGCGCGGAAGATGTAACGGGGCTAAGCTATGCACCGAAGCTACGGGTACTTGCTTTGCAAGTGCGGTAGAGGAGCGTTCTGTAAGCCGTTGAAGGTGATTCGTAAGGATTGCTGGAGGTATCAGAAGTGCGAATGTTGACATGAGTAACGATAAAGGGGGTGAAAAGCCCCCTCGCCGAAAGACCAAGGTTTCCTGTTCAATGTTAATCAGAGCAGGGTGAGTCGGCCCCTAAGGCGAGACTGAAAAGTGTAGTCGATGGGAAACAGGTTAATATTCCTGTACTTCGTATAATTGCGATGGGAGGACGGAGAAGGCTAGGCCAGCGCGGCGATTGGTAGTCCGCGTTTAAGGTTGTAGGCTGGACACTTAGGAAAATCCGGGTGTCTAAGGCTGAGGATTGATGACGAGTCACTAAGGTGATGAAGTGGTTGATGCCCTGCTTCCAGGAAAAGTCTCTAAGCTTCAGATTATACGAAACCGTACCCCAAACCGACACAGGTGGTTGGGTAGAGAATACCAAGGCGCTTGAGAGAACTCGGGTGAAGGAACTAGGCAAAATGGTACCGTAACTTCGGGAGAAGGTACGCTGCTGTTGGTGATGGGACTTGCTCCCTAAGCTGACGGCAGTCGCAGATACCAGTTGGCTGCAACTGTTTATTAAAAACACAGCACTGTGCTAAATCGAAAGATGACGTATACGGTGTGACGCCTGCCCGGTGCCGGAAGGTTAATTGATGTGGTTAGCGCAAGCGAAGCTATTGATCGAAGCCCCGGTAAACGGCGGCCGTAACTATAACGGTCCTAAGGTAGCGAAATTCCTTGTCGGGTAAGTTCCGACCTGCACGAATGGCGTAATGATGGCCAAGCTGTCTCCACCCGAGACTCAGTGAAATTGAAATTGCCGTGAAGATGCGGTGTACCCGCGGCTAGACGGAAAGACCCCGTGAACCTTTACTACAGCTTGACACTGAACATTGACCCTACATGTGTAGGATAGGTGGGAGGCTTTGAAGCGTTGTCGCTAGATGATGTGGAGCCGACCTTGAAATACCACCCTTGTAGTGTTGATGTTCTAACGTTGTCCCGTTATCCGGGATGCGGACAGTGTCTGGTGGGTAGTTTGACTGGGGCGGTCTCCTCCCAAAGAGTAACGGAGGAGCACGAAGGTTGGCTAAGTACGGTCGGACATCGTACGGTTAGTGCAATGGCATAAGCCAGCTTAACTGCGAGACAGACACGTCGAGCAGGTACGAAAGTAGGTCATAGTGATCCGGTGGTTCTGTATGGAAGGGCCATCGCTCAACGGATAAAAGGTACTCCGGGGATAACAGGCTGATACCGCCCAAGAGTTCATATCGACGGCGGTGTTTGGCACCTCGATGTCGGCTCATCACATCCTGGGGCTGAAGTCGGTCCCAAGGGTATGGCTGTTCGCCATTTAAAGTGGTACGCGAGCTGGGTTTAGAACGTCGTGAGACAGTTCGGTCCCTATCTGCCGTGGGCGTTTGAGAATTGAAGGGAGCTGCTCCTAGTACGAGAGGACCGGAGTGGACGAACCGCTGGTGTTTGGGTTGTTATGCCAATAGCATTGCCCAGTAGCTACGTTCGGAACTGATAACCGCTGAAAGCATCTAAGCGGGAAGCAGGCCTTGAGATTAATTCTCACTAGGACTTTAAGTCCTCTGAAGGGCCGTTGGAGACTACAACGTTGATAGGCAAGGTGTGTAAGTGCTGTGAGGCATTGAGCTAACTTGTACTAATTACCCGTGAGGCTTAACCATACAACACCTAAAGGGTGTTGCTTATAGATACTTTATTTTAGAAACCAAGAGTGCTTGTTATGCTCGTGGGATATATCAGTTTTTTCGAATGTTAAAGACAACAAGTTTTTGCCTGGTGGCAATAGCGTTGTGGAACCACCTGAACCCATGCCGAACTCAGAAGTGAAACGCAACTGCGCCGATGATAGTGTGGGGTCTCCCCATGTGAAAGTAGGTCACTGCCAGGCGCCTATACTAAGCCCTCGTCTGACGACGAGGGCTTTTTTATTGCCTGCGATTTAGTTTAAACTCCAAATTTTTCAATATGTTGAGATAAATGTTAGTATGTGAAATTGAGTAATACACTAATCTCACAAAAGGATTTCTATGAAGGCTAAACTTTTCTCAACAGTTATGATGGTTAGTGCAATTTTACTCCTGAGCGCATGTGCCTCTACTGAAGAATCTCGGAAACTAGAATTAGAAGAAGCGGTTATTTGTTGCTCTTCTTATGCTGATATGGACTTTGAAGAATTAACCTTCGGTATGCATTCATTGAAGTTTGGCCCAAATTCTAATGTTAAAGAATTCGTTGGTAAACGTAGTTTTTTTAAAGCCTATCAATTGCCTGAATTAGAAGGTAAATATTTAAAAATTAAAACTTACATCTCAGGGGACGGTTTATTAGGTTCCCGGTATTTTCTTCCAGTATTCATAGCGTTGGACGAACACCACAAGCCGATTAAGGCGCTTACTGTACGAATGCATATAGAGCAGTCATTACTTTCTTATTACGCAGCGGGTTGGTTTCCATTGAAAATGTTAGATGGTGCAAAATACTTAGTTATTATGACTGGGGATGTAGATAATGAGAACTTCAGAAAAAACTTAGCCGAAGAGTTCTCTTATCAAAACAATCAAGTTCCAGCTGAAACCAAGAGGGCTACACAAGGTAAAGTTGATATTGAATTAAGGAAAGCTAGTGACGACGAAGTACCTTATTGGCACAAAGTTGATAGAATCATAAACGGTTGGCTTGGTTGATTTTTGAGCGGTTGATGACGGTTGTAAAGGATTTATTTGTAAAGCCGATCCGGATGAATTAGCCTGAGATTGAAGGTTTGCACGATTGTTAAATCGGATATGGGCCTATGGAGGGCAAATATGCAAAATAATTCCTCAAGTAAACTATTCATCCTCGACACCAATGTGCTGCTGCACGAACCCCTCGCAATATATTCCTTTCAAGAACATGATGTCATTATTCCCATGACAGTATTAGAAGAGCTAGATCGGATTAAAGATCGACAAAAAGATGTTGCTCGTGATGCTCGAGTGGCAATTCGGGCTCTGGAAGATGTGTTTGCTTCGGCATCTCCCGAGCAGATTATTCATGGCGTTGAACTTAAAAATGATGCCGATAATCAGGTCTCGGGCAAGGTGTCTATCTTTGCGGACCATACCTTAGAAAAGGAGCAGCGCAACTTTACCGCTGATGAGCCAGATAATCGAATTATCAACGCGGCAATTTATTTACAACAAAAACACGCACCTCGCCAGGTGGTCTTAGTCACCAAAGATATTAATATGCGGCTTAAAGCCAAAGGGGCTGGGCTCGAACATGTTGAAGATTATCGTACGGATCAATTAATTGATGATATTCGTTTGTTAGCTAAAGGCTTCGTTGAATTTGAAGGTAGTTTCTGGGGACGAGTGAAGGATTGTGATAGTAGCTCTGAAGGACGTGATACTCATCATGTGATTGATACAGAAATTGTTGGGCCTTGCTATGTGAATCAATACTTGATCGATGATACGAAAAGCTTCGCAGCGCGGGTTATGAGTAAGACCGAAGATAAGACTGAGTTGCTTGATTTGGGCTATGAACGCTTAATGGGCAAACACGCCTGGGGAGTTCATCCTAAGAATATATATCAAGGAATGGCTTTTGATGCGCTACTCGATCCAACGATAGATTTGGTTATTCTGACTGGACCAGCTGGTTGCGGTAAAACTCTACTGGCAATGGCAGCAGCCTTGGAAATGGTTGTTGAGAAAGGCATTTACGATAAGATTATCGTGACTCGTAATACACCTGAAATCGCCGAGTCTATTGGCTTCTTACCGGGTACTGAAGAGGAGAAAATGGCACCATGGCTAGCCGCTATCACGGATACTCTGGAAGTGTTACATAAGCATGATGAATCGATGTCAGGTTCGATGAGTTATATTATGGAAAAGGCTAATATTCAGTTCAAGTCGGTGAACTTTATGCGCGGACGCAGCATTCAAAATTCCTTTGTTTTTTTGGATGAGTGTCAAAATTTGACAGCTTCCCAGCTGAAAACGATTATTACCCGCTGCGGTGAGGGCACCAAATTGGTATGCTGTGGTAATCTGGCGCAAATCGATAGTAATTATTTATCGGCAGTTACGTCCGGTTTAACCTATATCGTAGAGCGTTTTAAAGATTTTGAAGGGAGCGCGAACGTTTACTTAAATGGTGTAGTGAGGAGCCGTTTAGCCTCGTTTGCTGAAGAAAAACTATAGAAGGTAAGGCAATGATCGGAGAAGCGGAGAAGCGCGCATTTCATCGTATGTTGATTAATGCAGAGCTCAAGATTTGGGTGGGTCAGCATAGTTATGCTGGCCTGTGTAAAGACTTAAGTGCAACGGGTATGGGGATTAGTGTCAAAGACCTCACACTGCAACTTGGTGATGAGGTGGAAGTTGCTCTGAGTGGCCAAGGTGTGGCACCATTTTCCGCTAAAGGAAAAGTGGTTCGTGCTAATAGTAGTGCTGATTATGCGATAGAGTTTACTTCTCTCTCTTAAATTTTGGCGGCACCCAATCCATGCGCTGGTAGCTGTAGATCCCCGAGCGTATGGCTTGCGCACTGCTGTCGGAAACTTTACCGAGTGCATACAAGGCTGGGCCTGTTGGTTCGGCTAAAACCATGGTTTTTCCCGCAACGTTTACCGTTTCATCGTTTGCTCGTGGGGGAATACCTAAGGCGAGCAAGGCATGGTTCGGTACATAGATAATAGCGACCCCCAAGCGCGGATATAAATATTTCAACGCGCTGGCGAGTAGCGTGGTTTTGCTATCACAGTCTCCTTGATTATTCCGCAGCACTTGAATGGGAGTGAGATAACCAGCTCCGCGTAGATTATCTTTCGAACGGAGTTGATTGTAGGGGATCGATTGAACAAAACTCAGTAAGTAATTAGTTATCTCTCTCAGCGGAACTGGGTCTTTGTTAATGGCATTGAGACTACTGTTGAGCCAACTTGTTAGATACTTCGCACTCTCTTTCGCGAATCTATTGTGATCAGGCATGATTGCAGTGCTACTATCACTGATGGTTTGTTCAATAAAATATTGCTGCTGTAGATAGTCTTGATAGAACTTGTCACTGTGGCTGTTGATCTGCGCCACTAGCTGGTCAATGAAGACTTGGTCATAGCCTTGTATTTGAAAACTGAACTGGTTATGACTGCTACTTATGCTAACCCTTGCCTGCTTAGGATCGAGCTTATCCAACTCTGGTTTGAGTTTATTTAAAATATATTGCTGTGCCTGTTTGGGTCGGTATTGGATGAATTTAGTCAGTTGAATCGGGTAGCCGAGCAGTTCGAACTGTAGTTGTTGTTTTTGGCCTTGGTGATCTTGCCATAAATATTGATAATGGCTTTGCTTACGTTCGAAGAGCAATTGTTTGGCTTGACTCAAGGGCGTCAAAATACTGGAGAAGATCAATAGCCATAGCCAAGTTTTGTGCATTGCTTCTCCAGTGTGGTTTTTATTAGCCTAGTCTAGACTGCTTTTGTTTCGCGACTTGCTCGGCACGATGAATGTGGTTCAAAACATGCACAAAAGCTTTGGCTGAGGCTTCGACAATGTCGGTCGCGAGTCCCATGCCATGATATTTACGCCCTTGATAGTTCGCAACAATATCAGCCTTCCCTAAAGCATCTTTTATATCTGTTTTGGCTGCAGTGGTGGTACCGCCTCCCGCCGCTTCGATGGTGTAGTCATCTATTTTTATATCGTAACCGGTAATTTTTCGTAAGCAACGATATGCGGCATCAATGGGGCCGTTTCCAGTGGATGCCTCTAGGAATGTGTGTTCACCTGAGACCAGTTTCACTGTTGCAGTTGAGACCACATCTGAGCCGCTTTGAGCGCTTAGGTAGTCCAACCGATAGAACTCGGTATCATCTTGTAAGTTATTAAAAAAGACGAGAGCTTCAAGATCATAATCAAATACTTGACCTTTGCGGTCGGCCAAGCCTAAGAAGCTCTCGTAGAGTTCGTCGAGATCGTAGTCGGTTTCGTTATATCCTAATTCTTGCATTCGGTGTTTTATCACATGGCGACCAGAGCGAGAGGTCAGGTTAAGACTATTTTTATTTAAGCCGATGCTTTCAGGGGTCATGATCTCGTAGGTATTTTCGTTCTTCAACATACCATCTTGGTGGATCCCAGAAGAGTGCGAGAAGGCATTACTACCAACAATGGCCTTATTAGCTTGCACTGGCATATTGCATAAGTGGCTTACCAGTTGGCTTGCACGGTAAATTTCTTGTGACTTAATATTGGTGCGAAGGCCGTCCAGTTGATCTTTTCGGGTATTAATGATCATGGCCACTTCTTCTAGAGAACAGTTACCTGCTCGTTCACCTATTCCATTTAGGGTACATTCGATTTGTCGTGCCCCCTGTTGAATGGCGCTAATGGAGTTGGCTACCGAGAGCCCTAAATCGTCATGGCAGTGAACAGAAATTATGGCTTGGTCGATATTGGGGACTCGGTTAAATAGCTTGCTGATGATTCCGCCGAACTCACTGGGGACGGTGTAGCCCACGGTATCAGGAATATTGACCGTCGTGGCACCGGCTTTAATTGCCGCCTCGACCATGCGACATAAATTATCGATCGGGGTTCGTCCCGCGTCTTCGCAGGAGAACTCAACATCATTGGTATAGTTTCGCGCATGCTTGACTGCGGATACAGCCATCGCCAATACGTCATCGAAGCTACGCTTGAGTTTGCTTTCGACGTGTACGGTTGAAGTCGAAATAAAGGTGTGGATGCGGAAGGCTTCGGCGACTTTTAACGCTTCTGCTGCGACATCAATGTCTTTGGGGAGGGCGCGAGACAGAGCACATACCGTGGAATTTTTGATTTCGCGCGCAATGGTTTGCACTGATTCAAAATCACCGGGTGAGGATATAGGAAAGCCGACTTCCATGATGTCGACACCTAAACGCTCTAAGGCAAAAGCAATTTGTAGCTTTTCTTTCACGGTTAAACTGGCGGCGAGCGCCTGTTCGCCATCACGTAGCGTCGTATCAAAAATTTTGACTAGGTCTGACATTCATTAATCCTTGTCTATGATTAGTGGTGTTTGCGTAACAGCATGGACCGTTATTACGGTTTATTATTTTTTTCGCTTAGCTGGCCATGCAATCTTGTTTTGCTATTTTAGCAAGCCCACATCTTACTGGCTAACATCTAATTCAACTAATCTCTTTGAGCAGCATTGAGTATGGAGTAACAATTTGAATAAAACTGCTATCGTGATTGGTGCCACGGGCCTCGTCGGATTGGCGCTGGTTAAACAGTTACTCGCTGATCCGCAATGGGCAAAGGTGAAGGTATTTAGTCGCCGGTCGATGGATCTAAATTCGTCGAAGCTAGACCTACATGTAGTTGATTTTACCCAACTGCCCATCTGGCAATCACAGATTAAAGGGCATAGCTTGTTTATCTGCTTAGGAACGACTTTGCGTCAAGCAGGGAGCCGAGCGGCAATGCGACAGATTGATTACGAGTTACCGCTAGATTTTTCGATTGCGGCGAAGCGCAATGGTATTGAAGATTGTTTGTTAATTTCCAGTCGCATGGCGAATCCTGCATCTGTTTTTCATTATCTAAGAATCAAAGGCGAACTAGAACAAGCGCTCACGCATTTGTTGTTTAAACGGCTAATGATTTTTCGCCCAGGGCCTTTACTGGGTCAACGTCGGGAACCAAGAACTTCGGAACAACTGGTTGCGGTGTTACAACCGCTATTTCGTGCTCAGTATTCTCCATTTAGGGCGTGGCGAGGCACTTCTGCCAACAGCCTTGCCCGTTGTATGTTGCGTCATGCGAATGATACAGCACCGCAGCAAAAGCAGATCTTCCAAGGTGAGGCGCTGTATTAATCGTTGGTTGTTGATTCGAATCAATCGGACTGGTTGGATGGGCGAGCCGGGTTATTCAGCTAAATGATCGCTTCGTTTTTCGTTTCTTGCTGTGAGCATGGCCCCAGTAGAAACTTGTTGTTCGCGTTACTACCGAGAGAATGCTTATTTTATTGTGTTTATTGTCAACTGAAGGTCTCTTGTCATCGTTTTGTCAAACTATGTTCATTTCCCGGTAAAGCAATATCTTCAGTCTGGAGTTAAAACTCATGGATGGAGCTTGCTATGTTACAACGATTACACCAGTGGGATTACGCCATATCAGCTAGCTGTTTAGGGCATCGCTTTAATCGGCAAGTCGCTAGTTTGGCTAAAATTGTGTCACATTCCGGAGATGGTTATTACTACGCCTTATTTGCAGGCGTGATTGCTTTCACCTCCCACGCCGAAGCATTCATCAGTTTATCTCTACCCGCTTACGCCTTGGAGTTGTTGTGTTATTTATTGCTTAAGCAAGTGTTTCGTCGTGACCGCCCGCAAGCGCTGCCAGTGTTTATTCGCCCTTCCGATCGTTTCAGTTTTCCCTCAGGGCATAGTGCCGGTGCTTTTGTGATGGCGAGTTGTATCGCTCAGGTGTTCCCTACATGGGGGATGTTTGCATTTACCTGGGCGAGTTTAATCGCCTGTTCCCGGGTATTGCTTGGCGTTCATTTTATTAGTGATGTGGTTGCTGGCGCTGGTTTGGGTCTGCTGATTGTAAGTAGCATAAATTAGAATTAGGTGATGACAACGATGCGAATTCTTTATGGTGTCCAGGGTACTGGTAATGGTCATATTACACGCGCTAGGCTACTTTGTGCTGCGTTGAAGCAGCGTGGTATTAAGCTCGATGTGCTGATGTCTGGACGAGTAGGAGCATTGCCAGAAGTACCAGAGTTTGGTGATTATCGCGCCGTGAAAGGGATTAGTTTTTATCACCATGGCGGTAAGATTGATCGTTGGGAGACCTTAAAAAACTTATCGCTCAAGCAATTTAGAAAGGATGTCACGGGCTTAGATTTATCTGCTTATGATCTACTGATCAATGATTTTGAACCAGTCAGTGCTTGGGCTGCGAAGCAACAAGGCTTGAAGAGTTTATCGATCTCTCATCAAGCTGCGTTTTTATACGATGTACCCTGTAAACAAATGAGCTATTGGAATCAATTGTTGATCCGCTACTTTGCACCTTGTGAGTATAACCTTGGTGTACATTGGTGTGATAACCAGCAGCCTATTATTCCGCCTTTAGTCGAGCCTTTAAGCAATATTAGTAATCATGGCAAGATACTGGTGTATTTACCCTTTGAATCTTTAGCACAGATCAAACTATTACTGCGTCGTTTTAGTACTTATCAGTTTGTTTGTTTTCATCCAGATATCAGCCATGTAGGTGAAGATGAGAATATTCAATTTCAACCCATCGCTAGGCAGACTTTTCTCTCTCATTTGAGTGCCTGTGCCGGGGTATTTTGTAATGCAGGGTTTGAGTTGCCATCTGAAGCAATGGCTGCAGGTAAAAAACTATTAGTGAAACCACTGATCGGCCAGTTTGAGCAGCAGAGTAATGCTTATACTCTACAAAGCCTAAATTTGGCTCAGGTAACCGATAACTTAGACCCTTATCAATTGGATGCTTGGTTGCAGCAGGAGCAAGCTGAGCCTGTCCATTATCCCAATGTTGCGGCCATTTTAGCGGAATATATTCAGTCTGGAGAGTGGCTTGAACTGTCATCAATGGCTAGCGCCATGTGGCGGCAAGTGAGTTATCCTGCGAGCAGCCAACAGATGATGACAAATATTATCCAAGATAAAACCGCAAGCGAGAATACATTGTCTAAAATAAAAGTATGGGGTTAGTGCTACGAGGAGAGAGAGATGCGTTTCATTAATGAAGACGGCGAAGTCATGGAATTAGCCAATAATATGACCATTCAAGAATTATATGATATGGGGGTCAGTATTTCTTTGAGTGAGGATACGGATCCCGAGCAAAAAATATGGTTAACGGAAGAGCATGATGCTATAAATTGAAAAACAACTTATGTTACGTACTGAGAGGCCAGATGGTATTAGATTACTGTCTGGTTTTTTGTTTTTATTTTAGGTTAATCAACTTATTGTTGCCTAGTAAGGGATGAAGAATTTATATGATTTGCCACCGAAAACCGCAGAAAGAGCAGACAAAAGCGTAGACGCTAGGGGGCAAGAAACGTTACAGTGCTAGCCTTGGAAGGCTGGATTTTATGTCCCATTTTCCGCAACACAATGAAGTTATCCCACAATGACAATAAATAAAGCCTGGAGGCTTGAACATGGAGAAGTTATCCGGCGCCGAAATGGTCGTCCGCTGTTTGCAAGATCAGGGTATTAAACATATTTTTGGTTACCCTGGCGGCTCAGTACTAGATGTTTACGACGCACTCTTCGATAGCAGTGATATTGAGCATATTTTGGTTAGACACGAGCAGGCCGCGGTCCATATGGCCGATGGTTACGCACGTGCAACTGGAGAAGTTGGTACCGTGCTTGTGACTTCTGGCCCTGGCGCGACGAATACGATTACAGGTATTGCCACAGCCTACATGGATTCAATTCCGTTGGTGATTTTATCGGGTCAGGTGCCAACCACTTTGATCGGCCAAGACGCATTCCAAGAGACTGATATGATCGGTGTCTCTCGACCAGTGGTCAAACATAGCTTTTTAGTCAAAAAAGCTGAAGATATTCCAGCGGCAATTAAGAAAGCCTATTACATCGCTGCCACTGGGCGTCCTGGTCCGGTGGTGATTGATTTGCCAAAAGATGTGCAAAATCCATTACTTAAATTTCCTTATGAATACCCTAAGTCAGTGAGTATGCGCTCTTATAATCCGACGCTGACTGGCCATAAAGGACAAATTAAGAAAGCCGTTAAGGCTCTGTATCAGGCCGTACAACCGGTCTTGTATATTGGTGGTGGTGCGATTACTGCCGATGCTGGTGAACAGATCGGTAAACTGGTCGATTTGCTGAATGTGCCTGTCACTTCAACATTGATGGGTTTAGGTGCGTTTCCTTCAACTGATCCTCGCTTTTTGGGTATGTTGGGGATGCATGGCACCTATGAAGCGAATATGGTCATGCATCATGCCGATGTAATTTTTGCCGTCGGCGCTCGCTTTGATGACCGAGTGACCAACAATGTCGCTAAGTTTTGTCCTAATGCCACTATTTTGCATATCGACATTGATCCCACTTCAATTTCGAAGACAGTGCATGCTGATATTCCAATCGTTGGTTCGGTAGATGCGGTACTCAATCAAATGCTTGATTTGATCGAAGAAACGGGCGCAAAAAATGATGCGGATGCGATTGAACAGTGGTGGGTAAAAGTTGAACAGTGGCGTGCTCGTGAATGTTTAACTTATGCAAAAAGCGATAGCTTGATTAAACCACAGCAAGTGATTGAATCGATGTACCGAGTAACCAAAGGAGAGGCTTATGTCGCCTCCGATGTTGGTCAGCATCAAATGTTTGCTGCGCTCTATTATCCTTTTGATAAACCGCGTCGTTGGATCAACTCCGGCGGTTTGGGAACGATGGGCTTTGGCTTTCCTGCGGCAATGGGGGTTAAATTTGCCTTCCCTGACGCCACCGTCGCCTGTGTGACGGGAGATGGTTCGATTCAAATGAACATTCAAGAGTTGTCGACTTGCTTGCAGTACAATGTGCCGGTTGTAATTGTATCTCTTAATAACCGCTCTTTAGGTATGGTGAAGCAGTGGCAGAAAATGTTCTACGATGGTCGCCAATCTCACTCTTACATGGACTCGGTGCCTGATTTTGTGAAGTTGGCCGAGGCTTATGGTCATGTAGGGATCCAAGTGAACCATCCTGATGAGCTAGATGCTGCAATGGAAAAAGCCTTTTCGATGAAAGATCGGGTGGTATTCATGGATATTTTAGTTGATCCAGAAGAACATGTTTATCCGATGCAAATTAAAACCGAAGCGATGAAAGATATGTGGTTAAGTAAAACGGAGAGAACATAATGCGCCGAATTATTTCAGTTTTATTAGAAAATGAAGCCGGTGCTTTATCTCGAGTAACTGGTTTATTCTCACAGCGCGGTTTTAATATCGATTCACTTACGGTATCTACCACCGAAGATCCCACTCTGTCACGAATGAGTATTTGTAGCTTTGGTGATGACAATACAATTGAGCAAATTACCAAGCAGCTAAACAAGTTAGTTGATGTGCTTAAGGTATCGGTCCTTACCGAAGCGGACCATGTGGAACGCGAGATCATGTTGGTTAAGGTTCGAGCCGCAGGTAGTCTGCGAGAAGAGGTGATGCGAACTTGTGATATTTTCCGGGGGCAAATTGTCGATGTGACTCCGAGTCTGTATGTAATGCAGCTTAGTGGTGACAGTGCCAAGTTAGACGCTTGCTTGAAGACCCTGTCTCAATCCACCGAAATCTTAGAAGTGGTGCGTAGTGGCGTATGTGGTATTAGCCGTGGTGAGCGTATGCTACGCCCATAGCTTGCTTAAATTCTAGGTTGAAGACCAGCCTTGGCTGGTCTTTTTTATTTGTACAGACAACTCCTTGATGAATAACTGATATACTCTAGAAGCTGATGTGTTCTATCGATACGGATCACCGTAAATGTTGCATTGATGGGCGACGAGTTCCGTCCGAAGGCGCGACTGTTTTCTTATTGAAAGGAAATTGATAAGTATTGATTTGGTTTACGCTGTGGCAAACTTTTCTTCATGCTTAAAAAGCAGTGACTTGAACAAAAATTACTGACCTCCAGAGACCAACAGGCCTTGTTGATGTTAAGGGATGGTAAATCGACGGCCTAGATGGTGAGGAACACCAAGCATGAAATTCTCCAATCGGATTATTATTTTTACCATTAGCTGCGTCGTGGTTGCAGTATTGTTGGTATTACTTGGTGGTGGATTAACCTTTCGTCAGTTAGCCTTCAATCAACAACAACAGCAATTGCACTCCGTTGTAGAAGTGATTGATGGTCAGTTAAGTGTACAACCCGATACTCCGGAATTTGCGCAGTGGTTACCCAGTTGGTTAAGAGCGCATAATATTCAGGCTTTAGAAGTGTCTAATCGTGGTGGTGTGCTCTATACCTTTCGTGAACTAAATTATACGGGGAACAGTAATCGCTTAATTTCTTACCGCTATCCTTTAGTGGCTCACCCTGACTTCAGCGTACAAATCTGGGTGGAACGACCGTTTAAGCAATTGACTTATGAGCCCGAGGCCATGCTTGGGATTGGTGGCGGTTTAGTGATTGTTGCTCTGGGCTTGGTTGTGGTATTTCGTTGGTTGAAAAATATCATGCATGGCGCAGAGTTATTACAGACTCGAGGTAATCGCATCTTGGCTGGGCGCTTGCGAGATGCGCAAGTTGGCAGTGCAAAAGAGTGGCCGAATGCAGCCAGCAAGGCATTGGAACAATTAATTACCGAGTTGATAGAGGCGCGTCAAGAGCGGAGTCGTTTTGATTGTATTATTCGTAATAATGCCTTTGTTGATGAACTCACCCAACTCTCTAATCGCACTCATTTTTATAATCAATTGGAAGCCGAAATTACCGACGCTGATGCCCACACGGGTGCAGTGCTGCTGATTTATTTGCGCGGTATGGACGATGTAAATTACCAGTACGCGCGTAGTGAAGGTGACGCTATTTTGCAGCAAAGCGCCCAGGTTTTAAAACAATATACGCAACGCAATATCGAAGTGAATTTGGCTCGTTATAGTGGTGATGCCTTTGCTTTGTTATTACCGCTGTCGACTTTGGATGAAGCGGAAGATACTGCTGCTGGCATTTTAAAATTGTTGGAGCGGATTGCGTTGCCAGAAGTGGTTAATGCCGATGACTTTTTCTATATCGGTATTGCTGGTTATCAATATGGGGATGGTGCACAACAGGTCATTGAACAAGCCGAAGACGCTTTGCGTGTGGCACAGATGCAACGTCATAATGCTTGGCATGTCATCTCTCGTAAGTTGAATTCAACTCAAACAGGAAAGGGCTCGGTTCGCTGGCGAACTTTGTTACAGCATGTCCTGAGTAATGATGGTCTGCATTACTATCATCAGTCGGTATATGATGAAGACGGTGATGTGTGTTATCAAGAGCTGTTGTCGAGGATCACCGATTATCAAGGGGAAGTGATTAATGCCGGTGTATTTTTACCTTGGGCAGAGAAAAGTGGTTTACAGGCCGAGTTTGACCATCATGCGCTCAGTTTTGCGATGCAACAAGTGAGGTTCTCAAGTGATCCGATTAGTGTGAATCTAAATATTGCAACGGTTATCAAACAGTCGGTGATGCGCGAATTATTGCAATGGATTTTTGACCGCCCAGCTAGAGAGTGTCAAAAGCTGATTTTAGAGTTCACCGAAATTCAACTCTCTCAGTTAAATGATACCCAGATGCTTAGGCTCAAAGCGCTCAATAAAAAGGGCATTAAACTCGCTGTAGAGCGGGCTGGTCAGCAAGTCGTCAGTACTCAGTACCTTGGTGAGCTTACACTGGAGTATTTAAAGTTACATACCAGCTTAGTGCGTGATATTCAAATTCGTCAGGTCAATCAATTAGCGGTAAGCTCTATTATCGCCAGTTGTGCGGGTCGGGTGAAAGTGATCGCTGTTGGGGTTGAACGCAACGAAGAGTGGCGAGTATTACAACGTTTAGGTATTCATTGCGTGCAGGGCTTTTTATTTTCCAAACCGGAAGCGATTTAATTCATTTTAAGCCCTGAGTTGAGTTTGAAGTGCCGAGCGAAGTGAATATTATTGAATCGTTTCTGGGAATAAAATAGCCATAAACTACGCTTCGTTTAGTTTTCTGGCTAGGTTTGGGCTTTATATTCCAGATCTTATGTTCAGCTAAAGTTGAATGCTAATATTACCCAAGCTCTGTCTTGTATCAAGGTTTGCTAAATCCTCGGTAAACATCTTGAAAGAGAAACCGGACTTAAGGGCTTATTATCTGGAGAACTAGCACATATTTGTTAGCCAATGCTTTCAAAAATAAAAGAAAAGTTTAGACTAAATTGAGACATAGAAGCGCAAGCGGGCGATGGGAATATACGATGGACTTAGCATTTTGGCGAAGCAAAAAAAGCAAACTTTGTAGCAGCGCCTATATGCGATCTGATCTGGTGGTGGTCGCCAATCAACAGCAGCAGATTTTTGAGAAGGCGGTGACTTCCATAGAGCAGTGGCCTGAAGTTTTTGCATCTTTATGTAAAGAGGCTGGCATCGGCAACGAGCATCAAATTGTATTTGTTTTGGGCAATCAGCACTATCAGCAGTTTCAAGTCGAAAAGCCTAATGTCGCGCAAGAGGAGCTGGCGGATGCAGTTCCTTGGACCATTAAGGATATGGTGGCGGAACCAGTTCAAGAATTAGTGGTCGATTACTACCAAATACCAGTTGCGCCGATGACCGCAGAAAAGCTGAATGTGGTTTGTGTGAGTAAACCGATTATTCGCCAACTAGTTGCTTTAGCTAAAGAACAAGGACTGAAGCTTCAAGGGATCACCATCGAAAGCATTGCAACCGCGAACTTGTTGGAAGCCAATGAGCGTTGTCAAATGTTGCTGTGGCAAGCCAAGGGACGTGATCTTGAATTAAGCGTGGTGCGTCAAGGTCAGATCTGCTTTAGTCGCCAGCTGCGAGCATTTTCTAGTTTAGGTCGAATGCAGGAGATAGAGTTTACGCAAAACTTTTTTGATAGTTTAAGCCTTGAATTGCAGCGTTCCATTGACTACATCAGTGCGACTCTCAAACTGCCTGAAGTGAGTTTGATTCAATTAGCGATCCCGAGCCGTTTTTGTGACGAAATTGCCGTTCAATTGCAACATAACCTGGGGCCCAAAGTGAATTTATTGTCTCTGGATGCCATTGGCGAGAGCGAACATTACTATCGTTTACCAGTGCTTGGCGGACTTGATACTGGGGTATTGTCGTGAAAACCAGAATTAACTTCTATACCGAGGAATTTCACGCACAAAAGGAGCGGGTGTCATTAAGACAAAGCATACTGCTTTGGTTCGTGCTTGGGATTGTGCTGATAGCGTATGGTTTTTGGCTGCAAACGCAAACTCAAATCGCGATTGATAAGGCGAGCCAGCAGCGACAATTAGTGACCTTACAAAGTCAGGAATTGAGCACATTAAAACAGGCGCTCGAAGCTCGCTCGCTAAACCCAGACTTACAGCGCGACTCGGCCTTACAACAGCAACAATTAAAGTTGAAGCGTTTGCTGCAACAGCGTTTAAAAAATCAGACTGATACCAATAAAGGATTTTCAGCGACGCTGCGAGCGCTTGCCTCGATCCATGATAATCAGGTTTGGTTGAGTCACATTTATATTCAAGGTGACACCATGGCATTAAGTGGTCAGTCAGCAACTAGTGATGCCGTGCCGAAGTGGTTAAAGCAGTTTCAGGATTATCCGGAACTGGCTAAACGACAATTTTCGGCTTTAACGATTCAGCGCGATGAGCAACAGCAATTACAGTTTAGTTTGAGTGCTTCCGCCGAACTTCAGCCTGACTTGAGGGGGGCGCATGACTGAGCGTTGGCAGCAATGGCAACAGCGCTTTGCCAGCTTAAGTTTACGAGAGCGAGCCTTAATCCTTATCTCGGGTTTCGTGGTATTGAGTTTTCCGGCTTATTATTTCTGGTTAGAACCAATGAGCTTGCAGCAAGCTAAGGCGAAGACAGCGTTTATTCGACTGAGTGCCGAGTTAAAAGAAAACCAAATACAGATCGATTATAGTCAGCGTAAACTCGCTGAAGATCCCAATGCAGAGCTTCAGCGCCAAGTCGCTCAGCTAAGAGCGCAGTCTGGCCAGATTGACCGTCAGTTGGCTATTCAGCAAGCGGGTTTAATTCCAGTTGGGAAAATGGCCGAAGTTTTAGAACAATTACTGCAACATAGTGAAGGCTTGCAACTGTTGTCGCTAGATTCCATCGCACCAGAACCGGTATTAACTCGCGAGGAAGAGAGTGATAATAGCTTGAATTTTTATCGTCATGGGATCCGGCTTAAACTTACCGGGGGCTACTTTCCTCTATTAAAATATTTACAAAAAGTAGAAGCCTTACCGCAACGATTCTTGTGGCAATTAATTGAGTATCAGGTTGATGCGTATCCACGGGCCAATATTACTATCGATATTTATACCTTAAGTAGTCATAAGGACTTTATTAGTGCTTAAGCAAATGATGGCTATTGTGATGATAGCGACAATGATACAAGGCGTTGCTTGGGCGAACAGCTTAAGTGATCCAACTGCGCCACCTCGTGAGCTGGGTCAGACAATCGCGAAGGCGACATTAGTGTTACCGAGTTTGCAGGCGGTGATTGTGGGCGGTTCTCAAACCGGTGCGGTTCTTAATCAGCGTTTTGTGGCATTAAATCAGAAGATTGATGGGTTTAGCTTAGTTCGCGTTGCCCAAGGTTATGTCGTTTTAGTGAAATCAAATCAATCATATCGAATTCAACTCGATACAGTTTCAGTGAAAGATTCCGTGGTACAGGGGCAGTAATAGATGTATATGAAATGGATTTTTGTAGGCTTGGCGGCAGTTCTATTAAATGCTTGTCAAACAACTCCTCGCCCCAATCCCAGCGAAGCGAAGCAAGCGATCACGGAAGCTCAGCAGCAAAGTGATATACCTAAACCTGCTTTAGATTTGCCCGATGCTGTTCAGGCGGAACTGATGCCTGAGTTAGCTTTACAACAAGATGATTTATTGCAGACAGAGCACCGCTTTGATGTGAATGCGCGTGATGTCGAAGCCAAGGCATTTTTTCCTGCCTTAGTTCAGGGGTCCCCGTTAAGTGTGGCGATACATCCCGGAGTTGAAGGAAAAATAAGCCTTCAGCTGAAAGAGGTGACGCTCAAAGAGACCATTGATGTGGTCGCCGATATGTATGGTTATGATATTCAACGACGCGGTAAAGTGTTACATGTTTACCCTGCGGGCATGCGTATTGAAACCATACCGCTAAATTATTTGATGCTCGAGCGCTATGGCTATACGCGAACTCGGATTAGCTCTGGAGGGATTACGGCTAATCAAGATAGTAACAATGGCTCTAGTAGCGGTGATTCGAACAATTCTTCAAATAGTAATTCGAATAGTTCAAATAGTTCAAATAGCAATTCGAGTCGTAGCGATAGTTTTGATGGTACTCGCATTGAATCTTCAACTGAAACGCGCTTTTGGTCAGAGTTGGAAGACTCATTACGCGGCATGATTGGCTTGAATAGCCGTAATGATGGCGCTTCAGCCTATGCGGAGGATGGCAGAATGGTCGTGGTGAGCCCCCAAGCCGGCTTAGTCACAGTTCGGGCTTTTCCTGATGAAATACGTACCATTAAGGCTTTCTTGAATCAGTCAGAAACTAACTTACAACGCCAAGTCATCCTCGAAGCAAAAATTATCGAAGTGACCTTAAGTGATGGTTACCAACAGGGCATTGATTGGACCAACGCGGGTGATTTAATCGGCTCGACCGAGGTTTTATTTAACAGTGTGTCACAGCTACCGGGTAATGCGATTAGCAGTGTTCTTGGGGGAGGAGGGGCGCTCACGATTACTGAAGGTAACTTCCAGTCAGTGGTCAACTTGCTGCAAACTCAAGGTGATGTGAATGTGCTTTCCAGTCCACGAATTACGGCCTCGAACAATCAAAAGGCGGTGATTAAAGTCGGGACCGACGAATATTTTGTGACTGATGTCTCCAGTACCACGATTAGTGGTACTTCAACGGTAACCACTCCGACCGTAGAGCTGACCCCTTTCTTCTCTGGCGTGGCCTTAGATGTGACACCACAAATTGATGATAATGGTCAAGTATTGTTACATGTTCACCCCTCGGTAACCGATGTGGTTGAGCAGCGTAAAGAGATTAACTTTGGCAGCGAAATGGGGAGTTTGGACTTACCCTTAGCACAAAGTGATATTCGCGAGACGGACACGGTGATTAAGGCTCATTCTGGAGATGTGGTGGTGATTGGTGGTTTGATGCGTAGTAAGCAGCAAGAATTAGTCTCTAAGGTTCCGTTTATTGGTTCTATTCCTGGCCTCGGCGAGTTATTTACCAACCGCTCTAAGGCAAGCTCTAAAACTGAACTGATTATTTTAATCCAGCCTACGGTGGTGCAACAACAAACTTGGCAGAATGAGCTGAAGAAGTCTCAAAAGCTGCTAAATACATGGTACCCAGAAGATAATTAGGCGGATTTAGTGGCGGTATATCTTAAGTATTTTGGCCTTTCTCAAGCGCCATTTGGTTTAACGCCAAACACCGGCCTGTATCAAGCGCTGTTGCCCCACCATGAAGCGATTCAGGTCTTAGAAACGGCACTTGCTTCGGGGGAAGGTTTTATTAAAGTGAGTGGTGAAGTCGGCACCGGTAAAACCTTATTGTGCCGTAAGCTGCTTAACGAGATGGCCGAGCAATATCAATTTGCTTATTTGCCTAACCCCAGTTTATCCGCTGAACAAATCCATGCCGCTTTAGCCAGTGAACTGGGTCTGATGCTTGAAACTGAGCGTTCAGCTCATCAGTTGTTGGAACTGCTGAATCATCGACTCATAGAGTTCGCCAGCCAAGATCGGCCGGTTGTATTGCTTATTGATGAGGCCCAAGCGCTCAGCGATGAGGCGCTCGAAGTGATCCGTTTACTCGGTAATTTAGAGACCGAACAGCGTAAGTTATTACATGTGGTTTTATTTGGACAGCCGGAGCTAGACGAGCGTTTAGCGAGCCCCAAATTACGTCAATTAAGGCAACGGATCTCTTTTTCATATCGTTTACGAGCGTTGCAAAAAGATGAAGTGGCCAGTTATATTCAACATCGCCTGCATTTGAGTGGTTATCGCGGAGGGCCATTATTCACCGCGGCTTCCTTAAACATGTTAACCGACGCCAGTCGTGGGATCCCCAGATTGATCAATATCCTCGCCCATAAAGTATTGATGTTGTGTTATGGGCAAGGTGCTCAGCAAGTGAGTGTGGCAATGGTGAAGCAGGCGATTGATGATACCGAGGATGCAAGCTTTAGGCGCAATAGTTTGGGGGTGATGGGCTTGGTCATCACTCTTGGACTTGGTATTGCCGCTGCTTTCTGGTGGGGGCTCAGGCAATGAGTGTGATTAATCAAATGCTGAAAGATTTAGATAAACGACAGCAGACCAATCCGCAGAGTATGTCACCTTTGGTGGACGATTCGGGGCGTAGTTTAAGAGCCTACTTACTGATGGCGGTGGTCTTGTTAGCTCTCTCCGTTTCTGCCTGGTTAGCACTGCGTTATTTTCAGAGCATTCATATCGATAGTGATGTAAAGGTGCTGACTGAAGCAGATAGTTCAGAGCCTCAGTCGTCTGTAACGCCATCAGTAGAAGAGCCAAATTTACAAACAGTTGCTAGCGCAATGGCTGTCACTTTGCCTATCGTTGAAAAGGGTCCGAGTATTGCCGCCGAGACGCCTTCATTGCTAGTCGCGCCTGGTGAAGTGATGCCATTAAAGCCGATGATCAAGGCTGCTTCGCTGAAAACAAGCGCCGTGGTTCAGCCCGCAGGGCAGAGTCAGTCCGTCGCCCCTGAGGTCGGCCAAGAAACATCCGCTGCCATCCCCCGCAAGTCAGTCGAAAAGTTTGCGCCGCGCTCGGTTGCTGCGCTTGATGATCCGCACAAGACACAAGTTCAAGCGAAGCCGTTAGACACGGCATCGACAACGGCCAGTTTGCAAATCACCCCCATTACCTTAAGCTTGGAGCAGCGCGTTGACTTATACACCCGACGCGCTATGGAGGCCTTGGATAACAAACGTTTAGAGCAAGCACGCAGTGAGTTTAGTAAGGCCTTGCAATTAGATCCTCGTGCGCATTCGGTTCGCGAACAATTGGCTGCCTTACAGTTTGGTCGTGGCGATGTTAGTCGTGCGGTTGGCTTACTTGAAGCGGGGATTCAACTGAGTCCGCAACATAGTGGATTTCGTTTGATGTTGGCGCGGATCTTTGTTCAACAACAGAATTGGCAGCAGGCTTTGTTCTACCTTGATGCGCAGCGGCCAGAGGTGGCAGGGAACGTTGATTATTACGCCATGTTAGCGAGTTTGGCGCAGCGCTTAAATAAAACCGAGTTAGCCTTTGATAGTTATCGCTTGTTACTAAAACAACAACCTTCTCGCGCGCGTTGGTGGCTGGGTTACGCGATTGCCAACGATAAACTGGGTCATTATAAAGAAGCGTTGGCGGCTTATCATCAAGCCGAACAAATGGGGCAACTTTCTAGTCAAACCGGTGATTTTGTCACCAGCCGTATTCGGCAGTTGGAGCAATAACGATGGCGCAACCAAAATTACGTATGCGCTTAGGCGACTTGTTAGTTAATGAACTGGTGATTAGCGATGTACAACTAAGTCAGGCCTTAGCCAAACAAAAACAAACCGGACAAAAATTGGGCGCAGCGCTGATTGAGTTGGGTGTGATTAGCGAAGTTCAGCTGTTAGAATTTTTAGCGCGCCAGTTAGGGATCCCCTTTGTTGATTTAGGACAAATTGCGGTGGATGCCAATGCTGCGGTATTGCTGAGTGAAGTACATGCTCGACGTTTAAGAGCATTGGTGATCCATAAAGATGCTGATGTATTAACCGTGGCCATTTCCGATCCGGCTGATCTCTCGGCGACCGATACCCTGGCGGGTTTATTGTCTCCGCATCAGCTTGAATATGTAGTGGTTCGAGAGTCTCAAGTACTAGAGGCTTTTGATCGCTTTTATCGTCGAACCCGTGAAATTGAAGGTTTTGCTCAAGAATTAAAAGAAGAATATGCCAGTAGCGATGAGTTCAATATTGGTTTGGTTACCGCTAATGATGAGAGCAACGAAACCACGGTGGTTAAATTGCTGCAGTCGTTATTTGAAGATGCGGTGCAGGTCGGGGCCTCTGATATTCATATCGAACCTGACGAAAAAGTATTGCGGATCCGGCAACGGGTTGATGGCGTTTTACAAGAAAGCGTGCTCAACGAAGTACAAATAGCCTCTGCCTTAGTACTACGTTTGAAGCTGATGTCGGGCCTAGATATTTCGGAAAAACGTCTCCCTCAAGATGGCCGATTTAATATTAAGGTTCGGGGTCATTCCATCGATGTGCGGGTATCTACGATGCCAATTCAAGCCGGAGAATCGGTGGTGATGCGTTTGCTGGATCAGTCCACAGGGATCCTTTCCTTAGAACAAACGGGCATGCCCACAGACATCATGGAGCGAGTTCGTCGTCAGCTGCATCGCCCACATGGCATGATTGTGGTGACGGGGCCAACCGGGAGTGGTAAAACCACCACTCTATACGGAGCCTTAACCGAATTAAATCAACCCGGCGCTAAAATTATCACCGTGGAAGATCCGGTGGAATATCGATTGCCTCGGATTAACCAGGTGCAGGTGAACACTAAGATCGGCCTCGATTTTTCGAGCATTCTGCGGACCACTTTACGTCAAGATCCCGATATCTTATTAGTCGGGGAGATGCGTGACCAAGAAACCGTAGAAATAGGCCTGCGTGGCGCCTTAACCGGTCACTTGGTTTTAACCACCTTACATACCAACGATGCCATTACCAGTGCGCTACGCTTAATTGATATGGGTGCGGCAGGATATTTGGTGGCGAGTTCCTTGCGAGCGGTGATTGCTCAACGTTTGGTGCGCCGTTTATGCGAAAACTGTAAACACCCGCAGCCATTAACTTCGGAACAGAAGGTTTGGTTAGAACATTTGAGCAATGACAACTTGTCAGAGAGCAAATTTTATCATGGGCGCGGTTGTCAAAGTTGTAATTACACCGGTTATAAAGGTCGTGTTGGGGTATTTGAATTACTGGAATTAAACGAAGCAATGATGGAATGTTTACGACGGGAAAACCCTGACGAATTTTCCAAAGTGGCCAAAGCCGCTGCTTCCTACCGTCCGCTCTCTTTGGCGGCGCTAGATTATGCGAAGCAAAGCATTACCTCGGTTGAAGAGGTATTACGTTTAGTGGAAGAGATTGATCTCTACGGCTCGGTCGTGGGCGATTTGGATGAGGCCCACTAATGGCTATTTTCCACTATCAAGTTCGTGATAGTAGTGGTCGCTTAATCGATGGCGAGCTAGAGGCGAGTTCGCAAAATTCAGTGGCAGAAAGTTTGCTTCGCCGAGGATTGACGCCGATAAAAATTGCCGAAATAAAAGCCAAGGGTCAGGGCTTGAGCACGCTCGATTTAAGTGGCCTATGGCAAGGGCGGATCAAATTAGATGAGCTGGTGGTATTTACGCGGCAGATGTATTCGCTGACCAAGGCTGGGATCCCAATTATGCGAGCGATTAATGGCTTAGCCGAGAGCGCGCATAGCAAGAGTTTACAACTCGCATTGGCTGGCGTTTACGATTCGCTCAGTAGTGGACGAACGCTTTCGACAGCGATGGCGGAGTATCCTAAAGTGTTCTCGCAGCTGTTTGTTAGTATTGTGCATGTTGGCGAAAATACCGGTCAGTTGGAGCAAGCATTTTTGCAGCTATCCCAATATCTTGAGTTGGAGATGGATACCCGTAAACGGATTAAAACGGCAATGCGTTATCCAACCTTTGTGATCTTAGCAATTGTGATCGCAATGGTGATCCTTAATATTTTTGTGATCCCTAAGTTTGCCGAAATTTTTGGTCGTTTTAATGCGGAGCTGCCTTTGGCAACCCGAATATTAATTGGCACCTCGAACTTTTTTGTGAACTATTGGCCCTGGTTATTGGTGGCTGTGGTGGCTGCAATTTTTGCGGTTCGTGGGTATGTAGCCACGCCAGCGGGGCGGCTGCGTTGGGATAAAACCCGCTTGCGTTTACCGGTGGTGGGTTCGGTGATTGAGCGTTCATTGTTAGCCCGTTTCTCGCGTAGTTTTTCGATGATGCTTGGCGCCGGTGTTCCGCTTAACCAAGCCTTATCGCTGGTGGCGGCGGCGGTAGATAATGCCTTCATGGCTGAGCGGATCGTTGACATGCGGCGTGGGATTGAACGGGGCGAAAGCTTACTGCGTAACGCCACCGCGAGTGGTTTATTTACGCCATTGGTACTGCAAATGATCTCGGTGGGAGAAGAGACTGGTCAAGTGGATGAACTACTCGCCGAAGCCGCTGATTTTTACGAACGTGAAGTGGACTATGATTTGAAGAGTTTGACCGCGCGGATCGAACCTATTTTAATCTGCATTGTTGCGGTGATGGTGTTGATTTTAGCGCTGGGGATCTTTACCCCAATGTGGGATATGATGCGAGCTGTCAGGGGTGGCTAGACAGCGGGAGAACCGCAAAATGTCTTCTCACTCGGCTCGTTTTCGTTGGCTAGTGAGTCTATCCATTGTTTTGTTGCTTGTATGGTTGCTTTTAGCCAGCCTAATGAGGACAATAAACCATGCAGAACAACAGCTTGTAGAAGAGTATACGCAAACTTGGAAGTCTCAGTTAGGAGTGTTTCATGGTTTGTGGTTGGCCCAGTCGCGACCCAAGCAGCTAAGCTTAAATTTATATCAGCAAGCTTTAGAGCATCCGCAAGCGGCAGACGTCGATAGTTTTAGGCTGGAGATGAATGATGCTGGTTGGCCACAAGTGAGTTCAACTGCACAGTGTTTGCAATTGTGGCGGTATATGATTGGTTTTGAATTCAGTCTTGAAGCGCAAGCCAAGGCCAAGTATCAGCAGCAGCGCTGTTATTACCATTTGGCGCCGCAAGGTGAAATTATTTACCACGCAAGCCAGGGCTTGGTGACAAATCGATGATGATTGATGGGAGTGGATGGCAGGTGACGAAATATTCAACAGCAGGCGCGCTGCGGACTCAGCAAAGTGGTTTCTCGCTTATTGAATTGGTGATTGTGATTGTGATCCTCGGCATTTTGGCGGCGACCGCTTTACCCCGATTTTTAGATGTTACCGATGAGGCCAAAATCGCAAGTTTAGAGGGCGTTGCAGGTGGTTTTGCGACAGGGGTCTCCTTAGCTCGAGCGCAGTGGGAAGCCGAAGGCCGTCCCAGTGAAAACGGTAAAAATAAAGTGATTTATGACGCCCAGCAACTGTATTTAACCACGCCAACGGCGGCGCAAATTAGTAATGGCAGTGTGGCTCCCGGCTATCCAATGAGTAGTGACAATGAGGCGGTGGACCCGGGGACGATTTCGGGCAGCAAATGTATTAAGGTATGGGAGGCAATCTTACAGAATCCAGCAAGAGCTACCGCCAATTTTAGCGAAGTGGCGACCCAAGGCGATTACTATAAGTATTATGCCACCGTGACCGGTGCAGCAGAAGCCAGCCGTTGTATCTTTTATCAGGTGAATTCCTTGGCAAAAAGTGGCGATGGCAGTTATTTAAACCCAGGAAGTGATGAAACATCATTCAATAATTTTAGCTATCAGCCTGCCGCGGGGCGGGTATTTACCAATATTCCTAACTAACGATTTTAAATCAATAATTTTCTAAGGATATAGAAATGAAAACAATGAAACAACAAGGCTTTACGCTCATCGAATTGGTGATTGTGATTATTATTTTGGGGATCTTGGCGGTGACCGCCGCACCAAAATTTCTGAATCTGTCGAACGATGCGCGTACATCGACGGTTTCAGGCCTTGAAGGCGCTTTGCGTGGCGGTATTAATATTGTTTATAGCCGTGCAGCGATTGATGGTGTAGAAGCCGAGGCCGATGACACTATTCAAATCGGTGGCGGGGATGTTACTACGGCATTTGGCTATCCTGCCGAAGCGGCTTTAACCACAGTGGCTGAACGTAATCGCTGGATAGATTTACCGACTGCCAATTGGACTATTACTGGCACCGCCCCGGTGGTGATCACCCCTGCAGGTTTCACTGAACCGAATAGTGCAGCAGCAGATACGGATAAATGTCGTGTCGAATATACCGAGTCTGCTGCTAATGGCGCAACGCCAGTGATTACCGCTTTTACTGGCGGCTGTTAATGAGTTAAGGGCTAGCTTCGGCTAGCCTTTATTAATTTTGGGTGCACTTGCATATCCCGCTAAGACCTCATTGCCGTTATACCGGTTTCACTCTGGTTGAACTGGTGATTACTCTCATCTTAATCGCTATTTTGGCGGTGACGGTGGCCCCAAAGTTTTTACGTAGTGGTGTTGATGAACTGAGTTTACGCGAGCAACTGGTGAGTCGTTTGCAGTTGGTGCAAACTCAGGCGATGAATCACTATCAGCGCTGCTTCTTCCTGCAAATAAGTGCCCACTCCTATTATTCTGGTGAAGTTGATTCGAGTGGTCGTTGCCGTGACCAGCCCATCGGTCCGACCACGGTCGAGTTCTCTGAGCGACTCACGGTGAGTCAGGGAAAGCTGGTATTTGATGGCATGGGGCGAGTCATTCTCGCCGACTCCAGCCTGTGTCGTCGCCTGCCTTGCCGTATTACTATTCAGGGAGAGCAACGCCAAGCCATTGTGATTGAGGCGGAGGGTTACATTCATGCCGAATAAGCATGTTGTGAGCCGTGCGGTGGTGCACGGGTTTACCCTGATTGAGCTGGTGGTTGGCATGGTGGTCATGGCGATAGCACTGGTGGTGATAAGCTCTTTTGTGGCGCCTTTGGCGCGGCGTAGCATCGATCCGGTTTATCAGATCCGCGCCGCTGAGTTGGGATCCAGTCTGATGAATGAGATCTTGACCAAATCCTTTGACCAGCGCTCTGATCATACGGGCGGAGGCCTCTGGCGTTGCGGCGAAGCGTCTGCACCAACCGCTTCTCAAACTTGTACGACTCGCGCAAATTATGGTCCCGATGGCGAGAGCCGTGCGCAGTATAACGATGTGGATGATTATGTGACCGATGGCCGGTATATCACCATCGACGATAGTCTGGGCGTCGATTTAGCCGATGTGTATCGTCATTATAGTTATCGAGTGGCGATTGATAGTTCGGAGCATGGGCAAAATCAGGCGAAACGGATTGACCTGTGGGTGAGAGCACCTAATTCGGTAGACTATGCTTTTAGTGCCTATCGGTGGAATTACTGATGAAGCGCCCGAGCGGTTTCACCCTCATCGAATTAGTGCTCACCATGGTACTGCTGGCGATTTTAGCCATCGCCAGCAGTGATTTTATTCGTACCGGTAGCTTAATTTATCGCCAAGGGGCCGACCGCCAGGTATTGCTCGGCGAGGCGCGTTTTGCCCTGCAACGTTTGAGTCGGGAGTTGCATAATAGCCTACCCAATAGTGCTCGCTTGGATCCCAATAAGAATAATCAAGCTGATTATTGCCTGAGTTTTGTGCCAACGCTTTCCAGTCATACCTATATTGACCTGCCCATTGCCCCGAATAGTGCAGTTTCTGCCAGTGTGGTCACTTCCCCAAGCCAGCCGGTGGTCACGGCGCAGGGCGATGCTTGGGCTAGTGTTTATGTATTAAGTAGCAATGAAGTTTTAAATGGCGTGGGTCAGTTGCTCGACGCTGGCTGTGATTTAGAGACCGGCAAAGTGTTTTGTCTAAATAGCATGAGCGCAGATGCGGGTTCAGGGCTGAGTACGCTCAATTTTGCCAATTCGGTGAGTTTTGCCAGTGGTTCTCCAGCGCAGCGTTTGTTTATTCTTAGTGAGCCGGTGCGCTACTGTGTCGAAGGCAGCAATTTAATCCGTTACCAGCCTGCGAGTGCTACCAATGGGATGTTGATGGCGAGTAAACTACAGATGCCAAGCTCGGTTCAGCCGTTTCGGGTTGTTGAGCCCAGCTTAACCCGAAACGGTTTAGTGAATCTGCGCCTGGCCTTTGTTGAAAATAATGAAGTAGTGGAATTTAATCATGACATTGTGGTGCTCAACCAACCGTAGTTTGTATCGCTTACCCTGTCGGTGCGACCGCCAGCGCGGTAGCGCCTTGCTGGTGGCTTTGTTTGTGATTGTGGTGATGGCGCTGCTGGGGGCGGGCTTAAGCAGCATGATCCAAGATACTTCGCGCAATGCCGCCTGGGAGGTCTTGGGCACCCGGGCCAACCTGGCCGCGGCATCGGGCTTGGAGCAGGCCTTGTCCGAGTTATTTCCGCTTAATCTGCCTAATCCTGCTGATTGTGCCGACGTGAACTCAAATCCCACGTTGACCGGTGAAGGTTTTGCCAAGTGTAGTGTGCAGCTTCGCTGTAATCACCTGGCGGTCTCGGCGGTGGGGTTATCTGATACGCGCTTTTTTGATTTGAGCGCCACCGCCAGCTGTGGCGCAGGTGGGGTGGCGGTACAACGCAGCCAAAGGGTACAGACCCGGAGTTCCTTATGAACTATTTAAAGCAGGTTGTTCGTTTGTTGTTTGATGGTGCTTCTGGTTTGGCCTTAAGCTTATTGGTGTCACACAGTGTTTGGGCGGTGGAATGTGGTGAAGTGTTCTCAGGGCCAATCGCGTCTTCAGCGCCAAATTCGGTACTTTCCATCGGTTATGAAGCGCAAATATTTGGTTCCAATCAAGGTCAGTTGGATGTTGCGGATATAGATAACGAGGGTTCTTTCACATATACCTGTCCTGACGCCAACCGAGATTGCCGGGTAAGCGGTGAGTTAGCTAATGACGGGACTAATGTTGCCGTTAAGAAAAAAAGTCGAGGCCAGTCCGTCAATGTTGGTTATCAAGAGAGCGTTACGCTTGGTGGCGGGGCCTACAACACCGATAATTTTGGCGATATTCGAGGCGGCACGCGAAGTGTCATTACTTTTTCAAGCCAACGCGATGAGTATTTCATCAAAAATATTGCTCTGGATTACCAGAGTGTTTTGCGCCTTTCACCAGGAAGCTATTGGATCGATGGAAATTTTGATCTCGGGGGTAATGCAAAGCTCGAAGTGCTGGGCAACAGCGGTACCGTTAAAATCTTTGTTAAAGAACACTTTATTACTGGCTATCAATCGCAACTTAATTTCAATGGCAATCCGCTACGATTAGCGATTTATACGCGAGACAGAATTGAGTTAGCTCAGGAGACCAAAGCTGCATTTGTTGCTTATGCTCGAAAAAATATTCGCCTAGAGTACCAAGCCGAAGTCAGCGGAGCCTTATTCTCTCGACACAAAATTATAGACTTAGCCCAAGGCAGCAAAGTTTACGGTGTTGCAAATGCTGGCGAAGTCGATTTTTCGCCGATGTGTGAAGGCACATATACCCCACCGCCAGTTTGTCCTGCGGGCTTGAATTTTTCTACTTATGATAGTCGCCCTTGGAATAGTGAGCGAAAACCGCGTTCGCCCGAAAATGCTAAGCAGTACCAGAAGCTTGTTAAGCAACAAGCGGTAGAGAAATACTATTTAGGCAGCTCTATTTTAACTCGGATTAATGGTGGCGGCCGAGATGTGAATCCTCACAGTTCACAACAAGATTACTACCTGGGAATTATCAGCGGTTATTTGAATGCCCCAGAATCAGGGACTTACCAGTTTGCGGTGGATGGGGATGATGCAGTTGAGCTGCTGATTGATGAGCAAGTGGTCACTGGCTACTATGGTCTACATAGTAAATCTGAACAACCGCAAAATCGAGTGTCTCTGAACTTGGCAAAAGGTTGGCACAAAGTTGAGTTTCGATATCATGAACATACAGGTAATGAGTATTATTATCTGTATTGGCAAAAACCTAGTGAGCATCGCTTAACTATTATTCCTGCGAGTCAATTTCAAACCTGTATTGGTGACCCGCCGGTGGGGGAGGCGGCGCTAAAACTGGAAGTGGCCTCTATCGGCTTAAGTTGTGAAGCGCATACCGTTACTTTAACCGCGCTGCTGGATGGTGCGGTTGATCAAAGCTTTCTCGGCTCGGTGGATTTAAGCAGCAGTAGCGGTAATGGCGAATGGGCAATCCTCAATCAGGCCAACAACGGTTATGGCAGCTTAAGCCCGAGTATGAATGGTGCGGCTCAGTATACTTTTGCAGCCGATGATCAAGGTCAAGTGCAGCTGAGTATCTTTCATGCCCTTGAGGGACAGACCAGTCTGAAAGCTCAGGATGGCAGTATTTTTGATAGTCAGAATGTTGATTTTAAAGCCTACGGTTTCAAAACTGAACTAAGCGGCAGCTATGGGGAGAACCCGCATATCGCGAATACCGATGCGCGTTTGCGCTTAACCGCCGTGGGTAAAAATCAAGATGGCCCGGGCTGCGCGCAGATCGTCAATTATACGGGCGAGAAATCGCTATCTTTTTGGAGTGACTACCTAAACCCCAGTCAGGGCTCGCAGGGCTTGAGTGTGAAGGGGACTGTAGTGGGCGCAGCAGAGGGTGAGGCGAGCGATGTGAAGGTTCAGTTTACCGCTGGTCAAAGTGAGAGCATCGCCTTGGTTTATCCCGATGCTGGCAAGATTGCGGTAAATTTTTGGGATAAAAATGACAGTATAGATGATGAGGGTCTGCAGACCTTACGTGCCAGTGTCAACCTGGATTGGCTGCCAGAGCGTTTTGTTTGGAGCGATGTTCGCTCCCCAAGCGGGAAGGAGAACCCGCAGGGGACGGCCTCAAGCGGAGATGGCTTTGTTGCCGCCGGCGCGCCCTTTGAGGCTGAACTGGTGGCGCTGAAGGGCAATTGCGATGGCCCGCTTACAGATTGTACCACGGCTAATTTTAAGCCCGAGTCGAGTCAGGCGGTGAAAGTCAGTCATCAATTAAATACTCCACTCGATCCCGATGGGAGTGGCCCGATAGAGGTGTTTGATGGTGAGCTAACGGTAGCTGATGTGACTTGGGAGAATGGGCGGGCGACTTATGAGGGTTTAGCCTGGAATGAGGTGGGGAGTATCGCCTTAAAGGCGCAGCTTGTCTCTTATCTCGATTATACTTTTCCACTGACCGCGGCCAATGGTGAGGTATTTACGCCGCAAGGCAGCGTTGATGTAGGCCGCTTTTATCCGGCATATTATGGCCTTGACTCCTCAGAGATTCGCGCGGGCTGTGGCAGTTTTACTTATTTGGGTCAACCGCAACAACAGTTAAGCTGGAAGATTGGCGCCTATAATACTGGTGGAGACTTGGTTAAGAATTATGATTCAGCTACCGATTATCGGGTGCAGGTGGTGGCTCAGGGCGGGGAGCCCAAGGATCATTGGCAGTTAGGTGGTTTGAGTGATGAGCAGGTGAATCAACGCTGGCTCATCGACCCGGTGCCGCAAGGCTGGTCGCAAGGCTGGTTTGAGCTCTCTTCCCCCGTAAGTTCCGGTTTAACTAAGCGCGAAGGCGTGGTTGGCGAAGAGCCGATTCGCGACATGGAGATTGGACTGGTTTTAATCGATCAAGATGGCGCGCAGTTTAACTGTAATGACGATGGTAGTTGTTCCTTAGGTCAAGCGCCGGAGTTTCGCCACGGGCGTTTGCGTTTGAACAATGCTTATGGCTCTGAGTTGCAGCCGATCGCGGCAACTGGTGAGGTGCAATATTTCTTAAATGGCCGTTATCAAGCCAATACTGAGGATACTTGTACCGATGTGAGTCAGAATATACTACAGGTTGCGCCCGAAGCGGCGGCACTGCCCTCGAACTTAGAAACAATTGCAGCTGTGGGGGAAGGAGCCAGCCGTGTGAAGGTCAGGTCGTCTGCGATAAATCAGGGCATTTTGTGGTTTGACTTTGCTTCTCCGGGGCAAAATAACACCGGCAGCGTGCAGTATTGGTTAGACTTCAATCCTGATAATCATCCTGCTAACCTTTGGTTGCGCGATGACTGGAATGGAGACGGCCGTTTCGATGATAATGATGATCAAGCCGGCGCAGGAGAAGTGAGTTTTGGGATCTTCCGCCAGAGTGAGCGCGTGATTGAGCGGCGGATGCTCTATTAAACAAAGCGTTTCGTGTTCAGTGAGCATCAGAACTTAAGGTCTGTGTCTCGCGTTGGTCAATCAGCTTGATGCAGTTGTTGGGACTTTCTTAGTGCAAGCTTATGATTTATATTATTTTTATTTGCTAGGCTTCGCTTAATTTTTTTGCGGTTTTTTTTGTTTCAAAGTGAGTGGTCGCTTGTTGTAAGGGCTGTTAAGAGGCGAGACTTAAGCCATGTTTTATAACAAAAGTAGAGCGATTGGAGCTCCAGCTTGAGGCTTCGGTGGATTGATACGGCATCAGCCAATTCAGATTCGCGGTTGCACTTTACTGGCTTGGCTTCGCCAAACGAGCGATCAGTATCACCAGATGAGTCGCAGCTATCGGGCTCAATTGATATACGGCCTTACTCATCAGCTTGAAAGTCTATCGATCCTGCTGTTTTGTTTATAAAATGTGCAACACCGCTGTGGTGAAGTCTGATCTTCGGTGATAGTCCTCACTATACTTTGTTTGAAACCAGAGTATGCTTGCTCATCTTGGCCTGCATTGGTAAAGTGAGCCAAGTTTTAATCGCTTATCATCGATACTATTTCTTCTCAGGATTTGCCTAGCTATGTTTAAAAAGCTTCGAGGCTTGTTTTCTAACGATTTGTCTATTGACTTAGGAACAGCTAATACACTTATTTATGTTAAAGATCAGGGGATCGTGCTTAACGAGCCTTCAGTTGTCGCGATTCGTCAAGAACGTGGTGGTAGCCCTAAAAGTGTAGCGGCTGTAGGACATGCCGCCAAGCAAATGTTGGGGCGTACTCCCGGTAATATTTTAGCGATCCGTCCTATGAAAGACGGTGTGATTGCCGATTTCTATGTGACCGAAAAAATGTTGCAGCATTTCATCAAACAGGTTCACGATAATAACTTTTTACGCCCAAGCCCACGGGTCTTGGTGTGTGTGCCTTGTGGTTCTACTCAGGTTGAGCGCCGCGCCATTCGTGAATCGGCGATGGGTGCAGGTGCCCGAGAGGTGTATTTAATTGATGAGCCAATGGCCGCTGCGATTGGTGCAGGTTTACCGGTATCGGAAGCGACCGGATCGATGGTCGTGGATATTGGTGGCGGGACCACCGAAGTGGCTATTATCTCATTGAATGGAGTGGTTTATTCATCTTCGGTACGGATCGGCGGTGATAAGTTCGACGATGCGATTATTAATTACGTGCGCCGCAATTATGGCAGCTTGATTGGCGAAGCAACTGCAGAACGCATTAAACACGTGATTGGTTCTGCCTATCCTGGCGATGAGGTGCGCGAAATAGAAGTTCGTGGGCGTAATTTAGCGGAAGGTGTGCCAAGAAGTTTCACCTTGAATAGCAATGAAATTTTAGAAGCCCTGCAAGAGCCTTTATCTGGCATTGTGAGTGCGGTGATGGTTGCCTTAGAGCAAAGCCCGCCGGAGTTAGCTTCAGATATTTCTGAACGTGGCATGGTATTGACCGGTGGCGGTGCTTTGGTGCGTGATTTAGATCGTTTACTCATGGAAGAAACCGGTATTCCGGTTGTTGTTGCTGATGATCCGCTCACGTGTGTTGCTCGTGGTGGTGGTAAGGCCATTGAAATGATCGATATGCATGGCGGCGATTTATTTCATTACGAATAAATCCGCTGCAATGGCGAGTGCTTGATTAGCCTCGCCATTTCTCTTCTAAATCACTCAGAAAATTATTCAGGTAAAGACCGATGAAACCCATCTTCGGCTCAGGTCCATCTATAGAACTTCGCCTTTTATTGGCGATTGCCTTGTCTTTATTTCTTATCTTCGCCGACAGTAAACTATTGGCCTTTCAGCCTTGGCGGATCTATTTGCATTCATTGGTCAGTCCTTTGCAATATATTGCCAATATGCCGGGTCAGTTGATGGATTCAATGTCTGATCAGTTGGAGACTCGTCAACAGCTAAAACAGCAGAATAACATCTTAAAAGAACAGCTGTTGCTGAATCGGGCGGATCAGTTATTGTTGGAAAGTTTAGCCAAGGAAAATGCTCGTTTACGCGCCTTGCTGGGCTCGCCTGTGCGTCACGATAGTCGCAAGCTGGTGGCCGAAATTATGGCGGTGGATTCGGATCCATTTTCTCATCAAGTGGTGATCGACAAAGGTCAACTTGATGGTGTGTTCGAAGGTCAGCCGGTGATTAACGATGTGGGAGTGATTGGCCAGGTACTACATGTGGGCACCACCACCAGTCGAGTACTATTGATCACCGATGCCAGTCATGGCATTCCAGTGCGGATTGCCCGTAATGACATCCGGGCGGTGGCGAATGGCACCGGAGAGCTGGGTCGGTTACAGTTACCGCATATTCCGCGTAGTACTGATATTGTTGAAGGCGATGTATTAGTCACATCTGGTTTGGGGGGGGTATTTCCTGAAGGTTATCCGGTTGCGCTGATTAGTCGTTTTGCTTATCAAGAGGGCAAGCCCTATGCTGATGTGGTTGCGACGCCCTTGGTTCAGTTAGATCGTTTACGTTATTTATTATTGATTTGGCCGTGATAGTGGGTTCGGCAACAAAGGCTTTTGCATGTTAGAAAAAATTAATGGTCGCGGGACCATTCTCTGTTGTCATTTAATTGCCTTAATATTGGCGATTATTCCCTTGCCTTTGGTCGCCGATGCTTTTCGTCCCGACTGGGTATTGCTGGGGGTGTTTTATTGGACCATTGCCTTACCGCATCGCAGTAATGTGGGGAGTGCGTTTTTAGTCGGATTTATCCTTGATATTCTGCTGGGTTCAACTTTGGGTGTTAGGGCGCTTGCGATGTCGATCGTCGCCTATCTTGCGGCGACCAATTTTACCCGTTTACGCAATTTTTCGGTGTGGCAACAAGCCTTGGTTGTTGCTGTGATGGTTGCCCTTGCGAAGTTGGTGGTATTTTGGGCCGAATATTTAGTGCTGGATATACATCTGCCTGAGGGGTATTTCTATCCTGTGATTACTTCTGCGGTTGCTTGGCCATGGATATTCTTATTGTTACGTAAATTGCGTCGCCAATGGAAAATAACGTGAAGCAAGCTTACCCGCTGATTTTGGCTTCGGCCTCCCCCCGAAGAATCGAGTTACTCACTCAGTTGGGCTGGGCCTTTAGTGTGCAAGCGGCCGATATTGATGAAGCGGTGTTAGCAAATGAAACGCCAGAGCAATTAGTGAGGCGTTTGGCGGAGCAAAAGGCGGCGCTTATATATCGTCAGCAAACGGATGCGAACAGCGCAGTGCTGGGGTCGGATACAATCGTAGTTTGTCAGGGGCAGATTTTAGGGAAACCAAAAGATCAGGCCGATAGTCAACGAATGCTTCAGTTGTTAAGTGCCAAGCAGCATCGAGTGATGACTGCTGTGTGTTTGTATTATCAAGATCAGCCCCATACCGAATTGGTCACCACTCAGGTGAAGTGCTGTGCTATTTCTATGCAGCAAATGAGCGACTATTGGGCTAGCGGCGAACCCTGCGATAAAGCAGGGAGTTATGCGATCCAAGGGATCGGTGGTAAATTTGTTGAAGCGATTGAGGGCAGCTATAGCTCGGTGGTCGGGCTTCCCTTAGTTGAAACCGATCGTTTACTTCATTGTTATTTAACTTGCTAGGTTACTATGTCAGCAGAATTATTGATTAACGTCACTCCAACTGAAACCCGTGTTGCTTTAGTCGATAGCGGGATCTTGCAAGAAACGCATGTTGAGCGTGATGCGCGTCGTGGAATTGTTGGCAACATGTATAAAGGGCGAGTGAGCCGAGTGCTACCTGGAATGCAAGCTGCATTTGTTGATATCGGTTTAGATAAAGCGGCTTTCTTGCATGCATCGGATATTGTGCCCCATACCGAATGTGTGGATGTTACCGAGCAAGAACACTTCCAAGTGGGTAATATCGCCGAATTGGTTCGCCAAGGTCAAGATATTATGGTGCAGGTGGTGAAAGATCCCTTAGGCACTAAAGGGGCTCGTTTAACCACCGATATTACGCTGCCTTCACGCTATTTAGTTTTTATGCCGGGCAGCAGCCATGTTGGTGTCTCACAACGTATTGAGAGCGAGGAAGAACGGGAACGGCTGAAAGATATTTGTGCCGATTTTGTGGACGAACTGGGTGGTTTTATCATTCGTACTGCAGCCGAAGGGGTTGGCGCAGAAGAGCTAGAGCGAGATGCTGCTTTCTTAAAGCGGGTATGGCGTAAAGTTTTACAACGAAAAGAAAGCTCCGCCTGCAAAAGCCAGTTGTACGCAGAGCTAAATTTAGCTCTGCGTATTATTCGTGATTTTGTCGGCACTCACTTGGATCGGATCCGAGTAGATTCTCGGGAAACCTATGAACAGTTGATTTCTTTTTGTGCTGAATTTGTGCCCGAGTTTACCGAGATCCTAGAGTACTATGCTGGTGAGCAACCTATTTTTGATTTGTTTGATATTGAAAACGAAATCCAACGAGCCTTAAAACGCCGGGTTGATTTAAAGTCGGGTGGGTATTTGATCATCGATCAAACTGAAGCGATGACCACCATTGATATTAATACCGGCGCTTTTGTCGGCCACCGAAATCTTGAAGAAACAATTTTTAATACCAATATCGAAGCGACACAATCAATTGCTCGTCAATTACGTTTACGTAATTTAGGTGGTATTGTGATCATCGACTTCATCGATATGTCTGAGACGGAACACCAGCGCCGAGTGTTGCATAGTCTAGAGCTCGCCTTAGCAAAAGATCGTGCGAAAACCAATATCAGTGGTTTTTCACAGCTTGGTTTGGTGGAGATGACGCGTAAGCGTACTCGAGAAAGTATTGAACATATTCTTTGCGGCGAGTGTCCAACCTGTCGTGGTCGTGGAACTGTGAAAACAGTAGAAACGGTTTGTTATGAGGTTTTACGGGAGGTGATACGGGTGAACAGAGCTTATGATGCTGATAATTTCATCGTGTATGCGTCGACTCAAGTTGCGGAGATGTTAGTGGGTGAAGAGTCCCATAGTTTGGCGGAGCTAGAGGTGTTTATTGGCAAGCAAGTGAAGATCCAAACTGAACCGATGTATAGCCAAGAACAATTCGATGTGGTCTTAATGTAGATCTATGTTGAAGGCTTTCTCCCGAAGTGCTCGTCAATGTTGGCATGGTTTAGCGCTATTATTAGTTATTGTTGCCGTGTGCTTAAGTTTAGCTCGCGGCATTTTAGCATTTGCCAGCCATTATAAAGATGACATTGCCGCTTGGTTGATTAAAGGGCAGGACGCTAGCCTGAGTATTGGTCAGCTTAATGCTCGTTTACATAATTTCCGTCCGATGTTGGTATTTGAAAATAGCCAAATTGCCATCGGTAAAGATCGTGATACTCAGTTTCACGTTGATGCCTTAATGCTAGAACTAGATCTTTGGCAAACACTGGAACAGAGAAAGGTGGTGTTTAAAGATTTGGTGCTAGATGGCTTGAGTTTTCAGCTGGATGTAGCACCTTCTGAATCAGAAGAAACGATCGATTACTCACATTCTTATCAAGCGATTGCTGATACCTTTTTGGAGCAGTTAACTCGTTTTAGCCTCACCAATAGTATCATCCTACTGAACTTCCCTGAGCATCAACTTAAACTCGATATTGCGAATTTGGATTGGCTGAATAGCAATGGCCTCCATCAGGGCGATGGAGAAGTGCGGATCGGTCAAGGTTTGGAGAGTGGACGGGTTAAATTTCGAGTGGACTTAAGCGGTGATGCCAGTCAAATAAAGCAGTTGAGCGGGCATTTTTTCGCGGAAGCGGAACATCTTAATGTAAATACCATCCCGCTACTTTCTGGGAAAGTTTCCAGCCAATTGAGCAGTGACTTAAATCTTTCGTTATGGGGCGATTTTGGTGCGAAACAGCAGCAACGTTGGGTCATGCAATGGCAGCCGAGTAGTGTATTCTGGGGAGCAGAAGAATTACAGCAGCTGCACATTAATGGTGGTTTGTTACAGGCGCTGCAAGTGGGTCAACAATGGCGGGTGGATAAACTGCCGTGGGTACTGAACATGAATGGTCAGCCCAACAGTGACTTTGACTTACAGGCTGTGGTGAGTCAACAGCGGCAACTTTGGCAGATCCAACATTTGGATCTTGCAGCCTGGTCTGGCGCGATAGATTGGTTGGCTGCCGATAAGCAAGATATTGCATGGTCGAAATTGCTACAGGCGGGTACTCTGGAGCAATTGAAGCTTGAATACTTACCGCTTAGCAAGCGGTGGCAATATCAGGCGCAACTATCGGATTTAAGCGCTCAAGGGCAGTCTTTTATTCCAAGTTTTGAGCAGTTAAATGTTCACTTAGCGGGTGATGAACAAAGGGCTCAAGTGCATTTTAAACAACAGGGGAAGTTTGGCCTGGCGGTTCAATTTTCTGAAACCTTTGAAATCGAGGCTTTTGATTCAGTGGTAAATATCGATTTTGCTGATTCAGCGCTTCGCTTAAGTAGTGCCTATACTCAGTTACGAACCCCTGAATTAGATCTGCTCGCCCAGTGGTCTTTGCAATGGCCAAAGCAGGGTCAATGGCCATTACTCAGCCTAATCGCCAACGCAGAAGTTAAAGATGCGGCAAAAGCCTATCGTTATTACCCCAAAATTATGCCGGGTAAGGTGTTCGATTACCTTAAACCAGCCTTATTAGCGGGCCAAGCCAAGCATAGTCAGGTGTTGTGGTACGGACAACTCAATCATTACCCCTATCAGCAACACGATGGTATCTTTCAAGCTTTTGTTCCACTGAAAGATGCCCGTTTTAAATTTGACCCTCATTGGCCAAACCTAGAGAAGCTGCAGCTTGATCTACTGTTTCAAAATGATGGCTTGTTTATGGAAAGCAACCAAGCGCTCTTGGGAGCGGTACCAGCACAACGGATTACTGCGAGTATTCCTGAATTTCACCATGATTCAGAGTTATTTATCACTGGTGATATCAAGGCGCCCGCAAAGGCCGTGGCTGACTATTTGATGCAATCTCCGGTCACAGCCTTAAGTAGTAGCTTGCAGCAACTGCCGTTAAGCAATGGTGATGTTGCGGGGCAGGTGTATCTTCATATCCCCTTATCTGGCGGCGAAGTAGAAGTGAATGGTCATGTTGACTTTTTGGGGAATAATTTGGCCATTATTCCTACTGGGATGAAGCTTAACCAACTCAAAGGACGGCTGTCTTTTCAAAATGAGAAGTTGCATAGTAATAAACTCAGTGCGATTTGGCGTGGCATGCCGCTGGATGTAAAATTAAAGACTGAGGCACAAGCGGCTCATTATCAGCTTGATTTCGATCTCGCTGGGCGTTGGAAAATCAACGCAGCAGAGCGCGCTTTTGGTTTACCTTTAAGCGAGTATGCGACAGGTGACTTAGCCTGGCAGGGTGATCTAAATATTCAGTTGAAGCCGCAAGGCTTATTTGACTATCGTGGTGATTTTCGCTCTGAATTACTGGGTTTAGCATCACGGCTTCCCGCGCCCTTGGGGAAAACTAAAACGCAGCTCTGGCCGACAGCCTTAAGTGTGAGTGGTAATAATCAAGCCAGTGATATTCGTTTGGAAAGCAATCAGTTGGTCTCCGCAGAGCTGACATTAAGTTATCAAAATGAGCAGAAAAAAATCACTCATGGTCTACTGAATCTGGGCGCCAATAATGATCTGCTTTGGCAGGGCAATGGTTTAGCGATGTCTTTTGATTTTGCTGAACTTGAACTGCAACCTTGGTTGAAGTGGATGAAACAACAAGCTAATTTTGTTCCGCAAGAAAAACTGAGTGACTTTCGCAACGTGAGTTTTGAGCGCCCGCCCCTCATGTTTATTCGCGGCAAGGTTCAGCAAGCTCATTTATTGGAACAAGATCTCGATAATTTTGATTTTGCCTATCTTCCTTTGAGTAAAACTCAGTTGCAAATTAGTTCGGATCAATTGTTGGCAAGTATTGCTGCGCCCTCTCAGCCCAGTCTCGAAATGCCAGTACAGGTCAAGATTGAAAAAGCCATATTACCGAATTTGAAGTTTAGTCTTGAGCCTGACAACCGCGCCTCTGAGTCGGCGGATTCGGAATCATTGTTCGCCCCTGAGCCGGTTTCGTTATTGCAACGATTACCGCCTTTTGTGCTTGAATGTGATGCTTGCCAATTTGCAGATTATCGTCTGGGTAAGCTTAAGCTGGATATGCCAATAGTGGATCATCGTCTGGAAAATGGTCGCTTATGGATTGATTGGGGACATAGTCAGCTCACTTCTGCGTTGTTTTGGACCGAAAGCGAACACGGAGAACAAGCGGGAGTGGCTGGAACTTTGAATAGTGACAGCATGGAGCAGATGATTGAAACGATGGGCATAACCAGCCCACTCAAAAGAACGCCGGCAAACTTTAGCTTTGACCTTAGCTGGCAAGATGCACTTTATCGGCCTCAAAAAGGGTCTCTAGATGGCAAACTATCGATGAAAACAGGTAGTGGTGCCCTCACCGAAATGAGCGATAAAGGTACTCGCTTATTGACTTTAGCTAGTCTCGATACGATTCGACGACGTTTGAAACTTGATTTTAGTGACGTGTTTGAGAAGGGCCTGCACTTTGATTCAATGAGTGGCTCGATCAATTTAAAACATGGGGTAGCTGATAACCAAGATTTTTATTTGGATGGGGTCGCCGGTACCATGCGTGGTAAAGGAAAAGTTGATTTTGGGGATGGTAAAGTTGATTATTTAGTAAGTTATTCACCTAAAGTGACTTCTAGCTTACCCGTTTTAGCCGCTTTTTTGGTTACCCCTGTGACGGGGGTTGCAGTACTTGCGCTATCGAAGTTACTTGAGCCGGTGGTGGAAGTGGTGACTCAAATTGATTTTGCTCTTAAAGGTAATATTCGCCAGCCTGAATTAATTGAATTAGAACGCGTGAAACAAAAAATTGAAGTCCCCGATGAGTTTAGAAAGGAGAACGCACGTTAATGAATTTACTTGCCTTACAAATGAATTCGAGTGCCAACTTAGCTGACAACCTACAACAGGCAGAGCGCTTGCTCGCTCAGGCTAAACCACAAAGCGGAGATTTGGTGCTTTTGCCGGAAAATTTTGCGGCTTATGGGGTAGGGGAGCAGGGATATATGCAGCTGGCGGAAGCTTTAGGCGATGGACCGATCCAACAATGGCTCGCCGAGCAAGCTAAGCGCTATGGAATATATTTGGTGGCAGGCAGTATGCCAACGCTGGCCGAAGATGACACCCGTTGCTATACCTCATCTTTGGCTTTTTCCCCTCACGGCAAATTACTTCAGCATTACCACAAGTTGCATTTATTTGATGTTGATGTCGCCGACAATGTGGGGGCTTATCGAGAGTCAGATTATTTTATCGCGGGGCAGAATTTGGCGTGGTTTGATATTGGTGAATATCGAGTTGGGATGGCGATTTGTTTTGATTTGCGTTTCCCTTATTTATTTCAGCTGTTGCGCGAACAGGGCTGTGATATTGTATTACTACCAGCTGCATTCACCGCAGTGACGGGAGAGGCGCATTGGGGACCTTTATTACAGGCCCGAGCGATCGAAAATCAATTTTATTTGGTGGCGGCTAATCAAGCTGGCACCCACCATAACCAGCGCCAAACGTGGGGCCATTCGATGGTAGTTGACCCTTGGGGACGTTGTTTAGATATACAAGCGAGCGGAGAGTCTATGGCGCGAGCCGAATTTAATCCGCAGTTAATTCAACAAGTGAGAAGCAGTATGCCAGTGTCGTTGCACGGGCAATTACATTTAGGGTGGAGAAAATAATCACTATGTCGTTTGAAAAAGTCAGTCAATCCTTACTCTTGCCAAGTGGCATTGGCGAACAAGAGTTGAGCTTAGCGCTGGCTGAAGTGGCGAAGAACCAAATAGATTATGCCGATTTGTACTTTCAACATAGTCGACATGAATCTTGGGTTTTAGAAGATGGCATCGTGAAAGAAGGCAGCTATAACATTGAACAAGGGGTTGGGGTTCGTGCGATCAGTGGAGAGCAGACCGGTTTCGCCTACTCGGATGTGATTAATCCCAATGCTTTAATGCAGACTTGTCAGGCGGCCAGAGGGATCAGCTCGCCAGCCTCAAGGGGCAACTTAAAGCCTTTTAAACGGGTCGCAGCGGAACAGTATTATCAAGCCAATAACCCCTTGGTTAGTTTATCTAATCAACAGAAGATTGCCTTATTAGAACGCGCCGACAAGTATGCTCGTAGCTTAGATCCTGCGGTTAACCAAGTGATCGTGAGCTTGAGTGGGGTCTACGAAGAAGTATTAATCGCAGCTAGTGACGGTACCTTAGCTGCGGATATTCGGCCATTAATTCGTTTCAATTGTAGTGTCTTAGTCGAACGTAAACAGCGCCGTGAACGCGGATCTGCGGGCGGTGGTGGACGTCAGAATTATAGTTATTTCCTTGAAGAAGTTGATGGCTGTGAACGGGCGATGGTTTATGTGAAAGAAGCGGTACGCCAAGCTTTAGTGAATTTAGAAGCGGTGGATGCCCCAGCCGGACTGATGCCAGTAGTACTCGGTGCTGGCTGGCCAGGTGTGTTACTACACGAAGCGGTGGGACATGGTCTGGAAGGTGACTTTAATCGTAAAGGGTCTTCGGCATTTTCTGGTTGTATCGGACAACAGGTAGCTTCGCCATTATGTACTATTGTTGATGATGGTACGCTTGCCAACCGTCGGGGATCGGTGAGTATTGATGATGAAGGTACGCCTGGGCAATATAATGTATTAATTGAAAACGGTGTTCTGAAAGGGTATATGCAAGATAAGCATAATGCTCAACTGATGGATACTCAGTCGACTGGAAATGGACGCCGAGAGTCTTATGCACATCTGCCGCTTCCTCGCATGACCAATACTTATATGTTAGGTGGTGAAAGTGAGCCTGAAGAACTCATCGCTTCGGTGAAAAAAGGCATTTACGCGCCTAATTTTGGCGGAGGTCAGGTGGATATAACCTCGGGTAAGTTTGTCTTTTCGGCTTCGGAAGCGTACCTCATTGAAGATGGTAAGATTACTACGCCAATAAAAGGGGCAACCTTAATTGGTAGTGGCCCTGAAGCGATGCAACAAGTGTCGATGGTGGCGAATGACCTGTGTTTGGATCAAGGGGTTGGAGTCTGTGGTAAGGAAGGACAAAGCATTCCTGTGGGGGTTGGCCAGCCGAGTTTGAAACTTGATCAGCTTACCGTTGGTGGCACTGCATAAATGAAAAGGGCCTTGGCCCTTTTTTTAAGAGTGTAATTTGAGATATTTAAGCAAGTCCTGGTGAGCCTTAGCTGGTTTTTGCTGCTCTAATTCTTTTTTGGCTTGGCGGACCAACTGGCGCAATTTTTGACGCTCTAACGCTGGATTTTTTTCGACTAAGGCATTAATCGCAGGGTCCCCTTCTTCTATTAGCTGCTCTCGCCGTTTCTCTAGAGCTAACTGGGCCTGTGCTTGATAAATGTGTTTGTTGCGGATCTTATCTAAGCCAGCATTGATGCTTTCAATGTCTTCGGTTCTTAGTACTTTACCGATGTAATTCATATGGCGGCGTGCCGCTTCTCGTTTATCTTTCAAGCGTTTGGCAAGGGCAATTGCTTCTCTTAAGGTTGCGCTCATGCTGATGGACTCTATTTGTGGGTTGGTTAAACCCACTAATTCGACGCCCAATTTTTTCAGTTTATCGGCTTCACGCTTGATTTCTGATTTACTAATCCACTCATCTTCGTCTGTAAAGGACGGGTCATTACTCATTTTCTGTTACTCATAGCACTTTTCGCATATCTTACCAGTTCTTGGCTATGGCCGCTCGATGAGTTTTGTGGTGAAGAGGGTTTATCTTTAATGCTTACATTTGGGACTTGGCTGGTGGATTTTTGAACGGTGCTTTGGCTGTTGTTAGCTTGTCTCTCTGTGCCAAGCAGTAAGCGCTTATAAACGCTGGATCATGGCTTTGGCTAAAACCTTTGACTCTTTGTTGTAAGGCGTTTACTTATTGTTGCGAGGTGTTTGCTTAGAATGCTAAGCTGCATCACTTGAGCTGGGATAACATCCTAAGATCTCGAACGAAAATTGACCGCTATAGTTCAACAGGCCCGAGGGCCATACATGGAAATTAAAAAATCAAAATGAGCCCTGAAAAACAATCGAGCCAAGAACTCAGTCAATTAAAACAAGCTGTTGAGTTTGCGATTAAGCAAGCAAAACAACTTGGCGCGGATGAAGCCGAAGTGTCGATTTCGAAACAAACGGGAATTTGTGTTGCGACTCGTGATCAACAAGTGGAAACCCTTGAGTTTAATCATGACGGTGCGCTGGGGATTGCGGTGTATTCGGCGAATTGTAAGGGCAGTGCCTCAACCTCAGATCTGAGTCCAGAAGCTATCACCAATGCGGTGAAAGCGGCTTATGATATCTCTCAATATACATCGGCGGATAAAGCGGCAGGGATTGCAGATAAAGCATTACTAGCAACAGATATTGCGGATCTAGAATTATTTCATCCTCACCCATTGGAGCCTGAAAAATTTATTGAATTAGCCAAGCAATGTGAAGGCTTAGCTTTGAGCAATTCGCAGATTAAGGCCAGTGACGGGGCGAATGTGAATAGTCACTACGGGGTGAAGGTTTATGGAAACAGCCATGGTTTTGTTGAAGGCTATCCAACCAGCCGCCATAGCATTAGTTGCATGTTGATCGCCGGTGATAAAGAGATGCAGCGTGATTACGCCTATAGCGTGGCGCGTGATTTTGCCGATTTAGACAGTATTCAACAACTGGCCGACAAGGCGATTAGTAAAACCTTAGGTCGCCTCGGTAGTCGTAAAATAGCGACTTGTGAGGTGCCGGTGGTGTTTGACCAAGAGGTCGCGAGTGGCTTATTTGGCCACCTCGTGGGGGCGATTAGTGGTGGTAATTTGTATCGCCGTTCGTCTTTTTTACTCGATAGTTTGGGCAGTCAGCTGTTCCCTAGTTGGTTGTCGATCTACGAGGACCCTTTTATTAAAAAAGGCTTATCAAGTACTCCTTTTGATAGCGAAGGCGTGGCCCCGAAAGCGACCCATATTATTGCTGATGGGCGTTTAGAGAGCTATTTGTTAACCAGCTACTCGGCACGTAAACTGGGCATGCAAAGTACCGGTCATGCTGGTGGGATCCATAATTGGTTAGTGCAGCACAGTGGGATAAATCGGGCTGATTTGCTGAAGCAAATGGGAACCGGTTTATTGGTGACAGAGCTGATGGGCCAAGGCGTTAATTTGGTCACCGGTGATTATTCTCGAGGCGCGGCTGGTTATTGGGTTGAAAATGGTGAAATTGCTTTTCCGGTACATGAGATTACGGTAGCCAGTACCTTGCCAGAGATGTTTGCCAATATAGTTGCCATTGCGGATGACTTCGATAAAGAAAGCTCAATTCAAACCGGTTCAATATTGATTTCTTCGATGAAGATTGCGGGTAGCTAGTACTTGTTGCTCTTTCAGCGTCTATTTCTGTTTAAGATAAGCATTTTAACAGCGGCCTGTGGTATGCCGCTTTGTTTTCTCCGAAAATACAGCTCAAGCTTGCTTCAAAGATAAATTTTTCGTCAGCGCTTAGGCTGATTGATATTTAGTAGGAGCTTCGATTTAGATACTCCTGCCTTAAGCTAATACTAAGGTGGCCATACCTAAAAAGGAGAACAAGCCCATCACATCGGTGATGGTGGTTAAGGCCATTCCCCCCGCTAAAGCGGGGTCGATATTAAATTTTTTCATTAATAAGGGAATACTAACCCCAGCTAATCCGGCTAAGGACATATTAATGAACATCGCCCCAGCGATGATAATGCCTAAAGTCCAGTCACCTTTCCATAGGGTGATCACTACCGAAATAACACTCGCCCAAATTAAGCCATTTAACATACCGATTGCGGCTTCCTTACCGATCAACCAGCGAGAGTTGCCCTCGCCAATGTGGCCCACCGCAAGCCCCCGGATCACGAGCGCTAAAGTTTGATTGCCAGCGATGCCACCCATACTAGGAACAATAGTCATTAAGATCGCTAGCGTTGCCAATTGTTCAATCGTTGATTCAAACATATTGCTAATCGACGCTGCAATTAAAGCCGTACAAAGATTCACCGCTAGCCAGACGGTGCGCCGTTGAGTACTTTTTAAGACCGGGGCGAAGGTATCCTCATCATCGTCCATCCCCGCCATCCCCATCATCGAGTGTTCCGCATGCTCACGAATAATATCCACCACATCATCGATGGTAATTCGGCCTAACAAGCGCCCTTGTTCATCAACTACTGGGGCAGATATCCAGTCGTGGCGTTCAAACAGGGAAGCCACGTCATCTTCATCCATGGCGACCGGTATGGTTTCGGCATTACTATCCATTACCTCTCTGACGTTGACGCTTGGATTAACGGTGAGCAAGGTTGATAGTGGGATATCGCCGAGTAGTAAATCATTCTCATCGACAACATAAAGTGCATCCGTTGCCTCAGGAAGTTCGCCCCTAAGCCGCAAATAGCGCAATACAACATCAATACTGACATCTGCCCGCAGGGTGATGGTGTCGGTATTCATGATACTGCCAGCGGTGTCTTCTGGATAAGCGAGCGCAGCTTCGACTCGATGGCGGTCTTGGCCATCCATTTGCGACAACACCTCTTGATAGACACTATCGGGTAGGCTGCGAAGCACGTAGGCGATATCATCGGTGTCCATTCCCTCGGTCGCTGCAGCAAGGGTTTCGGGGGCCATTAATTGGAGTACCCCTTCCATGACATCTTCGTTTAATTCTTCGAGGATCTCACCGTGCTTTTCCGGATCGGTGAGTTGCCATAATACTTTTCGACCTGCGGGAGGGCTAGATTCTAATAGTAGAGCGACATCACAAGGCGGCATCTGATGAAGCATTCGCCTAACATGCACAAACATACCACTATCGAGCGCTTGGTTTAGCTCCTGTAGGCGTTTGTGTTGATTAGGATTTAACTCCATCTCTTCAGGCATAAGCGGTCCTTATAGTCGTGTAAAGATTAAACCACGCTTTTAGAGCGGGTGAACCTGTCGCGGATGGTACAAAGGTTTTCAGCGGAACCCTTTGGGTAACATGTGTCACAGTTTACGGCTTGAGTACCTGCATCAGTGCTGTTTCTACGCGATAGGCTCTGCCTTGTCCGCTACGATATAAATATTCACTAAAAATGCAACAGGACTTAGTGTAGCAGTTGCATCAATAAATTCGCGTTATTCCTCGTCGAAGTTTGCTTCAACGAGTTGTTGTATGGCATCGAGAGCAGCCTCTGCATCGTTACCTTCAGAGATTATCGTGAGGGTATTGCCTTGAGCGCTTGCCAACACCAGCAATCCCATCACGCTGGCAGCCGAAGCGGTTTTTTTCCCGTCAATAATACTTACTTCAGCTTCAAATTCTTGTACCAATTCGACCAGTTTGGTGGCTGGGCGAGCGTGTAAGCCCAGTTTGTTTTTTACGACGACTTGTCTAGTGAGTTTCAAGTTTATGTTCCAAAGTTCGATGGCGCCGCTGCACCTTACGTTTTTGACTAAAGTGTTCAGCCAGTTGTTCGGCGACATAAACACTACGATGTTGTCCGCCAGTACAACCAATTGCGATGGTCAGATAGGCGCGATTATTGGCTTCTAAATGCGGCAGCCAAGATCCTAATAAATCAGCGATTTGCTGGATGTACTGCTCTACAAGAGGCTGCTTGGCTAAATAATCTTTAACCGCTTGATCGAGACCGCATAAAGGTCGTAGTTCTTCTTGCCAGTGCGGGTTCGGTAAAAAGCGAGCATCAAATAGGTAATCGGCATCATTGGGTACGCCATTTTTAAAGCCAAAGGACTCAAACACCATAATTAATTGCTGCTGTTGTTCTCCGGTCACTCGCGATCGAATGAGCTGACTCAATTCATGTACGGATAAACGCGAGGTATCTATTCTTAGGTCAGCATTGCGAGAAATGGGGGCGAGCAGGGCGGTTTCAGATTCTATGGCCTTGGCTAGAGACATGTCGTTTTGACTCAGTGGATGAACCCGCCGAGTTTCACTGTAGCGGCGGATCAGCGCATCATCTTTCGCGTCGAGAAAAATACTTAATAGGTTAAGCTCAGAGCCTTCATCGCGAATTAGTTGACCGATGGGTGAGGGTTCATCAGGTAAATTTCGCACATCAATGCTAATGGCGACTTTGGTGTACTGTCTTTTTAGGTGTTCAATTAAAGGACGCCATAATACGACTGGTAAATTGTCGACACAGTAATAACCTAAATCTTCTAATACTCGTAGTGCGACCGTTTTACCTGAACCGGAGCGCCCGCTAACGATAATCAGTTCCATGATAACCCCTAATAACGATTAGAGTCTTAGGCTATCATGATCGTGTATAATTCGTCATCACTTTGTGCTGTACGAAGTTGTTTGCATATTTGCTTATCGTTAAGTTTTTCAGCAACTTGAGCGAGAGTATTTAGATGTTGTTGACATTGGTCTTCGGGAACCAGTAAGGCAAATATTAAATCAACGGCTTGATTGTCAATGGCGTCAAAGGAAATCGCCGGAGTACAGCGTAATAATACTGCGGTCGCATGGTATTGATTGCCTATTCTACCGTGAGGGATCGCGATGCCTTGGCCAATGCCAGTACTGCCCATGCGTTCACGATTTAATAAACTTTCAAATATACTTTTAGATGTGGTGTCGAGTTGCTTCGCAACTAGTTCACTGATCAATTCCAATGCTCGTTTTTTTGACGAACATTGGACTGCACTTTGGGTGCAGTCCAAGCTTAGTACTTTATCTATTTGCATTACTATGACTAATGTTTGGTGAGTTTTTCTTTATGCTTAATGACTTGGCGATCGAGCTTATCGATGAGGCTATCGATGGCCGCGTACATATCAGCGTGTTCTGAAGTGGCGAATAATTCACCACCATTTAGGTGTATAGTGGCTTCGGCAATCTGATTCAGTTTTTCGACATTGAGAATAACATGGACATTATTAATTTGGTCGAATCGTCGTTGTAGCTTAGTAAACTTAGTGTGGACATATTCTCTCAAAGACTCAGTGATTTCTACGTGGTGTCCAGTAAGGTTAATTTGCATAGATGTCGTCCCCTTTATAGTGGCCTTTAAATAAGGCTCTTACGTTGGTTAGAAGGTGGAATAGCCAATGACTCACGATATTTAGCTATCGTACGCCTAGCCACCTTGATGCCTTGATCTGCCAAAATATCAGCGATTTTACTATCGCTGAGTGGTTTACTGGTATTCTCGGCAGCAACCAGTTTCTTAATTAATGCACGAATGGCTGTTGAGGAGCATTCTCCTCCACCATCGGTAGCCACATGGCTAGAGAAAAAGTATTTGAGTTCGAAGATCCCGCGAGGGGTATGCATGAATTTTTGAGTCGTGACCCTAGAGATCGTGGATTCATGCATTTCAACCGCTTCGGCAACATCATTCAATACCATCGGTTTCATGGCTTCTTCACCATATTCAAAGAAAGCTTGTTGGTGATGCACGATGCAATTAGAGACTTTCAGTAGGGTTTCGTTACGGCTTTCAATACTCTTGATGAACCATTTTGCTTCTTGCAGATGGCTGCGAATAAACTGGGTATCGTTGGCGTTGGTCGAGGTTTTAGTCATCGATGCATAATGTGAATTGATGCGTAGTTTTGGCATCGCGTCAGGATTGAGTTCAACCACCCAGCGACCTTGACGTTTAATCACCGAGACATCGGGAATTACGTATTGGGCTTGATTTGGTTCGACGGCATTACCAGGTCTTGGCTCTAAGGTGTGAATCAGCCGCATCACTTCGCGTAGCTGCTCCTCTTTTAACTTGGTTTTACGGGCCAATAAACGAAAATCTCGATTTGCTAATACGTCAATATGATTCGATACGATGTCTTTCGCTTCATTCAGCCAAGGTGTTTGTTCGCTGAAACGACTTAATTGGATGAGTAAGCATTCCTGTAGAGAGCGGGCAGCAATACCAACTGGATCGAAGTGCTGAATACGTTTAAGTACTGCTTCAATTTCATCTAACTCGACATCTAAATCATTATTTTCAATCGAACGTAGTCCCTCAAGTAATTGCTCACAATCTTGGGTCAGGTAACCTGATTGGTCGACTGCGTCGATGATGGCGAGGGCGATCGCTTGGTCTATTTCACTAAAAGGCGTGAGGCGCATTTGCCAGAGCAAGTGATCTTGTAAGGAGTCAACGGTTTCACCTTGAAACAACATGTCGTTGTCATCACTGCTGCTACCGGATGAAGAGCTGGCAGGAGCCGAACTCGCGCTGTAAATGTCATCCCAAGTTGAGTCAACCGGAAGATCGTCTGCGACGGTATCTTGACTAATGGCATCGCCAGTTTCCATCTGGCTGCTATCGATCTCCGTTTGGCTATTGTTTGCATCACTATTTTGCTCGCTGGCTGATTTAAATTCAGCCGAGTCTGCGTCATTTGCTTGCGCTTCATCTGCTTCTAGCAGAGGATTACTCTCCAAAGCTTCTTGGATTTCCTGCTGCAGATCCAGCGTCGAAAGCTGGAGTAAGCGTATGGCCTGTTGTAACTGGGGGGTCATGGTTAATTGCTGACCAAGACGCAACTGCAAAGATGCTTTCATTAATTACCGCTGTTCCTTCTTTTTATTATCGCGTTTGAGGACATACTTTAACTATAGCTTGAATTGTTCACCGAGATAAACTCGTTTCACATGCTCATTTTTAAGTATCTCCTCAGGTTTTCCTGAGGCTATCAGTTCGCCTTGGCTAACGATATAGGCGTGCTCACAAACATCTAGTGTTTCTCTTACATTGTGGTCGGTGATCAATACACCCAGACCGCGATCACGAAGATGTTCAATGATTTTTTTTATATCGATAACAGAAATAGGATCCACGCCTGCGAAGGGTTCGTCAAGCAAAATAAACTTAGGTGCGGCAGCTAGAGCGCGGGCAATTTCTACTCGGCGACGTTCACCGCCCGACAGACTCATGCCTAAATTCTTGCGAATATGACCAATATGAAACTCTTCAAGTAAGTCATCGAGCGCGCCCATTTGTTGTTGTTTATCGAGGTCTTTACGTGTTTCTAAGACCGCTAAAATATTCTTTTCTACCGAGAGGCGACGAAAGATAGATGCTTCTTGCGGTAGGTAACCTATGCCTTTGCGAGCCCGGGTATGCATGGCGGTACTTGACAGATCTTCGTTGTCAATTAGGATCCGCCCTTGGTCCCTTGGGACTAAACCAACCACCATATAAAAAGTGGTGGTTTTTCCAGCGCCATTGGGCCCTAATAAACCGACAATTTTTCCAGTTTCAACATTGAGACTCACGTTTTTAACGACCTTGCGCCCCTTGTAACTTTTGGCAAGGTTTTCTGCAATTAAGGTACTCATGGTTGAGGCGTGGCCTTGGGGGCAACTTTGTTGAGTTGTTGGGGTAAGAAAATGGTGGTCACCCGATTGTTTTGGTCGCCCTGAGCAACCATTTCTTGTTTGTTAATGCTGTATTTAATCATTTGACCTTTGACTAAGCTTTCTTCTTGCTTCAGCAGTGCATTGTTAGTAAGCGTAAGCGTTTGAGTCTTCAAATCGTAACGCACTTCGTTCGCCTCTGCTTCAATGGGCTTACCATTATCTAAGAGCTGATAGAAGGTGGCTGGTTTGCCTTTTGCTATCATCACTTCGCTGCCTTTTTGCTCACTTCCGATAACGCTCAGTTCTTCGGCGCGCATTTTTATCGAGCCTTGAGTCACGACGACATTACTATAAAAAGTGACGCGATTTTCTTTGATATTAACCTGTTGACGGTCGGCATCGACGACAATTTGTTTATTGAAGTCGTCTTCAAGCGCTTGAGCCCCCCAACTGATGAGTAACAGGCTTGCTAAAAAGGCTAATTTATTCTTGTGGATTGTGGTAAACCGCTTCGATATCATTTAATAAAGTCACTATTTCATTGGCTAAATCACCGTTCATTCCGCGTCCATATAATTCGTAGGATGGGCCATAAACGGTAACGAGTTTATCACTATGCATGGTTTCGTTTTGCAGGTCGATTTCCAAGCTGTCTGTAATTAAGTCACGAACGTATTTGCTGCGACTCAAGTTTTTAATTACTACATTGTCATTTAACATGACCGTGTGTTGCTGCTGTACTGTAGCTTGATCGGCCACGATTTGCCATACAGGTTGTTTGGGATCGGGATATACCAAGATTTTTGGTTGGCTGAAAGTGGTGTGCTTGAGTTGCTCAAAATACGCCATCTGTTCGGCATAAATACGATAGCGGGGCCTTCCCTGTTCGCCAAAACTAACACTGTATAGCTGTTCGGCAATAAAATTGGGTTTATTGATTTCGCGAGTTTCGGTCAGTTGTTGGGTATCTGACGGGCTGAGCTGCCAAAGCACCAAAGCCACCATAAATAAAACCGCAAAAAACCAAGTGGGTTTATTCATATACTCATGCCCTGAGCATTTTGTAGCTGTCCTTGTGCCTGAAGAATTAAATCGCATAATTCCCGCACTGCACCATAACCCCCAGCGGTTTTAGTCACTAATTTGGCAGCTTGTTTACATAATGGATGGGCGTCATATACAGCAACCCCTAAGGCACAGGCATTCATGACTGGAACATCGACCACGTCATCGCCGATATAGGCACAGTATTCGGGGCTTAAGCTTAGCTTTTGTTGTAATTGTCGATAGGCTTGCATTTTATCTTGCTGGCCCTGAAATATATGCTGCACACCTAAAGCTTGCATGCGGGTGCTGACTAAATTTGATTGGCGGCCGGTAATAATCGCAACCTCAATACCTGCATTGAGTAATGCTTTAATACCAAAGCCATCATGGGTGTGAAAGGCCTTTAATTCTTCGCCATCATTACCGAGGTAGATCCGACCATCGGAGAATACGCCATCGACATCACAAATGAGCAATTTTATATTTCTGGCTAAACTGTAGTTTTGCTGGGTGACCGCACCGTAGGGCGTTTCAACACTCACTAATAGACTCCTGCTTGCAGTAAGGTGTGCATATTAAAAGCGCCAATTACGGTTTGTTGATGGAGCACAAATAGACCGTTAATTGAGTCTTTCTTCATCAGTTTAAGCGCATCAAAGGCTAACCAATCATCTTCTATTACTTTAGGGTTGTGTGTCATCACTTGACCAATTGGCGTTTCATGAATATCGATACGCTGATCTAGGATCCTGCGTAAATCTCCATCGGTAAAAATTCCGACTAAATGTTGCTGCTGATTGACGACGCCAACCATACCTAAACCTTTGGCGGTAATTTCAAATAGTGCTTCTCGAATAGTTTGTTCGACTACAACTAAAGGAATTTGTTCCCCGCTGAGCATAATGTCGTGAACACTCAATAGCAGTTTTTTGCCTAAACTGCCACCCGGATGAGATAGTGCAAAATCATCGGCAGTGAAGCCTCGAGCTTGGAGTAGCGCCACGGCTAAAGCATCTCCCATGACGAGCGTAGCGGTAGAGCTAGCGGTTGGCGCTAAGCCGAGAGGGCACGCTTCACGGGGAACGGCAACACACAGGTGGTAGTCGGCCAATTTTGCCATACTTGAGAGAGGGTTACTGGTGAGTGCAATTGAGCGTACACCGATACGGTTGAACACCGGGTATAAGGAGAGGATCTCTTCTGACTCTCCAGAATTTGAGAGCGCAATAACAATATCATCGGCGGATATCATGCCCAAATCACCATGACAGGCTTCGCCAGGGTGCACAAAAAAAGCTGGGGTCCCGGTCGACGCTAAAGTCGCGGCTATTTTATTGGCAATATGACCCGACTTCCCCATCCCGGTAAGGATGACCTTACCTTTACCCGCTAAGATTAACTCACAGGCTGCACTAAAATCTTGGTTTAAGTATTGGTGCAGATTTTCGATGCCCAAAGCTTCGATTTCTAAAACCTGTTTAGCGGTGGCGATATAATCAATTGACACTCAATTTCCCTCAAATAATGCTGAATAAAAATAGTCGCTTAAGCCGAGAATAATAACAGTTGATAGGCAACAAAGCTGCAGCATAATATTGCGCCTTCCCAACGTGATATTTTGCGACTTCTGCCAAAGAAGCTCATTGACATCACAAACAGTAATAAGGTTACCCCCATCATGACATAGAAGTCACGTTCGGCAGCAAGGGCGTCAATTGGACCGGGGGCGAGCATTGCGGGGACCGCTAATACGGCTAAAATATTGAATAGGTTTGAGCCGATAATATTACCCAGAACCAGGTCATCTTCTTTCTTGATGACCCCTGCGATACAAGCAGCTAGTTCTGGCAGACTGGTGCCGATGGCGATGATGGTCAAGCCGATCACTAAATCACTGATCCCAAAATAGCGCGCGATTTCTGAGGCTGAACCGACTAATATGTCAGCACTTATCGGCAATAATACTAAACCAACCGCAAGCCACAACAAAGCTTTGCTGGTTGCTACATCTTTGGGGACTTCCGAAGCGGCTTCTTCCATCATTGGATCTAGTTTGGCGTTGTTACGTTGACGTAGCGAGCCGATGATGAGAAAGGCCATCATGGTTACAAATATCGTCAATAATAAGGTACCTTCTATATATCCAAGATGTTGGTCATGTAATATCCAACCAGCAAATGCCGTGGCGGCTAACACCATCGGTAATTCTCTAAATAACGTTGATGATGAAACGAATAAAGGTTTGAATAAGGCGGTCACGCCGAGAACTAAAGTGATATTGGTAATGTTGGAGCCGATTACATTTCCCACTGCGGTATTCATTTTGCCTTCTAAGGCGGCGGTTGCTGAAACCATAACTTCTGGGGCAGAGGAGCCCAAGGCGACGATGGTTAGGCCAATAATCATCGGCGGTAAACCAAAATTGTTAGCAATAGCGGCAGCGCCAAAAACAAAACGATCAGCACTCCAAACTAAGAGCGCTAAACCAACAACTAATAATAAACATTCAACGAACATGGGTTTCCTTGGATCAACAAATATCAGTGATGCGGACAAAATAGCAAGCATTGTCAACATTTTCCTGACAAAAGGGAAGAGTTTAACCTTGAGTGTCATCAATTATCTCAATAATATGGCAGCCTTGAACAGTCAAGATTGCTGATGGAGTGGCTAAAAATTTGATTGAAGTAAAACAATTAGCATTTCAGCGCGGTGACAAAGTTATCTTTGAAGGCCTCGATTTGCGTATTCAGCGCGGTAAAATTACCGCAATTATGGGGCCTAGCGGGATCGGTAAAACGACCTTACTTAAACTGATTGCTGGGCAGCTAAAGCCGCAGTCGGGTGAAGTGCTGATCGACCAGCAAAATGTGCATCAGCTGAAACGTCGCGAATTATTCAAGTTACGTAAACGGATCGGCATGTTATTTCAAAGTGGTGCTTTGTTTAGTGATCTTAATGTTTTTGAGAATGTCGCGTTTCCCTTACGAGAACATACTCAGTTACCGGAAGTGGTATTGCGAAACTTGGTGTTGATGAAGTTACAAACCGTGGGTCTACGTGGCACCGCGCAGCTGATGCCGAGTGATTTGTCGGGCGGAATGGCGCGTCGAGTGGCGCTAGCAAGAGCGATTGCCTTGGAGCCCGAGCTAATTCTTTACGATGAGCCCTTTGTTGGTCAGGACCCCATCTCAATGGGGGTATTGATTAAATTGATCCAAGGCTTGAACCAAAGTTTACAATTGACCTCGGTGATAGTTTCTCATGATGTGAGTGAAGTTCTTAGTATCGCTGATTACGTGTTTGTAATTGATGGCCATAGCGTATTAGCCCAAGGTAGCGTCGAAGCAATTGCGTCAAATCCGAATCCGCGTTTGGCGCAATTTCTCAATGGTCAAGCCGATGGCCCGGTGGCTTTTCATTATCCAGCAGACGATTATGCACAAGCACTTAAGGCGGCCTTATGATTGACGTTATTGCGCTATTAGGTCGTAAGACCCTATTACGCTTCGCCTCGCTCGGCCGAGCGAGCTTAATGTTATGGCATGCCTTATCGAGCTGGCCAAGTCGGCAATTGCTGAAAGATACGATCTATCAAATCTATGTGGTGGGGGTGCAGTCACTGCCTATTATCTTGGTTTCAGGTCTATTTATTGGGATGGTTCTGGCGCTACAGGGCTACCATATTTTGGTCGATTTTGGTGCCGAAACCAGTCTTGGTCCTATGGTTGCGTTATCGCTACTTCGGGAGCTTGGTCCGGTGGTGACCGCTTTGTTGTTTGCAGGGCGGGCTGGCTCTGCGCTCACCGCAGAAATTGGCTTGATGAAAACTACTGAACAATTATCCAGTATGGAGATGATGGCCGTTGACCCACTTAAGCGGGTGATAGCGCCGCGTTTATGGGCTGGGTTTATTGCCATGCCCCTATTAACGCTGATGTTTAATTTGGTCGGTATTTGGGGCGGGTTCTTAGTTGGCGTGGAATGGTTGGGGGTCGATAACGGCAGCTTTTGGTCGATTACCGCAGCATCCATAGAGTTTGGCCAAGATATTGGTAATGGGATTATCAAGAGTGCGGTGTTTGCGATTACGGTGGTTTGGGTAGCATTATTCAATGGTTACGACTCAACCCCTAGCGCTCAGGGGATTAGTCAGGCGACGACGCGAAGTGTGGTGCATGCTTCGTTGCTGGTTTTGGCTTTAGATTTTGTATTAACTGCACTAATGTTTGGCAGCTAGGTTTAGGGAATAACATGAAAGTAAATAAAGTTGAGTTGTCGGTTGGATTGTTTGTATTACTGGGTTTCGCTGCGCTATTAATCTTGTCGTTGAAAATTGCGAATAGTCAGTTTAGTAGCAGTAATGATCTGTATACGCTGTATGCTAAGTTTGACAATATTGGAGGGCTTAAAGTACGCGCGCCAGTAAAAGTGGGAGGGGTCGTGGTTGGTCGAGTTGAAGCGATTGAACTTGATGTTGATGATTATATGCCAAAGGTGACTTTGAATATGTATCGCCAATACGGTTTTTACCCAGAGACAAGTTCTCTTTCGATCCTTACCGCGGGCTTGTTAGGAGAGCAATACATTGGTCTCACCCCTGGCTTTGTCGTTGAAGGTATTGAGCACCTCAATGATGGTGCGTTGATTGAAGATACTAAATCAGCGTTGGTGTTGGAAGATTTGATTGGCCAATTTTTATATTCAGCCAAGGAGAAGTAATGATGACCATGAGAGTAGTATTTTTGCTGTTGCTGACGAGTTTGTTTAGTGCCACAAGCCAAGCGGAAAATGTGGATCAAAACCCTTACCGTTTGATGAACTACGTTGCTGAGCAAACTTTTAGTCGCTTGGCTAAAATTGACCGAGATAGCTCTACCGTGGATCAGCAAGTCGAAGATATTGTGCGTCAGCAGCTGATGCCTCATATTGATTATCGCTACGCCGCGTTGGTGGTATTGAGTAAACACCTCAAAAAAACTGATGAACAACAGCGTGCTAGGTTCATTAAGGCATTTCAGGAGTATTTAGTTGCAACTTATACCCAAGCATTAGCTCAGTATAAACAACAGAAAGTACTCATTGAACCGGAACGATCGGTCGAGGGGCAAACTAAGGTCACCGTAAAAGCTCAATTTATTGATGGTGAGCGGCCTCCGATCAACTTGTCTTTTAAATTTAGAAAGCTGAGAAATAAAGATCAATGGTTAGCTTATGATCTGGTTGCGGAAGGCGTTAGTTTGCTGGCGACCAAACAATCAGAAATAGACAGTTTGATCCGCTCTAGCAGTGTGGATGAAGTGATTGAACTCTTAGAGAAAAAGAATTTTGAATCTGTTGGGCCTTCAAAATGAGTGCAATTTTACAAATTGACCCGCAACGCTTAACGATCCGCGGTGACTGGACGGTTTCTCAGGTTGTTAGTCAGTGGCCGCTACTGGCCGAGTGTCAGGCCGCTACGCTCGACTTGTCCAAGTTAAAGCGGATTGACTCTGCTGGAATAGCCGCTATTATCACCGCCTTAAAACCAGAACCTAGTCATCCTTTAAAAATCGAACACTGCCCAGAGCAGGCGAAGCAACTTTTTGAGCTCTATGAACTTAATCCTTTGCTGCAGTTTGAAAAATAAAGCACTTTTGCGGAGCGTCATTATGCAAGCCGAACAAATTGAACAGATATTAATGCAAACGCTTGAACTGGAACATGTGCAGGTAACTGGAGAAGGCAATCACTTTCAGGTGATTGCCGTGGGTACCATGTTTCAGGAATTATCGCGGGTTAAAAAGCAACAAGCGATATATGCACCATTGAAAGACTACATTGCGAGTAACGAAATTCACGCTTTGGGGATTAAGGCTTTCACTCCTGATGAATGGCAAAAACAACAAAAATTTGGCCAACTGTAGTAGGAGTTGAAGTGGATAAATTTAGAATACAAGGCGGCTGTCGTTTACAAGGCGAAGTTGTTATTTCTGGGGCAAAAAATGCCGCGCTACCGATCTTGTTTGCTACCTTGTTATGTGAAGAGCAAGTGGTGTTACACAATGTGCCTCAGTTAAGAGATATTGGCACCACCTGTAAGATGTTACAGCATTTGGGCCGTGAAGTGCTGGTCGATGGTGAAACTGTCACAGTGAAGGCGGGTAAAGCCAACGACTTTGTTGCGCCTTATGAGTTGGTCAAAACTATGCGTGCTTCAATCATGGCGCTTGGCCCTTTAGTCGCTCGCTATGGTGAGGCCGATGTATCTTTGCCTGGTGGTTGTGCAATTGGAGCTCGTCCGGTAAATCTGCATATTCATGGCTTAGAGTTGATGCAAGCCGATATGAATGTGGAAGATGGTTATGTAAAAGCGCGAGTTTCTGGCCGATTACAAGGCGCGCGGATCTTTATGGATATGGTGAGTGTTACAGGCACCGAGAACTTGATGATGGCGGCGGCTCTCGCTGAGGGTCAAACGATTATTGAGAATGCAGCCCGCGAACCTGAAGTGGTTGATTTGGCTAACTTCTTAAACACTCTTGGGGCGGATATTCAAGGTGCCGGAAGTGATACCATTGTGATTCAAGGTGTGGAGCAGTTGCATGGCGGTGAGTACAGTGTACTCCCCGATCGGATTGAAACGGGGACCTACTTGGTGGCCGCTGCAGTGACGGGTGGAAAAGTCCGTTGTACCAATACCGATCCCGCATTAATGGATGCGGTATTGGCGAAGTTAGCGGAAGCTGGCGCTAAGCTTAGCAGTGGTTCGGACTGGATTGAAGTGGATATGCAAGGCTGCGAGCTTAAAGCTGTGAATGTGAAAACAGCACCTCACCCGGCCTTCCCTACTGATATGCAAGCCCAGTTTACAGTATTGAATATTCTCGCTCAGGGAACTGGTCATGTCACCGAGACGATTTTTGAAAATCGTTTTATGCATGTGCCTGAATTGACGCGCATGGGGGCCGAAATAGAGCTGGAGGGTAATACGGCGATTTGTAAGCACACCGAGCAACTCAGTGGTGCACAGGTGATGGCTACCGATTTACGTGCTTCTGCGAGCTTGGTGATAGCAGCCTTAGTCGCAGAAGGTGAGAGTGTGGTCGATAGGATTTATCATATCGACCGGGGCTATCAAGACATCGAAACTAAGTTTGCGCGGCTAGGAGCCAATATTACGCGGTTTAATGAACGTTCTTAGGCCGGGTTGGTAATTTCAATTCGGTTACGGTCACGGGGAGCTCTAGTTGTTCCCCGTTTCTATATAGGCGTATTCGAATTTCGCTACCCGGTCGGGTTTCGGCAACAATATCCATCGCCTGTTTGATTGAGACAATCTCTTGGCCGGCAATATTGACTAGAATATCGTTGGCTTGGATGCCTGCTTTACTGGCTGGCCCCACAGGATCTACACCGCTTACAATGACCCCTTGGGTATCGTGTAATTTTAAGCGAGAAGCGAGAAGTGGGGTGATTTTTTGTCCGTCTAAACCCAGATAGCCACGCACGATAGTGCCATCTTTAATCAGACTCTGCATGATCTTTTTAGCCAGCAAATAAGGAATAGCGAAGCTAATCCCATAGGTATCTGTAGCATCGTTTAGGTGGTAAGCAGAGGTATTAATCCCCACCAGTTCGCCACGGGTATTGACTAATGCACCCCCAGAGTTTCCACGGTTAATTGCGGCATCGGTTTGTAAAAAGTCTTGTCGACCGGTAGAGCTCATACCGCTGCGTCCAGCCGCACTAATGATCCCTTGAGTGATCGTTTGACCTACATTATAGGGATTGCCGATGGCGAGAACGATATCGCCGACTTGAGTGGTTAGTTGATCATCTTGTGGGATGACGGGTAAGTCAGAAGAGTTATCGATTTTTAACACCGCTAAGTCAGTCACAACATCACCTCCGACTAATTCAGCATTAAAAATGCGTCCATCCTGTAAAGCGATGACAATTTGATCGGAATTTGCGATGACATGGAGATTAGTCAGTACGAAACCTTGACTAGACATAATCACCCCAGAGCCTAAGCCTTGAGATTCCAATTGAGTATCGGCCTTCACGTAAGATTGTAGAAAGCTACGGGTGTAAATGTTAACGACTGCGGGGGCAGCTCGTCTCGAAGCGAGGGCGTAACTACCGAGTGGGGTTTCGGTATAGTCATTTAACAGCTGTTTACTATTTTCCCTAAATTCAGGGAAAGCAAATAGAATGCCGATAGCCATGGCTAAACCAAAAATAGCGGGTTTGAGTAAATACTTGATTATAGCTAACAATTGTTCTTCTCCAGCGACCAACCCAGCATAGCACGCGACTTGTGCAGACAAAAGAAAAGGCGAGCAATATGTCGCCTTTGTTGATTGCGTGGAGCAGGCTTACTGAATGATCCGATAGAGGTTTTCTTCACCGCGCTGGATATTTATCGCCAAGATTCTTGGCTCGCTCTCGAGTAATTCGCGTAAATCAGCGATACTGGAAATGCGAGTTTTGTTGATACCGATAATGATATCACCTTGCTCAAAACCATTGGCGAAAGCCCGCGAATTTCGTTCTACTTTGTTGACCAGTACACCGGCCATTGGTGCGTTTTTGTCGGTAGAGCTAAGACTTGCACCATCTAAGGCTGGGTGCATAATTTTAGCATTTATATTTTGCTCTTCGGCCTGTTGCAAAGTGACTTTGAAGTCAATCGGTTTACCATCCCGAATCGCACCAATCAGGATACTTTTCCCTGCGCCCATGGTGCCAATTTTGGCGCGTAATTCAGCGAAACTTTTCACTTTTTTACCATCAACCGCGATAATAATATCGCCAGCCTTCACACCAGCTTTGTCGGCTGCTGAACCGTGCATGACTTGATTCACAAAGGCGCCATGCTTGGAGTCGGTACCAAAGGCTTTTGCTAAATCACTGTTAAGCTCACCACCTGTCACGCCTAATATCCCACGGCGTACTTCTCCGAATTCAATGATCTGAGCGCTAAGGTTGCTCACCATGTTACTGGGAATGGCAAATCCTATCCCAATATTGCCGCCACTGGGGGCGATGATGGCGGTGTTAATACCGATCAGTTCACCACGTAAGTTGATGAGAGCTCCGCCAGAGTTGCCGCTATTAATTGCAGCATCGGTTTGAATAAAGTTTTCTAAATGCTCAATATTTAAACCGCTGCGACCTAAAGCACTCACAATACCTGAGGTGGCCGTTTGTCCTAAGCCGAAGGGATTACCAATGGCAATGGTAAAATCACCGACCCGCAATTCATCAGAATCGGCGAGTTTCATATCGGTTAAGTTATCAGCTTCAATTTGCAGTAGTGCGATATCGGTTTGGCGGTCACTGCCTAATACTTTGGCATCGAAGCTGCGGCCATCTTTTAAGCTGACGACAATCTCGTCGGCCTGATGGATCACATGATAGTTGGTGATCACATAACCTTTGCTGGCGTTAAGCACCACCCCAGAACCGAGGCCTTGAAAAGGCTGCTTTTGTTCTGCACTGCTTGGGGCTTCTCCTGGACCAAAGAAATATTTAAATAATTCTGGAAGTTGTTGTTGCGAGACTTTGGTCCCTGCGACCGAAATGCTGACTACTGCTGGGGTCACTTGCTCTAAGACTGGCGCTAGGCTGGGGAGCTCTTGTTCACCAACGGCCATGGGTAACGCGGCTTGCGCTGGTAGTGTATTAAATCCAAAAACTAATGATAAGCACAAGATAGCGAATTTCTTGGTGCGATAGTGCATAAATACCCTCGATAGACAAATATATTAAGCTAAGCTGGATCTGTTAGATCTAGCTTAGCTAATAAAGTTCAACGAATTAGCCCGCTTTACGTTGCGCTTCGGTAAATAAACCTGATGGTTCGTTAGAGTAGTCTTTAGGTTGTGCTTCTGTTTCTGTCGCCACCGTGTCATCTAATGCTAACTTTTGCTGATAGTCGGCAAATAATTGCGGTTGAGCGACTTCATCACCGATTAAAGCTTTCGATTGACTCGCCATATGCTCATACATGCCTTGATATTGCTTGGCCATGTCTTCTAATAACTGGGCACTGGCAGAAAAATGTTGCTGAACTTGTTCCTTATAGCTGTCTAATTCGGCTTTATTGTTCTCGAATTCTTGTTTCATTTTGGCATCGTTAACAACAGGCTTAGACGCGACACGACTAAGGAAGAAGCCAATAGCGACACCAATAAGAAGAAAAATTATACTGCTAATTGCGCTCATATTATTCCTTTGTTGATCTTGATGAACTTTCAATATACTTGAGAATGCTTTCACATGGTACTATCAATTCTGCTCTAATTTTAGTGGGTTTTAGGAATAGGGAAAGGATGACACCACAGCTTCAATACCAACAAGATTTACAGCGCAGTGATTTTATCCATGACAAGGCGCAAGCCTATGCAGTTGCTCAACTTCAGCAGATTTTTCAGCAATTAACTGATAATACTCAGCTTGAAATCGAGTCGCCATCATTATTTGGCAAATTTAAAAAGCGTTTTGTGAGCCCTCCAAAGCTAAATAAGCCAAGGGTCAAGGGTTTATATATGTGGGGCGGCGTTGGTAGAGGTAAGACCTATTTAATGGATACCTTTTTTAACTGTCTGCCTGTTGAAAACAAAATGCGGGTGCATTTTCATCGTTTTATGCAACGAATTCATCAAGACTTAAAGCAACTTGCTGGCCATCGAGATCCGCTGTTAGCGGTTGCTGCCGGGATCCGAGCAGAGGCGGAAGTGATCTGCTTTGATGAGTTTTTTGTATCAGATATTACCGATGCAATGTTATTGGGAACTTTATTTGAGGCCTTGTTTGCGCAAGGGGTTACCTTGATCGCAACCTCTAATATCCCACCAGAAGAGCTCTATCGAAATGGATTACAACGTCAGCGCTTTCTCCCAACGATAACTCTGATTCAAGAGCATTGTCAGGTTATTAATGTGGATGGCGGTCATGATTATCGAATGCGTACGCTTACCGAAGCAGAGATATATCACTACCCTTTAGGTGAGGCGGCGGAGCAAAATTTGGCTCATTACTTTATGCAATTGTCCAATGAGCCGAGGCAACATTTAGGCGAGATTGAAATTAATCAGCGGATGATTGGTTTTGTCAACGAAGCCGACAGCGTCATACATCTGGAATTTGCTGAGCTATGTGAAGGGGCTCGTAGTCAACTTGACTATATTGAATTGGCTAAGCTTTATCATACCGTGTTGTTGTCTGGGGTGGTTTCGATGAACGCTAAAAATGATGATGCAGCACGCCGTTTTATTGCCCTGGTTGATGAGTTTTATGAGCGTCATGTGGCCTTGATTATTTCTGCCGAAGTCGAAATGTCAAAACTGTATCAGGGGGGACGCTTAAGTTTCGAGTTTGAACGCTGCTTATCTCGCTTACAAGAAATGCAATCCCACGAATATCTTGAGAGAGAACATTTACCGTAAATAAAGTCGATTAGGGGTGGTTTTTTTTTGTACTTCCCCTATAATCTTGCAACCCCACGTTACATGTCACCGATTTGGTGATACTAACAGTCCAGCTTACTCCGTATTCGAAGGGATATAATGAGTGGCTATTTTCACGTTTGTGGTTTCACAAACACGTGTGTAACAGTTATTTGGGTTATATATACAAATGAAAACTTTTGTAGCCAAACCAGAAAGCGTAAAACGCGACTGGTATGTTGTTGATGCAGATGGTAAAACTCTGGGTCGTATCGCAACTGAAATCGCTTCTCGCCTACGCGGTAAGCATAAAGCTGAATATACTCCTCACGTTGATACTGGTGATTACATCATCGTTGTTAATGCAGAGAAAGTAGCCGTAACAGGCAACAAAGCGAAAGGTAAAATTTACCACTCGCACACTGGTTACCCTGGTGGTTTGAAATCAATTAGCTTTGAAAAGTTGATTGAGAAAGCACCTGAGCGTGTTATCCAGTCTGCAGTGAAAGGTATGTTGCCAAAAGGTCCTCTAGGCCGTGCAATGTTCCGTAAACTGAAAGTATTCGCTGGACCTGAGCACACTCATGCGGCTCAGCAACCACAAGTATTAGACATTTAAGTTACGGAATTTTAATAATGGCTGAGAATCAATACTACGGCACTGGCCGTCGCAAAAGCTCTACTGCTCGCGTATTTATGAAAGCAGGTAGTGGTAAAATCACAGTAAACGACCGCACTTTAGAAGTTTACTTTGGCCGTGAAACAGCTCGTATGGTTGTTCGTCAACCACTAGAGTTGACTGAATTGTCAGAGAAAATTGACTTGCTCATCACTGTTAAAGGTGGTGGTACTACAGGTCAAGCTGGTGCTATCCGTCACGGTATCACTCGTGCACTTATGGAATATGACGAAAGTCTACGTCCTGAATTACGTAAAGCTGGCTTCGTTACTCGCGATGCTCGTAAAGTTGAACGTAAGAAAGTGGGTCTACGTAAAGCACGTCGTCGTCCGCAATTCTCTAAACGTTAATTGCTATCACACGATATGTTACAAAAAGCTCGGCTATGCCGGGCTTTTCTTCATTCTGAAACGTTAAAATCTTTGATTTCCCTTGTCAATTTGTGTGTTTTTTATTACTATTTTGTTCGCATTTATCTGCAATAATGTAGTACTACGTAAATGCAACCAGTAGCAGAAAAACGCTACCTTGTGCAGTAAGCCGCAAGGAAAATTACAATAATTGCGCGGATCCTTACCGGAGAGACATTGGATGAGCAACGCTCCAGTCGACGCTGGCCGACGTCGTTTCCTCACCTGGACAACAGCTGTTGTCGGTGGTGTAGGTGCAACGTTTGCCGCAGTACCTTTTATCAGTTCATGGAACCCTAGTGCTAAAGCTAAAGCAGCAGGTGCACCAGTGGAAGTGGATATTAGTAAAATAGAACCAGGACAGTTACTTCGTGTTGAATGGCGCGGAAAACCTGTTTGGGTGGTGAAACGCCCTCAAGCTGTTTTGGATAATTTAAGCACTATTGGTGATAAGTTACGGGATCCTCAATCAGAGGAACCTCAGCAACCCGATTATGCCACCAACGAGTACCGTTCTATTAAGCCCGAGTTGTTTATTAGTGTCGGGATTTGTACTCATTTAGGTTGTTCTCCTACCTACTTGCCGGGCAGTTTCGCCGAACAAGTAGAAGGCGTGGAATACGGGTTCTTCTGTCCTTGTCATGGCTCTAAATTTGATATGGCTGGACGTGTATTTCAAGGCGTACCTGCCCCCCTAAATTTGGTTATTCCTCCTCATTATTACATTGATGAGACAACCGTTTTAGTTGGTTTGGACCAGGGAGAAGCATAAGATGAAAGCACTTATCGCTTGGATCGACGAAAGGATCCCGTTGACGAAAACCTACAATAAGCACGTAGGTCAGTATCCAACACCGAAAAACTTTAATTTTTGGTATATTTTTGGCTTCATTGCCATGGTGGTGTTAGTTAACCAAATTCTTACTGGGATATGGTTAACTATGAACTATAACCCATCGGGTGATGGGGCATTTGCATCGGTCGAATACATCATGCGTGATGTCGATTACGGCTGGTTATTACGTTACATGCACTCCACCGGGGCTTCGGCTTTCTTTGTGGTGATTTATCTGCACATGTATCGTGGTTTGATTTACGGCTCCTATCAAAAACCTCGTGAATTAATATGGCTGTTTGGCATGTTAATTTTCTTAGTGTTGATGGCCGAAGCATTTATGGGTTATTTACTGCCTTGGGGACAAATGTCCTATTGGGGCGCGCAGGTGATTATTTCACTGTTTGGCGCAATTCCGGTGATTGGCGACGATTTGACCCTGTGGATCCGAGGTGACTATGTAATCTCTGGGGCCACGCTCAATCGCTTCTTTGCCTTACATGTGATTGCCTTACCATTAGTATTGGTGATGTTGGTGTTCTTGCATATTGTCGCCTTACACGAAGTTGGCTCTAATAATCCCGATGGTATCGAGATCAAAGCGAACAAAGATGAGAATGGTTGGCCGAAAGATGGTATTCCTTTCCATCCTTATTTTACGGTTAAAGATTTAGCCGCCATTGTTGGTTTCTTATTTTTCTTCTGTTGGGTGATGTTTTTCTTCCCCGATGGCGGAGGTTATTTCTTGGAAGCTCCAAACTTTGAAGCCGCTAACCCGTTGAAAACGCCGCCTCATATCGCACCCGTTTGGTATTTTACCCCGTTTTATGCAATTTTACGGGCGGTGCCGAACAAGTTGGCGGGAGTTGGCTTGATGGGGGCATCCATTGTGATCCTGTTTGTGTTGCCGTGGTTAGATCGCTGTAAAGTGAAATCGATACGTTATCGCAGTACCTTGCATAAATTGAATATTGCTCAGTTTATTATTTGTTTTGTGATTTTGGGCGTTCTGGGGGCTTTGCCATCGACACCCGCTTTAACGGTATTGGCGCAAGTCACTTCATTTGGTTATTTTGCTTACTTTTTACTGCTGTGGATTTACAGTAAAAACGAAAAAACCAAGCCACTTCCAGACAGGGTGACCAAATGATGAAGAACTTTTTTTTAGCATTCGTGTTACTTGTTCCTAGTTTAGCATTTGCATCTGGCGGCAATGAACACTTAGATGAAGCCAATTATGATTTAAGCGATAAAGCCTCATTACAAAATGGCGCCAAATTGTTTATGAATTATTGTTTCGGCTGTCACAGTACTCAGTACCAACGATATAATCGAGTGGCCGAAGATTTGGGTATTCCTATTAATTTAATGCAAGAAAACTTGATTTTCACCGGGGTAAAACCGGGCCAATTAATGGAAAATGCTATTCCAGAGAAAGATGCTGCCAAATGGTTTGGCGCTGCGCCACCTGACTTAACGTTAGTTGCTCGAGTCAGAGGTGCAGATTGGATCTATACTTATTTACGTTCGTTTTATGTTGATGAGAGCCGCCCATTTGGGGTGAACAATATAGTTTTCCCAAGTGTCGGCATGCCGCATGTTTTGCAAGAGCTGCAAGGGGTGCCTAGCGCGGTCTATGAGCAGAAAATGATCGATGGTGAAGAACATCACGTCTATGTTGGCATCGAATCTGATGGTAGCGGCGAGATGAGTAATGATGAATATGATCAAGCGGTTTTAGACTTAGTTAACTTTTTAGTTTATTCTGCTGAGCCTATTCAACTTGAACGTAAGCGCTTGGGTTACTGGGTGTTGGGTTTCTTATTTATCTTCTTCATCGTTAGTTATTTATTGAAGAGAGAATACTGGCGCGACATACATTAAGTCGTAAGCGAGTGTTCAGTGATCGGCAACAGCAGTTATGCTGTTGCCGTTTGTGTATTTTTTTTTATGGTTTTTGGAGGGTTCAATGGCTGTAGCTGCCAATAAGCGTTCGGTAATGACGCTATACTCTGGTGCTAACGACTTATATAGTCATCAGGTACGCATCGTTTTAGCCGAAAAAGGCGTCAGCGTAGAGATTAATCAAGTTGACCCGGATAACTTGCCGGAAGATTTAATTGATCTGAATCCGTACAGCTCAGTTCCTACTTTGGTTGATCGTGAATTAGTTTTATACCAATCACAGATCATCATGGAGTATCTGGACGAGCGCTTTCCTCATCCACCATTAATGCCTGTTTACCCCGTATCTCGTGGTTCTAGTCGTTTGATGATGCATCGCATCAAGAATGATTGGTACAGCCTAGTGGCGCAAATTGAGAAAGATCAAAATGCGGATGCTGCACGTAAACAATTAACTGAAAGTCTATTAACTATCGCTCCGGTGTTTGCTGAGATGCCTTATTTCATGAGCGAAGAGTTTAGCCTCGTAGATTGTTATTTAGCACCTTTATTGTGGCGTTTGCCGACTTTAGGTATTGAACTACAAGGTATCGGTGCGAAAGAAATCAAATCGTATATGATCCGGGTATTTGATCGTGAATCTTTCCAAGCTTCATTGACTGATTCCGAACGTGAAATACGCGATGGGTTTCTTGGCTAATGAATATTGAAATGACGCCAAATCGACCGTATTTGTTACGGGCGTTTTTTGATTGGTTGTTAGACAATGAGCTTACGCCACACTTGGTTGTGGACGCGACACAGGCGAATGTGACAGTCCCTACTCAGTTTGTGAACGATGGTCAAATCGTGTTAAATATTGCACCTTCGGCAGTCGTAGCATTTGATATGGACCTGCACCATGTGGGATTTAATGCCCGCTTTGGCGGTAAACCATTTCAAATTTATGTACCTATGTCGGCTGTGGTTGCGGTTTATGCGCGTGAAAATGGTGCCGGCATGGTATTTGAGCCGGAAGCCGCTTATGAGGCGGAGCAAGTCGAATCTGCTGAACAGGCTGAGTCGCCTGAAAAAAGGACTGACGATGTACCTAAAAAGCCAAGCTTAACCATCGTAAAATAAAAAAAGCGCCTATTGGCGCTTTTTTATTGCTTAGCGATTATTTAATCGTCTGTCACCAGTTCAAATAATTTCACTACCTTGCTCACACCTGCTTCATTACGGGCAATATTAATTGCTAAACTCTGTTCTTGTTCGGTGACAAATCCAATCAAAAACACTTCGCTATCTTCGGTAATTACTTTTATTTTTCCCGGTGCTAATTCATTATCACTATAGATTTTTAGCTTGATTTTAGTGGTGATCCAAGCGTCATTGCTGCGAGTGCTTAACGATACAGGATCTTTGATTCGAACTTCGTTCAATACCTCTTGAACACCTTCTGTGGCACGAACGATTTGAGTTATTTGGTTGTAATTTTCTTGACTCGGAGTCTGTCCAACAATCAAAACTCGGCCACTTAAAGAGACGACCGAAAGTTTACTTTCTTGCCATATTTTTTCTGATTTACCCAGTGCGCTGAGGGTTTGTAATTCAATGGTTTGGTCATCGATTTGGGTGCCGATGGTTCGTCGGTCGGTCGCCGCACCAGCGGCGACGCTGGCCCCTACAACGACTGCTCCAGCACAGGCCTGTAGTAGGCCTGCTAGTACTACAATGGCGATAATTCGCAACATTCTCTAATCCTCTTGTTGGGGGAATAAGGTTCGGTCGATTAAGTCACATAAACTATTTAAGGCCAGCAGGTGTACCTCGTTTATTCTTATGCTTTGCTCTGCTGGGACTCTAACTTCAACATCTTGCTCGCTCAGTAATCCGGCCATTTCGCCGCCATCTTTTCCGGTGAGAGCGATAATGCTCATGTCGCGGTTCACCGCAGCTTCCATTGCTTTAATTACATTACGACAGTTACCAGAATCAGAAATAGCAACCAGTACATCACCTTGTTGTCCTAAGGCGCGAATTTGTTTGGCAAATACTTCGTCAAACGAATAATCATTGGCGATTGCTGATAATAAGGAATTATCGGTGTTGAGGGCTAAGGCTGGGAGGCTTGGGCGTTCGGTGTCAAAACGGTTTACTAAACTTGCGGCAAATTGCTGGGCTAAGGCAGCCGCCGAACCATTGCCAGCAATTAATAATTTATTCCCATTTAGCAGGGCGTGAGCAATGATAATGGTTGCTTTTTCGATGGCGTCTGGTAGCGCTTCGGCAGCAGCGATTTTGGTTTGAATACTCTCTCGGAATATCTCTTTAATACGTTCTTGCATGTTTATTCCCCAAATGCGTTTTGGAACCATTCTAGATAGGGAGCTTGTGCTTGTATGGCGATCACATCGAAACGCATGGCTGTATCAAATTGGTTTAAATTTTGTTGCTGTAAGTAGTATTGAGCACTTAGTATAATTCGGCGGATCTTATGTTGGTCAACGGCCGCGACCGCCCCTCCAAAAGTATTCGCACTACGATACTTTACTTCGACAAATACCCAAATATCGTTTTGTTTACAAATTAAATCTATCTCGCCGCGGCGGCAGTGATAATTTTTTTCAATCAGCTTTAAACCTTGTTGTGTTAGGTAACGAGCTGCTTGCTGTTCTGCTTGTTGCCCACTATTCAAGGGATTTTGGTTTTGCTTGGATGTCCAAGGGAACCAGTTTGCCATTTTCATATTGAGTCCAGATCAGCTGTCGAGCAACGAGACCTTTTGGATCAACACTTAAGTTGCCAGTAAGTCCCTGAAATTGATAGTCGGAATAGCCGCGCATTTGGGCTAATTGACCAATTAGGTTGAAGGCATCATAACCCAAAGCGTAAAGCCGTTTTTGAGTATCTGTTGAACTGGGCCAAAGCTGTTGGTAACGAATTGCGTTAACCGATTGTAGATCTAGCGCCCAAGGCATTTCACTGATTAGCATACCATCAAGTTCGTTCTCGCTGGTCTGGTCATTTTTGTTATAGCTGCGAGAGCTTGCATATAAGCGTGGGCTCATAGCAAAGGGACTCACCGTTACATCAATAAAGGCTTTGATGAGTTTAGTCTCGGTATTATCGCCAACTAAATATAAGGCTTGTGCATCGCTGCGCGAGCGCAGTTCGGTTTCCAGGTTTTGACCAATTATTTGTTTAAATTGATTGATGCGCTGTTGGCTTTGGTCGGTATGCAATAATTTGGTTACGGCCGCCTGTAATTGGCTACGATTGGCGTAATACACCACATCAACAGGCGCGGAAGAAAGCATTTGCCATTGCTGGCTAAATGCTTCTGCCATACGCTCTCCTAAGTTATTTTGAGGGACTAATAACAAAGGGTTCGTTTCTTCTCGCTGAGCCATGAATTGTGCAGCCTGTTTGGCTTCTGTTTCGGGAGACAAAGGAAAGAAAAAGCGTTGTTCGGTGTTACTACTGAGCACATCATTTAAGCCCAGCAGCGGAATAGTTGGTTGTAGCGTAAGTAGATTGGTTAATTGAGATTTAAGCAGCGGACCGAGGATAAAGTTGATTTGCTGTTCTTCCAATTGTGCATATAAATTTGCCATGGCTTGTGTTTGCGTATCAAAAAATATCAGTTGGGTATCGCTTGCGTTATTTTGCTGTTGGTCTAAGTAAGCCGAAATCAAGCCATCTTTTAGCGCTAAACCGTTATTTTTATATTTTCCAGACAAGGGGAGGAGCACCGCAATTTTCTTCGGTGAATAGGGTTCAATGCTTAAAGCTTTTGCTAGATCTCCATCAATATAATCGAGAGCAGGATGATTAGGATAGTCACGTTTCCACTGCTGCAATGCGGCAATTAGAGCCGCAGGGGATGGTTTAGGCTCATTGCTGATAGCCACAATCTCTAACCAGCCATTTTTTAAGTCACTAGAGACCTGTTGGAAGCTACGAAGGGTAAATGCGGTGAGTGGTTTGAGTTGTTGCCAAATCACTTGATGATTTGTGGCGCGCAGCGCTTCTGGTAAATAACGGTCCAGTTCTATATAAGCGCCTGCAGCGGCTAATGGGTTGTTTTGTTGTTTAAAGATATCACCACGCGTTTGGTAATAGCTTTGCCAGTAATCACGAGGCAAATCCCATATCGGGTCAAAGTCTAATAATTCTAAGGCTTGGGAATAGTGGCCTTGACGCTGCAGAGCGTAGCCTTGAACTAAGCGAAGCGCAGCGATACGTTGTGGGCTGTTGGTTTGAGCCTTTAACGATGAAACAATCGCATCACCAGCTTGGTATAAGCCCTGCTGGTAGTAAGCCTTCGCTGCGAGTAATTCCCAATCATAAGTATGCTGTAACTCTGCGATAGCCGCCTGGTCTAAATAAAATTGAGCATTGTGCTCTAAAGTTGAAGCTAAGGACGGTAGAGGTATAGCTGTAATCGGTTGTTTTGTTGGGCCAGTACTACAAGCCGCTAATAAAAGCACCACCGTTAAACTGACATAACGTAGTGCTGAAATCAGGTTCGTTTTCAAAGTCTATACCACCAGTATCGTTTCAATAGTGCATATAGTAAGAGGCTCGCGACAAATAATCCACAATCGCGGTGTTGAAAGATTGAGGCTAGCCCGTCTTTTCATTAAAGTAGGGGCCGAATTAACGAGAGGTACTCCCTATGTCCGCAATTGGAACTTTATATATTGTTGCAACTCCAATTGGCAATTTAGCCGATATTACTTTGCGTGCATTAGACGTACTCAAGAGCGTGTCGATGATTGCTGCAGAAGATACTCGTAATACAGGTCGTCTGTTGGCTCACTACGAAATTGGTACTCGTTGTGTGGCAGTACATGATCATAACGAGCAACAAAAAATCGCTTGGTTGGAGAAATGTTTGTTGGAAGGGCAAGACATTGCGCTTGTTTCGGATGCCGGCACACCACTGATTAACGATCCGGGTTATCACCTGGTGGCAGCGTTTCGTGCCAAAGGCTACACGGTGGTGCCGTTGCCTGGTGCTTGCGCTGCAATTGCAGCTTTATCTGTCGCCGGTTTACCCACCGACCGTTTTTTGTATGAAGGATTTTTGCCGGCGAAAAGTAATGCGCGTCAAGCTCGATTGGCTGAGTTACGTCAAGAGGTTCGTACCGTGGTTTTTTATGAGTCGCCACATCGTATTGTCGAAAGCTTAAAAGATATTGTTCAATGTTTGGGTGAGGAGCGCCAAGTCGTGATGGCGCGTGAGCTGACGAAAACCTTTGAGACGGTGAAATCTTTAGCTGCTGCTGAATTACTGGCATGGGTACAGGCCGATCCAAATCAGCAAAAAGGTGAGATGGTCTTGATCGTGGCCGGTTTTGATAAATCCACTCAGGGCTTGCCTGTGGAAGCGCTAGATACCTTGAGTTTGTTACAACAAGAACTCCCTTTAAAAAAAGCCGCCGCTCTCACTGCTAAAATTTATGGTTTAAAGAAAAATGCGCTTTACGAACATGGCCTAAATCACTCGAAGTAAGGGCGGAGAAAGCGCTATTCTTAAGTGCAGGAGTTTGCTATAGTCCGCCACCGGAGTTGGCTAGACAATCGCTGCTTCGTCGTTGTGTACTCTTTCGGGAGTGGCAAACGGGCGAAGGGGAGGAAAGTCCGGGCTCTATAGGGTAGGGTGCCAGGTAACGCCTGGGAGGCGCAAGCCTACGACAAGTGCAGCAGAGAGAAGACCGCCGATGGCGACTCTTTCTTCGGAAAGGGTTGATACAGGTAAGGCTGAAAGGGTGCGGTAAGAGCGCACCGCACAACTGGTAACAGTTTGTGGCGAGGTAAACTCCACCCGGAGCAAGGCCAAATAGGCCCCCTTAAGGCGCGACCCGCGTTGGGGGCGGGTAGGCTGCTTGAGCCGTTAAGCGATTAACGGCCTAGACGAATGATTGTTCACGACAAAACCCGGCTTATCGGCCAACTCCTACTTCTTTAAAAGCCCCGTTGCTAAAACGGGGCTTTTTTAATTTTTGATAAGTAAATGCTCGCTATCCCCTCCAACATTGACCCTTGTGATTCTAGTCTTGATAACTTTTTACTAAATAAAACGATTTATTTTTACTCATTTGTAGGCCCGGTTGCTTTGTATATCAGCCCTTTAGCTGAGGTCTTTGAATCCTTGGTGGAATTTTGTTCATTTTCTTGCTCATGGTCGCTTGCAAAGGGGGAGACTCGTCCTTAAACTTAGTGAATTGTGGGATAAAGTGGATCATAGTGGATCTATTACCCCTTTAAATCTGATATTAGCATGTGAGGGGAGTCAACACCGGATGTTACGCGGCGCAAGTTCAATCAATCTCGATGCGAAGGGGCGAATGACAATGCCCACGCGTTATCGTGAGTGGTTGATTGAAGAGTGCCAAGGGCAGTTGGTGTGCACCATTGATATCAATCATCGCTGTTTATTACTTTATCCACTGGCCGAGTGGGAAGAGATTGAGCGGAAGTTGAAGAAATTATCAAGTATGAATCCAGCTGAGCGTCGCTTACAGCGCTTGTTGTTAGGTTATGCGGATGATTGTGAGATGGATAAAAATGGGCGTTTGTTGATCCCCCCTCCACTACGCCAACATGCGAGTTTGCAGAAAAAAATTATGTTGGTCGGCCAACTCAATAAGTTTGAGCTGTGGTCTGAAGAGCAATGGCAGCAACAGATTGCTGCCGATATCGCCTTAGATGAGGATGTTGATATGTTAACTGATAACCTAAAAGATTTTTCACTTTAATATGAGTAATGAATTTGCCCATACCTCGGTACTTTTGCAAGAGTGTATTGATGGTTTAGCCATCAAAAAAGATGGTATTTACGTCGATGGTACTTTTGGTCGAGGAGGCCATAGCCGTGAGATCTTAAAGGCGCTTGGGCCGCAGGGGCGTTTGATCGCTATCGATAGAGATCCTCGAGCGATTGAAGCAGCGAAACAATTTGCCGATGATCCGCGTTTTCAGATTGTTCATGGTCCCTTTTCTGGCATCGAGCAATATATTAGCGAGTTAGGTTTAGCTAAAAAGATTGATGGTGTATTGCTGGATTTAGGGGTGTCATCGCCACAACTCGACGATGCAGAGCGGGGTTTCAGCTTTTTACGTGATGGTCCCTTGGATATGCGGATGGATACATCGCGAGGCCAAACGGCTGGAGAGTGGCTCACCCATGCTGCGGAAGAAGACATTACCTGGGTGATTAAAACCTTTGGTGAAGAAAAATTTGGCAAGCGGATCGCACACGGCATTGTTAACGCGCGTCAATTGGAACCGCTAACCAGTACCCTGCAGCTCGCCAAAATTATCGATTTAGCTTGTCCGGTTAAAGATAAACATAAACATCCTGCGACCCGCAGTTTTCAGGCGATCCGTATTTATATCAATAGTGAACTTGATGAAATCGAAAAGGCCTTATTAGGTGCAATGAACTGCTTAGCCACCGATGGTCGTCTGGCTGTGATTAGCTTCCATTCTTTGGAAGATCGGATGGTCAAACGTTTTATTCGAAAACAAGAGAAGGGTGAGCAATTCCCGCGAGGATTTCCGTTAACTGAACAACAGTTAGCCAGCGGTCGTTATTTAAAAAGTGTTGGGCGAGCGATTAAACCGAGTGCTGCCGAAATTGAAGTTAATCCGCGCTCGCGTAGCTCGGTATTGCGGATAGCTCGTCGCTTGTAATGAGCGAAGTTAACCGCCAGCCCAATCTGTTACGGGCGATACTGAAAGATTTTTGGCGTCATAAGCAGCAGCTAGGGCTACTGATACTGGTAGTGATCTCTGCTTTTGCAGTGGTTTGGACAACCCATCATACGCGGATGTTTGTTGAGCAAAGAGAACGTTTAATGATGAATCGCGATGCAATCAATGTGGAGTGGCGGCACCTACTCATTGAACAAAATACACTTGCAGAACATAGCCGTATAGAGAGTATCGCTCGAAAGCGTTTGGCGATGCATCGACCCAAGTTAGAAGAACAAGTGGTAATTAGTAAGTAATGAGCAATAAGGCAAATAAACAAGGACTGTTCATCCATTGGCGCTTTGTGCTAGTGATGGTCGTGGTTTGTTTGGTATTTACTGCCCTAGTAAGTCGTGCCGCTTATATTCAGGTGATCGCACCGGATAAACTGATCTACGAAGGGGATTTACGTTCTATTCGTACCAAAACCGGTTATGCGGAACGAGGTGTGATTACCGATCGTTTTGGTAACGAACTTGCGGTAAGTGTACCTGTTCGTGCTATTTGGGCGGATCCGAAGCATGTGGTTGAGCAAAATAGCTTCGCAGATGGTGAAGCTTGGGCCGCCTTAGCCAAGGTGTTAGAGACCGATGTCGCTAGTTTACAGAGCCGTGTCAGCGATCCGCATCGGCGTTTTGTATATTTACAGCGACAGGTAAGTTCCGCAGTAGCGAATTATGTTGATAAACTCAAAATCAAAGGTGTTTATCTCAAACCTGAATCAAGAAGGTTCTACCCTACTGGCGAAGTGAGTGCTCACTTGGTTGGTTTTACTAATATTGATGACCATGGTCTGGAAGGGATTGAGGGAAGTTACGACGACTGGCTTACCGGTGAACCGGGTAAGCGCCAAGTTCGAAAAGATCGACTGGGTCGTGTGGTTGAAGATCTTGCGGTTATCCATCAAGCCAAGCAAGCGCAAGATATTGCCTTGAGCATTGACCAGCGTATTCAAGCCCTAGCATATCGTGAGTTGAAGAAAGCAGTGGCTGATACCCGAGCGACTTCGGGGAGCGTTGTGGTATTAGATATCGACACCGGTGAAGTCTTGGCAATGGTCAATAGTCCTTCATTTAATCCGAACAATCGCAATGAATTTCAAAGTTATCGCTATCGTAATCGCGCGATCTCCGACAGTTATGAACCAGGTTCGACGGTCAAACCCTTATCGGTACTTGCAGCATTGGAAGCTGGTCATGTTAAAACCAATAGTATGATCAATACCAATCCCGGGTGGATGCGCATTGGTGGCCGTCGAGTCCGTGATTCTCATAATTATGGTGAAATCAGTCTTACTAAAGTGATTCAAAAGTCGAGTAATGTTGGAACCAGCCAGTTGGCACTAAAAGTTGGTGTTGAGGGTTTGCTGGATACATTTTATCGCGTCGGTTTTGGCAATGGTGCAGGCTTAGGCTTGGTGGGGGAATCGGCTGGATTGATGCCACAACGTCGACGCTGGTCTGATTTTGAATTGGCAACCTTGTCCTTTGGTTACGGTTTAATGGTCACGCCGCTCCAATTGGCACAAGCCTATGCCACGATTGGCGCTGGTGGCATATTTCGCCCCGCATCGATTATTAAGTTACAAAAAGCGGCGCCGGGTGAACGGGTTTTTAAAGAATCCACTGCCAAAGCGGTGTTACAGATGATGGAGTCTGTGGTCCATGAAGGTGGCACAGGGCTTAAAGCTGCTGTGCCTGGATTTCGTATCGCCGGTAAAACCGGAACTAGCCGTAAAGCGATTCGTGGTGGCTATGGTGATGATTATGTGGCGATCTTTGCTGGAGTCGCGCCTGCGAGTCACCCTAAGCTTGCGGTCGTGGTGTTTGTGAATGAGCCCAAAACGGACAGCTATTACGGTGGCGTGGTTGCGGCACCAGTATTTTCTAAAGTGATGCAGGCTGGATTGCAATATTTAAATGTCGCGCCAGATGACGATGACGGTCGTATTGTGAAGTTGAGTGGGGGCGTTGATAGTGAAACCTGATTTATCAGCACTACTCGCAAAATTTGCCGTGACTCAGGCGCCTAAGCTGAGCTTTGAGCACTTATCCTTGAATAGTCGTGAGCTTCGTTCTGGCGATGTATTTGTGGCTATTCATGGTCATCAGGTCGATGGTCGTGATTACATCGATGCAGCCATTATTGCGGGTGCCGTAGCTGTGATCGTTGAAGCTGATACTGAACAACAGCATGGTCAAATTGAATGGCGTGGAGAGATCCCCTGTATTGCCTTCTGGCGTTTAAGTCAGCAACTCTCTCAGTTAGCCTCTGCCAGATACTTTCCTGAGGGGAATCACTTAAATCTGGTCGGAGTGACTGGAACCAATGGTAAGAGTACTGTCACTCATCTGATTGCTAATCTGGCCAATTTAAGCGGTATTAAAGCTGCAGTGATGGGGACCTTGGGAAATGGTAAGCCTGGTCAGCTCGAGCAGAGCCATAATACCACCGCTGATGCGATTACGATTCAACGTCAGTTGAGTGAGATGCAGCAACAGGGCTATCAATTAGTGGCGATGGAAATATCTTCCCATGGTTTGGTACAACAACGGGTTGCAAGTGTTCCTTTCTCGGTCGCTATTTTTACCAATCTCAGTCGCGACCACCTCGATTATCATGGCAGTATGGCTGAATATGGCCGTGCTAAGCAGGCCTTGTTTGACTGGCCAAGTTTGCAGTGTCGTCTGATTAATGCTGACGATGGTTTCGGAAAGCAATTACTGCAGCATTACCCTGATGCCCAAGCTTTGTCCTTAGAAGATAGCAGAGCACAATGGCAGATCGCTGATTTACACTTTAGTGAACGCGGTGTTCGTGGTTACTTGCTAAGTCCCGAGGCAAGCCATGAACGGGTTGCGTTACACAGTCCCCTATTGGGGCGGTTCAATGCCGAGAACTTGCTCAGTGCGATTGCTTGTCTTCACCACTTTGGGGTCGATTTAGCAAAACTAATGGATTTACTTCCTTGTTTAAATGCAGTACCGGGTCGGATGGAGTTGTTTGTCGGAAAATCTTCGGTAGTGGTGGATTATGCGCATACTCCGGATGCATTAGATAAAGCCTTGACGGCCTTACGTTTACATTGTCGCGGGAAGTTGTGGTGTATCTTTGGTTGTGGCGGCGACCGTGATAAAGGCAAGCGGCCTTTAATGGCGGCGGTTGCCGAGCAAAAAGCTGACCAAGTCATCGTGACGGATGACAATCCTCGTTACGAAGATGCGGTGGCGATTGTTGAAGATATCATGGCGGGCTTTTGTCATCCTGAGCGAGTCGCGGTTGAACATCAACGGACCGTCGCGATTCAACAGGCCATTCAGCAAAGTGGTTCACAAGACATCATCTTGGTGGCAGGAAAAGGCCATGAGAGTTATCAAATTATTGCTGCGCAAGTTTTCGATTATGACGAGCGGGCGGTCGTACAAAGCTTAGTCGGGAGAGCACAATGATCCCATTGAAGCTGTCTGAGCTGCTCAAGCCCTTGCAAACTAAACTAATCGGTGATGATCAGACCATACTGAGGGTTGATACTGATTCTCGTAAGCCGATGCCACAAAGTCTGTTTGTCGCCTTAAGCGGTGAACGTTTCGACGCCCATGACTTCGCTGGGAAAGCCGTCGAACAAGGTGCTATTGCTTTGGTTGTGGAACGGCTTCTGCCGCTCGATGTACCGCAATTAGTGGTCGCTGACTGCCGAATAGCCCTAGGTTTGCTCGCGAGTTATTTACGTGAAAAATTGAGCTTGCCTTGTTGCGCAATCACTGGCAGTAATGGCAAAACTACCGTGAAGGAAATGACGACAAAGATTTTAGCGCAGGCTAAATCGGTGTTAGCTACTCAAGGTAATTTTAACAATGACATCGGTGTTCCCCTGTCGTTATTGCGAGCCACCGAACAACATCAAGTGGGCGTGCTTGAACTGGGCGCGAATCATATGGGTGAAATTGCCTATACCGTGGCCTTGGTGAAACCGCGGGCAGCACTGATCAATAATGTGTCAGCCGCGCATATTGAAGGTTTTGGCGATCAAACGGGGGTATTACGCGCTAAATCAGAGTTGTTTGTTGGTTTGGCGAAGGGCCAAGTGGCGATCTGTGAAGCTGGCGCTGATTATCAGCAGCCGCTGATGGATGCGGCCAGCCCAGCCAAGGTTCAACTATTTTCTTTGGATCAGCCGAATGCTGATTTTTACGCCAGTGAGATCCACTCATTGGGTCTCTCGGGAAGTCGGTTCACCCTCAATACACCCCAAGGTCGAGTGCAAGTGCAGATAAACCTTGCGGGTCAACATAATGTGAAGAATGCGGTGGCTGCGTCTGCTTTGGCTATCGCGATGGGGGCGAGTTTAAGCGAGGTGAAATTAGGCTTGGCCGACTTGGAGGAAGTCCCTGGGCGGGTGAATGTGCAGACGCTTAGTCCACAGCTTCAGTTGATTGATGATAGTTATAACGCCAATCCCGCTTCATTTAAGGCGGCTGTCGATATTTTAGCCAGTTTTGAGGGTAAGCGCTTGCTTATCGCTGGCGCCATGGGAGAAATGGGCGAGCAAACGGAACTGGCGCACAAAGACTTAATTGCGCAAGCACTTGACAGAAACATTAGCTTGTATTCTTATGGCGCGTCTTTTCAGTCGGCGCTGGCCGATTTAGGACGTTCAGAGCTGGTTTTTGACTCCCACGAGCATTTAATTTCGCAGCTGATTGAGGACTTGAATCAGGCGCCTAATCAGGCTTGTTTGATATTGGTGAAAGGTTCTCGTTCAAGCAAAATGGAAACGGTGGTCCAGCACTTACAACAATATTATAAGAAGGGTTTCGAATGTTAGTTTGGTTAGCTGAATATCTGCAGCAATATTACAGCGGATTTTCGCTATTTGGTTATTTAACCTTTAGGGCGATTGTGAGTATCTTAACTGCCTTAGTGTTTGGCCTGTGGATGGGACCGAAGCTTATCCGTAGTTTACAACGTTTGCAGATTGGACAAACGGTACGTAACGACGGTCCTGAATCTCATTTAAGTAAATCTGGGACACCGACCATGGGCGGCGTTCTGATCATCGCTTCGGTATTTTTATCGACCCTGTTGTGGGCTCGTTTAGACAATCCTTACGTGTGGGTGATGCTGTTTGTGTTTGGCAGTTACGGCGCCATTGGTTTTATCGACGACTATCGCAAAGTGATCCGCAAAGATCCAGCTGGCCTAATCGCGCGCTGGAAGTATTTTTGGCAATCGGTGGTTGCTTTAGTGGTGGCGCTTTACCTATTTTGGAGCGCAGATTCAGCAGCGCATACCCAGTTGGTGTTGCCATTTATCAAAAATGTGATGCCACAGCTTGGCTGGTTATTTATTCCCCTGACTTACCTCGTCATAGTTGGTAGCAGTAATGCCGTTAACTTAACCGATGGTTTAGATGGCTTGGCAATTATGCCCAGTGTGATGGTGGCCTCGGCCTTTGCCTTAATCGCTTATCTTACCGGACATGTTAATTTCTCAAGTTATTTGTTCATTCCTTATATTCCTGCCGCCAGTGAATTGGTGGTGGTGTGTACCGCGATGGTCGGGGCTGGTTTAGCCTTTCTTTGGTTTAATACCTATCCAGCCCAAGTATTCATGGGCGATGTTGGCTCGCTTGCCTTAGGGGCAGCCTTAGGTACGGTTGCGGTGCTGGTGCGCCAAGAGTTGCTGTTGGTGATTATGGGGGGCGTGTTCGTAATGGAAACGGTTTCGGTGATCTTACAGGTTGGCTCTTATAAGCTGCGTGGTCAGCGGATTTTCCGTATGGCTCCAATTCACCATCATTATGAGTTGAAAGGCTGGCCTGAGCCTCGAGTGATTGTGCGTTTTTGGATTATTTCATTGATTTTAGTGTTGATTGGTCTTGCGACTTTAAAAGTAAGATAACAGATAGGATTGAGTGGGTTGGTGAGTAAATTACAGTCACAAAAGCGATATGCGGTGGTTGGCCTTGGTGCTAGCGGACTCAGTAGTGTCCGTTTTTTGCTGCGTCACGGGATTTCTCCCTTGGTTTGTGATACCCGAGCAGAGCCACCGGGTTTGGTTAATTTGCCCACTGAATTGCCAGTAATTTGTGGCGAGCTGCCTCTGGCTCAATTACTCGATTGTGATGTGGTGATTGTCAGTCCTGGTGTTGCCTTGGCCCACCCGGTTCTACAAACCCTTGCCAAAGCAGGCATTGCTTTGATCGGTGATGTGGAGTTGTTTAGTCATTATGCGGCAGCACCAGTGGTGGCGATTACTGGCTCTAACGGCAAGAGTACCGTTACTACACTGCTAGGCGAAATGGCTAAACAGGCCGGTCTTAAGGTGGCGGTTGGCGGTAATATTGGCGTGCCCGCGTTGGATTTGCTCAATGATGAGGTGCAGCTATATGTATTGGAGTTATCAAGTTTCCAATTAGAGACCACCGAACATTTGCAGACGGCAGCGGCCACTCTACTCAATGTTAGCGAAGATCATATGGATCGCTATGATGATTTAGGTGCTTATATTGCAGCGAAGCAAAAAGTCTATCAGCACGCGATGACCGCAGTTGTGAACTTGGATGATGTTCAATCGACACCAATTACCACGACTGAAAATAGACTTAGTTTTTCTGTCACTCAGCCTGCCGACTTTTGTCTTAGCTGCGATCAAAAACAGTTACTTCGCGGAACTAAAGTACTGCTTGATATTAGCGATTTGGCCTTAGTTGGAACCCACAATTATGCCAATATACTGGCAGCTCTCGCCTTAGCTGAGTCGCTCGCCATTCCCATGCAAGCTTGCTTAGCCGCGGTAAAGCAGTTTGCTGGCTTAACCCATCGCTGCCAATTGGTTTCTCGTAAAAGAGATATCCGGTGGATTAATGATTCTAAGGCCACCAATGTTGGCGCCACTTTGGCGGCGCTCATCGGACTGAAAGATAGCGCGGCTCAACTCTGGTTGATTGTGGGCGGGGATAGTAAGGCTGGCGATTTAAGTGAGCTTAAGTCTGCATTTTCTGAAGTGGCAGGGGTGGTTGCCTTTGGTCGAGATAAGTTGCGTTTTCAACAATTGGATCCGCAAGTCGTCTTAGTTGATGACCTATCTGGAGCGTTGAATTGGTGCGCTGAACAAGCTAGAGCTGGTGATACGGTATTGTTATCGCCTGCCTGTGCCAGTCTGGATATGTATCGTAATTTTGAAGCGCGCGGTGAGCACTTTTGCCAATTGGTGGAGGCGCTATGAATTTACTTGCTAAACCACGCTTAGGATTTCAACTGTTGGTCAGTCGGTTTCAGGTGGAGCCTGCAGCGCGTGCCGAACCACAGTTATTCGATAGTCACTTATTGTGGTTAGCGCTATGTTTGATGGTATTTGGTTTAGTGATGGTGGCGTCTTCTTCTATCCCAGAAGGTATTGCCATCAATGACGATCCGTTCCGTTTTGCCAAGCGTCATGGTATCTACCTACTGATCTGCTTAGCGACGATGGCGGTGGTGGTGCAGATCCCGATCGCCTGGTGGCAGTCACATAACGCAACATTTTTGCTGCTGGCGGGGCTCGCGCTGGTGTTGGTGTTATTGGTGGGGCGAAATATTAACGGTAGTAGTCGCTGGATAGGTTTTGGTCCGATTAATATCCAGCCCGCTGAGTTTTCAAAGCTGGCGCTGTTTACCTACTTGGCTGGTTATTTGGTTCGCCGTCATGAACAGGTAAGAGAGAATTTAAAAGGTTTCTTAAAGCCGCTAGTGGTGTTTTTTCTGATGGCTGTTTTACTATTGGCGCAACCCGATTTGGGTAGCGTGATTGTGATGTTTGTGACGACGGTGGGCATGTTGTTTTTAGCTGGCGCGAAGCTGATCCAGTTCTTTGGTTTAATGTTTACCGGTGTGGTTTCGGTGGTGACTTTGGTGATTGCCGAACCTTATCGAATGCGTCGAGTTTCTTCGTTCTTGGACCCTTGGCAAGATCCCTTTGGTAGCGGTTATCAACTCACGCAATCTCTGATGGCCTTTGGTCGCGGAGATTGGTTGGGGGAAGGTTTGGGGAACTCAATTCAAAAACTTGAATACTTACCTGAAGCCCACACCGATTTTGTGGTGGCGGTGCTTGCGGAAGAACTTGGTTTTGTGGGGGTTTGTGCGGTACTCCTGTTACTCATTTTATTGGTTAGCCGAGCGATGAAAATAGGCAAGCAGGCTTTATTAGCAGAACAAGCTTTTGCGGGTTACTTAGCTTGCGGCATTGGTATTTGGTTTAGTTTTCAAACGATGGTGAATGTGGGGGCTGCATCGGGCTTGGTGCCGACCAAAGGCTTAACCTTACCTTTGGTGAGTTATGGTGGTTCCAGTTTGTTGGTGATGTCGATAGCGGTCGCAGTGTTATTGCGCATTGACCATGAGTTCCGTTTGGCTCGTTGCCAAGCCTATACGAGGGACTCCCATGGCTGAACAGAAGCGTCCCAAGTTATTGGTTATGGCCGGCGGGACTGGTGGTCATGTATTTCCTGGTTTGGCGGTAGCGGATCATCTGTGTCAGCAAGGTTGGCAGATATCGTGGTTGGGAACCGCCGAACGAATGGAAGCTCAGTTGGTACCGAAACATGGCTATGCTATTGATTTTATAAGTATCAAGGGGGTTCGTGGCAATGGCCTGTTGCGTAAGCTAGCCGCGCCTTTTAAGTTGTTGAATGCTATAAGGCAGGCGCTGTTGCTGATGCTGCGTTTGCAACCTGATGTGGTGCTTGGCATGGGCGGCTTTGCCAGTGGACCCGGTGGAATAGCGGCATGGTTGATGAGAAAACCTCTGGTATTACATGAGCAAAATGCCGCCGCCGGATTAACCAATAGAATGTTGGCCAAAATTGCCACTAAGACTTTGATTGCTTTTCCTGGTGCTCTCGCTAAGGGCAAAGTGGTGGGTAATCCGGTGAGACCTGCGGTATTGGCATTACCTGAAAAAAGCTTAAGTGAAAGTCGCGATTATAATCTGCTAGTGATTGGCGGAAGTTTAGGGGCGCAAGTTTTTAATCAGCATTTGGCTGCTGGAATTAAAGCCAGTGGTTTAGATCTTCGTATTTGTCATCAAGCGGGTAAAAATAAGTTGGCAAGTGCCGAACAAGCCTATCAGGATGCCAAGCTTGAAGAACACTTGAGTCAAGCGCCGAAAATAGTCGAGTTTATTGATGATATGGCAGCAGCTTACCAGTGGGCGGATGTGATACTCTGTCGCGCTGGCGCGCTCACTGTGTCGGAGGTGGCGGCCGCGGGTTTAGCTGCGATTTTTGTTCCGCTTCCCTATGCGGTGGACGATCATCAAACTAAAAATGCCCAATATTTGGTGGATGCAGAGGCTGCCCAATTGTTGGCTCAAAGCGATTTTTCGTCACAGCGGATAGCGACGATATTAAATGAATTTGCTGATCCGGGATTGCGCCATCGTTATGGTTGTAATGCGAGAAAGCAGGCGGCCGTTGATGCGACAGAGAAAGTCGCCGCAGTTTGCCAAGACTTAATGAAGAGTAGTTAGATGAGTAAAATTGAATTGGCCAAATTACGGACCATGATCCCAGAGATGCGCAAGGTGAAGCGGATTCACTTCGTGGGGATTGGAGGTGCAGGTATGGGGGGGATTGCCGAAGTATTGGCTAATGAAGGTTATCAAATCTCAGGCTCGGATCAGGCGCAAAATACAATGACGGATCGTTTGCTGACGGTCGGTGCTGAAATTTATGTTGGTCATGCTGCAAGCAACATTGCGGGGGCACACGTGGTGGTGGTGTCAACTGCGATTCGAGACGATAACCCAGAAGTTGTTGCTGCAAGAGCTGCTCGGATTCCGGTGGTTCGTCGCGCAGAAATGTTGGCTGAATTGATGCGCTATCGGCATGGAGTTGCCGTTGCGGGCACCCATGGTAAAACCACTACGACTAGTTTGCTTGCCAGTATTTATGCGCAGGCTGACCGTGACCCCACCTTTGTGATTGGTGGTTTGCTAAATAGCGCGGGTACCAATGCACGTTTGGGCAGTAGCCGTTACCTTATCGCCGAAGCTGATGAAAGTGATGCCTCATTTTTGCACTTGCAGCCGATGGTTGCAGTGGTCACCAATGTTGAACCAGACCATATGGAAACTTATGGTGGTGATGAAGCTCAGCTACATGCCACCTTCATCGATTTTTTACATAACCTGCCTTTCTATGGCGTGGCGGTGATGTGTATTGATGATCCTGGCGTGCAGGAGCTATTGCCTAAAATTGGTCGACATATTATTACTTACGGTTTTTCAGAGCAGGCAGATGTGCGGGTTCAGGCATTTGTGCAACAAGGTGACCGTTGCTCGTTTACGGTGCAGCGCATTGGTCGTCCAGCCTTAGAGATTGAGCTTAATATGCCGGGGCAGCATAATGCGCTTAACGCGGCGGCTGCAATCGCGGTCTCGAGCGAAGATGGTATCGAAGATCGGGCGATTATTGATGCTTTGAATGGTTTTGAAGGTATTGGTCGTCGATTCCAGCAGTATGGTGAATTTGCCACCGGCAATGGTTCTGCTCTGTTGGTGGATGATTATGGTCACCACCCAACCGAGGTATTGGCAACTCTGAAAGCGGCGCGAGCTGCTTGGCCAGAGCGGCGTTTGGTGATGGCGTTTCAGCCGCACCGTTATAGTCGTACGCGTGATTTATACGAAGATTTTGTGGATGTATTGGCTCAAGTGGACAGCTTATTGCTTTTGGAAGTGTATTCGGCAGGTGAGGATGTGATTGCTGGTGCGGATAGTCGTTCATTATGCCGTAGTCTACGCCAACGAGGTTTAGAGCCTATTTATGTGAAACAACCCGATGAATTGGCGAGTTTGCTTGCTGATGTGATCGAAGATGGTGATGTCGTATTAACCCAAGGTGCTGGTAATATTGGCGTCTTGGCGCGGCACTTGGGTGAGCTGCAGCTCAACATCAATAGAATGAAGAATAATTAATGGGTAGTTTAGTTATGAAACGAGTGGCGGTGCTGTTTGGTGGTGATTCAGCCGAGCGTGAAGTATCACTTAAATCGGGGCGCGCGGTGTTATCGGGTTTGCTTCGAGCAGGTATTCATGCGGAAGGTATCGATACTCAAGGTTTTGATCTAAACACGCTAAAACAGAATCACTATAGTCATGTGTTTATTGCCTTGCATGGACGAGGTGGTGAGGACGGTACTTTGCAAGGTGCCTTAGAATATCTGGGGCTTCCGTATACCGGCAGTCGGGTACTTGGTTCTGCCTTGGCGATGGATAAAATCCGTTGTAAGCAAATTTGGCAAACTCTTGGTCTGCCTACGGCTGCTTATCGGATTGTTGATCAAGCCTCTTATCAAGCTGCTCAGGCGGAAGATATTTTGCAACAGTTATCGGGAGTAGTGATTGTTAAACCCGCTTTAGAGGGGTCAAGCATTGGAATGGCCAAGGCGGAGACGGTTGAGCAGTTGCAACAAGCGATAGTGAGTGCTTTTGAATATGATACTCGAGTACTAATCGAACAGTGGATTAGCGGTGCTGAATATACGGTAGCCATTGTTGGGGAGCGGGTATTACCTTCGATTAGGATGCAAACACCGCATACCTTTTACGATTATCAGGCGAAGTATCAAAGCGCTTCCACCGAGTATTTTTGCCCAAGCGGTTTGGACGCGCAACAAGAGCAACAATTGGCAGAGATTGCGATGCAAGCTTTTAAAGCCACTGACTGTGAAGGGTGGGGACGAGTTGACTTGATGGCTGATCAACAAGGGAATTGGTATTTACTCGAAGTGAATACGTCCCCGGGAATGACCGAAAAAAGTTTAGTACCGATGGCGGCTGAACAGGCAGGCCTGAGCTTTGATCAGTTAGTCGCGAGTATTTTGGATTTGGCGCATTAATCATGAAAATGACCCATCAACAAAAGCAACTTTGGGCCTATTGGGCGGGAGTGACCTTTTTTGTGTCGGTTATTTTAGTATTGAGTTATGCGGCTTACTCGGTATATCGAGGGGTGAGTGATAAGCGGCTTAGCCCGATGAATCGCTTATTGGTATCGGGTCAGCGCGAGTATGTATTAGATCAAGAATTACAGCATGCCTTAGCGGCATTACCTGAGGCTGGCAATTTTTTTAGCTTGGATGTGTCGCAAGTGAAAGCACAGATTGAACACTTGCCTTGGGTACGGCAGGTTACGGTACGTAAGCAGTGGCCAGATAAGTTATCGATCGCTTTACAAGAGCAGCAAGTCGTTGCTCGTTGGAATAATGCCGCTTTGCTTAATCAGCAAGGTCAGATATTTGATGCGCCACAGCAACGTGTAAAAACGGCCTTGGTATCTTTAAGTGGTCCGGATGAGCAGGCTGAAATGGTATTGAGCACCTTTCGACAATTGCAACAGCGTTTGCAGAGTCGAAATTTAAATATTGTAAGCCTTGCGTTAAATGAGCGCCATGCTTGGCAAATACAACTGGCTGGTGGTATGCGACTGCATTTAGGAAAAGAAGATAAGTTCAATCGTATTGAACGTTTTGTCGATATTTACCCGCAGTTGAAGAATGCGGCAGTCGCTTATGTTGATTTACGTTATGACACCGGCTTTGCCGTAGGTTGGAAGAAACAAGAAGGTTTGGTAATTAATGACCAAAGTAACGGATAGAAAACTGATCGTTGGCCTCGATATTGGCAGCGCAAAAATCACCGCATTGATCGGTGAGGTCTTGCCGAGCAACGAGATGAGCATTATCGGTGTAGGCAGTCATCCGGCAAAGGGTATGGATAAAGGTGGGGTTAACGACCTTGATTCGGTGGTTAAAACTGTACAGCGAGCACTGCAAGAAGCGGAGTTAATGGCCGATTGCAAGATTAGCTCGGTGTATTTGGGGGTCTCGGGACGCCACATCCGTTGTTTAAATGAAAAGGGCATGGTGCCGATTAGTGATGAAGAGGTGACTCAGGATGATGTGGATAACGCCATCCACACTGCTAAATCGGTGAAACTGCCCGATGAACACCGCATCTTGCATGTATTGCCGCAAGAGTTTGCCATCGATTTCCAAGAAGGTATCAAAAACCCGATTGGTTTATCGGGAGTTCGTATGGAAGCCAAGGTGCATCTTATTGCTTGCCACAACGATATGGTGAAGAACATCGTGAAGTGTGTCGAGCGTTGTGATCTTAAAGTCGATCAGCTGATTTTTTCTGCCTTGGCTTCAAGTTATGCGGTGCTTACTGAAGATGAAAAAGAGCTTGGTGTGTGTGTGGTTGATATTGGCTCTGGCACCATGGATATTGCGGTTTATACTAGCGGCGCTTTGCGTCATACCTCAGTGGTTCCATTTGCTGGTAATTCGGTGACTCGTGATATAGCGACCGTATTTGGTACGCCATTAAATGATGCTGAGGCCGTCAAGGTTCGTTATGGTTGCGCCTTAGGCAGTATGGTGAGTCGAGACGATACCATTGAAGTCCCCAGTGTGGGAGGACGTCCATCTCGTAGCTTGCAACGGCAAACTTTAGCGGAGGTGATTGAGCCTCGATATAGTGAGCTGTTTGCGATGATTAAAGTCAAGCTGGATGAGCTTGCGGATGATTTACAAGCGCAAGGCACTAAATTGCAGTTGGGCGCCGGTGTGGTTTTAACTGGTGGTGCAGCACAGATAGAGGGCGTTGTTGAATGCGCCGAGAAAATTTTACAATGTCAGGTGCGAGTTGGTTCTGCCAATAAAGTAGCTGGTCTTACCGAATATGTACAAGCGCCTACCTACTCAACAGCTGTGGGCTTGTTACATTACGGAATGGAAAATCAAACTGAAAAGCCAATTGAAGTGAAAAATATAAGCAGCGTTGGTAATATCGCGAAGCGTTTACACAGTTGGTTTAAAGGTGAATTTTAGTTTTTGCTAATTGGCGAAAATAAAGCGGAGAGAGAACTATGTTTGAGATTATGGATAGTCATACCGATGAAGCGGTCATTAAAGTGGTTGGTGTTGGCGGCGGCGGCGGTAACGCCGTTGAGCACATGGTGGCGCAGTCGATTGAAGGGGTGGAATTCATCACGATCAATACCGATGCGCAAGCGCTACGTAACTCTGGTGCCGATAATACCTTACAAATTGGTGGGGCCATCACCAAAGGTTTAGGGGCGGGTGCAAACCCTGAAGTAGGTCGCGAAGCTGCGATGGAAGATCGAGATGCGATCATGAGCCAATTACAAGGCGCAGATATGGTGTTTATTGCTGCCGGAATGGGAGGCGGGACTGGTACTGGTGCCGCTCCGATTGTTGCGGAAGTGGCTAAAGAGCTAGGGATCCTAACCGTAGCGGTAGTGACTAAACCTTTCGGTTTTGAGGGCAAAAAACGCACCAGTTATGCTCAGCAGGGGATTGAGCAGCTGAGTAAGAGTGTTGATTCATTAATTACGATCCCTAACGATAAGCTGTTAAAAGTATTGGGTCGAGGGGTGTCTCTGCTGGATGCTTTTAAGGCTGCAAATAACGTATTACTAGGTGCCGTGCAGGGGATCGCCGAGTTGATTACTCGCCCTGGCTTAATTAACGTGGATTTCGCCGATGTTCGCACGGTGATGCGTGAAATGGGCACTGCAATGATGGGGACCGGGATCGCTTCTGGTGAAGATCGCGCTGAAGAAGCTGCCGAGCTTGCTATTTCTAGCCCCTTGTTGGAAGACGTCGACCTAGCTGGAGCACGTGGCATTTTGGTCAACATCACCGCTGGTTTCGATATGAGCATTGAAGAGTTTGAAACGGTGGGTAACGCTGTGAAAGGTTTTGCCTCTGAGAATGCGACTGTTGTGGTTGGTGCCGTGATTGACCCAGAAATGAGCGATGAATTAAGAGTGACTGTGGTTGCAACTGGTATTGGTGCAGAACGCCGTCCTGATATTTCTATTGTTAAGCCACAACAAGCTGTGAATGCGGAACCGGTTACGCGTACCTTACCTGCCGATTCAGCGCCGATGATGGATGAATCCGCTGCGGTGGTAAATGCGGAACCTAGTCGTGCGAGTAGTGATGGTGATTATTTAGATATCCCAGCATTTTTACGTCGTCAGGCAGATTAATCTGTTGGTTAATGCTGGAGATTTAGCCAAAAGTTTGTGGTGTATTTCAAACTTATGCTAAGATGTCCGACCATTAACATTTATTTGGTCGTAAAGCAGAGGAATTTTTATGCTTAAACAACGGACTCTTGAAAAGTCAGTACAAGCGACAGGGATCGGTTTACATTCTGGGCACAAGGTCACGATAGTCTTGCGTCCCGCGCCAGCGAATACCGGTATCCTGTTCAATCGTACCGATTTAGATCCGGTTGTCACGATCCCGGCAAAAGCAGAATTGGTACGCGACACCATGCTTTGTACTTGTCTGATTGATGATGCGGGTAACCGTATTTCAACAGTTGAGCACTTAATGGCGGCAATTGCAGCCCTAGGTTTGGACAATTTAATTATTGATGTCGATGCGCCAGAGCTTCCAGTGATGGATGGTAGTGCTAGCCCCTTTGTATTTTTATTGCAATCGGCTGGTATTACAGAACAATCTGCGGCGAAGAAGTTTATTCGAATTAAACAAGCTATTCGTGTTGAACATGAAGATAAGTGGGCCGAGTTACTGCCGAACAACGACGGCTTTAAAATTGATTTCTCTATTGATTTTGATCATCCTGCGATGGAAGGCCGTAATCAGGCGATTTCGATGATGTTTTCTGCCGATAAGTTTGTGAAAGAAATCAGCCGTGCTAGAACCTTTGGGTTTATGCGTGATATTGAGTATTTGCAATCTAAAAATCTAGCCCTGGGTGGCGGATTAGAAAATGCAATTGTGCTGGATGATTACCGGATTCTTAACGAAGATGGCCTTCGTTATGAAGATGAGTTTGTTAAACACAAGTTACTCGATGCGGTGGGTGATTTGTTTATGGCTGGTTTACCCATCTTGGGTCACTTAAGAGCACATAAATCGGGTCATGCCTTGAATAATAATCTAGTTCGAGCAATGCTTGAGCAACAACATGCTTGGGAAATTGTCACTTTTGAAGACAAGTCCGAAGCGCCTGCTGCATACCAACTGCCGGTATTCAGTTTCTAGTTATTTGGTCGGCGCTGGCTAACTCTCTCCGCTCAGCGCCGCTAATTTTTTCAACTTTTCCTTCAGTTCATCAGGCACATGCTTGGATAATTCTGTGATATGTCTAGCTGCTTCAGCGCTTAGCTCGCGTTTTCCAGTGCTTTTTACTTCAGGTTCTGGTTTAATGTGCTTTAACTCCGGATTTATTTTTAATTCTAAACTGACAACCCCCGGGATAGCTTTGCGTAAGTCACTCAGTAGTTCAAATCGGAACTGTTTTAGTCGAGTGAGCCAAGCGGAACTCGGTGCTTCGATAATAGCGACTCCTTGACGCATATTAACGATACGGCATTGCTGTAGTTTGTAGTGTGCCAAAATATCGCTGCCCAGTTGTTGCAGCTGAAGTCGGCGTTGTAAGGGCTGTTCGATTTGCGCAAATTGTTTCTGATGAAACAGACGATTAATCGAAATCGGTTGGTGTTGTCGCTTGGACATAATAATTAGTATATTTTCAATATGAACTTAAGTTTAGTATACGCCCATAAAGGCGAGACCAGAACCATTCGCGTAAATCCCTTCCGTTTATTATGGCTGGGATTTCTGCTGGCACTGCTATTGTCCAGTATTGGTTTGTGGGGTGTTCAACAGTATCGAAACTTAGCACAGCAACAGGCGCGGTTGATTAGTCAGTTGGATGGTTTACAAGCGGAACCAAAGCTACATCAGTTTGAGCAACAATTACGTGAGCGTTATCGTGGGTTAGCGCTTAGAGTGGGGCAAATGCAAGTCGAGATGACCCGTTTGAATGCCCTTGGCGCTCGCTTAGTGGAAGATAGCGAACTTGCCGCAGAGTTTGATTTTTCTCATACACCTCCGATTGGCGGGCCGATGATGGACATCGACAGTAGTCGCGAACGCGATAGCCATTTGTTGTTTGGCCTGTATCAACTAGAACAACAGCTTGGTAAAAACAAAAAATCTCTTACCGCGCTTGAATCTTGGCAACAAAGTCTCCATTTATTAGACAATAGTTTTATCTCTGGTTGGCCAGCAAAAGGCCCCGGCATTTGGATTTCTTCACCCTTTGGTTCGCGGATCGATCCTTTTACGCAGCGCTTGTCGGTGCATAATGGCGTCGATATTGCTGGGAAGGAAGGGACAGCGATTTACGCAGTGGGTAGTGGCGTGGTTGTTTGGGCCGGAACGCGTTCTGGTTATGGCAACTTCGTTGAAATAGCGCATGGTAACGGAATGGTAACGCGTTACGGGCATGCTAAAGCAGTATTAGTAAAAGAAGGTGATGTGGTAAATAAAGGGGACGAGATCGCGTTGATGGGCAGTACTGGCCGCTCAACCGGTCCTCATGTGCATTTTGAGGTGCTTAAAAATGGCCGACCTCTGAATCCCAGTAAATTTATTTATCGCAAAGCCAGTGCATAGAAAATTGGATTTCGTCTTAGCAGAAGTAGTTTTTCATGATTAGTAAATTAGTAACGAAGATAGTTGGTACCCGAAACGACCGTACCATCAAGAAGATGCGTAAAATAGTAAATGCTATTAACGCCCTAGAGCCCGAATACGAAAAATTGTCAGCAGAAGACATCAAAGCGAAGGCCGTCGAATTTAGAGAGCGGGTGGAGCAAGGTGAAACGCTAGAGTCAATTTTGCCAGAAGCGTTTGCGGTGGTTCGTGAGGCCTCAAAACGGGTATTCGAAATGCGTCATTTCGATGTCCAGATGATTGGTGGCATGGTTCTTAACGATAATAAAATCGCAGAGATGCGCACTGGTGAAGGTAAAACCTTGACCGCGACTTTGCCTGCTTACCTGAACGGGATTACCGGTAAGGGCGTGCATGTGATTACCGTGAATGACTATTTGGCACAACGTGATGCGGAATGGAATCGCCCTCTATTTGAATACTTAGGTTTATCTGTTGCAGTGAATATTTCGGGAATGGACCATGAAGCCAAGAAGGCGTCCTACGCCGCTGATATTACCTATGGTACTAACAACGAATTTGGTTTTGATTATCTGCGTGACAATATGGCTTTTGCGCCAGAGCAACGAGTGCAACGACCTTTAAATTATGCAGTTGTGGATGAAGTCGACTCGATCCTCATCGACGAGGCTCGTACACCGTTGATTATTTCTGGTCCAGCGGAAGATAGCTCAGAGCTTTATAAAAAAATTAATGATGTGATCCCACTTTTGGTTCGCCAAGAGGAAGAAGATACTGAAGAACATACGGGTGACGGTCACTACACCCTCGACGAAAAAAATAAGCAGGTTCATTTGACCGAAACTGGTCAAATTTTTGTCGAAGAAACCTTGATTGAGCGGGGCATGCTCCAAGAGGGAGATTCACTTTATAATGCAGCCAATATTAGCCTGTTACACCATGTGAATGCTGGTCTACGCGCGCATACCTTATTCGAACGTAACGTCGATTATATCGTGAGTGATAGTGGCGAGATCGTGATTGTTGATGAACACACCGGCCGTACCATGCCAGGGCGTCGTTGGTCCGAAGGGCTACATCAATCGGTGGAAGCGAAAGAAGGGGTGGCAATTCAAAATGAAAACCAAACCCTAGCATCAATCACCTTCCAAAACTATTTCCGCCTATATCAAAAACTGTCTGGAATGACTGGTACTGCCGACACCGAAGCTTTTGAGTTTCAATCTATTTACGGCCTCGATACGGTGGTTGTACCAACCAATAAACCGATGGTTCGTGATGACAAAGGGGATTTAGTCTATCTGACCGCAGAAGAGAAATATCACGCCATTGTCGAGGATATTCGTGAGTGTGTGAAGGCTCAGCGTCCAGTGTTAGTCGGTACCGTATCGATCGAAAATTCGGAACTATTGTCGAATATTTTAAACAAAGAAAAAATTAAACATAACGTGCTGAACGCTAAGTTCCATGAGAAGGAAGCGGAAATTGTCGCCTCAGCGGGTATGGCTGGTGCGGTGACCATCGCCACGAATATGGCGGGCCGGGGAACAGATATTGTGTTGGGCGGTAGCCTTCAAGCCGAGCTGAGTGCTTTAGGTGAGGAAGTGAGCGAGCAGCAAATTGCCGAGATTAAACACCAGTGGCAGCAGCGTCATGATGCAGTATTAGCCAGTGGTGGTTTACATATTATTGGCACCGAGCGTCATGAATCCCGTCGTATTGATAACCAGCTTCGTGGTCGGTCGGGTCGCCAAGGGGATCCCGGTTCGACTCGCTTCTACCTCTCGATGGAAGATAGCTTGATGCGTATTTTTGCATCAGATCGAGTTACCGGAATGATGAAAAAACTCGGCATGGAAGAGGGTGAAGCGATTGAGCATCCTTGGGTCACTCGCGCCATTGAAAATGCTCAGCGTAAAGTTGAAGGGCGTAACTTTGATGTGCGTAAGTCTTTGCTGCAATTTGATGATGTGGCTAACGATCAGCGCAAGGTTGTTTACGAGCAACGTAACGATCTTATGGATAGTGAAAGTATTTCTGAAACTATCGAAGTGATCCGTCAAGATGTATATTCAGCGGTGCTTGATGAATACATTCCCCCTCAGTCTCTCGACGAAATGTGGCAAATCACTGAGTTGGAACAACGTTTGAAGAGTGATTTTGGACTGGATTTACCAATTCAAAAATGGCTGGATGAAGACGATAAGTTACATGAAGAAAGCTTGCGTGAGCGAGTTATCGAAGCCGCCGTGAAAGAGTACCAAGATAAAATTGATAAAGTGGGCGCGGATAGTATCAAACAGTTTGAGAAATCGGTGATGCTGCAAACTCTTGACCAGCTTTGGAAGGAGCATCTCGCTGCGATGGATCATCTGCGTCAAGGGATCCACTTACGTGGTTATGCTCAGAAGGATCCTAAGCAAGAATACAAACGGGAATCTTTTGAATTATTCACCCAGATGCTTGAAGCACTCAAGCTAGATGTGATTAGTATTTTGAGTCGGGTGCAGGTTCAAGCGCCAGAAGAAGTGGAAGCGATGGAAGCGAAACGTCGTGAAGCCGAACAACGCGCTATGGAATATCGTCATCAACAAGCTCAAAATCAGCTCGAGGATGAAGCAACAACGGCATCAAATCAACCGGTCGTTCGTGAAGGGCAAAAAGTGGGACGCAATGATCCTTGTCCCTGTGGTTCAGGTAAGAAATATAAGCAATGCCATGGTAAGTTATCCTGATTTGAGGATAGTTATGCTGTAAAAAGGAGAGCCTTGGCTCTCCTTTTTGTTGATGTGAGCTGCGGTTTAGATTGTGCTTGTGAGCGTAGCTCTTGGGGGGAGGTTGGTTATATGCGCCACGAGAGTAAAATTCGGTGTCGTTTTTGGTTTAGACGCGCCGTCAACGGTTAAGGGCCAAATTTGGGAGTAGCAATGAAAACAGTCAATGTGGCGGTAGGGGTTATCTTCAAGCAACAACAAATTTTGTTGAGCTTAAGGCACCAAGCGCAGCATCAGGGAGGAAAGTGGGAGTTTCCCGGAGGAAAAGTTGAGCCAGAAGAAACGGTGCTTGAAGCTTTAGCCCGTGAGCTAAAAGAAGAACTGCTGATCGATATTGATGTGAGCAGCTGTAAAGCGTTGACACGTATTGAACACGATTATGTCGATAAACGTGTGTGTTTACACGTTTATACCATTGAACGCTTTACAGGAGAGGCTCAAGGCGCAGAACAGCAGGAAATACGCTGGGTGATGGCAAAAGATTTGAGTGATTACACTTTTCCTGAGGCAAATCTTGCTATTTTGCAGGCGATTGGGCGCTTAGAGACGAATCAGAGCTGAGGCCGTTAAAACTCCCAGCTGTCAGGTTTATCTTCATCTTCTACAATATGCTGTCCGGGAATGGCCTTCTCTTGGTTTGCCCATTCCCCTAAATCGATGAGTTTACAGCGCTCACTACAAAAGGGTCTGAACTCGCTACTGCTTTGCCAGATGACGTCGTCGTTACAAGTGGGGCATTTAACTACTGGGGGATTTTGGTTTTTCATTAGTTGATCTTACAGCAATAAAGGCGGCAGTGAATATTGTCTATTTCTAGATTGGCCGCACTGATGAATTTGATAGCAAAGCGGTGTTTATGTCCGCTCACGGTTGGATAGGCTTGATAGTCGGTATCGACTTCGATCCGTAATAGACCACAGTGTTGTGCTACGCCTTGATAGAAGCCCTTGTTGGCAATCACTTCAATGGCTTGATGTTGCTCGCGGACAAGTTTGAGCAGCTGCTTAATTGCTTCAACGACCATTTGAAAGGGTTGTAGCCACCCTTCTACTTGAGCTCTAAGCTGTGACGGTGGTTGATTTAGCCAGTAGTGAAGGTAGGGAAGATCAAAACTACTATTCCCGCCCGGTAAGGCTAAACGTTGGCGAATGCTGGCTAATAAACGGTCATTTTTAAGGTGGTCGCTTACGCGAACATGTTTACTGATGGCTACCGATAGACTTTTAACCTCAAGGATTAGCTGCTCTATTTTGCTGGTATCAACATTTGGCATGGATGCCCATTGATCTAGTTTTTCGGTTTGAGTCGCTAAATCTTTGAGTAAATCACTGCGCCATTCACAGCGTTCTAAAACTTCGGCAACTTCAAACAAAATCCGAAAAAATTGCTGTTGTTGCAAAGGGTGTTGCAGGGGTTTAGCCAACATGAGTTGCTCAAATAACTGCTCTAAGCGTAAGTAGTTTCTTACTTTCTCATTTAAAGGGTGCTCGAATATGAGTGCGGCCATGACGATTCATTACACTAAGTTAAAGTCTTATCTAAACTAGTGTACCCACTGATCTTTCAACTGTCATGGCTTTTGGCAAGATTAAGGTAAATGCGGTGAAATTCCTTTACTTTGTCGCCTAATAACGACAGTTCGCCATCGTTTACGATGATATCTGTGGCGGCGGCGAGTTTAGCCTCTCGATCCATTTGGGCACCAATAATTTGCTCGGCTTGGTTTTGATTGACCTTGTCACGCGCCATGGTTCGGGCAATTTGTAGGGCAACTGGCGTATCGATCATGAGCACTCGATCGACAAGTTTATCCAGCTTGTTTTCTAGGAGTAACGGGGCAACCAAGATCTTGTAGGGGCCTTCTGCAGCGTTAAGCTGTTGTTGCATTTGTTGGCGGATTAGTGGATGAAGCAACTGGTTCAGCCAAGTTTTTTGTTCGGGCTCACTAAAAATAATTTTGCGTAATGCGGCTCGGTCCAATTGACCATTCGCAAGCTGTAGCTGCGGGCCAAAGTGCTTGATGATCTGATTGAGTGCTGGCTGGCCGGGTTCAACCAATTGCCGAGCAACAACGTCAGCATCCACCACCGCCACTCCAAGCGCTTCAAACAGGGCGGATGCTTGACTCTTACCGCTGGCGATGCCGCCAGTTAATCCAATGATCATGCACGGAGCCCTCGTGTGCGATGCTCGGAGATGAGGCCCGCCATCACGCTAAACCGATGTAGTTGAAGTACCAATCTTGAATACTCTGGCCAAAAAATAGATAGGCAACGGCAGCAATTGCCAAGTAGGGACCAAAGGGAATCGGTTTTTGTTGTTGATGTCGGCCGAACAAGATCAGTGCAATGCCAATACCCGCGCCGATCAGTGATGATAACAGGATGGTTAGCGGTAGGGCCTGCCAACCAAACCATGCGCCAATCATCGCCAATAGCTTAAAATCTCCGTAGCCCATGCCTTCTTTGCCCGTCAGTAGTTTAAACAGCCAAAATAAGCTCCATAAGAAACCATAGCCAATTGCTGCGCCGAGCACCGCACTTTCAAGGCTGACAAAGCCCCCAACGAGATTCAGCAGCAGGCCAAACCACAGGCCGGGTAGGGTGAGTTGGTCGGGCAAATACATGGTATCCAAATCGATTAAGGCTAAACACAGTAGCAGCATGCAAAAGATACTGGCAAAGATGAATGGCAAGCTAAAACCAAACTGCCACCAGCAGGCTAGGGTTAAGGCCGCACACGCTGCTTCTACCAATGGATAACGGATACTGATTGGCGCTTTGCAGTTGGCACACTTACCGCGTAGTAGCAACCAACTGATGAGTGGAATATTTTGCCAGGCCAGAATTAAGTGATGACAGTGCGGACAAGTTGAGCGCGGTAGCGCTAAATTATAAGTTTGGGGAGAAACTGGCGTATCGCCATCAAGCTCATCGGCTAAAAACTGCCGGCACTCTTGTTTCCATTGTCGCTCGAGCATCACCGGTAGGCGATGGATCACCACGTTACTAAAAGAGCCGATACACAGCGCGACTAACAAACAGAAACCCAGCGCTAAGGCTGGGTAAAATTCAATGAACTCTTGCATTTTAACCGACGACCGATCCCAGTTTGAAAATAGGTAAATACATGGCCACTACCATACCACCAACTAATACCCCAAGCACAGCCATAATCAAGGGTTCGATTAAGCTGGTGAGGCCATCAACCGCGTCATCAACTTGCTGTTCATAGATATTGGCGACTTTATCGAGCATGCTATCTAAGGAGCCAGATTCTTCGCCAATCATCACCATCTGGGTCACCATATCGGGAAAGATGTTGACGGTACGCATCGCCACATTCATCTGCATCCCACCGGTGACTTCCACCCGGATGGCGTTGATAGCATTGCGGTAGACGACGTTACCAGAAGCACCAGCTGCGGAGCGCAGCGCATCGATTAGCGGGATCCCGGCGGCAAAGGTGGTAGACAAGGTGCGCGCAAAACGGGCCATTGCAGCCTTGTGTAAGATGGGATTAATCACCGGAATTTTTAAAATAAAGCGGTCGGTGGCATCTTTCACCCCCTGCGAGCGGCGAAAGGCTTGCACATAGCCAAAGCCTGCCGCAAAAATACCACCAAAGATAAACGGCCAATAATCCTGCAGGAAGCGTGAGATCCCAATAACGAACACCGTGAAGGCTGGGAGTTCGGCATTAAAGCTGGCAAAAATTTCTTCAAACTGGGGGATCACAAATAGTAATAAAATGGTGGTCACGATGATGGCGACGATGATTACCGAGACTGGATAAAACATCGCCTTCTTAATTTTGGACTTCAGCGATTCGGCCTTTTCTTTATAGATGGCCACCCGATCATAAATCGTCTCGAGGGCTCCACTTTGCTCCCCGGCATCGATCAGGTCACAGTAGAGATCGTCGAAGTAGCGAGGATGTTTACGCAGGGCTTCGGAAAGTGGGGTGCCTGATTCTACTTCGGCGCTAATCTCGCCGATCAGTTGGCGCATCGCCGGCTTTTCGACACTCTTGGCGATAATGTTAAAACTCTGCACCAGTGGCACGCCAGCCGACAGCATGGTGGCGATTTGCCGAGAGACCACCGCGATGTCCATCGGCTTGATCTTATTACCCAATTGGCTAAGAAAACTCTCACTTTTTTTCTTGATTTTGGTAACGGTGATGCCCTGGCGACGCAGGTCGGCTCGTACTTGACTGATCGTCTCGGCTTGATACTCGCCATTCACCTTACCGCCTCGGCGATTAATCCCACTCCAGCTAAAGGCATTGATTTTTTTTACGGCGACTTTACGCTTGGTGTTTGTGGCGGCCATAACATCCCTGCAAACAATGAGTCTTAAAACATAGGTTTAATTTATCAAATAATTAACGGTGCCGTTTGGGTGAATCATACATTTGTGACTCGCTCGACTTCTGCTAGGCTGGTGACGCCTAAACGGGCTTTTTCTAAGGCGGACATGCGCAGCGAATACATCCCCTCGTTAATCGCCTGTTCGGCGATTTGAATGGAATTACCTTGCTCCATAATCAGTTTAGCAATTGCACTGCTCATGGGCATCACCTCGTAAATCCCTACTCGTCCCTTATAACCGCCGGTACACTTATCACAACCCTGGGGTTCAAATAATTGAACTCCTGCGCTGATTTGGTCTTGATTAAAGCCGATTTGGGGTAATAAATGGGCCTCGATTATCTTCGATTTTTTACAGTGTTCACAGAGTCGTCGCGCCAAACGTTGGGCGATGATCAAGCTGACCGAGGATGCGATGTTAAAGGCCGGGACCCCCATATTCAGCATCCGGGTCAGGGTTTCGGCGGCGGAATTAGTATGCAGGGTCGACAGCACTAAGTGGCCAGTTTGCGCCGCTTTAATCGATATTTCTGCGGTTTCTAAATCGCGGATCTCCCCAACCATTACCACATCAGGATCTTGACGTAGAAAGGCGCGTAGAGCGCTGGCAAAGCTTAGTCCGGCGCGATTATTAATCTGTACTTGGTTAACCCCTGGCAGGTTAATCTCCACCGGATCTTCGGCGGTGGAAATATTAATTTCACTGGTATTGAGAATACTTAAGCCAGTATACAACGACACGGTTTTACCGGAACCGGTGGGGCCGGTGACTAAAATCATCCCTTGCGGGCGAGCTAAGGCGTCTAAATATAGCTTTTTTTGTTGCTCATCGTAGCCAAGCGCGTCGATGTTTAGCTTGGCCGCCGAAGAGTCGAGGATCCGGATCACGATTTTTTCGCCCCACATGGTGGGCAGAGAATTCACCCGCATGTCGATAGCCTTGTTACGGCCGGTCTTGAGTTTGATTCGACCGTCCTGTGGTAGTCGACGTTCGGCGATGTCCATTCGCGCCATTACCTTGAGTCGCGCCGAGAAGCGATTGGCCAGGTTAATCGGTGGGCTGGCGATTTCGTGTAACAGTCCGTCGATGCGAAATCGGATCCGGTATTTATGCTCATAGGGCTCAAAGTGTAAATCGGAAGCGCCCCGGCGGATCGCATCCATCAAGATCTTATTGATATAAACTACGATGGGCGCATCGTCTTGTTTATTGGTTTGCTGCTCATCGAGGCGTGAGCCTTCCTCACTAACCTCTAAATCGTTGATCTCCTCATCGGATATCTCGCCTAAATCGAGGTTGGCGCTGTCATCGACTAGCGATTGAATGGCGTTAAATAGCTTGTTTTCTTCAACCAGTAGCGCTTCGACGTGCAGGCCGAAGCTAAAGCCAAAATCTTCGAGGGCGGTCACATTGCTGGGATCGGCCATTGCCACATACAGGGTCTGTCCCTGGCTATAAACTGGCAAGACGTGGTGTTTAAAAATCAATTTTTCGTTGAGATATTTCTGCGGGATTTCACTCAGCTCGATGGCATCTAAATCCAGTAGCGGGATGCCAAATTGGCTTTCACAAAAATCCGCCAGCTGTTTGCTGGAGAGCAGTTCATTCTCGACCAATACGCTGGTAAAAGCACGCTGCTCTTGCTTACTGCGTTGATACAGCTCAGTGAGGCGTTGTTCTTTGTCGGGAAAAGAAACGGCCAAGCTGGAAGCAAGGCCGTTGAGGTAATTGTCTGCCATAGTTAAGGAGCTAATTTAACAATAACCTGCAGCTACACACGTACTAACCGCACCAGTGGCTTCTTTATCCCAAATTACTCTTTCTTTTACAATAGTTGGAGTTAGTATTAAAGTTTTACTATCAACGTCTGAAGTACCAGTTGCTGTAATTACACCGTTACTAACTGCGATGGTAGAAATAGAGCCTGTCGGATCGTCTGTTGCTGCGAGCGCAGTCGGAATGCCATGAGCGCCTGCGTTACATCCTGTTAAGGTTCCTTCTGTTGCATGGCAAAGTTCTACTTTGATCTTGTAAGCTTGGGTTGCAGCTGACACATTGGCGAATTTGGATTTTTTCACATATTCGTTATAAGCAGGCAGCGCGACTGCCGCTAAGATGGCTACGATGGCAACTACGATCATTAATTCGATGAGCGTAAAACCGCTTTGTTTGTTGGCTACTTTGATTTGAAGGTTTTGGACTGTTTTCATTGCGTCTTTCCTTTACACAAGTTTTAAGTTGTTTATCTACCGTTTTATTATCGGGTTGCAATAAATTAACGCCGTTAATTCAGCCACATCCCTTACTGTACGGTGCTGCAAATCTATACTGATTAAAGCACACGAATGTTATAAGTATAGTTATTTTTAGAAAAAGACAATTAAATCGTGATCTTAGCGGGGCTTTGATTTGAGAGGCTGTAAATGTATTTATACAGCCTTGTTTCACTAATCGATGTTATTCGGCGACAAAGCGCATACTTAGGTCTAGCGCCTTGACATGTTTGGTTAAAGCGCCTACCGAAATATAGTCAACGCCTGTTTCGGCATACTGGCGAATGGTGCTTAGGGTCATATTGCCAGAGGCCTCTAACTTTGCTCGGCCCTGGTTGAGCTCAACCGCTTGACGCATCAACTCGACGCTGAAATTATCTAACATTACCACATCGCTGCCTGCATCGAGCGCTTGGTTTAACTCGTCGAGGTTTTCCACTTCCACTTCCACTTTTTTCCCCGGTGACAACTGGCGCGCCTTGTCTATTGCAGCTTTAATACTGCCACAGGCCATGATGTGGTTTTCTTTTATGAGAAAAGCATCGAACAGTCCGAAACGATGATTATGGCCGCCGCCGCAGCGAACCGCATATTTTGAGGCAAAGCGTAAGCCCGGTAGCGTTTTTCGGGTATCCAGTAATTGGCATTGGGTGCCAGTAAGCAAGTCACAATAGGCAGCCACTTGCGTGGCAATTCCGGATAGGGTTTGAATAAAGTTGAGTGCACAGCGCTCACCGGTTAATAAAATCCGCGCAGGACCACTTAAATAGCAAAGGCTTTGGTTTTCGACAACCTTGTCGCCGTCTTCAACCAACCACTCTATGCTGACTTGTCCACCGAGTTGGCGAAACACTTCATCGGCAAATTGGCGACCCACAAATACCGCATCTTCGCGGCTGATAATTTTAGCCTTACTGACTTGTTGTTCGGGAATCAGCCCCGCGGTGATATCTAGCTGCGGGTCTAAGTGACTTAAATCTTCAATGAGGGCTGCGCTGACATTAGCGCGCAATTGTTCGAGGTTCATGCATCGATTCTCTGATAGTTGCGATAGTGATGATGGTTTGTAGAGTATATACCCTAGCATGTAGCGCATTCTAACTTAGAAGGCTTAAGCTTGCATGGGCAAATATTGGCTTTATGATAAGCGAGTTGTCAGGCGCTATTGTTTTATGGCTAAGGAGAGAGTTTTGCAGATTAATCAGCAGCATCAACTGGTACAGGCGCAGCAGCTGCCAAGCCCATTTCATAATCAGCGACCCGAAGATGAGATCAGCCTATTGGTTGTGCATTGTATCAGTTTGCCACAGGGTGTTTATGGCAATGGCTATGTTGATCAGCTGTTTAGCGGTACTTTAGATAGTAGTGCAGAGCCGAGTTTTGCCGATTTAGCTGGCTTAGAGGTCTCTGCGCACCTGTTGATTGAGCGTGACGGTCAATTGAAACAATATGTACCATTTAATCGGCGCGCTTGGCATGCTGGGGTATCGACTTACCGTGGGCGGGAAGCTTGCAATGACTTTTCCATTGGGATTGAATTAGAAGGAACCGACCATAGCGCCTTTACTCAGGCTCAATATCAAGCCCTGGTAGCGGTGACTCAAACACTATTGGCTCATTATCCACAAATGAGCAAGCAAGCGATTGTTGGGCATAGTGAGATAGCGCCGGGAAGAAAATCAGATCCCGGAGAGGCGTTTGATTGGGAGGCGTATCTCGCGGCTTTATGAGCGCGCTTGGTTTGCCATGAGAATTGACTTACTATTTGTTTGCATGACAGACATTTATGGAGAGCAATCAATCAGATGTCATTAATATCACTATTATTAGCATTAAGTTTAGAGCGGGCCAGACGGATTGGTGCTAATTGGTGGTGGCAGCATGTCTTTCATTGGTGGTTGCAGCGCTTCGATAGTAAGACGGCATTTTGGCAAATTATGATGACGGTGATCTTCCCCACCGGATTGCTTGCGGGTTTGCAGTTTAGCTTAAGCGGTTGGTTATTTGGTATTCCTAGTTTGTTGTTGTGGATCTTTGTGCCGTTATTTACGCTAGGTTGTCCACCTTTACAACAGGCTTACCGGGACTATTTACGTTTAGCTGCCGCAGGTAAGCAACAGGCTTGTCTCGAATTTAATCAATTATTGCTCCATCAAATGCATCCCATGCATCAAGTAGAGGAGAATCAGCCCTTGGCTGTCTCCACCGGAACGCAACTGATGTGGTTGAATTATCGTTATTATTTTGCAGTGATATTTTTCTATGTACTGGCGGGGCCCGCAGGCGCGGTATTTTATGGCTGTTGTCGTAGCTTATATTTGCATAAGAGCACTGAAGTTCAGGCTTTGTCTCCTGCGGTGAATGTGTTTATGCATTATATTGATTGGTTGCCAAGTCGCTTGGCGAGTCTGTGTTATTTAACGGTTGGTCATACTCATCCCGCGCTGCCGATTTGGTTGCGCTCATTAACCGATCGCCAACACAGCAATGGTTACTGGTTAAGCAAGGTGGCGGTTGCCGCTGAGCTTTCCAATAGCGATTTAGTGAGCGACATGTTATGCGTGACAACCACCAGTCGTTTTGTGAGTCTGGCTAAACATGGCATCTTATTGGCGATTGCGGTGATTGCCGCACTCACCATTGGTGGATGGTTGATTTAGGATTCTAGCCTGCAAGCCGTAGAATTTTGTTTATCGATTGGGGGCGCAGATCAGCGCATTGATTTGCCTCAGGCGAAGCGCTCGTTGTTGATTAGCTTTTATTGCGAACAAGTCAAATCGAATTAAACAGATTAAGCAGCAGTGAAGTCGATGGCGTTCATCACAATGGATTCATTTCATCCGGTTATTTGCAGCACTCGCTGTGCTTAAATAAATCACAAATATACACGACCAGCTCTTGTTGAAGTACTCCGAGGTTTTGATTGACTGCTGGTGGCGCATAACGCGACGACATATTTATTTCACATTATCCCCCTATCTTTGGTTTTGTTGTTACATCGTAGTGATCTATATCACAAAAAAAGGTCTGACCAAGTATATTTGTACGACAAATGTATTTACAATGAATTGGCTTTGTTGTGGGGCTATTTGATGTAGATCAATTTTTCTAGACAAGGTGTTTCCTATTTGTTAATTTGCTTCGGGTAAATTGGTAATACCAATCATTAACTAGATGGAAATAGATGAGCTACCAACGAATTAAGCCGCTAAAACTTGCTGAAGTGATTGCAAAGCAACTGGAGCGAATGATCTTAGAAGGTAGTTTACCACCAGGAGAACGCTTACCTGCGGAGCGAGAGCTGGCGAAACAGTTTGACGTGTCTCGGCCATCTCTGCGTGAGGCGATTCAGCAGTTAGAAGCAAAAGGTTTAGTGGTTCGTAAACAAGGGGGCGGGACCTATGTACAACAAAAGTTGCGCGAAGCCTTAACCGACCCTTTGTTTGAGTTGTTGGCGAGTCATGATGAAAGCCAACTTGATTTACTAGAGTTTCGTCACGCCGTTGAAGGCATTTCAGCTTACTACGCTGCGTTACGCGGCACTGAAGCCGATTTGGAAAAAATCCAAGTTTGTCATGAGAAAATTGAACTTGCCCAACAAGATGGAAATACGGCCAATGAAGCAAAAGCAGTCTTAAGTTTTTATGAAGCGATTACCGAAGCTTCACATAACTTAGTGTTGTTTCATTTAATTCGAGGTTTAAGCCCACTGTTGGAAAAAAACATCATGGACAATTTTCAGGTTTTGTATCGGCGTCCAAATGTTGCGGAGAAAATCCGTTACCACCGCGGCTTGATGCTACAAGCTATACTCGATAGCAAACCTGATGATGCCCGTGAAGCCTCACATAAACATTTGGCGTTTATTGAAGAAACGCTATTGGAAATCGAGCGAGAAGAGAGCCGAGTTGAGCGCTCTAATCGTCGTTTAAAACAATTGAAAGTTTAGCCCAAGCTTCGGTTTGGATAATCATAAATTACTGATAAGGAAACAGCCATGTCAGAGGTACTGAAGCATGATATCGACTCAGTCGAAACTGCTGAGTGGATAGATGCCATAGAATCTGTGATCAAAGAAGAAGGCGTAGAGCGTGCCCAGTTTTTGTTAGAGCAGGTTATCGCTAACGCTAAGATTGATGGTTTATCTGCCGCTGGCGGGGCCATTACCACGGATTACATCAACACTATTGCGGTTGGTGAACAGCCTGAATACCCTGGTGACAGCGTGATTGAACGTCGGATTCGTTCTATCATTCGTTGGAATGCGATTATGATTGTATTGCGTGCTTCTAAAAAAGACTTAGACCTTGGTGGCCATATGGCTTCTTATCAGTCTTCAGCGGCCTTTTATGAAGTTTGTTTTAACCACTTCTTCCGTGCGCGTAATGAGCAAGACGGTGGTGATTTAGTTTATTATCAAGGGCATATTTCTCCAGGGATTTACGCTCGAGCTTTTGTTGAGGGGCGTTTAACTGCCGAACAGCTTGATAACTTCCGCCAGGAAGTGGGTGGTAATGGCCTGAGCTCTTATCCGCATCCCAAGTTAATGCCAGAGTTTTGGCAGTTCCCAACAGTATCGATGGGTCTGGGTCCTATTTCTGCGATTTATCAAGCTCGTTTCTTAAAATATCTGACAGGACGTGGTCTTAAAGATTGTACCCAACAACGGGTATACGCCTTCTTGGGTGATGGCGAGATGGATGAGCCAGAATCACGCGGCGCTATTTCTTTTGCTGCACGCGAGAAGTTAGACAACTTATGTTTCTTGATTAACTGTAACTTGCAGCGCCTTGATGGTCCGGTTATGGGGAACGGTAAAATCATTCAAGAGCTTGAAGGCCTATTCAGAGGCGCTGGCTGGAATGTGATTAAGGTTGTTTGGGGGAGCGAATGGGATAGCCTACTGGCTAAAGATAGTTCCGGTAAATTATTGCAATTAATGAACGAAACCATTGATGGTGATTACCAAACCTTTAAGGCTAAATATGGTGCCTATGTGCGTGAGCACTTCTTTGGCAAGTACAGCGAAACCGCTGAGCTAGTTAAAGACATGTCTGACGATGAGATTTTTGCCCTGCGTCGTGGCGGACATGATCCAGTTAAGCTTTACGCCGCCTTTGATAAAGCACGTAATACTTCAGGTGTTCCAACGGTTATTCTAGCTAAAACCGTGAAAGGTTATGGCATGGGCGAAGCCGCACAAGGTAAGAATATTGCGCACGGCGTGAAGAAAATGGATATGAACTATGTTCAGCAGTTCCGCGATCGTCTCGGTGTTGATGTGAGCAATGATGATTTACCTAGTTTGCCTTACATTGAGTTAAAGCCCGGCACTCCAGAGCACGATTATTTGCATGCTCGCCGTAGCGAATTGAAAGGTTACACGCCAACTCGTTTAACTAAGTTTAGCCAAGCTTTAGATATTCCCGAGTTGAGTGAGTTTGATGCCTTATTAGGTGAACAAAAACGCGAAATCTCAACTACGATGGCTTACGTTCGAGCCTTGAATGTGATGTTGAAGAACAAAGGTATTGGCAAAAATATCGTACCAATTATTGCCGATGAAGCGCGTACTTTTGGGATGGAAGGTTTGTTCCGCCAAGTGGGTATCTATAATCCAGGTGGTCAGGTTTATACTCCGCAAGATAGAGAGCAGGTGTCTTACTATAAAGAAGATACCAGCGGTCAGGTCTTGCAAGAAGGGATTAACGAACTGGGGGCGATGAGTTCTTGGGTTGCAGCTGCAACGTCATACAGCACTAACGATGTACCCATGATCCCGTTCTACATTTACTACTCTATGTTTGGTTTCCAACGTGTCGGTGATATGTGTTGGATGGCCGGTGACCAACAAGCACGTGGTTTCTTATTGGGTGCTACGGCAGGTCGAACCACCTTGAACGGTGAGGGCTTGCAACATGAAGATGGTCACAGCTTAATTTTAGCGAATACCATTCCAAACTGTCTTTCTTACGACCCAAGTTTTGCTTTTGAAGTGGCGGTTGTATTACAAGACGGTTTACGTCGGATGTACGGTGAGCAAGAGAATGTTTATTACTACTTGACCTTAATGAATGAGAATTACCATCAACCTGCGATGCCAGAAGGTGCAGAAGAAGGTATTCGTAAAGGTATCTACAAGTTTGAAAGTAATCAGGGTAGTAAAGCCAGTGTTCAATTACTGGGTTCAGGTACCATCATGCAGCAAGTATTAAAAGCGGCTAAGGTATTAAGCGAAGAATACGATATTGCGTCTGATGTATTTAGTGTGACTTCGTTCAACGAGTTAACTCGTGAAGGGCAAGCGATTGAGCGTTCCAATATGCTGCACCCTGAAGCTGCTGAGCAAGTTCCATTTATCACCGAAACTTTAAGTGATTTGCCAACAATAGCGGCTACCGATTACATGAAGCAATACGCTGAGCAAGTTCGAGCCTATGTGCCGGGTAGCTATAAAGTTTTGGGAACTGACGGTTTTGGCCGCAGTGATAGCCGTGAAAACTTGCGTCGTCACTTTGAAGTGAATGCCGATTATATTGTGGTTGCCTCGCTAGCTGAACTAGCCAAAGCAGGTACTGTTGATAAGAAGTTAGTTGTTGAAGCAATTGAAAAATATGGCATCGATGCTGACAAAGTTAACCCTCTCTACGCGTAAGGGCGAAGTGATATGAGTATTGAAATTTTTGTACCTGATATTGGTGCCGATGAAGTCGAAGTGACCGAAGTTCTTGTCCAAGTAGGCGACAGTGTAGAGTTAGAGCAATCGCTTATTTCGGTTGAAGGCGACAAAGCTGCGATGGAAGTTCCGGCATCGCAGGCTGGTGTGGTGAAAGAAATTAAAGTTGCGGTGGGTGACAGTGTTGCCACCAACAGCTTGATTATGATTTTTGAAGCAGCAGGTAGTACCGCTGCGGAGGCCTCAACTGAGGCGGCTGCTCCAGTTGCAGCCGAGCCTGCAGCCAGTGCGGTCGAGCCTGTTCATGTTCCCGATATCGGCGATGATGAAGTAGAAATTACTGAAATCGCAGTGAAAGTGGGTGATGTGGTTGAAGCGGAACAGACCCTGATTTCTGTTGAAGGTGATAAAGCGGCGATGGAAGTTCCTGCGCCTATCGCCGGAACCGTGAAGTCGATTAGTGTTGCAGTTGGCGATAAGGTGACCACCGGTTCGTTGATTATGGAATTTGAAGTGGCGGGTAGTGCACCTGCTGCTAGCGCTCCTGTTGCAGCTTCTGCGCCAGCAGCCCCTGCCGCGAAACAAGAACAACAAGTCGTTATTCCAGATATTGGTGATGATGAAGTTGAAGTGACTGAAGTTGCGGTCGCGGTCGGTGACAGCATTGAACTGGAGCAAACTTTAATTTCGGTTGAAGGCGACAAAGCGGCGATGGAGGTTCCGGCACCGTTTGCTGGCGTTGTGACTGCACTTAAGGTTGCTGTTGGCGATAAAGTGAAAACGGGTTCGTTGATCATGCTGTTTGAAGTAGAAGCGGCCGCTCCTGAGGCTCCAGCTCCAACAGTCGCCCCAGCAGCAGCGCCTGCAGCGGCGAAACCAAGCCCAGCACCAGTGGCGGCTTCAGCATCGGCGCAGGCCAGCGAATTTGTCGAAAATAACGCTTACTTCCATGCCTCTCCGGTGATCCGCCGTTTAGCCCGTGAGTTTGGCGTTGATCTCGCTAAGATTAAAGGCTCGGGCCGTAAAGGCCGCATCGTTAAAGAAGACGTACAAGCTTATGTCAAGCAAGCCGTTAAACTATTAGAGTCGGGCGCCAAGGCTGGCGGCGGTTCTGGTATGGACGTTATGGCGTGGCCAAGTGTAGATTATTCGAAGTTTGGTGAAGTGGAAGAAGTGCCACTTTCCCGAATTCAGAAAATATCGGGCCCTGCACTGCACCGTAACTGGGTTAAAATTCCACACGTTACTCAGTTTGATGAAGCTGATATCAGCGAAATGGAAGCTTTCCGTAAAGAGCAAAATGTGATTGCTGAGAAGCAACAAATGGGGTTCAAAATTACCCCGTTGGTGTTCATGTTAAAAGCTGCTGCGAAAACTTTGGAAAGCTTACCCAAGTTTAATTCGGCTTTATCGGATGATGGCAATAGCCTAATTATGAAGAAGTACATTCATATTGGTATTGCGGTAGATACGCCAAACGGTTTAGTCGTACCGGTGGTCCGTGATGTCAATAAGAAAGGTATTTATCAACTCTCTGAAGAGCTGGTTGAGATTTCTAAGAAGGCACGAGCGGGTAAGTTGACGGCTTCAGATATGCAAGGCGGCTGTTTTACTATTTCTAGCCTAGGCGGAATTGGCGGAACGCAATTTACACCTATTGTGAATGCGCCAGAAGTGGCAATATTAGGGGTATCGCGTAGCGAGATGAAGCCAAAGTGGAATGGCAAAGACTTTGTGCCTAAGTTGATGTTGCCATTGGCATTATCTTACGACCACCGAGTGATTGATGGCGCTGATGGTGCTCGTTTCATCTCTACGCTGAGTGGTTTATTGGGCGATATTCGCCGATTAGTACTTTAGTCAGTTGGGCTGGGTGTTTTGCATCCAGCTCTTCTTTTTTATCGTGATTAACCGTAAACTCAGTTGAGCTGTATGTACGAATACAAATACCCTACAGCGGCTTAACAACATAACAATACCAAGAGGTCATCGATGAGTAAGGAAATTAAGACCCAGGTGGTAGTACTAGGAGCAGGCCCTGCAGGTTACTCTGCCGCCTTCCGTGCTGCTGATTTAGGTTTGGAAACTGTAATTGTAGAACGTTACGCAACCCTTGGCGGAGTCTGTTTAAACGTAGGCTGTATTCCATCAAAAGCATTATTGCATGTTGCTAAAGTGATTGAAGAAGCAAAATCGCTGGCCGAACATGGCATCGTTTTTGGTGAGCCTCAGACTGACATTAATAAAATCCGTACCTGGAAAGAGAAAGTGATTAGCCAGTTGACGACTGGCCTTTCTGGTATGGCTAAAATGCGTAAGGTTCAAGTTGTACAAGGATTGGGTAAATTTACTGGCGCAAACTCTTTAGAAGTTGAAGGTGAAGAGGGTGTCACTACCATTAACTTTGACAATGCGATTATTGCCGCAGGCTCGCGTCCTGTGAAGTTGCCATTTATCCCGCATAACGATCCGCGCGTATGGGACTCAACTGATGCTTTAGAGCTGAAAGAAGTTCCGGGTAAGTTGCTAGTGCTAGGTGGTGGTATTATTGGTCTAGAAATGGGCACAGTATATGGAGCCTTAGGCAGTGCAATTGATGTTGTAGAATTTGCTGACCAACTAGTTCCAGCTGCCGATAAAGATGTAGTGCGGGCATACACCAAGAAGGTGAAAAGCAAGTTCAACATTATGCTAGAAACGAAAGTGATAGCCGTCGAATCGAAGACCGATGGTCTATATGTGACTTACGAAGGTAAGCAAGCGCCACATGAGCCGGTGCGTTACGACGCTGTATTAGTTGCAGTAGGTCGGGTTCCAAATGGTCTTGGCTTAGATGCGGAAAAAGCCGGTATCGAAGTGACGGAGCGGGGCTTTATCGAAGTGGATAAACAGCTGCGTACTAACGTACCACATATTCATGCGATTGGTGACATTGTGGGTCAACCGATGTTGGCGCATAAAGGGGTGCACGAAGGCCACGTGGCTGCGGAAGTGATTTCTGGTAAGAAACATTTCTTCGATCCTAAAGTTATTCCTTCGATTGCTTACACCGAGCCAGAGATGGCATGGGTTGGTTTAACCGAGAAAGAAGCCAAGGCGCAAGGTATTAACTACGAAGCCTCGGTGTTCCCATGGGCCGCTTCTGGTCGTGCGATTGCTTCTGATTGTCCCGATGGGATGACCAAAATGATTTTTGATAAAGAATCAGGTCGAGTGATTGGTGGTGCCGTTGTGGGGACTAACGGTGGTGAATTACTCGGTGAAATTGGTTTAGCAATCGAAATGGGTTGTGATGCCGAAGATATTGCCTTGACCATTCATGCTCACCCAACTTTACATGAGTCGGTTGGCTTGGCTGCTGAAGTATTTGAGGGAAGTATTACCGACTTACCAAATGCTAAAGCCAAGAAAAAGAAAAAATAGACCGAAAACCTCTAAATATATAGTTTAATAAAGGCAGCCTCGGCTGCCTTTATTGTTTTTATTTTCAAGGAATGAATGATGCGGACGCTATGCAATAGCTTGGTTTTTCTGGTTTTGGTGAGTGTCTCGTCCAGCCTTATGGCTCGACCCAAAATCGGTTTAGCCTTAAGTGGAGGAGGTGCAAAAGGTGCCGCTCATCTTGGTGTGATTCAGTTACTTGAAGAATATCATGTGCCCATCGACTATGTCGCAGGCACCAGTATGGGGGCGTATTTTGGAGCGATGCTAGCAATGGGCTACAGCGCTCAAGAAATTGAGCTGCGCACTTTTGCGCTGAATTGGGCACGTGGTTTTGTGGATGATGTGACGCGCAGTGAACTGTCGTTACGCAGCAAGAAACAGCAAGATAATTATCAGATCCCACTTCCGATAGGATTGAATAAGCAAGGTTTGCAGATGCCTAAGGGGGCAGTGCAGGGGCAAACCATGGCTGAATTATTAAGAGATGCAAGTGGTAATTTGGAGGCGCTGAGCAGTTTCGATCAATTAGCGATTCCCTATCGCGCGGTTGCTACCGATATGGCGACGATGCAGCCTTATATCTTAGGTCGCGGCGATTTGGCGGTGGCAATGCAGGCTAGTATGTCGGTACCAGGGGCGCTTCGTCCTGTAGAGCTGGATGGTAAGTTATTAGCTGATGGTGGGGTTGTAAATAACCTGCCAGTCGATGTGCTGCAGCAGATGGGCGCAGATATTATTATCGCGGTAGACATTGGTGACCACCTTAAACCACAAAGTGAATTGTCTACCGCGATGGCGATGGTCGACCAGCTATCGACCTTCTTGACTCGTTCCGGCACCGAGCGGCAAATAGCATTGCTTGGTCCTGATGATCTGTTAATCAGTCCAGACATGAGTGGCATCGATACCGCTGACTTTGGCTTGATGCCGCTAGCGGTCGAACGCGGTAAGCAGACCGCGCGTGATCACATCGAACAATTAGCTAAACGTTTAAACTTATCTGCACCAGCTGAAGACTATGCTAAGTATCAACAACAGGTGGCTCAGCGACGGGCACAATTGAAGCTGCATGAGCGCTTCCTCGTCAGTCGGGTTGAGTTAAATAATCATTCAGCTTTAAGTGACCAAGTGATATTAACCCGTTTGCAGCTGCAAACCGGGGAGTTGTTATCGAAGGCCGAATTGGAACAGCGGATCCGGCAACTATATGCTTTGGGTACCTTTGAACGGGTTGATTACCGGATCAGTAGCGACCATGGCGATAATGTCATCTACCTCGACACCCAAGAAAAAAGTTGGGGACCTGGCTATTTCGATATGAAGTTTGCGTTACAAGAGAACTTTGTCGATCGAACCGAGGTTAATTTGGGCTTGGGGTTTAGCTTAAGCAACTTAAATGATTTAGGGGCCGAATGGCGAAGCGAAATCGAGATGGGCGAGATAAAACGAGTCTTTACTGAGTTTTACACGCCAATGAGTGATAATTTGCGTTATTCCTGGGCTCTTTCAGCTGAATATGAAAAACGCAGTCGCCGACTATATGACGAGATAGAAGGTAGTGAGTATCTTGATGCCGACTTTAGCGACACCAATTTAGCTAGCGAGCTGGCGTGGAATCGAAGACCTTGGCAGGAATGGGTGATGGGGGTCGCGGTTACACGAGGGGAGGTTAAAGCTGCAAGTGTGAATGCAGCGGCTAATTATTGGTTGTACGGGCCTTACTTCAGCTTTAGTTTCGATACCTTAAATAGTTGGGCCTTTCCTACGGACGGTAAATTATTTGAGGCCAGCTTGTATATTGATCACGAAAATATTGATGACTACTCCAGTGCTTTTGCGCCTAGCTTTGAGGCGCGCTGGAAATTGCCCTTTGGTCAAGATCAACATCATTTTAATTGGTTTGGTGAATACGGTAGTACCGGTAGTGACTTTATTATTCCAACTGACGCCCAAGATTTAGGCGGCTTCTTACGTTTATCGGGTTTTCAATATGAACGCTTATCTGGTCGTTATAAGGCTTTGAGTGGTTTGATGTACTTTTATCAGTTGCACGATTATCAATCCCCGATATTGCAGGCACCGATGTTTGTTGGTGGTTCTTTGGAAAATGGTGGTGTTTGGAACGAGTCCGCAGATATCTCTCTGGGGAGTTCAATTTGGGCCGGTAGTGTTTTTGTCGCCTTAGATACCAGCTTATTGGGCCCTGTGGTCTTGTCCTATGGGCATAATCGGCAACAGCAATCCTTATATATATTTATTGGCAATGACTTCTAAAAATCCACTAAATGTGAACAAATTGTAACTTTTAGCTCTGTGGCTAAAGTATAATATTAATCTTAATCTATTGTTATATAAGAGTTAAATGATTTTACTGGCGTTTTAGCTATGAGCGTTATATTTTAATTTATGGTTAAAAAGGCTATAATGTCAGCCTGTTCGCCAGCCATATCTATGGCATATGAATACGGATATCCCTTAGGGGCATTATTACAATAAGGAGTGAGTCGTGCTAAAAAGCTACCGTAAACACGTCGAAGAGCGTGCTATTGAAGGTATAGTACCTAACCCCCTCAATGCTGAACAAACTGCCGGATTGGTCGAGTTATTAAAAGCTCCCCCTGCTGGCGAAGAAGCATTCTTACTAGATTTATTAGCCAATAGAATTCCACCAGGTGTTGATGAAGCCGCTTACGTTAAAGCAGGCTTTCTTGCTGCTGTAGCAGCCGGGGAAGTTAGCTCACCTATTGTGTCTCCGAGTTACGCTACCGAGTTATTAGGCACTATGCAAGGTGGCTATAATATCCAACCTTTAATTAGTTTGCTCGAGAACAAGCAACTCGCTCCGATTGCGACTAAAGCATTATCACATACCTTATTAATGTTTGATGCCTTTCATGATGTGGAAGAAAAAGCCAAAGCGGGGAATTCTTTTGCCCAGCAGGTGATGCAAAGTTGGGCCGATGCCGATTGGTTCCTGAGTCGTCCTCAAGTCGCCGAAAAGTCTACGTTAACGGTATTTAAAGTGACTGGCGAAACCAATACCGATGACTTATCTCCAGCCCCCGATGCGTGGTCGCGCCCTGATATTCCCCTACATGCGCTGGCGATGCTGAAAAATGCTCGTGATGGTATTGAGCCCGATGATGCAGGTAATATCGGTCCGATGAAACAAATTGAAGCACTTAAACAGAAGGGCCATCCTTTAGTTTATGTGGGTGATGTTGTGGGAACCGGATCTTCACGTAAATCGGCAACTAACTCAGTATTGTGGTTAATGGGGGATGATATTCCTTATGTTCCTAATAAACGGGCTGGTGGTTTTTGTTTAGGTGGAAAAATTGCACCAATCTTCTTTAACACCATGGAAGATGCTGGAGCCTTACCCATTGAGCTTGATGTTGAAGCGCTGAATATGGGGGATGTGATCGACATTTACCCATTCACTGGAGAAGTAAAAAAAGCTGGAACCGATCAGCTGATTACGACTTTTGAACTGAAAACCGACATATTGCTCGATGAAGTTCGCGCTGGTGGTCGGATCCCACTGATTATTGGTCGTGGCCTAACGGATCGTGCGCGTATAGCAATGGGTTTGGCGCCTTCAGAGGTATTTAAGCGTCCGCAAGATGTTGTCGCTTCTAGCAAAGGTTTCACCTTAGCGCAGAAAATGGTCGGTAAAGCCTGTGGTGTTGACGGTATTCGTCCCGGTCAATATTGTGAACCTAAAATGACGACTGTTGGGTCACAGGATACCACTGGGCCAATGACCCGCGATGAGTTAAAAGATTTGGCTTGTTTGGGCTTCTCTGCAGACCTCACTATGCAGTCTTTTTGTCATACTGCTGCCTATCCAAAACCAGTTGATGTGACCACTCACCATACTCTTCCCGATTTCATTATGAATCGTGGTGGCGTGTCGTTACGCCCAGGGGATGGGGTGATCCACTCTTGGCTAAATCGGATGCTGTTGCCTGATACCGTGGGAACTGGTGGGGATTCGCATACTCGTTTTCCTATTGGTATCTCATTCCCTGCGGGTTCTGGTTTAGTTGCGTTTGCGGCCGCGACTGGCGTGATGCCCTTAGATATGCCTGAATCTATTTTGGTTCGTTTTAAGGGAGAAATGAAACCGGGGATCACTTTACGAGACTTGGTACACTCGATCCCTTATGCGGCAATTAAGTCTGGTTTGTTAACGGTTGAGAAGCAAGGTAAGAAAAATGCTTTCTCGGGTCGTATTTTAGAGATTGAAGGTTTAGAGAACTTAAAAGTTGAACAAGCCTTTGAGCTATCTGACGCTTCAGCAGAGCGCAGTGCTGCGGGTTGTACCATTAAATTGGCGAAAGAGCCGATTATAGAGTACTTAAACTCGAACATTGTGATGCTGAAATGGATGATATCCGAGGGTTATGGTGATCGTCGGACCATTGAGCGACGTGTGACTGCGATGCAAGAGTGGATCGCTAATCCAGAGTTGATGGAAGCAGATAAAGACGCTGAATATGCTGAAGTGATTGAAATCGATTTAGCCGACATCTCTGAGCCAGTACTGTGTGCGCCTAATGATCCGGATGATGCGCGTTTGTTATCAGACGTTGCAGGGCAAAAAATCGATGAAGTTTTCCTCGGTTCGTGTATGACTAATATTGGTCATTTCCGTGCCGCAGGTAAGTTGCTCGATAAGCATAAAGGTGCGCTGCCAACTCGGATGTGGGTTGCGCCACCGACAAGGATGGATCAAAAACAGCTTACTGAGGAAGGTTACTATGGTATTTATGGTCGTGTAGGCGCACGTACCGAAATACCGGGTTGTTCTTTGTGTATGGGGAATCAGGCTCGTGTTGCCGATAATTCTACGGTAGTTTCAACCTCTACTCGTAACTTTCCAAATCGTCTTGGCACCGGGGCCAATGTATACTTGGCATCGGCCGAGTTGGCTGCGGTTGCAGCTATTTTAGGGAAGTTGCCTACACCAGAAGAGTATTTAACTTACGCGAAGCAGATCGATGCAACGGCTGCTGACACTTATCGTTATTTAAACTTTGATCAAATAGGGGACTACACCAAGGTGGCGGATGAGGTGATTATTCAAACCGCAGTGTAAATTAAATGCCGTTGTTCACTAAAACGCAGCTTAAGGCTGCGTTTTTTTTGCTTAATTTATAAAAAAATCATTAGATTTACTGTCGAAATAGTATATTTTTGTAAAACATTTAATGATAAATCATAAAATTTTCATAATAAACGATATTATACACTACCGATGTTGGATAACTTTAGCATTTACTGGTATAAAGGGTGGGCTAGACTTGACTAGCTCATTTGCTTGCTTTTGGGAAACAATATGTCCTTTAATGATGTTGTTATAGTCGGTCCTTTGACCGTAGATATGAGTCAAAATAGTATTGCGTTTAAGGATAAAAGTGCCTACTTGGGACCATTAAGAACCCACCTGTTGGGATATTTGTGTAAACACGTGAATCAAGTTGTTGGAAGAGACGACTTGTCTGACGCCGTATGGGGGCGCAGCGTTTCCGACCATACGATTAATCAGCACATATCCCAGTTACGTAAGGTGATTACCACTTTAAATAATACTGATTTAACTATCGCAACGATTCCAAAGAAGGGCTACATTGCGCGTTGTGAAACGCTTGCTAAACAAGCCAGCAGTAAACCTGAGTTGGTGGTGACTCAGCCGAAGGCTTTATTGCTTAGTGATCTGAAAACTTGCCAATTGGTTCGAACGATGAAAAGTGAAGGCGAGCTGAAAGGCCTCGATACGTTTTCCGACATTGCTCGCTTACCAGAACATTTAATGGTTAATGAATACCAAGTCATTATTGTTGATATGGATCTACCGCAAGGTGCTGGGCCTCAGTTGATTAAAACTACCCGTACTGGCCAAAGCTTACTTAGTTCTGATATTGCAATATTAGCTGTATCCTCTGAAGCTAATAATCAACTACTTGGATTTAATGTATTAATGGACGTACAAGGCTTAGTATTAAAGCCATTCAATGGTGCGTTACTTGAAAAACAGATTAAATCAGCTATGTTGACTCGTTTTAAACTGAAGCCAAATGCTGCTTATGAGTTAGTGCCTACTTTGCTTCATAGTCGTGTCGAGGTAAGCTTACAGACACCCTGTATATGTAATTAGATTAAAACTTATGGAATTGACAATACGCCGTTCTTTAGACGGCGTTTTTTTTATTGATTGTGGAGACGAACAACGCTGCTTTTCGATGTGGTTGGAGCGTGAGCTTAATCATGATCAGCATTTTGTTCAGCATTTGCTTGAACAGCTTGAATCATTAAAGGCCTTAGATGAACTGCGTATCGATAGTGCTGAGTTTCGGTTTGTAGCAAACCTTGATGAAGTCGTGATTTCGATATCGACCGATGGCATCAGCGAGTCATCGCAAGCTTTCGAGCATGAATTGAACCTTGATACCGCGCAGAGTGCCTGTGGATATGAAGATTTCATTGCCTTGTTACAGGCCATCATTCGCTATTAAAGGGCGTTATCTGGCAACTATCTTATGACTGGTATCCAGAAGATGGTTTGCCTAATGAGGTGTTTGAGGGCTTGTCTTAAGGTTCAGAGCCCTCAACTAACTATATCTGCGATTTAACATCAATAAAGCTAATTTTTATTGTGATAGTTTTTCAACTTGGATGCTTGAGTCGTTCAAGCCACCCCCCCGTTTGCTTTCTCGTGCTAAATTGTTCCTGCGACGGTTCAGTTTTCTCCTGGGTTTATGCTAGAAGCTGTCACCTTTCTTCTATTTGAGATCTTTGTATAGATCCTCATCTAGGACCCTTTCCTATTGATTGACTTAGCGACTTCATTCGAGCTTGTTATTTGGCTCATATTTCCATCAATGACAGCCAAGTGCACTTAATTAGTGCTTGTCAATGGATACCTGCGAAAGTGTGACCCAACTTGGGTCAAGCAGAAAAATAATAGCACCTAATTGGTGCGAACGACTATTTCATCCGAATGCAATATATTGTTAACTTATTGAATTTAATGCTTAAAATCGTATTGGCATGGCGTTTGTTAGTACTTATATGAGAAACGTTAATCGATGACTCTTTGGAGGAGCTCAAATGAAACTAATAAGCGCGATAATCAAGCCATTCAAATTGGATGACGTGCGAGAAGCCATTGCTGAAGTAGGTGTTGATGGTTTGACTGTATCAGAGGTGAAAGGCTTTGGTCGTCAGAAAGGTCATACCGAATTATACCGCGGTGCAGAGTACCAAGTAGATTTTCTACCCAAAGTTAAACTGGAAATTGCAACCAGCTCTGAAAATGTCGATCGCATTATCGAGGCAATTTCTAGCGCGGCTTACACCGGCAAGATCGGTGACGGTAAGATTTTTGTTTACGACTTAAGCAATGTGGTACGGATTCGTACTGGCGAAATGGATGCAGAGGCTATTTAAGTACAACTTAACTAGCTATTTAATAAGGATTACGGGGAAGTAATAATTATGGAAAACGAAATTTATCAACTGCAATATGCGATGGACACCTTTTACTTTTTGGTGTGTGGCGCGCTGGTGATGTGGATGGCTGCTGGTTTCTCAATGTTAGAAGCTGGCTTGGTTCGAGCTAAAAACACCACTGAAATTTTAACCAAAAATATCGCGCTTTACGCAATCGCTTGTATCATGTATTTGATTTGTGGTTACTCAATCATGTATGGCGGCGGTATATTCCTCTCTGGTATAGAAGCCTTCGATTTGGCGGGTGTTTTGTCAGCTAAGCAAGAAGCAGGCTTTGACGGTGGTAGTGTTTATTCAGCGGCTTCAGATTTCTTCTTCCAAGTGGTATTTGTGGCAACCGCAATGTCAATCGTATCGGGCGCTGTAGCTGAGCGTATGAAGCTTTGGGCATTCTTAGCATTTGCCGCTGTTCTTACTGGTTTCATCTATCCGCTAGAAGGTAGCTGGACTTGGGGCGGTGCTGATGTATTTGGTTTATACAACTTAGGCGACCTTGGTTTCTCTGACTTCGCAGGTTCTGGTATTGTTCACCTAGCGGGCGCAGCTGCGGCACTTTCTGGCGTTTTATTACTGGGTGCTCGTAAAGGGAAATACAGCAAAAACGGTGCGGTTAACCCAATTCCTGGTTCTAACATGCCATTGGCGACAGTTGGTACCTTCATTTTATGGATGGGTTGGTTTGGTTTCAACGGTGGTTCGGTGTTGAAATTAGCCGATGCTGCCAACGCTCACTCAGTTGCAATGGTATTCTTGAACACCAATGCTGCTGCGGCCGCTGGTGCTATCTCTGCGCTCATCGTCTGCAAATTGACTTGGGGCAAAGCTGACCTAACTATGTTATTAAATGGTGCCTTGGCCGGTCTTGTCGCGATTACTGCTGAGCCTTCTACGCCAACAGCGCTTGAAGCAAGTATTTTTGGTGCGGTTGCTGGTGTATTGGTTGTTGCTTCAATTGTGTTCTTTGATAAAGTTAAGATTGATGATCCAGTCGGAGCTATCTCGGTTCATGGTGTGGTTGGTCTATTTGGTTTGATGATTGTTCCATTGACTAATGATGGTACAAGCTTTACGGGTCAAATAGCGGGTGCATTAACCATCTTTGTTTGGGTATTCGCAGCGAGCTTCATCGTATGGAGTATCTTGAAAGCGGTCATGGGGATCCGAGTTTCTGAAGAAGAAGAGATGAGCGGTATGGATATGCATGACTGTGGTATCGATGCTTATCCTGAGTTTGTTACGGTTAAGTCTTCTAGCTAAATTCTAAATGCTATCATTAAGGCTCGCATCTGCGAGCCTTTTTTGTTTTTTGCGGATGGTGGATTTAACGAACCCATGTTAACATTAAGTTAAATGCAAATCGTTTTTATTTGATATCTGTATGACAAGGATGGTGTTGTGAAATATTCAGTGTTTTTAATTATAACGATGTTGACTAGTCTGCTGGCTCAGCCTTCATTTGCAGCGCAGGAAGTCAATCTCTACTCTTACCGTCAACCTAGTTTATTGCTACCTTTAACTGACGCTTTTACCCAGCAAACGGGAATTAAAGTGAACGTGGTGCATGCTGAAAAAGGCTTAGTCGAGAAAATTAAAGCCGCTGGGGCGAACAATCCAGCTGACTTGGTTCTTACTGTCGATATCGGTCGTTTAGAAGAAATTCGCGCGGCGGGTTTATTTGCCGCGGTTGACTCTCCCATCCTAAATTCGGTTGTTCCTGCCAATCTACGTCAGCCAGACAATCTTTGGTTTGCGCTTACTACCCGGGCTCGGGTGGTTTATGCCGACAAAGATCGCGTCGCTCCAGGTGAACTCCAGTCCTTGAATGATTTAGCCGATCCGAAGTGGAAGGGGCGGATCTGTACTCGCTCAGGTAAACATGTTTATAACATTGGTCTGATCGCCTCAGTGATTGCTGAAGATGGCGAGGCTGTTGCGGAAAGTTGGTTACGTGGCTTAAAGGCCAATTTAGCGCGTAAACCTCAGGGGAATGACCGTGCTCAGGCCAAAGCGATTTTTGAAGGTCAATGTGATCTGGCTATTGCAAACCTTTATTATATGGGAAAAATGTACTACAACACTAAGAGTCCTGAGCAGCAAGAATGGGCCGAACAGGTGCGAGTTGTGTATCTGGATCAACAAGTGGGTGGGCGCGGTCAGCACATCAATATTTCGGGGGCGGGTTTACTGAAAACCGCTAAACACAAACAAAATGCAATTAAGTTGCTGGAATTTTTGGTGGGCGAACAAGCGCAAACCTTATACGCAACTGCTAATTTTGAAGAGCCGGTTCGTCAAGGGATCCAAACTGACGAGTATATTGAGAGTTTTGGTCAGTTTAAAATTGACCAAGTTTCTTTACAAGCCGTGGCTGAGCAGCGTGCTGCAGCTGCTCGTCTCGTGGATCGAGTGGGTTTCGACCTGTAAGGCATGTTTAAGCCTTAGCTCCTTGTTAGTGAATCAAAGCTGGCCCTTGGTCAGCTTTTGCGATTCAATCCGCCGTCATCGTATTTAGGAAACTATGAACATCGTTACCAAGTTTACGCAGAGGCGTTTTTTGGCAAAATGGGTGCTGACCGATCCTTGGGTTTGGTGTGGTTTGGTTATCGCATTGTTGGCACTGATGCCTATTGCTACTTTGTTCACTTTAGCCTGGGCAAGCAATCAGCAGATCTGGCAGCATCTATTGGATACGGTATTTTGGGTTTATTTAAAAAACACCTTAATACTGTGCCTGGGCGTTGCACTATTCACTAGTGTCATTGGAACTGGTGCAGCATGGTTAGTCACGCGCTTTGATTTCCCTTTAAAGTCGTTACTGGTGTGGGCTTTATTACTGCCGCTAGCTGTGCCCAGTTATATCTTAGCCTTTGTGATTACCGATCAGCTTGAGTACGCAGGCTTTGTTCAAAAAAGCTTAAGACTGCTGTTTGGCTGGCAGACGGCGCGCGAGTATTGGTTTCCTGAGATCCGCTCTATTGAAGGGGCAATTACAGTACTAAGTTTAGTGCTTTATCCCTATGTCTATTTATTGGCTCGGGCGGCTTTTGTTGAGCAAGCAGCGCAGTTGTATGAGATGAGTCGTTGTTTGGGTAAAAGCCAGACGCAAAGTTTTTTTAGAGTCGCTTTGCCCTTAGCCAGACCCGCGATTATTGTCGGGGTTACCTTAGCATTGATGGAAACTATTAATGAATTTGGCACGGTGGAGTTTTTTGCGGTGCCAACATTGACCGCAGGGATTTTCGATGTCTGGCTTAACATGAGTAGTTTGTCTGCTGCAGCGCAACTGGCTTTAATGTTAGTTAGTTTTTCGATTATTTTACTTGCTTTAGAGCGTTATAGCCGGCATGCGGGCAAGTTTTATAAATTGACTGGCCAATCCACTGCCATGTTTGCTGAGCCGCTAACTGGCAGTAAAGCCTATCTCGCCACCTTTCTGTGTGTATTGCCAATCGGTCTCGGTTTTATATTACCAGTAACGGTGCTGATTCATTATGCTTTGGGTAATCTTGACGCTGGCCTGGAACAATATTTAAGTAATGCTTGGAATAGCTTTTCTTTAGCAGCCATGGCAGCGTTGTTTACAACGGCTTTAGGTTTGCTGCTGGCTTACGGTGTTCGCCTATCGAAAAGCCATAAGATGCGCAGTTTAGCTGAACTAGCGACTCTAGGTTATGCCATTCCGGGGGCGGTATTAGCGGTGGGGATCCTCTATCCTTTGGGCTTACTAGACAACGCCATCGATGGTTTAATGATCGCCTGGCTGGAACATCCGGTTGGATTAATATTTACTGGCAGCAGTGCTGCATTGGTATTGGCTTACGCCTTGCGTTTTATCGCCTTAAGTTATCGAACGCTAGATGCCAGTTTGACTAAAATCACCCCTGAGATGGATGATGCTTCGCGGGTATTAGGCAGTCGTTCGGGAAGAACCTTATGGCGTATTCACTTCCCTTTGCTCAGACCAAGCTTACTGACGGCGATGTTGTTGGTTTTTGTCGATAGCATGAAGGAACTGCCCATCACTCTTATTCTAAGACCATTCAATTTTAATACTTTGTCCACCCAAGTGTGGGACTTAGCCTCATTAGAACAGTTAGAACAGAGTGCTTTGGCGGCACTCACCATTTTGCTGGCTGGTATTATTCCGGTGATCATCATGAGCCGCAATATTGGTTTATCAGAGCCTCGTCGATAAGGAAGTTTAGCCTCCATGAGTATAGAGTTACGCCAAGTTAATCATTACTACGGTAAGCAGCAAGCACTAAAAGATGTTAGTTTAACGGTGGATAGCCACCAAATTGTTGCCTTACTTGGGCCATCAGGTTGTGGAAAAACCACCTTACTAAGATTGATTGCTGGTTTAGAACGTTTGCAAAGCGGTGAGCTTTATTTGCAACAAAAATTAGTGGCAGCGCCCGCTAAAGGGATTCATCTGCCTCCTGAGCAACGTGCGATAGGCATGATGTTCCAAGACTACGCGCTCTTTCCGCACATGACTGTTCGCGCTAATATTGAATATGGTTTCGCTACTCGTCAAGACCTACCGCAACGACGTCAATGGGTTCAAGATAGCTTAGCAAACATGGGCATGAACGGTTTGCTGGAGCGCTTCCCACACACTTTATCCGGAGGTCAGCAGCAACGTGTCGCCTTACTTCGGGCGCTTGCTCCTGAGCCAAGTACGCTGCTACTTGACGAACCATTCTCGGCCTTAGATGAGCATTTACGTCAACAGGTGCGAGAAGAAACCCTCGATATTTTAAAGAAGAGTGATACGCCGGCGTTAATGGTCACCCATGATCCTTTCGAGGCAATGTTTATTGCCGATCGAATTGTCGTGATGGAGCAGGGTAAAATCATTCAAGATGACACGCCACAACAACTCTACAATCAGCCAAAGAATGCTTTTGTTGCCGCTTTATTTGGCCCGAGTAATCGATTTTCCTCCAAGGTGCGGCAAGGAAAAGTGGTGACGGCTCTGGGCTCATTTGCGGCAGAGCAATTTGCCGACGAGCAAGCAGTTGAAGTGATCGTGCGGGCCAAAGATGTCATGGTTCATCAACTCGAAAATAGTGAGATGATTGAAGCAACTATCATTTCAGTTCATCCCATGGGTAACGAAACCCATTTTAGGCTACGATTAGCCGCGCTACCAGAGCAGGTTTTACATGCTCGCATGCGCGATCATTGGCAGGCTGAACCTGGGGTTAAAGTTTGGTTATCGGTGGAACATTTAGCGGCTTTTGTCTTCCCCAAAGCTTAGTTTGGGGAAGGGGCCATTAGGTGCTAACTGATTTCGAATAGTTCTTTGACTGATTGAAATACGTCAGCAATGTCAATTTGACGGGTAGGGGTGATAAAAATGGTATCGTCTCCGGCAATGGTGCCAAGGATCCCTTCGGCCTTACCTAAAGAATCCAATAGGCGAGCAATTAATTGTGCAGCCCCTGGGCTGGTATGAATGACAATTAGTGCATCGTTGAAGTCCATTTCTAAAACCAAGATTTTAAGTTGGCTAGAAACGGTCGGGACCCCCAATTCGGCAGGTAAACAGTAAACCATTTCCATCTTGGCATTGCGGGTGCGAACCGCCCCAAATTTGCTCAACATTCGTGAGACTTTAGATTGGTTAATGTTTTCAAAACCTTGCTCCTGCAAGGCGGTCACGATTTCAGCTTGCGAACCAAATCGTTCTTCTTTTAACAGTGATTTAAAGGCTTTTATTAACTGTTCTTGTTTATCGCTATATTTCATCGGTGATCCGAGCTTATAAATCCGCAGTTATTGTCGCCAACTTTAACTCTTATATCAACTTTATTCCCCTTTTGTGCATATAAATGCATAGTTTGGCACACTATTCGGTAGTGAAGTTCTCGCTATGAGTTGTTCGAGTGAGCAAAGCTGCATTATCATAGTTATAAAGACATGATGAGTAATCACTTATGCGCTGCAAATTTTTGTTATTTCTATCCTTAATATTGATACATTTTGCTCAGGCAGAGGAGCTACCATTACGGGTTGTCACCGAAGCTTCATATCCGCCTTTTGAGTCGTTTGACCAAAATAAGCAGCTGGTGGGTTTTGATATCGATCTCGCGAAGGCCCTCTGTATGCAGATGAAAAGAGAGTGTCAGTTTTATCACCAACCCTTCGATAGTCTATTGGGCAGTGTGGCGGTTGGGCACTATGATTTTGCGATTTCAGCCTTGGATATTACTGAGCCTCGCCAGCGTTTAGTGAATTTTAGCCACGCTTATTTTGACAATATCGCAGTCTATATTACCAAAGCTGAGTATAAGCTCACATCTCAGTCGGTGGTTGCAGTACAGAATGGTTCCAGTTTCCAGCGTTTCTTGCGTCGCCAACGTAAAGCCATATTCTCTATTTCTTACCCTAGTTATCAATTGGCTTTGCAGGATTTGCTGCAAGATCGTATTGATGCTGTGCTGCTGGATTCTGCTGCGGCGCATTATTGGTTAGTAAAACACCCACAATATGTGCTCCAAACTGATAGAACTTATCCAGCAAGTGGTTTAGGTATTGCTGTGTCGAAACAAGATCAGCGTTTACTCCAGAAAATTAACGACGCATTGAAAGTGTTAAAAAGTAATGGCGAGTATCAGGCTATCTACCAAGCTTATTTTAAGTAGCAAATACAGTTAGACCAAGGTCTAAAACGGGTTGTTAAAGTGTGATTGAGTCGGTCTTTTAGTGTTTTATAGTTGCTTTAAAAATGTTGCTAAATTGTATTTCTTTATAGATTCCGCTATCTTGTGTGTGTCTTTAAAGATTACCCCTCTACCACAATAAAAAAGCATGGAGAAGTTGGATGAAAGTAGCCGTATTAGGTGCCGCTGGCGGAATAGGTCAAGCCCTTTCATTACTATTAAAAACTCAATTACCTGCGGGTTCTGAACTTTCACTTTATGATATCGCTCCTGTTACTCCTGGGGTTGCGGTTGATTTGAGCCATATCCCGACTCAAGTCGCAATACAAGGATTTGCAGGAGAAGACCCGACACCTGCCTTGGAAGGTGCTGACATTGTATTAATTTCAGCGGGTGTGGCGCGTAAACCTGGAATGGATCGCTCTGATTTATTTAACATTAATGCAGGTATTGTTAAAAATTTAATTGAAAAAGTTGCCGCGACTTGCCCAAGCGCGTGTATTGGTATTATCACCAACCCTGTCAATACGACTGTGCCTATTGCCGCGGAAGTACTAAAAAAGGCGGGTGTTTACAATAAGAGTAAACTTTTTGGGGTGACAACCCTCGATGTGATCCGCTCAGAAACTTTTATTGCGGAAGCCAGAGGCCTCAACCCTGCAGATATAAAACTTAATGTGATTGGTGGTCACAGCGGGGTGACAATTTTACCTTTGCTATCGCAACTAGACGGTATTGAATTTAGCGATGATGAAATCGCTGCCATGACCACGCGAATTCAAAATGCGGGCACCGAAGTCGTGGAAGCCAAAGCTGGTGGTGGCAGTGCTACGCTTTCGATGGGGCAGGCCGCAGCACGTTTTTGTCTCTCTTTAGTGAAAGCTGCGCAAGGTGAAGACGTGATTGAATGTGCCTATGTTGATGGCGGCAGTGAGCACGCTCAGTTCTTTGCTCAACCAGTTCGCTTAGGTCCGCAAGGCGTGGTTGAAATTTTACCTTATGGTGAAATTAGCAGCTTTGAAAAATCAGCTATCGATGGCATGTTAGATACCTTACATGGTGATATCGATAAAGGAATTGAATTTGTGAGTTAATCTTAGCGAATTCAGGTCAAGGAGTGCTTGCACTCCTTTTTTGTATTTGAAAAGTCGCTTTAGTTTTGTTTCAAAGTGCCGATAGCCTAGAGGTGAACGGTATAGGAACGGCAAATGAACAAGTATCTTCCCCCATTGTTACTGTTGGCGAGCTTAACGACTCCGGTTTTGGCTGAACCTATCGAGCCCTTGTCGGTGGATGCTGAATCCGAGCAAACTGCTGCACCAACTCAAATAGTTGATTCCACAGAGTACACTAGCCCTTCTGATATTGACGCGGTTCAGCTTTATAAACAAGGGGAGCTGATTTCTTGGATTAATAAAAATCAGCATCTGGCTCGCGTTAAAGCCGATGATTGTCAGTTGGTCGAAGATATTGAGGCTCGCGCCGAAAAAGTTGCAATTCCTGCCTATCAATTTTTATGGGGGGATATGCTGGCTTGGGGGGTCTGCGTGGAAGCAAACCCTGAACTAGGTATCATGTATATGTGGCGAGCCGCCAATCAAGGTTTAGCGGCAGCGATGGAACAACTGGGTCGTTATTATGCGACAGGAACGTTGGTGCAACAAGACGTGACCAAGGCTATTCCCTTGCTACGTGAAGCGGCTGGTCAGGGTTTTTTACCTGCTCAGTTGCGCTTGGTTTCCTTGTACGTTGAGGGCGAGGGCAGTCCTTATGATTACGAAGATGCCTATCGTTGGTTACATCATTCGATTATTGCAGACAAAAAGACTCACCTTCAGGCCAGTCAATTATTGGCGTCTTTGGCCCAAAAAATGCCTGATTATGTGGTCGAAAAAGCTAAAGCAAGCAACCAACCCTACTAAAGCCTTACTTAAAGCATTACCATAGGGCTATTCTATAAGGAATATCCCTTTATTTGCTCAACTTAGCAGGTTAGTTAATGCAAAATCAGGCTGTATCGGCCACTCTCAAAGTCAGTTTATTAGCGGCGCTAGAACAAGAAATGGCACCCGTTTCTATAGAGTGGTTACAAGCTTTAGTGACGCCAGAACAGGCACCCCAATTCACTGCGACCTTGGCACACTTATTAGAAGAAGGCCTATTAGTCACTACTCGGATCGGCGCTTATACCTTGCCAGAGCGTTTGGGCTTGGTTACTGGCACGGTGATTGGTCACCGTGACGGCTTTGGTTTTTTGAATACGACTCAAGAAGGGCCGGATCTATTTTTGTCGGCCAAAGAAATGCGTAAGGTTTTTCATAATGACTTTGTGCTGGCCGCTCCATCCAGTATCGATAAGCGTGGTCGTCGCGAAGGACAAGTCATCAAGCTGCTTAAGCTGCGTAAGCTTAAACTGGTGGGGCGCTATTTTGTTGAAGGCAACCACCGTTACGTGGTACCGGAAGATCCTCGGATTAATCAAGATATTTTAATTGGTAAAAATGATACTGCCGGGGCGCGTCAAGGCCAAGTAGTGGTGATTGAAGTGTTGAGTCGTCCCTCGGCTCCGAAGCTTGCTGTTGGTAAAGTCATTGATATTCTTGGTGACAAAATGGCGCCGGGGATGGAAGTTCAGGTAGCGCTGCGCAATCACGATATACCACACGAGTGGCCTAAATCGGTGATTAAGGCGGTGAATAAGCTTGAAGAAGAAGTTGATGAAGCGGCTAAACAAAATCGGGTTGATTTACGTAAGTTACCATTGGTTACCATCGATGGGGAGGATGCTCGCGATTTCGATGATGCTGTTTATTGTGAAGCGAAAAAATCTGGCGGCTGGCGTTTATGGGTGGCGATAGCCGATGTATCCTATTATGTTCGCCCCGACGCAGCCTTAGATAAAGAAGCTCTCAATCGCGGGAATTCGGTCTATTTCCCCGATCAGGTGATCCCGATGCTGCCGGAGCTGTTATCTAATGGCTTGTGCTCGTTAAACCCCCAGGTGGATCGTTTGTGCATGGTGGCAGAAATGACTATTTCGGCGGCAGGGCGCTTATCGGGCTATAAGTTTTATCAGGCGCTGATGCACTCCCATGCTCGATTCACCTATAACAAGGTGGCCGCTATTCTCGATGGTGATGAAGCCTTAAGTGCACGTTATGTCCAGCAAGTCCCTCATTTACAAGAGCTACACCGTTTATATAGCGCATTAAAAATCAGCCGAGCTGAGCGCGGCGGTATCGAGTTAGAAACTCAAGAAACCCGCTTCATTTTTAATGCACAGCGTAAAATTGAACAAATTGTGCCGCTGACGCGTAACGATGCGCACAAGATAATCGAAGAATGTATGATTCAGGCAAATGTGGCGGCGGCTAAATTTGTCGAGAAACATCAACAGCCGATTTTGTATCGAGTGCACGATCGTCCTGGAAAAGAGCGACTGACCAATTTCAAAGGTTTTCTTAATGAGTTAGGACTATCACTGGCGGGTGGGGAAGAGCCTCAACCTAAAGACTACTTCAAGTTGGTCGCCGAGATCCAACAGCGGCCCGATCTCGAGCTGATCCAAACCATGTTATTACGCTCGATGATGCAAGCGGTATATCAGCCCGATAATATTGGTCATTTTGGTCTAGCTCTGAAGTCTTATGCCCACTTTACCTCGCCAATTCGTCGTTACCCTGACTTATTATTACACCGAGTGATTAAATATTTGGTGGATAAACAGGCTGCTGAAGCGGCTGGTCAAACTTTAACAAATAAGTGGACGAGCAGTGGTGGCTATTGTTACCAAGTCGATGAGATGGACAAGTTTGGAGAAAACTGTTCGATGACCGAGCGCCGTGCCGATGATGCGACGCGTGAAGTCTCTGATAGTTTAAAGTGCGAATATATGCTTGACCATGTCGGTACAGTATTGCCTGCAACGATTGCTGCGGTCACTGGTTTCGGCTTTTTTGCTCGGCTTGACGAGTTTCATATTGACGGTTTAGTGCATATCAACTCTTTACGTGGTGACTATTATCATTATGATGCAGCTCGCCAATTGTTAGTTGGTGAAAAAACGGGCAAGCGCTTCCGTATTGGTGACTCGCTGATAGTGAAGGTTGCTTCGGTGAATATGGCTGATCGCAAGATGGAATTTATCTTGGTCAATAAAGATGGTCTAGCCGACGAATTTGAGCGCCCCACACGTGCAGGTAAAGATGGGGGGCGTGGTAAGCGCTTTGTTAAAACCGGTGAGCAAGACGAAACGAGTAAGCGTGCAGGAAAAGGTAAAAAGCCGCGGCATCGCGACCTTAAAAACAAAGGGAAACGACGTCAGCCCAGCGCGAGCAGTACGCAAGATAGCAGTGCGGAGAATAAAGGTGGCTTTAGCCCTTGGCAGCAACGGGATCCGGCAGCAAAAAAAGCCAAGCCAAGTCCTGAGTCTCAGGCGAAGCCGCGTAAAAAGCCGAAGAAAAAACGCAAGCAACGCCCTGGAAAACAAGAGCGCACAGCCGCTAAACAACAGAAGAACAGATCATGAGCCAACAAGTAATTTATGGCCTGCACGCGGTGCAAGCATTATTAGAACGCAGTCCCGAGCGCATTATTGAAGTTTTTGCCTTAAAAGGTCGCCAAGATGAACGCTTACTTCCTTTACTGAACGAGCTACGTCGTTTGGGCGCGTCGGTGCAATTTATGCCACGTAAGGCTTTGGACGATAAAGCCGAAAGCACTCAGCACCAAGGTATTGTGGCACGAGTGAAAGCCAGTCGCGGATATAATGAGCACGATCTTAAATCATTGGTTGAATCATCGACGGCACCATTATTTTTAATCTTAGATGGTGTCACGGACCCGCATAACTTAGGCGCTTGTTTACGTAACGCCGATGCCGCGGGAGTTGTGGGGGTGATTGTGCCGAAAGATAACTCGGTGCAGTTAAATGCGACGGTACGTAAAGTCGCCAGTGGTGCTGCCGAAACCGTGCCATTAGTCGTGGTTACTAATCTCGCTAGAACCTTGCGTGAGTTACAACAGCTAGGAGTGTGGGTTGTGGGAACGGCGGGTGAAGCTGAGCAATTTATTTACGATACCAAATTGCAAGGGCCAATGGCGATAGTGATGGGCGCAGAAGGGAGTGGTATGCGCCGCTTAACTCGGGAAACCTGTGATGAACTCGTGAAACTGCCGATGTTAGGCGCAGTATCCAGTTTGAATGTATCGGTTGCTGCAGGTATTTGTTTGTTTGAAGCGGTTCGCCAGCGCCGTTAGGCCTGAATTCGCTCTTTTATAAAAGCTGATTAAAAGCCACCGCATAGTTAATCTTACGGTGGCTTTAATTTAGCTTGATTAAATTCTCGCCTTCACATAGAATCAGCGCCCCTAAAACAGTCATTTTATTTTTAGTTCCTTGCCTCTTCGGTTTGACTGTACCATGAACGAGGCTATAACCCGTAGGGAGCAATCATGCGTCATTACGAAATCGTATTCATGGTCCACCCAGACCAGAGCGAACAAGTTCCAGGTATGATCGAACGTTATTCTGCTGTTATTAATGATAACGGCGGAAACATCCATCGCTTGGAAGATTGGGGCCGCCGTCAATTGGCTTACCCAATCGAGAAGCTGCATAAAGCACACTATGTTCTTTTGAACATTGAAGCCAGCGCAGAAGTTATTGATGAATTGGAAACTGCTTTCCGTTTCAACGATGCTGTTATCCGCAACATGATCATGCGCACTAAAGCTGCTGTGACAGAAATGTCTGCAATTGCTAAAGCTAGAGATGAGCGTCCAGCTCGTCGTGATGATGAGCGTCCAGCTCGTCGTGAAGAAGCTGCAGTAACTGAAGAAGCTCCAGCAGTTGAAGCTAACGAAGAGTCAGCTAGCGAAGAATAAGACGAATGTCTGAAAATAGGTTGGTTTTGCAGGGGCGGGTAATTCGCGCACCAAAACGCTCTACCAGTCCAGCCGGTGTTGCTCATTGCCAATTTTGGTTAGAGCATCGTTCGCAGCAGCAAGAAGCTGGATTTTCTCGTCAGGCCTATTGCCAAATAGCAGTAGTCGCAAGTGGCGATATTTTGAAGCAAGATTCATCGCATATAAGTATGGGGTGTGAGGTAAAAGTAAGTGGCTTTTTAAATAGCCACAAAGCGGCCAACGGTAGTTACCGATTGGTACTTCATGCTTCTGAAATTGATTTGTTATCACGAGGATAATGTTATGGCACGTTTTTTCCGTCGTCGTAAATTCTGCCGCTTTTCAGCGGAAGGTGTTGTAGAGATTGATTATAAAGATACTACAACATTGAAAAACTACATCACTGAAAGTGGTAAAATTGTACCGAGTCGTATTACTGGTACAAGCGCTAAATACCAACGTCAACTTGCACGTGCTATTAAGCGTGCTCGTTACCTGGCTCTATTGCCATACACTGATTTACATAAGTAAATCTTTGGCATTAGCCTAACTCAACCGAGATTATTCGAGGAAAGGTAATGGAAATTATTTTATTAGACAAAATCGCTAACTTAGGCGGTTTGGGTGATCAAGTTAATGTGAAAGCAGGTTACGCACGTAACTTCTTGATCCCTCAAGGTAAAGCTGTACCAGCTACTAAATCAAACGTTGAAGTTTTTGAAACTCGTCGTGCTGAATTAGAAGCTAAACTGGCTGAAACTTTAAAAGTAGCCGAAGCTCGTGCTGAGAAAATAAATGCTCTAGAAGCTATTGTTATCTCTGCAAAATCGGGTGACGAAGGTAAACTATTTGGTTCTATCGGGACTCGTGATATCGCTGACGCAATTACTGCGGCTGGGGTTGAAGTAACGAAATCAGAAGTACGTTTATCTAACGGTGTATTGCGCAACACAGGTGAATTTGACATTGTTGTTCAAGTTCACGGTGAAGTCAGTGCAACGATTGCTTTACAAGTTGTCGCTGCAGAATAAAATTCTCAGCCACGACTATTAAAAACCGCGCCTCGGCGCGGTTTTTGTGTTTTTAGACTATGATTTTATTAAGTTTTGAAAGATTGTAGGGATTACTCCGGTTATCTTAATTAGTGAGTTTAACTCGAGTTGCTTGTGAACTGCTTAGCGATGATTTGGCTGGGTCCATCGTGCTGCAGCTCAGGGCTGAAGTCTAGATAAAGCGATGTGATTATCGCGCTATTTAACACAATAACAGGGAGAGTGAGCGTGCGGTTAATGATGCTGGTGGTAGCTATTTTTATAAGTTCAGTGAGTTTTGCGAATTCGAATTGGTCGGACATTGAGCAGCAGGCCAAAGGACAAACCGTTTACTTTAATGCCTGGGCGGGAGCCGATAACATTAATGCTTATATTCGCTGGGCTGGTGAGCAAGTGAAACAGCGTTATCAGATTAACTTGGTGCATGTGAAAGTTAACGACACCGCCAATGTGGTAAGTCGAATTTTAGCTGAAAAAAGCAGTGGCCGAATTGATGGTGGCAGTGTTGATTTAGTCTGGGTGAATGGCGAGAACTTTCGCAGTTTAAAACAGGCGCAACTGTTGTATGGGCCTTTTAGTCAACGCTTACCCAATCTGGCGTTAACCGATCAAAGTAGTCCAGCACTTAAATTTGATTTTACCCTACCAGTTGAGGGCTATGAGTCCCCATGGGGCGGTGCCCAACTTACCTTTTACTACGACGCTGAGCGGCTTAATCAGGCACCCGATTCTGCACTAGCTTTATTAAGCTATTTACAGGTGCATCCTGGTTTATTCAGTTATCCCGCACCACCTAGCTTTTATGGGACGACCTTCATTAAGCAAATACTGTTAGAAACAATTGAGGATCCTCAGCGGCTTTATCATCCGGTTGACAAGCAAACATTTAGTGCGCTCACCGCCCCGCTTTGGGCCTATTTAGACCAATTACACCCTTTATTGTGGCGGGGGGGGCAGAGCTTTCCGAGCGGTAGTGGTCAAATGCAACAGTTATTGAATGATGGTGAATTAACCATCGCTTTTAGTTTTAATCCTAATGATGCTGCCGCAGCAGTTAAACAAGGATTGCTGCCGAATACAGTAGAAAGTTATGTTCATAAAAATGGAACTTTGGGAAATACTCACTTTTTGGCGATTCCTTTCAATAGTGATGCGTCCGCTGCGGCGATGGTGGTGGCGAATTTCTTATTGTCACCAGAGGCGCAAGCGCGTAAAGCCGATTTGGCTTATTGGGGAGATCCTAGCGTATTGTCTTTGAATAAATTGACCAAGCCGCAGCGCGCGTTGTTTGCCAAGGCTCAATCAAGCCCGGCTAGTTTAAGTTCTGCCGATCGAGCTAAAGTACTTGCAGAGCCGCATGCAAGCTGGGTTGCGTTATTAGAAGCAGAGTGGTTACGTCGTTATTCTAGATGAGAAGTGGATGGGGGAAGTTTAGCGCGATATTTCCTATATTGACGGGGGGACTATTGTTAGTGCCCTTGTTATTTGGTTTTATCGAGACCGTGTTGCCAGCTTTCGATTATTTTCCGATTGCTGGAAAAAACCAAGCGAACCTTTCTCAGTGGCAGGCACTATTTTCTCAGCCTTCTCTATGGGCTTCGATTGGTTTGTCGTTACTGACAGGTTGGGTGGCAAGTCTCTTGTCGCTGTTTACCGCATTATGGTTGGCGATGCACTGTTATGGGAGTTCTTGGTGGCGTTTTTTGGAGCGCAGTCTCGCGCCATTTTTAGCCATTCCTCATGCGGCTTTAGCCATTGCGCTATTATTCTTATTGGCGCCTAGCGGTTGGTTGATGCGCCTTGTTTCCCCTTGGTTGACTGGCTTTGCTTATCCACCGATGTGGCAAAGCACTCAAGATAGCTGGGGAATCAGCTTAATTTTGGCTCTGTGGGCGAAAGAGTTACCTTTTTTACTGTTTGTGTTAATGGCGAGTTGCTCGCAAATTGCGGTGCAACGTAGTCTCGCCTTAGGCCAAAGTTATGGTTATTCGACCGTTCAGCTATGGCGAAGCATATTAATCCCCCAACTACTGCCTCGCTTGAGGTTAGCGTTTTTTACGGTACTCGCATTTTCTTTAACCGTGGTTGATGTAGCACAAATCATTGGTCCGAGTAGACCGACTACTTTTGCGATGCAGATATGGCAATGGCTTAGCGATAGCGATATTGAACGCCGATTGATGGGAACCTCCGGAGCCTTATTGTTACTCGGCTTGGTTATTTTAAGTTTGGCCTTAGCGTTAGTATTGGAGAAATTATATCTGCGGTGTAATTTGCGCTTGAGTATGCAAGGACGCCGCAGAGCGGCTTCGAATGTGAAGCCTGCTCGGGCCTTATTGCTATTTCTGGTGCTGCTATTACTGAGTTGCTTGCTGTTGTTAAGTATTTGGTCTTTTACTTGGCGCTGGCGCTTCCCTGACAGCCTGCCTGCACAATGGAGCGCACATTACTGGCTGCAAGCGGGGAGCTATTTATCTCAGCCGTTGCTGAATAGTCTGATCATCGCGTTGAGTTCGGCTAGCATCAGTTTGTTGTTAGTGGTGGGTTGCTTAGAATATCAAATGCGACAGCTCAAATATTCTAAGTGGTGGTCGGTGCTCATGTATTTGCCACTGCTATTACCGCAAGTGGTATTCTTATTTGGGGTTCAGGTGCAGTTGTTCAAATACCGTTTAGACGGCACGATGCTTGCGGTAGTATGGGCGCATTTACTATTTGTTTTACCTTACGTTTATTTAACTTTGGCTGATAATTATCGTCGCTTTGATGTTCGCTTTATGCAAGCAGCAGTGAGCTTGTCACATAGTTATTGGCGTAGTTTTTGGCGGGTTAAATTGGCGATGCTGAGTAAGCCTTTAGGCCTTGCTTTTGCCGTTGGTTTTGCAGTGAGCATCGCGCAGTATCTACCCACCTTATTTGTTGGAGGAGGACGGGTGCCAACTCTCACGACCGAAGCGGTAGCGCTGGCTTCTGGAGGCGACCGGAGGGTGACGGCAGTGATGGTCATTTGGCAGAGCTTATTACCTTTATTAGTTTATGTTGCGGTGATTTCTTGGCCTAAATGGCGTTATCGTCACTATCGAGGAATGCAGAACTGATGTTGTTAATCGATGATTTTAATTTGTATTTGGCGAAACAGGTGCTGTTAAGTGGTTTTCACTTAAGGGTGGAGCGGGGAGAAATTGTCACCCTCATGGGCCCTAGTGGCTGTGGTAAATCGAGCTTGTTGGCGGCTATAGCAGGTACGCTGGATGGTAATTTTACTTGTAGTGGAACTATTCAGTTGGCCAATCGGGAGATTAGTAAGCTCCCGCAAGCACAGCGCCGAGTTGGAATGCTATTTCAAGATGACCTCCTGTTTCCGCATTTTAATGTGGCGCAGAATCTGCAATTTGCTTTAGCTCAACGGGAGCAAGCTTCGGCGTCATCTATCATTGCGCAGGCGCTGGTTGATGCTGGCATGGCGGGTTATCAGCAGCGAGATGTTGCCAGTCTCTCTGGAGGGCAACGCGCACGGATCAGTGTGTTAAGAAGTTTACTGGCACAGCCGCAACTATTATTACTTGATGAGCCCTTTAGTAAATTAGATACGCCACTTCGCCAGCAGTTTCGTCAGTTTGTGAAAGATAAAATAGAAGCGCTAAATATTCCCGCGATTGTGGTGACTCATGATGTAGAAGATTGCTTGCAAGCGTCGGCACTCCAAATTTTTTGAGCTTGGTTCACGGCTTGTTAGGCTTAAGCTGTTGCTATTTCAGATTATTTGCTAAGCTCAATTTAGCTGGGGTTAAGCTTGTGGAGAGCGTCTGGCATGTCCTGGTTTCATCAATAACAATAATGAGGAACATAATGAATAAATTGATATTTTCAATGGCGCTGATACTCTCATTTGTCGTATCAACAGCCAATGCCGCCCCAGCTAAGGCCATGATTTGTGCGGCTTGTCATGGCGCGGATGGTAAAGCTGTTATTCCGGGGTATCCTAATTTGGCGGGGCAAAACGAGCAGTATCTGATCTCTTCGCTAAACGCCTATAAGGCGAAACAGCGTAATGGAGGGCAAGCTGCGATTATGCAAGCCCAAGCAGCTTTGCTAAATGATGCAGAGATCGCTGAATTAGCAGCCTATTTTTCAAAAATGTAAGTACAGCCCTTGCATCTCAAAGCCAGCCTTACGCTGGCTTTGTTGTTTCTCCACTTCCGATAAATGTTACTTGGTGTGATGCTGATATTGGCGCATAATAGTCGGCTGTAATAAACAACCACATTGATAGATTATGGCAGCCAGCGAGCTCTCTCGTAGATTTAAGAATACAGATAAAAAGCCGAAAGATTCACAACTTGACCAACTAAAAGCCCCTCCCCATTCGATTGAAGCAGAGCAGGCGGTGTTGGGGGGGTTAATGCTAGACAATAATGCTTGGGATAATGTGGCCGAGCAGGTGGTTGAGCAGGACTTTTATCAACGCGCCCATCAGCATATTTTTGCCGCAATGACTCGTTTGGCCGAAGCTGGCCAGCCCATCGATTTAGTGACCGTTTCTGAAGAGCTGGAACGTCAAGAGCATTTAGAGGATATTGGTGGATTTGCCTATTTAGGTGAAATTGCCAAGAATACGCCTAGTGCGGCTAACATTCGCGCCTATGCTGAAATTGTACGAGAACGGGCGGTGACCCGCGAGTTGATTGCGGTTGCCAACGAAATTGCCGATAGTTGCTACGAACCACAGGGCCGTAAGAGTAGTGACTTATTAGATTTTGCAGAAAGTAAAGTATTCAAAATTGCTGAATCGCGCGCCAATGCCAATGAAGGTCCCGTTGAAGTTAAAAGTTTGCTCGCAGATACTATCGATAGAATTGAAGAGTTATACAAAGCGCCCAATGATGGGGTGACAGGGGTCTCGACTGGTTTTGCCGATTTGGATAAAAAAACCAGTGGCTTACAAGGCTCTGATTTGATTATTGTGGCGGCCCGACCCTCCATGGGTAAAACCACTTTCGCGATGAACTTGTGTGAATATGCCGCGATGACCCAAGATAAGCCAGTGTTGATTTTTAGCTTAGAGATGCCCTCAGAACAAATTATGATGCGGATGTTGGCCTCATTGGGGCGGATCGATCAAACTAAAATCAGAACCGGTAGTTTAGACGATGATGATTGGGCTCGCTTGTCTTCGACAATGGGTTTAATGGCCGAAAAGTCGAAAATGTATGTGGATGACTCATCGGGTTTAACCCCGACTGAGGTCCGTTCTCGCGCTCGTCGGGTTGCCCGGGAGTCTGGTGGTTTGAGCATGATCATGATCGATTACCTACAATTGATGCAGGTGCCTGGCTTAAGTGAAAATAGGACTCTGGAAATTGCAGAGATTTCTCGCTCACTCAAGTCTCTCGCTAAAGAACTGAATGTGCCAGTGGTGGCCTTATCGCAGCTCAACCGTGGTTTGGAGCAGCGTGCCGATAAACGTCCGATCAACTCCGACTTACGTGAATCGGGTTCTATCGAGCAGGATGCGGACTTAATTATGTTTATCTATCGTGATGAGGTCTACCACGAAGACTCGGCAAATAAAGGCATGGCCGAAATTATTATCGGTAAACAACGGAATGGCCCAATTGGCCGAGTTCCTCTTACTTTCCAGGGACATTTTTCGCGCTTTGATAATTGGGCTGGGGAATTCTTTGATGATGAATAGGCTGTTATGAATATAGTAAAGGCCTTCGTGTCGCTCTCAGCGCTACAACATAACTTTTTGGTCTTAAAGCAGCGCGCGCCACACAGTAAAATTTTAGCGGTGATTAAAGCTAATGCTTATGGTCATGGCATGCTCGAGGTCGCTCAAGCTTTACGTGATTTGACCGATGGCTTTGCTGTGGCTCGAGCAGAAGAAGCTTTGACTTTACGTGCTGCGGGGATCGAGTCTAAAATTTTAGCTCTAGAGGGTTTTTTCGACGAAAAACAAGCGCAAGAGTTTGCTGAACAGAATATTTCTTGTGTTATTCATAGTGAACAACAACTGGCTGTACTCGAGCAGATTAGCTTGCCGCAAGCACTCGATTGTTGGTTAAAATTGGACACCGGAATGCATCGTTTAGGCTTTTTGCCTCAACAGTTTAAGCAACTGTTGCCGCGGATCCTAGCCTGCCCGAATATTTTGTCCGATTATAAATTAATCAGTCACTTAGCCTGTGCTGATGACTTAGAGCATCCTTTAACCCGCAGACAAATTCATAGTTTTAGCGAATTGTCTTCAGGACTAGATTGTGAACGTTCTATCGCTCATTCGGCGGGAATTTTGTTATGGCCACAAACCCATGCTGACTGGAACCGTCCTGGCATTGCGCTGTATGGTATTTCACCACAAGTTGATACCCAGGGGGCTGATTTTAACTTACAAGCTGTAATGACCTTGCAATCTCAATTGATCGCTGTACGTGAACAGCCGAAAGGTGAAAGTGTTGGTTATGGTGCGAATTGGTATGCCGAGCAGAACACTCAGTTGGGGGTTGTGGCTATGGGCTATGGGGATGGTTATCCACGTTGTGCGCCAAATGGCACGCCTGTGTGGGTAAATGGTCGTGTGGTTCCTGTGGTTGGTCGGGTATCGATGGACATGTTATGTGTTGATTTGGGGCCTGAAGCCTGCGATCAAGTCGGTGATAAAGTGGTGTTATGGGGAGCGGAACTACCGGTAGAAACTGTTGCGGCAGCCGTGGGTTCCAGTGCATATGAATTAGTGACCAAACTGAGCTCTCGAGTTCAACTCAGTTATGTTAGATAGTATTTACAAGTCATGTTTTTTAGACTATTAGTTGAATGCTGCTCTATTGAGCTCTTATTTAAAAAAATAGTCCAATCGAATTAATTTATTAGATAAATTCGTTTATTTTAGTAAATTAGTGCATTATTTGTAGCGAATATTAGTAACGTATTTAACAAGGAATAATGAAATGAGTGTTTTAGTTGGTCGTCCTGCTCCAGATTTTACTGCTGCTGCCGTGTTAGGTAATGGTGAGATCGTTGATAGCTTTACTTTAAGTGAGCATATCAAAGGCAAAGCTGCAGTTGTATTCTTCTACCCACTAGATTTTACTTTTGTTTGTCCTTCTGAACTTATTGCTTTCGATCATCGTTTTAAAGACTTCCAAGCAAAAGGTGTTGAGGTGATCGGTGTTTCTATCGATTCTCAATTTTCTCATAACGCTTGGCGTAACACTGCAATTGAAGATGGTGGTATTGGTGCGGTTCAATATCCATTGATTGCCGATGTGAAACACGAGATCTGTAAAGCCTATGACGTGGAACATCCTGAAGCGGGTGTCGCTTTCCGTGGTTCTTTCTTAATTGATACCGCGGGTGTAGTTCGTCACCAAGTAGTGAATGATTTACCGCTTGGCCGTAATATCGATGAAATGCTACGTATGGTTGATGCACTAAACTTCCATGAAGAGCATGGTGAAGTTTGTCCTGCACAATGGGAACAGGGTAAAGAGGCAATGGATGCGAGCCCAGAGGGTGTTGCTAAGTATTTGTCAGCGAACGCCGAAGGTTTGTAAATCTAAAATTTATTCGAGAACAAAAAGCCCACTCTTTAGTGGGCTTTTTTTATTCGCTTAGGCTGGTTTACTAAGTGTTTTCAAAGCATATCTCGATGGTGGCTGAGCCATAAACAGAAGTGAATGGGATGAGTACTTTAGGGCCTTCAGTTTTATGGGTAATGGTATGGGAGGGACCGGATACAACGACAGGGGTCGCCATATTAAAATCGTAACCTTTATCGGCTAACAAGCGTTTCGCGCCACCGGTGACCATATTGGTAATTTCGCCAACCATATCGGTCACTTCTTCGTTGATAGAATCCGGAGCTTCGCCTAACATGCGGCGCATGATCTCAATCGCAAGATCTTTCTCGAAACTAATCGATAACGAACCTTTGGTTTGTTGGCCAACCATGCCGATGAGTCCCGAGACATCACCACGTGCAATCTCATCCTTCTTCAACCCCGGTTTTCCGGGTTTTAGCTCCAACTGAGCCATCGTTTCTAGGACATTAAGAAGAGAACTGAGAAAAGGATTTACAAAATTTACGTCCATAAGGGCTAATGCGCTCCTGTTACTGGTGGTCTTAGTTTGCTGATAAAGAGCATCGCTAAGCCACGAATCAATATTTGAGTAGTTTTAATAAGAATCGCATGAGATCAGAAGCGCTGCAACTTTAACTCAAAACTTTACGAGTCTTCTCACCATTATAGATGAAAACTAGCTATTTTTAGTGAAAAATCAAGCGAATTAAGTTGGCTATAGGGTGAGAAAAAGTTTGTTTGAGAGATGTTTATGATCAGTGAAACGATGCGTAACAGAGTCAAACATTACCAAGTTAGTTCAGAGGGGGGTATAATCGTCCGATTGTTGTCAGTCGGGGGCTCCAAACCTGACCGCCTACTTTTAGATGCTAGGGAATAACTTAGTGTCGTTGTTTTAATTATTTTTTAATATGTTGAGCCCATGACCCAAGTTTACTTATACCCCGCACATCGCTTTTCTGTTGCCCCCATGCTTGATTGGTGCGATTGAGTGGTAAAATTATATTTATTTCAATGGTTTAGGTGGTTGAGTTTGTGGTTGGGGGTTAACATGGGGGTCAAAAAGCATTTTTTTTAAAATAATTTTATTTTAAGTTGTTGTTTTTGCACGTTTTTATTTATTCTTGCATATTGTGATATATTTTACCATCGCTTCTACAAATTTTAACCAATATCGGTTCAATAGATTCTTTGGGGTCATCTGGGGTCAACCCGTTTTTCAAGCAAAAAAAAGCTGAACCTGCCGAAGCAGGAACAACTTTCCTTCCCAGAATTATCATCCAATTTGAAAGCTTTTCCATAAGCTTCTCTCCTCTTCAATTCTTCTGTCGATAAATTCGACTAAATCGCTCAATGCTACGACATACGGAGACTTTTGTGTATCACCAACCCTGAAGCAAGGAAAAGGCAAAGAATGCGTTTTAGCCCTGTTCAAAGCGGTTCTACGTGCAAGATTCAAGTATGGTTCAGCAAGTTCTTCAACTGGGATTAAAGCCCTGTAGTTAAACTGCTGAAGTAGAATCATGTGAGTTAGCGTTGGTTCATCACTTTTTTTCATTTTAATTGCCCCTTTGTTGTTGGGGCGCAAGCTCTTTCGAGCAGCGCAAAACTCCTTTTTTGCACAAAAGAAATAATACTAAACGAATGATAAACTAGCAATATTCGATTTTGTTTTAAAAAATACACCGAAAAACATCTTAATCTAGGCGTTAAATGTTCTTTAAGGGCGAATCTAAAACAAGGTTTTTCTTGATTATTTAACAGACTATTCCTGATTATTTAACAGATTTATGATCTTTTTCCTAGTTGTTCAATTTCCTTCTTTATAGTTAGATACATTAAGAGATACTTTAAATTTAGATGAGGTAATATTCTCAAATATTACGAAAAATAAATTTCAAGATGTAAGATTTTATTAAAAAGATTTTGGGCGTTGCCCGATACGCAACAAGTTGCTTTTTCTGGTTGTTTAGAACTTTATACTTATGTTCAATTGCGAAGTGTGAAGAAGGTATAGATCCTTTATCAGAACCGAAAATCTCTGATTTTCTTTGCGAAGCGGCCTTTAAAATAAGATGTAAAAAAAGCCATGAAACAATTTATTTATGTATCATGACTTGATTTATATTATTTCTGATGTAAAACATTTACATAACAGAAAAAGAAAAAGCCAATTTGGACGATTGACTTTTAAGAAGTATCTTAATAACAAAAAAAGATACTATTATTTAAAACATCTAAAACGATTCTTGTCAATACAGTAAGTAATTATTTTTCTTTTAAAGTTTATAAAAACACTAAAAACAAAGGAAAAAAATATGCTTACACAATTCAACTCATACACAAAAGGTTTCTCAAAAGAAACATTAATTCAAGTTACATCATTACTTTCAAGCGGTTTTATCGGTCATACCAAAGAAACAATGGGTAAACCTCTATCCAACGTTTTTAGAAGCGAAATTGTTGATCTTAATGGTTTAAAGATTGATCTAAAATCTGATGCGTTGATTTTTAGTGAATGTCTTAAAACACATCAACACGCAGCAATACGCCATGCTGATGATAAAGCTATAACGCTTGAATGTGGCTCAAAATCACCGATTCTAAGAGCTTGTAGCATAAAATCTAACGTTACTATCGCTGAAGTAAAGGGATTCGCTAAGAAGTTCTGTGAGAAACTTTCAGCGGACAAAGAAATTACAATCACTAAGTATAATTTCAGTAAGAAAAAAACACTAAGAACACACTCATTCTCTATCTTCTCAACACTAGAGTATAGCGACAAAGATAATACTCTAACGTTCAAATTTTCAGAAGAATTTATCGAATATATCAACGCTGAAGGAAAAGCATTAACGATTGTTCAGAATGATGATTTTCGTAAAGTTAAGTCTAATAAAACAGCAGGTGTATTGTTTTTACTTACGCAATCAATCTCGAACATAACAAGAGATAAATTCTTTAAACAAGAGTATCTTATTGAAGCATTAGCGATTAAAAAGAATGTAAATCAGGTGCTTATCAGTGCATTTGATAATCTTCAAAAGGCTGGAATGTTGCAATATGAAAAGCTCGTAAGTGCCGATTATTTCAATGGCCAATGGATAAAATACTCTCATTACTCATTCTCAAGCATCAAAAAAGCTATTGTAAATTTGTTTACTAAAGCAAAAGACTTAGGTAAAAAAATCACTATAACAATAAGCAGTAAAAAAATGAGTAAAAAAGAAGGTATGAAAATGCTTAAAGATTCAATGAAAGACATTGAACAAGGAAATTATCAAGGTTTGCAAGATCTTAAATTCGGTAGATCGCTAAGATTGTAAATTATTTTTCATTGTAAGTTAAGTGAAAATAAAAAGTGTAAATTTTACAGATATTGCATTGTTTTAATTTTAGTGATATATGAGGTATATAAGATATATAAGATATATAAGATATATAAGATATATAAGATATATAAGATATATAAGATATATAAGATATATAAGATATATAAGATATATAGGATGTATAAGACACATAAGGTATATAAGATATATAATCATTATAATATATTAATTGACATTTACATATAAATGAATTATTATTACCTTGGCATTTGTTTTATATTTAAGAGGTTCACACAGTAAAGGTATTTATGTTTTATGTGTAAAATATTTAAATCCAAGATTTGTGAAATTCAAATATTTTAAACAGAACATAAATTAAATTTAGGAGAAAAATTATGAAAAGAAAAACAAAATTACCATTAATCATTATAGCTGTAATTGGTTTGATTAGTGCAGCAGTAGGCACAGAATTAGCGATTGGCGTTGCAATGTTTTTTGCAGCAGCAGGGATTCTATCTCTTGCTTATGCAACATTGAAAAAAGTATTTTCATTTTTATTACCATCATAAATTAAAAAACTGATGGTATTTAAAAACCAGCTTTGTTATCTGGTTCAATTTTTTGCGCCTAAATTTTATTCTTACTCCTTTCTATCTAACCAAAAAAAACAACGCTTATAATACGTTGATTTTCTGTATTTTTCTCCTTAAAGCTACTTTAAACAAGACACTGGGAACTGTGTGTGAATCTTATATAATTCTTTACCCTTTTCTTCATCAATCTTGAAAACAGCTTCAAAAATTGGCTCTTTCTTCGATTTGTTGAGCTTCACAGGATTTTCAAAGATAGATACTCTTTTACCATCGATCTTAGTTCCGCCTGATCTTTTAAAGATACTAAAACTAAATTCATCATTACCTAGATCTTTAAGTTGATACATCTTGCCAGAACGACCAGATGGGTTATCGTTTTCACTGTAGAAACGATAAACACCATCAACATTCTCTAAATCATAAGTAGAAACTAACATTTCTTTTCCAAACCCCTTATTGAAATATACTCCAAAATTTAGATCTGGTTTAAAGTAAATAGATTTATACTTAAGTGTTTCTGAATTTACTTGTTTAAGATACTTACCGTTTATGTCGCTTGAACCTGTAAGAGCAAGGTTTGCTTTATAATCCTCAACACATTTTTCTGCGTATAAACTAAAATCTATGTCTTTGGCTTGAACAGTGCCAACCAAGGCACTAATCAAAGCGATTGTTATAACTTTTACTTTCATATTATTATTCTCCTATGTGTATATTTTTATCATATCTGGCCTAAGTTAAAATGCAAATTACACCCCTAAGAATCTCCTTGATTTCCTCATCATTGATTTTGGATCTTCACCCAAGTTTTTGTATTCAGATTTTTGTTTAGAGTTTATATGATTAAAAGTTATATATATTAAAGTTATAAATACAATTGCATACACAAATTGTAATATCACACGAATCCATAAGTATGTTACTGCTGTGAATATGTTGTCGTAACTATTAAGTATCCAAATATTATCTAATATTTCTTGCATTAAAGCTGCAAAGATTGAAGTTCCCATGATCGGTAAGATTATTGATGCTGAGATTGTGCTTGCATTAAAGTAAAGTTCATTCACTTCATCAGCTAGAGAAACAGTTTCAAATTTCGCATAGAATACAGCAAAGAACTTGATAAATACTCTAATTACCTTGCTTGCTAACATTGGAAACCACATTGCAAAAATTATTGAAAATAACGCAATTAAGATAATATATTCCATGAATGTTATGAAAATAAGAAGAACGCCAAGCGTTTCAATCATTGAAACTTTATCAATCGGTTTTCCTTCTTTTAGTAGTTTTTGTTTCATATAACTTGCAGAAACTTTTAAAATTGTTCCAGCAACAAAAGTTGTTGTTTTATGGTTCTGTAATGAAGTAATGACATTAGAATGAACAACATAATCATCACCTCTATAATAGCCATTCAGAATTTCTGGATTAGAAACCCATTCATAGTCTCTTAACATTTGAGACGCAAAGCTATTTGCATCATCAAAGAAGGGTTGTATTTGATAATTTAAGTATGTGAAGTAATCATCGACTGATTCTATATGATTGTAATGAGTAACATCATCACCAATATGAGAACCACTATCGAAATTAACCTTGTGAGGTGCGCTAGAAGTGATTTTTGATAAGCGATTGTTGATAGCAGAAGTGTAACCTTCATCTTTACTATCAACGGTCATTGTTAGAATAGCTTGGTCAAACAAAGAGGTTAGATACAACTCAGAATCAGCTTGTGTTTGATTCTCAATCATTATCTCAGATTCAAGTATTGCTGAATAATCTAGAATAAATTGTTCAACAATTTCAGAGAACAAAGAATCAAATTCTTCTAACGTAGGAGCTGAATCTGTATCAATATATAAAATTCCAAAATCATCATAATCACGACAAAAAGTTTTATACTCAGCTTGATCGAAGCCTTTAGCTTCTAGTTCTTTACATTTAACTTCATGAAATGTATTAGTTAAATCTGATATTTTGGTTGCATATTCATTTAGCAAAGTAGGAACTAACGCACTATCACCATGAAAATATTGAGAGCTGCAATCAATCAAATTACCATCGAAAAGATTAGAGCAATGAGCTACAGAAGCAGAACTTAACATTCGATTATCTAAATCAGAAATTGTTTTATGCTTGTTCATCTCTTCAAATTCAGATATACAATCGAGCAGAGGAACTGAGGTTTCAATTCGTTCTGGAACATAATCGTTTGGTCTATCAATAATAGGAATATCAACTATTATGTCGTTCTGACCAAAAGAACTCATAGCTTCAGTCTTATAGGAAATTGCACACATTTCTGTGTTAACCATTCCTCTTGCTACACCTAAGATTTTGCTTGCGATTACAGATTTGTTCGCATCAATTGCACGTTGTTTTTCTACTGTAGATTGTTCTTTAAGCTTATTGTGAACTTCCGAAGGCAGTAATATATTTTTCTGAATGACTTTATAACCATTACCTAAAACATCCTCACTCACATCAGTATTTACTATAGTCGTAAAAAATAGCAAAGCTAAAACAACTCTCACAATCGTATCAATAAGTTTCTTTTGCTTCTTTTCTCTAATTTTGGGGTTTAGAGATTCATAAAGTTTGAAACCTAGAACGAAAGCAAGAATTGTAACGTTGAAATACATTAAAAAATCGTTGGCTTCTTTTAGATCATTAGGAAGTTCATCAAGAACTTGCAAATTCAAATCATTTTGTTCAGTCTTTTTATCTAGTTCAGTTTCTATACATTCTTGTGCATCTTCAACGATTGATTGAATGTTTGTATCAGAAGAATAGTTACAGCTTCCGATTCTAGCTGCTTCTTCATATCCATATGATGTTGATATGCTAAAGATTAATGTAAGTATTATAATAATTCTGTTCATGTAGTATTCCTTTGTTATATTCAGAATTACCACACGTTCATAATATTTCAATTTAGATATAATTTAAGGTAAAAAAAAGACCGTAAATACAGTCTTTTTAATTTCAATCACTATGTAAAAGTTTTAATCATTTTTACCATTTTTCGGATTGTTTTTATTTATATCATTTAATAAATCATCTATGTCTTTCTTGTCTTTGTCAGACCTAACTCGAAAAGATATTTCTTGTTTCAACTCAGGAGATTTCATATCATCCATAGATTCTTTAGATTCTTTAGATTCTTTAGTAGATTTCTCTTTGGCTTTAATAGGAGTATCTGATTCATTGCTAACTTTAGTATTTACAGATTTATGTTGATCAACGCTACTTTTCATTGCTGATTTTTTCTTCTCTAAATTCTTCTGCCCCATATTTTTCATAGATTTTGACGGTGCATTCGCAATTTTTCCGATATGGTCTTTCAAGTCATGTGCCAAGTAACCACCTACAGCCGCAGTCATAGCATCAGAAGATTCTCTACTTGTTGGTGCATCAGTTTCAAAGATTTTATGAACGTAGTCTTTAGTATCAGATAAAACAGATAGTATAAATTTAAGACAGAAATAAATCATTGCTATCGCTAATGCTATTATGATTGCAATTTGAACAAATATGTTAGTTTCAACATCAAAGTATTTTATGAATAAATCATAAATCACGCCACCGTATGACGATGTAAGAAAGTGAAAAAACAGAGCTGTTAACAACAACATAAGAACTATGTTTATACTAAATGATTTTACTAACTTCACAGCAGGGTCGAAGTTCATCAGTTTATCTAACGCATCTTCTTCATCATAGTTTGAAAGAAATACGATAGTGTTTTTAACCATCAAGAAAATTACTAATGGAATGAAAACAGCAAAGAAAACTAGCCCAAGTAATGGAAAGATGAAAGTTGTAAATAAATCACCGATTGACGGAAGTAACAAACTTACTTTTAAACCTGCCGTGATTACACCAGTAAGAACTAGAGAGGGAGTTACGATTGTATTATCAATTGCATCTGCACCATACATGATTGCACATAGTGCCTGACCAAAAACACCTGCTCGACTCATTTTCATACCACTACCAACATCAACAGAAGTTAAATCACATAGTTCTGCTCCTGCCGTTGCTCCAACCTTAAATGCTGTAAGGTAAAGAGTTGCTTGTAAAAACTGCTCTTTAAGTGCTGAAACTATCTGAATCGCATTTGCAACGCACTTCGTTCCTGTTTGATCATATACAGGGCATATAGGTTTAAGCATTTCAGACATGTTACCTTTTGCTTCTAACTTACGTTCAAGTTCTAACTCATCTAATGCATAAGCTGTATCTTTGAAATATTCACTTAAGTCAAAATGTTTTAATCCTCTTGAAGTTATAATAGTTCCAAGATCTAGATTTCCTTCATCATCATGAAGCTGCGAATATGTGTAAAATTTTTCAAAGTTGAAATACACTTGCGGTTGATTTGTGTCTTTATAAAGTTCACCAAGATCGTTAGAAGTAAATTCAGCGTAAAAACTATCAGAAACCGTATTGAACGACTGCATCAGCTTTTGCTTCAAGTCTGTAAAAACCAAATGTGTATCAACAGAAGATTGAAATGATGTATCTAATGTATTTAAGAAATCGACAAGTAAATCATCATTTAACTCAGGCTTATCAAGAATCAATTTAGTGCTTGCGTTGTCCATTGCAGTTAACCACAACATCACAGCTCTGTTTCTTTGTTCAATTTCTTTTTCTAAAGATTTGAGGTCAGCAGGATTTGCACCAGCAACTAATTTATCACCAACGAATTTATAGCAATGAGGTTCTGATACTCCTCCGAAAGTTCCTAGTGTGTGCAATGGTTCATCTTTGTAAGAGTTGTAAAGCGTTGCATAATCATCTCTATCTTTATAACGATTCCCAGATCCATTTTGACCATCAGTTCTAATACATTCTTTTTCTAGAGCCATACGTGATGTCTCATTTACAAATTCAAACAAATAGTAGTATCCGATCTCGTATTTATCATCAATGTAATCAATCTCAGAACCGTTGTTAGGTTTGTATCCTGCCAAAGTTGCGTTTTTGAATTGTTGAGCCGCAACCGCTGATAAAGTGATTTGGTCGATTGAAGACATATCATCAATTGAGAAATTAAAAATATCACCCATACGCATTGTATGACTTGCTTCAAGCGTTTCGTAACTAGAAGTTTTTTGTGGATCACTATTATTCTCATCAGCATCAGCATCCTTGATTGCTGTAAGTGCAAGTTGCAACTCTGATTCAACCAACTGAACATTTTCAGAAGCTTTTTCTGAAACTTTTTCTAATAGTAAATTTGCTTCACCAGCTTGTTTGTCGAATGCAGCTTTCATCTCTTGAGTTACATTTAAATCAGTTGCCATGTCAGGTTCGATTAAACCTTCAAGAAACCTTGTGATTGCTGTGGAAGTTTTAGAATGATTGTTTGCTATAGTTTCTTCCCAACCATAATGTTTAGAGCAATTCCATTCGGATGTATTGCCACCGCTATACATTTCAGCGGTAACAGGAATATAAGAAAAACTTAAATTCATTACATGAATCTTTACCTCTGAATTTGTCTCAGCTCTATCTAACTTCTCACAATGTTTTCTGTAATCGTTATACTCTTCAAAAGTCGGATGTTTTGTATTTGACTCATCACCCATAATTGTTGCATCAAGAGTCATACGAGTTCCAAACCATTTTTTTCTTAAGTGCTGTTTAGTAACTTCATTTCTAACTGAAGTCATTTGAACTGACGCATACAGAAGAGCGTTGTTTTGATTCAATGCAGGAGCAATATCTTCAAAGTTGGCATCACGGACAGCTTCAAAATCACCAAAGGCTGCATTCTCTAAACTAACAAAACTCATCCATCCATTTAGCCAAGCAAAAATGAATACGAGTATATCTGCAAACTTAAAAATCAAGACAGTTAGCAAACCACCAAAGACAGCATAGATTCCACCTTTAGATGTTTCTTTTTGCTTAATCGAAGTGATAGCAGGGATAGTGAAAAAGGTTGCAACGATTGCACCAAAGATTACAGCACACCACTGTATGAAAGTTTGATTGTGATTCTCTTCTGGCATCGCATCTTCAATTTCCTGATACCTATGCGTTCGATTTTTTATGAAGCCATCAATGAACCTAACATTGTCTTTGTCTGCAAAAGCTTCAATAGTTGCAATATACTTTGTTGCATCTATAACTTCAGAACATGGCATGAATGAATCGTAATTATCTAAATCACTTTTAAAGAAACCGTTCTGTATCTTCAGGGTAAATTGAGAAGCAGGTATACAATCTTGTATCTCCCCAGAATCAGCGTTAGCGTTTGTTGCTAATGTAATTAGCGACATAAATATAATTATTAAATGTTTCAAAATAATATCTCCTTGTTAATATACTAAATAAAACATAGGCAGGGATATTTACAAGAAACGCAAAACGTGAATTAAATATTTTACTTTAAATAACGCAAAAGATAGATTTCATACTCTGAAATATTTTTGTGCTAAATGATGCTTTTTTCTATAACCATTAAGATCAGGAAAAACACAAAATAAAAAGATAGAGTTATAAACCTCAGATTTCTCGAAATCTGAATAACTCCGAGGATTGCATATAAAAGATTTTTAGGAAATAAATGCAAGACAACACTTTTCTACTCTATAAAATACAGAGAGTAGCTTCGCCCCTCTATATTTTATTTTCGTTCCAAGTGAATTAAAGTAATAACAAACATCCTTCAAAATTACTTCGTTATTTTCCCTATATGTTTACTATTATTTACTCCCTTCGGTCGGTGTTTGGTTCTTTTTCTATCTTTTTCTATATGCATTATTTGATCTTTTTCTGAATTGTGATTATTTAGATATTAGGGAATTAAAACAAATCATATTGAAAAAATAGGAGATAAAAATATGAAGAAATTTAGCGCAGTAAAAACTCTAGAGAAAGTGTTTAAAGCAAAAAGCATCAAACCAGTTCAGACATTCAAAAGAACAAGATATGACGAGATGAAAGAACAGCTTTCAATGCTTACAGGGATGATTGATTCTCAACCAGAAGATAAGAAACAACGTCTAACTACCATGATTGATTCGTTGATAAAGAACGACTTCAACGAGTTCAACAAAGCTCTTTCTGATGTTAAAGGGACCCAGGGAATTTCAACATCATCTAGCTTGTATAATCACTTCTTTTCTAAGTGCGAAGAGCTAGTAAAAGCAGATGAAGAACTGATTGGAAACAGCAGCAAGGAAGCAGAAAAAAACGAATCTGTAGAAATTGACAAGCTACTTCAAACGCTCAAGTTCAAGATTAGAAGCTTACTGGATTGCTTACTTATTATAGAGATATTTTCAAAGCGTATGAGTGAAGCAGACAAGCAAAAACTGTTAGATTACATAAAGGCTTTTTCAACAAAATCTGTTGATAAAGAACAGGTGTAACCTATGGCTAAATCAAAACACAAGCCATTTAACTACTCATCAAATCCGCACGAAGAAACGTTATATAACGACTTGGTGAAAGAGTTAGGTTACAAAAAACGAACTACTTTTTTCAAAGATGTTCTTCACGATAAGCCTATCATTCTGACTTCTACGGAAGTCGGTGATTACGCAAATCAAGAGCCTAAATTCAAACCTAATGCTGTGCAGATTGAACAATTCGATAGTTTTTTCAAGAGCAATTATAAAGCTTCAAAAGGTGATGATATTGATCTTGATAGTTATAGTAAAATTACTCATTTAACGAAGCTTTTGAATGAGATGGGAGCAACACATCATCAGTTTGGTGATGTGTGTTTAAAGCTACTAACTAAGATATTAGTTAAGTTTGATTTTGAGGTTGGTGCGCCTAAAATCATACCATTACCACACGATAATGAACTGAAGAAATCAATACATCTCAGGCTTAAATCTGCCAAAGAAAAACAAGGTAAACGAACTCAACAAAAAGTGGTAATTGGTGATTTAACGTCTGTTGACGAACAAGTAAATTCACACCCATTAAACCAAGAACAGATTGATGTGAGTCCGATCATTCAAGCACTTTTAGATTCTATAGGAGCGATAGAAACAGTTAAGAATGGGAATGGAAACTCTGAGTTTCTTGATGCTAAAACGAAGCAAATAGAAAAGATGATTAAGACCCTATCAAAACCAAAAACGTTCTATTTCAATCACGATTTGGTTTTCGACAAGCTGAAAAACATCAACATTTATAGTTACTCTCACGAACCTGAAAAGCTAGATTTAATCACTCAGTTCACATCAAATATGAGCGACTTAAACAGCAGCATTAAAGATTGTCATTTGAAATTTAATGACGAAAAAGCAACGAAAAAAGATAAAGTTCAAGCGGTGTATGACCTTAGAAAAAAAGTTAAATCTGTTACTCTTAATCAAGTGGAACTGCTTCTGTAAGAGCAGTCGATAACATCAGTTTTAGTTTTAGAAAAAGCTCATTATCGGAATCTTCCGTTGAAAAGTTAAACCTGTCATTGGTTGCTGTGTTAAACCTCTTCAAATAGTAATCTAAGAGTGGATCATACTTCTCTCCATGAACCCAAGAGTAGAACTTTCCTAGTTCATAACTTAGCTCTTTCCTTAATGCTGATTCAGGAGAAATGAGGTGTCCATTATCAAGATCTTCAATGTTAGCTTGTTGAAGATTTTTTTTGATTTCTTCAATCAACGGGAGAAGTGAATTTTTGTAAGATGACTCGATAACTTTCAATTCTGGATCATCAATGCTTGCTTCAAAGATGATAATTAAGTCACCAATCACACCGTTATAATAATCATTATCTAGCCTTGCTTTTGATTCATTTCTCAAGATGTAGAGCATTTCAAGTGGGTCTGATTGAGTGGCAATAGGTTTTTTAGATAACCCTATCTTAAATTCTTCAAAAAGCTGATTAATTTTAGATGATATAACGTCAAGGTAGTTATATCGTTTGATTAAGAATGCGCTCAATTCAGAGGCGTTAAGGTGCATTGGTAAATCAGCTTCACCAACTTTGTTACTGTATAGATGGACAGTTAATTCACCACTGTTCATATGACTATCAAAAGGCCAACTTGCAAACCGTCTACTGCCAGAGTTATTCAAGTTTACAGGATGAGCACCAAAGCAAGCCCTGATAGATTTGAAATAGGTATTATCATCTTCTTCATCAAAGAGCCGATCTGAAAAACATTCTCTATCACCAGAGAAAGGAAGTGTTTTAGGATTAATGAATACTCGATGGAGTTGAGTAATTGATTCAGAAACAAGGTCGATTGAAGAGATCAGCGAAAACATACGCATGACACGAACATCAATGTTGTCGTCTTTGTCTGGTAGGTTTTCTAAGTGCCTTACAGAAACAGTAAGCCAATCCATACATGAACAGATTAAGTTCCATAGATTTTTACCGTTTCGGTTCTGGTATTCTTGGCAGATGAAATGTGAGTTAGAGTTAACCAAGTCTCTAAAGTCCGAAATTTTATCATCGCTAATATCTATTTTCATTTATGAAGTATCAACCCTATGATTTATTGACCAATGTTATCACACCTGCCTTGAACAACACTGTTCGTATTACCTTGAAGTGCAGTGATTCTTCTAGCTCTTTCACATTCCCATTTATCGACAGGATACATCTTGTCCCACGCATTCATGAGTTGTCGTTGCGATTTGCTCATGCTGTATCTATAGTAAGTTGAATCCATATATAAGTAGGTTCGAGCGATACGACCTCTTGCGCTTTCAGGTGGTTCTGCTTTGCGGTTTTCGATCTTCATTTCACAAGAACCAAAATCACTTTGTTCATCAGGTAGCATAGTAAAGTTGTAGTTGCTTCTTAAAGCGTTCACAGCGCCAATAGCAGGGTATAAGTTAAACATATCAGCTTGCATATAACGATATTCTTTATTCACCTTCTCAGCGCATTTACGACCTTTAAAACTCTTTCCTTTACTGTTTACGCATTGCTTATCACCTTCACGCCATTCAACGAATGTTCTACCGAAATTTTCAGCAGGAACAACGTGTTCCCATTCTATTTTTTTAGACCGTTTAACGTATTTATCTGTGTGAAATCCATCAGGAGGCGTAACCAGTTTTTTACTATCAAATTCAGCACCGCAGTATAAAGTAACTCTATGATCGGCATACACCTCCCGTTCAAGGGTATTCTTAGCTTTACTGAACGAATCAATAGTCTGGTTTGCAGCTAAAGACGATAAAGGGACAAGTAGCAGTAGAGTAAAGATGGAAGAGGTTGGTTTTTTCATATGATGAGTCCGTATCATATCGAATGTGTTTAAAATTTATATCGACTATAGCAGGAAAAGAATCATATTTTCTGATTGTATTATAATATTTTTAGATTTTGCTATTTACAAAGCTCAAAAATGATGTTCAATATAAATATAACATTATAAGCAGATGTTATATTTCTTTGTTAAGTGTAACCTTGTAAAAAACATCTCATAGTTGAGATGTTTTTTTGGTTCTAAATTTCAAACTGCAAACAATGGTAAGAAGTGCCGCATTCACTACAAGTCATTACAATATCATCATCTTGACTACACAAATCGCTGATCTCTGAACGTTCATATTCGTGTTCTAAAACACCACCACATTCACACTCATTTTCATCATATTCTTCTTCATTCTCGTTGTATCTTTCTGCTTCTAAATCTGTAATGAATCCCATATCATTCTCCTTTGTTCATTGTGGTTCTAGTTGATTCATGATGTTTTATATGGGATTTATAGGTGTCGATTATAAGATTTATTCGATCTATCACTCTCGAATCATCACCACCAAAAGAAAATTCATAGACAAAAATTTCTTTATCGACTTCTTCTAAGAACGCCACTCTCTTTTTAAGTGATTGGTATAGTATTTCTCTAGGCATATTATGGTAGTAAGCCTCATTATCAGAACAATAGTCTGATTCAATTTTAGGAAAGAAGTTTTCAAAGCCTCGTGAGCTAAACTTGTAATTTTCAGACCTTGTAAACTTCAAGCAGTATGGATCAACGTTTCCAATTTCTTGTTCTGTAAAATCACTGCGAAGTTGTTTTTGAATGTCAATTGATACAATCTCATTAAGAATACTCTCTTCCGTTTTTTCAAAAACAAATGCACTTTTGAAACCAAGGTGAGCATTGCCGATTGCGAGCGTGAAAATTGAGATAGCAAGACCGAAAGTTATAGGGCTAATTTGATTCTTAAACATTATCAGCCTCCTTTTCAATCGCTTCATTTCTCATTCTGTTCAACGTTACAACATAGATAAACACGCAGAATTTAAATGCAGGTAAAGCGATAAGAACAGCTTCCATCAAACTTTCTGGAATCATCATTTTTGGTGAGTATGACCAGATGTATAGCAACTCAAAGAAAGTTACTACAACCATTGTAAGAACAACGTGAAGGTTATCCTTTATATACCCAAGTGTTGAATTTAATATGTTGTCATTATCATTAAATGAACGAATAAAAACTAAATACATGTAAGTAGTAAGTAATGCTAAATACATACATGTTTCGGCTTGTTCTAATGGTGAGTAAATCTGGCTTATAAATAATGCCATTATAAAAAAGATTGGACTTTTCCACATCCCTCTAAATCTATATGTTTTTGCAAGCTCCGTATTTGAAATCCATTGTTTTATTTTTGTTAGTGTATCCATTTTAATATTCCTTGTTTGTTATGTAGTTTCCTACATTTATAGGAATACCATTTCATCTTGTTCTGTCAAAAAAATGTTTAATATTTCTTGATTTTTAAAATATTTTAAATAATTTTTGATGTTCAATTTTTACCCATCTATTAATGTTTTTACCCACTAAATCACATTGAAAAATAATTTAAAAATCCTAGGATTTTTGCAAAATATTTTTTGTGTGTTTTCTTATAAATAACCGAGGGAGGAAACATGGCAGTAAAGAATATGACTGAATATCTCAATGAACTTGTTGAGACATTCTTAAAGAAAAAAGGAATGGAAGATGTTGAAGAGCTTCATTGTGAAAAAGGTGCGATAAGGATTTCAGAATCGAAGTTAAAGCACGTTCTTCATTCTGCTTCAAGAAGCGAAGCAGGCTTTAAAATCTACTATTCACAATACAAAAAAGGGAATGGATACAACGTGTTCATCAACAAAAGCTTTGCAAATTATGCTTACCAGCGAATTTCAAAACTCAACATCTACAAACAAAAATTAAAAAGGACTAAGACTAATGGATAAGTTAAACAAAATTTATAAAAACAAGATTGTGATCGCTGCATTAGGAGTGATTGCATTGATAGATACAGCATTCGCAATTGACTACTTCACGACTGATCACGAAGCGAGAGATTGCATAGGAACTCAGTATCAAGCACTTCAGACGATGATGAATGATTATGATAATTCTGATTCTCTTTCAAAGATTGATTTGGGTAAAGTCATTGCACAGCAAACTGAGCTTATAAATGAAATGAAGCGCAGTGATGAAGTGGCAAAACGCTACTGCAAAGGAGGGAAATAAAATGAAGCTAGATATGAAAATTCTTGGGATTGGTTTTATTGCTGTAATTGTTTTATCACTTTCAATTGAACATTGTTTTTCGATTTTCTTTAATCCAAATGCTCTGTTAGTAAGCACAGATTCATACGAACATTTGCTAATGGGAAGGTTGCAGTTAACATTAATAATATCCCCCGTTCTTGTGTTAATTCTTCCTTGTTCAAGACAACACATATTGACGAATGGATTGCTGCTTATGAGTTTTTCTTTTGTTTCTTTTCTAATCGTTTTCAATAATGGATTGGGTGAAGAAGACTTGATTGACCCAGTGTTTCTATCTGATGTGTCATTTGATGAGAAGAAAGAACATTATATAAGTAACATTGAAATGATAAAGAAAAATAATCTAATCCTAGATGAAAATTTTAAAATGGAACGATTGATTGAAAAAGAAGAAGATCTAAGGAAAAGGGTTGGTAAAAGTATACACGAACTGAATTTAGTAATAGAAAATCTCAACACTATTATAATAGAGAAGGAACAATTAAAAGATAAACATTCAGAAACAACAAAAAGCCTTTAGGGGCTTTTTTTATGCGAAGCATTCTTTCGGTTCTCTTGCTTCATCAACAGCAAGATAGACCGATTTAAGAACCTGATGAAGCTCTTCATTAGTCAAATTTGTCTTAGCCAAATCTTCATAAACTGGTTGAAGAAAAGGCGGTAAATCAGAAAATAACTGTCTGTAATATCTGTCATTATTCATACTCAATCCTTTTTATATGCCATATATAAGATATATAACATTAAAAATTACTTTTAAAAGAGTAAAGCATTAAAATATTTATGCTGATTTTCGTTTAGTTCTGGGATGTTCATGTTTAGCTTGTTCAATTTTAGCTTTAAGAATAGTCTCATCAATCAGAATCTCTTGAGTAATGCTTGATGATTTGTTCTTTGAAATGTAACCGCCCATGTTTTCAAGCATTTTGAGTAATACATCTATCTTGAAATGTTTTGTCTTTCTTGATAGCAGCATTGAAGTTCTAGGTTGACTAATACCTATTATAAAAGAAAGTTGATTCTGAGTTAAGTTGTTAGTTCTGTAAGTTTTATCTATAACTTTTATGATGTTGTTTTTTATCTTGTCGTTTAACATGTTGTTATCTCCTTTATGTATGTAATATTTATTATCACAATTTAGATATAATGAAAGTTCTGAATTTAAAAAGGTCTAGGTTTTGGCTGTATCTTCAAGATTTTATTTTTATCCTGTTAGGATTTTGATGTTGTGATTTTCGGTCTGAAGTTTTCGTTGGCGTTTGTGTTGGTCATGTAAGATATATAAGACATACAAGGCATATAAGATGTATATCATGTATAAATATATATCACATATAAGTGTATAAATGTATAAATGTATAAATATATATCACAAACAAGTTCATAATGTTTGATGGGCTAAGTATGTTTTAGTATAATATGTATATATTAAAAGGAGATATTTATGAACATTTCAAAAACTACTATAAACTTTGCAAAGAAAAGACTTGTTGAATTGTGTGTTGATGAAGATAGTGTTTCTTTTTACCCATTGAATGATGAAGGTGTAGAACCAGCATTGATTTATTCAATTCAAGATACAGGGTTTTTCTTTAAGTCGAACATTTGGCTATCTGACCAAACAAAAGAAGATTTGCCGCATTGGTTGATGGACGAGAAAATGCTTAGACGTATGATTGATTTCATTGCACAAGAACTAAATTCAACCCACTAAAAAGCTTCCCTTTAGGAAGCTTCAATTCTACATCGTCAACGATGAACGAGATTTTCTAGCAAGCTTTTGGTCTTGCTTTGGTTCATCTAGTTCTAACTCAGGCAACGGTTTTTGTGTGAGCTTTTCACCCTTTAACGTATCTAAGGATACTTTCGCCTCTATCAGCTTCATAAGCGACTTTTTAACAGCTTCATCACGATTATCAGGTTCATCACCAAAGTATGCATTATCAGCGATTCGTTCAAGTAGCTCTGATTTATCAGTCTCAAATTTATGATAATCAATTTGGTCAGTAACAATCGTAAAACCCTCTTTGTCTTTAACAGATAGAAACGTTGTTTCAACAGTCATACCATCAGCAACAAGCTCTTGCTCAAACTTGATTCCATAATCTTCAAGTTCTTTCAAAGCATTCTCAATTCTATAATTATATAAATTCGTAAGAACGAAATCTGAAGCTTCTATTCCGTCTTCGTAGCCTTTTACTAAACGTTCAGGATGTTCTACAAGGTCAGTCGAGTATCCATTGTTGTATCTGACACTTGCCCCAAAAGTCGAAAAAATACCTAATTTGCTTGAGATTCTTACTGCGCTCGATTCAGCGGTTACTTCTTCTTGATCATAATCTAAAGCCGTTGTGGGTAGTAAAGCAATTACTGGTTTACCCGTTTTTTTATTAACCTTATTTTCTATTGGGAATCTATTGAAAATAGTGTGATGACCAGTGGAATGAGAACACTCATGAGCTGAAATTTGAAGGTAAGATTCAGGGTTTTTATAGCGTTCATACGGTGCGAACATCATCTGATGTGGAATTGGAGCGTATGCTGAAAGGTCTCTATCATCGAGTTCTATAGCCTTTACACCATTTGATGCTATGAGTTCTTGCCTTAGATCCAACAGCTCTTGATTGTGTAGAGCAGGGTCCATCTTTATTTCTCTAAGTCTCTTGTATTCCATCAAGTAAAAATGCTTCTCTATGAATTTCTCAGGTAAGTGATCAAAGAACGGTTCAATTGAACCTACAGCAGTATTTGTCGTGTTTCTATAGCTGTAATAACCTTTTTTCTTCATTTCATCTTCAGATAGATCTTTAGTCAGTTCTTCATATTTCACCTTTGATAATTTCAGTGGTGCTTTCTTCCCTTTTTGTCTCTTTCTATAAACCTCATACGATTCAACAATGTTTCCACCGTGTTTATACTCCTTCATTATTTCACCAATGGATAGGTGTTTTGATGATTCTGGTAGTGCGTTTTCATCAATTAACTTTGTGAAGAATGTTTTGAATGCATAGTGAGGAGCTACCATAGGGATGTTGTATCTATTTTCTGTTTGAGAAACATCTAATAGTAATTGGTTTGAGAAGCTGTGAGGTTTCCCATTAAGATTTATATGCATACCCCTAACTAATCTTTTGAATTGACCAACTTCTATTTGTTCTGTTTCTTCTACCTTCTCTTTCGCACCATCCTTTATCATTCTTGTAATAATGTTTGCTGTGTATTGTTTTCTTTTTGAAAGTTTCGTTTTTGTTTCTTGCTCCATGATATTTTCTCCTTGCTTATAAGGATTCATTACCACGAATTAGGGAATTTGAAAGAAATGGAGCAATAGTTCAGAAAAGCGATTCAGCTTTTTTTTAGTAGGTAAACGCAAAACATAGCTTTAAATCTTCATTGATAGTCCTGGTTAATTTCCCATAAATAACTGATATTGCGTTGTTTTTGGGTTATTAAGAAAAAGTTAAATAAAAATAACTATTGACTGGGGTTGTGGTTATGTGATAGTGTAATGGCACGCTAACGGATACGTTAGTGCAGGCAAGGAAAAGTAGCCGACAGTGCTAATATAAAGCATATGGTCAGAGGAATGACCGAGTAGGAAGCTCATTACTGTCAGACATGGAAGGTCGTAAGAACAGTAGTTAAAAGCAAAAGTTAAGACCACATATCTTACTTTTCTGCATTTTAACAGCCAGACAAGCGTTAAGTCGCTTGTCATAAAAAACGATGATTTTTAGTTTAAACAACAAGAGGATACATTTAGACAGAGTTCAATAAAGTTATACAGTTAAGATTATTGCCAATATTATTATAATATTTTTGGATTAATCCATCTTTGCTACTTTCGCAAAGTGAATTCTCGAATTAGATTATGATAAGTAAGTATATAGGATGGTTGTGCTTGAATCGTATCAAGATAACTTGAACTATAACTTTTCATTGGGATAGATCTATCTAACTTAAGTGAGTTAGAATTTACGTGTAGCTATACTCTAAGCTAAATACCTCAGTTATAACTAACTTTCATCCAAGGCTTGTTAATTTGGAGAAAAGTTATGCCACGTAAAATACAAACAATCAATTCAAAACCTAAGAAATCAACGATCTTATCTTCAGATATTATTGTCGATTTATCACGCCTAAATTTTATATCTTTCTTTAAAATCTTGAATAGAACAATTCAAGACTCTCTTTTACGACTTCCAATTATTTAAACAAATCACGCTCACTTCGAGCGAAATTTAAACCCTAATTTTTCAATTTGAACAAAACAAGTTCAGGGGATTTTTGCGCCCAAAATTTAGCAAAAAAGAAGCGGAAGACTTCAAGCAACACTGGAAGTTGCATAACTAAAAGAGAGCTAATTATGAATAATATCAATGAAAAAAAAGTAAAAAACAAACACAAGACTATTCAATATATGGGTAACAAAAAGGAATTACTAACGTTTCTTGATTCTTCACTGCAAGACTTTCTCATTAACGTTGCAAAAGATAATAACTGTAAAAGTTTCTTCGATGCATTTTCAGGTTCAGGTCAGGTTGCTAACTACTTCAAAGACCAATTTGAAGTTACAACGAATGATAAACAAGCGTTTACAAAAGTTATCAACGATGCATTTCTATGTTCAAAAGCAAGCAAGGAACGAATTGCAGAACTAATTGAAAGAATGAATAACATTCCAGATTTTTACTTCAATCAAACAGATGGTTGGTTCACAAAAACCTACTCTAGAGAGTTAGAAGATTCACCTGTTGATTCAGATGGAAATCGTAAGGTTTGGCTAACTAAGAATGCAAAGCGTATTGATATATACAGGCATATCTTAGAGGTGTGGTTACAAGCAGGAAAAATTGATCAGGACGAAAAGAACATTCTGATGGTTTCGCTAATTTTGGCTGTTAATAGCATTTCAAATGTCATGGGGCATCAAAACGGATATTTGAAAGATTGGTCTGCTAAATCACAGAAAGACATTCTATTAGAAACTCCTGAGTTTGAATCAAACCACACATTCAATCACAAGAATTTTCAGGGTGATGTTTTTGAAACGCTTAGAAAAGTCAGTGCCGATATTACTTACTTCGATCCGCCCTATGGAACGAACAACGAGAAAGTTTCTTGTTCGGTGCGCTACTCATCGTTCTATCACCTGTGGAATACGATTGTTGAAAACAGCCGTCCTGAGATTTTTGGTAGAGCTTCAAAACCAACTAAAACTAAGGGCTTTACCGAGCCACTAGAGCAGAACAAAAAAGAATCTGTGATGCCTTTGTTTGTGCGAATGATCGAAGAATCAAAATCAAAATATGTGAGCTTTTCTTACTCGAATAAAAGCCTACTAACCGCAGAAGATTTTGAAGAAGTATTTCGTTTGGCTGGCTGTGATATGGATACATTCCGTATCTATTACACAAATCATAAAACCAATAGTCAGGCTAAATCTGCAATGAAATCAGGTGATTTTATTGCTAGAAAAAATGACAAAGAAGAGTTGTTTGAATTTTTTATTATTGCCAAGAAAAAATCTTGCTTATCTCTAATCGACTTAAACATTGAAAAAACCAAAAAAGAAAAAGCAATTCGTTGGATTTCTACAACACCTTCAGACTATTCGATTAAAGATAAAGTTTATGGATTCTTTTATGACAAGACAGAAAATATGTTTGTTCAAAATATATGTCAACTTAATAACGCAGCATAAAGATTTAAAGGAGGGGAAGACTTAACCGCAACATTGGATGTTGCCTAAATATAGAGAGAAAAATATGAAAATTTACAATCAAGATGTTTTAGAAGTAATGAAAGATATGAGTGATGAAAGTGTCGATTTAGTCGTTACAGATCCACCATACAAGATCGTAACAGGCGGTTGCAAAGTGAATGGAGACACTTCAAAAAATCCTTCAGGAATGCTTAATCGAGGTATTGCAGCTAATGACCTTAAATCGAAATGGATTAATAAATCGAACGTTGAATTTATTAGAAGTGGTTCTTTGTTTAAGCATAACAAAATCAAATTTAGTGATTGGATGCCAGAAGTCTTTAGAGTTTTGAAAAATCAAACTCACGCATATTTTATGGTAAACGATAGAAACTTAAACGAGCTTATGACTGAGGCAATCAAGGCAGGTTTCAAGCTTCAGAATGTTCTTGTTTGGAAGAAGAACAATGCAACGCCTAACAAATACTACATGAAGAACTGTGAGTTCATTGTGATGTGTCGTAAGGGTAAAGCAAAGAACATTGTGAATATGGGAACAAAGAACGTTCTTGAAGTGAATAACATTATTGGTTCTAAAACGCACCCCACTGAAAAGCCTGTCGATCTATTAGAGATTTTAATCAGGAATAGCTCTAAACAAGGTGATGTAATTTTTGAACCATTTCTAGGGACCGGGAGCACTTTAGTTGCAGCTCAAAATCTTGGAAGAAACGGAATAGGTGTTGAAGTAGATGAACAGTATTTTGAAATTGCACAGAAACGATTACAGCCAGTTTATGAAGAACTTAAGCAAGCAGCATAAAGATTTAAAAAGAGAGGAAGACTTAACTGAAACAGCGGATGTTTCACTAATGATAGAGAGAAAACTATGAATATCGAAAAACACGTAATACAAACAGCTAAAAAATATAAAGAAAAACCTGAAGAGATTTTCAAGAAGTTCATCGAAATGACTTATCAACTCAATGCTACAACAACTTATGACATTAAGTATAAGTATCTTGAAGCTGAACAATTGGAATTCAGATTGTTACTTTTAAGAGCCGTTAGAGAGAACCCATTCACTGATGTTCTTGGTGAAGCAATGATGAACATTATTTCGTTTGATAAGAAAGGTTTAGGGCAATGTATGACTCCAAATGATATTTCATATCTTGTGGGTAGCATTCAATCAGAAATTCATCTTCGTAATTGTCCTGATAAAAAAGAAATTAATTTTTCTGATGATTGTGGATGTGGCACAGGTGGTTTGATTCTTAGTATGTTTGGAAGGTTGATGAAAAGTAATGCTGAAACCCTAAACATTTTGGTCAATGACATAGACATATTGATGGTGAAAATAGCATTGATTCAGCTTCAGTATAACGATGGTATTCACAATCCCGACAAGGCTAAAGAAGTGAATATTCTTGCTTATAACGGTAATACGCTCACTGATTATGATAAGCCTGAAAACCTTGTTTTTCATCCTAACCCTAGATTGATCCAAGAACCTTATGTAAAGGGCTATTACGAGCATATAGACCAGCTTCAGAGAGAAGATGTTTTCTCAACTCTTCTGAAAATATTTAAAGATAACGAACAACAAAATAACAAAGCAGCTTAGGAGATTATATGAGTTATTACATAGTAGAAAAAGACAGGATTATTCTATCAGGAAACACTGACACTCTGATGGTTGAAAAAGATTGTTGCGACATAGAATATTTTGAAATTGAACCAGAAGATATTTTTCAATTGTTAAAGATAAGAAAAACAATTTATAACCTCGATTGGAATTACAATTTATTCACTGATGGAAACGCTTGTGAAGGGGAGCACTTGATTGAGAGTGATGATAGACCAGTAATTCTCAATTTTACTGAAGGAACTCTTTATGATCCATTTTTCGTATTCACAGCAATTAATGGGAAACAATATTATGTTCAAGATATTTATCTATGTGATTTTCAACTTTATAGAGTTTTAAATTTCACGAAAGAAGAACTACATACAATTTGGTTGAGCGTAGAGAAAGGTCAAATTTTTGATGACCTTATTAACGATGCTTTATTCAGATATACATATGATGTTGAAGAAGAGATCGCTCTTTCAAGAATTACTGATGTGCCACCAGATGGAGCGATTCACATTGATGATGAGTTTTTTGAACACCTAGAGTCAGGTGAATATCAGAAGTTTTTAGAAGAAGTTTTAGAAATTGATTTAATACAAGAAATAACTAACCCAAAAGCAGCTTAGGAGCAAATATTATGAAAAACGAAACGAAACAACTAGCAAAAATTATCACTAAAACGGCTGACAAATACGGTCAATCAACAGATAGAATCTTGTCTGATTTTGTTGAAATGACATATCAATACGCTGTCACTGGAACATACAGTCAGAACTATGCTTTTATGCAGATTGAGCATAATAAGTTTCTTACTTATCTCATGAACTCGATGAAGAAACGACCTTATTTTGACTATTTCGCTGAACTTATGGTAGAGCTAAACAAGTTCGATAAAAAGAAAATGTGCCAGTGCATGACACCGCCAGAAGTTGTATCTGCAATAACTCTTATTCTTAATAGTAAAAGTTCGAAGCAGAGAATGGGCGAACCTACCTGTGGCACTGGCTCGTTTGTTCTGGAATTGGTCAAGAACCACGTTGAGTTAAAAGACCCAGAAAAATCTTTTGAGCTTATTATTAATGATCTTGATGAACGATTAATTAAAATCGCAGTTATACAGTGCTTGTTCAACCTTATGGTAAACAATGTTGACCAACTCCCCGATATTCAAATCACAGCTTATCAAAATGATTTAATCAAAGAGTATAAGAAAAATGGCCGTATCGTTTACGCTAACGACCCGAACCGAATCACAGATCCTTATGTGATGCGCTTTTTAGAGCATAAGCGAGAGCAAGAGTTTCACAGAAAGATGTTAGATTTACTTTCTGGTTCTCATCCACATTCTGATGAAGGTAAAGAGGCAGCATAAATTGAGAATTTATCGAATCTGGACAAACAAAAGAGATTTTGAGCGTATCTTTAACGAACGTCCTGAACGCTGTAAATATGAGTTCTACCTAATCACGGAACGAAGAGACATGTTTCGTGATCTGGCAGTAGACAAGTTTTATATTAATGAATTGCTTGAAGAAGCAAATCATACTGATATGGCTCTTACTGAACTTGAACCATTAGTGATTGAAAAGCTCTTTTCTGAACGTATTTATCAAGTGCATTTAGTTGATGAAGACGAGCAAGAACAAGCTCTGAATGAGGTTGCATTGAAAGTTTCTAATGCGATTGAATCAAAGTATAACGATGTTTTAGATCTTGAGGTTTTACCATTTCAGATCTATGAACCAGAATACAGAAAAGAAGCGATTGATGATGCGTGGGAATCAGGGATTTCACTCTATGAATACGAAGAAAGTTTTTTATAAAATAAATTATTTTAAAATTACTTATCAGAAAAAGAACCTAGAACTGGTTCTTTTTTTTTAACTTTTATTATGTAAATGAAAAGTATCATATCAAGCTATTGATTAACCGTTTTTTTATGTCATAACAGTATATGTTGACAGATATAATTAAACGAGGATTAAGAACAATGGAAGTAAAATCAAGAGAACACTTTATAGAGCTTTGGAACGGTGGACAAAGAAATTTTTCAAATTATAGATTTGAAAACAACATGGATTTATCGAACCTTAAAATGGACAAACTAATCGCAAGAAATGCAACGATGACAGGCGTTGACGTTACAGGTTCAAGTCTCAATGGGGCGAAGATGAAAGGGGCTTTTATCTATAACTCAGTTTGGAGAGGTACAGAAGCAAACAACATTGATATTTCTGAATGTTGTATCAGCAACTCAATCATTGAAAACAGTGAATTTAGAAATGCAAATTGCACTAAGACAAGTTATAAATTTGTCGATCTAGAGCAACTAAGATTATGTAACTTTGAAGGTGCAAAAATCAGAGGTAGTGAACTCGATTTCTTCAAGATTAACAGCAATAACATATCGCTAGGCGTATTGGCTGGAAGCATGATTCTAGTGATTGGTATGGCGATTGGATGCTTTTAAGATTCGATTGTAATCTGATTTCAGCTTAGTGATCGAAGGTTTGATTTTAACGTCAATACTATAATAATCGTAGTTTCGTTTTTTCAGTATGAACTCTTTTAGCTGTTCAGCAAAATCTTCATCACGATTTTCTGGTTCATCACTGAAGTAAGCACTATCTACAGCATCTTCAAAAACACAGGCATTATCGACTATAAAAATATATTCATTTTCTAGGTCAGTTGTAACCGTAAATTCTTGATTGAGATTTGCGGTTTTAAACGTAGATTTAAGCTCTGTTCCAAGTTCTGATATACCGACCCATCGAACACCAAGATCATGAGGTAGAAACGCAGGAGCAACTTTGATTCTCGCATCACCACGAACATAATCAGCTAATGAAAAATCGTGTTCTTCAACATAGAACTGAAAGTCATAAACCGATTCTAAACGATTATTATAAACACATTCATCACGTATAAAATACATATCGGACGCAGGTAAAGTATCAGCGTATTGCTCAAAAAGGAGCGTATAAATTTCGCTGTTCTGGTCGATATACGTTTTCTTGTATGGTTCAAAAAAATCTTCAATCACAAGAAAATAGCTGAAGGTATTAAGATAATTATTACTGAGTGAATTCTTGTAATCTTCACATTCATAACAGATTCTATCAATGCTCGATTTGTAAAGAACAACTCCTTTATCGACAAAAGCGATAAAATCTTCTCTGTGCTCATTCAGTTCAATAGAACGTTCAACATAAGAAATATTGAGCTGTTCTAAGATTTTCTTTGAAGTTGATTCAGGGATTTCATCAAAAAAGAAAACACCTTGTTCTGTGATGATTTCAAGCTCTGTAATCGGTTTTGAGCTGTCATAAACCACAACGTCAATCTGTGCTAGTATTTCATCTAATTCACTCTCATGTTGGCTTACAAAGCTTTTTATGGTGAATTTAGAATCTGAATCATCAATGAGTTTTCGATGGTGCTGAATAAATCCTTTCAGAGAACGACAAGAAGCCTCATTAGTAAGTAATGAAGCTTTTGGATTATTCATCAATGTTTCAATCTTGATGTTCATAAAACCTCTTTGATTTTACATCCTTAGAGAGCGAGATTTTTTCTTTTGTGGTGCATCAACCTTGGTAATCCCCCCGAAAATTAATCCCATGCAAAAGTAGAATTTTCTCGTATAGTAAATACAGGAGATTCAACATGAAAAAGTCACGTTACACGGACAGTCAGATCTTATCTATTCTCAAGCAGGCTGAGGCTGGTACACCTGTTCCTGAGCTCTGTCGTGAGCATGGAATGAGCAACGCAACCTTTTACAAGTGGCGTTCGAAATACGGCGGTATGGACGCATCCCTTATGGCGCGGATGAAAGAACTCGAAGATGAAAATCGACGGCTTAAAAAGATGTATGCGGAAGAACGCCTTAAAGCAGAGGTGATCTCAGAGGCGATGGCAAAAAAGTGGTGAAGCCCTGTGAGCGTCGATTGATGGCTCAGCGTTCGGTGGCGAACTATCACATCAGCATTAAAAGTGCATGCTATTGGTTTGGGATCAGCGAGACCTGCTATCGCTATAAATCGAAGCTTCAACCTGAGAATGAGTTGATAGCTCAGGAGTTAGTAACGCTGTGCAACAGTGAAGACTGCTCTGACTGGGGCTTTGGCCTGTGTTTTCACCATTTGCGGAACGTTAAAGGGTATACATGGAACCATAAGCGGGTTTATCGGATCTACTGCGAATTGGCTCTAAACTTACGTATTAGGCCAAAACGACGCCTGAATCGCCATACGCCAGAGCCTCTTAAAGAGCCGATTAAAACAAACCAAGTTTGGTCCGTGGACTTTATGCATGATCAGCTATCTGATGGCCGGAAGTACCGTTTATTCAATGTGATAGATGATTACAAACGTGAAGGTCTGGCGTCAGAACCTGATTTTTCAATGCCCACAGTACGAGTCACTCGGATCTTAGAGCAGCTCATCGAACAACGAACCAAACCTGTTGCGATCCGCTGCGACAATGGTCCTGAGTTCATTAGCCATGCGTTTATTAAATGGGCCAACAACCACGACATTCGAATCGATTATATTCAGCCAGGAAACCCACAACAAAACGCCTATATAGAAAGGTTCAACCGTACTATGAGGTTTGGCTTAGTGAGTAAGTATTTGTTTGACACACTTGAAGATGTTCAAGATCGGGCGACCCAATGGTTATGGTTCTACAATCATCAACGACCACACCTTGCAAATGGAGGGTTCCCACCACTAAAAACGGCAGCATGAATTCTACGAATAAATGCGGTTAATAATGGGAGGATTACCCCTTAAGTTCTTCAGAGTTTATTTTTCTATTTATTTCGTCATTACTTAAAGACTTATGATTAAGCTTTGATTTTGCTTCAACAAGATTAGTCAAAGACAAATAAAGATCTTGATCACTAGGGTTAGAATCAGGATTAGCACTATCTACAGCATCTTCAAAAACAGAAATATCATCAAATAACATTTCATCTTTTTGCTTGTGATGGGTAATAACAAACATATAATCAAATTTCGGAACTTTAAAATCTGCTACAACTTTACCTGATTCAAACTTCATATCATCAAGCTTTACACCATAGACTGATTCAAGCTTTTCCTCTTCAATCTCACAGATTTTTTTCAAGGCAAAGTCTTCATCGACTTTTAAAAATATAGCGGTTGTCGCATCACCATGACAATCAGGTTTTTTCTCGAACACTTGGTAGTATTGACCTTTCAGTTCAACAAAACCTTTCTGATGATCTTCTCTAACAAGATAATCTATATCACCTTCTAAATCTTTAAACTGGAATGTGATTTTGTCAGAACTGAAGTTAAATTTTGATTGAGCATCTTCAAACAAAGCTTTTTGCTCAAGATTTTTTTCTGGTATGACAAACGCAATCATATTCTGGTGATTAACCAAATAACCTTCTTCAATCTCACAATCACCAAATCTAAGAATGTTGTTTGAGAGCGTTTCTACTTGTTCAGATAGAGTTCTATTATCTTCATTGTTATGCATTTCCATAACACGATATGAAGGAAGTGTTTCATTCAATTCAATAGCTAAATCATTTTGTAATTTATTTATATCATTAAGTTTTCGTTGTGGTGAATTTGAATGTTGTTCTAGAATATAATCTGTAAAACTTATATCGCCAATGACTAGTTCATCATCTTTTACAAGATTGAAATCTAGGTCATAAACAGAACCTTGGTGAACATAGAATGATTCTTCATCCATTAACCAATGAACATCAGCATGTTTCATTTCAAACATTGAATATGTATCAGTTGATTTGTCGATATCTATAACGTCAATATCTAAGTGTAACCTCTGATTTTTAGGTAGTTTTGCAACTAAATCTAGAGCCTGATGAAGTTGTTTTTCAGAAGCTTCACCATCAAATCTTTCAACTTGAAATTCGATAAACTCAGTAAGACTATAGTTTGTGTTATTTGCTTCTGACTTGAAAATTAATTTATCATTATCTATATAAGATATATATTTTTCACATTCGTAAATGTCTAGTTCTTCAAAGTCTAGATCGGTATTGCCAGCAAAATATTTTACTTCTAACCCATCTAATATTTTTTCTGTTGTTTCTAAGTCGCAATCTTCAAAATCTATTTTATGATAACGTCTCTCAAAACTAACTTTTGAATGAAGTAAGTCATTTGGGTCTAAATCAATTGTAAAACCGTCCTTCCTGTTTTTTTCTACTGCATAATCAAAGTGGTGCAAGAAATCTTCGTAAACTTCATCATCATCAAGATCATAATTAAAACCATATTTTTCTTCAAACTCATCTAAACTTGAAGAATTCTCTGTGATTTCAATGCACCATTCTTTTATATATTCTCTTTCTGTAACTAAGTTCCCATATAATTCAAAATACAAGCCTTTTTCTTTGTCTTTTAATTGTTTCATTTTTATTCTCCTGTAAGTGTTACCCCTTATAATATTTATACTACTAACAAAATGTTTGTAAAATATATGTTCAAAATAATATTGTAAATATAATTAAATTTCAATAAAAATATTATAATGCTAATGTTTTTCAAGGTTTGTAATATAATGATTTAAGAATCGTTGATTAAAATAATATTCATGATAAATGTAATATATCAGGTTAGATATATTAATAAGGATATTGTAATGATTTTTAAAATGACAAAGGTTGCATTTACAGTCGATAATTTCAAACATCATGTTATGTATGTTATTTCAGAGAAAAACAAAAGAGAGATTGCAAAAGATAGATTCAACTTATTATTTAAGGGTAACAAGCATATGTCAGATCTTGGGGCTTATCTAAAAAGCGAAGGACAAGATATGACATATGACGAGATTGAACAGGTTGTTGAAAAGTATTGTCAAGATAATCACAATCACATTTTTCATACTTATGTGAAGCACAGTAATAAGAGTAGTTGTTTAGACTATAAAAATGAGTGTCATACAGCTACAGGTGAAGACGGTATTCACTACGAGAAAGGGAACTGCACTTATAAATTGCATGAACGCCAGCGCATCAAAGACAATCTGAAAAATGGTGTATTGGAGGGCAAAGATAACAAGTGCAAAATTGATAAAGATCTAGTCGAGATCTTGAAAGGTCTTAATACAGAAGAAGAAAAGATGAGCGCAATCAACACTTATATGAGTGCTGACATAATCGCTATGTATATGAATGAAACGAAAAAACAGCGTGGCATCAAAGGACGAAAAACCAAAGCTAGTGATATTGAAAAGATGAGTAATGAGCATATCGTTGGTGAAGAAAATCCACACGACCATTTTATGTTTGCTCCTTTCGATCCTGTTTCTGGACGATTTTTAAATCCAATTTCTTATTCATATACAAAGCAAAAGGTTCACATTGCCTTTGAGAAGAAATATTCATGGTGTCTAGATCAAGGTATCGCAATCGGATACTGGAAGAAAGAAGGTCTGTTCGCTAGAAGAGAGTTCCTTAATGAGTGTATCGGTAATGGTCAAAACTGGAAAGAAGCTAGAAAGAGCTACAACGATCTTAAATCTAATATCCATAACGAACTTAGCAGTAGCAAATCAACAGCAGAGGTTATTGCATCACTTAAAGAAAAGGGTATACATCTAACACCTAAAAGTTTTGGAAAGATGAAAATCACACTAGACGATTCTAAAGTTGAACTGAATACCGCAAGCTTCAAAGGTAAAGATTTTGAAGTTGCAGTTAAAAAATTCACAGAACGATTTGACGCTGACAGGAATCTAAAATCAGGTCAAAAGGTCGATAAAATTGAAGATGTTCTGACTTCTATTATAGAAAAAACGAAAGTTGATTTAGAGCGTGATTTGAAGCTTACCACAACACCAGAACAACAGAAGCTTGCAAAGCTTCATGCTTTTAAAGAGTTTGAAATTCGTTGCCACAATGCAGGTTTGATTGTGAATCTGAACAAGCAAGGAAACATGGCGTATCACACGGTTCAGGACAATAACTTTAAGAAAAATGGAGTAATGGAAAACAACGCTAAACTGACTAAATTCAAGGCTTCAACGTTCATCAATCCAGAACTACAGGGTAAAAGCTTAATCTCGCTCTTTGACCTTGATGAAGAAGCAATTATGAAGCATCAAAACGAGTTGTTTGATGTTATGCCAAAGACTTTAAACTATCGTCAAACCGTCTATACAAACGTAGATCTGACATTGATGAATACAGTGGACCAGGAATGGTATTTGCAGAAACGCTTCACTGACTTGTTTGACTACTTTAACGCTGAAGCAAAACCTAATGAAGATGGATCATTATCATACTTTGATAAAACCACTGGTGAAGCAATAGCGAAAGAAAAACAAACTTCAGATACTACATGGACAACGACATGTAACATTGCAAATCCTAAAGCAGCAGGGGCGTTCATTGCTGCATTGCAGTTAGAAAGAGCAAGGGCATTAGGCGAGGGGCAGGTCTTAACTATCACTCCCCCTGAAGGATGCAATAATTTTGATCATTTACGTCATTTGCAAGTAGAGATGATGTTCTCAACAGATTCTAATAGTAATAAAGTTAGAGTCGAATACCCTAACAAAGCCACTGATGAACAACTTGAAAAGCTCATCGAACAGAGACTAGATAAAGAGCTTCAGCGATTTGATAAGAATGTTCAGAAATTCAGTAAGAACAAAACAAAATTTACTTTTACTGATGCGTCAGGTGTTCACCTATTACGAAACCCTGATTTCATCGACTACCAAGACAAGATTCAAGATCAGGTAAATCGTCAGATTGTCGATATGGTAACGAAAAACGGCATCACTGAAATCAAGTTCAGCAACAAAGATGATCGATACATCGAGAGAAACGAAAAGGCATTGTTGAAGCTTGTTGAATCGCTACCAGAAGATAAGAAAAAACTTGTCATAGAAGTGATTGAATCTCACAAAAACCAAGAAACTAAGAGCGTTCAGAACAGCAACAAGAAGAAAATCAAATCAACCAAACTTTCGTTGTGATTTTTTAGAAGAGAGCGTATTCGATATGCTTCTCTTCTGCTCAATAATATTCATATCCAATAGCTATTTTTGCAAAATTAGCTAAAATAGCTAGAAGTTGTTTCGACTCGTATTGGATACGTTATGAACAAAGAAATTATAGAAGAAATCAAGCTGGCACTCGCTTCAGCACCTCGTAATCAGTACATGACGGAGTTCTGTCTACAATCTATCAAATATGCTGATGAACTAAGCAATCTTACCGCAAGAGAATTTTGTGAAGAGTTGGGAATAAAACCTAGTTATGGCACAGAGTTTAGTAAGATGAGAAACCTTACCTCACGGCTTAAAGCTGCTGGTTTAGATACAAGGAAGATATAGTCAGTATGCTAATTGATAACGTAACAACTAAAGTATCAGAAACGCTTTCCAATTCGATTCAAGCGAACGATAAGCTGTCTGTAATGACGGGGCTTTTCTCCATCTATGCGTTCGATCATCTAAAAGATTCGTTGAGTCAGTTAGATTCAGCACGATTGTTATTCTCTCAAGCTAAAGGGTTCGATTCATTTGATTCACTAGGTAGTGAATCGCCTTTCGGTGCGCTGAATGGTACAGCGTTAGAAAACAAGTTCCGTAACCAGTTAAATCAAAAAGCAATAGCGCAAGAGTTTGCTCATTGGTTAGAGGAAAAGGCATCTGTTCGCTTAGTGCAACAAGCTGGAGCTGTTCATCAGCACATTACGCACGTAAATTCACATTCAGAATCAATAGCGATAAACGGTGCTCAATTCAATGGTCAAGGTATTGGATTAACAGAGTCGAATGGCTTTGACATGATTAGTCTTGCTAATGCAGATCAAGCTAAAGAGCTTTTAGGGTTCTTTAATAGAGTTTGGGGAAGCAAAGCACAAGTTAAAGACGCAAAGGCACTTCTACAAGCGGAGCTTGCCAAATTAACGACTGATCAAACACCACAGTTTATCTACTTCATTACGTTATATAATATTTTTAAAGACTTTGTGGGTGATCTGCAAGAAGACAAGATCCTAAAAACTAAAACAGGGTTTAAAGATACAATTGTCTGGAACAAGCTGTATAAGTTTCAGAAAGATGGTGTATTAGGTGCAATCGACAAACTTGAGCATTTTAACGGTTGTATCATCGCTGATAGTGTTGGTTTAGGTAAGACATTTGAAGCACTTGCCGTAATCAAGTATTACGAGCTTCGCAATGATAAGGTTCTTGTGCTTTGTCCTAAGAAGCTACGTGATAATTGGCTAATCTACACGCAGAACGACAAAAGAAACTTACTTTCTAGTGATCGCTTTAACTACGATGTTTTGAATCACACTGATATGAGTAGAACAGGTGGTTATTCTGGTGATATTAATCTTGAAACTATCAATTGGGGTAACTACGACCTTATCGTGATAGACGAATCTCATAACTTCAGAAACAACAATCCTAAGAAAGACGGTCGAAACCGTTACCAGAGATTACTTGAAGATATCATTCAGGCAGGGGTAAAAACGAAGGTATTGATGCTTTCTGCTACGCCTGTAAATAACCGTTTAAATGATATGAAAAACCAAGTAGCGTTTATCACTGAGGCGAATGACCAAGCTTTACATGATCACGGTATCAACAGTATTGAAGGGACGCTAAGACAAGCTCAAACTCGCTTCTCTAAGTGGGCTGAACAAGATCCTGATATTCGAACATCGAAAGACCTTTTAGACTCGATGAATTTCGATTATTTCAAATTACTGGATATTTATACAATAGCTCGTTCTCGTAAGCATATTGAAAAATATTATGGTACTGCTGATATAGGAAAGTTCCCGACTAGACTACTACCTGTCAACCTAAAAGCATCAATTGATCTTAAAGACCAGTTCCCTCCATTGGAAGAAGTGAATAAGACCATTAGAAGGTTATCACTTGCGTTCTACTCACCTATGAAATACGTGAGAATGGATAAGAAAGCTGAATATGCGAGACGATATGACCAAGAGGTTAAAGGCGGTAAAAGTGTATTTAAGCAAGTAGACCGTGAAGAAAGCTTGATCCATCTTATCCGTATCAATCTTCTTAAGCGTATGGAAAGCTCAATCCATTCGTTCACGCTAACATCAGAAAAAGTGCTTACTCAGGTAGATACACTACTAAACAAAATTCATAATTTTAACGCTAACATCAAGCCTAATCTTAGTGATGAACTAACAGAAGAGTTTGTTGCTCCGCCAATAGAAGAGATTGATGAGCTAGAGTTTAACTCACCAGAACTCGCTCCATATCTAATTGGTAATAAAACCAAAGTCCGTATTCAAGATATGGATTTGGTTCGATTCGCTCAAGATCTTGAAGCTGATAGAGTATTTCTTCAGGAAATCGTTCGAGTTTCAAAAAGCATTAACTCAGATCGTGATGCAAAACTTTCTATGTTGAAAGAAGCGTATCTTGAGAAATGCAAGAACCCGATAAATGGTAATAATAAAAAAGTTATTATCTTTACTGCTTTTGCCGATACAGCAGAGTATCTATACAAAAACTTATCATCTTGGGCTTCACAAGAGTTGGGTCTTCACTCAGCCATTATTACAGGTCAACGCACTGAAACGACCTTGCGTGGAACGGATGGTAAAAAGTTCAAAACTGACCTGAATAGCCTTTTAACTCATTTCTCACCTAAATCAAAAGAGCGTGAAAAAGTCTTTCCAGAGTTTAAAGAAGAAGTCGATATTCTAATAGCTACCGATTGTATCTCTGAGGGTCAGAACCTTCAGGATTGTGATTACTTAATCAACTATGACATTCATTGGAATCCAGTTCGTATCATTCAGCGTTTTGGACGTATAGACCGTTTAGGTTCTGTAAATGATGTGATTCAGCTTGTTAATTTTTGGCCAAACATGGAATTGGATGAGTATATCAATCTTGAAGCAAGAGTTAGTGGGCGAATGGTACTACTTGATATTTCAGCAACGGGTGAAGAAAACGTTATAGAGCAAGACCCTAAAATCAATAAAGGAATGAATGATTTAGAGTATCGCAGAAAGCAACTTGAGCAACTTCAAAATGCAGTTGTTGATCTTGAAGAAATTTCAGGTGGTGTATCTATTACTGATTTGACTCTAAATGATTTTAGGATGGACTTGTCTGGGTTCTTGAGTAGCAAAGAGAATGACAATACTGGTGTATTGGAACAATCACCAATAGGTTTGTTTGCGCCAGTGGTTATAGACAAAGAAGCATTTGAATCAGAATCGAGTCAGTTTTCAGGTCTTGGTGATGAGATTGAATCAGGCGTGATCTTTTGTCTAAAAGACATTAAAGGAAAAGTTCAAGTTGAAGAAAGCTATTCACTTGCACCTTACTATCTTGTCTATATTTCTGATGAAGAAGAAATTTTACTTTCGTTTACTCAGTCAAAACAGATCCTCGATCTATGTAAAAAACTAGGCTCAGAGTTAACCAATATTGACCAATCAACAGACGCTTACAATCAGTTTTCAAGACGTTCTCAAAACGGTAAACAAATGAGGCATTACCAGAATCTTCTCGCTAAAGCGGTAGAAAACATTGCTGGTAAGAGTGAAGAAATTGGAGCAACGAGTCTCTTCAATAGAGGTGGAACGGTCTTATCTGCATCAAGCACTCAAAACGTCAATGATTTTGAAGTTGTTAGTTACATGGTGATCTTGTAATGGAGCTAATTAACTTTAGAAATAACGATAAAACAGAACATAGCAGTTTGATTGAAAAGGTTTGTGAGAATTTAGCCCTTCCTGATTCAACGTTCCTTGGCACTCGTATCACTAAGAAGATGCTGGTGGATAACAATGAGCTGAGTAGTAATGATAAAAAGCTAGTAACGGACGTTATTCAATCTATCGAGTGGCAGAACACCCTTAAGCCAGAAACACTCAATGTTCCTATTTATGTAACTGATACCGTTGAGTACATAGAGATAGCGGTAATTCGTGTTGTACTGAAAAGTGAAATCAAGAATAAAACCAAACTCAAGAATGTAGCCAAGCTCTTACATACGCTGATTCCTTATCCAGTGATTTTACTTTTAGAACTAGGTGAAGAACTAGCGATAAGCCTAGCCGATAAGCGTATCAACCAAGCAGACAAGAGTAAGCTGGTTATTGAGCATATCTACAACAGTGATTGGTTAAGTTCAACGAGCTTAACGGAAAATGAGAATAATTTTCTTAATGATTTTTCACTGAAAAATGTTTCAAGCCTTAACTACTTTGAGCTTTATCAAGACTTCATTTCAATGCTAATAGCTCTTGACGTTAGTTGTCTATCAGGAGTATATCGAACAAAGAGCATTCAAGGTGATTTAACTGAACTTAAGTTTGTAGCAAAAAGTAATGAAGATAAAACGATTTTGCTTCATAAGTTGGCGACTCTTGAAGCTGATTTAACTGGAATAAGAAATAGACTAAAAAAAGAAACGCAGATGAATCAAAAATTGAAATTGAACGTGGAGGCTAAGAAAATCAAACTGTCGATAAACAAGATAAGGTCTTGTTTATCTTAGTCCTTTCTATATCAGGTCCATAGGGTATAATCAAGGCCTTTGGCCTTATGAATGAACCAAAAGTCATTTGTGCCGACATTAAAAATCTGGCTAGGATGACAAATTATGTACACACAAAAATCGGATTGGATAAACGACCATTTGGCGACTTCTAACTACTATGTATCTGATCACAGTTCATATAGTTCTAGGTTAGGGCTGCCTACTGAGGCGAAAGTAAGTCTGCGGTTTTTTGGCAATATTAGAATGGGTTATATCTTCCTATTGGCGATTAATGCACCTCGTAGCGTATGGAAAAGTTGTATGAATCAATCAGTGAAGGATCACTTGATACAACTAAATAAAATTACGAAACATAAAATTCCGCTACTAATCTTTTCGGATGATACACCCGATGAATTTGGCATCGTTGAAAGTAACTGGACTGGTCGTGTAGAGACAGGACAAGGCTTAAGAGAATTCTTTGCACAATTTGATAGCGACTTTTTATCGAATGTAGGAGATGCAAAACCAAAAAATAGATCTTACAACGATTCATTTCAAGCCTGGACTATCAGTAACTTATCACGATATCTTACGGTTAATGATATTGATGCGTTTGAGCTATCGTCTATAGACGATAGTTTGAATGTACTTGAGTTAAAGAGACCTAAAGAATCTTGTAAAACATGGCTACCTTATACTGATGATGCTGGAAATTATAAAGCAGGGAATTGGATGTCGAATAACTTGAGTAATACTACCTTTAAAACTATCGCATATAATGCAGATGAAAAAAGTACAATAGTGTTCTTAGACATCCGTTCAATTCAAGCGAATCAGTTATCTGGAAGCCTATACAGAGGTTCTATCGAAGCGATTGATTTAAGAAAACTAAATTGTATGAAAACTATGGAAGCTTTTTCTTCAACAAGAAGTAGAAGTTCACACTACAGATAAGAAAACTTATGAAAATTACAAAGAATGATACTGCAAGCAAAAGTTCAGAACTTGTCTCAGAAAACATTAAGTATTTGAAACAAATGTTCCCAAATGTTGTGAATGGAAATTCTGTTGATTTTGAAGCTTTAAAGATAGAACTTGGTAGTGAAGTCTCTGATAAAAATGAAAGGTTTGGTTTTACGTGGCCAGATAAGGACAAATGCAAGCAATTAGCGCTAAAACCCTCTACAGCAACGTTGAGACCTGTGTTTGATGCTGAAGGGGAATTGTCTGACAATATCTTTATTGAGGGAGATAACCTTGAGGTATTAAAAGTCCTTCAAAGAAGCTATCACAAAAAAATTGACTTGATATATATTGATCCACCATACAATACGGGTAAAGATTTTATTTATCCTGATAACTTTAAAGATAATGTAAAAAACTATCTTCAAATCACAGGGCAGATGGATTCTGATGGAAAAGCTACATCTTCTCAAACTGAAAAGTCAGGACGTTATCATACAAACTGGTTAAATATGATGTATCCAAGACTGAAACTAGCAAGGAATTTGTTGTCTGATGATGGCGTTATATTTATTTCTATTGATGATACAGAGCAAAGTAATCTAAGGTCGATATGTGATGAGATTTTCGGTGAAGATAACTTTATAAATAATATTATTTGGCAAAAGAAATACTCACCTTCAAATGATGCAAAATGGTTATCAGATAACCACGACTTTATTCTGTGTTATGCAAAAGATAAGTCTACGTGGAGACCAAACTTGCTTCCAAGAACTGATAAACAGAATTCAGCATATACGAATCGTGATGATGACCCTAGAGGACCTTGGAAAGCTGGTGATCTATCAGTTAAAACATATTCTGCGACTAGTGATTATGAGATAACAACGCCGTCTGGTCGAGTCGTATCACCTCCAGCAGGGGCTTGTTGGAGAGTTTCACGTTCTAAGTTTGCTGATATGGTAGCAGACAATCGAATCTGGTTTGGTGAAGCGGGGAACAATGTTCCAGCAATTAAACGTTTTTTAAGTGAAGTTAAACAAGGTATCACGCCTTTAACATTATGGACTTACCAAGAAGTTGGTCATAACCAAACAGCTAAACAAGAATTGAAAAAGCTGTTTTCAGAGACAAAAGATATTTTTGACACTCCGAAGCCTGTTTCTCTAATCAAGCGAATACTCGAAATAGGCTCAAAAAAAGATTCTATTGTTCTTGATTTTTTTGCTGGAAGCGGAACTACAGCTCAAGCTGTGATCGAAAAAAATGTAGAAGATAAAGGCGATAGAAAATTTATTCTTGTTCAGATACCTGAAGAAACAGGAAAAAAAGATTTCAAAACAATTTCTGATTTTACTCAAGAAAGAATTAATAGGGTTTGTAAAGCTAATGATATTCAAACCGCTCATACTTTTAAACTTGATGAGACAAATATCCGCCCTTGGGATGCAGACTTTGACAACCTTGAACAAGTCCTTCAGCAAGCAACTGAATCAATCAAGGCTGATCGTTCAAGCGAAGATGTTCTGTATGAAATATTCTTAAAGTATGGCTATGACCTAACCACACCTGTAGAAACAGAAGTGGTTAATGGAAATACTGTATTTATTGTTGGTGCAGGTGCTTTGATTGTTTGCCTAGATGATGAAATTACAGGTGAAACTGTAGAAGGTATCGCCAAGCTGAAAGAAGAACTTGATCCAGAAACTACCCAAGTTGTATTCAAAGATGCTGGATTTGCTGATAGCAACGTAAAAACAAATGCTATTCAGATCTTGAAGCAAGCTGGCATTGACGATGTTAAAAGCATTTAGGGGGTAAATTATGTCTGAAATGAAGATAAAGTTTAACCCTGATCTTGATCATCAAAAAGAAGCGATTAATGCGGTTGTTGGTGTATTTGAAGGGCAAGAAACGTTTCAATCTAACTTCTCTGTATCAAACGCTATTCAAGCTGATATGTTTGAGAGAAATGATGGTATTGGTGTTGCTAATGCATTGAGCCTATTACCAGAAGAGTTATATGAAAATACTCGTAATGTTCAGTTAGTTAATGGCTTACCTCAGACTGAAACTACGAAACAAGCACTTCCAAGCCTTGATTTTACTGTCGAAATGGAAACTGGTACAGGTAAAACATACGTTTACCTACGTAGTGCTTTTGAGCTGAATCAACGTTATGGATTAACAAAATTCATCATCGTTGTTCCATCAGTGGCAATCAAAGAAGGTGTTTATAAATCTCTGCAAATGACTGAAGACCATTTCAGAAAAGAGTATAAGAACGTTCAATATGATTACTTTGTCTATGATTCTTCAAAGCGTGAGCAAGTAAGAAACTTTGCTACTAATGATTATATTCAGATTATGGTAATCAACATTGACGCTTTCAGTAAGTCTTTCACAGACCCAGAGAAAGAGACGAAAGCTAACCTGATTCACCGAACCGATGATCGCCTGAACGGGATGAAGCCAATTGAATTCATTCAAGCAACAAATCCTGTTGTTCTAATTGATGAACCTCAATCTGTGGCATCTACAGCTAACCGTAAAAAAGCAATTGCGAGTTTAAATCCGCTTTGCACGTTCCGATACTCAGCAACGTTGACTGAAAACTTCAACATGCTTTATAAGCTCGATTCGATAGATGCGTATGAGCGTAAGCTGGTCAAACAGATTGAAGTTGCTTCATTGGAAGTTCAAGACAATCATAACCAAGCGTATATCAAGCTGATCAGTGTTGATAATAAGAAATCGCCAATCACAGCTAAAATTGAAATTGACGCTCAAACTAAAACAGGAAAGCTACAGCCACGTAAATCAATCACAGTTAAGAGTGGAACGGATTTATTTGAAGCTTCTGGTGGACGAACTGTTTATGAAGGTTATGTAATCAATGACATTTACTGCGAAGAAGGTAGCGAGTATATCGACTTTACGAGCCGTGATGACATCTTAGAGCTAAGTCAATCAATAGGTGAAGTTGATCAAGATACTTATAAGCGATTACAAGTATCTAAGACTGTTGAAGAGCATCTTGAAAAAGAGCTGAAATTTTATAGAAAAATTACGACTGGCGTAGATGTAATGGATCATTCCAAAATTCTAAGCCAGAAAGGTATTAAGGTTCTGAGTCTGTTCTTCATTGATAAAGTAGCGAATTACCGTGGCTATTCAAGTGATGGAATACCTGTTCAGGGTAAATTTGCCAAGTGGTTTGAGGAAGAGTTTACACAGCAATTAAGAAAGCCAAAGTATCGTGTTTTATATCCTTCAATTTGGGATAAGAATGATGCAGGTAAGTCAATTTTAAATGAACATGCGCTCAAAGAACTAGCTAGTTCTGTTCACAATGGCTACTTTGCTCAAGATAAGAAAAAAGATGCGTCAGGTAATCCTCTTTACGCTGAATCAAAACTTTCAGCAAAAGGTGAAGGTGGTAAAACTGCTGCTGATGAATCTGCTTATAACTTGATTATGAAAGACAAAGAAAAGCTTTTATCAATGGATGAAAAGCTTCGATTTATCTTCTCTCACTCAGCCTTGAAAGAAGGTTGGGATAACCCTAACGTATTCCAAATTTGTACTCTAAACGAAACTAACTCTGTGATGAAGAAGCGTCAGGAGATTGGTCGTGGTTTACGTTTAGCAGTAGACCAATCGGGTGAACGTGTACCGTATGGCTTTGAGGTTAATACGCTTACTGTAATGGCAAATGAATCTTATGATCAGTTTGTTGCTGCTCTTCAAAAAGAGATTGAGGAAGAGGAAGGGATCAAGTTTGGTGCAGTTGAAAAACACCAATTTGCAAATATTGTTATTTCTGATGAGCATGACACTAAAGAGTTTCTTGGTGCTAAAAAATCAGAAGAGATTTATCAGCACTTAGCGGATAAAGGTTACATCGACAAGAAAGGCAAAATCTTAGATTCTCTTAAAACTGATCTGGTTGATAATACGGTTAGTTTACCTGAAAGTGTTCAAGAACATTCTGATGCGATTCTTGCAACTTTAACTAAGGTTGCTAAAGGTTTAAGCATTAAAAAACATGAAGAGAAGAAAACAGCAACGCTTCGTGAAGATAATGGTAAGCAAATCGTGCTTGGGGATGATTTTAAAGCACTCTGGGACAGAATTAAGTATAAGACGACTTATCGAGTGAACTTCAGCGTTGGTGAGCTTGTACAGAAGTGCATCAAGGAAATCAGAGCGTCAGTTGCGGTTGCAAGTGCGAAGTTTGAATATAAAAAAGTGAAAGTGGCGGTAACAGAAGCGGAACTTGAGACTTTTGATGAAGAGTCAAAGATCCAATACTACCGTAATCGCAACTTCCAACTTCCAGACGTAGTAACGTATCTTGAATCAAACACGAACCTAACCCGTAAGACGGTGGTAGATATTCTGCTTGGACTAGGTGATAAGTTAGAAGCATTCAAGAACAACCCACAGCGATTCATCGAACTTGCTAGTGAAGTGATCCGTAAACAAATGCGTTTAGCTATTGTCGATGGTATCTCATATCACAGAATTGGAGATGAAGAATATTACGCTCAGGAGTTGTTCCAAGAAGAAGAACTTACTGGTTATCTTAAAAATATGGTTGAGGCGAACAAATCTGTTTACGATTACATCATTTGTGATTCTGATACAGAGTTTGAGTTTGCAGAAAAGCTTGAAGAATCAACGGACGTTAAGCTTTACGCCAAATTACCAGCGTGGTTTAAGATTGATACTCCATTAGGCAGTTATAACCCTGATTGGGCGGTATTGATTGATAAAGAAGATGGTATGGGTGATCAGCTCTATTTTGTAGTTGAAACCAAATCTAGTATCTTCTCTGATGATTTACGTGCTTCTGAGCAAGCTAAAATTGATTGTGGTATTGAACACTTTAAAGCGTTATCGCAAGACAAGAACGGTAAAGCCTTAGATAACCCTGCTAAGTTCGTGAAGGCTGATAGCTATAACACTTTTGCTACGAACTTGTACGAATAACTAGCATTGCTCACTGCTAAATGTAGTAGTGAGCTTTGATATCATAGGAACAGCTAAAAATGAATATGTTAGATGTTGAAGGTGAGAATTCACAAGAACCAGAACTTCAAAAAATGGACAAGCTAGAAATCTACAAGCGGCTAACGTATTACTACAGAATGCTATCTAGTGAACTAGGTTTGATTGAACCGAACGTTGAAAAAGTTAGACGTTATGAACAAGAAATTGAAAGTCTTGAAGAACTAACTAAATCTGATGATTATTATAAATTTTGTAATGATTGTCAGGGAGTGCGATTGCACAAATCAAATTCACAATGCATTGATTGTGCTGAAGCTCCTTTAGTTAAGTTGAATCTTGATTAGAAAAAGCCCGTCAGGGCTTTAAATTCGGTTTTTCATAATCTTTGTTCCATTAGATTTTTTGTCTGGTGTAGGACTCTCAGTTTCAGTATCACCAGATGATTTATCATTCTTAGTGTATTCAGACATATCAATACTATTTTCAATGTATAGCTTGAAGTATTTACTGATTAACACAGTGAAAATCGCAACCAGTTGTTTTCTACACATCTCATGCAATTCAATACCTTCTTTATCAGAAGTATCTACAGCGAAAAGCTCAGAAATGGACATATGATTTTCAGATAAATATTTGTTTATCGCACTAATCACTTGTTCTTTATTTTTGTCATATCGCATCGAGTTTTTAATATAAAAATCTAAATCTTTTTCAAAAAATGGATTGAAAGTTTCAATTGCTTGAATGTGTCTGAATACGAAATTACAGAAATCAATTCTATCTTTATCTAAAATCCTTAAAGGAAGTTTTTTAAGCTTTTGTCTGATTAATGGATCAGAAGTGCCAGCTTTAATGTCATGTTTTTTATTACCAGAAATCAGAAGATTAACCAATGGCTTAGGCGTTGCCAGAGGTTTGACGGTATACATTTTATTGCTCAGTAAATTCATTGCATACATGAATCCGACATTGAGGTTTTGGTTCTCAAAATTAACGATACAACCATTTTTAATTTCTAAGCGAAAATAGTCTTCTTTACTAAATTGAAAATGCTCTTCAAGCTCGATTAAAGAACTATCGTGAAGGTATTTCTTCATGATGTTCAAAGTCGTGTCATTAGGTTTGAAATCAACGTAATTAGGTATCAGTGAGTTGCTTGATTTGTATCTGAAAATTGTTTCATGATTATCTTCAAAACCTTTTCTTTCAGCTTGCTTTTGTTCTTTAACCAATCGTTGTTTTTCTGCTTCGATTCGTCTTGCATCAGCTTCTTTTTCTTCCCTTGTTACAGTGATTAATTCTTCATTTTTCATTAGATGCAACTGAGGGAAGTATTTTTCTATTCCATTTTCTAAAGCCCTATATAAATCTTTCAGAGTCTTTTTTTGATTCATGTAACTTGATGGATTTTGAATCGAATCAGGGTAAGAATCAATTACAAGTGCATACACAGCATCAATTTCATAATAAAGTTCTAATCCATTATAATTTTCTTTGCTGAAAATATCATTATTATAATATTGTTTTAATGTATCTAGTTTTTGCTCATCTTTGTTCATGTTTATCTCCTTGTATGTAAACGATACTGATCTAATACCATTTAGAGAAAAACTTTCAAATTATTTTGTTTAATATATCTGCATTGGAATAATTATGACTTGGTTTTAAAGGAATAATTGCTAGATAAATATTGATAAGGTTGGGAAATTATCTATGAATTTTTCTATGAAATTGTATGTTTTTCAAGTGAAGTGGTGATGATTGATAGTGAATATCATGGTTCTATTTTCATTGATTTGTTGAAAATAAAATTCTTCGTGATAAATATATTGGTATGGATATATTAAAAAGGAGAATAACTTATGGATGAGTTTCATATAATCAATAACTATTATAATAAATATGACAATTACTATTTAGCAATGATTCTAGAGATAGATATAGATGAACTGGTAGAAAAAACATTTAGCCTGAGTAAGGGTAAATATCAACTGGATTTGGCAATTAGGCATTATAAAAAATCTAAGTCTAAAAAAAATGCTGAGATAGTAAAATCTGCAAATACTGAATCGAAAATCGTAGCTAAAGAATTTGAAGAGTTGTTTGAACAATCGGTTCATATCAGCAACTATTCAAACGCCATTGCAGATCCCAACTTGATTGAGAAGATGACTGAAGAAATCGGTAGAGTCGTTATTGCGAATCGTGTTTATGGTGAATCACTTAGATTTGTTCTTGATGAAATTAGTGATGATAAAGACAAAATCAGCGAAGTAGATCAAGAGCTTAAAGCATTGAATTTAAGCTATGCTCACGCTAAATACTTAGTTGAAGCTGTTACAAGTGAAGACGTTCAAAGCTTTCGTAAAATCAGTAAGAGAATTGAAAATGATTTTACTTCACTTCCAATGATTCACGACACATCAACGTTAGAACAAGCATTGTTAAGCTGTTTAAAAAGCAGAAAATATATAATAGATTCACATCCTGATTTCAAACGTGTTCACCTAAGTTTTGATTTTCCTGAAATTTATTTAATTAAATTTGCAATTGCAAAAGCTCTTAAGTAATTTTTAATCAGAAACAAAAAAACCGCACTAGGCGGTTTTTTATTGCGAAGCATATAATACTCTTAAGAAGAATATGTATAAGAGTCAAAATCGCTCTTCTTCAATTTCGATAGGTCAAGACCGTGATCTACTTCTAATGTCTTTTTAGCATTGGAATTTTTTCGATACAAATCACCAGCAGATGTATTCAATGCTTTAGCTGCATTTCTAATCTTACCTGCATAAGCTTTATTATAGACAACAGCATAATTATTATCTTCTTCAAGAAGAACTACATCTTTATCTTTTAAAAGTTCAGTGCAAAAACCTTCTGCTTCAGCTTTTAATGCAACAATATCAACTAAGAAATATGACGGTCTGGATTTGCTTGGGGATTTTTGAGCAGATTTTTTACCTAAACGTTTAGTTAGTTCTTTTGAATTTTCGTCATTAATTTCACTGGCGTTACTAATTATCCAAGGCATTAGGGCATTAATCGTTAATCCAATTAGTGCTGAATCTTCCTCTTCAAGAATATTCTTCAACGTTTTTTCAATCTCTTCTTGACGTTCTAATTGTTCGATACGATCTTGAAGTTCTTTTTCTTGTTGTTTAATTCGTGCTTCATTTTCTTTTTGCTGTTGCTCTTTTAGTTTCTCAATTTCTTTTTTCTTATCAATTGACATGATCTTTACCTTATCGAATTAGTTACCACAAGTAATCTAAGACATAAGAAACATTGTGTCAAACATTCTAGTAAAGATTTGCAGAAAGCCAACATACATATGTTGGCTTTTATGTTTATACTGATAATCTTGAACTTCTCTTTCTACTTCGGTTTGGTTTAGATGATTCAGGTGAAGGTTGAGAATCTTTTTCAATCGAACGAAGCAGTTCATTTCTTTTTTCATCTCTGTCTAAAACGAGTTTTGAAGGTTTATCGAGTTCATTCATTTCTAGATCAAAATCTTGCTCTATAGCATGTTCAAAATCTAGATTTTCATCTTCAAACGTCAAATCCCAATCGTCAAATTCAAGCATTCTGTCTACATCAGAATTAGGATTAGGAGCTGGTAAAGCCAATGCTTCATGCTCTGGATCAGTAGGAGCAGGTAAAGAAGGAACTTCAATACGTTTCTTACCTAGAAACGGTAATTGTGGGAAATCAGGTTCTTCATCATCGTCAGGAGACACAGCATTCTGCTGTGTAGATTTATTTTCTGATTGAACCTTGTCATTCTTAACATCTTCATCTTGGTCATCGAGTTCTTCACCAAGCTTAAAAGAGTTTCGATTTTTAACCTCATCAATGATTGAAAGTAGTTCATCACGGTTGGGGCAACCTCTCGCAACTTTCAGCGTATCAATATCAAAATCATTATCATCAAGTGCTTTGATCAAGCCTTGTTTGAAATTGTCCATAAACTCAGGATTATCAACAGGAATGTCAGTGATCGGGTGCTTGCACGTTGAAAGACTATCAGAAATGACTTGAACTGATGGATTGAATCCACAATCTACACCTTTGTTTCTTCCTATAAGCGACTTTCTAACAGTGAAAGCCAACTCACCTTCAAGATAATATTTGTTTTTCTTCTTATCGTATTTTGAAAAAATACCTTCGTGCATTTCAGCAAGAAATTCTTTTCGAGTTTTCGACTTCTTGATCGTTTCGTCAATCTCTTCAATTGGTTTTTTCAATGCTTCTTTTGTATCTGGAAACATTGAGTTAATGAAATCAAAATCAAACATATTATCAATCATTGGTGATTGAATGGTTGGTGTGCCAAATTTCAATGATTCATTATCAATTACATCATCAAAATCAGCATCAATAATTTCTTTTTCTTCTAGCATAATATTCTCCTTGTTTTGTAATGCTTATTATCATTACTTACATATATTTACGAAAAATAAAGAGTAACGAAGATTCAGGAGATAAAACCTTTTTAGATAAACGAAAAAAAAGAAGAGCTATATAAATAATTCTTCTTCAATTTTTAACGTTTTACTTAACAAAAGATGATTTCATGAAGTTACACCATGCATCAATACGACCATTCATCATTTTTGGCAGCATTCTAAGCAATAGGAATACAGCTAAAAGTTCAAAGAGTAAGATGATTATATTCATTATCTGAGTGCCGAAATTACCATCAATCTTTATGATAATATCGTGGAGATATTGGAAGATGATTGTATATGAGAAAACGATTATTATTGGAGAAATCGCTTGTAAAATGAAGTTCATAAACAATGCATGTAAATCTATAATAAATTCATCATAAACTGATTCGATTCCATCCATGCCTCTAGAAAAACCATTTAAGAAGAACAGATTAAAAGCTATCGTTTGGTCGATAACTAACTTGTATGCTCTCAGTAGTGTAAACTTGAAAAACATCAATGGAATCATCAACGGAAGGCTGTAGAAAAAGAATCCAATACCAATTGCAACACTTCCAAGCCAGCTTAAGAACTTTATTGCTTCAAGCCCAAAGTATTGAAGAATCGCTGTAGTCGTCAACATTGTTGTAGCACCTACTGAACTGTAGTAAGGACTTGTTTTGAAGTAGTTATCGTAAGCGGAAGGAGCAATGATTGCTGTAACTGTTCCAACGGCAGAACCATATTTTTTAAGCTTATCAGAACTCATTTTGAACGCTTTGCCTTTCTTCTTGTTGAATGACATAAGCATTGCACCAGTTTTGAAGCTCACACCCCATTGAACAAGCCCTGTTCCTGCATCAATCATTTCTTCTGTTACTGAGTTACATTTATACCCACTTCTGATCTGATTAAATGCGTTGTAGCAAGATGTAAAACGATTAATCGGAGACATAATATCAGAACCAGCAACAGTGTTTACGATAGTGCCAAAATCAGGTTTTGGTATATCTGCTATATCAATCATCTGAAGGGGATGAAGAACTTCAAAGTTTTGCTTTTCGATGTTTCTAGTGAAATTTATAGAAAAGAGAGCGTCTTTATCTAAAGTCAGATCCTTATAACCAACACCTTTGACAGTTGTTTGTGTATGAAATCTACGCCTCATCACATCACCTGAAATGTCAACATAGCTTGAAACTACATCATTTATCGAATTCACTGGCGTAGTGATTAAACCAAGTTTCTTGTTGGTTTTTACATATGCTTTTTCAGCAATTTGAATCGCTTCAGCACAAGAAAAATACCCACCTGAAGAACATGTAGATTTTGCTTTTGCCTTAATATCATCAAAACTAAGCTCAAACACTGAATGACCAAATGGCATTGCATTCAAATCATTCAATACACCTTGACCGTTAAGGATTTCTTCAGAATCAAAGAATGGACTAGCATAATGCTTAACCAAGAAATTATGACTGGCGCATTGTGCTGCAACATCTAGATATGTGTTCATTACGATCATATCAGCCCCAGATAAATCATAATTATAAATATCAGAGCAATACTGCTTATAGTCTCCTTCTAGAACTGATTCGTTATGACCTAAATTCTGTGAATCAGTGAAATCACTTGAGAGAGATTTATCAGCAGAAAATTGAGCATTAGAGATGTTTTGAGCTACAAGATAGCTATGCTCAAAAAGAGACTGATAAAAATCTTGAATCATTTCTTTTTCGTTTAACGTTTCATCAATCGTTTCTGCTTTTTGGTTCATTATCGTATTGCTCATATTTGAGATGATGGTTTCTGAGCCTCCCATTTCAAATCTAGCGGTATAAGCATCATCCTTAAGGCTAACGTTCAGTTTCGTATCTAAAACGTCTTGTGGTGATTCAACGTTCTTTAAAAACACATGAGAAACATCTAGATAGTTATCCTTAAGAACTTTCGGATCTGGAAGTTGAATTGAATGAATAGTGATTTCTTCACTATCGAAAAAATCAATCAGCTTTTCACCTGATTCAACGACTTTTGCAAAAGCAGTCTGAATGATATATCTATAATTATTAATCTGTTCTGTATGACCTGAAGCCGTTTTATATTCATGAGTGTTATATGGAGAAGCTATGAATAAAACAAATGCCATAGCCATAAGTCTACTTCTAGTTCCTTTTGAAGCCCCTTCAGGCGATAGTGATTCTAATAGAAAAAGAACACAGAAAATTAATACAATGACAGGCACATAATCCAACAGGATTTGATTGAGAGATTGCGCTAGTGCTGCAAGTTGTGTTGGAGTATCTAACGACACGTAAGACGGATAAACTTCATCTGATATGCTTTGGAAGATGCTATGAACAATCCTGGTCATTGGTGCGTGAAGACTCTTCTGAGATAAGAGCATTCACAGCTTCAGACTGATAAGAAAAAATTAGAGTCGATACAATAGATAAGAAAAAATAGAATTTTTTGTTTGAATGAACATCAGTTAAAACTTTCTGTGTTGAGCTTGGAACACTTACTGTTGCTTCATTATCATTGCTAATGTTTTGCTTTAAATTTAATTCTAAAGTTTTTTTCTTTAAATTTGTTTTTAAAATATTATTTAAATTTTTTATTTTAACTTTTTTAATTCTATTCTTTCTATTTGCCGATTTGTTTTTTCTGATTTGTCTTTTTATCGACTTTCTACCATTTCTTTTCATAGCGTTAATTCCTTTGTGATAGTATCTTAATATCACGAATCAACATTATTTCAATTTAGATATATTCATGGGTAAAAAAAAGACCGTAAATACAGTCTTTTTATTTTAAGGTGAAGCGTTTTATTCTTTATCTTTTTGTTTCTGATTTGCCATTGTTTTTAAAGTTTTATTTGTGATCATTACTTTTGCAATAAACTTCTCACTTTCTTTTCTGTCAATGAATTCTTCTAAGTTGTTAAAACCATTCTGCATCACATTGTCAACCAATGGTTTAACTTCTTTCAAAATTGTTTTAAGTGAAATATATATTAATCCAAAAGTGATTATGATTGTTGTTATGATTTGAAAAACAGGTCCGATAAGACCTAGAATCATTGAGCTAGAATCAGAATCAAAGTTTGTATAACTTGAAATCGTTGGCATATATTTCATAATTAGTGCTCTAGCTATATTGTTTATTGGAAGTGTAATAGATAACGCCAATAAAAACATATATAGATATACAGTTGCATTGAAACTAAACATAACAACTTTTTTACTCATCTCTGTATCTTTCCAAGTCCAAATGAAAACAGAGTAAGAAATCAGTATAAAAAAAGGCAGAAGAAGGAGGTAGAAGGTAACAAACACTTCAGTAAATAGTAAAAATATTTTCTCATACTTGAATTGAAAATCAATGATGGTTGCTGATACTACAGCGATTACACCAGATCCAATCATCAAATTGCCAGTTTCGTTTATCGCTGAACCAATTCCATTACCAATACTTTTTAAATGTGATTTTTTCTTTTTCTTCTTACCTTTTTTGTAAGTTGAATTTTCTGAAGATTGTTTAGTTGATGCTTGAATCATCATACCACCTGCTTTAAGAGCAAAACCTGAACCAAATGCGAATGCTGAACCTGTTTTGAGGTTTTCACTTAGCTTTTGCACCTCTGGCACACCTTGAAAATCTTCTTGTTTTTCAGCGCAGGTTTCATCATCAGCACAAACAAATTTATCTAATGACTTAAAGATGTTTGTCATTGCATCAAGACCATTGTAGAACAGTGTTTCAGCATTCTTTGTTGAAACTAATTCTGTTCTGTCAAAATTGTAACGGCTTGAATCTGTAGCAATTTCGATTGCTTGTGAAGAGTAGCTACTTGGAGCAACACTTAGAGATACATCAATCTGATCAAAGATTGGATTTAAAAAGTAGTTGATGTGACCAGATGTATAAGCATGTAAATTAGACTCAACATTATCATCACCAGATGCATAGTTGGGTAAAGCTTTAGCGTAGCTAATATCAAGAACATCGTTTAATTCTGAATACATCGACAAGTAGCCGTTGGTATTCGTGTTTAGATAGTGATAAAAATCGCCTTGTGCGAAATAACCCTTGTTGATTATCGTTCCTACATCTTTTTCAAAACTGTAAAGGCTATCTACAATCTCAATGAACAGATCATCAATTGCAGCATAACCAGCGATCAAATCTTCTACAGAATCTTCAACTAAAGGATTGGTTTTATTTACCAATCTAACGATGTTTGTTTCAATTTCTTGTTTGTTATTATTATCATAAATTTTATTTGAAGTAGTTGCTGCTGAAAGAGTTCCATTCTCTTTATCGAAATTTACACAATCATATTGACTCATAAATGACGTTGTATCGAAATCTTCTAAATCGTTGATTGTCTCTTTTACTAATTCAGCGTTGGTGATACAGATAGATTCGTTGATGTTGTCGTATATAGCATCCGTTTTAGACAAAAATGACTGTAAATTGCTCGAATCAAAATCAATGTATTTTTGTGTCCCTGCCAGATAATCAGGGTTTTTACCTGCATCATATCCAAGCTCTACAGAACCGATAATAAAACCTTTTTTGTATTCAAGTAAGTAGATTATCGCAAGTTGCATCAATCTCAACTTTGCATTTTCTGTCATCAAATACTTTTCTTCATATGCTGTTTGAATCTCATTCCAAGATGATTCAAGTGTTTTATTTTTTATCGCATTGTGAGTAATACTATTGAAATTTACTTCTTCCATGATATTGAAAACGGCTGATGATATTTTCTTATTAGTCGCTGTAATTTCACCACAATCAGCAAGAAAGATTTTATGAATCAATCCATATTTGTTAATAGTATAAGAGATTTTTTTATTAGTTCTTTTTTCGTAATATTTGACGTATGGAACGTTCTTTTCATAGTAAAAATCAACAACATCTTTTTGAGAGGTAAGTTTGTTATAAATATATTCTTTTTCACCTTCTTCTGTTTTGATTTCTTCATAACTTAAATCAACACCGATTTGTTGACGTTCAAGCGTGTTTCTTTGATTGTTGTTAAGACATATTCCGATATGAATTAAAGCTCTAGCATCTTCTAGAAGTTCATTCTTACTGTAACTTTTAATTTGGGCTTTTTTCTGTTGGCTTTCAGTCAGTGATAATTTTACATTAGCTGTAAATAGGACTTGTGAAACAGCATTCAAGCTACCTGCAATACTTCTGGTAAAATGATTAGATGAAACAACATAATAAGTGAATGAAGAAATTATTATGAACATAGTAAGGCTAAAATAAACCTTGTGCGGCTTTCCTTCTTTCGCTCTTTGAATTGTTCTGTAAAGCCCTATTGGAACAATGATGAAAGTAGCGAAAACAAAAAGAGATAGAACAATATCAGCCACATACATTTGAATTTCGTAAAGCTTAGTTAGGTTGTTCTCAGCGTTGATTGCGTTGTTATTGAGCCTTGTTACTTCTGACTCAGATAAACCTCCGCTAGTATCATAGTATGGTGATGATTTAGCATCGAGAACATGAAAGTTTGTTTCTGTGAGAAATTTATTCTGATCTTTGCAAGACTTATAAGTTATCGTTACTTCTTCTGCTTTTTCAATGCAAGCATCATTGGTATGTTCAAAGCATCCTGATAAGCTTAAAAGCAAGATTGGTGTAATTATTAGTTTTAGTATGTTTCCCTTGTTTATTTTCATTGTTTTATTCCTTTGTGTTAATTATAGGAATATCACAATTTAGATATAATAAAAGAAGGGGAGGGGATATATTTTTTAAGTGAATTGATTTTTCTTTATACTAAAAGAAAAAACCACATCATTTGATGTGGAAAAACTTTTTTATTTAAGGAATAGTAATATGCTTACTTAATTATATTTATCATGTATAAAATTTAAATCAAGAGTGTTCTACTAATTTATTGTTTATCTATTATACAATTTAAACTTTCTATCATTGACAAGCACTTTCAGCATTCGATTGAGAGATTGAACTTGATAGTGTTATGTCGCCCCATCTGATTGCTCTACAAAAATTCGTATCTCTGTCAGGAAATGTAGTAATTTGAGGAAAGAAAGCTTCGTTGTCATTATTTGTAATGATCAATCCTGATTTTAAATTTGCAAATTTAGTTATGTTTGAAATATTGGTGTAAGAAATATCTATAGTCCCAGCGTTTTCTACATTTGAAATATCAAGTTCTGTTGCCGACATTGCTCCAAGAATATTTATGTTGTAGTTATTATAACTAAGTTTACTTAAATCAAATGACGTTATGTTTTGCATTCCTCTTAGAATTATTGTTGAACCTGCATATCTAAGATTTGATAAATCTAACGTTTCTAAAAATGGATGATCAATGATTATGTCTCCAAAAACGTATTGAATGTTTGGTAAGTTAAATTCAGGATTTACAGAACCTTCTCCTTCTCCTTCATTGGGCGCAGGAGTGCCACCTTCACCACCTTCACCGCCCCCCATTATGTCAATATTAATTGAATTGAGGTAATACGCTGGCACAGAGTCATAGCTCATTAAGCTTCTAATGTCTGAATTGTTGATAGAACAGCTTTGAGAGTTATAAACTAATCCTGTTCCAGAACCGTCTTGTGCTGCTGCTAACCATCCGTTATTCCAGTATTGACAAGAAGGAGCTTTCGCCCAAAGTGAAACTGTCTCACTTAAATCACCCGTTGCTGAAAGGGTAAATGAATCATTATCAGAACAACCTCCGCTGTTTAAGTATTCCCAATTTCCTGATTTTTTATCACCATCTAAAAGAACATCACAACCTTCTTCACTTACTATAATATCTGAATAATATAGCTCTGATTTAACGACTTCGTATGTGCCTTTGACGTTATCTTGAGTTACGTTCAATGCTGCGCTAGGTTCTGTATACATACCTTCTGGCGGTATTACGATTGCAACCCATTCTGCTTGAGCTTGGATTGTGAAAAGTGTTGATAAGAGTATTGCTGATTTGCATAAATTCATTTTTTAATTCCTTTTAATATTAAGTGTCCTTAATATATTTCTATCATTTCGTTTCTGATAGTAAAGAGACATGATTTTACAAATGATTCTATGTTTTTATGATGAAGGGTTTTTTTCTTTAGATTTAGAGGTTTCTTAAGGTATTATAATGTTAATGTTTCTTTTTAATATATCTGTTTAGGTATAATTATTAAATTGATTTTTTATGCTTCGCAAAGAAAAGACACTTTCTGAAAAAGTGCCTTTTTTAGTTTCTGAATGATTTAGTCATACTATCGCCTTGCGTTGATGGTTCAGTTTGAAGAAGACAAAGATTTATCTTCTCCAAAATCGAACTTAGTTTTAAACCTGTTCACGTTGTTTTCTCTCCTTTTCCTTTAGATTTAGATCTGTCTGTTTGATTACACATTGAATTATATATTGAGTATAAGAACCTTTAGCCAAACCTGAAGCTTTTAAATCATAGAAATCAGCTTCAAGTGATTCTGGTAGTGAAGTTATAAGTTTGTTGTTGCCCTTAGTTAGTGATCTATCACGTTCGATTTTGATAGGTTCTACGTTCTCGTTTTCTACTAGTGCTGCACCTTCTGAAGCTTTATCCATATCTTTTAGCATTTCTTCAATTGCATTTATATCTACTTTTTTCTTAGTCATTTTCTTTTTCCTTATGCGTTAATAATTGATTTGATTTCGTCTGCAAGTGCGTAAATTTCACTTACCGATTGATTGAGTTTCGGAGCAACGAATTTTTTTAGAGTAATAGTTTTGCCGTTAGCTTTATCAGTATCCATTTGCTGTTGTTCTTGAGCTTGTTTAGCTCGTATTGACTGAACACGTTTCAATTCATACTCAGGAATCGTTAAACCTTCTGAAGTAGCGGTTTCAAGCAATCCTTTCTTAAAGCTAATGGTAGAGTTAAGACGCACTAGGTTAGGACATTTGCTCGTTAAATTATCAAATTCAGATAGTGATGTTTTTGCGTGATGCACACGATTTACAAGAACATAAGCTTTTTTAGGTTTGTTTGTTTTTTCACTGATAGAAGTAAGCGTTGCGTTAACGTTCCTCAGCGTTGCCATTTCTTTAATAGAATCATTTATTGGTGTGATGATGATTGTTGCTACGCTCATCGCAGCCATAGTTAAAGCACTTTCATAACCGCCACAATCAATGATTATTTTCTTATCAGCATGCTTTTCAATAGCTTGTTTGAACTGTTCAATTGATGTGATATTTAGAAAATTAATTTTCCTATATCCATTTGCTGAACGTAATGCATTCGTTAATTCATATGTTCCGTAAGGATCAAGATTCAGTAAAAGCTCTCGCTCCATTGTAAACATTAATTGCTCGCAAGTTGTTGATTTTCCTGAACCGCCTTTTATTGATGCCACTGTTAGTATATCCATTTTAACTCCTTGTTGTGTTACATTTCGTTTATATAGTCAATGTTATCAGGACCTCTAAAGGTGTCAATGAAAAACATATATATATTATATAAGATGTATATTTATATTTTTTGAAGGTTTGTTTTTTGTGTAGATTCAAAGGTTTGTCAGGATGTTAGCTTTGGTGATATTTTTATGTTTATGGCGGTAGATTGAGAAATATATAAGGTATATAAGATGTATAAGGTATATAAGATGTATGAGATATATAAGACATATAAGATATATAAGGTATATAAGGTATATAAGGTATATAAGGTATATAAGGTATATAGGGTATATAAGATATATAAGATATATAAGATATATAAAAAAGACCTACTGCAAGGTTTTGATTGTTATGTTCTTGTTTTTAAATTCTACAAGTAAAGAATGTTGATTACTTTCTAAGTCGTTGAACCATTTTTTTGATAAGATTATTGAACTCGATAACTGCAAATGATTCTTATCTCTTTTGAAAATATTATGAGAAACCAATAATTCTATTTTATCTCTTAAAGCTCTGTTGTTCTTCAAACCGACTTCTTCACACATCTTGCCAAAACTACCATGACCATACGTGATATTGATTTTTCCTTTTTCATCAAACATTTGAATAACTTTTAATAGTGATTTGTCTCTCGCTGGCTTACCAATCCTTATCAGGTTGAGTAAGTCATTCAAGTAATCGTCAGAAGTGAATGAAGTAGAAACACTATAATCAGAATTTAGATCTGAATTAGAAATCGTCTTAATCGAATTTTCGTAATTAATGATGAAACTATTGAAACCTATGCCATTAGATGAAAATAGCGATTGATTCAACATCACGCCTGTTGCGCTTGTAGATGAGAAAATACCTGTATTAACACCAACTTTTTTAAACTGATTTAATGCTGTTGCTTGATCACTTGCGGTTGATTTCTGAGGTAAATAATCACGTATATCAGAGCTAGAAATAGAATGTTCGTGAACACAGTTGGATTCTATGAGTTTTCGCAGCACAGAGGCGAACTGAGGGCGTTTTGTGCCGAGTAGGGCGGTAAGCTTTACTATATAATTTTCTAGGTCGTTGTCTGTATCAGCGACAGATCTAATTATGTTTATCATCTTTGACTCCTTTTGTTGTTACTGTCAATGTATCAGTAAAAATACTTATGTAAATGAAAAGGAACAAAATAAAACATTGGAACGGTGAAAGGGTCTGTATTTAAAGAGTTTATCTACAATCTCTATTAACTAGATAGAACAAAAAAGTTTGTTAGAAATGGGGGCTTTTTGAAAGCTATGGATGAATCGTTCAAACTCGTTTTGATTCAGTGAATGTAAATCAAGCGTATCACCACAGATTAGATATTCATCACTTTCTGAATTTAGAACAGATACATGTAAGTCATACTTATCTGTTAGGGTGCTGTAAGCGTGGTTTAGACTATGCCTGACGGCTCTTTCTGAAAAGGTCGGGTTATCAAGTGATATTTCTTCTGCAAGGTCATATAGGCTTTCAGGGTCGTTTGAATGAAATGATTTTAAGTGATTTGTTTCAAAAGTAACATTATCAACAATTGTTACTTGTAGTTCTTCTAAGAACTCATGATCAAAAATAAATGTTTCATCAGTATAAAAGTTAAAACATTTGGCATTGGCTGATATTGTGATTTTGTTTATCATCTTACTCTCCTTTTTTGCAAGCAGAACATCCTTGTCTTACATCCTGTAAAATTAAATCCATTACCATATTTATGTTTGCAATGGTTATTTTTTTTATCATGTATTTTTCATTTGTAAATAAAAATATTTTTATGCTATATAAAAAGCCTTGTAACCAAGGCTTAAGAAAGTTCATTTATTATTATTTTAATAGTATCGTGTTGATGATTTGTTAGTTCTATAAAATCATTTGAATTTAATTTATTGTTTGAGCATATATCTATTATCACGTTGTCTTTTACAAAAACTAGCTCTTTCAAATCTTCTTTTATCTCAACTATTGAGCAGTATCCACAATCTAAGTAATATTTTATTGTTCTGTAAGTTTCTATCAATCTAATTCTTTGTTGTGCTAATGCTGATAAGATTTCAAGTAAGTCATCCATAAGTCATTCTCCTTTATCTATCTAATTCTGATTCAAATTTTTCAAACGTTGATGCTTGAATTATTTTTAACTCAGAATATTCAATATCTGACAAATTGTTTTTATCTTCTAAAACATTATTATTTTCATAAATGTCATTCCAGACAGAGTTTATCTGTTCTCTTTTTGACATTGGAAATGCTTGAATCATTGCTTTGTGCTTTTCTACTGAATTTAAGATTTGTGCTTCTTGTTCTGCTAATTTTGATTTAAGTAATTGTGCGTATTTCATTGTTAAGCTCCTTGTTTTTCTTTGATACTTATATCGTATATGGCCAATCTAATATGTAAATGAAAAGTGTCACAATGATTTTTGTTACGCTCATTTTTACTTGTAAAATGGGGATTTTTAAAATGGAATTATTTTTTCATTTCGGGAAAAATATCTTAAATATTCAAATGTATTAGGATTGTTGAAGGATGTTATTCATTGAATAGTTATTTTTTAATTAATTATTTTTGTTTTATTTAATTTGATTCTTCTTTGTATTATCGGTTTTTTCAATATATCTGTGTTGATATATTTGATTTATAATAAATGTATGTTGTTAATGTAAGTGAAGGATATAACAACAAAAGGAAATATATTATGGGTGCATCAGAAATTGAAAAATTTAGAAAGATAGAAAGAAAATATTTGATTCTAAAAGACAAGTATAAAAACAGAGTTTTTGAATTGAATGAGTATAAAGATGATTTATCAGAAGCGACAGAAAGTTTACTTGAATCAATTGAGAAGATAGAAAAACTAATGGATGAAAATGATACTTTAAAAAATGTAGTTACAGCTTATGAAGTAAGAGATAGTATGAATGTAGACTTGCAGCATCTTTCAGAAAAAGAAATGAAAAGTTTTATAGCTGATTTAGTCTACATCTTTAACACCAACGAACTTAATGTAAAAAATGACGCTGGCGTTATCGGTGAAAACATTATAGATATACTAATACAAGATATTCATCATAAGTATAAAATTGATGTTGATAGGAAACACATACATTAAAAAGAAAGCCCATACGGGCTTTTTTTATTTCTTAATGAATGCAGGAGTAAATGAATCAATATCAAAGTTTTCCATTTCTAAATGCTGATAGACATTATGAAGTATATTGATGCTCTTATGACCACTGATTTTAGCAAGAACGTTCAACGGAACACCTCTTTCTGCTAAGTTACTTAAGCAGTGTCTACGAAGATCATGATACCTAATATCACCAATACCTAGCTCTTTTCTAACTCTCTGCCAACCAGCGGTTACACTTCTTGAATTGAATGGGAATATCAAATCTGACTTTTCTGGGTCAGTTGATTTTTTCTGCCTTGCGATTATGTCTGCCGCATCACCAATCAAAGGTATTACTGAGTGTTTGTTTGCTTTTTCAGTCGGATCGGGATCTTTACGTTCACGAATGATTAAAGTCTTTTTCTCAAAATTAAAATCTTCCCACCGAACACTAGTGATTTCACTGATTCGCATTGCGGTAAGTAAAGATATATCGAGAATATCTAAATAGGGAATTATGGCACTTCGATGTTCTTGTCTTTCTTTCAAACCTTTTCTCATAATCTGAAGTTGTTCATCAGAAGGTCTATGATTTGTTCTTGGTTTGGATTTACCGATCAATCTATATTTAACAAGAAGTGGGATCGCTTCTTCATGATATTTTAAATTTGCATTAATTTTAAAGAAAGATTTTGCGCTTTGCATAACAGTATGCAAATAAGTTACGTCATGAAAAACGGTCTGCGGTTTTGGATTTGTATCTTCATTTCTTCTAAGTTTGCAATGCGCTATAATATCGTCAGCACGAAGATTACTAGCAAGAATTGCTGAAATAGGGTAATGAAGTAAAGCATTGAGAACATACATTTTTGTTCTACCAAGTGGTTCAATATCATCACTTAGATCATTAGGTTTTTTAGGTTCGTCAGGATCATGAAGTCTCAGATAGAGATCAATCAGTTCACCAACTGTTGCTTCTTTTAGATTCTCTTCCTCTCGAAATGTGCCAGCTTTTTTTCTGGCTTCTATCGCTTCCATTTCATTTCTGGTTTTCTCACCCCAGGTTTTTGCAAGCTTGCGAGTAGAAAATGAATCTTGTTTTTCAGCGATTTTTTTACCGTTTTTTGTAACTCTAACTTTAACTCTAAATTTAGAATTACCATTTGCCGATTTTCGCTCTTCTATACTAACTGATGCCATACCTTCACCTCTTATTAATTTGGGGTTATTTTGGGGTCAATCCAAAATTCTTGGGGTCAAAGCATCAAGCATTTTGGGGTCATTTTGGGGTCAAAATATTCTTAAAATGTATCAGAATTGGTCAAAATAGGCAATAACACAATATTCAACGAGATTTTAAATGACTAATAAAGAAAAAAGAATCAATGACTTAGGTGGTAAGTATTTAAATAATCGGTTTTCCGTTGCACCCATGCTTGATTGGACTGATAGGCATTGTCGTTATTTTTATCGTTTGATGAGTCAGCATAGCTTGTTGTATACCGAGATGGTGACCACGGGCGCGATTTTACATGGGAAAGGTGACTATTTAGGTTTTTCTGAGCAGGAGCATCCGCTTGCATTGCAATTAGGCGGCTCTAATCCTCGAGATCTGCTGGAGTGTGCTAAACAAGCGGAGCAGTTGGGCTACGATGAAGTTAATTTGAATGTTGGCTGTCCTTCGGATCGGGTGCAAAATGGCCGTTTTGGCGCCTGTTTAATGGCTGAACCCAGCTTGGTTGCAGAGTGTGTGAATGCCATGCAACAACACATTAGGATACCAGTGACAGTTAAGACTCGGATCGGTATTGATGAGCAAGATAGCTATTCATTTTTAACCGATTTTATTGAGCCTGTCGCAGCAGCAGGTTGTAGTACTTTTATTATTCATGCTCGTAAGGCTTGGCTGTCGGGTTTAAGCCCTAAGCAAAACCGAGATGTGCCTCCCTTGGATTATACCCGGGCCTATCAAGTGAAACGAGATTATCCGCAGTTAACGATAAGTGTGAATGGCGGCATTAATAGTTTAGAGCAAGCTGAGCAACATCTCGAACAACTCGATGGGGTGATGCTCGGTCGAGAGGTCTATCAGAATCCCTATTTATTGGCGGTTGTGGATCAACGGATTTTTGGCGTTCAGCGGCAACAGCCTTCGCGTCATCAAGTGGTTCAGTTAATGTATCCGTATATTGAACAGCATCTTTCTAACGGCGGTCGTTTACAGCATATTTCTCGGCATATGCTGGGTTTGTTTCAAGGTTGTGTCGGCGCGCGATCCTGGCGACGCCACCTGAGTGAGAATGCCCATAAAGCAGGCGCAGGCATTGAGGTCATGCAAGCTGCATTAGCAAGGGTGCCTGAGTCGCTCGCGACTTAAGTTTGTTGCTTTACCGCCCCTTTGGCTCGAAATCTCTCAGCGCTTGATCATTGTTTGGCATAAGCCTTGCTATCACTATCCTCGAAGAGTCAGGTTTTTGGCAGGAGAGTGCAACAATGGAATTTCTCAGTCGTTTAATTGCGCGTTGGGGCATATTAGACATTTTAATGGCGTGGCTAGTGGTGACAAGCGCTTTATTATTGTTGATCCCGAGTTATTGGTTACCCGAAATGGGTTTTAATGCTCAGCTAAGTTTGGTATTTACTATAAGTTGTGTGGTGGGGTTGGCTTATTTTATCAGCCGTAGCTTATTATTAATCGCGACGGCTGTGGGGCGACATTTAAATGAGCGCCGCGAACACACCCGTTTAGCTGCGATGATTGCTTGTTTAGACCATTCAGAGCGAGCGGTGTTACGTGAGTTTGTGATTACCCGACGGAGTGTCCTTCATCTGCCTTTGGCGGAGCCTGCGGTGAAAAACTTACTCGAAAATGGAGTGTTGAAAGCGATGGAGCTGCAACACATTCAAGAGCAACGGACAAACGTTGATATGATGATCAATCTTGCTGCCCGCCCGATGCTTAGTTACAAGGCTTTGGGTTTACCGGTAGGAAAACTCAACGAGGAACAAATAGAGCATTTAAAGGCTATCCGTCCTCGTTTTTTGCAAGCTGATTATAAGGCCAATCGAACTCACTCGGGTAAGCTATTTCGGATCCGTGCTGACAATAGCGATGGCAGAACGGCTGCTTAACGTTGGCTTATTTAGTCCGATCTTTTAGATAGCCTGCATAATCGGGGACATCAACAGTAAACTCTTGGTTAAAATGACGGCTGGAGAGAATGAAGTCAGCCGTTGCCTGATTGGTTGCCATGGGGATGTTCCAAACAGCAGCTAGGCGAAGTAGGGCTTTCACATCAGGATCATGAGGCACTGCGTCGAGAGGGTCCCAAAAAAAGATCATTAGGTCGATCTTTCCTTCTGCGATCATCGCGCCTAATTGTTGGTCGCCACCCATTGGGCCACTGAGTAAAGCGGTGACTTCAAAGCCTTGTTGACAAAGAAGAGTCCCGGTGGTGCCAGTGCCAAATAATTGGTGTTTTTTCAGTTCGTCCTGATGAATTTTGGCCCAATTCATTAAGGCACCTTTTTTGTGGTCGTGTGCCACTAAGGCTATCCGTTTACTGACTTGCATGGTGCGGGTTGTTGTGTCCATATTCCCTCTTAACTACCAATAAATAAATTGCGATTATGCGAGCTATGGTACTGTTTGTGCTGATTATTAGCTAGCGGCAGAAATAAGTTCGTCGCTAGGATGTGAAGCGACAAACCTTGTAAGGTTTATTGATTAGATCGTGAATATTACAAAAGGCCCTGATTTAGTCGGATGACCGATAAGATAAAGCTGTGCTGTCATTATTTCATTGGTCATTGTTTATTTGTTACAAGGGCTTAGAATGAAGGTCTTTAGCTGGGTTGCTGTGCCGCCGTTGATTAATGTATTTATTGAGTGGCTTTACTGAGGAAGGTGCAATGATTTACATATTTGGCTATGGTAGTTTAATTGACGCCGATTGTCGGCAACGAACTTTTCCAGGGGAACAGGCTTATGCCGCCCGTTTACATGGTTATCAGCGCTATTGGAGCGGTTTGAAAGGCGGTAATGATCGTTCTGCAGTGGTGATTAGTCCTGAGCCGCAAGCAACGGTGAATGGGGTATTGATCCCATTTGATGAAAAGTTTTTGCCCGAATTAGATGAGCGAGAACGAGATTATGAGCGAGTTTGCTTAAACTTACAGCAGTTGGAGCTATTACATCCCTTACCGCAGGCTGCTGTGAAAATTTATACTTATGTTGCCCATGAATATTGGCACCCTCAAGCGAATAGCCCTATTTTACAATCTTATCTCGATGTTTGTTTACGTGGTTGCTTGGAAGTCAGTGAGCAATATGCTCGGGAATTTTTGCTCTCTACAAATTACTGGGTGAGTCATTGGTTGGATGACCGGCATCAACCTATTTATCCTCGAGCCATGAATATCGATGCTTTAGCCTTGGAACAAATTGATTCTATTTTGCTGGACATGGAGCACTTAAGTGGGTTTCATCCTTTGGATCAGAACTCATAAAAAAGGCGCCTCAGGCGCCTTTTTGGATAGCAATCAAGCGAGTGATTATAATACGTGAACAGAAGACGTATTGGTGGTGCCTGATGGTACGAGTGCACCTGAAACCATAACCACGATGTCGCCTTTATTGGCTAACCCTGATTCAATCGCAAGTTCTTTACCAAGCATGTAGAACGCATCAGTATTATCGATGCTTTCTACAACGTGAGGAATCACACCTTTAGATAAACAAAGCTGAGCAGCAGTTTTTGCGTTAGTGGTAATCGCTAAAATATTTGCTTGTGGGAAGTATTTACGAACTGACTTCGCTGACTTACCACCTTCAGTAGCAACCACGATAAGTGGTGCCGCTAATTTTTCAGAAGCTTCTACTGCACCCTTACATACCGCTTCAGTGATACGCAATTTACCGCTATCACGTGCAGGATCTAGGTTAGAAGGCATCACGGCATCGGTACGTTCACAGATAGTAGCCATGATAGTGACTGCTTCTACAGGGTACTTACCTTTAGCTGACTCACCCGATAGCATAACCGCATCGGTACCGTCTAAGATTGCGTTGGCTACGTCGCCAGCTTCTGCGCGGGTTGGACGTGGGTTTTTAATCATTGAGTCAAGCATTTGAGTGGCTGTAATCACTAGCTTACGAGCACGATTACATTTCTCAATCATCATTTTCTGAGCGAAGATAACTTCTTCTACAGGAATTTCTACGCCTAGGTCACCACGAGCAACCATGATACCGTCAGATACTTCTAAGATTTCATCGAAGTTATCAACACCTTCTTGGTTTTCGATTTTAGAAATAATTTGAATGGTTTCGCCGCCATTTTCTTTAAGCAGTTGGCGAATTTCTAGAACGTCTTCTTTCTTGCGGATGAACGATGCAGCGATGAAATCAACACCTTGCTCACAACCAAAGATTAAGTCGCCTTTATCTTTTGCTGATAGAGCTGGTAGTTGTACGATTACACCAGGTAAGTTAACACCTTTGTTCTCGCCCAAATCACCGTTGTTAAGAACAGTACACTTCACTTCGTCATCAGAAACGGCAATAACTTCCATTTCGATAAGACCATCGTCAACTAAGATAATGTTGCCAACTTTTAAGTCTGCAGCAAGACCTGGGTAGGTAACGGCTACGCGAGTTTTATCACCAATAATAGTTTGGTCGGTCGTGAACGTGAATTCTTGACCGGCGACTAAGCTTACGTCGTTGCCGCCAGCTAGTTTAATCGTTCTGATTTCAGGGCCTTTGGTATCTAATAAAACAGCGGCAGATTTGCCGGTGTTTTTGATAACTTCACGTAGATTGTTGATTCGAGTACCGTGCTCGGCAAAATCGCCGTGAGAGAAGTTAAGGCGCATAACGTTCATGCCAGACTCAACTAATTGAGTTAGCATTTCTACTGACTCAGTTTTTGGGCCAATGGTACAAACTATTTTTGTTTTCTTCATTGAAGTGACTCTCCGTTAAGGATGCTGTTAAAAAATTCTGCGCATATTATACAAGATTGATAACAAAAGAATATGTAGAAAAATAACTACAAATCAGAACATCGATCAAAACATTGACGATTTTTTACCTCAGCAACATGATTGTGAGTTGTCTGAGTTTCGTCACCTTTATTCATGTTGCTCGTTATTTGAGCGCCTCACAAGTATAAAAAAACCTCGCGAAACTGCGAGGTTTTTTGTAAGTGAGCTGCTTATTCAATTTCACCACAGAAACGATAACCTTCACCATGAATGGTTGCAATAATTTCTGGTGTTTCTGGTATTGATTCGAAATGCTTGCGGATCCGACGAATGGTTACGTCAACCGTCCGGTCATGCGGCTTCAATTCCCGCCCTGTCATCTTCTTCAATAAATCTGCACGGGTTTGAATCTGTCCAGGGTTTTCTACAAAGTGCAACATTGCACGAAATTCGCTACGCGGCAGTTTGTAGGTTTCTTGGTTAGGACTTACTAACGATCGGCTATTAATATCTAAGGTCCAGCCGTTAAAGCGATACTCTTCTACAGAGCCCTTGTCTTCATTAGCCGATTGTCCATTGATGGTACGATTTAGTAGGTTGCGCGCACGAATGGTTAATTCGCGAGGGTTGAAAGGCTTGGTGATGTAGTCGTCGGCCCCAATTTCCAAACCTAAAATCTTATCAACTTCATTGTCGCGACCAGTTAAAAACATTAACGCGATTTGTTCACGATCTCGAAGTTCACGGGCAAGCAATAAACCGTTTTTACCTGGAAGATTAATGTCCATGATAATTAAGTGAACTGAATGAGCTTCAAGTACGCTGTTCATTTCATTGCCGTCAATCGCTTCAAACACGTTGTAACCTTCGGCTTCAAAAGTGCTTTTTAGCGTATTACGAGTGACCAGTTCGTCCTCGACAATTAGAATATTTGGTGTCATGGTCTTCCCCAATGCTATATAGAAAAAAGTTGGCTTGCGAACTGTTCGGTGTTTTATAGAAGATGAAGTAAACACTAGCTACAATGCCATGTTGAGTTTGTGTTAAAACTTCTCATATGGCAAAAAAAATAAACAAATAGTGTGCTCAAAACGAGACGTAAGTCAGCGTAAGAGATCTTCTGTATGCATGATTCGTTACAAGCAGTGAACATATTCTATGGGCTTAACAGTGATATAACAACTTGAGTCTGAAAAAAGCTTACGTTTTTTGAAGCGGATTTGATTCAAATCAATCGGAAATGGTCATAATGGCAATTTATACGCGTCATTACTGAAAATAAACTACATGTTTAATTTGTATAAAAACACTATATTTTTGGCAGATACAGCCCTTAAATATCATGGGCTTGCTGTTATTACCGCGAACAATCCTAAAGGGGTTACCCGATCTCAGCAGTTTAATCGCTGGTTAGATTGTCATTTACTTACATATTTGCGTGTCCATAAAATGCCTTGTTCTTGGGTCTTTGCAGGCGCTATTGATCTTAATCATTACGAATTTAGCGCGGTTGTTGAATGTTCGTTAATTGATGCGCAATATGTAGCAAAGGTTTTCAAACAGAGAGCTTTTTACTGGCTTGATGGTGATTGTTATCTCTATGATAGTAATGATATAAGCCGAGCATACTCATGTCTTGGCAATACCGCGAGTCGTTGGTTTGATAATCCACAGGGATATCAACAAATGATAAAGGAGTATCAGAATGCAAGATTTATTGCCGGAATTATGTGATCTCTATCCGCAACAGGTTCAGCTGTTAACCCCTATTTTTCGGTCTTATGGATTGAAAACTTGCTTTTTCGGTGAAGTGGTGACGGTTCGATGTTGGCGAGACAACAGTCGAGTCAAAGAGTTATTAGCCACTGCGGGCCGAGGGCGAGTATTAGTGGTGGATGGTGGTGCCGATATTCAACATGCATTGATGGGCGACTTGATCGCGGATTCGGCTTATCTTCAAGGATGGTCTGGGGTGGTCATCCACGGTGCGATTAGAGACGTATCGACGATTAATACGATTGACTTGGGAGTAAGGGCATTAGCTGCTTGCCCGATGAAAACCGAGCGAAAAGGTGTCGGGGATGTTAATTGCGAGCTGAATTTTGCTGGTGTAAAAATTCTACCGGGGATGTATTTGTATGCGGATGAGAATGGGATCTTGCTGAGCGAACAGGCCTTAAATCTGCCGGAAGGCTTCGCTTAAAAGCGATAACCTAAACCAAATTGAAGCTGTTGCTGGGTTTGCTTATCTTGTGCTTCAATTTGATAGACAGCTTTTACATCAATGTTATTGAGTAGGTGTAATGTACTCGATACCTCGAGGCTTTGTTCGGTGGTGTCATCATCAGGTTGGTGAATTTGTACCAATTTACTTTGAAGTGATAGGTGCCGTAGCGGCTGGTAATTTAAGCCTGTCGAAAGATTAAAGCCTCTACGTGTCGCAATATCGTCGTATTGATTGTTCACCCCTGCTTCGACAAAGAGTGAGAATTCGTTACGCAGTTGATGCTGGTAACCGCCGTTAAAAAACCATGATTGAGTTTGATCCCGGGGCCCTGTGTAAATAAATTGTTTGTTGTTATAGCCTGTTACATACCAGTTTTTAATTTGACTGCGGGTTGATAGTTGTAGATGTTGGCCATCACCGTAGCTAATACTTAATTGGTTATCAATATTTGGGATTGCAGCGAACGCTGAACGACCCGTGATCATCAAAAGAGCAGCAAAATAATACTTAAAACTAAACTTAGTCACTGCTGCCCCTTATTATTATTTTTCCCAATAACTATTATGGTCGATCTCATACAGAAGATCACGGTCGATCACAAAAAATATTTACGCGATGGCGGAACGAGTCACGGCTTGAAAGTTGGTAGCTAACGGTTGATAAATCGGCAATGCCTACGGTAAGGAAAGACATCTTCAAATTGACCATTTTCGATGTTGCGTTGCAAACTTTGCCAATAGCTGGCCTGAAACAGTTCCGCATGCAATTCTCTAAATGCTTGTTTTACGGCTGGTTTCCCTAGCAAGAACGTTGCAAATTCTTCTGGGAAAATATCATTGGGACCAACAGAATAGCTAGGATGTACGGCCCATTGGTCTTCAGGATAGGGGGATTGTGGAAATTCTCTGAAATTACACTCCGTCATATAGGATATTTCATCGTAATCATAAAATACGACTCGCCCATGCCGAGTGACCCCAAAGTTCTTAAATAACATATCCCCAGGAAAGATATTGGCTGCGGCTAGTTGTTTGATGGCGTTGCCATATTCATCGATCACTTGCCGAGTTTGCGTTTCGTCGGCTTGCTCTAAGTAGATGTTTAGCGGGACCATTTTGCGTTCGGTATAGAGGTGTTTAATGGTGAGTACGTCATTTTCTATTTTGAGCGCAGACGGCGCGACGAGTTCCAGTTCTGCAAGTAACTCAGGGCTAAAGCGGGCTAAAGGGAATTCAAAATTAGTAAATTCTTGAGTATCGGCCATTCGGCCGACACGATCGTGTTGTTTGACCAAGCGGTATTTCTCTTTGACGACCGCCCGACTGACCTCTTTGGGGGGAGTGAAGCGATCTTTTATCACTTTAAATACAACGTCATAAGAGGGCAAGGTAAATACGCTCATCACCATACCTTTAATCCCGGGGGCGAGTTCAAATTGGTCTTTGGAGTTGTGTAAGTGGTTTAAGTAGTGACGATAAAATTCGGTTTTAGCATGTTTTTGACAGCCGATTGCGGTAAACAGCTCATAATCGGTTTTATTGGGGAGTAGCTGCTTTAAAAAGTTTACAATTCGTCTTGGTGCAGGGGCGTCGACCATAAAATAGGCGCGGGCAAAGCCAAAGATAATACTCACCTGATCACTATCGATTAACACGGTGTCTATCGCAACCTGGGCTTGCTGGTTGAGTAATGGAAATACGATGGGGAAAGACAGCGCTTCGCTTTGATAGTGGCCTATCAAATAGGCGGCTTTGTTCCGATAAAACACTGGCTGCAGCATGGTGATGCGGTGTAATGGTTGCTGCTTGAGCTGAGGCTGCTGTTGGAGTCGCTGTTGGATAAAATTGATATCGCGTGATAAGTCTTCGTATGGAATGGCGAAGTCATAGTCTTTAAATAAGTCGACCAGTAGCTGTTGCAGCTCGGTATGTTGGTAACGATGGGTGAGTAATTGATAGTCAAAGCGTTTGCTGCTACGACTTGGTCGAATAAATAGTTGGTCTTCTTCGATGTAGCGATGATGAAATAGTCTTTGATACACCGAATTAAAGAAAGATTCAGCGACTTCAAAATTTTCATGTTGGCTAATTAACTGGGAATACCGATATTTTACTGCGGCGCAAAATTGAGCGCTACGTTGTAGATGGCCAGTTAGTTGTTTGATGGCTGCCCTCGCTTCGGTGACATGATGATCATATAGCCGGATCCGCTCTCTAGATGCGAGTTGTACAGACATCCAGTCAGCGGTTTCGAAGCGTTGTTTCGCACCGCGGGTGACTTCTAAGAAACATTGGTAGAAGCTGTTGAAGCGTTGCAGCATCGTTTCTGCTGCGATGTGTTCCATCGAGTTTTTCATCGGCGTTTTCTTATTGTTGTTTTTTTATCCACTATGGCAGGATTTAAACGGGCGTTCAAATTTTTATCTCGGAAATGATTGTTGACTTGGATGAGTTTTGAGCTAAATAAAACTTGACTCTTTAGCCCAGCTGGTTATGGTATGAACATAATTGGAATTTAAATTTTTATTCAGATGTCAGTATATTTTGCTTACACAACCACCGGTATTATTACCCGCACCACCACATGCGGGACGGGCTTGTTGTAGCGATAAACTACATTGAAGAAAGCCCGTATCAATCACGATACGGGTTTTTTTTTGGGAGGAACAATGCGAGTTTTAAAATTTGGTGGATCATCTTTAGCCGACGCTGAGCGCTTTAATCGCGCAGCCGATATAGTATTAAGTAACCAACATCAGTCACAATTGGCGGTGGTACTCTCTGCTCCTGCGGGAGTCACCAACGATTTAGTTGCAGTGGTGGATATGGTTAGTCACGGCAACGATGGAGAGGGTTTATTAAATCGTATTGAAACCACCTTCCAGCAATTGCTCGGTGAATTAAAGAATAAATATGCAGGTTTTGCCATTGAGCAAATGCAGTTGATGATTCACCAAGAGTTGGGTGAATTACGCCAGTTACTAAAAGGGGTCGCCTTACTGCAACAATGCCCAGATAATATTCGCGCCAAGGTATTGTCTACAGGCGAAAAACTGAGCATTCACACCATGAGTTATCTGCTAGCAGTGCGTGGCCATAGTGCAGAGATCATTATTCCTCAGCAAAAATTGCTGGCCAGCTCGGGGGGCTACTTGGAGGCTGTGGTCGACATTCAGGCCAGTAAGCAGCGTTTGAATCAGAGCATGCTCCAGCAAGACCTAATTTATTTGATGCCTGGGTTCACGGCGGGTAACGCGCAGGGTGAAACCGTAGTGCTTGGCCGCAATGGTTCCGATTATAGCGCCGCGGTATTAGCGGCCTGTTTAGATGCAGAATGCTGTGAAATTTGGACCGATGTCGACGGCGTATATAATTGCGACCCTCGCTTGGTTGAAGATGCCCGTTTGTTACGTAGTTTAAGCTATCCAGAAGCCATGGAGTTAAGCTATTTTGGCGCTAAGGTACTGCATCCCAAAACCATTGCCCCGATTGCTCAGTACCATATCCCTTGCCTAATTAAGAATACTTTTAATCCTCAGGGGGAAGGAACATTAATTGGCGCACAAAGCCAAGGGCAAGATGATTTACCGGTGAAAGCTTTATCTAGCCTTGCCGAACTGACTATGTTGACGGTTTCAGGTCCTGGCATGAAAGGTATGGTGGGCATGGCTGGCCGTATTTTTGAAAGTATTTCTCGTAGTCATGTTTCTGTGGCGCTGATTACTCAATCGAGTTGCGAGTATAGCATTAGCTTTTGTATTCATAGTGTTGATGCGGTCCGCGCCTTAGCGGCTTTAAATGAAGAGTTTGAGCTGGAATTAGCCAATCAATTGCTGGAGCCGATTGAGACCATCGACCAATTAGCGATTATTTCGCTGGTGGGGGATGGCATGCGCCGCAGTAAAGGGGTTGCGGCACGCTTCTTTACTTCGTTAGCGGAAGTTGGGATTAATATTGTGGCGATTGCACAAGGTTCTTCCGAACGCTCTATCTCGGCGGTGGTTTCCCAAGATAAAGTGGCGGAGGCGATCCGAGCTTGTCATCAAAATTTCTTTGAGAGCATGCATTACATCGATTTATTTTTAATTGGCGTGGGTGGCGTGGGTGGCGCGTTGTTAGAGCAAATTCATGCTCAGCAGGCGCATCTAAAAGATCAACAAATCGCGATCCGCGTTTGTGGCTTGGCTAATAGCCGCAAACTATTACTCGATCCTAAAGGCCTCGCGCTAGACGATTGGCAACAGCAACTGGCCAATTGCAGCGAGAATGGTGGGTTCACGCTGGCCAATGTGAATGAATTAGTGGGACAAAGTCATTTAATTAATCCGGTGATCGTTGACTGTACCAGTAATGATGATGTTGCTGGTAAGTATGCTGAATTTTTGGCCAATGGTTTCCACGTGGTAACCGCGAACAAGAAAGCCAATACTTCAAGTCTTGAGTATTATCAGCAACTGCGTAAAACTGCGTTGTCGATGCGTCGTAAGTTTTTATACGATACCAACGTGGGTGCTGGTTTACCGGTGATTGAGAATTTGCAGAACCTGCTCAAGGCGGGGGATAAGTTAGAGCGTTTTAACGGGATCCTTTCTGGCTCACTCTCTTTCATTTTTGGTAAGTTAGATGAAGGGATGAGCTTTTCTGAAGCGACTTCCATCGCCCGAGCAAACGGCTTTACCGAGCCTGATCCGCGAGATGACTTATCGGGCATGGATGTCGCCCGTAAGTTGCTGATTTTGGCACGCGAAGCGGGTATGCCACTAAACCTTGATGATATCCAAATCGAGCAGGCGCTGCCACCTAACTTCGATGCCAGTGGTGATACCGAAGCCTTTATGGCGCGCCTCCCCGAGGCTGACGGGTATTTCGCCACGTTACAACAGGATGCGGCAGCTGAGGGGAAGGTATTGCGTTATTTAGGTAGTATCGATCAAGGCGTTTGTAAAGTTTCGCTGGCGGCGGTTGCTGCCGACGATCCGCTTAACCGAGTAAAAGATGGCGAAAATGCGCTGGCTTTTTATAGCCGTTACTATCAGCCTATTCCTTTGGTCTTGCGTGGCTACGGTGCGGGCACGGCGGTAACGGCTGCTGGGGTATTCGCCGATGTGCTTCGAACACTCAACTGGAAGCAGGAGGTGTAACATGAGTATTGTGGTTTACGCACCCGCTTCAACGGCTAATGTGAGTGTTGGTTTTGATTCTCTAGGCGCGGCCCTATCACCGATAGATGGACAATTATTGGGCGACCGAGTACAAATTGAGGCGGCCGATGGCGCTGATGTGTTGATCGAGAATGTAGGGCCTTACGCGCATAAGCTACCCGCTGACCCGAAACAAAATATTCTCTATGACTGCTACCATTATTTTGCTCAGCAGTTGTTAGCGCATCATGGGCAAGTGCTAGGGTGCGTTAAAATGACCTTGGAAAAGAACTTGCCTATTGGCAGTGGTTTAGGCTCGAGCGCTTGTTCGGTGGTCGCAGCCTTAGAAGGCTTGAATGCCTATTTAGACTTCCCATTCGATAAAGAGCAAATGCTACTCATGATGGGGGAGCTCGAAGGGCAAATTAGTGGCAGTGTGCATTATGATAATGTGGCACCATGCTATCTCGGTGGGATGCAATTGATGCTGCAACAAGCTGGAGCAACCAGCCAAGCGATACCACATTTTGAGGATTGGTATTGGATTGTCGCCTATCCAGGCATTAATATTTCCACTGCCCAAGCTCGGGCGATTCTACCCGCCCAGTATCGTCGCCAAGATACCTTGGAATACGGGCGAAATCTTGCAGGGTTTGTTCATGCCAGTTACAGCAAACAGCCTGAACTTGCTGCGTCTTTGCTAAAAGACAAAGTGATTGCTGAACCTTATCGGGCTGAATTGATCCCTGGTTTTACTGACGTTCGCAGCTATGCTGCACAAAGTGGTGCATTGGCGAGTGGTATTTCTGGGTCAGGTCCGACGGTATTTGTGGTCACGCCAGTGCTGGAACAGGCGCAGCGTCTAAAAGACTGGTTAGAGCAACATTTTATTCAAAATCAAGATGGATTTTGCCATATCTGTAAAATTGATGAACAAGGCACTCGAGTAACAGGAACATCGCTATGAATTTATACAACTTAAAATGTAACGACGAGCAGGTTAGTTTTACCCAAGCGGTAAAACAAGGTTTAGGTAAACAACAAGGGTTATTCTTCCCTGAAGCGATTCCTCACTTTGATGATATCGATAGTTTGCTTGAACTCGATTTTCATCCTCGTTGTGCCAAGCTATTGGCTGCGTTACTCGATAACGAATTGTCTGAACAAAGCCTATTGGAAATGGTCACTAAAGCCTTTATTTTTCCAGCACCTTTGGCAAAAGTGACCGAGCAGATCAGTGCATTAGAGTTATTTCACGGACCGACTTTGGCCTTTAAAGACTTTGGTGGACGTTTTATGGCGCAGTGTTTGGCCAAGTTCTCCGAAGGTAAAAAAACCACCATTTTAACCGCAACTTCGGGGGATACAGGGGCGGCGGTGGCACACGCATTTTACGGTATGGAAAATATCAATGTGGTGGTGCTTTACCCCAAAGGAAAAATCAGCCCATTGCAAGAAAAGTTGTTCTGTACCCTTGGTGGCAATATTACTACGGTGGCGGTTGAGTCGGACTTTGACGCCTGCCAGGCGATGGTGAAACAGGCCTTTGATGATCAGTCGCTAAAAACTGCGATTGGTTTGAATTCGGCGAATTCGATCAACATTAGCCGGTTGGCTGCGCAAGTGTGTTACTACTTTGAAGCGGCCGCACAGTTAAGTAAAGCAGAGCGGCAACAGCTGGTGGTTTCGGTGCCTTCAGGTAACTTTGGTAACCTCACCGCAGGTTTAATCGCCAAAGCTATGGGCTTGCCGATTAAGCGTTTTATTGCCGCGACTAATGTGAATGATACGGTGCCTCGTTATCTTGCTTCTGGTCAATGGGAGCCTAAGCCGACTCAGGCTACGCTTTCCAATGCGATGGATGTGAGCCAGCCCAATAACTGGCCACGCGTTGAAGAGCTGTTTAAAACTCAAGGTTGGTCTTTAAGTGACCTAGCCAAGGGGGTGATGACCGATGAACAGACTGCGGAGGCGCTTAAAGCTTTGGATGCACAGGGCTATTTATGTGAGCCGCATGGCGCAATCGCTTATCAGCAATTGAGCGAACAGCTGATGGATGGCGAACAAGGTTTATTTCTGTGTACCGCTCACCCGGCTAAATTTAAGGAAAGTGTCGAAGAGATCTTGCAGCGCAAAATCGATATTCCTAAACCGCTTGCCGATCGTGCGGATCTAGATTTACTGTCGAAGCAGATGCCTGCAGATTTCGCACAATTAAGAGCTTTATTACTGAGCTTATAATTTAATTTTCGGCTTCGTTAAAAAAAGCAGTGGGTGTGAAACCCATTGCTTTTTTTTGTGTTTGGGAGGCTGCTATGCAAGTGGTCGTTTTGGAGTGCGTTTCGTTATTGAAACAGTAATAAAGCTGAGCAAAGCAAACGAAATCTTCATCAATTTACGCACATTTTTATTTATCTTACTTAAAGGGCTGGTTATCGTTAATCACTTAAATCTCTAGTCTATATGGTTTTTCTCTTGGTTAAGAGTTTCAAGCGAGAATCAAAATTGACCAAGCTGAGGCTTTCAAGTTTACCGAGCGCACTGTCTACCGTTATTTTCAGGTCTGCTCACATCATCGACGCTCGTCCCAACAATCTGTCTCGGGATACTTTATTTACGTTTTTAACATTAACTGTTATTCGCTTTGGCTGAGTTGATCTTTGCAAACTTCTCGCGCATATTGCACCGATTGACCTCAAAAATTACGATTATTATGAGTAAAGTGTTAAAAGATCTGCTCGAACTTTTGAGCTTAGAGCGCATAGAAGAAGGACTATTTCGTGGCCAAAGCCAAGATTTAGGTTTTGGTGCAGTGTTTGGTGGGCAAGTGATGGGACAGGCATTGTCGGCAGCCAAAGAAACGGTAGCCGAAAATCGCCAGGTGCATTCATTTCACTCTTATTTTTTAAGGCCAGGCGATCCGAATCACCGGATTGTATATGATATTGAAAGCATTCGTGATGGACGCAGTGTGTCTACTCGCCGAATCAAAGCGATTCAATTTGGCAAGCCAATTTTTTACATGACGGCTTCTTTCCAAGAGGTGTCTGCTGGTTTTGAGCATCAGGATGCGATGCCAGAGGTTCCCGCTCCAGAAGATCTACTCTCTGAACAAGAGTATGCATTTCAGTTACGAGAGATGCTGCCCGATGCGGTGCGCGACAAATTTATTTGTGATAAACCTTTAGAAATGCGTCCGGTCGAGTTTGTTAACCCTTTATTACCAGAAAAACGAGCTGCAAAACGCTGTGTATGGTTTAAGGCGAATGGTCAAATGCCCGATGATAGTCGTATTCATCGTTATCTGCTGGCCTACGCTTCAGATTTTAACTTCTTACCGACCGCCTTGCAGCCCCATGGCCGCTCTTTTATTGAACCGGAAATACAAGCCGCAACGATTGATCACAGTATGTGGTTTCATCACGATTTTCGCTTAGATGATTGGTTGTTATATGTGGTTGATAGCCCGGTAGCATCTCAGGGTAGGGGTTTAGTTCGAGGACAGTTTTATACCCGAGAGGGTAAGCTAGTGGCTTCTACCATTCAAGAAGGTTTGGTACGCGAGCGTCGTTAGAGCTAGGTTGGATCTCATGTAATAAAAAAGCATGCTAAAGCATGCTTTTTTTGTTTTTGCAGACTGCGTGTTATAGCGACTCAGTGAAAGTCCGAGTGATAACATCTTGTTGTTGTTCAGTGGTTAGCGAGTTGAAACGTACTGCATAACCAGAAACACGAATGGTTAACTGTGGATATTTTTCGGGGTGCTTCACGGCATCTTCTAACGTTTCGCGACGTAGTACATTCACGTTAAGGTGTTGACCACCTTCTTCCAGTGCCTGTGCTTTCATCGGTACTTCGCGATATTCGATCTGACCCAATGTATCGATGGCGACGACTTCATCTTCTGCAAAAAGTTCATCTTTAACACAAAGGCAGCGCGCTTGATTTTGTTCGTTATCTAACAGCCAAAAAGAACCAAGTAGGGCTTGATTGTTTGCTTTAGTGATTTGAATACCTGTGGTCATAACATACCTCATTAGCTTAAAAGTGTAATTTTATTACAGCATATAGCGATGCCTGAGCCATTACTTGAATCATTATCGCCACTTGCTGAAACTATACTACAATTGACCTTAATCAAAAAAGGGTTTTTTTTAATTTTTTTTGCGGTGTTTGTTGACTCAGTGCAAACCGTTAGCTTGGTAATTATGCTTGCAACCGAACATTCTTGACTAAATGCTGTACAAGGGGTGGGTGTTTGTTGAACAATAAGTCATATTGATTGTTCAACGCTCGTTTTGCGAAGCCTTGAACAGGGATTGTAAAATTTGTGAACTAGGCAAAGAGGCAATCGGTCTAATAGACGATCTAGCGCAATAATCTAAAAATAATAAGTACCTTATACTGAATCTAAGAGTGCGGTTAGCTAAGGAGCAGCAATGTTACAAAGTCTTCATCAAGACCATCAGAATATCGCCAAGTTGTTAAAAGTGTTGGAGCAGAAACTGGAGCATATTCGTAACGAAAAAGCAGTTAAATATAAATTAATTGCTCATATTATTAGTTATATGCAAGAGTACGCTGACCGTTGCCATCATCCTAAAGAAGATCTGATTTACGATTATTATACCAAGTATCGAGTTGTCGAAGATGACTTGTCTGGGCAACTAAAGCAGCAACATCTCGACTTACTGGAGATGACCGCCGAGCTCAGCGATATTATTGATATTATTTTATTGGACGCGGTGGTTCCTCTGGATCAATTTAGCGACAAATTAGAAGCATTTATTAAAGCCCAATGGGATCACTTGAATTATGAAGAAGAGGTGATCTTCCCGGCCTTAAAAAGACATTTAACGGAAGATGATTGGCGGGCGATAGAGCAAAGCTGGCAACATGGTAATTTCGAAGATCCTTTATTTGGTCATCGAGTGCAAGAGCAATATAAAGCTTTAGCTGAGCGGATTAAGCTCTCGGAACCGCATGAGGAAAGCTCAGGCGATTCGGTTTAGAATCGATTTGAATCAACCCGCTAAGAAGCTGGTTTTTAGCCTCAATTAGGCAGAATAAGTCAGAACGCTGTCACGGATCACTAAGCTTGGCTCTAACTGGATAATTTGGTTTGGTTGACCGGGATACTCTATTTTTCTTAGTAGGCTATCGACGGCCTGCTGCCCTAAGCGGTGTTTGGGTTGATGAATCGTGGTGAGTGAGGGAGTAATGTATTTGGCTAATTTAATGTCATCATAACCGATCAGCGAGAGTTGCTCAGGAACCTTAATACCGAGCTTGCTAGCGGTATTAATCACCCCCATGGCCATCATGTCATTAGATACGAATAACGCACTTGGCAGGGGAGCATTCGCATGAATAGTTCGAAATGCCTGCTCGCCGCCCTCGCATTCGAAGTTACCAGAGGCGACCCAAGCTGGATTTACTGGTAGCTTCGCCTGTTCCATCGCTCGCAAAAATCCTGCGTAGCGTTGTTGCGCAGTTTGTTTGTCGAGAGGCCCAGTAATGCAGCCAATTTGACGATGGCCCTGGCTAATTAGATGTTGGGTGGCTAATTGACCACCTTGCAGTGAATTATCTTGGATTTTGTCGCTGGGGAAGTTGACTGGACCCCAGTCCATCACCACCGTTGGGACTGGTTGATGGCGGCTAAATAAATCGAATTCGGGGTTTTCTAGTTCGCCGCACATGAGTAGTAGTCCGTCTACCCGTTTTTGTAGTAAGGCGTCCAGGTTTGATTTCATCCGCTCCTGGTCACCTTCGGTATTACACAAAATTAGATTGTAGCCGTGTTGGTAACAGCTGCGCTCCACGCCTTTAACCACTTCACCGAAAAAGGGGTTGGTAGATGTCGTGACCAACATGCCGAAGGTTTTGGTGTGTTGTACCTTTAAGCTGCGAGCCAGAGCCGATGGTGCATAGTGCAATTGATCGACTGCAGTCATCACTCTAAGAATGATATCTTCGCTTACATAACGGGTTTTATTTAATACATGGCTTACCGTTGAAGTAGAGACTCCAGCATGTTTCGCTACATCTTTTATGGTCGCCATGGCGATTAAATTCTCCTGATTAATCAGACTATTAATTACCTATAGTCGCAGAATCTTGCTGTGCAATAAACTCAAAAACCTGTTGTCGATCAGGAATTGAAGGTTGGGCTCCAAATTTCGTGACCGAGAGTGCTGCAGCGGCATGTGCGAAACGTATCGCAGATTCTGCTGGCTGTTGTTCTAATAAAGCGGTGACCAAGGCGCCATTAAAAGTATCTCCTGCTGCCGTGGTATCTAGCGCCTTGACTGTATAGCCTGCAACTAGCCTGCCTTCACCTTGATGGCTGACCCATGCCCCCTGACTGCCCATCGTGATCAATACCCATGGGATGCCTTTTAGGTGTAAAGCTTGAGCGGCTTGAGCAGCGCTGCTGGCGTTCACCACTTTGATCCCAGTGAGCGCTTCGGCCTCGGTCTCATTGGGGGTGATCATATCAATCAGAGCCAATAAGTCATCATCAAGTGCCCTTGCTGGGGCTGGGTTGAGTACGACTCGGGTTTGGTGCTGTTTTGCTAATTGAGCCGCAGCGGTCACCGTTTCGATAGGGCTTTCCAATTGCATCAATAAGGTATCGGCTTGCTCAATTAACGAGGTGTGAGCGGCTAAGCGTTGTGGCGTTAGCTGAGCATTTGCCTCGGCGGAGATGGCTATACTATTTTCGCCAGTTGCTGCAACTAAAATCATAGCAATGCCAGTAGGGCAGAGACTGATTTCCATTACCGCTTCGGTATTGATTCCGTCTTTGGCAAAATTGATACGGCTTTGCTGGCCAAAGGCGTCGTCTCCAATGCAGGCGATAAAGGCAATATCGGCCCCTAGGCGTGCGGCTGCGACGGCTTGGTTTGCGCCTTTACCGCCCGCAACCACTTGGTAGCCGCTACCTTGCAAGGTTTCACCTGGTTGAGGAAAACTATTCACCTGTAATACATGGTCAGCATTGACACTGCCTAATACAACCAATTTGCTCATTTGTTACCTCGATGATTGCTACTTATGGAACTGAGCTGGAAGCTTGTTCTGCTCAGTTCCGGTTGATTATTTAGCTGTAAGTAAAGTGCTTCTTTAGGCTTATTTTGTGACCACTTTTAAAGGGACTGGAATGTATTTCTCTACCGTTTCACCTTTTAACATTCTATCAGCAGTCTCAATCCCTAGGGCTCCAATTTTTTCAGGCTGTTGGGCAATCGTTGCTGCCATCAAACCGCGTTTTACTGCAGCAATACCGTCGTCGGTGCCATCAAAACCAACGATTAGTACTTTTTTGCCTGAGGCTTGTACCGCACGCAAAGCGCCTAACGCCATTTCATCGTTTTGCGCAAATACAGCCTTAACATCAGGATTTGCAGCAAGCATATTTTCCATCACGTTCAGCCCTTTGGTGCGATCAAAGTCAGCAGGTTGGCTACCGAGTAACTGCATTTTGCTGCTCTCGACCGCTTGCATAAAGCCTTGGCCACGCTCGCGTGCCGCGGAGGTTCCTGCGATCCCTTCTAACTGAATTACTTTTGCAGTTGCGCCAGCCTGCTGCACTATAAATTCACCTGCCATTTTTCCGCCCGCGACATTGTCTGAAGCGATATGGCTGACCACATCGCCACGGCTAGCACCGCGATCGAGCGTTAATACTGGAATTTTGGCGTGATTGGCGATGCGGATTGCGTTTGAGACCGCATCGGAGTCAGTTGGGTTGATCAGAATTGCTTTTACACCACGTACTGTTAAGTCTTCCACGTTGGAAAGCTCGCGGCTTGGGTCATTCTGTGAATCTAAGACCAACAGATCGTAACCGAGTTGTTTAGCCTTTGCCTCAGCACCATCTTTCATCGATACGAAAAATGGATTATTTAGGGTTGATACCACCATCGCGAGAGTATCGGCGGCGGCGGTGGTGCTGATCGCAGTACCAAGTACAGCCATAGAAAGTAATGTCGTGAGCTTGTTCATAACGATGTTCCTTGTAGTTGAGGTTCTATCTATTATTTGTTTTTGTTGTCTACCATGACTGCCAATAAAATCACCGATGCTTTGGCGATCATTTGGAAGTACGAAGATACGTCTAATAAATTTAAGGCATTGTTTAAAAAACCAATGATTAAGGCGCCAATAAGGGTACCCATAATCCGTCCTTTCCCACCCATTAAACTGGTTCCACCTAATACCACGGCGGCGATTGCGTCTAACTCGTAGCCCATTCCTGCGGTTGGTTGAGCCGAGGAGAGCCGAGAGGTGACGATCAAGCCAGCTAAGGCTGCAAGCAGTCCACAAATGGCGTAAACACCAATTTTTACGCGATCTACATTGATTCCAGAAAGGCGAGTCGCCGCCTCGTTGCCACCGAGTGCATACACATAGCGACCAAAGCGGGTGTGATTTAGTAGGTACCAAACCGCAGCAAATACCAATGCCATTAACCAAATAGGCACAGGGATCCCCAGCATATAACCAGTACCGAACCATGCGAAGCTATCGGCAACGTCGGTAAAGCCTGTAGAGATGGGGCGGCCATCGGTGTACACCATGGTCACACCGCGTAGTAAAGTCATGGTGACTAAGGTTGCGATGAAAGCTTGAACCTTCCCTTTCGCAATAATCAGTCCACTCACCGCACCTAAAGCTGTTCCCGCTAACAGTGCGGCTGGCACCGCGATGTAAACGGGGATTTCCAAGCCAATCATTGAGGCGGCAAAGGCTCCACAGAGGGCCAAGATAGAGCCGACACTTAAGTCAATCCCTGCGGTTAAAATCACTAGTGTCATGCCAACCGCAATAATGGCGTTAACAGAGGTTTGCCGCAGAATATTAAGGAGGTTATCTAGGGTAAAAAAATTGGGATTTAGTATTGAAACGACGACGATGAGTAAAATCAGCGCAATCAACGATTTTTGCTCAATTAACCAATGCTTACTAAATATGCTTGGTGTTTGGGCTTGGGGGCTTTGTTTCGCTAGGGCTTTGCTGTTCATGCTGCGTCCTCATTAATTTTTTTACCAACAGCGCAGGCCATTAGTGTCTCTTGATCGGCTTGTTCGGCGCTAAATTCACCGCTTATGGTGCCTTCGTGCATCACCAATATTCGGTCACTCATGCCCAGTACTTCAGGCATTTCTGAAGACACTAAAATAATGCTCATGCCTTCAGCCTTAAATTGATTGATTAATTGGTAGATCTCTTTTTTGGCGCCGACGTCTACGCCGCGGGTGGGTTCGTCTAAAATCAGGATTTTTGGACGGGTCATCAAGCCTTTTGCTATCGCTACTTTCTGTTGGTTGCCGCCTGATAAATTACCGATGATTTGTTCACGGCTGGGGGTTTTGATATTGAACAGCGTGATAAAGTCTTCGACGGCGATAATTTCATCGCCATGCTTCAATTGTGGCCCATTAGAAAGTTGTTTCAGGCAAGATAGAGACATGTTTTCTTTGACCGATAGCCCCAAAACTAAGCCTTCTTTTTTACGGTCTTCCGAGATGTAAGCGATGCCTAAGGCCAAGCCTTCTTGTGGGCTGCAAGGGTGAATGGCTTTTCCTTCTAAATAGACTTCACCAGAATCACGGTTGAGGGCACCATAGATCACCTTCATCAATTCAGTTCGACCTGCGCCCATCAAACCAGAGATACCGAGAATTTCGCCTTTATTTAAGTGGAAACTGACTTGACGTATGCCGGAGCCACTTAAGTCTTTTAGTTCAAGGCAGGTATTGCCATGCTGGTGGTTGATACGAGGGAATTGCTCATCAAGACGACGCCCCACCATCATTTCAATCATGCTATCTTCGTCGATATCGTCAATGCTGCGTTGACCTATAAATTTGCCGTCACGCAGCACCGTAATGTCATCGCAAATCTCAAATATTTCTTTTAAACGGTGGGAAATATAAACAATGCCGCAGCCCTGGTTTCGGAGCTCTTTGATCACGGCAAATAAAGCTTCGGTTTCGGTGTCGGTGAGTGCATCGGTGGGCTCATCCATGATGATCACCTTGGATTCAAAGGACAGCGCCTTGGCGATTTCGACCATTTGTTGTTCACCTAAACTAATCGAACCCAGCAATTGCTTGGCGCTGTGTTGAATTTTGAGACGAGCCAATAGTCGGTCGGCTTGTTGATACATGAGTGGCCAATTGATTCCGCCAAAGACATAAGTAGGTTCTCTACCTAAAAAGATATTCTCGGCAATACTTAGCTCAGGGATCAGGTTGAGCTCCTGATGAATGATACTAATACCTGCGCTTTGCGATGCGCGAGGGCCATCAAAACTGACTGGTTTATTTTGATAGTTAATCTTCCCGCTATCGAGGCTATAAATACCGGTGAGCACCTTCATTAAGGTGGATTTTCCTGCACCGTTCTCACCTAATAAGGCCATTACCTTACCGGGATAAACACGCAAGCTAGCGCCATCTAAGGCTTTCACGCCAGGAAAGCTCTTTTCGATATTGTTGAGTTCTAGGATCGGCTGAGTCATGAAAGCTCCAGATTCGGATAAAGGGCTAAAACACCACGCCTGCGTGGAAAATAACATTGGCGTAAGGGGTGAATTCGCCAGTTCTGACGACGGCGTTTGCACTTGCTGTTTGTTGTTTAAAAGTCTCATGACTTAGCAAATTAAGGCGGATTGACTGACCCGATAATTGCTCTTGTTGTTGGATTAGCTGGAGCAACTGTGCATGCAACTGTGGGCTATGGCTCAAGGTTTCTTCGGCGAGAGTCACGGCTTCAATTTGCATTTCACCAAGTACCGCTTTAACGGTGTCAATAAAGCTAGGAATGCCTTTAGTTAATGCGAGATCAAGGCGTTGGCAGCTGTCGGGGATTGGTAGGCCAGCGTCGCCGATACAGAGCTGATCTTGATGGCCCAATTTGGCGATAATGTAAGACAGTTCAGCATTGAGTAGGGGTGCTTTTTTCATGATAGTTATCATCTCTGTCAGTGATTAGGGAACGATTTTTATTTAGATTTACTCTTCATCGAAACGTTTGCGCAAACGTTTCGATGAAGAATTTAGCGCTAATTATTATAATTTGCATGTGTCGTTTGCAGTTCTTGGGGCTTAGCTCACGCTTTTTTTGTAGGCGAGATTAGGTGAGTCGTAAAAATTGACAAATAGTTTAACTTTTGTACCGCAGAGGATGAGTCTTCGATGATTTCTCCCTTCCGTTGAAGGGGGGCTCTTGCGAATATAATAAAAACCCGGCTTAACCGGGTTTCCTGTCATATTCGTATTTCGTCACAGATTAATATTCGTATTCGGTATGAAGATCGAAACTATGGTCGATTGACTGTAGTTCCTTCTGTAAGCGGATTTTATCTTTTATTGCCTCAATTTCTCGCCATTTGCGCTTTTTGTTTGAGCTGCGAGAAGCCTTGCTGGTTTCAACAGTATCCAAGTCTAGCCTATCCATGGTTATCTCCTTGTATGTTGTTGCAGTTAATAAGTACCACAGGTTCAATGAAAGTAAAATACCAATGTTACAAAAAAGTTTCTGAGCTGCATTTTTTTGACTATAAATCGCAAAACATATAGCTATTTTGTAGGATTAAAGTGGTTATTTTATAGCGTTAATGCCTTTTATTTATATATATGCGCTTTTTTATCTTGTTTTTGTTATATATCAAAGCATGGTTATTGGTGCCTCTCTAAACTTCGCCTCCGCAAAAGTATGTTGAAGGTATGACATCAACGTCCAAAAAAGAGGTGAATAATAGGTATGAATGAAGTTATAAACTGGATGAATGATGTACTTTGGGGAAATCTACTAATTTATATATTGGTTGGCTCAGGGGTGTTATTTACGATTAGAACTGGGTTCATTCAAATTAGACATTTTGGCCACATGTTCTCAGTGATGAAGTCTAGCCGTAAGGGCGATGCTAGTGGTATTTCTTCTTTTCAGGCCTTATGTACGAGTTTAGCGGCGCGAGTCGGCACTGGTAACCTCGCTGGGGTTGCCGTGGCTATCACACTGGGTGGCCCGGGCGCGGTATTTTGGATGTGGTTAATTGCTTTCCTGGGCATGGCGACTAGTTTTGCAGAGAGTAGCCTTGCGCAGTTGTATAAAGTTAAAGATAGCGATGGTAACTTTCGTGGTGGTCCATCTTATTACATGGAACAAGGCTTAGGTAAACGCTGGATGGGCGTGGTTTTTGCCATCTGCCTGATAGTTGCCTTTGGTTTGGTTTTTAATGCGGTGCAAGCCAATTCTATCGCTTCCGCCCTCAATGAAGCTTTTGGATTCGATAAGGTATTGGTGGGCCTAGTATTAGTGGCTGCGGCAGCCTTGATCATTTTTGGCGGGATCCGCAGTGTTGCTCGATTCGCGGAACTGGTGGTGCCCGTGATGGCTTTAGCCTACGTTTTAGTTGCCTTGGTGGTTGTGGTAATCAACATCGATAAGATGCCTGAGGTGTTTAGTCTTATTTTCCGCTCGGCCTTTGGTTTTGAAGAGGCGGGAGCTGGTGCTTTCGCTGCCGCAATGATGAATGGTATCAAACGAGGATTGTTTTCCAACGAAGCGGGTATGGGCAGCGCACCGAATGCGGCTGCAACCGCGACGCCTTATCCTCCGCATCCGGCTTCCCAGGGGTATGTGCAAATGTTGGGGGTATTTATCGATACTATTGTCATTTGCACTGCCACTGCGGCGATTATTTTGCTGAGTTATAATGAGTCTCTTGCGGGTGGCGGGATTGCGCTCACTCAACAAGCGCTTAGTAGTCAAGTTGGTGCTTGGGGGAGCTATTTTGTTGGTGTTGCGATCATCTTTTTTGCTTTCACTTCAATTGTCGGGAATTATTCTTACGCAGAGACTAACCTGATTTTTCTTGAGCATAATCATAAAGCTGGTTTGTGGATCTTTCGTCTATTGGTGTTGGCGATGGTGATGTTTGGTGCGGTGGTTAAAATTGATATTATTTGGAACCTGGCCGATGTATCCATGGGACTGATGGCAATTGTTAACCTCGTGGCGATCCTGATGTTGTCGGGCGTTGTGGTTAAGCTGGCAAAAGATTATAACCGTCAACTAGATGCGGGTAAGCTTCCTTGCTTTGATAGTAAGGACCATCCAGAATTGCAAAAACAAATTGATCCAGAAATTTGGTCGAATCCGCAATCATAATTGTATTCAATTAATAAAAAAAAGCCTCGAATCTTTCGAGGCTTTTTTGAATGAATTATTTAGGAACAGAAATATTTAGTTTTCCGATGCCTGCATTGTCCAGCACATAATCTTTAACCACCGATGGATTACGGCCCACTGTATAGTTATAAGGAGGGGTCCAATCTAACTGGTTGGTACAAGTTTCTAATGCCCAACTCGCTGGCTCTTTATTTTCCAGGGCTGCTTTTTCTTTTTCTTTTGTTTGTAGCTCGGTACATTTATTTATGGCTATTTGATTTAATTCTGTAGCGGGCTCATCATTAAACCAAGAACCATTGTCTTTAAATTTACTTCCTTTATAAGCACCAATAATTGTGCTTTCTTCAGCACCACTTCCTTGGAAATCAAATACATTACTTTCAGAAAGTATCGATGATCCATAACCCATTCCAATGGCATACAGAATGGGGTAATCGGCGTCAGTTGCACCTTGATGATAGTTATTAATTAAATGAACTTTGCCAAAGCGTACTCGTGGAGTGCGTTGTTTATTGTTCTTCCAATAGTTACCTTCGAAGGTAATACGATAGTCTCCGGTATCGCCATCTCCAGAGCCGATGATCATTGTTTTATCGTGTTCTGAAAAAATATTATAAGAGAGAGTAATATAATCGGAGTCATCTTCTATATCTAACAAGCCATCATGGCGTTGGACATGTTTACCGAAAATATTCTCTTCGTCTTTGTCAAGGTGGTCTCCATCAGAAAATGAACAATGGTCAATCCATATGTTATTACTGGCATTAATCGATACGGCATCATACCGAGCATTCCAATTACCAGAGTCACCATCGCCAGCATCCCACGCAGGAGCAAAATCACGGGGAGCTTGGAAAGTGATATTGCGAATAATAATGTTGCTGTTATCTGTGCGATCAAAGGTATGGCTCAGTGTATTTAGAGATAAATAGCCTTCAATTAACTTGGCATCATTGCCGACCCCTAACAGAGTCGTATTGGGTGGTACTTGAAATTGAATTTGTGATTTTTGATTATTGGCATATTGAGAACGTTGACCATTCTGTCTTTTTAACAGGTCAAGCTCCGTTTTAGCGGCCTCCGCATCAGCGCCATTTGCGTCGATGGTCGCTTGCAATTCATCGCGATAATCTTGGTCGAAAGCCTTCACATAGAGATCAAAATCAAATTTAGTTCTATTTGGTTTGGACTTATAGTATTCGGCATCCGCATAGCTACCATCGCTTAATTCATCACCGCGAATCGTACCTTGCCAATAGATGATTTTGGGCTCAAGTTTGGCTTTCAATTCGGCAGCACTATCTCCGGAAATATAGTTTTCGCTATTAATGTTATTCAGTGCATCTCTTAATTCTTGACGGCTAGAAACGACATAAATACTGTCTTCAGTGGCACCTGCGCCACCAGTAATTTGATGAGCATTACCGTCTGGATCTTTATATTGCGTAACCCAGCCAAAGGGAGCATTTTTAACTTGTAGATCTTGTTGCTGACTAGCATCATCCTTTCCATCAGCGGTGTATTCAATACTATCATTACATCCGGTGAGTAATAAACTGGATGTGATTAAGGCAAGGGTACTTAGGCGTAGAGTATTATTATTTATTTTTTTATAAGACATTTTATTTTTCCAGCATCCTCATGAACTTCGCGAATGTTTGATGTAAGTGGTCTTTAAATTTGTGATTAAATTTATTGGCTTGTTTTACAGGTAACATGACACTTCAATCGGTGCTTTTAGTCGTTAATATTAGTCATCAGTGTGACGCGTTCATTTGTAATATAATAATCTCTTAATATTTTTTTGTGATGAATGTCTTTGTATTTATTAAAATGAGCTAACACATTAATTTTATTGTATTAATTTCTAGTTTCATCACATATTTAGGGAAATATTTAGCGGATAGTTTTGGCTGTTTTTTGACCGGCGGGTTCGGGGTATCGACTTGATATATGTATGAGAGTGTTTTTATTCAATTTTTTACAGCTTTGTCATGAATTAAAAATTTTATGATCTCAACGTTATAAATAGGGGCTTTAAATATACTCGGTATATCGGATGACTTGTTTGAGATATGCTTGCTCGGTGTTTGAAATTGCCTGTGGGCAAATTGATTTTGCGCATTTATTCGCCTGATATTTGTGACGTTAATAACAGCTAATTGAATGATGATTGATATTTTCGCTGCGAACCACACCGCTTTCCGTTCATGAGAGGTTTAGCTGTTCTTTATGCGAGCAAGGAGTGAGTGGGAGAGCGCCTCGTATCATACCAATCTAGCTAATTATCAGTTCATTTTGCGGGCCTAAATCAGTGCTAATTACGTTATTCATCTTGTAATTAGATTCACTCGTTACTGCAGTTTATGCCTCGTTATCGACAACTTTATTTTGCGCAATAAATAGGTCATATCATGAATCAGATTGGTAGCAGTGGATCGCGTCCCTTGCTCTCATCGGCTTAAGTTGTTTCGCCGGATTTAAGGCTTAGGCGCTCAAACTTGTTCTGAACACCAGCTTTCAAAGATTAAGGCGGCCGCGAGGCTATCGACAGCACCTTTTTCTAGCGCCTTGTAACCACCTAATTCAAACAGTTTTTCCTTGGCATCAACGGTGGTTAGACGCTCGTCCTGCAGCGCAATGGGATAGCCGAATCGCCCATGTAAGCGATTGGCGAATTTTTTTGCACGGGTGGTCAGCTCCTGCTCACTGCCGTCCATGTTGAGGGGTAAGCCGATAACCAGCAGGTCGGGTAGCCATTGTGCCAGTAGTTTTTCCACCGTTTGCCAGTTGGGGATACCATCCTGAGCTTTGAGCGCTGCCAACGGTTTGCCGCTGGCGGTGAGCTCTTGGCCGATAGCTACCCCGATACTCTTGGTGCCAAAATCAAAGGCTAATACCGAACGTTCTCCAGCTCTTGCCATGTTAGGCGTGCCCCACTTCACTGGACAGTTGCCAAACATCGATCCCCAGGCTTTTGGCTGCAGCCTCCCAGCGTTTATTGCTGGGAACCTTGAAGATGATTTCGCTATTGGCTGGCAGGGTAAGCCAATAATTATCGGCAATCTCTTGTTCTAATTGACCCGCCTCCCAGCTGGCATAACCTAAGGTGACGATGTAATCCGAAGGCTGGGCGTCTGTACCAAGTGTGTCTAATACGTCTTTGGAGGTGGTGACCATCAGATCGTCGCTTACTTTCAAGCTGCTGCTAAAGCCATGCATGGATGAATGCAACACAAATCCACGCTCCAGAGCCACCGGTCCACCTTGGTATACCGGGCGGTCTAGATGCTCTCGATGTACTTCGGTAGCGTCATGTAGTTCGATTTGTGCCAGTAGTGATTCGACCGAGAGATCCACTGGTACATTAATGACTAAGCCCATCGCGCCCTGTTCATTATGCTCACAGATATAAACCACCGCTCGTTTAAAAAACGGGTCATTCAGGCTAGGCATCGCTAATAAGAACTGGTTTTGCAGTGTATTCATGGCTGACCACTTCACTTAGGTTGATACTATAAGTTTAGCTTCAATGGCATCCATTAACTTGCCTGTAATCGAAATATTGAAGGCTGCTTCTATTTCTTTAATACAAGTCGGGCTGGTGACGTTAATTTCGGTGACTTTATCACCAATCACATCGAGGCCGACAAATACCAGCCCTCTGGCTTTGAGTTCTGGGCCAATTGCGTTTGCTATTTTCCAGTCACTCTCTGATAGCGGTTGAGCCACACCGCGTCCGCCCGCGGCTAAATTACCGCGAGTTTCACCTTCTGAAGGGATCCTTGCTAGGCAATAGGGCATCGGCTCGCCATCCACGATTAAGATCCGTTTGTCGCCGTCGACAATTTCAGGAATAAAACACTGAGCCATGCAGTACTCTTGACCGTGGTTGGTTAAGGTTTCGAGGATCACGCCAACATTGGGATCGCCTTGTTTTAAGCGAAATATCGAAGCGCCGCCCATCCCATCCAGTGGCTTCATGATCACATCTTGATGTTGTTGATGGAAAGCTTTCAGACGCTTCATGTCACTGCTGACCAGGGTTGTCGGAGTGAATTCGGCAAACCAGGCGGTAAATAGTTTTTCGTTGGCATCGCGTAAGCTTTGAGGTTTGTTAATGATTAAACAACCTTCGCTCTCGGCGCGCTCCAAAATGTAGGTGGCGTAGATAAACTCGGTATCAAAGGGGGGATCCTTACGCATCAGGATCACATCTAATTCACTTAAACTTTGATCGACTTCTGGGCCTAATTCAAACCAAGACTGGGCATTTTCTTGGACTGCCAAAGGGCGCATAGCGGCTGCTGCGCGACCATTTTCCAGATACAAGTCTTGCATTTCCATGTAATAGATTTGATAGCCACGTGCTTGCGCTTCCATCAACATGGCGAAGCTTGAGTCTTTCTTAATATTGATTTGGGTGATGGGGTCCATCACGATCCCGAGTTTAATACTCATTTATGCTAAGTCTCCAAATTGACATTGCAAAGCCGTTATTGCTGTTAGTGCGGCAGTTTCGGTGCGCAGCACTCGTGGACCGAGTAGGGTCTCTTGAAAGTGATGCTGGTTACAGACCGCAATTTCTTGCTCTGTGAGCCCTCCCTCGGGCCCGATCAACAATCTTACGCCATGCAGCGGAATGGGGAGGGTCTTAATGCTATATGGGGCCTTTGGATGCAAATTCAACTTCATTGCTTGACTGTTTTCACCAGCCCACTGCTCAAAACTCTGTAGTTCGGCGATCTCGGGTACGACACTGCGCCCTGATTGTTCACAGGCGGCAATCGCGATTTTTTGCCATTGTTGGCGTTTTTTCTCAAAACGCTCTTGGTTAAGTTTGACCCCACAGCGCTCACTGGTGAGTGGGGTGATTTTATTGACCCCCAGTTCCACCGATTTTTGAATGGTAAATTCCATGCGGTCACCGCGGGAAATCACTTGTCCTAAATGGATCCTGAGGGGGGATTCGCTGGCATTAAGTTGTTGCGTTAATATTTTTACACTCACCTGCTTCTTGCCGCTACTTTCGATACTTGCGGAGTAATTGTTGCCGTCGCCATTAAATAGCTCTAAGTGTTGGCCTGCTGTCATCCGTAATACTCGACCGACATGGTTGGCGGCCTCGCTATCTAATTCAACGATTTGCTGAACGTTGAGTGGGGAGGGTTGATAAATACGAGGAATACGCATGCTAAGTGTCGGCTCCTGAGCGAGTGAAAATTGAAGCAAATAAGGTTGTTAAGGATAAACTGTTCGTCGCTCGAAGCCTAGCCTGCAAATCGTTGCGGTTGTTAGTGCTGCTCATTTGGCTGGCAAGTTATGGTTTATTGAGCAACCAAGGTTTGTTTACAGCGTTTACATTGATAGCGAGCCCCTTGCAGTACTTTATTATGACGGCGGATCCCCAATTGATGGTTTTGGCACTGGCAGCGATACATCACCGTGCTTAGCTCGAGAGTTTCCAGGGAGTAACGATGGGTGGTTGTAGGTGAGCAGTGGAACACCTGTTGCATCAAGGTTTGCCATTCTTTGCCGTGTGGTTTGATTCGACCATAGAGGGCGTGGCAAATTAGATGAGCCACTTCGTGAGGCACGGTTTGAGCGAGGAAGTGTTGTGGTTGTTGTTGGTAAAAATGCTGATTAAAGCGTAGTCGCCATTGAATTAGGTTGGCGCTGCCCGCAACTTTACTGCGACGTGCCGATAACACGATTTCTGGTCGTGTAAATGCACGTTGATAGAAGCGTTCTGCTTGTTGAAAGCAAGCTTCAACCTGTTGCGAAAGTTGTTGCACCTTAAGATCCAAAAAGCCGAAAGGATAATCGCTGATTATACGCTTTCGGCTGCTTCAAGCTAGTGAAGCTTGGGTTTATAGGCCAGCATCGGCTTTCAGGGCTTCGGCTTTATCGGTTTGTTCCCATGGGAACTCGTTGCGACCAAAGTGACCATAAGCGGCTGTGGCTTGATAGATGGGGCGCTCCAGGTCGAGCATTTTCAAAATACCATAAGGGCGAAGGTCGAAATGCTTGCGTACCAAGGCAATCAATTTGTCTTCAGCGAGTTTACCACTACCAAAGGTTTCGATACTAATAGAAGTCGGCTCGGCGACTCCAATCGCATAAGACACTTGAATCTCACAACGCTCTGCTAAACCTGCTGCGACAATATTCTTGGCGACATAACGGCCTGCATAAGCGGCACTACGATCCACTTTTGATGGATCTTTACCGGAGAAAGCCCCCCCGCCATGACGCGCCATGCCGCCATAGGTATCCACAATGATCTTACGGCCAGTTAAGCCACAGTCGCCCATTGGCCCACCAATGACAAAACGACCTGTGGGGTTGATATGGTACTGGGTTTTGTCATTGAGCCACTGTGCTGGAAGCACTGGTTTAATGATTTCTTCCATTACCGCTTCACGCAAATCTTCGGTGGAAATGCTGTCGCAATGTTGGGTCGAAAGGACTACTGCATCGATCCCGGTAATGATGCCATTCTCATAAGCAAAGGTAACTTGAGATTTTGCATCTGGGCGCAACCAGCTTAAGACTCCATTCTTGCGAACCTCTGCTTGGCGTTTGACTAGTAGGTGAGAGTAGGTAATAGGTGCTGGCATAAGCACATCGGTTTCGTTGGTCGCATAACCAAACATTAAACCTTGGTCTCCGGCACCTTGTTCTTCTGGTCGAGCACGGTCAACGCCTTGGTTGATGTCTGGAGATTGTTTCCCAACCACGTTTAATACCGCACAAGAATCTGCATCGAAACCCATGTCGGAGTGGGTATAACCGATTTCTCGTACCGTTGAGCGAGCTAATTCTTCAATATCCACCCAGGCTGAGGTTGTGATTTCCCCGCCAACCATCACCATGCCCGTTTTGACGTAAGTCTCACAAGCTACACGGGCTTTGGGATCCTGGGTTAAAATTGCGTCCAATACAGCGTCAGAAATTTGATCTGCAATTTTGTCTGGATGCCCTTCAGACACTGATTCTGAAGTAAACAAGTGTGTAGTCATGTGATTGGACTCTCTTAGAATGTAATGTTGATGACGTATAGATGGATGACCATCTGGACGTCTATTCTAGTTTCGCTGACTTTATTTTTCCACTCTATTCGCTCATTAAATCATGAATCTGCGAATAATCTGTGAGAATGGCTACCCTCGCGACTGAATCAGGGGGCTTGCAGCAATACTGTTACCGGGCTTAAAGCCCACTTTACTGATGATTTTTATTTGGGAAGCGCTGAATCAAATGTTATGTACCATATAACAAGTCGCTGCTGAGTGTTGCCGACGAGGGACGAAAAGAACAAGCTCAGCAATTGTGCTATCGTTCTTGGCGATGACTTTAACTTTGGGCTCGTGCTTTCCGATGTGATGGCTGTATATCTGGGTCATTTACTATTTTGAACCGTAATGCCTGATCCTTACGCACAGCGATTGCGAGTTTAGCTTGTTTTACTATCCTCGTGACTTTCGTTGATCTGACGTTTGATTTCAGGATTGTTACGCAGTGATTGCTTCAATAGTTCAGAATATAGTGATTTCCCTTTCAAGGCTTGGGCAATGAAGGTCGCTCCTAAACAAGTAACCAGTAACGGCAAAATGAGCTGGTAGTTATCGGTCATCTCAACCACTAAAATGATGCCAGTGACTGGCGCTCGAACTGTTGCGGCAAACAGAGCCCCCATGCCAGCAATGGCAAAGATGCCTGGTTCAGGAACCAGGTCAGGAAAATAACTTGCCATTAAGCTGCCATATGCTAATCCAAGCAGAGTGCCCAGTGCGAGCATGGGAGAGAATACTCCCCCAGGTGCAGCCGAACCAAAACTCGCAATGGTCGTAAATAAGCGAAGCACAAACAATAACAGGCAAACACCCCAAACAATTGGATTTCTAAACAACTCGGTGATGAGTTCTACTCCGCCGCCGGTGATATCGGGAACCAAGCTTTGCAGGGTCGCAAATACTGCACCAAATGCCGCACCTGTCATCACGATCCGCGAAATTCGGTTTTTTTGGAGCTGTTGTACTTTAGCCGTGGTACTCAAGACCCAACGGTTAAAGTTAACGCCAACAATACCAAAAATAATTCCTAGTAAAGCGAATAACCACAGAGAGTTGAGTGCTGGAATCGAAAAGTTCGGAATATCCATCACTGCCGATTGGCCATGAATCGAGCGCATCACAATGGTTGCCGCGGCGCTAGACAAGGTGACGCATTTGAATGAGGTAATGCTATAGCGAAATTGCGGCCGCATCTCTTCAATTACAAATAGCACGCCGGCCAAAGGGGCGTTAAAGGCGGCCGCTAAACCAGCGGCAGCACCCGCCGCTGTTAAGATATGGGTGGCGTGTTGATAACGTTTGGCCCTGCCGGCAAACATTCGACCTACCGAACCACCGATTTGAATCGAAGGACCTTCTCTTCCAAGTACCATTCCGGAACTGATGGTGAGCGCCCCAGCGAAGAACTTTATCGGTAGCACTCGACGCCAACGGATATCATGTAAGCCATCCAGAGCGCCTTCTAAGTGCGGGATCCCGCTTCCTGAAGCTTCCGGCGCAAAGCGAGCCGTTAACCAAAATCCCAAGGCGGTGATCAGAGCGCCAATCAAGGCACCTGCGATAATACTTAAGAAAGGACTTAGCGAAGCGCTCTCGACTAAGTGAATCCGAAAGTCACCAACCCAATTAATCAGTTCTTCAAACATCGCGATCACTAAACCGACGGTTGCGCCAACAAAGCCAGAAAGAGCAATCAGAACCATGTAATCGTATTGGGTGGTAAAGAATTTAGGGGTGGTTCGGTGCTTGATTAATCCACCTTGAAAAAACCGAAAGTTGGGAGACTTAGGCATTTTAAATCTAAAACCTTAATAGCAAGAATGACTTCAACGTATGAATAATTATTCATACGTCCATAAAATTAATCAGCGCTTAGTTGGGGTGAAAGTAAATCACCATGCTGTTTCGTTGGTGCCGACTCAGCGGTTCAAACATATAAAATAAGCTCTTGTCGCAGGTAACGGATGACGAAAATGAATTAAGGGGTGGAGAGGCGTAGAAGCCGATAACTCATCTATCAAAGGAATAATCCGTTATTGCTAATCATTTAATGTTTGATTGTGTTGTCACCACTCCAGAGCGAGGAGTGTGTAACTAGGTTACGTGCTTTTGCGACAGGTTGGTATGATTTTAATCAAAAAAACGTGATCGGTATCACTTAGACATTTTTGCGTTGGGACATTGTCTCTTCGGTTCTGTTATTTGCGCCATTATTTTGAGTAATTGTCCACGTGAGTACTCAATAAGTGGAACTCAGCCATAAATTTACCGATTCTTTTTAGATAATTATTGAGTAACATCGTTGACTTTGTGACAATACGCGCCTCTCGATACCCTATAGCCTATAATTTGCAGGAGAAATTCATGTCTTCTCGTCGTCAACTCGCCAACGCCATTCGTGCTTTAAGTATGGATGCAGTTCAGCAAGCTAACTCTGGTCACCCTGGAGCCCCCATGGGAATGGCTGATATTGCTGAAGTGCTATGGCGCGACTTTTTGAAACATAACCCGAATGACCCAAATTGGGCAGATCGTGACCGCTTTGTTCTATCGAATGGTCATGGCTCGATGTTGTTGTATTCTCTACTGCATCTTTCTGGTTATCAACTGCCTATCGAAGAACTAAAAAACTTTCGCCAATTACATTCTAAAACGCCAGGCCACCCAGAATATGGTTATGCGCCGGGTGTAGAAACCACTACCGGTCCGCTTGGTCAAGGTCTTACCAACGCTGTGGGTATGGCTTTAGCAGAAAAAATATTAGCGGCTCAATTCAACAAAGATGGTTTTCCTGTGGTTGACCATTATACCTACACCTTTCTCGGTGATGGCTGCTTGATGGAGGGGATCTCTCACGAAGCTTGTTCACTTGCTGGTACTCAAGGTTTAGGTAAATTGATTGCCTTTTGGGATGACAATGGCATTTCGATTGATGGTGATGTCGAAGGTTGGTTTACCGACGATACCGTGAAACGTTTCGAAGCTTACGGTTGGCATGTGATTGGTGGTGTCGATGGCCATGATAGCGACGCAATTGCGGCTGCGATTACGGCAGCCAAAGCTGAAACAAGCAAGCCAACCATGATTTGTTGTAAAACTGTGATTGGTTTTGGTTCACCGAATAAATCGGGTAGCCACGATTGTCACGGTGCACCACTTGGTGCTGACGAAATAGCGGCTGCTCGTGAATTTTTAAATTGGCCCTATGCTGCTTTTGAAATTCCTCAAGATATTTATCAAGCTTGGGATGCAAAAGAGGCTGGTGGCTCATCACAATCAGAGTGGAATCAGTTATTTGCTGGCTACGAAGCTGCTTACCCAGCACTTGCGGCCGAGTATAAACGTCGTATGAACGGCGACTTACCAAGTGATTGGACAGCATTTGCTGATTCGTATATTGCTGATTTACAAGCTAACCAAGCTAAAGTCGCGACGCGTCAGTCTTCACAAAAAACCTTAGAAGCTTTTTGTCCTAAATTGCCTGAATTACTGGGTGGCAGCGCAGATTTGGCTCCGTCTAATCTTACGATGTGGTCTGGTTCTCAAGCGGTGACTGCTGAGGACGCTTCCGGTAACTATATGCATTACGGTGTGCGTGAGTTTGGTATGTCGGCAATCATGAATGGTGTGACCTTACATGGTGGTTTAAAAGCTTACGGTGCGACTTTCTTAATGTTTATGGAATACGCACGTAATGCCTTACGCATGGCTGCATTAATGAAGCAACCGACTATTTTTGTGTATACCCATGACTCGATCGGTTTGGGTGAAGATGGTCCAACTCACCAAGCGGTAGAACAAACTGCGAGTTTACGTTTAACCCCCAACATGAGCACTTGGCGTCCCTGTGACTCGGTAGAGTCAGCGGTTGCTTGGCGTCATGCGATTGAACGCAAAGATGGCCCAACATCGTTAATCTTTTCTCGTCAGGGTTTGGCACCGCAAGCGCGTGATGCTCAACAACTGGCTGATGTTGCTCGTGGTGGTTATGTATTGAAAGATTGTGCTGCTACGCCAGAACTTATTTTGATTGCAACGGGTTCCGAAGTTGAACTTGCCGTGGCTGCTTATGAAGAACTGAGCGCTGCAGGTAAGGCTGTTCGAGTAGTTTCTATGCCAGCAACAGATGTTTTTGATGCGCAATCAGCCGAATATCGTGAATCTGTATTGCCTTTCGCAGTCCGTAAACGAATTGCAGTTGAAGCGGGTATCGCCGATTTCTGGCATAAGTATGTTGGTTTCGATGGAAAGGTCTTAGGAATGACCACCTTTGGTGAGTCTGCGCCAGCGGGTGAGCTATTTAAGTTGTTTGGCTTCACTCAAGAGAACCTCGTGAAGATGGCTAACGAACTGTTGTAAGACAGTCGTTAGTTATTATTTATGAGTAAAACCCTCTGAATTATAGAGGGTTTTTTGTTTTGTTGCTTATTTATGGAAATGCAAAATACTATGCAGCATCATCCTATTCGGGTCGCTATTAATGGTTTTGGCAGAATTGGCCGAAGTGTGCTTAGAGCGTTATTTGAGTCTCAGCGACAAGCTCAGATCCAAGTGGTGGCGATTAACGAGTTAGCTAGTCCAGAGGCTATGGCTCATTTACTTAAGTATGATTCTACCCACGGTACTTTTGCTGAACATGTCTCGCTACAGGGGGAATGTTTATCAGTGGCTGGTCAGCAGATCCAGCTGCTGCATAACCGTGAACCAAGTGCTTTGCCGTGGGCTGAGTTTAAGGTGGATATCGTGCTGGAGTGCACCGGACGTTTTAGTTCAGTCGCTGATGCGCAAATGCATATTGACGCTGGCGCTAAAAAAGTATTGTTCTCTCATCCAGCCGATCCTTGCGTTGACCACACGGTAGTCTATGGTGTTAATGAGCATATGCTGAATGCGGCGAGTAAGGTTGTCTCTAACGGCTCTTGTACTACGAACTGTATCGTGCCTGTGATTCAGGTATTGGATGAGGCCTTCGGTGTGGAATGTGGTACTATTACTACAATTCACTCATCCATGAATGACCAACAAGTGATCGATGCTTACCACAGTGACCTGCGTAGAACACGCGCGGCCGGGCAATCAATTATTCCAGTTGATACCAAGCTGGCTAAAGGTGTAGAGCGTATTCTTCCTAAGTTTGCAGGTAAGTTTGAGGCTATCGCTGTGCGGGTGCCAACACAGAATGTTACGGCGATGGACTTGAGTGTAACTTTGTGTAAAAAAGTTACAGTTTCTGATATAAATCAAGCCATTCAAGCGGCAGTTTGCGGTAAATTAGCGGGTATCTTGAGCTATACCGAAGAACCCTTGGTGTCTATCGATTTTAACCACAATAGTCATTCAAGCATTATTGATGGCTCACAAACACGAGTAAGTGGCCAACACTTAGTCAAAGTGTTGGCTTGGTGTGATAACGAATGGGGCTTTGCCAACCGTATGTTAGACACCACCGTTTTAATGAGTCAGATGGAATTATCGGCTTAGCCAAGCGGCTGGGTTGTAAGTTTAATTTAAAACTAAATGAGGACAGATAATGTCAATTATCAAAATGACCGACTTAGATCTTGCTGGTAAACGCGTATTAGTACGTCAAGATCTGAATGTTCCTGTAAAAAATGGAAAAGTGACTTCCGATGCTCGTATCTTAGCATCGATTCCAACCATTAAGTTGGCCTTAGAGCAAGGCGCTAAGTTGATGATTACTTCTCACCTTGGTCGTCCTACTGAAGGTGAATATAACGCAGAATTTTCTCTTCAGCCTGTGGTTGACTACTTAAATGAAGCTTTAGATGTGCCAGTACGTCTTGCGACTGACTACCTCGATGGCTTAGAGCTTAAAGCTGGTGAATTGGTGGTTCTTGAAAACGTTCGTTTCAACGTTGGTGAGAAGAAAAATGAAGAAGCTTTAGCTAAAAAAATGGCTGCACTATGTGATGTTTACGTGATGGATGCCTTTGGTACCGCTCACCGCGCTCAAGCGTCGACTCATGGTGTAGGTATGTTTGCTGAAGTTGCTTGTGCTGGTCCTTTACTTGCGGCTGAACTTGAAGCATTAGGTAAGGCAATGGATAAACCAGAACGTCCATTGGTTGCGATTGTTGGTGGTTCTAAAGTTTCGACGAAGCTAACTGTATTAGAGTCACTCTCTAAAATAGCTGACCAATTAGTGGTTGGTGGTGGTATTGCAAACACCTTTATCGCCGCTGAAGGTCATAACGTAGGTAAGTCTCTTTACGAAGCGGACTTACTTGAAACCGCTAAAAAATTGATGAAAGAGTGTGCTATTCCAGTTGCCACTGATGTTGCATGTGCCAAAGCATTTGATGAAAATGCTGAAGCTGAAATTAAACATGTTTCAGAAGTTCAAGATGATGACATGATCTTCGACTTGGGTCCTGATTCAACAGCGGCGCTTGCAGAAATCATTGGTAATGCTAAAACTATTCTTTGGAATGGTCCTGTGGGCGTATTCGAATTCAAGAATTTTGAAGCGGGTACAGCAGGCATTTCTAAAGCGATTGCTGAATCAGCTGGTTTTTCTGTAGCCGGCGGTGGTGATACACTAGCAGCGATTGATAAGTTCGGAATTAAAGACCAGGTTTCTTACATCTCTACTGGGGGCGGTGCCTTCTTAGAGTTTGTAGAAGGTAAAGTATTACCTGCCGTAGCAATGCTTGAGGAGCGTGCTAAAGGTTAACTGGCGACAGTGTGGAAGCTTTGCTTCCGCACTGTGATAAGTAATAAAGCACAGAAGTGTTCATAATTTTAATTAAATATAAGTAGATGGAATCATTGATATGTCTAAGATCTTCGATGCAGTAAAACCTGGGGTTATCTCTGGCGACGATTTGCAAAAAGTTTTTGCTATTGCTAAAGAAAACAAATTCGCACTTCCAGCGGTTAACGTAGTTAACACTGACACGATTAACGGTGTATTAGAAGCTGCAGCCAAGGCTAAAGCGCCAGTTGTTGTTCAATTCTCAAACGGCGGTGCCGGTTTCTTCACTGGTAAAGGCGTTAAACTTGAAGGCCAAGGCGCAGCGATTCAAGGTGCTGTTGCGGGCGCTAAGTATGTTCACGCTGTTGCTGAATCTTACGGTGTTCCTGTGATCCTTCACACTGACCACGCAGCTAAAAAATTGCTACCTTGGATTGACGGTCTACTCGATGCGGGTGAAGAATTCTTCGCTCAAACTGGTAAGCCTTTGTTCTCTTCTCACATGATTGACCTTTCTGAAGAGCCACTAGAAGAAAACATCCAAATCTGTGGCGAATACCTTGCTCGCATGGCTAAAATGAACATGACCCTTGAGATTGAATTGGGTTGTACTGGTGGTGAAGAAGATGGCGTAGATAACTCTGATATGGACGCGTCTGAGCTTTACACTTCTCCAGAAGACGTAGCTTATGCATACGAGAAACTAACCGCGATTAGCCCTCGTTTCACGATTGCTGCTTCTTTCGGTAACGTACACGGTGTTTACCAAGCGGGTAACGTTGTACTTACTCCTACTATTCTTCGTGATTCACAAGCTTACTGTGCTGAGAAATTTGGTATTGCTCCAAATGCACTTAACTTCGTATTCCACGGTGGTTCAGGTTCTTCTCAAGCAGAAATTCAAGAGTCTATCGGCTACGGTGTGATCAAAATGAACATTGATACTGATACTCAATGGGCTAGCTGGGACGGCGTACGTGCTTACTACGTTGAAAATGAAGCTTACCTACAGGGCCAAATTGGTAACCCTAAAGGTGCTGATCAACCGAATAAAAAATTCTACGATCCACGCGTTTGGTTACGTAAAGGTCAAGAAAGCATGGTTGCACGTTTAGAGCGCGCTTTTGCTGATTTGAATGCAGTAGACGTACTGTAATTTTATAGCGATACCGTGTGATATAAGGCTCGCCTCGGCGAGCCTTTTTGTTTTCAGTGTATTGATTATCATCTATTTTGCTTGTTCTCAAAGTTTCCACTCCCTTATTTGTCTTGATTAAAGACGCATTATCACCAACCCAAATTGATACTTATGCTGGGAACTTAGAGCTTATCGCTGCTTAATTGTGTTTATTGTGATAATACTTCTCTTCATTGGTTTACACCTTCTAGTTGATGAATGTTTTAGTTATTCTTTATAGAGTATGTGAATCAATCAGTTGTTGATTGGTGATTCTGTTATTGGTATGTGTTTCAGGGCCCTAGATCGCAAGTTAAAATTTGAATTAGTAAAATTCATTCGTTAAATGTTAATCTGATGGCTAAAATTTATACTTTAACAACTGTGTTATCTGTGAGTATTGTCGCCGCAGAAATCTAGAACATCGATCATGTTGAAAGGAAATAAATATGGAACAGAGCATTGCAACTTCAAGTGCAACAATCGTGTCTATTCAAGGGCAAGCGTTTGCTGTGGATGAACTTGGCAATATTAGGGCTCTGCAGCCAGGCGATCAAGTTCAAGCTGGGGAGTTAATTATTAGTTCCCAGGGAGCGCAATTAGGTTTCTATTATGGTGGTGCTGAATATCAGTTAGGAGAGAACAGCGGCACTCAGTTACCAGTAGATGTTACCACAGGACAAGCGCAGCAGCTGAGCGCGGTGAATGATGTTGACATCGAAGCCTTACAACAAGCGATTTTGGATGGTGTGGACCCCACGACTTTATTTGAAGCGACGGCGGCTGGCGGCGAAACAGCTGCAGTGAGTGAGGGCAATGGTGGTTTTGTTAGCATTGAGCGAGTCGGCAGCGAAATTATTGCTGAAGTCGGTTTTGATACCCAAGGTATAACAGTTAATCCGACTCCCACGGTTAATCAACTCGCAGCGAATGTTCAGGATACAACTGCACCTTTTCCGGATGACCAAGCACCCACCATTAGTATTAATACGGAAACTATTAGTGAAGGGGCGGTTGATGAAAATACAGTGGTTGCCAGTTTTGTGTCTAGTGATCCTGATGGTGATCCGCTGAGTCACAGCATCATCAATGATAGTCAGGGTTATTTTTTGCTTGATGGCAATCAGGTGAAATTGACCCCCGAAGGGATCGCTGCAATTAATAATGATCAGCTGAATTTAACCGAGTTAAATTTGACGGTTCAGGTCGAGGCTAACGGACTTAGTACTAACGATACAGCAACGGTTGTGATTGCTCGGGTTGATGCAGGAGACCAAGGTCCCAGTATCCAAGTTTTAGCCGTAGACAATATCACTGAAGACTCGGTTAGCACTGATACTGTGGTTGCTAATTTCAGTTCCAGCGACCCGGAAGGGGATGTTCAAACTCATCAGTTATTGAATAACGACGATGGATATTTGGTGATCGATGGTAACACTGTCAAGCTTAGCGAGGCTGGCGTTGCGGCAGTGAATAATGACAGCTTAAACCTTAGCCAACTGAGTGTTACGGTGGAGGTAACGGCTAACGGTCAAACAGATTCTGCCAGCGATCAGTTATCCATCATACATGTCAACGATGCCCCTGAGAGCAGCACAGTAGTCTTAGAGCCCATCGCCGAAGATAGCGGCGCGCGCATCATTAGCTCTGAAGAATTACTGGCCAATGCCAGCGACTTGGAAGGCGACGATTTAACGGTCAGCAACTTGCAGCTGAGCAGTGGTAACGGCAGTTTAGTGGACAACGATGACGGCAGCTGGACTTATACGCCGGCGGCCGATGATGACAGCAGCGTTAGCTTCTCATACCAAATTACCGACAATGGCAGCACCAATGGTCTCAGCGATCCACTAAGCGTGGATGCCAGCGCCAGTCTCGATCTCACTCCGGTGAATGATGCACCCGAATCAAGTGCGGTCGTCTTGACCCCCATCGCCGAAGACAGCGGCGCGCGCATCATTAGCTCTGAAGAACTACTGGCCAATGCCAGCGACTTGGAAGGCGACGATTTAACGGTCAGCAACTTGCAGCTGAGCAGCGGCGCGGGCAGCTTAGTGGATAATGGCGACGGCAGCTGGACCTATACACCGGCGGCCGATGATGACAGCAGCGTTAGCTTCTCTTATCAAATTACCGATAATGGCAGCAGCAATGGCCTCAGCGATCCACTAAGCGTGGATGCCAGCGCCAGTCTCGATCTCACCCCGGTCAACGATGCCCCAGAAAGTACGGCGCTTGTGTTAGATCCGATTGCTGAGGACAGCGGCGCGCGGATCATCACTAGCGAAGAACTGCTGGCCAATGCCAGCGACTTGGAAGGTGACGATTTAACGGTCAGCAACTTGCAGCTGAGCAGCGGCGCGGGCAGTCTGATCGACAATGGCGACGGCAGCTGGACTTATACACCAGTGGCCGATGATGACAGCAGCGTTAGCTTCTCTTATCAAATTACCGACAATGGCAGCAGCAATGGCCTGAGCGATCCTCTCAGCGTGGATGCCAGCGCCAGCCTCGATCTCACTCCGGTCAACGATGCACCCGAATCGAGTGCGGTCGTCTTGACTCCCATCGCCGAAGATAGCGGCGCGCGCATCATTAGCTCTGAAGAATTACTGGCCAATGCCAGCGACTTGGAAGGCGACGATTTAACGGTCAGCAACTTGCAGCTGAGCAGCGGCGCGGGCAGCTTGATAGATAATGGTGATGGCAGCTGGACTTATACACCGGCGGCCGATGATGACAGCAGCGTCAGCTTCTCTTATCAAATCACCGATAATGGCAGCAGCAATGGCCTCAGCGATCCACTAAGCGTGGATGCCAGCGCCAGTCTCGATCTCACCCCGGTCAATGATGCACCCGAATCAAGTGCGGTCGTCTTGACCCCCATCGCCGAAGACAGCGGCGCGCGCATCATTAGCTCTGAAGAACTACTGGCCAATGCCAGCGACTTGGAAGGCGACGATTTAACGGTCAGCAATTTGCAGCTGAGCAGCGGCGCGGGCAGTTTAGTGGATAATGGCGACGGCAGTTGGACTTATACGCCGGTGGCCGATGATGACAGCAGTGTTAGCTTCTCTTATCAAATCACCGATAATGGCAGCACTAATGGCCTGAGCGATCCACTCAGCGTGGATGCCAGCGCCAGTCTCGATCTCACTCCGGTCAATGATGCACCTGAATCGAGTGCGGTCGTCTTGACTCCCATCGCCGAAGACAGCGGCGCGCGGCTGATTACCAGCGAAGAACTACTGGCCAATGCCAGCGACTTGGAAGGCGACGATTTAACCGTCAGCAACTTGCAGCTGAGCAGCGGCGCGGGCAGTTTAGTGGACAATGGCGACGGCAGTTGGACTTATACGCCGGTGGCCGATGATGACAGCAGCGTTAGCTTCTCATACCAAATCACCGACAATGGCAGCACTAATGGCCTCAGCGATCCACTCAGCGTGGATGCCAGCGCCAGCCTCGATCTCACTCCGGTCAACGATGCCCCTGAGAGCAGCACAGTAGTCTTAGAGCCTATCGCCGAAGATAGCGGCGCGCGCATCATTAGCTCTGAAGAATTACTGGCCAATGCCAGCGACTTGGAAGGCGACGATTTAACGGTCAGCAACTTGCAGTTGAGCAGCGGTAACGGCAGTTTAGTGGATAACGGTGATGGCAGCTGGACTTATACGCCGGCGGCCAATGATGACAGCAGCGTCAGCTTCTCTTATCAAATTACCGATAATGGCAGCACCAATGGTCTCAGCGACCCACTCAGCGTGGACGCCAGTGCCAGCCTCGATCTCACTCCGGTCAACGATGCCCCTGAGAGCAGCACAGTAGTCTTAGAGCCTATCGCCGAAGACAGCGGCGCGCGGCTGATTACCAGCGAAGAACTACTGGCCAATGCCAGCGACTTGGAAGGCGACGATTTAACGGTCAGCAACTTGCAGCTGAGCAGTGGTAACGGCAGTTTAGTGGACAATGGCGATGGCAATTGGACTTATACGCCGGCGGCTGATGATGACAGCAGCGTTAGCTTCTCTTATCAAATCACCGATAATGGCAGCAGCAATGGCCTGAGCGATCCCCAAAGCATCGATGCCAGTGCCAGCCTCGATCTCACTCCGGTCAACGATGCCCCTGAGAGCAGCACAGTAGTCTTAGAGCCTATCGCCGAAGACAGCGGCGCGCGGCTGATTACCAGCGAAGAACTACTGGCCAATGCCAGCGACTTGGAAGGCGACGATTTAACGGTCAGCAACTTACAGTTGAGCAGCGGCGCGGGCAGCTTAGTGGATAACGGCGATGGCAGCTGGACCTACACGCCGGCGGCCGATGATGACAGCAGCGTTAGTTTCTCATACCAAATTACCGATAATGGCAGCAGCAATGGCCTCAGCGATCCACTCAGCGTGGATGCCAGCGCCAGCCTCGATCTCACCCCGGTGAATGATGCCCCTGAGAGCAGCACAGTAGTCTTAGAGCCTATTGCAGAAGATAGCGGCGCGCGCACCATCACCAGCGAAGAACTGCTGGCCAATGCCAGCGACTTGGAAGGCGACGATTTAACGGTCAGTAACTTGCAGTTGAGCAGTGGTAACGGCAGCTTAGTGGATAACGGTGATGGCAGCTGGACTTACACGCCGGCGGCCGATGATGACAGCAGCGTTAGTTTCTCATACCAAATTATCGACAATGGCAGCAGCAATGGCCTCAGCGATCCACTCAGCGTGGATGCCAGCGCCAGTCTCGATCTCACTCCGGTGAATGATGCACCCGAATCAAGTGCGGTCGTCTTGACCCCCATCGCCGAAGACAGCGGCGCGCGGCTGATTACCAGCGAAGAACTATTGGCCAATGCCAGCGACTTGGAAGGCGACGATCTCAGTGTCAGCAACTTGCAACTGAGCAGCGGTAACGGTAGTTTAGTGGACAACGGTGACGGTAGCTGGACTTATACGCCGGCGGCCAATGATGACAGCAGCGTCAGCTTCTCTTATCAAATTACCGATAATGGCAGCACCAATGGCCTCAGCGATCCATTAAGCGTTGATGCCAGCGCCAGTCTCGATCTCACCCCGGTCAACGATGCGCCAGAGGCGATTAATGACCATTTCAATTTACTCGCATCGGGAGGTACTGTATCACTCGATCTTTTAGCGAATGATTCTGACCCAGAGGGTGCTGCGATTAGCATTAAATCCATTGGTGGTACTTTGTTAACTCCCGGAACCGCCCAGGCTATTGCTGTCGAACAAGGGCTTGTGAATGTGAGTGAAGCGGGTTTAATTAGCTTTACCGCGAACCCTGATAGTGGTGGCGATGTTCGTTTCTCTTATACGATAGAGGATCAAGGGGGTCAACAAAGTCAAGCGACGGTAAGTGGCAATATTATTGATTTGAACAGTGACAGCGCGCAGGTCTTTGAAGCGGGCCTGGCCACAGGCTCGGCACCTGGGGTTGCCAATAGTTCAGCAAGTGGAAACTTATTAGCCAACGACGGCGGAGATTTTTCCGAGTTATCGATAAGTAGTATTGCCTATGAAGGCAGCCCGTATACTGCTGATGTTAATGGCGTGATTAGCATTGACACTGAGCAGGGTGTATTAACGGTGTATACCGAAGCCTATGATGGCTTTGGTAAGGGAGACTATCAATACCAGTTAAATACCTCGCGCTTAGCGGGTGATGGTCAAAGCGAGAGTTTCTCTTATATTGTTAGTAATGCTCCCGCTGGTTTTACCAGTCAGGCGACACTTGAGGTGAGTATTGTCGATGATGCCCCTGTCGGTAGTCAGGTTGCATTGACTCTGGAGTCGAGCCCCTTGTCGGTCACGACTAATTTAGTCTTGGTATTAGACACATCGGCGAGTATGAATAATGGAGAGCATGGCGATGGGCTCGATTACTTAAAAATTGCCGTCGATGCTTTAACCCATTTGATTGATCAGGCCGACGATAAGGGCAATGTGAATGTACAAATCATTGGTTTCTCTGATTCTCAAGTGAGTAGTGGGTGGATCATTGATAACGTGGCCGACGCCTTAGACTACTTGCAAAGCTTAGCCTCCGGAGGCGGTACTCACTATGATTCAGCCTTGAATCAAGTTATTCAATCCAGCATCGTTGCCGAGCAACCGAGTGCCGATAGTACGCTGTTGTACTTTATTTCCGATGGTGAACCGAATCAGGGTTATGGTATTGACGAGACGGTCGAGTATAAGGGCTTAACTGGACAGGATGCTTGGGATACTTTTGTTAATGAGAATGTCGATATTAGCTATGGAGTGGGGATTGGTAATGCCAACTTATCGGTGTTACAAGACATTGCTTCAGATTCTGCGAATGATGAATACGCATTTATTGTAAATGATGTGACTGATTTATCGACTAGCTTGGTAGAAAGTTATTTAGACGAGGCAGTGAGTGGCTCGTTAGGCTTAGTTGACACGGCATCAACCAGTGGTTTCATGGTGGGAGCGGATAATGGCTACGTGAGCGCTATAAAGGTTGATGGTACCACTTATACCTATGATCCAGATGCTAGACCAGAGCAGCAACAAACCCTGAGTATCGCCACTGCTCTGGGGGGCTTGTTAGTCCTTAACTTTGTGACTGGTGCCTATAGCTATGAACTCAGCTTGAATAGTGATGGCTGGGCGCAACAAGAAAAATTCAGTGTCACAGTGTCAGACTTCGATGGTGACAGTGCTGTTACCGACATTGTAATTCATACTGTATTTGAACCAATTGTTGATGCTAATCGTGATTATGTGATCACTTCTCAGGATGGCACCAGCAGTATCAGTATTCCGAGTCTGGCCCTATTATGGAATGATCAGGGGCATGCGATTGAATTGAGTGGTGTTAGTGATGCGCAAGGCGGTAGTGCTAGTCTGGATGATTCAGCTAATATCGTGTTTGAATCCGATGATGGCATCGGTTTAGGTATTAATGAAAGTAATTTTGAAACTGAAGCCGTGGCCACAATCGCGATTGAAAATCCGCTCGATAGCGGTTTATCGCCAATCAATAATTCATTGTTAACGGCGGTTGATTTAAGTGACCGCTCTTTATTCAGTGCCAATGATCGCAATATCATCAATACCAATAACATTGACGGATACTCTTACGCTTTTCAAGGGACTTTAGAGAGTGATATTTCAGTCGTTGGTGGTGTTGACCAAGATTGGTTTAAGGTGACATTGGCAGTAGGCGAACAGTTACGTATTAATGTCAGCTCTAATGATGATGCTTCTCGGTCCGTGGATGTGGATGTGTATTTATATAATGAATCAGGAGAGCAGATAGCCGTTATCGATGATTACTGGGCCGGTGCCAAGGAAACTTACACTGCCGATTATCAAGGTGATTATTATATTCAAATTGTCGCGGAACAGGGTGCTGATAATGGCCAAGCTTATCAACTTGATTTAACTATTTTGACCGATACTGCGGAGTACAATAAATCGGCCGCAACAGATGTATTGGAGCAGTTTGATTATGGCATCAATGCTGATGGTCTCTCGGATACCGCCACGGTCGAAATTGTTGGTGAACATAGTCAAACGCTACAAGGTAGTGACGCCGATGAGATTTTAATTGGCAATGAGCATAGCGATAGTTTGCTGGGTGGCGGCGGTCAAGATGCTTTAATAGGAAATCAGGGTGATGATGTCTTGATTGGCGGTAGCGGCGAAGACTTACTCATTGGTGGTCAGGGTAACGATATACTTACTGGTGGTGATGATAGTGATATGTTTGCTTGGTTAGCAAATGATGATCAAGCGAGCGTGAATGATACGATTACCGATTTCACTGTTGGTGAAGGCGGTGATGTGCTTAACTTAAGTGATTTGTTACAAGGGGAAACGGAAGCCAGTTTGGAATCTTTCCTCTCCTTCGAAACGGTGACTCATGGAAGTGGTGTCGATACCATTATTTCAATTGATAAAGATGGTGGCGACAATGGTTTCAGTGTTCATCAGACTATTACCCTCGAGAATGTTGATTTTAGCGGTATGAGTGATAGCGAAATATTGACTCAATTAATTGAAGATCAACAGCTTAATGTCGATAACTAAACCTTTTTATTTGGGTTAATTTAATTACAAGAGTAAGCTAAGGCTTGCTCTTGATGTTTTATATTGTAAAGGATGCAAGGTGCAGGAAGCCAACCCACAGCAACACCATCACCGTGATTTAGATATTGCTGCTGAGCGCAGTGACCCCTTACTGAATAGTTTGGTATTTTTGTCCAAGTATTACGGCAAGCCTTTTTCAGCGAAGGCGCTTTCGGCTGGTCTACCGTTAAAAGAGGGCTTGTTGACGCCTGCGTTATTACCTCGCGCGGCATTACGCGCCGGAATGGATGCATCTTTGGTTAAAAAACCAATTGATAAAATTCCCGACTTATTATTGCCTTGTATTTTGCTATTAGAAGATGGTCGCTGTTGTGTATTGCTTGCTCGTAACCAGCAAGATATTGAAGTAGCTTGGCCGGAATTACCTGATAGCCACGAGCATATTACTTTAGACAAATTGGCTCCGAGTTATAGCGGTTTTTGTTGTTATGTTCGTAAACGTTATCGTTTTGATGCGCGTTCTCCGGAAGCTTTAAAGAGTAACCGTGGTCATTGGTTCTGGAGTACTTTGCGTCGCTCGGCTCCTATCTACCGAGACGCTTTGGTCGCATCATTATTTGTGAATTTATTTGCAATTGCTTCGCCCTTATTTGTGATGAATGTTTATGATCGGGTCGTGCCCAATTCAGCGATGGATACCTTATGGGTATTGACAGCTGGAATGGCGCTGGTCTTGGTGTTCGATTTCGCTTTAAAGCAGATGCGTGCTTACACTTTAGACTTAGCAGCTAAGAAATCAGATATTTTATTATCTGCCCGAATCTTCGAAAAATTGCTGAACATGAAGATGGAGACTCGTCCTACCTCGGTAGGTGCCTTCGCAAAAAATATACAAGAGTTCGATTCGATCCGAGAATTTATTACCTCCGCCACGATTGCCGCTTTAGTTGATGTGCCATTTTCTTTGCTGTTCCTTGCGATTATTGCACTGGTTGCCGGCCCCTTGGTATTGGTGCCTGCTGGGGCGGCGCTGGTGATGCTTCTGTATTCATTTTGGATCAAACGTAAGATGCATCAAGAGGTCGAGCTAGGTAGCCGATTTGCCAGTCAAAAGAATGCTCATTTAATCGAAAGTCTTTCTGGTATCGAGTCTTTGAAGTTAGCGGGGGCAGAAAGCCAATTCCAGCATAAGTGGGAAGAGTTAGTCGGTAATATCGCCACTTGGAATATGCAAATTCGCAAATTGGCGACTTCGGTGGGCAGCGTTAACGGCTTTGTTTCACAAAGTACCACGGTGTTATTAGTGGTGGTTGGGGTATTTCAAATCTCTGTTGGTGAATTGTCGATGGGGGGCCTGGTGGCGGCGGTTATGTTAACCGGACGCGCTTTGGTTCCTTTCTCTCAAGTCTCATTATTGGCAACGCGTTATAATCAGGCGCAATCGGCATTGCAAAATCTAGAACAGATTATGGCTTTGCCGGATGAGAATCTAGAGCGTTATATGCATCGTTCTCATTTCGATGGCGATATCAGTTTTAGCGATGTAGATTTCACTTATCCGGGTTCTGAAGTTCAAGTGCTTAAACAGGTAAGCTTTGCGATTAAAGCCAAGGAAAAAGTCGCGATTATCGGGAAAATCGGTGCAGGAAAGACCAGCATTGAAAAACTTCTGCTGGGATTTTATACGCAACAGCAAGGCGCTATTCGTCTCGATGGTGTTGATTTAAAACAGATTAGTCCTGCAGATATTCGTCAAAAACTGGGGTGTTTACCTCAAGATATTAATCTGTTTTATGGCTCTATTCGGGAAAATATCACCCTCGGGGTGCCGCATATCGAAGATGAGCTGATTTTTCGCGCAGCAGAGTTAGCTGGGGTGAATGAGTTTACTGATATAGATCCTGAAGGTTTAGATCGTCAAGTGGGCGAGCGGGGTCAATATTTATCAGGGGGACAGCGCCAGGCGGTCGCTTTAGCACGTGCTTTGCTGTTTAACCCTCCGGTATTAGTGCTCGATGAACCGACCAGCAGTATGGACGCTCACTCTGAGAATTTAGTGAAGGCACAACTGAAACAAGTTGTCGCCGATAAAACCTTTATTTTAATTACACACAAAATGTCGATGTTGGATTTAGTTGATCGGATTATTGTATTGGAACGTGGTCGAGTGGTTGCCGATGGCAGTAAAGCAAAGGTTCTAGAGCTACTGCGTACTGGTCAAGTGAGGTCACCAAATGGCCAAGCGTAAGCTAAATGTTTCTGAGAGTGATCTGCAATTTGTGGATGATATTAACGCCGCGATATTAATGAAAACGCCGCGTAGTTCGCGTCGTTTACTATGGTTGATCTTTATTTTGATGATCTGCGCCTTATATTGGGCTCATTGGGCCAAAGTGGATGAAGTTACGGTCGGCGCGGGGAAAGTTATCCCTTCCCAACAAATTCAAACCATTCAAAATCTTGAAGGCGGTATTCTTAAACAAATTTTGGTGAAAGAAGGCGATACTGTTGAAATAGGCCAGCCTTTATTGTTGATTGACGATACTCGTTTTCGTTCCGATTTTCGTGAACGAGAGCAACGCTTAATTAATCTTCAGTCTGATGTAGCGCGCCTGCGTAGCGAAATTACCAGTATTAAAATGCACCCCGAGTTGGACATGACACAGTGGCGTAAACAAGTATTAATTAGTGATGAGCCCATAGACTTTGATGCCGAGTTTAGCCAAAAGTACCCTGAAGAAGTGAAGGGTCAGCAGTTGCAAAAGATGGCTAGGTTGCGGGCCTTACAAAATCAATTGTCGATTACCGCAGGTCAAATTGAGCAGAAACAACAGGAGTTATTGGAGCTTAAGTCTAAGGTAGAGCATGCTCAGCGGAGTTACAGTTTGGTGCTAGAAGAGCTCGCCCTCACGAAACCCTTAGCCAAAGAAGGTATTGTTTCTCAGGTCGAATTGTTAAAATTGAAACGTCAAGCCAACGACCTGAATGGCGAACTTCAAAGTAGCAAGCTATTAGAACCAAAAATTCGCAGTGCTATCGCCGAAACGGTGTATAAGCGTCGAGATATTGCGCTCGCTTTTTTGAGTGATGCGCGTCAGCAGTTGAATAAAATTGAATCTGAATTGCAGCCATTAACCGAGGGCCAAGTTGGTCTGCGGGATCGAGTCGCTCGTACTTCAGTGGTCTCGCCAGTCAAGGGGACTGTGAAAAAAATCTATAGCAATACGGTGGGTGGAGTGGTGCAACCAGGGATGAGCATCATGGAAATCGTGCCTATGGAAGATAATTTATTGGTTGAGGCGAAAATTCAACCTAAAGATATTGCTTTTCTTCGTCCGGGGCTTAAAACTGTTGTTAAATTCAGTGCTTACGACTTTTCAATTTATGGTGGTTTGAATGGTCATTTAGAATTAATAAGCGCAGATACGATTTTGGATGAAGAAGGTCATAGCTACTATTTAGTGCGGGTACGTACAGATAAAAACTACTTAGGTAGTGATAACATGCAGTTACCAATTATTCCTGGAATGTTGGCCAATGTAGACATTATCACCGGTAAAAAGAGTATTTTGGATTATCTATTAAAACCGATTATGAAGGCGCGACAGACTGCGTTAAGAGAACGTTAATCGTGAACGTACCAGTTAACAAGGAGAGTTAATGAACAAGTTGTGCTTAAGCATTACGTTTGGATTGATGATGAGCTGTAATTTCGCTTCGGCTCAATCTTTAGAGCAAGCGGTGGCCAAAGCTTTAACCGAGCATCCTCAATTACAATCTTCTTTTAACCAGTTTAAGGCAAGTGGTGAGCAATATCAGGGGGCAAAGGGCGGCTTTTATCCCAAGGTTGATTTGAATGCTGGCGCGGGGTGGGGGCAACGGGAAACAAACGCGTCAGGTACCAATAGCGCCAATCCTACAGAGCTTGGTATTAGTATTCGTCAGTTATTATTTAGCGGTTTTGCGACTACCGGTGAGGTATCGAGAACCGAGAATGAGGCGCGGGCCGATCAGTGGTTATTGTATAACGATGCCGAGAATATTGCGTTGCAGGTCGTGAATGTTTATTTAGAGGTGCTCAAGCAACAGCAATTGCTTGCCTTGGCTGAGAATAATTTGCAAACTCATCTGGCGATCCAAGGGGATATTAAGAAGCGCACCGATGCCGGGCTAGGTTCTAGTGCCGATCTTACTCAAATTAACGGTCGAGTGGCTCGAGCGAACACCAATGCTCTCTCCGCTCAAAATAACCTATTGGATGCTCAAAGCCAGTTTTTGCGAGTGGTGAATAGTCTCCCTCAGGATTTGGTCATGCCGGCGGCCGATATGAACTTGTTACCGCCGGATCTTGATAGTGCGGTTGATGCGGCCTTGAAAGTTCACCCCGCATTAAAGTCTGCGCAATATGATGTTGCAGCCGCGAATGCCCAAAATACCGTGGCTAAGTCGCGTAACTACCCAGAGGTTGCTTTAGAGTTAGATGGGGATTGGAATCGTAACCAAAACGGTCTCGCTCATACCAAAGATTATGAGCTAGCGGCGATGCTACGCTTGCGTTATAACTTATTTAATGGTGGCAGTGATTCAGCGGCGATTCGTCAGAGCGCTTATCAGGTCAATCGGGCCAAATCGATGAATGAGGATGCGCTGCGTCAAGTCACTGAGGGCACGCGCTTGGCTTGGAATGCCTGGGATGTATTGGTTCGTCAAAAATCATTCTTGCAGCGGCACGTTGATGCGAGTTACCAAACAGTGAGCGCCTACAAAAAACAGTTTAATTTGGGAAAGCGTAGTTTGTTGGATGTACTGAATACTGAGAACGAGTTATTTGAAGCTCAAAATGAGTTTATTGCTGCCGATATTGACGAATTACGAGCGAAATACCGTCTGCTGAATGCCACTGGGCAATTGCTCGAAGGATTACGGGTAGACCGACCCGAAGATTGGACTTTTTAATGCTTAAATTGAGCGCAGTCATCCTACTGGCGATCTTCAATCTGATGGCTTGTAGCCAGAGTGTTGAGCCTTATAGGGTTGAATTGGCGGGCTACGACCGTGCTGATCAAGATCGCGATGGGGTCATTAATCAACGAGATCTTTGCGTCGATACCGAATCTGGGGCTGAAATTGATAATAATGGTTGTGCTGCTTATCAATTAAATGTTGATAGTTATGAGCTGATGGTATTTTTTGAAAATGATTCGAGTCAATTGAAGCGTGAGTTTGAGCCGCAGTTACAGCAAGTCGCTGAATTTATGCGGCGTTATCCTCAGGTTGAAATTGGGGTTGAAGGTTACGCCAGTGCTAGCGGTCGTGCAGACTATAATCTGCAGCTTTCGCGGCAACGGGCGAAGGCTGTGAGCCAGGTACTGGTTGAGCGTTTTCAAATAAGTGAGCAGAGGATCCAACTACAGCCTATGGGCGAAAGCCAACAGTTGGTGGATGATGATTCACCTCAAGCGGCGGCTGCCAATCGTCGAGTCCGTATATTTGTGCAACAAAAATACCGCAATGTGGTCCCTAAATGGACTATCTACACGTCTCAGTTAAAGCCTTAGGTTAGCGGCATGCGGCGCCTTTTTTCACGCTGGTGGCTGATGGCTTTAATTTGGCCAATGCTGCTACTCGCTTCGGCCTATCAACTGGAAGAGCTTGCCGCCACGGTCCGCAGTTTTTATGGTGAAAGAGCCGAATTAAGAGTTCGCGCCTGGCGTCAGTTGATTGCCGAGAGTCAAACCATTGCAGAGGCCGAGCAGCTCAATCGGGTCAATGATTTTTTCAATCAAATGTTATTTGTCGATGATATTGAAGTTTGGGGACAAAAAGATTACTGGGCGACTCCGGTTGAATTTTTAGGCGCAGCCGCTGGTGATTGTGACGATTTTAGCATCGCCAAATATTTCTCCTTAATCGAATTAGGGGTTGATGATAGCAAGATGCGCTTGGTCTACGTTAAGTCTTTGACTTATAATCAGTTTCATATGGTTGTTGCGTATTATAAAACTCCGGCTTCGGTTCCCATTATTCTTGATAACATCAATCCAAGGATCCTGCCAGCGACACAACGTGGCGACTTAGTACCGATCTATAGCTTCAACGGTCAGCATCTTTGGCTAATGAAAGAAAAAGGTCGAGGTCAGTTGGCGGGTAACTCTTCTCGGCTTAAATTATGGACCGATTTACAACAGCGCTGGCGGCTCAATCAATTGAAAAAACCAGTAAAGAATTTTGAGGGCTAGGGGACCACTATGACCTTATATCGCCAATTATTGATAGTCGTATTGCTGATTTATGGTGGCTTACTTGCCGTTGTATTTACGATTGATGTTAACAATACTCGAACTTATTTGTCTGAACAGCAGCTCTCAGATGTGAATAATACAGTTACCTCTTTGGGATTGTCCTTGAGTCCTTATCTTGAAGCGAATGATAAAGTGGCGGCCGAGTCGGTGATTAACGCGATGTTCGACAGTGGCTACTATCAGCAAATTAGCCTGAAAATGTTCACTGATAATCAATTGATTGATCGACGTAATAGCGCCAGCATTGAGGGGGTACCTGACTGGTTTATCTCGCTGGCGTGGTTTAAACCGAGCGCCCAACAGCAGGTGCTCACTAGTGGTTGGATGCAGTTGGGCGAATTAAATGTGGTTGCTCACTCTGGCTATGCCTACTTGCAGTTATGGGATGCCATGCTTGATCTCGCCAAACTGTTTGTGGTGGGCTATTTGGTTACAGTACTATTGCTGATGCGAGCGCTACGTTATTTATTAAAGCCGCTAGAACAAATTCAAGAGCAAGCCAAACAGTTGGAACAGCGTAACTTTGGGCAAACTATCCCCTTGCCTCGCACTCAAGAGCTGCGCAGTGTAGTGGGGGCGATTAATCATATGTCAGATAGTATTGCCCAGCAGTTTGAGCAACAGGTCCGGGAGGCGAGCATCCTCCGTCAGCAAGCTTTTCAGGATTCGGTCTCAGGTTTGGGCAATCGAGCTTATTTTGTCAGTCAGAGTCAGTCTTGGTTGGCTGAATCCGGAGTTGGAGGTGTGGTCTTGCTCTCACTTGATGTGATAGAAGCCATCCATCTGCGAGATGGTTTTGTCGCACGTGATCACTTGATTCAATCCGTGGGCGAATTATTTTCTAGTTATATCCAGCAACAACAACAATTGGTATTTGCTCGCATTAGTAAATTAGAGTTCGCTATTTTAGCGGAAGGCTTTGATAAGCAACAATTGTTAGCGCTGACCAAGCAAGCGCATCAAGACATTATGCAACGACTGGGGCCTTGGCAGCATTATCTCAGTCGGCCGATGGTGATGGGTTTAGTATTGCGCCAGCATGATGAGAATATTAGCCAATTACTGACTGCCGCCGATGCAGCTTTGCATGCCGCGCGTGAGCAACGTGAGGGGTATTATAGTCTGGCAGCGGTTGAAGATAATGCGATACCTCGTAGCCAATGGAAACAGTTACTGGAAAGCACTATTGAGCGGCAAAGCTTGAATTATAAAACTCAAGTGGTTCAGTTTATTCATACCGATAGTGTGTTACACCATGAACTGTTTACGACTATCGAGGTCGATGCTCAAGATTATGCCGCTGGGCAATTTATGCCGGCAATTGAACAATTTAGACTGGGCGCTCAATTTGACCAAATGGTGGTAGAAAAAGCCGCCATTGCCTTGCATCGACAGCTAGACTTAAGCTTAGCCATTAATCTCACCTTGTCGGCCTTGAGTGATGTTCAGTTTTTAAACTGGTTGGTTGGTTTTGCCCGGCAGCAGCAAACAGTGGCAAAGCGGATGGCTTTTGAGATCCCAGAGACCGCATTTTTGCATGAAAATAGTGAACTTAGCCGATGCATCGATTGCTTGCGTGACCTTGGTTTTCAGATTGGCATCGATCAATATGGTCGTAACCTAAACTCACTGAGTTACTTAAGTCGAGTCAAACCAGATTATGTGAAAATTGATTATGGTTATACCGCTCAGGCTTTGGTTGAAGGGGGCGATAGTCATTTCTTGAGTGCTATTTGTCGTGCGGCTAAAAATTTGCAAATTGTGACGGTGGCACAACGGGTGGAGAATCAACAGCAAGTTGAGCGTTTAGCCAGCCTACCGGTGGATGCCTATCAAGGTTATGTGGCGCCACCTGAAAAATTCAACTTGATTGGGCAGCGGCGATGAAGCGATGTTTGTTGATTGTTTGCTAAGGCAGATTGAGCGGATATATTTCCGGGGTCTGTGGCAGATAAAGCCTCTACTAAGGCGGTTCAACGGCTCCGCAAGGGTTTTTATCTAGAGAAGATTAACCATAAAAGATGAATATGCCCGAGGGCTTACGAGGGAATAAGATGAAGAATTATCTGTTAGCGCTAGTCATTTGCTGTTGCGCGACAGCTCAACCAGTATTTGCCGCATTGTTACATACGAATGGTGAAGCGAAGCTATTGGTAATTGCCGATCAGGTACAACTTGATTTACAGGCCTCGAGTCTGGCGAAGACCGCTGGTGATGCGAAGCAACAAGTGGATAAAATCGTGAAGGTCACACAGTCAAAATTGGCTAATCTGCTCAGCGAATCTGATCGTTTCGAAGCTAGCCAATTACAAATTCAAGCTGAGTACCGCTATCAAGACCGCGAACGAATATTTGTCGGTTACCGTGCACAACGTAGTATCGTTGTAGAGCTCTCAAGTCTGGACTTACTCACTCGCGTATTGGATGCTGCGATGCTCAGTGGTGTGAATGAGGTTCGTCGCTTGCAATATACCAGCTCACAAGCAGAACAATATCAGCATCAGGTTCGCGCGATGGCTGTGGAAGATTCCTACGCAAAAGCCAAACAACTGGCCGATGCATATAATAGCCGTTTAGGTACCGTCGCCGAGGTGAACTACCGCAGTCAAGCGGGGGTGCCAATGATGAAAACAGAACGGGCGAATTTAGCTGCGGATGGGAATAGTAGTTCCTATCAGGCTGCTCAGCTAGTATTTAGTGATAACGTCGATGTTAGTTTTAACTTATTAACCGAAGATGATTGATTGGACAAGCGAATCATAAGTCCGAGCCAGAGGATGTAGTTGACTCAACCTAGTGACGATCAAGTAGCGGCCAGTATCCTTGTGCCGGACGGTTGATGAAAGGTGCCGATTCTCAAACTTCACGACGGACTACGAATAGGCTTAGCTTGTGGTGTACGAGTTGGCTTTCAGTTGCTGGTTTACGCTGAACCTGCAGAATTAGTTTGAATTGTCAGAGCACTTAACATGGATAAAAAGTTTAAACAATCGCTCTCTTTGCTGCAGCTGATGTGGTTGGCGCTGATGATGAACTTTGCTTTGCCGCTGGCCGCACAGCCAGTGCCGCCCACCGAAGTCGAGTTTGTCACTATTGATTATCCGCCGCTACTGGGCAAGAAAGACAGCATCATGACCGATATTACAACGGCGGCCTTTAATGCGATGGGAATAACCGTTACTTATAAAGTGTATCCGTTGGCGAGGGTGGTGAGAGCGGTTACCAGTAATAGTGTGGTAGGGGCCTTAGGCAGTAATAGTTGGTTTCATTATGCGCCCGCTGATGAACCGGTTGCTTTCATTCGTATGTATAGCCTGAATATGCTGCTCTTTTATTTAAAATCTCGTTTTCCCGAGGGACTCAAGTATCAAGATTTAAGCGAACTCAAAGACTACCAAATCGGTTATATCCGTGGCGGTTCACTGATTCCTGTATTTGAACGTGAAGGGATTAAACCGGATTTAGTGAGAAATTTGAGCCAAAATGTGCATAAGGTTTATGCGGGACGAGATGATATGTTTGCCGCTACCGAGCTTGGAGGCTGGGCGATTATTGAGCGCTACTATCCTGAGCATGTCGATAAGTTTTCGTCCGCAGAGCAAGCGATCCTCAACATTAGTGGGGATATTATTTTCGCGAGTCAACAGCGCTATTGGGCTGCGTTATTCCAACAGGGTTTTGAAGCCATCAAGGCGAATGGAGAATATTTAACCATTATTCAAAAGTACTACGGTGGGAGAGCTTTACCGCAACACATGCTCGATTTTATGCAGCAGCCAATTACCCTTGAAACACTTAAAGCCGTCGAATAAGCCTGGCATTTTGTGAGAACTCTCCAAGTCAAGTCCTGCCGCGTGGAATGGACTTGTGACTTGGAGAGTTGCATCAATATACGATTAGTCGGTCGACTTAATAGGCGGCATCGCTTACCACAAAGTCTTGGGCGTTGTGGGTATCAACCAGTTCGGCCGCTAAAATCACTCGTGATGGTGCACTGTGATACATTCTACCTAAATGTTCATGACGTAACCCGGTAATTGCTAACGCAATCCCTGAAGCAATCATGCTTGGTGGATAGGTCACTGTGGCTCTTACCACGGGGTTTCCATTCACGATCATGGCTATAATGTCCTGTGAACCTGCGCCACCTAAAACGGTTTTAATATCGCTGCGCCCAGATTCTTTGATTGCCTGCATCACACCCTTTAACATATCGTCATCTTGGCACCATACCGCATCAATTTTAGGGTGTTTTTGTAAATAGTTTTCCATGACAGCCAAGGCTTTTTGGGTCGACCAATCGGCTGGCTGACTGTCTAATATGGTGATGTCTGGATGTTTCGCTATCACTCGATTAAAGGCGTCTACTCGCTGCTTGTTAATCGGAATGGGCATGCCTTCAATCACAACCACCTTTCCTTTGTTTTTCATTTCTTTTGCAAGCCATTCACCACTGACTCTGCCAAGACCTGCGTTATCTCCGGCAATAAATACATTTTGGGCGGGAACTTCCAGTTCTCGGTCAACCACGACGGTATAAATACCGCTGTTGTAGGCTTCTTCGATAACTTTCTGTAGCGTTGCTGGATTGTGGGGTAAAATGACGAGCGCATCGATCCCTTTAATCATTAAATCTTCCACATCCCCCACTTGTTTTGAGCCTGAGCTGGCTGCGACTACATAAAACTCCAGCCCATCTTCTTGCTGTTTAAAATCTTTGGCAGCTTTTTCTGCCCACCACAGCAACCCAGCGGTCCAACCATGGTCTGCTGAGGGTACCGATACTCCAATTTTGAGGTTTTTTGCTATCGCGATATTGATGCTTAGTGAACTGACAAGCACAATACCCAGTAGCAGTTTTCCTATGTGTTGTAATAAACTCATGACTTGCTCTCCTTCGTATTAAATTGACGGCGTGGCTTTAGCGGTCTCGTTTGAATTGCATTAATACCGCAATCAAAATAACCAAGCCTTTTACCGTTCCTTGTAGATAGGGAGAAACCCCTAATAAATTCAGCATATTATTAATAATCCCCAGAATGATGGCTCCAATAACCGTCCCCCATAAGGTTCCTTTGCCACCGGATAGCGAAGTGCCGCCAATCACCACCGCGGCAATCGCATCCAGCTCGTAAAATAGGCCCGCGTCTCCAGGGCTCACCGAATTCAGCCGTGACGAAAGCATGAGTGCGGATAAACCCACGGTAAACCCCACAATCACAAAGCTTAATAAGTACACGCCTTGTACATTGATTGCCGAGTAAGTTGCCACTTTAGGGTTTGAGCCCACCGCGCAAAGGTGGCGCCCGAACGCGCTGTGGCGCAATACCACATGGCCTAATAGCGCTAAACTCAAAAATAGCCAGACTGGGATCGGAATACCTAGCCAGTAGCCCCCTCCGAGATCTGGGTAATAGGAGTTTTGCGAGACCATTTCTCCAGCATCGCTAATGTAAAGGGTGAGTGAGCGAAAAATAGACATGGTGGCTAGAGTCGAAACGAAGGCGGCAATTTTACCTTTGGTCGTGAGCCAGCCGTTGAGCGCCCCAAAGGCAGCTCCCATTGCCATTGCTGCGACAATTACGATGACAACGCTAGTCCAACCATCCCCTAAATAGTTGAGTAACATAATGACTAATACACCGACCAAGGCCAGCATCGAACCGACCGACAAGTCGATCCCACCAGCGATAATCACAAAGGTCATCCCAAGGGCGATAATTCCGGTGTAAGAGACTTGGCGTAGTACATTCGTGAGGTTTCTGGGGATCAGAAAGTGTTCGCTCGCTAAGGCCGAGAGTAAGATCAAAATTAACAGCGCGAGGAGTGGAGCCCAATTTGAAATACTAAGTGTTGGCAATCTGCTGAGCCAAGTTCTTGCTCGCTTCGGCTGGTTTTTAGTTTTCATTTTTGCAAGCTCATTCATGCTCGCTCTCCTGTCGTTGAGGTGTGGTGGTGGTCGCTTGTGAGGTTAGCCCCGCCGCCAGAAACATAATTTGTTGTTCATTAATTTGCTGGGCCTTGAGTTCTCCTTGGATCCGACCCTCGCGCATTACCAGTACCCGGTGAGCAAGGCCTATTAACTCTTCCATATCGGAGGAAATCACTACGACCGCTAAGCCTTGTTCGGTAAGGTTTTGTACAAAGTGATAAATTTCTTTCTTGGTATTTACATCCACTCCCCGAGTGGGTTCATCGAGGATTAAAATTTGTGGTTGGGTGTCCATCCATTTCGCCAGATAAACCTTTTGTTGATTCCCTCCGCTCAAATACAATAATTCGCTATTTAATGACGCGGCTTTAATATCGAATCTCTTCACATAGTGTTCGGCTGTCTGGTGAGTTTTACGATGATTAATTAAGCCTTTGCAGTATTGGCTTAAAGAAATCAAACTGATGTTTTCGGGTAGGTTAAAGTTCATGGTAAGGCCACAGCCTTGGCGATCTTCACTTAAGTAAGCCAGACCGTGTTTTAGGGCATCCTTAATGTTATGGATCGATACCATTTGTTGCTGAACCCATGTTTTTCCAGAATGGCGTCGGCGGAGGCCCATGATTGCCTCTGCCATTTCGGTTCGGCCACTACCGACTAAGCCAGCAAAACCCAGAACTTCACCCCGGCGTACACTAAAACTGATATCGTGCAGCAGGCCTTTGATTGAGAGCTGCTGAATCTTTAGTGCTTGCTGGGATTGAATTTCCGAGCGCAGAGGAAATACTTGATTAAGTTCTCTACCAACCATCTTACGGGCCATGTCTTGTTCGTTGATTTCACTTACCTGTTCAATCGTGATGAGTGAACCATCACGCAAGATCATCAGCCGATCGCATAATTGTTTTACCTCTTTAAGCTTGTGCGAGATGAATAAAATAGTGACACCTTGCGCTTTTAACTTTTCAATCAGTTTAAATAACACCGTGACTTCTTGGCTGGTGAGCACGGTTGTTGGCTCATCCATAATCAGCAGTCGAGCGTCATTAACCAAGGCTTTGGCTATTTCGACCATCTGTTTTTCGGCGACACTCAGTTGCTCAATCAGGGCATCTGCTGATAGCTCGGTTTCAAGTAAACTTAATAACTCTTGAGTTCGTTGGCGCATCGCTTTTTTATTGAGTAATATTGGCCCCTTGAGTTCTTGCCCAAGAAAGATGTTCTCAAATACGTTCAAACTAGCGATGAGGTTAAATTCTTGAGGGATCATGGCGATACCGAGTGCTTTCGCATCGCTAGGGCTATTGATCTTTACTTGTTTTCCGGCGACTGAAATTCGACCGCCACTACTTTGATAAATACCGGAAATAATTTTCAGTAGCGTGGATTTTCCAGCTCCGTTTTCGCCTAAAATCCCCATCACTTCGCCGGGCATTATCTGTGCACTAATGCCATCTAATACAGGTACCCCAGAAAAGTGTTTACTGATTTTCTCTAGGCTTAGAATGGGTTCAGCTTGCTTCATGCCCATTCTCCAAAGCGGTCCACTGGCCGTTATTTTGTGAAGAAAACAACATTGCATTGATGAATTGTAAGCCTTCAACACCTTGTTTTACGCCCGGTAATAGGCTGTTGGCAAAGATTTCAGTGGGAGATTTTCCTGCCGCGCACAGTCGGATAGCTTGCGCGGTTTCTTGATATAAATTAGCAAAGCCCTCGAGGTAACCCTCGGGGTGGCCTGCCGGCGTTCTAACTAAATGGGGGGATCCTGATTGATAACCATAACCAGCTCGACTTAAGATCCGGCTTGGTTGCGCAAAGGGGCTGTAAATTAGCTGATTGGGCTGCTCTTGCGCCCATTCTAAACCGCCATCACTACCGTAGACCCGGATCCGCAGCCCGTTTTCATTGCCGGGGGCGACTTGCGAACTCCACAACATACCGCGTACACCTTGCTCAAAACGCAGCATTGCATGTACGTTATCGTCTAATATTCGATTTTCGACGAAGCTGGTGAGTTCTGCGCTGACTTGTTCGACTTGTAAGCCAGAGACAAAGGTGGCTAAGTTGAAAGCATGGGTACCAATGTCACCTAAACAACCTGCAGGACCAGAACGTCGGGGGTCGGTGCGCCAGGCGGCTTGTTTATTACCGCTATTTTCGGTGGCGGTGGTCAGCCAATCTTGGGCATACTCGACTTGAACTAAACGCAGTCTACCTAAGATCCCTTCGCTGACCATTTGGCGGGCCTGCCGTATCATCGGGTAGGCGCTATAATTATGCGTTAATACAAATAATTTTCCGCTGCGAGTGGCCAATGTTTGCAGGCTTAAGGCTTCTTGTAGTGAGCAGGTCATTGGTTTGTCACAAATGACGTGAATGCCAGCCTGTAAAAACGCTTCCGCAATCGGGAAGTGTAAGTGATTTGGCGTCACAATGCTTACCGCTGTGATGCCATCGCTACGTGCCGCTTCGGCTTCGGCCATGTCTCGATAATCGAGATAACAGCGTGTCGGTTCAATAGCAAGTTCTGCTGCCGATTGTTTGGCTTTGTTCGGATCAGCGCTGAGGGCGCCAGCGACCAGCTCAAATTGATCATCTAAACGGGCGGCTATGCGATGAATTGCACCGATAAATGCGCCACTTCCCCCGCCAACCATGCCTAATTTAATCTTAGTCATACCTTGTTCCTTATAAACCTAAAATGCGTAAGTTGGCTGCTTGATCGATTGCGCTATCGGCAAAGTCGTCAAAGGCCTTATCGGTCACCTGAATGAGGTTTCTCTTGACAAAGGTTGCTCCCTCGGCAGCGCCTGCTTGAGGATGTTTCAGGCAGCATTCCCATTCCACCACGGCCCACCCTGTAAAGTCGTACTGTGCCAGCTTGGAAAAAATGCTCACAAAATCAACCTGCCCATCACCTAAGGAGCGAAATCGGCCAGCTCGTTCACTCCAGCTTTGGTAGCCTCCATACATACCTTGTTGGCCGCTTGGATTAAATTCAGCGTCTTTGACATGGAACATTTTTATACGTGGGTGGTAGCGGTCAATAAAGTCTAAATAATTGAGTTGTTGTAAAACAAAATGGCTCGGATCAAATAGGATGTTGCAGCGTGGATGGTATTTAACTGCAGCTAAGAATCGATCAAAGCTCACGCCATCGTGTAAGTCTTCTCCGGGATGTATTTCATAACATAGATCGACACCAGCTTGGTCGAAGGCATCCAAAATGGGCAGCCAGCGCTTAGCGAGTTCGGCAAAACCCGTTTCAATTAGCCCTTTTGGACGCTGTGGCCACGGGTACATATAAGGCCATAGCAAGGCTCCGGAAAAAGTGACGTGGGCGTGAAGCCCAAGGTTTTGTGATGCCTTTGCTGCCAGTAACAATTGCTCGACAGCCCATAGTTGACGCTCTTTTGGTTTGCCGTAAAACTGCTCGGGGGCAAAGCCGTCAAACATTTCATCGTAAGCGGGGTGTACTGCCACCAGTTGGCCTTGTAAATGAGTCGATAATTCGGTCAGGGTGAGACCGTGACCGTCAAGCAGCGCTAAAATTTGTTGGCAATATGCTAAATCGTTGGCGGCGCGCTCCAGATCAAATAAACGTTTATCCCAGCTCGGTATTTGTACCCCTTTGTAACCTAAGCTCGCAGCCCAACGGGCAATATTATCGAGGGTATTAAAGGGGGGCTCATCACTGGCAAATTGAGCCAGAAATAGCGCGGGTCCTTGTAGGTTTTTCATCGGTATTCCTTATCGATCCGTTGAATCAGTAATGACTAAATGTAATCGATTACATTTTTGTATTTTAAGAGTTATCATGTTGTTCATTTACTCCGGTGGTTTATTTCGCTTCGTCATGTGTTTTTTTCATTGGTGGATAAAATCTATACAAGATGTTGGCTTTTATCTAGCGGTTGTTGCGTAAATGTGATCAATGTTGAGCTTTAATGGTCACCGGTTAAGAAACGTTATCCGTAAAGCAAATAGCGTAAAGCGCTTTTGCAAAAACCGATGTAATCCGTTACATTTAGATGAACTTACGGAGCGTCGACCGAAGCTTTGTGCTGGTGTTATTAGCAACTAGGACTGTTCATGCCAACCATAAAAGATGTTGCCAAGCTTGCTGGAGTATCAACTGCTACGGTCTCTCGTGCTATGACGGATCCAGCAAAAGTATCGGATAAAACTCGGCTTAAGGTTGAGCTGGCGATTGCCCAGTCGGGCTACGCTCCTAATGTTATCGCTCGTAACCTGAGGCGAAGTGAATCGAAAACAGTGGTCATTATTGTGCCGGATATCGCCAATATGTTTTTTGCAAATATTGTGCGTGGTATACAGCAGATTGCCTTACAAAATGCTTATAAAGTATTACTCGGTGACTCTATCCACACTGTAGAACAAGCCAAAGAATATATGGACTTAGTCCGCAGCAAGCAGGCTGACGGCATTATCTCTTTAACTGCCGAGCTACCGATGGAGATCCGACAAGGGACGAGCATTCCAATGGTTATGGCTTGTGAATATTTTCCCGATTTTCCTATACCAACGGTCCGCATCGATAATCGAGGTTCGGCTAAACGGGCGGTGGATTACTTGCAGGATATAGGGCATCACCAAATAGCTTGTATTACCGGTCCCATGGAAAATCCTATCTGTATTGACCGTAAAGCGGGTTATCAAGATGCTCTACTTCAAGCTGGATATACGCTCAATGAAGCGGCTTTTGAGGAGGGGGATTTTAGTTTTCAGTCTGGCTATAGTGCGTTTATGCGTTTACAGCAGCATTACTCGATGACTGCTTTATTTTGTTTTAATGACATGATGGCGTTAGGGGCGATGAAGGCTGCGACTCAGCTTGGTATTAAAGTACCACAGCAATTATCTATCGTAGGTTTTGATGACCTCCTGTTTGCCGAATACACTAATCCAGAACTCACGACCATTCGCCAACCGCAAGAAGATATTGGTAAAATAGCGATGCATACCCTACTAAAAATATTGACAGGTGGTAAAGTTAACCAAGATACGGTCGTGCCAACTCAGTTGTTGGTTCGCTCTAGCGCAACCCCTCCGGAAATGATCTAACTAAACAGCTGAATGAGGCTGGCATTCCCACTTGATATGACTTTTAAACGCTTCCTCAGCTTTTGTTTGCTTGTTATTTAGAGTGTAAGTTAATCGGCGATCCTAAACATATTTAACATTTACTATTTTAAGATACTCGGCGAAGGTGTGGGTCGTGGTCGTGAGCATCTGCGATGTAAAAATTAGGTGTTTTGTTTTCTTTGGTTATACTTACAAAACTTATGAATTTCAGCCCTATTAGCTAATAGCAAGGCGGTGATGAGCGATGAAGGTTTGTTTTGCAAGACGACTCTGGGGCGTTTGCTTAATGCTCATTACATTTCTCATCGTGACCTCTGGCCGAGTTCAAGCGGACCCTCAACTAGATATCGATACCGTTGAGTTGGCGACAATAGACTATCCACCGTTAATGGGGGGTCGAGAAGCGATTCTTTCTGAACTTGCTAGCGCAGCCTTCGCAGCAGTGGGAATTAAGGTTAATTATCGGGTTTACTCTCTGCCCCGAGTGGTTCGGGCCGTTGCAACTAACGCGGTCGCCGGAGCCCTGGGGACTCATAATTGGTTCTACTATGATGATGCGAAGTTGCAAATATCATATATACCTATTTACGCCGTTAATATCCGATTATTTTATTTAAAGAGCCATTTCCCTCAAGGGCTGGACTACCAAGAGCTTCGTGATTTGCAAGGCTATAAAATCGGTTATATTCGTGGTGGTGCTTTACTCCCAGAGTTTGCTAAAGCCGATATTGAACCAGAATTAGTTCGAACTTTGCATCAAAATGTGGAAAAAGTGTATGCGGAACGCGATGATATGTTTGTTGCCACCGAGCTAGGAGGATGGGCTGTCATTAAGCAGCATTTCCCCGAGGATGTCAGTAAATTTGCGCAGGCTGAGGAGCCCTTATTTATTGACGAAGGAGATATCATTTTTTCTCATAAGTATAAACATTTACAAGACATTTTTTGGCTTGGTTTTCAGATGATTAAAGAGAATGGCCAATATTTAAAGGTGGTTGAAAAATACTATGGTAAACACCAAGCTCCGGCTTATTTGCAAAGGTTTATTGAGTCGCCCTAAGGGCTAATTTCGCGCGAAGCTGAATCACATCAACATGTGCACTGGACCATCATTTTGCCAGCTTGATTTAACTATCACGCCAAAACTTTAAGATATGCCCTTTAAAAGGCGTATTTAAATAGTCAGTATGTAGCGGTTTTTTATGAGTATTAAGGTATCCATATTGGGTCATACACTGACTCAGCTTACTTTTTCGACCTCGACCGGGGTCAACTAAAATCACTTCGCATTTACGGTTGGCATGGTTTTCAATAAAATTTGCCAGTAGTTTAATATGCTCATCTTCATAAAGCAGATCGCTGCCGATGATTAAATCAAACCGACCTAAATGATCTCGCTTGTCTGCCCAATCAACTCGTTGATAGTCAATGGATTTATCTCCATTAAGTAAGGTGTTGCGCTGCAAGAAAAACTCTGCTTCGGGGTGGTAATCGGTCGCGGTAATATCGGCATTTTGTTGATTAAGCAATAAACTAGAAAGTCCAATACCACAGCCTATCTCAAGAATGCGTTTGTTGCCTGTTTGATAGTCTGAAATATGATGGGCCAGTACCATGCTTGAAGGCCAAACAATACCAAATAGTGGCCAAGTGGCTGACGAAATCCCTAATTTTAATGCGATACCATCTGGGTCGCTAAATTGCTGATTGTCACGCAAGGTGCAAAGGTGAATGTCGGTACTACCAAACTCGATAGTTTGGTAACGAAGCCGCAGTGCTGATGTCATAATTATCCAAAGGGATTAAGAAGGCTAAGCCAGCTATCTAGGATAAGTGACGAAACAGAGTACACTAAGAATATAGCAATTTGAGTCTTGTACAAGTAATTTGCCTAGACTGGTTTTCTATAGGCACAAAAAAAGCCAGCATTTAGACTGGATTTTTTGCGACTTAGCGAATCAAATTAATGCAAAATACGCGCGCGTATTGTACCTTCAATTTCTTTTAGTTTGGCTATCGCTTGATCTGCTTGTGCTGTTTCTACATCAATTACAACGTAACCAATGTTAGCATTGGTTTGTAGATATTGAGCAGCAATGTTGATCGCATCTTCAGCAAAAGCTAAGTTGATTTTGGTTAATACGCCCGGTTGGTTATGGTGAATGTGTAACAGGCGGCTGGTGCCCGTATGCTCAGGCAGAGCCACTTCTGGGAAGTTAACCGCTGACAGCGTTGAACCATTGTCTGAGTACTTGGCTAGTTTCGCAGCCACTTCGATGCCGATATTCTCTTGGGCTTCCTGAGTTGAACCACCAACATGGGGGCTTAATAGGACGTTGTCGAAGTCACGTAGCGCAGAGACAAATTCTTCTTTGTTTGATTTTGGCTCGGTTGGGAATACATCGACAGCTGCCCCGGCTAATTTTTTACTTTCTAAAGCAGCAACCAGCGCTTCGATATCGACTACAGTACCGCGTGAAGCATTGATTAAAATTGAATTTTGCTTCATTGCTGCAAATTGAGCTTCTCCAAACATGTATTTGGTTTGGGGGGTTTCAGGCACGTGTAAACTAACCACATCACTCATCGCCAAGAGTTGGTTTAAGTCATTTACTTGGCTTGCATTACCCAAAGATAGCTTACTTTCGATGTCGTAATAGTAGACTTGCATGCCTAGGGTTTCAGCTAAGATCCCGAGTTGGGTGCCAATATGACCATAACCGATGATGCCCAATTTTTTACCGCGAGCTTCAAAAGAATTATCCGCAGATTTGATCCACTCGCCGCGGTGTGCTTTGGCGTTTTTCTCTGGAATACCGCGAAACAATAAGATGATTTCACCTAATACCAACTCGGCAACGCTACGGGTATTAGAGAAGGGAGCATTAAATACGGGAACGCCCTTTTTTTGCGCGGCGGCTAAGTCAACCTGATTCGTACCAATACAGAAACAACCAATAGCCACTAACTTATTCGCGGCGGCAAGCACTCGTTCGTTGAGGTTGGTGCGAGAACGAATACCGATGAAATGAACATCTTTGATTTTCTCTATCAGTTCGTCTTCTGCTAGCGAAGTTTTGATCATTTCTACATTCTCATAACCAGCTAATTGAAAGGACTGTAATGAACTCGGGTGCAGACCCTCTAATAACAAAACCTTAATTTTTTCCTTGCCTAACGAATACTTTGCCATGTTTGCTTCCTAAAACCCATGTTACCGCTTGAGCGAGTAAATTTAGCAAAAAAGCACCACTTAGGGAATGTAATTTTATTACATCAAAATTTATTCATGTTTCGGCTAAAACACTGAGTTTGCCATGATTGATAGTTTTATATTTGGTATATTTGTACTTGGCTGGCAGTAATTAGAGACGAATTGAGACTGGTTGGAATATGTCACAAAAAAAGGAGTGCAGAAAGCACCCATTTTTTTGTTCGCTTGCTTATTTAGCGTTTTAGAGCGCCTTCTGGAGTACCAATCACCACGTGATCTGCGCCGCGAGCGGCAAACAAGCCATTGGTCACGACACCAGCAATAGCATTGATATCACGTTCCATTTCAAGCGGGTTGATGATCTTCATGCTATGTACATCCAAGATAACATTGCCGTTATCGGTGACAACTCCCTCTCGGTATACGGGATCGCCTCCCAGTTTTACCAATTCACGCGCCACATAGCTGCGAGCCATAGGGATCACTTCTACTGGTAGTGGAAACTCACCTAAAACATCCACTTGTTTGGTATTGTCGACGATACAAATGAATTTTTCGGCGACCGCTGCAACAATTTTTTCTCGGGTTAATGCCGCACCACCGCCTTTAATCATATGATTTTGGCCGTTAATTTCGTCGGCTCCATCGACATAAATAGACAATTGGTCGACGCTATTCAAGTCGAATACTTCAATGCCATAAGCCAATAGTTTTTCGGTTGATGCCTCAGAGCTGGATACGGCACCGATGATTTGATTCTTCATGGTGGCGAGAGCATCAATAAAATGATTAACCGTAGAACCCGTGCCAACACCAACAATCGTGTCTTTTTGTACGTAATCTAAGGCGGCCCAGCCTGCGGCCTTTTTCATTTCATCTTGTGTCATTGCGATGCTCCGAAGCGATAGTTGTGAGAATTTGCCAATAAGTTGGCTATTTGGCGCGCAGTATAACCAAGCACAAAGGTGAACGCCAATGTCGATTGTTGTTTTTAGGCTGCGCGTCGGGTGAGCTAAATTAGGCGCTTACCAGCGCCAGTCTTTGCTGGGGGTGAGGATCCGTTTTAAGGGCTGATCCCATACCTGAACAGGAACTGCATCGACTTGCTGGCAGTCGTGAGCCAAGCCAACCACCAGCGGGGGATCGGTTTCTATATTCGCCAATAAACGATCGTAATAGCCACCGCCCATACCCAGTCGATTTCCCTCGGCATCGAAAGCAACCAAAGGGGTTAAGATCAGTTCTAATTGCTGGCCGGGAATGACCGCCGCTGGGTCAAAAATGGGTTCGGCGATCCCAAAGCGGTTTTGTTGCATCAGTGTGTTGGCATGATAGTGATGAAAACACATGTTTCCATTGGTATTTGGGTCGACTAAAGGGACAAAGACTTGTTTGTTTTGCTGCCACAACCAGTCGATAATTAATGAAAGATCCAGTTCCCCATCAAAGGCTAAATATAAGGCGATTCGTTGTGGTTTTACTAGGGTGGGATCCGCTTGTAAGTATTCGAGGATCGCTTGGCTGGCCTGTTGCTGCTGGGTGGGGCTTAAGCTGCCGCGCTGTTGGCGGATCTGATGGCGTAATTGTTGTCGCCACTGCTGATCTTGCGCCGCATCAAGTTTGCTCATACCAAAGGCTTAAGTTGCTATTAGATTGTTTCAGTGTGCAATGAGATGCAGAGGGAAGCAAGTTTTAAAGTCCCCCAAGCCTGAGTGTATCAGGCTTGGTTGGTCCACTTGAGTTTATACCGAGCGAAACAAGATGCTGATCATAGGAGCGGGTTAAAATCGAGAAGCATGGTTTTTGAAATTGGGCGTCCGGTAATGGTGACTTCAATTTCAGCCTTGTTTTGTCGATCTTAAGCGGGTAACTTTTGATCATCAACCGATTTCAATTGGTATTAGTCAAGTTCCACGTTGTGATAAACGTTTTGTACGTCATCACAGTCGTCCAACATAGCTTGAAATTTTTCAAACATCGCCACATCATCACCGCTAATTTTGGTGTAGTTTTGCGGAATGAAGCTAATTTCTTCCATCTCAAACTCTAGTTCTGGTAGCGCTGTTATCAGTGAAGTTTTAACTTTGAAGTACTCAGTATGAGGAGCAAACACGGTAATCATGCCGTCTTCGCACTCTACGTCAGTGACTTCTACGTCATCCATTAATAGGATTTCTAAAATGGCATCTTCGTCGTCACCTTGAAAAGCAAAGATTGCTTGGTGATCGAACATGTGAGCCACGCTGCCTTGGTTGCCAATTTTTGATTTGGTTTTAACAAAAGCTTGACGAACGTCGGTAAAGGTACGGCTGTTATTATCGGTTAAACAGTCAACAATCACCATACAACCGCCAGGGCCATAACCTTCGTAGCGGGCTGGTACGTAATCTTCACCTGCTCCACCTTTCGCTTTCTCTATGGCTTTATCGATAACATGGCTAGGTACCTGATCTTTCTTGGCGCGGTCAATTACACTGCGTAATTGCAGATTTGCGTCGATATCGGCACCGCCGTTTTTAGCGATAACATAGATTTCTTTACTGTATTTAGAATAAACCTTGGTCTTAGCACCTGCGGTTTTGGCCATCGAGGCCTTACGTACTTCAAAACTTCTGCCCATGGGTTGCTCTTTCTCGGATACTTAAAAATTCTGGGAGGGATTTTACCAGCTGAAACGCAGGGAACAAGGGCTGGGTAGGTTTCTGGGTGAAGAATGTCCTTAAACTTGTTAATTCGTGAGGTATTTAACTGTAAATACCTCACACGCGAGGAGCGGGAGAGTAATACCGAGAGACTCGAATAAACGGGTGACTCGGTGGGGTGAAAACAATCTAAAATGTGAATTTACAATTGATCTAATGATTGTTTACTGAGATAAGCTGGATTGTAGTATTTGTCGGCTAAGCGATAGTCGGTGATGGATTGATAGTCAATCTGGGTACTTTTATAGCTTTGAATGCTATCTATCAGAGTCATGCTTTGTACCACGATTCTGCCATCGCGCTGACCCGCACTAAAATAGGCTTGTTTGGCTAGTTTCCCGGATCTTAAGTAAAGATCGGCCTGAAGTGGAAAGTTATTGGCTTGCTCCACCCATAGCTCTATTTTTTGATAAGTGGCTCCACTGGTTTTAGCCTGCAATTGTAGTTTGATAGCGGGTTTGCCATTGAGTTCGGCAGAGTCGCCAATTTTGCCTCGATAAGATTCACTCCAAGTGAGCGTCGAGATATCACCAACCGAGGCTTCGCCTAGTAGTTTTTGCATTGGTGTTATGCGAATCGGCCGTCGACTATTGGGCATTAATAACCAGTATTTATCACCCAACATTAGTAATTTTTGGCCGCGTTCGGCTGACGCTTTAAATACCACCAGTGACTTTTGTTCTGGGCGAATATATACATGATAGCGATGCTGCTTGGTTCGTTGTTGGTGCTTATATTGACTCACGATGGTCACTACTTTGGCCGAACGACTTTGCAGTCGATAAGAGTCGGCTTGCAATAAACGCTGCTGGATTTCGCTGTCGGCATGGGCGGCATTAAATGGCAACAAACATAAAAATAACCAATATTTCAATAAATTAAACATAAATTAGAGCCTCTGTAATCGGTTTTTTTAGACCTTTTCGGGCTGCAATGGCTGAAGCTAGGCTGCAGATCAATACGACGCTCAAGGCAACGATGCCGGCGAGCGGCCAAGAAAAGTGAATCAATAAGGGGTAACCAACACTACGTCCTGGGGGGGCGGGCATTTGAATATCGGCAAATAGTAGCGTTAGGGATAGCCCTGCGCTCAGCAAGATCCCGAGGGCTGCACCAAACAATGCCAATATCACCGCTTCTAAGACAAAACCGTTTAGTTGTTCGGAGGGGGCGGTTCCTAAAGCGGCGAGGGTGCCAATTTCGCGAGTCCGTTCGGTGACCGACATGCTAAGTGTATTAAATAACGAAACAAATACCACTAATCCCATTATTAGGCCCAATACGCTGAAAATGCGGTTATATAAGTTGCGTACCGCATCATAAAAAAAAGCTTGCTGCCACCAAGGCCTGACCAACAGGCTAGGAAATTGCTGTTCCACTTGTCGTTGTAAAGTTGGAATATCTTGATCAGCGAAGGCAAATACCGACATCAAGCTCACTTTATCACTGCCCAATAAGGCTTGGCTTAAACTTAGAGAGGTGTAAACCAAGCGTTTATCCAAGTCAGGTACGCCGGTGGACACCAAGCCCTGCACCTTAAAATCGTAAGCATTCAAAGCACCTTCGCTCGTGGTGGTGAGTAAAGTCAGCCAATCGCCGACTTGAACTCGCATGTAAGTTGCCAGTGTGTCTCCAAGTAAGATTTGTGGTTGCGTTGGATCTTCAGCTTCGGAGAGCAGTTTGCCAGATTTTAGCGTCAGAAATGGCCCCTTTTGGCTAAACTCGCTGGCCAGTACTCCTTGACCAACAAAAATGGCAGACTTCTCGCCGTGGCTAATCAAACCGCTAAATTCGATGCGCGGTTGTACGGCCTTAATTGCGGCGAAACTGAGTAAGCTATCGCGTTGTGCTTGCCAATTGTTTAAACCAAACTGTAGAGAATAGTCTTCTTGTTGACTTAGGTATTGGCGATTAGACAAAGTAAGATGGCCAGTTTCGCGAGCGGCGGCTTCGGCCAAAGATTGGTAAGTAAATAAACCGAAACCGCCGGCACTGAGCAGTGCAAACACCGCAATCGCAATAATGAGCAGTGACATGAGGCTGCGACGGCGATTACGTTGTACATTGAGTAGCGCATGTTTTAAGCGACGCATTGGCGATTTCCCCCACTTTGTATTTGCCCATCGTGAAGTCGTATTTGTCGCTCACAATGCAGACTCATACGGCTATCATGAGTTGCGATTACAAAGGTGGTTTGTTGCGCTTCACCGATGCTTTTCATCAATTCAATCACCTGATGAGCACTCACGCTATCAAGACTAGCGGTTGGTTCATCGGCAATCACCAAGCGAGGTTGATGAACCAGCGCCCGGGCGATGGCGACGCGTTGCTGTTGACCGCCCGATAAACATTCGGGTTTCGCCTGGGTAAAAGACGACATACCGACGGCGTCAAGGATCTGTAACACCTTTTTGCGGCGAGTGGCTGCACTCATTTTGTTAAGTAATAAGGGGTATTCCACGTTCTCATAGGCGCTCATCACGGGCACCAAATTAAAACGTTGAAAGATAAAGCCGAGCTGCTGTCGGCGCAGTAACATACAATGGTGAGCATTGTTGTGAAGATGCTCGCCGTCAAAATATAGTTCACCTTGATATGCCAAGTCGAGTAAGCCACAGATGTTCAATAAGGTACTCTTACCAGAGCCCGATGGGCCGCAGAGGGCAACCATTTCACCGTGTTTGATCTGGAGGTTGACGCCCGATAACGCTTGGCACTTTACTTGTCCAGTTTGATAAGACTTGGCGATATTGTTGAGTTGCAACATGATAGCTCCTTAGCGTTTGCTATATTGGGCATATAATTGTTCGGCTTGTTGGCTATACGAGTCATCGATGCCACTGGCTCGCAGCTGCTTCAACCACGCTTGGGCCAGTGGCTGTTGGTCTTGCTTGAGGGCCGTTTCAATGGCAAAACTGTAGATCCAGGTGCTGGCCTGTACGGGAGCGTTCAGTAATTGAGGATCCGCGAGGACTTGGCGAAATAACTCGAAGCCGCGTTCTTGGTAGTTAAAAAATTGCGGTACGCTGCTATAGGTAATGGCTGCCATTGCCTGCATATACAGCGCTTGTGGTAGGCTGCGATATTGTTGTTGCCAGTGGTTGGGGCCTATCATATTGAGGGCTTTGTCCATTCGAGCCAAGCCATCTGCGGTGAAATTAAGTTTGCGCCACGGTAGCCAGGCATCATCACCCTTTAGCGTTTCCGTTGCGCCCAAATAAAACAGCGCCCATGCATCGCCGGGTTGCCCTTGCTGAGCAGTTTGCATTTCCTGATAGAGTTGCTCCAACTCAGAATAATCGCCTTGGGCGGCTTGAAAATAACGAGTTAGTAATTGTGGCTCTAAATCTGCCATGGCCGAGTAACTCACGATGAGTAATAGGCTTGCGAGCGTTAGTTTTTTCATGATTCATCCTTGGGATTGGAAAGTGACCGTTTAAGCCTAAGTGAGAGACGACTCGGGGACAGTGCTTTGCGATGAATTGCAGTTCAAGGCGATGAGCGGTTATATCTTGGTTTCGCCAAGGGCGTAGGAGGTTTCGGCGGGTGGCCCGAGTTAGTTTAGCTGCTAATTAGCATCGTTTAATACTTGCATTTTTGTTGAAATAGGCTGAGTCTAATGGGCAAGTTTTATGAGCAACTTACAGGATCGAGTATGTTGAATATGGACTTTAACCAAGCGGTGGCGATTAATACCCAGCAAATGGCCTGGCAAACTAGCCCATCGATAGGCGTATTGCGTAAACCTTTGGAGCGTGCGGCCAAAGAATCGGGTCATGTCACCAGTATTGTTCAATACCAAGCCAAGTCTCATTTTGCCGAACATCTGCATCCTTTAGGTGAAGAAATTTTGGTACTGGAAGGGGTTTTTTCTGATGAACAGGGAGACTACCCGGCAGGTACTTATTTGCGAAATCCACCGGGGAGCAAACATCGTCCTTTTAGTCAGTTGGGCTGTACTCTGTTTGTGAAGCTGAATCAATTTGCTCTGGCCGATACGAGTGAAGTGCGGATCAATAGTAATCTCGAGCCTTGGCTGTCTGGTTTCGGTGGCTTTGCTGTGCTGCCTTTACATCAGTTCGAACAACAGCAAGTCGCGCTAGTAAAATGCCCTGCAGGTAAGGTGATTAAGACTCACCATCACTTTGGCGGCGAAGAATTGCTGGTGGTTAGTGGGGAGTTGAAAGATGAACACGGTCGTTACCCACAACATACTTGGCTACGTAGCCCGCACTTGAGTCAACACCATCCTTTTGCCGAACAAGACACGGTTATTTTGGTGAAAAGAGGTCATCTAAGGCTAGATGCTTAGCAGGGCATCGTCACTTTGGGAAAGCTAAAGTGCGATAACAAACCTGATGTGAGCATCGCTACATGGCCTTAAACAGATGATGCGCACTACGGCTAACCGGATACTCATGACCATCGCTCAGGCATACGCTCAGCTTACCAAGTAAGTTTCTGCTCACCTGCTTAATGGCACTAACTCGCACTAAGCTTGCGCGATGAATTTGCCAGAACTGTTCTGGTTCAAGTTGTTTGATGAGTTCTTTGAGTGGGGTGCGGATAACATATTCTGCGTGTTGGCAGCGCACCGTGGTGTACTTATCTTCGGCAATAAAAGCCAAGATATTGTCAACAGCCACCAATTCCAAAGTTTCTCCTTTATTGACTCTGATCCACTGTAGATACTGCGACTTTTGTTCGAGAGCGCAGACCAGAGCTGGTAAGTCAAACGTGTTTTTGCTGCGGGTTTGTGCTTTCAAGCGTTGGCAGGTGCGTAACAGTCGTTGCTCATCGATTGGTTTCAGTAAGTAATCAATGGCTTGTTGCTCGAAGGCTTGAATCGCATATTGGTCGAAGGCGGTGGTAAATACAATCTGCGGAGGATCCGCTTGTTGATTGAGCTGCTGTGCGACTTCTATTCCGTTCATTCCTGGCATCCGAATATCTAAGAATACGATGTCGGCACCTAATTGCTCGACCGCCGCCAATGCACTGGGACCATCCCCTGCTTTATCAACAATTTCAAGTTCTGGCCAGCACTCGGCAAGCATCTTATCCAAGTGGAAACGCAGTAGCGGTTCGTCATCAACAATTATGGCTCGCATAGAAACTCCAGTTCTAGGGTTAAGCACAAGTGGGAGCCAATGCCATCAGCGGCTAGGGCTGTGAACCAATGTGACTGAGTCGGGTACTCTCGCATATAACTTAGCTCTGGCCAGCACCTTGTCCTTATTCAGGTGGCAGCGCCGTCGCGGCTTGTTAGCAACAACTATGCCTCGCATGGAAATTCCAAAGTGGCCACAGTGCCTCCGCCTGTTTGAGCGCTTAAACTCAAGCGTGCTTGATTTTCGGGGTAAAGACTGACCAATCGTTGTCGAATGTTATTCAAGGCAAGTCCGTTGCCTTGTCGTTGCTTGTTATCGATACCAAGCCCGTTGTCACAAACTTGAATCTGCCAGCGTTGCTGCAACATGGCTATTTTCACTCGTACCTCACCACCTTCGGGTTTAGGCTCGATGCCATGAAATACCGCATTTTCAACTAGGGGTTGCAATAGCATTGGCGGTAGCTGAGCTTGGCTTAAGTCACCATCGGTGAGTTCAATGGCAAAGCTTAAGCGCTCGCCTAAACGGATCTGTTGAATGCTTAAATAAGCTCGGATGCCAGTCAGTTCGTCGGCGACGCTAATGCTTGCTTGGCGGCTTTTCTTCAAGGTGATCCTCAGTAATTCGGTCAAGGTATCGAGGAGTCGCTGAGCCTGCTCTGGATCGAGTGCAATCAGCGCCTTTAAGTTGGCTAAAGTATTAAATAAAAAGTGGGGTTCAATTTGGCTTTGCAAGAGTTTTAGTTGGCTTAAGGTGAGCGCTTGCTCAGCCCGAATTTTATCGAGTTCGGCTTGCTGAAGCGCCGAGAGCATGGCTAAGTTCTGTTCTCGGCTAAAAAAATAGTAGTACACGACACTGATAAAGACCAAAGAGATCAATATTATTTTTAGCATCAGTGGCCAATCAATGTTGCTGTAATAAGGATTAATCCAATACCAGACTTGCAGGCTTCCGATGCTTAGGGTGAGAGTGGCACTGAGGGTGAAGCTCCAAAGATGAGAGAGTTTTGGAAATCGAGCTCTCACAAACATACTGCTGAAGGTGCCAACGACACTATAGCTCATTGCAATCCGATAATGCATCGAGTAATGGCCACCCCAAATTGCATGAGTCATATAGGCGATCGGTAGTGAAAATAGCGCACAAATCAACAGCGAACGTAATAATGAATAAAAGGGTTGAGTCTTCAAAAGCGTGCCTCTAATTTTATCAAGCCGATGTAACGCTCAGGCAATAGTTGATACACCGCATCATTCTTGCCTCCAAGATAGCGCAGCTGAGCCCCTAGCGTCCAACCTTGACTGAATTCATAGTTGATTTTTGCAGTGCTGATTAGTCCGCCGTCGCTTGGCGAGAATAGTAGGTCGAGGGCGGGCTGCCAGTCTGTCAGATCGCGGTGCCAGTGCAGTAGCAAATTATGTTGAACTAGATTCTTTCCTTGAAATACCGCCGCTTGCGAAAGGCGTAGCGGATCAAATTGCGAGCCTAATACTTGCAAGTCACGGCTTAGCTGGGTCACGGCTCGCCATTGCCGAAGGCTGAGGGCTCGGTTATCAAACCAATACTCAATAATCAGATTATCACCCACTAAGTTTGCCCAAGTCATACCAAATAAGGTTTGCCAACCATTTGCAAATTGCTGCTCAATAATCGGCGCTTGTCTATCCAAAGGGGGAAAATCAAGGCGGCTCATCATGTGGCTGTAATACTGTTGGTAGCGAGATTCGGCGTGCAGTTCCCAAGCATCTCCTAAGGTGGTGATCCAGCTGCCACCTAGGTTTAATCCACGCTGATTATCGACATACGCTAGACCTTGCCATTCCTGATGACCCGTAAGTCGATAATTGCGGATCCCGATCCCGCGCTGGGCGAAAGCTGCACTATCATAGCTAAGATAGGCATCGGTATAAAATAAGGACAGTTCGTCAGCATCGCTAAATTGGCTAAGACTTACAACGGCAAGTCCTTGCTCAACTTGAATGGCGATAGGATTACGTTGGTAGGGCGAAAATATGTCTAAGGGACGAAAGCCGTAACCGACACCTAAGTTGAGCCTTTGCTTGCCAATCAGCAAATCTTTTCCCTTAACTTCGCCACTCCAAAATAGTTCGGCTACTCGTAATTGTGTTTGCTGGTTTTGCTTGAGGGCAACCAACTGAGCCTGCCACTGGTTAGTTTGAGGGAACCAACGCAGCGCCATATCGTTAAAGGTTTGATTCTGGCTAGCAAATAGGGGGCTGGTTGAGGCTTGACTATAACCACTCTCGGCTTCTAACTGCCAATGCTGTTGCCAGTTCATTTCTGCATGAGGAGCCCCACTGAAGAATGCTAAGGCGCAGAGTTGTTGAGCCCGCTGCTTACTGAGTCGCATCATCGTGAATGGCCGCCAGTAAACTCATTTTTGAGTATGGTTTTAAGGAAGGGACTGAACAATGCGGCTTATCCTGCGTACAAGAAGTTGGTGCCAGTGAGCATAATCAGTCGAAATGGGAATCGATAGGGCTTGCGCTAAAGTGGGTTTAATGGCGATAAAGTGTTGCAGGTGGTGATGAATGAATCAAAGCTCGCTCGGTTTGGGAGTGTTACAAGCCACAAGAAAACAAGCGAAGGTGACATCAAGTCACGCTTTAGAAATAAGAACCCGGGATGCCGCTGTTGATTTTAGCCCTTGAACCATGAGGTTCAAGGCGGGAAATAAATTTCATACCGTAGGCTTCTCAGTCGGGCTGAGCATGCTCAAAAGCAGAAAAAAATCACCCTTAAGATACAATTATCGGCTCAGGGACATCACCAACTGGCAAACACCCCAGGAAAACTAAACTCTTTTATCTAACTCTAGTCAAACTTCAGTTAGTGCGCTAACTGCTTTCGTCGACCTCGCCAGCGGGCAGGCTTTGTTCTAATAAAGCGCGCTCGATGGTATATTGTAAGTCCTTAATTCGCTGATTCATGTTATCGGCGTAATTTTGATTTTTAGCTTGCTCGTTATGTAACTCATAAGCGAGGTGCAAGCCGACCATAATCGCTAAGTGCTCGGTGCTGCTGACACGGCTCTTCTCTTTCAGCGTTTGTAAGCGTTGAGATAATTCGTCGGCGGCTTGGCGAAGTTTATCTTCTTCACCTTCCGGGCAAGCCACCCGATAGCTCTTACCTAACAATATTATGTCTACGCCCTGAGCCATGATTTGCCTTAGCTAAACTCTATTATTCGCTGAATATATAGCGCTGCGGCTTAACTTGCAACCGTTGTCGCCCCAGTAAGGGGCAAGCTGGAGTATTTACCAGCAATTTGCTCTAAAGCTAAACAAATCTAGATTGTTTGCGGCATAAAGCGTGGGCTTAGGCTTGAACATCGTGGTTTTATTGGCGACCATTGGCTTGATTATCGATCGGCTTGCGCTTTTGTGTCCGCATCGCTAAACATACTCGGCATAGGAAATTTGGTTTAATGACGCAAACAGGCATTGCAGCAAAGGAACGTCGTGGTTCCTATCGGGTTGTTTATCCAGTACGGCTAATCCAGTTATTCATCAAAATGGTGAATGCTAAAGCGGCCCGCGGAAATTTTATTGATGGCGTAGTTTCGGCTGAAAAATTGGCTCATATTGGTCAATTGATGCCAATGGTGCAGCTGGCTAAGCATGTTTTTCCAGTGTTAGATGTATCGGAAGGCGGCTTTCGTACCCAGTGGCGCACTACGGCTGAACCCTTGCCAATCTCAAGGCAAGTATTGCTTGGTCGGCTTATTTTCCATCAAGACTTTAGTCAGATTGTCGATTATTTGCCAAAGGAGCTTCAACAACAGTTTGCCGAGTTTAGCCTGTTGTATGGCCCCCAAGGCTATGAACACTCATTTCAGGCGCGTATCTCCCGAAAGATTGAAAATCAGCGAGATCCTTACCCGCAGTTGTGTTTGCAATTTAGCAAAACGAGCTACCTGCCTGCTCGCTTCGTTCGTCAGCAAGAAACGATGCTGATCAAATTATTTCGTGAGCAATATATCGAGCGGGTGAGAGTCCGTCGTCAACAACTCAAACGGACCTTACAAAAATAGTGATTTTACCTGTGATGTGAGTCAATAACATGACGACGAGGCTTGTCCAATGTTAGGATGAGCGGATCCAATACTTATAGGTATTCCACGTGACTAGAATAGTTTATCCAGACTACGAAGACTTAGCTGAGTTGCTACTGTCTTCAAAAATATTGATTAGCCCTGCAGAAGCGCACGGCATCTTAAGCGGCATGTTAGCCGCTGGTTTACCGACCGATGGCGACTGGTTAAGTCAAATGAATATGCTGATCAACGATGGTCAGGGTTTACCCGTTGATCTGAAAAAACAACTTACTCAGGTGATGGAGGCCACTTACGCAGGCATGAGCGATAGCTTATTGGGTTTCCAGTTATTGTTACCCGATGAGGAAGCCTTGGTGGAAGATCGAACCGAAGCTTTGGCACAATGGGTACAAAGCTTTTTAGTCGGCTTTGGCGTGGTGCAAAGCGAACTCAATAAGTTAGCCGCAGATATTCAAGAGTTGGTTAAAGATTTTACCGAAATCAGCCAGTTGTCATCGGATTTAGAAGATGATGAAGAAGAAAATGAGCAAGCCTTATTCCAGGTTGTGGAATATGTGCGGATTGGTGCGATTACTATTTTTGCGCATTTAACGGCGAGTGCTTCCGACCAACAAAGTCCAACTTTGCATTAATCATTTCCCAAGCCAAGGAGTTGCTGTGTTTATACAACGTCGTCAGCAGTTATTTGCTGCCATGTCCGATAATAGTGTCGCGATTTTTGTTGCTGCAGAAGAGCAAGTACGCAGTCGTGATACCGAATATCCCTTTCGTCAAGATAGTGATTTTTTCTATTTTCTTGGTTTTAACGAACCCAAAGCTCTATTGCTGTTGATTAAGCAAGCGGGCGAAACCCGCACCGTGTTATTTAATCGACGCAAAGATAAGCTTGCAGAAGTATGGCAGGGACGTCGTTTGGGTCAAGAGCAGGCCTTGCTGACATTGGCTGTAGATAAAGCCTTTGCCATTGAAGATCTCACCGAGTACCTGCATCTTGAGCTGGATGGTTTAAGTAAGGTTTATATGGCTCAGGGGCGTTATCCCGCTTACGACCAGCAGATATTTGCGGCCATCGAGCGCTTACGCCTTGGTTTACGCCAAGGTTGGCAGGCGCCAAAGCAAATTGAAGATTGGCGTCCCATAGTGGATGAGATGCGCTTGTTTAAGTCGTCAGAAGAACTGGTATTGATGCGCAAGGCGGGAACGATATCGGCCGAAGGTCATTGCCGCGCGATGCGAAGCTGCCAACCGGGGATGTGGGAATACCAATTGGAAGCTGAAATTCATCATCAGTTTTTAATGGCCGGAGCACGCTCACCAGCTTACGGCACGATAGTTGGTAGCGGCGAGAATGCCTGTATTTTGCACTACACCGAGAACGAAAGTCAGCTGCAAGCTGGCGACCTAGTGTTGATTGATGCCGGGGCCGAGTATCAAGGTTATGCGGGCGACATTACTCGAACTTTTCCGGTGAATGGTCAGTTTAGTCGTGAGCAAGCTAAGTTATACAATATTGTTTTAGCCGCAGAGTTGGCTGCCATCGAGATGCTCAAGCCTGGGGTTTCGTTGTTTGAAGCGAATCAGCAAGTATTGCAGATCATGGTTGCTGGCATGGTAGAACTTGGGATCATGCAGGGTGACGTCACCGATTTAATTGAACAAGAAGCTTATAAAGAATATTACATGCATGGTGTGGGCCACTGGCTGGGCTTAGATGTACACGATGTGGGAGATTATCACGATAGCAAGCGTAGTCGTCCATTGGCTGAGAATATGGTCTTCACCATTGAGCCCGGCCTTTATATTCCGCTTGATGCAGAGGTTCCTGAAGCCTATCGAGGCATGGGGATCCGTATCGAAGATAATGTGGTCATTACCACCACGGGTTGCGAAGTATTAACGGCTGCTGCGCCGAAAACGGTGGCTGAGATTGAAGCCTTGATGGCCGCGAGTTAGGAGCGATTCAATAGATGGATAAGCCTCTGCAAGCGTTTGATATTGTGATTGTGGGTGCGGGCATGGCTGGGGCTAGTCTGGCTTTAGCCTTGTCGCAGTCTCAGCAAGATAAACCGCTGAAAATAGCGTTAATCGAAGCGGCGCCGCTGAATTTTGGGCAGCATCCTGGCTTTGATGGTCGTGCGATAGCCTTATCGGCTGGCTCTGAGCAATGGTTACGAGAACAAGATTTATGGGCAGCTTTGGCGCCCTATGCCTGCGCCATTGAGCATATTCACGTCTCGGATCGTGGCCATTGCGGCTGGACCAAGTTGGATGCCGATGAATATCACTTGTCAGCCCTAGGCCAAGTGATCGAACTGGAGCATGCCGGACGTGAGTTTCATCGTTTATTAGCCGAGCGTTCGGTTCGTCTATTTTGCCCGAGTAAACTGGTGAAATTGGAGCAACAGCAGCAACAAGTGCGGATTACTCTGGACGATCAGCAAAGCCTTACTGCTCGTTTACTGATTGGTGCCGATGGCGCTGATTCGCAGGTGGCCTTGCAAGGAGGCTTACAACAACAGCTACATGACTTTGCCAAGTATGCTGTGATTGCCAACGTTGAGGCCGAGCAAGCGCCTGCTGGTCGAGCTTTTGAGCGTTTCACCATTGACGGTCCCTTGGCTTTGCTACCGATGAATGGCCATCGTTGGTCGGTGGTGTGGAGTGTTAGTGCTGCAGAGGCGCAACGCTTACAAAATTTAGCCGAAGCCGATTTTTTAGCCGCGCTACAGCGAGCTTTTGGCTATCGAGCCGGACGTTTTATCGGCCTAGGAAAGCGTTATGCCTATCCTTTAGTACTGCGTTATTATCCTCGTCTATTTAACCATCGTTTATTATTGTTGGGCAATGCGGCGCATAGTTTGCACCCAATTGCAGGGCAGGGCTTTAATCTGGGCCTACGTGATGTCGCTTGCTTATCGACTTTGATTGAACAACACTGGCAGCAGGGCAAAGACATAGGTGGGCATGCGTTATTAGATGCTTATCAACAATCACGACAAGCCGATATAGAGCGTACCATTTTGATGACTTCGTCGTTGGCGAGTCTGTTTGCTGGTGATGATAAAAGTATGGTGATCCCGCGTAATCTGGGTTTGATGGCGATGCGCTTATTACCGGATCTTAAAGCAGTATTAGCCAAGCAAAGTTTAGGTTTGTTTTAGGCTAGTCAGCATGGGTATTTCGCTGGTGGATTCGCACTGGCCAAGCAGCAACTTAATTTGATTCTAGGAAGGGCAATATGCAAGCGGTAGATATAGCGATTATTGGGGGTGGTATGGTGGGTTTGGCTTTGGCGCGAGCCTTGGCCGACAGTCCACTCCGGATCGCCATTGTGGAGCCTTTCCCTGCGCTGTCCCCCGATTTAGCTAACTATAGTTTACGAGTCAGTGCGCTCAGTTTATCCTCGCAACGCTTGCTTGAATCACTCGGTGCTTGGGATGAAATTGTGGCTCAGCGCTTGGCACCTTATCACGATATGCAAGTGTGGGAACGTGACAGTTTTGCTAAGATCCGTTTTCAAGCCAAACAAGTGATGCTGCCTCAAATCGGCCATATCGTTGAAAATGAGGTGATTCGTTATGCTTTATGGCAGCAAGTGTGTAGCCAAAGTAATGTTGCGATCATCGAATCTTCAGTTGAAAAGTTGCATCGAGGCGAAACTGAGTCTTGGCTTAGTTTTGACAACGAGCAAAGTTTAAGTTGTAAGTTGCTGGTGGCTGCCGATGGTGCAAATTCCTGGTTACGTCAACAACTCGATATTCCACTCACCTATTGGGATTATCAACACACTGCGATTGTTGCGACGATTAAAACCGAAATGCCCCATCAAAATTGTGCGCGACAAATCTTTAGTCAGGAAGGGCCTTTAGCCTTTTTACCTTTGGCAGAAGCCGATCATTGTTCCATCGTTTGGTCGGTATCGCCGGATCGAGCTGCCGAGCTACAAGCCCTACCAGAGCTCGAATTTAATCGACAATTGAGCATCGCTTTCGACGCTCGTTTGGGGTTGTGTGAACGGGTTGGCGAGATAGCGGCCTTTCCATTGCGAATGCGTTATGCGCGAGACTTTGCGGGTCAAGGTTTCGCTTTAATTGGCGATGCGGCCCATACCATTCATCCTTTAGCGGGTCAGGGGGTGAATTTAGGCTTGATGGATGCAGCCGCTTTGGCGGAGGATATATTGGCCTTGCAGGCGACAGGCAAATCGCTATCGGATTATGCTAATTTACGTCACTTTGAACGCTGGCGGAAGAGCGAAGCCACGCAAATGATTGCCTCGATGGAGTTTTTTAAGCGACTATTTGGTAATAACCTTGCGCCGCTTAAGTTAGTGCGTGGACTAGGGATGAATTTGTTGGATAAGGCTGAGCCCTTAAAGCAACAAGCGATGCGCCGCGCCTTAGGTCTGGAAGGTGATTTACCTCGTCGTGCAAAAGTGAGGTCTTATTGATGATTGTTACCCAATGAGAGGCACGCCCTGAAACAGCGTTTCACGCAAAAAAAATCCAGTAGGGAAGGCTACTGGATGGTGAAGTTACATCACAACTTCAAGGAGGATCTTTCCTAGTTTTCACCAAGGAAAGCGCTCTGTTATATCGATGCCAGCAGTCGCTGCAAAAACTGGCATCGATAGTTACAGACTTTTCATTAACCCTGCATTAATCAGGGCTAAGTCATCTTGGCTTAAGTTGCCAGCGGTTTGTTTTAGTTCCAACATGTTTAGGATGTAATCGTAACGGGCGTTGGCCAGTTGATTCATTGCTGAATACAGATTGCGGGTTGCATCTTGTACATCAACAATGGTGCGAGAGCCCACTTCAAACCCCGCTTCGGTGGCATCTAAGGCACTTTTTGAAGACACAACTGTTTGCTGATAGGCTGTTACAGAACCGATACTAGAAGTGACATTATTGACCAGTGAATGGATCGAACTTTGTACCGAGCGGTAGCTCTGCTCTAGGGCTTCCGATGATTCAATATAACTGAGTTGAGCCTGCTTCACTTGAGAGTTAATACTGCCTCCGGAATATAGTGGCCAGCTAAATTCTAAACCGATATTACCGCTATTTGTGTCTCCCCCGTTGAGGGTGTTGTAGCTATCGTTACCATATTGATTCTTTTCATAGCCGATCCCCGCGGTCAAATTTAAGCTAGGTTGATGGCCGGTTTGGGCGAGTTTGATCTGCTGTTTAGCGATCTGTTGCGCGATGCGTTGGGCATTCAGCGTTAAGTTATGCTCACCCGCCGTGGAGAGCCAATAATCGACGTTGTGGCTCAATTCCCGAGGCTCAAAACGTTCGGTATTGAGTATCTTTAATTGACGGGCCTGAACGCCGGTCAATTCGCGCAGTGCCTCGTAGCTATTGGATAAGTCGTTATTCGCTTGAATTTCTTCCGCAAGGGTCCGGTCGTACTCAGCTTGTGCTTCATGCACGTCGGTAATCGCGGTTAAGCCAACCTTAAAGCGTTGCTTGGTTTGCTCTAGTTGTCGCCCTACCGCGGTTTTGGTGGCCGCCACAAAGTTGAGATTGTCCATGGCACGTAACACCGCAAAGTAAGCCTTACTTACTCGAATGATTAAGTTTTGTTGTTCGCTTTGGTAGCTGACATCGGCCTGCGAAGCATTTTTTTCAGCAATACTTAAATTGGTCCAATTACTCTGTGAATAGAGTGATTGGCTCAAAGAAACCGAGGCTGAACTATTGCTGATGCTATCGATAGCTTGATTGTCGGTATCGGTATAAGTCGCCCCCGCGCTAAACCCAATTTGAGGTAATAGTGAGGCCTTGCTTTCGCTGATTTGTTCAAAAGCAATGTCACGCTGTGCTTTACTCTGCAAAATCACCGGATCTTTCTCTTGAGCAAGTTGGTAAATTTGTAGTAAATCATCGGCTGATACTTGAAAGGCACTTATGCCGAGCAAGCTACCTAAGAGTAAGGATTTTATTTTAAAACTCATTTCATGGTTCCTTAAGTCGCGGCTTATTCGAGTAATACCGCCACCCTGCTAGAGGTTGTTGCTTCGATTTGGCCTCAGAAGGCTGAGGCCAAATGACTGCGAATGAATTAACTGGTTTTTGGTACTTTGATGCGATATATCAGGGTATAAATCACAGGGAGTACCACCAGTGTTAATACCGTGGCAAAACCTAAACCAAACACAATGGTGACCGCCATCGATTGAAAGAAGGGATCTGACAGTAAGGGAATCATCCCTAGCATGGTGGTTAATGCTGCCATTCCCACTGGCCTAACCCGACTTACTGACGAGTGATAAACAGCCTCATAGGGGCTTTGGCCTTCTTCGAGTTCCAGATTAATTTGGTCGACTAAAACAATACTGTTTTTGATGATCATCCCACTTAAACTGAGCATCCCCAAAATCGCCATGAAGCTGAGAGGTGCGTCTAGAGCCAATAGACCAAAGGCCACACCAATCACTGCTAGCGGTACGGTTAACCAAATAATTAAGGGTTGCTTAATCGAGTTAAATAGCAGCACCGTAAGTAAGAACATCGCCAAGTAACCCATTGGGATGGAACCTGCGATCCCTTGCTGGGCTTCAGAAGAGGTTTCAAATTCGCCTCCCCATTCTAATTTATAGCCGTCTGGCAAGGGGATAGCTTCCACTTTATCGCGTACTTTTCGTAACAATGAATCAGCGGTTTGACCACTACCAATGGCGGGGTCGGCTAATATCGTGATCAAGCGTTTTCGGTCGCGACGCATGATAATCGGATCTTCCCATTCGCTGTCGAAGCTAGAGACCAACTGGGTAATCGGCACAAAACTTTGGTATTTAGAACTCCAAACTTGTAGCTCGTTTAAACTATTGGCATTTTTTCGCTCGGCTGCAGGAGCGCGCGCCACAATTGGCAGCAGGTGTGAGCCATCGCGATAGGTTCCAATGTTTTGACTATCGAAGTTACGCAGCAAGGCCGCATCTAGGTCTTGTTTACTAATTCCGATTTCACGTGAGCGAGCCAAATCCATTTGCGGGCGAACTAACAACTGCTGGTTGCGCCAAGTATTTCGAATATTATCGGCTGAGGGCTCATTTTGAAAAATGATCACCGCCTGCTCCGCTAATTGACGCAGTACCACGGGATCATCACCATAGAAGCGAGCTTCTATTTTAGCTGCTGGAGAAGGACCATTTTCGATTAATTTAACCCGGTATTTGGCTTCCGGGTAGTCTTCTCTTAATTTGTGTTGCAGCCAAGGCAAGTAGGCCGAAAGACTCTGTAAATCTTGCATCTCGACGATCAATTGCGCGTAGGCGGCGTAGCCTTTCTCTGGTTGATAAGTTAAGGCATAACGCTGTGCACCTTGACCGATCACCGAGGTGATATTCACAATGCCTCGCTGGTCGCTCGTTTTGTCTTTGTCTTTGATTAAGTCCTGCTCGATGCCGCTTACAAATTTTTCGGTGCCAAGAATATCGGTGCCTTCAGGCATCCAGATATCTACCATAAAAATGGGAGTGGTAGAGGCAGGAAAAAAGACATTCTTCACTTTACTCATACCTACAACGGCTGCTCCTAACATTGCGAGAACCAGAAGTATGCTAATGATTCGATTGTGCATAGCAGCATTAAGAATGCGACGATAAATGTTAAAAATTAAGCCGCTATAAGGTTCTTGCTCGGCGCTGTCTTGATCGCCATCCTTAAACAACAGATAACAAAAGAAGGGGGTAATGGTGATAGCCATCACCCAACTGATCGATAAAGAAATCAGCAATACCTGGAACAATGAGGCACAGAATTCGCCAGTGGCATCGGAGGAGAGTCCGATTGGCGCAAAAGCCATAATTGCGATAACGGTAGCACCGAGCAATGGCCATTGGGTTTGCTTAACAATCGCAGCGGCAGCTTCGGTACGGCTTAAGCCTTTTTTAATACCTATAATGACCCCTTCGGTCACCACAATGGCATTATCAACTAACATCCCTAAGGCAATAATGAGAGCCCCTAAGGAAATATTTTGTAACTGAATGTGCATTACATTCATCACAATGAACGTGCCAAGGATGGTAATGACCAGCACCGCACCCATCAAAATACCCGATCTTAGGCCCATAAAGACGAGTAATACGATGATCACAATGCCAACCGATTGCGCAAGGTTAACGATAAATCCGCTAACGGCCTTATCGACAATTTTACCTTGATCATAAATCACATTAATCTTCATTCCGATCGGCATTTCAGATTTAAGGGATTCTAGTTTGGCGTTCATTGACTTTGAGATGTCGACCACGTTTACTCCTGAGGAGTAAGAGATCCCCATGGATAAAGCCTTCTCGCCATTATCATGATAAAGCTGACTCGGAGTCTCGGTGGTGGCGCGATAAATATTTGCGATGTCGCCTAAATAGATCAGGTTGTCACTGCTTGGTGGGCTCACCAAAATGTTTTTCATTTCAGAGATATCGGCCAATTCACCGGTGGGGTGGATCCGGACTCGGTTATTGTCAATCAGCATTTCACCGGCGTTAGACACTACATTTTGGGTCTGCAATAAACCGTAGATATAGTCGGGTTCGAGACCCAATGCACTCAGTTTTTGCTGGCTAATTTCGACCACAACTTGCTCTTGTGGGACACCGACTACCGATACCTTTTTCACCCCGGGAGAGAGAACCAATTCGCGGCGTAACAGGTTGCTGTAGTTATCGAGGTCTCGATAGCTGTATCCTTCACCAGTTATATTTAGCAAATAACCATACACATCGGAAAAGTCGTCAATAATTAATGGCGAACCGACTCCGGGAGGCATCTTGCCTTGCGTATCACTAATTTTTCGGCGTAATTCATCCCAGACTTGCGGTAAGCTATTCTTGTCATAATGATCATTCATCTCGACTTCAATTTGCGACAGCCCTGCGCTGTTAATTGAAGACACATGTTTGATCTGAGACATCTGCTGTAGTGCATCCTCTAGTGGCAGCGTGACTTCTTCTTCCACTTGTTCGGCACTGGCACCGGGATAATTGGTGATCACTAATGCCGTTTTGATGGTAAATTCGGGTTGCTCGAGTTGACCTAAACCAGTGAACGAGATCACCCCTCCGACCAACATCAACACGACCACCATCCAGCTGATTACTTTATGGTTAATACTATAGAGTGCTGCATTCATGGTTAAACTCCTCTAACCCAATGCAGTGGTTTGATTAACTCTTTACCTGTGAGCGCGTTGACTCCGCTGGCAACCACTCGGTCACCTTGATTGAGACCAGATAAGATCTCAATGCCATCGGCGCGAATTTTCCCGAGTAAAACTGGAGTCAGTTTAAGTGATTGCGCATCGGGCTGGTAAACCCAAACCGATGCGCTTAATGGTTGGCCTTCAGCGGCTTGAGTAATTGTATCGCTATCGCGAACCAGCGCCGTGAGCGGCAAAATAGCAATTGGGTTGCTTTCAGCAGAAGCAGCAGGCATGTTAATCGCGACCGAAGTACTCATGCCGGGTATCAAACGCATTTGCTCTGGTGCCTTGAGGATAAAGGTTGTCTCATAGGTTTGAGTCCCTTGCGAGGCAAGGCTACTGTGTTCTTTATAGTGGACAGGAATGGCTTGTCCACCAAGTAAGTTGTCGAACTGTGCATAGGCTTGAATTTGCTCCAGCGCCGCATGGTTTTGTAAACTGAGTAACATGGATTCTGGAAGCTGAATTTTTAGCTCGAAAGTATCGGTGTTTTGCAGTGTCACAATCGCTTGATTTGGCTGAACCATTTGATAGTTGTCGGTATGTACCTTGGCAACTACACCAGAAAATGGCGCATATATCGTGGTATAGGCCAGCTGGTCGCGGCTACTACGTAAGTTAGCGTCGGCCGATTTTAAACTGGCACTCGCACTGTCAACGTCGGCGGGCGAAATCAGTTTGCGGGTTAACAAAGCTTTCTTTCGTTTAAAGTCGGCTTGAGCCAGTTCAAAATTTGCTTCAGCATTGAGCAGCGCGTTACTTGCATCACGTTTGTCTAATTGCGAGAGCACTTCGCCTTGCTGAACCTTTTGCCCTTCAATTAAATTAAGCTGAGTTAACTCGCCGCTAATTCGAAACGCCAACTCAGCCTGTTGGCTCGCATAGACTTTGCCTGGAAAACTGCGTTGCTTTGGCGGGATCGATTGGTCAATATCGATTAATTTAACCGGGCGCGGTTTCACTATGGCTTTGGTTTCTGCTTGGGCTGAAAAGTCGCATCCGGAAATCAAAGTGGATATAAATACCGCCATGACAATCTGATAAGGAGTGTGATTGAACATATTTTTCCTTGAGATCTGTTTTATATAATAAAAGCCGAGTATAGAGAGTTTATCTTTCACAAAAAACATGACTATTTGTAACTTTGTGTTCTGAAATGTGAAACTTAAGTGTTAGGCTCATCTAGAGCTACAGGGCTTCTAGCTGAAATTGTTATTAGACGCGAGAGAAAATACCGCCATGAAAACAGAAGACATTAAGTTATTTCACTTTATTGTGGATTCGGGAAATTTAACCAAAGCCTCAGAGTTGCTTGATTTACCGAAATCTAATCTTAGCCGTCGACTAAAAAATCTTGAAACTGAATTAAAGGTGAAACTATTTCATCGCCATCAGCGCTCGATTGCGTTATCTGAGAATGGACGGCAGTTTTATCAGCGGACCAAGCCGATCATTATTGAGCTTGAATCAACGATTGAAGACATGGTGCACGAGTCCTATGAATTGAGTGGTCATTTGCGTTTGCAGTTACTACCGCTACCCGGTATCAGTGTATTTGAAAATATTATTTTTGAATTTATGGAGCTTCATCCTAAGGTGCATCTGGAGATTATCACTAGCGCCGATGAGCGAAATTTAATTGAGCATAATATCGATGTTGCACTGCGCATTGGTGATCGTTTGGAAGATTCGAGTTTAATGGCGCGTGCGTTGCAAACCATCTCCATGGGTTATTACGCCAGCTCTGAATACTTAACAAAGTACGGTCATCCGCGCAGTGAAGAAGAATTGAAGCAGCACCAATTTATTATCCAGCGGATGCCAAATGGTAAATTGGCAAAACAATTTCCTTTATCTAAGGGAAAGTTTTTTGAAGCGAAGGGGCGACTGATTGTGAATGATATCGCCTTGGTGACTCATGCTTGTATTAAACACCAAGGCGTGGTGTGTCAACCGAATCATCTGGTAAAGCCTGAGGTAGAAGAGGGGCTCTTAGTTCATTTGTTACCCGAGACCAATTCGATTGTTAGCACTGGTTGGCTGGTATACCCAAACCGTAGCAGTTTGTCTCGGGCAGCCAGAGCTTTAATTGATTTTCTCTATCATGAGATTAATAAGCTATCCATCGAATAACTGGTTTTTGTTTTGTGATATACGGTCTTGTTTGTGCAGGACCATTTGATGCGAAGCCTTGGAAAGTTTACCGCGACCTTTTGTGAAAAAATTCAGCTTGAAAGAGTCGACTCAACGAGTTGGCTGTTTGCTATCGGCTTTTAGTGTAACTGCTCGCTTCTTTGGTTGAATCACAGTCTCCTGCGCAGCGCCATGTTGAGCTCATTTGCGCTTGGTTTCATCTTGCCGTTTTACGGCTTAGTCTTAGCAAACTCATTTATTTTAAGCTTTACTTGTCAATCAGGCGCTACGCTGCTGGTTTTTTGAACGTTAATTGTTGAAATATTTTTATTCAATTTTTTAAAGTGGATTAGTTTATCTAATCAATGGCGGGGTGGGGTGAAAAATAAATATGGTGGAGAAAATTGATTTTCTCAGTTTAAATTGGCGTTAAGTTCGATGCTTACCCAGAAATACTAGCTATTAATACTGTTTTTTGGCGTTTTGACAGGTTTGTTGTCAGCGTCTTGTTGTGCTTATGTAAGTGAATTGTTCAACTTATCTATTAGCTCTATTTGGGATTGTCATTTTACAGTCGCATCGTTGTCGCTATAATCGTTCTGCATTGGCAGAAGGGTTTTTCCTTCTCTACCTTATGATAAAGAGAATAGCAGATGACACAGCAAACGGTTCTTCACCAAGCGCATCTCGATGCAGGTGCAAAATTAGTTGATTTTCATGGCTGGGAAATGCCTATCAACTACGGCTCGCAAATTGAAGAGCATCATGCGGTGCGCCAAACCGCAGGCATGTTTGATGTATCACACATGACTATTGTTGATATTCAGGGTCAACAAGCACAAGCCTTTCTACGTAAACTGTTGGCCAATGACGTGGCTAAGCTCACCGTGAAAGGCAAGGCCTTATATGGTGGAATGCTGAACCATGAAGGGGGGGTTATTGACGACCTCATTACCTATTATTTCAGTGAAACCGACTACCGTTTAGTGGTGAATTCAGCCACTCGTGAAAAAGATCTGGCTTGGATCAATCAACAAGCGGCCGACTATCAAGTGAGTATTATTGAGCGACCAGAGCTGGCGATGATTGCAGTGCAAGGCCCGCAAGCCAAGCAACTCACCGCGGCGGTATTGGATAACGAGCAAAACCTTGCTGTAGAAGGTATGAAGCCTTTCTTTGGAGTGCAAGCCGGTGATTTATTTATTGCCACCACTGGTTATACCGGTGAGCAAGGCTACGAAATTGTGGTACCACAAGATAAAGCGGTTTCTCTTTGGAAGGCGCTGCAAGCACAAGGCGTGAAACCTTGCGGTTTGGGTGCGCGCGATACCTTGCGTCTAGAAGCAGGCATGAATCTATATGGTCAGGATATGGACGAGAGCATTTCGCCGTTAGCCGCGAATATGGCTTGGACCATTGCTTGGCAACCAGAAGACCGGGATTTTATTGGCCGCGCAGCATTAGAAGCGCAACGAATCGAAGGCAGCGATAAGCTGGTTGGTTTGTTGATGGAAAGCAAAGGCGTAATGCGTGCCGGGCAACAAGTGACGGTGGTCAACGAATTTGGCGAAGCGCTCCCTGGGGTGATCACTAGCGGTACATTTTCGCCGACTTTAGGCGTCAGTATTGCTTTAGCACGGATCGCCAATTGTGAGGTTGATGAAGCCTTAGTGGAAATGCGCAAAAAACAGGTTAAAGTGAAAGTAGTAAAACCTGTATTTGTACGTAATGGCGCCAAAGTTTAGCTTCGCTGAGCACTGATTTTTACTTTGAATTAACCCTTAAATTAGCAACCTAGAGGAAAAGAATTATGGCTACTATCCCAGCCGATTTACGCTACGCAAGCACCCATGAGTGGGTTCGTGATGAAGGTGAGGGTGTTTACACTATTGGTATTAGTGAGCATGCTCAAGAACTTTTGGGTGATATGGTCTTTGTTGATTTGCCCGACGTGGGTGACGATATTGATGCGGGAGACGATTGTGCGGTTGCCGAGTCGGTGAAAGCGGCTTCTGATATTTACGCGCCAATCAGTGGTGAAGTTGTGGCAATTAACGAAGATTTAGAAGACTCGCCAGAATTGGTGAACAGTGATGCTTACGGCGACGGTTGGATGTTCAAAGTGAAATGCAGCGACTCAAGCGAGCTTGACGAATTAATGTCGGCCGAAGACTACGCCTTGACCATCGAAGAAGATGAATAAAATCAGGTAAATGATGCGCTCCGCTAGTCGGGGCGCTTTTTTTATCTAAAAGAATTTAAATACCACTAAACGCAAACACACTTTATTTCAGTTATACAGGAATACTTCAATGAACCCGTCTTTGCCGTTAAATGAATTAGAGCAAAACCAAGACTTCATTCGCCGCCACATAGGCCCCGACCAAGCCGAAGTGGCCACCATGTTGCAGCAACTAGGGCTAAATTCGGTTGAACAACTGATCGAGCAGACGGTGCCGGCGCAGATTCGCCTTAGCCAAGGTCTAAACATTGGAGAGAGCCAAACTGAACAGCAGGCTTTAAGTGCCCTGCGTGACTTAGCCAAGCAAAATAAGCTGTATCGTAGCTACATCGGGATGGGGTATCACAATACCCATGTGCCGCATGTGATTTTGCGTAATGTATTTGAAAATCCTGGTTGGTATACCGCTTATACGCCTTATCAGCCCGAGATTGCTCAAGGCCGTTTAGAAGCGTTACTCAATTTTCAGCAGTTAAGCCTCGACCTCACAGGGATGGAGTTAGCCAGTGCTTCATTACTCGACGAAGCCACTGCTGCTGCCGAAGCGATGGCGTTAGCGAAGCGGGTGTCTAAAAACAAAAAATCTAATTTATTTTTCATTGCCGATGATGTGCATCCGCAAACTATCGACGTAGTTCAAGAGCGAGCCGATTTCTTCGGTTTCGATACTGAAGTTGGTCCCGCCGAAAGTGTAGTGGAACACAATATATTTGGTGCGCTGCTGCAATATCCAGGCACCAGTGGTCGAGTGCGTGACTTAAGCGAGCTGATCGGGCAAGTTCACGCTGATAAGGGCATTGTTGCAGTGGCCGCCGATATTATGGCCTTGGTGATGCTTAAATCACCTGGCGCGATGGGGGCTGACGTGGTGCTGGGTTGTGCTCAACGCTTTGGCGTACCCATGGGTTACGGTGGCCCGCATGCGGCATTTTTTGCCACCCGTGATGCCTATAAACGCTCGCTTCCCGGACGAATTATTGGGGTTTCTAAAGATCGCCGAGGCAAGCCTGCGTTGCGCATGGCGCTGCAAACCCGAGAGCAACACATTCGCCGTGAAAAAGCTAACTCAAACATTTGTACCGCGCAGGTCTTACTCGCCAATATGGCTTCATTCTACGCGGTGTTCCATGGCCCTGATGGCCTGCGCACCATAGCCCAACGGATCCATCGTTTAACGGCTATTTTAGCTCACGGCCTCGAGGCTAAAGGTCTCAGCCCTGAGCATGCTCAGTATTTTGATACGCTGTGTATTCCGGTGGCCGATAAACAGTTAATTAAAGCCCGCAGTGAAGCCTTGGGCATTAACTTGCGCATGGATCTGGAGGGCCGAGTTGCTTTAAGCCTTGATGAAACCACGACCGCTGCCGATGTGAATGATCTATTCAGCGTATTGTTGGGCGAAGGCCACGGCTTGGATGCGGCGCGTTTAGATGTGGTTGTGAAGGGGGAGACTTGCATTCCACAAACCTTGTTACGCGATACGCCAATTTTAGATCACGAGGTTTTTAATCGTTACCGCAGTGAAACCGATGTATTGCGCTATATTCGCAAGTTAGAGAGTAAAGATTTGGCGCTTAATCACTCGATGATTTCGCTGGGTTCATGCACGATGAAACTCAACGCAACTGCCGAGATGATCCCAGTGACTTGGCCAGAATTCTCCAGCATGCACCCTTTCTGCCCAAGTGAACAGGCGCAGGGCTACCATGCCATGATTAGCCAACTAGAAGATTGGTTAGTTAACATCACTGGTTACGATTCAATTTGTATGCAACCAAACTCGGGTGCGCAAGGTGAATATGCAGGTTTGTTAGCGATTCAAAAATATCACGCCAGCCGTGGTGATCATCACCGTAATATTTGTTTAATCCCCAGTTCGGCCCATGGAACCAATCCAGCCTCGGCCCATATGGCGGGCTTAAAAGTGGTGGTGGTTGCCTGTGATAAACTGGGTAATGTAGATATGGGTGACCTGCGTAGTAAAGCCAGCGAGCTAGCCGAGCAGTTATCTTGCATCATGATCACCTATCCAAGTACCCATGGCGTTTATGAAGAATCGATTAAAGAAATTTGTGACATTATTCATGACAACGGTGGTCAGGTATATATGGATGGCGCCAATATGAACGCCCAAGTTGGGTTAACTTCACCAGGCTCGATTGGCTCAGATGTAAGCCACCTTAATCTACATAAAACCTTTGCCATTCCGCATGGTGGTGGCGGCCCCGGTATGGGCCCGATTGGGGTGAAAGCGCATTTAGCACCGTTCGTGGCAGGCCACAGGGTTGTGAGCAATGGTAAAGTTAGTCATGCCAATGCGGCCGTTGCGGCAGCTCCTTACGGTAGCGCGTCTATTTTGCCGATTAGCTGGATGTACGTGGCCATGTTGGGCAACCAAGGCTTACGTCAATCCTCAGAGATTGCCATCTTAAACGCGAACTATCTTGCCAGCCGTTTAAGTCAAGCCTTTCCTATCTTATATAGCGGTAAAAATGGCTGGGTTGCGCACGAATGTATTATTGATATGCGGCCCCTTAAAGAAGCGACTGGTATCACCGAAATGGACGTGGCCAAACGCCTCAACGACTACGGCTTCCACGCACCTACCATGAGTTTCCCAGTTGCGGGTACGCTGATGGTTGAGCCAACTGAATCAGAATCGCTAGCCGAAATTGACCGTTTTGTTGACGCAATGTTAGCCATTCGCGGTGAAATAGCCAAGGTAGAAACCGGAGAGTGGACGCTGCAAGACAACCCGCTGGTATTTGCACCACATACCTTGGATGACATTACCGATGCCGAATGGCCACACTGCTACAGCCGCGAGCTGGCGGTATTCCCTAGCGCGGCAGTGAAGCAAAACAAGTTCTGGCCAACGGTCAATCGTATCGACGATGTATATGGCGACCGGAATTTGTTCTGTGCCTGCTTGCCGATGGAAGCGTACCAGGAGTAGATGATCATTGATGGGGATCATTAATTAAGTTGGTTAACGATTTAATGAAGATGGTTATCTTAATGAAGTTGGTTAACTTCTGAGTTTTAGACTGAAAAAGCGAACCGGTAGGTTCGCTTTTTCTCTTCTGGCTAGCTAGTCCAAGAGTTTGACAATGACTCTGCTTGCTTTAACACAAGCTCGACAGCTTCAGCGGCTTTGTCAGGTGGATATTTCCAGCGTTGTAAAGTGCGGCGCACGAGTATTTTTAATCTAGCACGAACACTGTCACGAACTTGCCAGTCAACCGTGGTCGATTTTCTGAGTTTGTCAGTAATTTCGACGGCAATCTTTTTAAGGATCTCATCGCCAAGCTCACGTACTGCGCTTTCGTTGTTGGCTAGAGCATCATAAAACGCGATTTCATCTGGATTTAAGCCCAGCTCAGCCTCGCGCATCATTTCTTCCTGAAACTCTTTCGCCATTTGAATCAGTTCTTCAATCACCTGCGCCGTTTCAATGGCTCGGTTATTGTACTTCCTAAGTGTTTCTTGCAAGCGTTCAGCGAATTTTTTCTCTTGCACCACGTTATTGCGTGTTTTCGCTTTAATGTCGTCCTTAAGTAGTTTTTCAAGTAACTCAACAGCTAAATTGCGCTCTGGCATCTGTCGCACGTCTTCTAAAAACTCATCTGATAGCAAGCCAATATTAGGCTTGTCCAAGCCACAAAGTGCAAACACGTCAGCAACGCCTTCGGCGATCACTGCGTTATCAAGAATCTGTTTCAGTGCCGAGTTCTTTTCTTCCTGAGTACGCTTTTTATCAACGCTGGTAAACTTGCTGATAGCGGCCTTAATGGCTGAGTAAAAGGCAATTTCTTTCCTTAACTCTTTAGCCTCATCCAAAGTACTGCATAATGAGTAAGATTTCGTCGCTGCCAACACTAAGTCTAAGAAACGCTTTTTACCATCCTCTAAGCCGAGCACATAGTTGGCGGCAGGCACCAATAGTTTATGCGCTTCTGTTTCATAGCCCGAAATGTCGAAACCATCAGATTTTGGCGTTTTACCGAACATGCCACGGATAGCATCTATTTTTTCTAAAAGGATTGAAAAAGCTTCTTCTGCATTGAGCGTCGGCTCCCCTTTCCCTTTTGAGTCCGTATAAGTTTTTAGTGCTTGCTTAAGTTCATTAGCTATACCGATGTAATCAACAACTAGACCGCCAGGCTTGTTTTTAAACACGCGGTTAACCCGAGCAATTGCCTGCATCAAGTTATGGCCTTTCATTGGCTTATCTACGTACATGGTGTGACAACATGGCGCATCAAACCCTGTTAACCACATATCCCTTACAATGACTAATTTCAGTGGGTCGTTGAGATCCTTAAAGCGCTTCTCTAAGCGTTTTTTCGTTTTTTTATTATAGATATGGGGTTGCAGAAGTGGCTTATCCGAAGCTGACCCTGTCATAACAATCTTAATAGCCCCTTTTTCAGGATCATCCGAATGCCATTCGGGGCGCTGTGCAACAATCTCATTGTAGAGGTGCGCACAGATATCACGGCTCATGGCAACGATCATGGCTTTTCCATCCATGGTGGCATTGCGTGTCTCAAAGTGCTCGATCAGGTCCACTGCAACCTGGCTTAAGCGAGGAGTCGCACCAACAAGCTTTTCAAGACGGCTCCATTCGCCCTTGGTTTTCTCACGGTTGCTGACGTCCTCTTCGTCCTCGACCACTTCATCTACTTGATCGGACAACTCGGCGATTTCAGCGTGGTTCAAATCAAGCTTTGCCAAGCGTGACTCATAATAAATAGGAACGGTTGCACCATCATCTACTGCATCTTGAATGTCGTAGATGGACACATAACCACCAAATACAGCGCGAGTGTCTTTGTCTTCTTGTGAAATGGGTGTGCCAGTAAAACCAATAAAAGAAGCAAACGGCAGCGCATCGCGCATATGCTTAGCATAACCAAACTTATATTGGCCATCCGCACTTAGTGTCGCTTTGAGACCATACTGGCTACGGTGTGCTTCATCCGAGATAACAACAATATTGTGACGGTCATTGAGAATTGGATGATGTTTCTCGTCGTCAAGCAGCGCAAACTTTTGAACTGTCGTAAAAATGATGCCACCAGACTCTCTTTCAGCTAATAACTGCCTCAATGCATCTCTGTCAGATGCTTGAGCAGGTGTTTGCTTCAAGAGCTCTACTGCATTGCAAAATGTGGCATAGAGCTGGCCATCTAGATCATTGCGGTCGGTAACGACAATCAGTGTTGGGTTATTCATGGCCTTTTGCTGAAGCAACATACCGGCATAGCAACACATTGAAATACTTTTGCCACTACCTTGAGTATGCCAGACCACACCGGCTTTTTTACTACCAGGTATTACTTCATCAGCATATGTTGCCCGTTTTTCACTTACGCCATCCATTTGCTGTGCCGCAATTACCGTGGCCTTTACCGCTTCACGCACTGCATGAAACTGGTGGTAACCAGCAATCTTTTTAATAATGATCTCGCCGTCGGTCTCAAACAAGACGAAAAATCGTATGTAATCCAGCAGCAATTCACGATCAAAGAAGCCCCGCACCATGGTTTCTAGTTGCCACTCCAGTAGCGGTTTATCATCTTCAGTTTTAATGGTGCGCCAAGGCATAAAACGCTCTTGGTTGGCAGTGAGAGAGCCTACCCGAGCGGTGTAACCATCACTAACGACTAACGCCTCATTGAAAACAAACAGATCAGAAATTTCATCTTTATAGGTTTGCAGTTGATTAAAGGCATCCCAAATATCGGCATTTTCATCGCTTGGGCTCTTGAGCTCAAGAACAGCAATAGGCAATCCATTGATAAAACAAATGATATCAGGTCTGCGTGGCTGTTTAGTACCAGTGATCGTGAACTGATTTACAACTGAAAACGTGTTGTTGTTTAGGTTATCGAAATCAATGATAAAAGCATGATCTGCAATTGGTTCACCATCGTCATTTTTGTATTCAACAGGGACTCCTTCCAATAACAACCGATGAAATGCGCGGTTATTGGTGATTAAATCCAAGCTTTCAGGCTTTAAAACAATGGCTTTAAACTGCTCGAAGCAATGATCTATCTGTGCCGCTGGTAGGTGCTTATTGATCGTTTTAAATGCCGATCGAAGTTGCTCACCCAATACCACTTGCGCGTAGTCATTTCGTAGTGGGCTCTCGCTATCTGGCGCAATATCAGGGCCATGCAAAACATCCCAGCCACCTTCATGGAACCAGTCTAAGCAGAGGTTTTCTAGTTGTTCTTCGTTCATTGGTCACTCCCTCCACCAACAACTTCCAAAATATTCTCGACGATGGTATCTCTCGCATTAACGGGGTAACCATACTTACGCAATAACACGCGGGTGGCATTTTTCATTTCCGCTTGCACCGTGTCGCGGGCTTGCCAATCCACAACCATGGATTTTGAAAGGTATTTATTCAGCTCATCCGCAATCAACTGAATACGGTTAGGCTCCACTTCTTGGCTTTCAGGTGTGGACTTCAGTAATTCGAGGATAGAGCCAGCATTTTGACCCTGTGGTAATGCCGGTTGCGCAGGTTGTGACGTGTCTTCAGTTGCAAATTCTTGCACGGGCTCAGCGTGCTGTTTCTGCAAGGCCTTATCACGCTCAATCTCTGCCATAAAAATATTGCAATAATCAGCCGCACCAATTAAATCGGGGAACAAGCTAGCATGGTGAACATTCATGCGCCTTAGATGCTTCAAGCACTCTTGCTGCTCTTCGTTTTTGATGTACACCTTGCAGATATATTTAGCGAGAATGCCTGGTTGCTCTCCTTCAGCCGCTGTTTTTAGTTCGTCATCTGGAAAGTCTTCATCGGTTAACACTTCGGTTAACTTGTTTTCAATCGTGGCGTCATAAGGCGAAAAGGTAAAAAGCCCGGCTTGGCTAACCAAGCGGCCGTGATCGTCTTTTTTCGGCTCAAATACACGAATATCCGGGCAAAGTTCATCATCTGATATAAAGCTTTTATTTAGGATATAAACGGCACGATAAGGATTGTCTTTTTCGTCTTGCTGGTCTTCTTTGGCAAAAGCAAAAAATAACGCAACATAGGGCGAGTAGGTCCAATCCAATAGCGGAGTCATCAAACCATGATGTTGGCCGATTGACCAAAGCTCGTCGTGCTCACGTTCGTCTTCATCATCAAGCAACGAGTGGTCAGAAATTCTGCCGCGTATGGCCTTGCGAAACATCTCCAGCTGGCGTTTGGCAATGTCTTCGGTAACAATGCCGTTTTGAGTAACCCGCGCGAGCGTTGGCGTCATTTCCCAATCAAAACGTCGATGTCCACGAAAAATACATTGAGTATCAACACGATTAAAAAACGGGCTTTCCAGCACAGAGGAAAAGTCGCGCCAATGCTCTAAACGTGTAACCGGAATACGGCCACTAAATGCGTCAGAGGTAATCTCAAAACTGTACTCTGGATTTTCACTATTCCAGAGGGGTATTTTATCCCAATAAGAAGTTGAAGTTGTCATGCAACAACCTCACTCGTTAAATTGATTTCGCCGGAAAGCAATTTAGGAAGTAGCGTATCGCGCAAGGCAGCAAGAGTTCGATTCTCACTACCGTGGCTCTTAATCATCTGCATATTTGGAGCAACAAACTCATCAAACTTTTCCAAGATTGAAATCGGAGGGAGAGCAAACGGCATTGTTTCGACTGTTTTGGCTTGTGCTCTTTGACGCCCACTTGTACCAGTCATACTTTGAATAGCAAACTTTCTAAAAGGTTCAAATCGAGCCATGTAATAACTGAAATACTTATAGCTATCTAACTTCGATCTCATCACGATATATTCAGTAGAACCCCAGCCAACTTGTTCATCTTCAAGGAAATCAACATATGCACTTTTACCATTTTCTAAACATGGTGTGATACGTGCCAACAGTGAGTCACCGTTCATGAATTTTGTTCCGCTTCCCATTTCACGGTCATAAATATCTAACGCAAGATGACCAGAAGTTGGCATATTTTTCATATCCAAATAAGGTGCAATTGTGCCTTTTTTAAGAATTCTCTTTGGATTGAAGTCCATCAAGTCAGATAGAGCACCAACCTCCCAACCTTCAGGAATCAAACCCAACTCAGACTCAACGAGCTTTTCTGGGAATAGCGAGGCAGTGGCATCATCCATACCCTCTGGTAGCTCGCCATTCATCTTGGCTTTGACTGGATCAAAATCGACAAACCAGCTTTTGAAGAGCGCTTGTGCGATTTGTTCTAGGGTTTGATTGGTTTGGGTGTTGTTTTCAATTTTTTCTTCTAACGCAATTAACTTCTTACCAATATCTATTTGAATATCTTTAGGTGGCTTTCTGAACGCAAAAGATAAAATTTTTGTAGGCGAAGAATGTTTAACTGTTGATCCCGTTGCTGTACTAACAACATGATGCCGGTATTCTTTACTACGAAGTAAGAAATATAGATAAGTTTTATCTAACTCATCATTTTTGAATTCTACTAGCCCAACGCGTTGATTATGCAACAATCGACATTTGCCTATTTTCGGTACTAACGCTGAATACCCTAGCGTGTCAGCTTGCTTACTTAGATCCGTCATCGTAACGATCAGCTCCCCTTCACTAAGGACGTAATCTTCTGGCACAGGACCTTTGTAAAATTTAAATTTATCTGACTTGAAGCCACCGCCTATAGCAAAATTGCCAGGAGTCACCAATAAATCAGTTGTGCGTTCAACCTTGAAAAACTCACCTTTAAATGCAAATCCATGTTTTACATTGATAAAATCTGACAAAGAATGCAATGGCCAATTAGAACTCATAACCAATCCCCGCTAGATTTTCCTTAATCGCCTTCTCTCTTCGGTCAGATTCTTCAAACTGAGATTTTAATTGCGCGGTTAATCGCTGCATTTTTTCAGGGAAAGGCTCACTATCTTCCTCTGCATCGGCTGCACCGACATAGCGGCCGGGCGTTAATAAATAATCATGCTTTTGCATGTCTTCAAGTTTGGCGCTGAAGCAAAAGCCTTTTTCGTCCTGATAGTCAGTACCAGATTGCCAAGCGTGAAAAACATTGGCAATTTTAGCAATATCATCGCTGGTAAAGTCGCGCAGTACGCGGTCTTTCATAAAACCGAGGTTACGCGCATCAATAAACAGAGTTTCACCCCGACGATCACGCTTACCATTCCCGCCTTTTTTGTATTTGGTTAAAAACCAAATACAGGCTGGAATTTGCGTGTTGGTGAATAGCTGCCCTGGTAAAGCAACCATACATTCGACTTTATCATCCTCAATCAACGCTTTGCGGATTTCACCTTCGTTGTTGGTATTCGAGCTCATGGAACCATTAGCTAATAGAAGACCCATGGACCCAGTTTCTTTTAGTTGGTACAGCATATGCTGTATCCAGCCATAGTTGGCATTGCCTTGCGGCGGTGTGCCATATTTCCAGCGGATATCGCCCTCTAATTTGGCGTGCCACCAATCTTTGATATTAAACGGCGGATTAGCCATCACGTAGTCCATTCGTATATCTTGATGCAAGGGCTCAAGGAAAGTATCAGCATTCTTTTTGCCAAAGTTAAAATCGATACCACGAATAGCCATGTTCATGGCGGCCAACTTCCAAGTAGTCGGGTTGCTCTCTTGTCCATAAACGGAGATATGTTTGCGCTGTTCGCTAGCGTTGTAATGTTTATCCGCCGCATGAGCTTCAATAAACTTGTCGTTACTAACAAAGAAGCCACCCGCGCCCATTGCAGGGTCATAAACTCGGCCTTGATAAGGCTGTAGCATTTCAACGATCAGGGTAACGATACTTTTGGGCGTATAATATTGGCCGCCTTGTTTGCCTTCGGCTAACGCAAATTGCCCTAGAAAGTACTCATAAACATGACCCAAAATGTCTTTACTGTGTAGATCGAGCTTTTCGCCGTTGTATTCAGGGTTGCGGAAGCTGGTATCAGAGAACTTATTAATGAGTTCAGTCAGGTTGTGATTGTCTACCTCATAACGACTGATGCGAGGCAGAACCCCTTTTAGCTTGGGGTTGGCAAGCTTGTCGTCGATTTTATAGGTTTCGATGGCTTCTAAGGCATTGTCGATTAACTTGGATATAGAGGTAAGCTTGAATGTTTCTCCATTCTCTAACTCAATGTCATCACCTATGGATCTTGCTGCGGTGCTTTTAAGAAACTCCCAGCGTGACTGTTTTGGCACCCAGAAAACGTTTTTCTCTTGGTAGTATTCGTGCAGCTCTAATTCCGCATTAACTGCATCGTTGTATTCTTCATCAGAGTCGTAATCTTCACGAGGCATGAAGTAAATATTGTCGTCGCTATCGTCCTGAGTGAACAAGTGACGTAACTCTTGTTGGCGCTCTTCAAATGCGTCTGACACATACTTTAAGAAGATGATACCAAGCACAACGTGTTTGTAGTTGGCGGCATCAAGGTTATTACGCAATTTATCAGCTGCTGACCAAAGTTTAATGTCTAGTTCTTTTAAAAATTGCTGTTCTGCATTATTCATGTGTGGTCTCGTTATTAATTCTCAAAAAATTCTTCGTCTATTTTCTTCAGGTGCAATACCTGCTCGTCTCGACTGCCGATGTTGTATCGCAGCATGAGCTTGGCTAATTCAGTGCCATTGATAAGTACAATGCGAGTACCTAAGTTTTGTGCTGTCTCGATAGCTGATGTGGTGAAATCTGAGGTAGTAATAAAAATACCTTTCTGCGCTTTTTTAAGATTTAGCGCTCCAAAGAAGTCTCGGATGTCACCAGCACTTACGTTATTGCCCTCGGCATAACGTTTGGCTTGGATATAGATTTGATCAACTCCTAATGGATCTTGGTCAATAACACCATCAACACCATTGTCGCCAGTTTTACCTAATGCATGGGCTGCACCTTCTCCGCTACCGCCGTAGCCCATGGCTAGGAGCAGCTCAATTAGTAGGGTTTCAAAGAAGGCGGGAGTGACCTTGCGCGTGCGCTCCAGCATCTCTTCAGAAAGCGCGTCGTTAATCTTTTTGTAGGCCGCCCGTAATGCTTCATCGGGGGTGACGTCTTCATCGGTATCATGCTCTGTTTTAACAGGAGTCTTTGAGCTTTCGTTTGATTCACTGTTCTTTTGCTCTTTGAAAGCGATGAACTCATCAAACTGCGTCAGGTAGCTGTTATCGATTTCTGAATCGGTCTCTTTAAGGGCTTGAATACCGCGCTCTGTGATCACAAAGTGAGCTCTGCGAGTTACCTCAAGAAGGCCTGCTTTGGTTAGGTAAGTTCTTGCCCAACCAACTCGGTTGTCCAAGATGGGCTGTCTACCACTGGGGAGCTTTTCTTCCCGTTCTTCTTCTGAAAGTGCGAACTTGTCTGCTATCTGGTTAATCACATCACGCAGACGCACTTCGCCATTGGCGGCGTGGGCAACTTCTAAGAAGGGACGCATAAATTGTTGATAGTTGGGGATCAAAGACATTCCTTATCGTTTCTTCTCGCCAGCTTGAGGGCTAGCTTTCTGCTCTTCAATCCATGCTTCTAAATCGACCCGTGTACAACGCCAACTTCCACCAACTTTAAACATCGGAAGTTCTCCCTTGCTTGCGAGTCTGTAAGCTGTTTTTTCATTCAGTTTGAGGTACGAAGCCACCTCCTGAATGGTTAAAATTTTGTCAGTCATTAAATTTTTTCTCTCATAGAACAAAACGAGAGTATGAGAAAATTGCGGAAACCTCAATGACATTTTAGTAATAACTTCAATAGTATGCAGCCAGATCAAAAATGAGATTGTTAGGAAGGTCAAAGGCTTAGAAATTGTGGCAAAAAAGAGTGTTTTTAAGGCGGTGGCAGAAACCTTCATTAGTGACATTAATTGAATTTTCTAAATAATATATTCTTTAATTATATCATACGGTTAGGTGTTTTTATAGACTGCCGTTTTCTGTTCTTTGATGGTATAAAGCCGTTTTTAGTGAACAGGAATTAGTCAATGTGCAAGCCCTCTCCACAAGTTGCTTTTAGCCTCTCAAAAGACTCGTACCCAATCGCTCATGTCGGTTATCTGAGTGCCTCGATTAGAGGCTTTGCCTTAGCCACTGGAAAAGAGAGAAATAGCTTTCTAGAAACTGGCTCTTGGACGGTTTCAGAAAGTCGATGAGAGTCAAAGTTACCAAGGCAAGCCAGATTATTCACGACTGGCTTAACGAACTAGCGAAAGGCAATTATGAGGCCATCATCAAGGTGTGGAGTGGTCCGAAGGGTACTCGCAGGCATTTTTTGCGTGGTGTTAAAACGAGAATAAACCACCACTTCCTGTCTGATGGTGAATACCGTTCAGGCGTTCGCTTTGAAGCATTGCCGTCAACGCTTGATTATTTCGAGCAGTTTCCGTTGTGGAACCTGGAAAGGGCTATCCGCATCGCCTCCGAAATGGGCATTCGCTATCCGACCGATAAGGATGGTGAAGCCTATGTGCTGTCCACCGATTTAGTGGTCAGGCAATACGATCCGCAAAGCAAGCAGATCATCAAAGTTGCCAAGTCCTATAAGCCGATGAGCTCACTGGACTTTGAGTCGAGGCATCCGGTATCTCTGAATCGAACGTTCGAAAAGCTGGAACTGGAGCGCAGGTACCATGAGGAAGAAGGAACCCGATTTGAGCTCATCACTGATGCTCATGTTTCCAAAGATAGATTAGACATCCACCCTGCTTACGGTCTTACAAGGGCCAAGTCGGAGAGGTCTTTGCGGGTGTAAAAGTCCCAGATAATTAGACATCCACCCAAACTAGCCAAATGCCAGTAATAATCTAAACTATCAATAGTGTTTTTTTGGAGTTATTGCCATGCCTCGGTCAAGACAGTCGCAAGTGAGCTTATCGGATACGCCTTACTATCATTGTGTTTCCCGCTGTGTTCGGCGGGCTTTTTTATGTGGCGAAGACAAGCAAAGTGGTAAAAGCTATGAGCACCGTCGCCAGTGGGTGGAAGACTATTTGCTGCAACTTACTGCGGTTTTTGCCATTGATGTCTGTGCTTATGCTGTTATGAGTAATCACACTCATGTGGTATTGCACATCGATAAGGCCAAAGCCGAAGCCTGGTCCATGGATGAAGTCTTAGAGCGCTGGCATATTTTGCACCAAGGCACCTTACTGACTCAAATGTATCTCAATTCTGAGTTACGTCCAAAGTTAAGTGAGGTGCAACTACAGGCCATTCACGCCACCGCCGAAGTGTATCGGACTCGACTCTTTGATTTAAGCTGGTTTATGCGCCATTTAAATGAACATATTGCTCGAGCCGCCAATAAAGAAGACCAATGCACTGGGCGCTTTTGGGAAGGCCGTTTTAAATCACAAGCCTTACTCGATGAAGCAGCACTTGCCGCCTGTATGGCCTATGTGGATTTAAACCCGGTTCGCTCAAATATGGCAAGTACGCCTGAAACCTCGGACCACACCAGTATCAAACAGCGCATTCAGCAAGCCAAACAAGGTCAGCAACCCAAGCCGCTAATGCCTTTTGTCGGTAACCCCAGAGAAACCATGCCTAAAGGCTTGCCTTTCGAGTTACAAGACTACCTGCAACTGGTGGAACTTACCTGTCGAGTTATCAGAGAAGATAAACGTGGTTATATCGATGATGCACAAGCGCCCATTTTACAGCGCTTACAAATCGATGAAGAAAGCTGGTTAGCCTTAAGCACGGGTTTAGAGCATCACTTCGCCAGTGTGGTTGGGGCTGGTCACTCGCTAGAACGTTACAAACACCAGCATAAGCAACAGCGAATTAAAGGCATGGCAGCAGCTAAACGCTGGCTTGATGCTGGGTAAGTAATTTATAGTCTGATTTTTTGTCGACTGAGTAGGTATTTAGCATATCTCGAATCACTACGTTTTTCGCCCTCATGAATCGCTTCGCATTGACTAAAGCTTTGATTAACGCCCCAGTATGTAAGGTGTTTAAGAACAAGTTGGCTCTTCAAAGTTGATTTGAGTTGATGACATCGACTGATGCTCATTGGATAGTTAGTATGGCTGTCTAAATATTTAGTAGTCGCGAGGTATTAATGAACGTTTACTTATTATCTCGCTCATTAATGTTTGTTGAAAGTGTTTCCACTACATTCGGTGAAGAGCCGAATACAAACAAGTGATTTGCAATTCCTCCTTTCCACAAAGGCTGAATTCTTTTATGTTGATGTTTTTGTTATTTTTAGAAATAGGCCGCTGATGTAGTTTAATAAAGGTGATAATCTATTTTATCAATTGTATGATAAGAAGAATACAATGTTTAAATAAAGAATTTTTCTTCTTATAAGCTGTTATGTAACTAATTAAATTTTGGAAAAAATGAAAGCTGTAATTCCTGCAAGCGAAAGAGTTTTTAGATTGTATCAAGCGCATTGTGTCAACCCAAGTTTGGACACACTATTCAACCTGTTAAATGCAGTTCATAGTCTCAATGACAAATTGGGGAAGGCAAAGTTGGGCAGCCTTTATGATATACAGGAGTTCATCGCGTTAAAAGCGCTTAGAAACCTTTTCCACCATCAAGAAGAATTGGTGAATGAATTACGTATTATTCCCGTTCAAGAACTTCCTCCAATTACAACTGATCTGCTTTATTTATGCCTAGTCCCAACCAACCTTGTAGAAGAAGCAATTTCAACTATTCCTAGCAAGTACCGTTTTGATGAAGAAATCGTAATTAAGTCTGTTTTAGGTTGGTATGGTGACGTCGTAAACGTTAATCCATGTATGTTTAATTTCATGGTTAAAGTTTATGAGTACTTGGAAAACAAAGGTGTTGAGCTCTCTGGGGATGAGTATTTGGATTTTGCTAGTTCCTATGAATTTGAAGTTGAAAATGGACACTCTCATTATGTTACTGGAGCAATTAGTTGTCATGCAGGTAGCGTAGAAGAAGTTCTTGAAAAGGCTTTCGCATCAGTTATATAACAAATAAGAATAGGTGTCGCGTAGCCGCCACCTTATTCGGGTGTTGAACAAGCCCGATGCTCCCTTCTATAGTAAATAACGGTATTGATGTTGGCGGGGCCAAGGCCTTGTTACTTTTTACAAGGCGAGTTTGGCTAAGACTGGGTGAATGGCGTTAAGCCTTTACCTGTCATACATGATGCTAAGCTGTTATTTTTTTTATGTATTCATCCTCATGTTAAGCCCTGCCATTCTCCTTATCCTGTTCGCCTTTCGGCTAGCTCGTTCGACTCACGCCTGTGCAGTGCATGGGGTGCTGGCAGCAAGGGCATGGCCGGGTCGCGCTGTGCTTGTCGGTTTGGAGCGCGGCGAGGTTCACGCGTTGCGGCACTCGCAGGAGTAACTGAATGCGCCGCAATATGTGTTTGGCGTTGCCCCGTAAAAAACCATAATCTCTCACCCGCTGTAATCCCTTGGGCAATACATGCGCCAAGATAAGCCTTAAGAACCTTAAGGTAGGCAAGGTGCGGATTTTGGTGGTGTGGCTTTGGCTATCTAGATACCTAAAACTCACTTGGTCGTTATTGGTACTGATGATGTCGTTATCGGATAAGATCCCGCGATACAAGTAGCGAGATAAGTACTGTAGCGCGGGCAGCCCAAAACCTACGTTGCGACAATCGACCACCCATTTGGTGGGGATATGCGGGGGCAACTTGATGTTTGGGTGTTGATTGAGCGCATCTAGCATTCTCCCTCGCCATACCTTGGCCAGCGCAAAGGCGTTAAACAAGTACTTCTTGTTGCAGTGATGCCACTGCTGCTTCGCACGGTGATAGCGCCCACCGGCCACCAATACATGTAAGTGGGGATGCAGGTTACGCTGGCGGCTATGGGTATGCAGTACGGCGGTAAACCCTAATTCCCCCTGGTTCTGGCGTTTGGCAAAGTCCTTTAACAGGCTTGATACCACCTTGAACATGATTTGGTATAAGGCTTTAGGCTGCACTCGGGCTAAAGCCCTTAGCTCATGAGGCAGGGTGAAGGTCACCATAAAGTAAGTCGTGGGTAGCAGCTTGTGTTGTTGGCGAGTTAACCAGCCAGTGGTGCAATGGTGTTGGCACTGGGGGCAATGCCTATGGCCGCAAGACAGCGTCAATTGGTCTTGATGCGGGCAATGTTCACACTGCCAAAGGCTGTGACCTTGTTGCTCAGTTTTACAACGCAGCATGGCATACATTGCCCGTTTAGCATCCGCCCTTAAAAGCGGTGCAAGCTCGGCCTCATGTTGGTGAAGTAAATCAATAAAGGTGCTCATGGTTACGGCCACATGAGTGTGAGAGAGTCAGTGAGTTTATTCACTGCCTTTACGGCATCTAATTGCTTCACTTGGGTCAACTGGGTATAACGTGCAGTGGTATTTAAACTGGCGTGTCCCAGCAAGTGTTGCAAGGAGCGTAAATCCAAGCCTTGTTCAAGCAGATGGGTGGCATAACAATGGCGCAGCGAATGCGGGCTAATAGGTTTATGAATACCGCAATCGCGCAATACCCGCTTCAAGGCTTTTTGTACGCCGCCTTTATCCATAGGCACATCCACCTGTTTACCTTGGCGTGGAAACAGCAGACGAGCATGGCGATGGCTTTGCCAATGGTGACGTAAAACCTGAAGGGTGCGACGCGGCATGGGCACGAAGCGGTCTTTGCCGCCTTTAGCATCCCGCACATGGATTTGCATGGCCTGACTATCAATATCATGAATGCTTAAGTGTAAGCCCTCGCTCAAGCGCAGCCCCATGGAATACAACACCAAGAAGAAGACTTGATAGCGGGGTTGCGACGTCATGCTAATCACGAAGCCGACTTGCGCAGGGCTTAAGATATCGGGTAAGCGCTTCACTTGAGGAGGCTTCACAATGTTTAACCACTGCCATTGTTTCTCGAGGGTGTAGCGATAAAAAAATTGCAAGCCATTGCGGTCTAGCTTCACGGTGCTCCAAGAATGGCTGCTAATGAGTTGAGCAAAATAGGCCTTTAAATCAGCGGTGCTTAAGGTATCGGGGGAGCGGTCAAAGTGGGCAGAAATCCGACGTACCGCACGCGAGTACGCATCAATGGTGGCTGGTCGTTTCCCTTGTAAGGTTAAATTGGTAAGGTGTTGTTTATATAAAACATGATAACGATGTTGTTGGGTAGGGTTCATGCTGCATACTCCGGTTCATCACGACCGATTGGCCGTGTCACATTGAGTATGAGATATCAGGTGCTATGCACTCTGCCGCAGAGCGGCTTCGTTCAACAAGCTGTTTAAGAGTGATTCGCAACGCTTGGCATTTTTGCTTTGCATTGTGTTTAGTGATTAAGGCGTCTGCGGCAGCTTCTGCATTGCGTTGCTCACACCTTAACAGGGCATTACAGCTAGAGAGGCACAATGGAAGTAGCTGGATTTGAAATAGAAAATAAGAGTGGGTTTTGGTCTGCGCTAATTGGCTTAATTGCGAGCCTTGTTATGGCAATGGGAAACGATGGTCTTCTTGGAGGTATTGCCGACGCAACATCTGAATGGGGTGATGTCAAAAGCGCTGTTGTAACCCTTCATTCCTATGATGTAAATAGCGTTGGGGATAACAGTTATAGTGTACTCAGACCTTCTGATGAAGGCTTTAATAAACTGTCGGAAGTGCTTTCCACTAAAGTACCTTGGCTAAGGTACTCTAAGCCTGATTTAATTGTTATGAATACGGTGGCAACTTTTGGAGGATCTCCCAAAAAGGTTGTACATGCTAGGGCTAAGGGACAGAGTCAAGTTAAAGCCATTGCAGATTTTTACATAGTAGATGATTGGATTACTCAAAGTAAATCTAAAGACTATCTATATAAAGGTCTATTTCTGCTCATAGTCTCTTTTGGCATAGGAATTTCACAATTTGTTAGACCGATATAGCAGGTATAGCAAGCTTCTTTCCAACTACAAGTTAAGGATTTAAACACCTGTTGTTTGAGCTCCTAGAAAATGTCTAGGATTCTCAGGCCTTACCAGATATTGGTAAGACGACCACTTCAGAGCGAGATATTGACTACAAAGCTATCTCTCTGAGTGCCGTAGGATACTATCCTCTCGCACAAAACCATGAGCTTTATCTCTCTGCCGGAATCAATGCCAATGAAGTAAAAATGGACCCTAAATCGGGCCCATCTACCGATAAGGATGGTATTGGTTATACCGTGCAGGCTGGTTGGCAATATCATTTCAATCAGAGAACAGCGATGCATGTTGGCATACAGCGCTTGGGACTTAAGGATGTTGACATCAATACCGCCAATATCGGCTTAAGCGTGTCATTTTAAGTCATTCTGTTTTAGTTAACCCAAATTGGACACTTTCAGTTGCAATAAAAGGGGCAGAGTAACTATAAATATCTGCACCCTTTAGCGCCTTGCTCTCTTAACTAAAAATGAAAAGAGAAGACGAAGATAACTAGACAGCCACCCCAACTACAGATTTGAGTTGATAACATCGACTGATGCTTATTCGATAGTTAGCATGGCTGTCTAAACTAGAATATCGGATGATTAGACCCGATTGCTCTTTGGAAAACAGCGGAAACGGGTCGTTAAAAAATATCGGCAGTTTGTCTATGAGGGAAGTGAGAAAGCCGCTTTATTCATGGATCCCCTTATAAATCTTCCAACCCTGCTGAATATCTCAAATTCTCTAGATATATTGATTATAGTGAATGATGGATGGTGGGGATGTAAGCATGACGTATTGGCTCCTCTTCCCTTATATTAAGACTTGCATCTTATGGTGTGTCTCTAGTTCGGCTAAACCTCGTTTAATGCAGAAGATTGAGACTTTCACCGGGATCATTATGTCTGGTTTTTTATGTCTGTCTTCATCATGTTGAAGGAGTAACATATGGAAGATTTAGAACGTCAAGAACATCTTCAAGCAGTAACAAAGAGGTTAGTATCTTTCACTGGGTTAATTTTGCTTATATTAGCGATTGGCTTGTATGGATTACATGATGATAAGAGGTCATACCTAGTCACATTAGTGTTTGCCTCTGGGCTGTTAGGCGGCTTTGTGAGCATTCAACAGCGACTACCGAAAATAAAATTGCAAGAGTTAAAGACATTATCAACCTCTTGGGTATCTATAACACTGATCCCGATAAATGGTGGAATATTTGCGTTAGTTCTTATGCTGATGTTTATCGGTAATATAATTCAAGGTGAATTATTCCCAGAATATCCGAACAAATTCAATATTTCTAACGCAAATGATTTTTACCAATGGATATCTTTGACTTACCCCAAAACAGGTGAAGATATAGCCAAATTGTTTTTCTGGTCATTTGTCGCAGGCTTTAGTGAAAGATTTGTCCCACAGATAATACGCAAAACAAGCGAAAACAAAACGTAGGCAATTCAACGAGCCCAAGATATTGCTGCTTGGAATAAAAGGAGGGAGGGCCTGATGTTCCTCGAATATACTCATGCTTTTTCAGTCCCGTATTTAGCTGGGCTCGTGTAGAGTATCTTTAGCGTATCTTTAGCGTATCTAAGGCTTTAGGCTAGTGAGCGTTGTTTAATCTGAGTCTTGTATCTTGGTCGTTTATTGAGCAAGTTATAGGGGGTATAGAGAACGTTGCGATGCTCAATTGAATTAGCCAGATAACGATAGTGTTTGCCCGCAGCTTTCAACGCTAGACCAGTGAAGTATAAGATGGGTGAGAGCGGCAATCCTGAGTAACATTCTAAGCCACCTTATGTCTTGGGTTCTAGATGGGTTCATTCCCAGCCCAGTTGTTACATTTTTAAAACTTCTTCAATTTGCATCCGAGTGGCGTAAATTTCTCTACAGCTTTCGGTGTAACCTGCTAGAGGCTTAATGACGTAGCAATCAACCAAGGCTCTTTCTCTTGAGGGAGTAATGGGTTCAGGTCTTGTTTTTTGCTTACAGTAGCTCAAGTTTTACTTAGGCTGTTTTTTATGGTGGCAGGATAATGATTAGACTTAATTGCTCTTTGGAAAGCAGAGGAAACGGGTCGTTAACAAATATCGGCGGTTTGTCTATGAGGGAGGCGAGAAAGCCGCTTTATTCTCGGGTAAGCAAGATAGTGGCTAAAAGCAAAACCTGACCCTGAGTTGCACACAAATTTGCTCATCGTTCTGGTGAGTAAACTCCTTAAGCTATCCAGTCCCAAAGCTCTAAGCCCAGAGGCGTGATTCATAGAATAAAGATGAAAAACTCAACCAGCTAAAATGCAAGGTTTACAGGTATAGATGAAAGCCTTCTTATGGCTGGCATAAGTTTTTTGCTGAGCTCGTCGAGGGAAAGCTGGATGAGGAACGATAACAATAGCAAATTAGCTATTGGTCAGACCTAGAATCTATTAAAGCATTTGCTAGTGAAGATATAGATGTTGAAAAAATTTACCCAGAAGATGAACAATATGAATTAAAGCCAGATACGCATGTGACACATTATAAGGTTCGTGAAAATAGTTGGCTCTAATTAATGCTAGTGTTATTCAGATCACAGAATTATTATAAATACCTAAGCATCTTTATTTGTACGCTATAAAAAAATCCCAATGAAATGCAAATATTTTGACATCATTTAATAATTAATGTTGTCATTAGTTGATTTCAGATTTGGCGTGATGCCAAGTTCAACCATGTTATTGTTTATTTTATTTGAAACACTTCACTGATATGTGTCTCGTCATGCTTGGCTGTGGTCTAGGGAGGTGGCGATGAGTTAAGTTGGTACCATTAGCGCAGCCATCCGCTCAGCGCGAGTTATTTTTAATTCCTGCGGGGATGTTACTCGGTGTGAGATGAGTGATCGCTAAGCGAGTCGCTCTCTGTCTCAAATCAATTCTATCGACTTGCCCATCGCTCTATACATCGACTTACTCGCGCCTACTATCGACTCAAATAAGGTTATTTTTGTAGACCATAGAAGGCTAACAATTAGCAAACCGCATTGGTCGTGAGTGTTTATTGATACTTTTAACTACTGCGTATTAACGGGGGGGGGGGGATAGTTAAAATTTAGAATCTAGATCACAAATTTTGAATACAAATCTGGCTTTCTTTTCATTCTGGATTAAAGGCGTCTCGAACCTTACAAGAAGCAAATTGTCGATAACTAATATATTTTGTGCGCTAAATCTAAAATCGAGATTTTAAAAAAATAAAACAGTATTTTTATTTTGTTTTTCTTGTTAGTTTGTTTGTAGATATAGAGGGTTCCCAAATTATTTTTTTCAAAAAAAATGAAACGAGTATATGAGGGGGGAAACAAACTTTTTATGTTTTTTATATATCTAAAAATCAAAATTCTATTTGAAAATAGGCATCGGTTAGGAAACCGAAAATGTTTATTTTCAACATTATTCGGAGAATAAAATGAATAGAACGATTCTAGCTGCGTCATGTTTGGCGGCCAGTTTAATGACTGGATATTCAAGTGCAGCCACTATGGATATGGCAAGAGTGGTTATGCCTGCCAATGACGGTTGGGCTGCTGCTGAAGGTCCTGTTACAGGTGGAGCGAAAGCGACTGATGCACATGTTTATACGGTGAGCAGTCGAAAAGCGTTAGTCGATGCGTTGTTAGCTGCTGGCGACAATGCAAAAATCCTCAAAATCAAAGGTACCATCAACTTGTCATCTGATGATCAAGGTCGGGAATTGACTGAAGAAGATTACCGAGTTGCACCTTACAATTTTGAAGATTATAAAAATGCTTACGCGCCAGCAGTTTGGAACGTGAAGCCACTGATCAAGAAGCGTCCAAATAGAAAATTGACCGGCCCTCTTGAAGAAGCGCGTGTTGCCTCGCAAAAAAATCAGAAAAAACAAATCGTTATCGACATCCCATCGAATACCAGCATTATTGGTTTAGGCACTGATGCCAAAATCGTTAAAGGCATGCTACATATTGGCAAAGGCTCTGAAAACATCATCATTCGCAACATAGCCTTTGAAGATGCCTTCGACTACTTCCCAGATTGGGATCCAGGCGATAGCTTTAAACTTGACTCAAGCTACCCTGGCTGTCAGGCAGAATACGTTGATGTGAAAACCGGCCCACAAATGTGTTCAGGTGGCCGTTGGAACTCAGAGTATGATTTAATCTCTATCGCTGGCGGTAAACGCGTTTGGGTTGATCACTGTACCTTCTCTGATGGTGACCGTGCGGATTCAATGTTCCCACCGGTTTACCCATTCCCTCAGAATGAGATTACCCAAAAAGTTCAACACCATGATGGTTTGATCGATATTACTAACCAAGCTGATTTTGTAACTATTTCAAATAGCTACTTCCATGATCATGATAAAGCGTTTTTGATTGGTAATAGTGATAAGAAAAAAGCTGATACGGGTCACTTACGTGTGACGTTACACAGCAACTATTTCAATAATGTTGGCCAACGTATGCCACGTGTTCGTTATGGTAAAATTCACTCATACAATAACTACTTTGTAGGTGATGCATCTGGTGATGGTGTTGGTGATACACGTTATGCAAGACACGTAAGTTCTTTGAAAAACAAACCGCACCATAACATTTTGCGTCAAGCTTTGGGTGCCGGTAAAGAGTCTGCTATCTACTCAGAAGCCAACGTATTTGAAATCGCAAACGGTACAGCCGCTAATGCAATTGGCAACATGAAAGGCAAAGTAGCATTCGATACTGGCTCTATGTTCAATGGCAAGATGATTGATGTGATTGCTGAGGCAAATAAAGTGAGCAGCAAGAAGAAACAATTGTCTAAAGATGTCGGTTGGAAACCAACTCTTTATGGTGACGCGCCAGCGATGCCAGCAAGTGAAGTGGTTGAGTATGTGAAAGCAAACGCAGGTTCTGGTAAGCTTTAATCGCTTCAGAGCAAACCTTTAATATGAAAAGCCGATGCTAACGCATCGGCTTTTTTTATATCTAATTTTAAGCTCGCGATTTTCATTCATGTTTAGCGCGTTGGATGAGAGTTATAAACAACGCTTTTGTGAATAAAGCTAATCGACATCCTCTATTTGATTACGCATCTATATCAGAGCGAGCAGTATCAATTCAAATGGCTTTAAACAAGGTGCATGCTTACAGGCCTTCATCTTAAGGCGAGACCATGGAACGCAGCATAAAGCTATTTGAAACTTACCGACCAGATAACAGGACCAGTTTACCATTTGGTTTTGTTATTTCTAAGGGCTCCTCCATTGCGCTATTACTGGCTTTGAGTTCACCGCGTATTGCATTTTCAGGGGGACTCTCGCTGGTGCTTGTTGAATTTGATTTCACTCGGTAATGGCGACGTGTGGATAGCTTGGCTGGCGATGCTGAAAGGCTAAAATTTCTTCCTTTTGGATCACTCCGCGATCAATATTGATTGCTCGGCGAATGGTGTCACTGTTTTGCCAACTGGCGCGCCCCGCTGCGATCGCAGGGAGATGAACGATAAGCGCGGCAGAAATAGACCGAGAGGCGCTTTCCCACAAATAGCTTGGCGTATGGTCTACAGCGTAATAATCAACATTTTCAACGCTAAATATGGGATCTTGAAAGGTTGTGGGTTTAGCAAAATAAAATCCCATGCCATCGTCACAACTCACATCAATGATTAAGCTACCGTCTTTTAAGCAGGATTTTTCTGCCTCGGTGACAAAATGCACTGGATGATGGGTATCTTGATAAGTGCCATTAATAATAATGCTTGATTCACTAATCAGCTCTGCTAGTGGTCTTTCCGATCCATCGTGCTCGATGATAACCATTCGAGCTTCGCCCTCAGCTCCTTCTCTAAAAGTAACATAATGGCAATCAAGCACTTCTTCGCGCACTTCATGATCAGGACGTTGAATACAAATGGTAATATCTCTGAAGCCATGTGCTTTAAGTGCATAAATGGCACCACGACTTACCGCACCAAAGCTGAAGATAATCACTTTGCGTTGATTACCATAGTGTCCGTCAATGCCTTTCAGTTGCAGCGCATGAATCACCGCGCAGTAGCCCGCCATTTCGTTATTCTTATAAAAAGTATGTCGTCCGACTTGTCCTTGAGGGCCCCATACGTACATATCTTCGAAGGCTATCAAGGTTTGCTTGCGGTTAATTGCGGTTTGAGTGATAGCTCGTTGCTGAGTGCAATGCGGGTAACCCCAAAGAGTGCCGCCTTCTCGAAGTTGTTCAAAGTCGGCAAGCGTGGGTTTTGCAATAATGGTGGTATCCATGGTCTCGAGTATCTCATCTCGTGAGGCAAGCCCTGCTACTTGCGTGGTAAGTTCTGCATCGGACATTCCAAAACGTTCTCCGTAGCCAGTTTCAAAGGTTAGCTGTTTACGCAGTGCTTCTGGGAGTCGAGATAAATGCTCAGGGTGGATTGGAACGCGTCGTTCGTCTTGCTTTTTAGAGGTGCCTATTACGCCTATTGAAGATGTTTTCATAATATTTCCTTTGCTTGAGCGAGCGCGTCAGCAGGATGCTAACAATAAACGTCACAAGCTTAGTGGAGCTATATTGGTAATCGAGGAGGCTTGAAAATGAGAGCTCGTTGATGCGAGAGGGGATGCGAGTCATTTGATACCGTGGAGCGTAGTCTAACACAATTAAGCGCAAGTTTTCGGAGCATTGGCCAGATCCACTGGCGAACAAGAACCCAACTTGGCGAATAACTGAACCGTCATGCGCCTTGCAGGCGAGTCTTCAGCGCAATATTTTTTACTTAAAATATCTCTATTTTGCACTATTTAATATTTTTAACTGCGAATTAAATGTTGAACAAAAGTGAGTATTCAGCTTACCTGCCCTAAGGGATCTGCCGCCCCAAGAGTCAGCGGTGCTTGTTACACGCAGTATGTTTGAATTGAGTGATGAACATCATTGTTAGAGTAAATTTACTGGTATTTTGTTATGATTGGCGACAATTTGAACACACATAAAGGACATCTGATGATTGTAATTAAAACTCAACGGGCTCAGGATTTAGCTTAAGTCATTTCTTGTCAAAGCCCGTATCTCCGGGGCGTTTCACTACGTCTTAAAATTTCACAAATTATGTGTTTGGAGTAAGCTCAATGGGCACTTCTTTTTCTCTATCTCAACTAGGATGGAAACCTTTTTTTCAACAACAACTTCATTTCGACGAGCTCAGCTTATTTCGGCCTGCTCGAATATTTGAACAACATCGAAGCGAATATTTACTTGCTTCTGAACAGGGGCTGGAAAGGCTGGCGATTACCCCGAATATGCCAAAAATGGCGGTCGGAGACTGGCTGTTACTCGAGCAACGCCAGTTTGTTCGGCAACTTGAACCTACGACTCTGTTTCGTCGTAAAGCGGTCGGTTCGCGCGCCGAGTTACAGCTGATTGCGGCGAACGTAGATACATTGTTTTTGGTGTGCTCAGTGAACTATGATTTTAAGCTCAGTCGTATTGAGCGCTATTTGGCCTTAGCTCATGAAGTAAAGGTTGCCCCAGTTGTGGTGCTGACTAAAGTGGATCAATGTGAGTCAGCGGAATCCTACATTGAACAAGTGCAACAACTGGATCCAATGTTGCTTGTAGAGGCGGTGAATGCCTTGGATGCACAGCAAGTTAGCCAGCTAGAAAGTTACTGTGGCGAAGGGCAAACAGTGGCTTTTATGGGCTCGTCTGGTGTGGGTAAGTCGACCTTAATTAATACTTTGTTAGGCGAACCTACGAGTCTTACGGCTAGCATTCGAGAAAACGATAGTAAGGGGCGGCATACCACCACTGCGCGATCGATGCATATCATGCGGCGAGGCGGCCTATTACTCGACACGCCTGGCATGCGTGAACTGCAGTTGAGTGATTGCGAAGAGGGCGTAAAGGCTACCTTTAATGATATCGTTGAATTGGCCGCCCAATGTAAATTTGCAGATTGTCAGCACGAGCGTGAGCCTGGTTGTAAAGTACGTTTGGCGATAGAACAAGGCCAGTTTTCTGAGCGTCGTTTAAGTAACTATCGAAAACTGATGCGAGAACAACAGTTTAATGCTGCCAGTATCGCCCAGCGTCGTGCCAATGACCGAGATTTTGGTCGAATGGTAAAATCGACTTTGGCTGGTTCGCGAAAGCGTAAGTCACAGTACTGATTTGTGGTGACTTTATTTTTCGATATGTTGGTTAAGGTCGATTAAGGTCGATTAAGAAAACCAAACTCATAGCGTATGACGCTATGAGTTTTTTATTTTTGGCGAGCTGGAGCAGTACAAGGGCATCACATTTCTCGAAGCTAAATGGTCGATTGCGAGATCGAATATTGCCTTCGATTTATATCAACTAAGCGAGATATTGCCTAATCATGGTCGACTTTTAGTTAGCATTTGTTTGCTTAAATGATGTTCATCATTGCGCTTGGCTAAGTGATTTTTCTGGTTATTCAATCCGCCTGCGGCTTGAGAGTTAAGATGTGCTTTTTTCATTAACCAGTGGTTCATTTCATTTTTGGCAAAGGCGCTTGATTGCTCTGCGGCAACGTTATACGAGATTAAGGGGGCGTATTTAGCGTGATTATTATGTTTGAGTCGTCAAACAAATCACCTTTTGTCATAAAACTGTCAAACAACCTTGTTTAACTACCGCCGCATTTATACATAAGGAACATGAAATGAAGCAGATCGTTAAACCCCTCGTTTTCGCCGCAGCCACCTCGATGTTTTCTTTTTCTGTTTTATCGGCAGAAATTAAGAACGTCATTTTAATGATTGGTGATGGCATGGGCCCGCAGCAAGTCGGGTTATTAGAGCTATACGCGAACAATGCACCGCATTCTATCTATCGCGGTGAAACCACTGCATTGTATAAGCTGGCCCAGGAAGGCGTGATCGGTTCTTCGTTAACTAATCCAGAGGAGGCCATCGTTGTTGACTCTGCATGTTCTGCAACGATGTTAGCGACCGGGGTATATACCGCCTCTGAGGTGATCGGAATTAACTCAAATGGCGATCATGTAGAAACGGTGCTGGAAAAAGCCAAACGGATGGGCAAAGCCACCGGACTGGTTTCTGACACCCGTCTCACCCACGCGACTCCTGCAGCCTTTGCTGCCCATGAACCGCATCGTTCTTTAGAAAATGAGATTGCGTCTGATATGTTGGCAACTGGTGCCGATGTGATGCTGTCTGGTGGTATTCGTCATTGGATCCCTAAATCTACCAATGATAAAGGGGAGACTTATAAGGCGCTTGAGTTATTGACTCAGGGCGATGTGAAGCTTAAGTCTAAGCGTAAGGATGAGCGCAATTTGCTGAATGAAGCGCAAACCCAAGGCTACAGTTTGGCATTTAATAAAAATATGTTGGCAAATGCGTCAGGTGACAAATTATTAGGTTTGTTTTCTTATTCGGGGATGAATGACGGCATTGCTTATAGCCATACTAAAAATGATCCGAAACGCACTCAACCAACATTGAAAGAGATGACAGACAAAGCTCTGGAGGTATTGGCTAAAGATCAGGACGGCTTTTTCCTTATGGTGGAAGGGGGGCAAATTGATTGGGCTGGACATAGTAACGATGCTGGCACGATGTTACATGAAATGATCAAATTCGATGAAGCGGTCAATTCAGTTTATGAGTGGGCGAAAGGTCGTGAAGATACCTTGATCATTGTGACCGCAGACCACGAAACAGGTTCGTTCGGTTTCAGCTATTCTTCAAATGACTTACCAAAACCAGAAAAACGTACTGGCGAAGCATTTCAAAAACGCGATTATGCGCCTAACTTCAACTTTGGTAAGTTTGATATTTTAGACGGTTTGTATAATCAGAAAATGAGTTATGCAGATATGCTTGCTCAGTTCGACAAATTGGATAAAGCGCAACAAACTCCAGATCATTTAGCTGAAATTGTGAACGCAAATAGTGATTTTTCGATTACCTCTGAGCAAGCAGCTCATGTGATGGCAACCAAGCCAAATCCATACTATAAAAAAATGCATAGCTACTTATCTGCGAATGATGTGCCTGCTATTAATGACTTCGACGCGTTCTTCCCTTATAACGACCGCGGTAACGTATTAGCGCGCCAACATGCGACGGGCCAAAATACGGTTTGGGGTACGGGCACGCATACTCATACTCCGGTCAATGTTTTTGCGTGGGGACCGTTAAAAGAAATCATTCCGGTTTCTCGAATTATGCACCACTCTGAATTGGGTCAATATATTAAAGATATGGTGAAATAGTCGGCGGTTTTCACGCTAATATTTACACGATGTTCTTGTCAAACGGTGCTAAGCAAAGGTTTAGCACCGTTTTTACATTTATAAATAAGAATTAGTTTATGGAGAATGCGCAGTGACCGAACCGCCAGCACTGTTCGGATTATCCTTTAGGTATCAGAGCCCAAAGGCTCTATCGAGCGTGTTCAGTTCGCTGCCTGCACCTAGTCTGACGAATCATCAATAGTAACAACCCCAAGCCGATTAACCAGCTGCTTTTGGGCTCAGGTACGCTGACCGCCGCTAATGTTAAACCAGTAATGCGCTCGCGCTGGATGCTGGTTGTGTGATTATCGGTTTCGAAGTTTCGGCCAAAGAACTCGATTGAGACTATTTTATCAGCCTCTGTTTCTGCAAATAAATTGACATAGCCATAAGGCTCGCGTTTATTTCCGCTCACTCTCGTTGGGCTGCCGTAGTGCTCGGGTTCCAATACGGCTGCATCTAAAATTTGGTGAGTGGCAAACATTAAGTTTTCAGACTTGGTGGTAATACGCAATTGATTACCACTATCACCTGCGCTCCACCAAAAACCAAAATACCCGACGGCTTGGTCAAAACTTAATTTTACAGCGCTGTTATTCGGAATAAATAGGTATTTCCCTTCGCCAAATGCCCCCCCATAAACCCCAAATTTGTGGATCTTCGCGGTGCCTTTATTTACCGAGTAATAGCCAAAATCGGCTTGGTAACCCTTGGCTAGGCTGTTGTTCGATAGTAGGTCAAAATCTTCGGTGAGGGTTAATCCGCTCACTTGAGAGCTTTGAATGCCTGGTTTTTCGATACTGTAGATAACGCCTGCCTGGCTGGCTAATGAAGTGAATACTGTTGTTAGAATGCTTGAACAGAGTGTGAATTGCATGAGTATTTTGTGAAAATTTGATACCTTGACTGGATCGCGCTAGCGTTGGTGGTTTTAGGTGCTGTTGATTACCGAGTAATCCAGTTTCATGCCAGTTTTATTATATTTTTATTTTTCAATTACTTATCGCTTAGTTCTTATTGAAATAGAATACATTTCTCGAAATGCAAACTAGGTATTCGCTTTTTGCAAATTCGATTATTCTTTTGATAGTTCAAGGGGGAAGTACAGTTTGTGGGAGAGGGACTCGTTATTGACTTGACGGTGCTCTCTTGGTCACTGAATCGTTTATTTAATTGATGATTTGTATTTGTTAGCTTTATGACAGGAAGGAATCATAGAATAATTATTGTTCCTGATGATTTGTGAGTTTAAATTGGCTTGTACAAGGATAATATTGTATTAGTTGTTTGGTTATATATATGAACCACAACTAATACATGCAGTTCTACTTTAGAAAACGGCATTATATAAGTGTCTATTTTTAATGGGTTTTTGCCTGATTTGTGTTGCGGAAATCTACTTTTGTATATAGAATTGTTTTTATATTATTATCGCTAAGCAAAGCTTTAAAAATACCAGCCAATTAGATTTAAATACATCCGCAGGTTGTGCCTATAAAAATTTAATTACATGTTTAAAAATAACGTATGGGGCTTAGATGAGTCAGTTAACTAGCTTAAGTCATCAGTGTACACTGTGACATCTACCTTATGCCATCGTTCATCCGCTTGAAGGCATAAGTAAGCACTGCTATTTGCCGCGCACGACCCTGTTCCCTCCGAGAATGCAGTATCGGGTTGTTTGTGATCGGGATAATCATTGTAAACAACTCTCAAGGCTGGTCTGGCAATCGACCACTTAGTTCAGTTCAACTGGGGGAGCAATGGTCAACAAGAGGTGAGTGTTGCAGGCTATTTTAGATGAAGCAGCAAAGCTAGCGATTAATGCTTTTGATTCCTCACGCATTATGTCGGTGATATAAAAAAGCAACTGGCCAATGCTTAGATGGCCGTCAAGCTCCAATCAAGCGCTAAGATTTATCTCGCTCTGATGCTTAAACCAGATCGACAGCTATACCTTGTCGAAGAGTGTTTTCCGCTAGGCTTATATTCTTAGCAGAAGCCAGATACCAATACTTATTCCCAAGCGTTTTCTTGTCGCTGCGTGAACAGAGAACTCTCAGTAACCCTTCGAGTAAATCTGAGGGTGGTTTATTCGCATCGATGATGCGCCTGTGGGGACTTATTCGAATCGAACCATCGCTGCATTAGGCTTGGTATTCGTTGCGATGCGCTAAAATTATTTGTATATGCTGGCATTCAGGTGCGCATAAAAATAGCTCTAAATGGCTAGTAGCGGTTTCACATCGATAGGTGTCAGTTATTCGAGACAGCTCCCTTCAATTAGTTTTTATCAATTGGTGGAGCGGTATTTACTAAATGCTATTTTTAAATGAGTCGAGAATATATCGGACTCAAATAACGGCACTGGTCTATTGAATGCGATTTTGTATTGTAAAATATTGTTCTTTCTGGAATTGAACACTGTAGTCAACTCTATGCAAAGTTTAAATCCTCTGCAGCTGCCATATGGAATAGTGTTTTAATCTAGAATATATATTCTAGCGGTCTAATATATGGCATTTGTCTTATTCTAGGTATTTTGCTTATTCACAAAAAAATCACACCGGAAAAGTAAATGACTTCCCTCTGCCTTCATTGAGAGAAATTTATTAAAGGTTTTGCTTCTAAGCCCTTAAAAATCATCTAATATATATATAAACGATAAACGAGAGGGTAAGCAGAAGTGCTACAATAATTAATCTTTTATTTCTATCTCCCATCTAAGTCATATATTCATCCCGGCCAAGTTAGGTCGAGATATTGACTGTTTTCTGATTTGTGAAGTGATACATAGAGAGCTTATATGAACAAATTTAAACTTCAAATTGTTGGCACGCTCAGTGCCATTATCCTCATCATCGTAGTGCTGCTATCGAGTCTAAGTTTTAATTCTTTCAGAACAGAAAGTATTTATTTACATGAAGAATTACTTCGTGAAAGAACGATCACTGTTGAGACTAAATTGAATGAAAAACTCAAAGCTTATAAGCAGATGTTATCTTCGATTCAAGTTGCTCCTAAGGATTTTTCCGACGCAGGCCTATCTGAAAAATTGGTCACTGAGCTGAAGGCATTACGTCGTTCGATGGGCAAGATAGGCGATGGTGTTGCGGTATTTAACAGAGATGGTGAAGTGTATTTTGAAACTGGTAAAAAGCTTAGTTTTAATGTGAAGGATTTGAACCGTGCATTTTACACGGCCTTGTTCAAACAAGGAGAAAGCTTTTTTGTCTCGCCTCCTTTTGAGTCGAAAGAAAGTGGTAATACGGTTGTCGCGATTGCTTATAAGCTCAGCGATTCAGCAGCCGTGGTGGCGAATGTATATTTGGCTTCAATACTTGAAGATATTGCGAACCGTAAAGATATGGTTTTATACACCGCCGATGGCACTATTTTGCTATCCGCCTATCCAGATTTTGTCGGCAAAAATATCTTTACCAAGCGCCCTCTATATAAACAGTTTAGCCCAGAGTCACCGAAGTTATCTTACGAAAGCGAAGTGAATGGCGAAATGGTCGCCTTCACTGCTTTTTGGGGAAAACTTGAACAGGCGAATATGAACTTTATTACTTACATTCGTAATGATCAAATTCATGAGAGTGCAGATGAGCAGTTATGGACATCTATTGTTATCGGTTTGTTTTGTCTGATTATTGCTATTTTAGTTTTATTAGTGGCCTTGAATAAGCTGGTGATTAAGCCGGTTGGCGGCGCTCCCGATGACATTGCAGCTTTAATGGAAAGTATGTCGAAGGGACATTTAAGTCAAAATCTAAAGGTGACGGGTCAAGAGACAGGGATCTATCTTTCATTGGTGAATTTATCCAGACAACTGAATGAGTTGGTTAATAACTCTCGAAGCATTTCTGAAAGTGTTTCTTCGGCATCTCAAGAGTTGAATGTGGTTATGAATGAGACTCAGAACAATGCCAATCAAGAGTTGATACAAGTCGAACAAATCTCAACTGCGATTAATGAGTTGTCATCAACCTCTCAAGAAGTGAGCAGTAAGGCGGGTTTAGCGGAACAAGATGCCGAAAAAGCTCAAGCGAATGTGTCCAGTGGGCAGTTGGTTTTAGAAGAAAATATTCGTCTTACGGATCAAATTCATCACTCGGTAACAGAGGCTGCCACTATTGTGGAAGAACTCAGGCAGTTTGCTATTGAAATTGGCTCGGTCACTGAAGTGATTACCAGTATTTCGGAGCAAACTAACCTTCTGGCGCTCAATGCCGCGATTGAAGCTGCTCGCGCTGGTGAACAAGGACGTGGTTTTGCGGTGGTTGCCGATGAAGTGAGAAACTTGGCATCGAAAACTCAATCATCGACAGTCAAAATTCAAGAGATTATCGAAAAACTGCAATCTCAATCGGATAAAGCAAATCAGCATATGATTGGGAATGTAGAGTTGATTGAAGGCTCAGTAACTTTGGCCGACCAGATCAAAGCATCTTTTGAAGATATTTCGACAGCGGTCACATCTATTTTGGACATCAATAGCTTGGTGGCCGAATCTTCACAGCAGCAATTCATGGTGACGGAAGACATTTCGAAGATTACGACACAAGCTTTTGACTCCGTGAATCAAAATGTTGCAGCGGTGAGTCAGACTTTACAAGCATCGGAAGAGTTAGCGCAGCTGGCTGAATCGCAGAAAAAAGAGTTGTCTTTCTTTCATTAGTAAATCAAGTTCGCTTGTGTTCAAAACTTGGCTTGGTCGCTTGAGACGGCAAAGCCAAGGGCCGAGCACTAGGCCCATCATCGAGAAAGGCTCATGTCTTGCTGAGTCGTGGTGGGCTCGAATAGCTTGATTGGCGTTGATAGCCTTATGGCGGATACTTCAAGTCGCACTCAAGGGTATCTATCCTTATGCGAAGCATTGATTTAAGGACTGGCTTGCCAGTGTTTTTTTAGTGCTGTAACAAACTGTTGATCCTTATGGTCAACATTGGAAACGTAAAGTATAAACTCGCTACCGTCTTTTCGAATGACCGTCACGGTCGAGTTTTTGTTGACGGTTTTTGCCCAATCAACTTTAATCTGTCGGATCTCGCTATAGGATGCTAGCTGTTTGTTTATTCGTTGCTCATCGTCCTTCCAATAGGAGAACACATGGCGCTGGGTGAAGCCATTTCCATCATTTCCCACAAAGAATAAAGCATCACTATAAAAGTAATCTATTTGATCTCCGGGTTTAATAATGCCCTGACGCTGCATGGTTTTTATATCGTGGTCTAGCAGCCATGTACCTTTCACAACGGTATCACTTGGAATGACTCCAAATGATGAACTTACTTGAAACATAAATAATGGGGCCGTTAATATCGTCAATAAATAGTGGCGGAAACGCCACTTTGAGTTTCTCAACATGGCTGCTGAATCTGGGCCATTAATAAATAAAATATAGTTTGCTAAAGGAATCACGAGGGCAACACTAAGTAATAATGAAAGGAGTTGCCAATAGTCTGTATTAATGATGAATCCACTTGCTGAATAAATCAAAGCAAGCAATATTGCAAGCCATTTGTTGGGTAAGTGGCTTTGAGTAAAACGTTGCTCATTATCAGTTTTGAGTTTACGCCATAGTGGATAATACCAAAAAATACTGAAACAGGCTCTGGCCCAAGGCATTGAAGCGTTTTGTTCTTGCTGTTTTATATATTGAAAGTTCTGATAAAACCAATATACGGCGTATAAGCCAAAGCTCAGTACCCACATCAGGGCTAGCTTTACTATCGAGACTGGAAAGAACAGCGCTTCAGTCTGGTCGGCAGTGTGCTTACGATCCATGAGCCATAATAACATCACCAGTAAATAGAGCGCACCATATACCATAAGTACGGTGGTAGCTGTTAGATACTGCATCAGCCAAGCGAGCGTCGGATTACCATCAGCTGCTGATGAATGACTTTGAATGATGCTATAGCTGAGGTGGTCTTGGGTTTTTTGGATAGCCTTACGATAAGCTGAGTAATCTTCTGGTGATATATGATCCAGTTTACTTTGATATTGATAGATTAAACTTAGCTGTTGTTTCGCTTTATCGAATTTAACCTGATGACTGAAGTGAAAAAATGGATTGTCTTCAACAAAGCTCTCATTATCAAAATTCCAGTCGCCGTCTGTTAAATCGATATCAATGGTTTGTTCTACGCGATGCGGATAACTGAGATAAAGCGGGTCAATCCGGCTTAAATCATCGGGAACCTGAAGCGAGGAACTCACTAAATTCGCATAAAAATCGGCTTGAGTGCGCTGTTGTTCGGAGTCGTTTTGCCAAAAGTTTTCAATTTGGTATTGCTCGTCGCTGCGCAATATATTCAGTTCGGTGTCATCCGTATATCGAATGGCTTGTGATACTGATGTTTTTGGGTAATACCCCTGAAAAAACTTTAAATAATCTTGCTGGATTTGCTCGAGACTATTTTCGGCTAAACGCTGGCGCTGTCTTTCGGCATCTTTACCGATATCTTGGGTTGTTGATAAGAACTGGCTTGGGCCTTCATCGGCAAGGATAAAGTGGTCGTGAACCAAAATGCCATGCTTGGCCTCAGAGACTTGCATCTGCGTTAATTGCTGGTGGTCTTTTAATAGCACCAAGGCCTCGCCAAAATCGGCTTGGTAAATATTATCGATGTGACCATGTTGAAAATTACGGGTGGGATCGAGCCAATAACGCCGTCCTTTATATTCAAGATAGGTAATCACATGATCAAAGGCCTGAACGTTTGGCAAGATGCTATCCAATTTGTCTTCGGTATTTACTAGCGCCGGATAAGCCTTAAATCCTAATTCTTTGAAGAGTGTGAGTAATAATACGGTTTTGTCTTTACAGTCGCCGTAGCGATTACGCAGCGTTTCGAAAGCAGGGGTGGGAATGTGTGAGTTTTGGTTGAGCTCGATGGCAAAGTAGCGAATTTCATCTTGAACGAAACGTAATGCGGCTGAAATTTGTGCTTCTCGATCGTGATGCTGTGTTTGAATATCGCTGACTAAGTTTTTGATGTGTTGGTCGGCGATCATCGCATCTCGGTAGAATGGTTCACTCCAACGAGCGACTTCCGCCCAAGACTGAAGCTCACTAAAATAGACCTTTGCTCTGGGATCGAAGCCAATCGGTGTATTGTCCTCAATTTTTAGCGCTTTAATCCAATTTTTTTGGATCAGGTATTCTGTCCCATGAACTGTTTGATTTTGGATGACCTCTTGCTCAGTATTTTGTAACTGGTAGTAAAGTGGTGTGGCTTTGTTCCATAGGATCCGTAACGAAAATTTAGCCAAAGGAACCGACCAATTGAGTAAGCGTTGATAGGCAAAAATATTTTGGTAGGCTGGATTCATGCCCTGGATACTGTAACTGTATTCGATAATATCGCCGACGCGAATATCATCGAGAATGATATTAAGTGTCATTTCCCCCTGATAGACCAGTTTTTCCAATTCTTCTTCACGTTGGAGCAGCTTGATAAGTGCCGAGTTGCGTTTATTGATGGGCTGCAGGTCTCTAATCACTTGGACCGAATGCAAGCGCAATTGTTGGTAGCTAGGGTCAAAGTCGATATTGATTTGGGAGTTATTTTCGACCCCTGTTTGATTCACGATGTAATCAGCATAGTGATAGTAGAACTGTGATTGTTGCTCTTCAACCTTGAGCTGAGTATCCGCTAATAAGTAATAGACACCATTTTGAATTTGATTATTTTGAATAAGCTCGGGATCAGGGAGAGCGGTCTCGCTCACCCAGTTTGGTTTTGGTGCGGTGGGAATATGATCGTCGGCCTCACTCATCGCACAGAAAATCAACAGCAAGCAGAGTAATAATTGAAGGGATATTTTATGTTGAACAATCTTCATTTGCTGTGACTTTAATCCTTTAAAACAGCTAATTACATGAGTTTAAGATTTTTGTACATTTTGTCAGTATGCCATTAGTTTATAGTTGACTCAATAAAATCAAAAGAAACAGGCTCTTATGATCGAGTACAGCGGAATATACGTGATTAGGTGGTGCGATATAACAGTATTTAAAAATGTGTGTTATGTTCAAGATATTTAATTCGCTCTATGGTGAACACCGTTCTATATTCTAGTGGTACCACATTGATTTCATACCGCAATAGTATGTTGAGAAAGCTTATTGCCATCGTAAAGGGGAACCTATGTTCGCAACCAAATTGAAAGCAGAATTAGCCAAAAATATTGAAATGATGAGCGAACTAGAGGGGATAGTGTCTTCGATTAAAGCCAGTGTTGCCACCATCGAATTTTCGACAGATGGAAAGATACTCGATGCCAATCCTTTATTCTTAAAGACGATGGGCTATCAACTTGATGAGATAGTTGGTCAACACCATTCGATGTTTTGTAAGTCAGCATATGTCGCTAGTCATGAGTATCGCAGTTTTTGGCCCGAGCTGAGCAAGGGAGTTGCGCATCAAGGGACTTTTGAGCGAGTGGCTAAAAATGGTCACACCGTTTGGCTTCAGGCAAGCTATTTTCCAGTTAAAAAGAATGGCTCGATTTTCAAAGTTATGAAAATCGCCAATGATGTGACGCGAGAGTATTTAGAGTTAGAGAGTAAAAACAACATTATGCAGGCTTTGGAACGGTCTTTAGCGATCATTGAGTTTGATCCTCAGGGAAATATATTGCGTGCTAATGATAATTTTTTAGCCACGGTCAAATACAGTCAGGAGCAAATTAAAGGACAGAAACATAAGATGTTCTGCGATGAGCTTTTTTACCAGGAAAACCCAAATTTTTGGGCCGATCTTGCCAAGGGAGAATTTAAGTCTGGGCGGTTTTTACGAAAGACCAGCTATGGCGAGGATGTTTGGCTGGAGGCAACTTATAATCCGATTATTAACCGTGAAGGCAAGGTGACTCGGGTCATTAAATTTGCGACCGACATTTCTGCGCAAGTCGCGAGAAACTTAGCCGTGGCAGAAGCCTCTGAAATTGCATTGAGTACTTCTATCGAAACCGCACAAATCGCCAAACAAGGCTCTGAGCTTTTACAAGACTCGGTTCGGCTTTCTGGCGGTATTGCTGATCAAGTCAAGCAAACTTCTGGGCGAGTACAAGAATTGAATATTAAGTCCCAGAGTATTGAGGCGATTGTTTCAACGATTAAAAGTATCGCCGAGCAAACCAACTTACTGGCCCTGAATGCGGCGATTGAAGCGGCCAGAGCTGGTGAACAGGGGCGCGGATTTGCAGTGGTTGCGGATGAGGTGCGCTCATTAGCTTCCAGAACCAGTCAATCTACTTCTGAGATTGCCGAAGTGGTATCAGAAAACCAGAAATTGACCAGTAGTGTCACCAAAGCCATGGAGGAAGTTGCGGCTATTTCAGCCGAAGGTATGGATAAAATCTCTGAAGTTTCAACGGTAATGGATGAAATTTATAAGGGAGCAGAGAATGTTTCGAATACGGTGACGCAACTCTCCGAAACTCGCTAGTCGTTTTACTGGCGGGATGACGCGCCATTCAGTTGTTGCCCTCAGGCAAGTTTATAGTATCTGGTTTGGCACTTTTTACTCGAGGCTGTCGTTTGACGCTTTACTTCGGCTCTTAATTCGCAAGATTGGTCTCTTACTTTGCAGGATATAGTGCCCCCAAAATTGCTGCTCTGCTTGCTCCGGTGACCGAACTCGCATTGCCTGCTTGTTGTTCGATGAAGCAGCGAGCTAGCCAGGCAAATGCCATCGCTTCTAGCGCTTGTTCTGGGATCCCCAGTTCTGAGGTTCGACTGAGTCGTAAGTTGGGAAGGGCCTTGGCTAGTAATTCCAGTAAAAATGGGTTGTTATCGCCGCCGCCACAGACATAAACACAACCCTTATCATGCTTGTTCAGTGACTGAGCAATGCTTTGAGCGGTAAGGTGGTACAAGGTGCATTGCACGTCTGCAGGTTTGATTTTAGCGAATCGGGCTTGTTGGAGATGGGTATCTAGCCAAGCTAAATGAAAGTACTCTCGCCCTGTACTTTTGGGGGCGGGTAGGCAGAAATAGTTATCACTGAGCAAACAGGTCAATAATCCGGGATTTGGCTGGCCACTACGCCCCCAATGACCATGGTCGTCATAGGCTAAGCCTTTTGGGTGGTGGCGTTGAAAATGCTGGTCAAGTAAGGTATTGCCGGGCCCCGTGTCGTAACCGAGTAGCGTTTGGTTAGCGATCAGGCTAGTGATATTCGCAATACCACCGATGTTTAAAATAAATCGCGCCTCGCTGGGGTCACTAAAAATGGCTTGATGGAACGCTGGTACCAGAGGAGCGCCTTGGCCCCCTAAAGCCATATCTTTATTGCGAAAGTCGGCAATCACATCAATACCCGTTGCGACCGCAATGTGACTGGGGCTTCCGATTTGCAAGCTAAATCCGAGTTCAGGAAAGTGACGAATGGTTTGCCCATGGCTTCCAATTGCTTTTATTTGGGTGGGCTCAAGTCGAGCTTGTGCTACCACTTGGTTTGCGGCGTTTGCAAACAGTTTCCCCATTACCACACTGGCTTGTGCCATTGCTGTTAATTCATTCGTTGCCGGACTACATAAGCGGTGCAGTTGGGTCAATAAAGTGTTAGGAATGGCCTGCTGGTAGTGGGCTAATAAACATGGTGGCTGTTTTGCGAAGTCAACCAACACCGCATCGACCCCATCCATGCTGGTGCCAGACATTAAACCAAGATAAATTTCGCTCATGTGAATCGCTTAATTCATGGCCAATAATACACGTTTGGTATTATCGAGTTGGGCAATCCGTGACTTAGCCGTAGGCAAGAAGCGTTTTTTCTTATCACCCTTAAGTGGCGTAGACGTCGGTAGTTTCACCGTTCGAGGGTTTTTATGTACACCGTGAACCAAAAACTCATAATGTAAATGTGGCCCGGTAACACGACCGGTAGCGCCTACCGTACCAATTATTTTCCCTTGTTTAATTCGTTGTCCAGTTTTTACATAACGTTTTTTCAAGTGCAAATATTTGGTGACATAGGCACTGCTATGTTGAATAAACACATAATTGCCATTGTATTGATTGTATCCTGATTTTATCACCCGGCCATCGCCTGCAGCCTGAACTGGCGTACCCGGTTTCGCCGCATAATCGATCCCATTGTGTGGACGAACCTTTCCTGTCACCGGATGTAAGCGGCGAGGATTGAAATTGGAGCTGATATATTTAAAATTGACCGGCGCGCGTAAGAAGGCCTTGCGCATGGGGCGCCCTTCTGGTGAATAGTAGTTATCATCATCGTCGTTGCGAACCGCTCTAAATACTTCGCCCTGATTAATAAATTCAGCGGCAATAATATTGCCATTGCCAGCATACTGTCCGTCAACATAGTATTCTTCAAACAACACCATAAAGCTGTCGTTGCTGCGAATGTCGAGAGCAAAATCGATGTCCCAACCAAAAATGGCCGCTAAAGCCATGATTTGTCCCTGACTGAGTTGTGCGCTAATCCCGGCATTCCAAAAACTTGATGTAATGTTGCCTCGCGCAAAATTGGTTCTAATTTCTAGCGCTTTTGTTTCCACTCTGGCCTGAAATTGTTGCTGTTCATCACGCTCAATAATTAAGGTTTGGTATTTTGAGCGTGGATAACGTAATTCTATTAACTGGTCATTTTCATCTAAGTAAAAATCTAGTTTATCGCCAGGATGCAGGGTTCGCAGTTGATGTGCTTCGCCGCCTAACTGATCGATTTGATAGAGGCTCTTTGCGCTGAGTCCAACACGAGAGAATAACAACGCCATACTATCGCCAGATTTTACAGTTTGTCGTTTTAGGGTATAAAAATGTTCTTCTTCGGGCTTGAGTTGGCTGCTCTCGATTGCTAAGTCTAAACGGTAACGAACACCACGTTGTAGTGGCTGTTTGGTATCGAATTGGCTGAGCCGTTGTTGCACTTCGCTTGCTTTTAGACTTTCCTTTGAGGCGTTTTCAGTCGCATTGAGAGTTAAGGCGCTGATTGGTTTTGACTGCAACGAAGGGCTTGCCTGTGGAGCCGCTGAGCTCGCTTGTTGTAAGTGCGCTTGGTTAGTGGTCGATTGACTGCTATTGGCTTTCACGTGAAGATCTTGTGAGTTGTTTAAATCACTGCTGGCTGGCTCTGAGGTCTCATTTGAAGGCAAACTGATTTGAGCTACCGGAGCAGATAAATCGATGGGTTGGCGTGATTGTTCTGCTGAGACGGGAGGGTCGCTGGGAAAGAGCAGTGCGGCCAGCACTACAATCAGCGCAATCAATAAGAGCCGTCTATGACGTTTTGGTAATAAGCTTGCCAATCTACTTCCAACATACAAACAAGAGATTAGGCCGATTGTAGCTAGATGCCAGTCAGAATGCCAGATTCAGTGCGTTTGCTGGCGATTTATCCATAATAAATTGAAGCTAAGACCCAATTTGGCGCAAGTTGACAAAAGGTGGTGCAAGCGTTTTCGCTTCGATTTATAAACATAATGTTGTGGTCGTTAAGCGCTCAGGATAATGATTGGTATACTGAGGGAAAGTTGAGTTATTGGTGAAATAAATCGCTAACAGGATGCTTATTGTAGGCTATCTGTGTTGAAGTTTTGTTTATACTTATTGTTCAGGTAAAGCTGGCACAAGACTTTCATTAGTTCATCTGAAGATTTTTCTTCACTCGTATATGCTCTCGTCCCACTCAGTTATCTGAGTGGTTTTTTTTTCGAGTTTTTTCTAGAACATCACATAGCTCAGTTAAGCTTTCGAGAGTGCGTAGTGTTAGCCGATGTGCTTTATCGGGATCTAAATGATAGATGGTTTGCTGCTGTACTGCTTGTAGTTGCGGCCATTTATTCCAGAAGTGATTGAATGCCCACTGAGCCACAATGATTGCCTGTGGATTGGCGGCCAATACCAACTCTTCAGATAATAAGGGATAAGGTGCTGGCGCTTCGGCCATAATATTCTCACCGCCGCATAGGCGGATCCCATCGTTAATCCAACTCTTGGCTGAAATACTGCGTAGTGGATTGTGCCATAGTTGATAAAAGACACTGACCTTGGGCCGAGTTTGGTAGCGTTGTTGAAGTTGCTTCAGAATTTGTTGGCTTTGTTGACTGAGTCGCAGACCTTGCTGCGGCTCTCCAAGGGCTCGCCCCAATTGTAATATTTCTTGTGGTAGTTGCAGCAGTGTTTTGGGAGCCGATACGTAGACAGCAATATTGAGTGCCGCTAATTTCTGAGCGAGACCTTTTTGATTCCCCTGTTGCCATACCAACACTAAATCGGGCTGCAAGGCCAAAATGCTCTCTAAACTAATGTATTGGTAGTTACCTATTCGCGGTAGAGATTTCGCCGCCTTAGGGTAGTCGGCGTAATCTACGGTGGCAATCAGACGATTGCCAGCACCTAAGGAATACACCAGTTCGGTCAAGTGAGGGGCTAAGGATATAATACGTTGTGGTTTGCTTACCGCGACGCTGTTAAAACTGAAGCAAAGTCCTGCAATGAGCAGCCAAATTCCTCTATAAGTAGACAATACGCGCCACATAGATTGGGCTGAGTAACAATAAAAATAACAAAGCACTCATATTCAGTTTTAAGGCTAGTCGGTCTAATTCAGCGGCTTTGGGATAATGTTTACTAGGGCCAAATCTAGCTTGTTCAACTTTTTTTTGTTGATAAAGGCGAGGCCCTCCAAGCTCACTTTGTAGACTAGACGCGGCGACGCCGAGCAATTGACCGCTGCTGCTGTAGGGCCAGCGAAATCCTTGCTTACCTGCTGTGAAGTTGCGTCCGTAATGACCATAGCAGCAAAAAATTAAACTGAGTATGCGGAAGGGGAGCCAGCTAAAGGTTTGATAAAGAATGCTCGCAGTGCGACCAAATTGTCGATATTGCACTAGCTTGGGGTTCCAAGTTTGATGTAACTCGCAGACTAAGCGATAGCTTAAGGCTGGAACGATACCGCCGACCATAAACCAAAAAATCACCCCAAACCAATTGCTAGCTAAGCGGAGAAGCAGCATCTCGGCGCTGGCTTTGGCTACCCCCACTGCCGAAAGCTCTTCACAATCGCGCAGTACCCAAGGGCGAAGTAAGCTGCGGGCTTGCTGATGCTGCTGCCTATTGATCAGCAAAGTGATTTTGTGATAGCTGTGCATTGGTTGTTGCCATTGCAATAAACACAGTAATAACAAGGGGTCAACCAGCATTGTTAAGGGATTCAGTTGATTAAACAGAACTAAGCCTATGGCTAAAGGTAGCACTAGGGTAAACAAGGCCATGCTGCCAGCTAGACGCTGTTGTCTGGTTCCATTACTGCTCCGATTGACTTTTTGCGCTAACAGCTCGGCTAAGCGACCAACAACCAACAAGGGTTGCTTGAACAGCTGGCCGCTGATCAGTCGCTCTAAGGCAATGCCGAGTAAAGGGATGCTAAGGCTGAACCAAAGCCAAGAGCTTTCATCCATTAGCGTTGCAGCTGTTGCAACATCGCTAGCACAAGGGCGGTAGAGTGCTTGGCTGCGGTTTCTAAAAATTCATCAAAAGACGCGGGTGATTCTTTACCAGCAATATCCGATAAAGCACGGATCACAACAAAGGGCACTTTGGCTAAATGGCAAACCTGAGCGATTGCCGCTCCTTCCATTTCCACCGCCATCATATTGGGGAAGTCAGCGCGGGCTTTTGCTACTCGCTCTGGGTCGGCCATGAAAATATCACCAGTACAAATTAAACCTCGGACGATTTGATGCCCCGATAGTTGTTGAGCGGCCTGCTCGGCAAGCTCAATTAACTTGCTATCGGCCTTATAGGCGGCGGGGTTGGCTGGTAGTTGACCCATTTCGTAGTTAAATGCGGTGAGGTCAACATCGTGGTAACGCAGCTCCTCAGAAATGACTACATCACCCACTTTTAGCTTGGGATCGAAGCCGCCAGCAGAACCAGTATTAATCACTTGGCTGGGCTGGTAGCGCTGCAATAATACGGTGGTGGCGATCGCTGCGGCAACTTTACCAATACCAGAGCGAGTGACCACAACGGGATGCTGATTAATCTCTCCACTATAGAACTCACAACCTGCAAAGCTGTAGGTCTCACAGTTGTTGATTAGTTCGCGAAGTGCTACCACTTCTTGTTCCATTGCACCAATAATTGCCGTTGTCATAAGTGTCTCTGTAGTTAAAGAAGAAATCCGCCAGATTTTATCATAAGCCGATGGGATAGACAGCTATAGATCGCGCACAAACACGTGTTGTGATTTGCGATGTTTAAAGCCGATATGTTGATAAAATTGGTTGGCCTGTTCACGAGTGGTATCGCAACGGACCCGAATTTCACCTACCCCGCGACTGTTTGCCCAATGGCGGCATTGTTTCACTAAGTGGCGGCCAATGCCTTGTTTTTGGTAGTTCAAGTCGACAGCCATGCCACTAATTTCGGCAAAAGGAAGTGAGCCTAAACGTAAGGCTACATAAACATGTACCCAGCCAATCACTTGCTCTTGTTCATTGAGGTAAACAAAAGATTGATGGGCAGGGTTTTCCAAAATGGCATGAATGTTCGGTAATACAGTTTGTGCCGTTGGGTGGTAGCCAAGTTGTTCAGCCAATTTGGCCACTGCGCTGGCATCTTCTTCACGAATGGGACGAATATGCATAGTTTTCCTTATGTTCGTTAAAATTCACTATTATTTTTATCAGTCAATAGTTACCGCCTTCTGCGGCAGACTGCAAGCAGCTTAGGTAAGATTTATGACTTTTTTAAGTCTGTTACAGGGATTTTGTTGCCAGAAGTTTGTTGCAAGTGTAATTGTCCCGAGAAATAAGTGGCGAACTCGGTATTCGTCTCATCATTAACTTCGCTATATTATCCTTGTTTATTGAAGGCTTAGTATTATCTATCAAGCTTTCTGGCTCTGCATTACAGCTAGAGAGCTGCGAAATAATGTAAAACGGCGTGGGTCACATTTCTGTATCGCTATAGACAATAGTCGTATTGTAGGGTTTTCTAAATTAGTCTTTACTAATTTAAATTCTCAGCTTGTTATAGCAGGAGTTCGTTAGATGTCGCATATTGTGGTATTGGGTGCCGGATTGGGTGGTTTAGCGGGGGCTTACGATCTTAGAAATAGATTGGGTAAATCACATCAGATCACGGTGGTAAATGAGTACCCCGCATTTCATTTTGTTCCTTCTAATCCATGGGTGGCGGTGGGATGGCGAAAGCCAGAACAGATCTGTATTGATTTACTTAAACCTTTGACTAATAAACAGATTGACTTGGTGGTGGGGCGAGCGACTTTACTAGATGCTGCACATAATCGGCTGGAGATAGAAGGGGCTGATGACTTGCAATATGACTATCTGGTGATCGCAACTGGGCCCAAATTAGCTTTTGAGCTGATTGAAGGTGCAGGGCCTGTGGGCGGTTTTACTCAGTCGGTTTGTACCTTAGGGCACTCGATCGAATGCTATCAAGATGTGCAAAAGCTCATCGAAAACCCCGGTCCAGTGGTCGTGGGGGCTTTTCAAGGCGCGAGTTGTTTTGGTCCTGCCTATGAGTATGCACTGATTTTAGATAAGGCGCTGCGGGATGCGAAAATCAGGCATAAAGTCCCGATGACCTTTGTGACTCCAGAGCCTTATATTGGTCATTTGGGGCTGGGTGGGGTCGCTGACTCTAAATCGATGTTGGAAAGTCAGCTGCGTAATCGGCACATAAAATGGGTGGTTAATGCCAAAGTTGAGCGGGTGAGTGAAGGGAGCATGCGAGTGGTTGAATGTGATCACCAAGGAGAGCTGAGAGACATCCATGATTTAGCATTTGTACATGCGATGTTGATCCCTCCTTTTAAAGGAGTTGAGGTGGTGGCTCAGGTACCAGAACTGTGTAATGAAAAAGGTTTCGTTAAGATTGATGAGTTTCAGCGCTCTCCCCATTATCCAAATATTTTTTCGGCTGGTGTTTGTGTAGCGATCCCGCCTGTTGAAGTTACCCCAGTGCCACTAGGCACACCAAAAACCGGTTATATGATTGAGTCGATGATGACCGCGATTGCAGAAAATATTCATGCCGATTTAACTCAGCAACCAGCCACAGCAAAAGGCAGCTGGAATGCGGTTTGTTTGGCCGATACCGGGGATGGTGGGATCGCATTTGTGGCGATGCCACAGATCCCTCCGCGTAATGTCACTTGGTTTGCTCAAGGCAAATGGGTGCACTTAGCCAAGGTTGGTTTTGAAAAATACTTTATGCATAAGATGAGAGCTGGAACCAGCGAGACATTTTACGAGAAGTTTGTGATGAAAAAGCTTGGCATCGAGCGTTTAGAAGATGAGTAGTTTATAGCACGCTGATCTTCGAGGATTGACCAACAATAAAGGTGCTGTATTTTGCGGCACCTTTATTGTTGAGTTCTATTGTTTAAGCCCAAATCACCAAGCTGAACAGCTTTTTACCGCGCTTAATTAAGGTGTATTTGCCAAACAATGCGCCGTTTGCACTCAGCTCTGCCATTGGGTCAGTGACTTTCTCGCCATTAATGGCAACCGCACCATTGCCAATGAATTCACGCGCCATCTTGTTCGATTTTGCCAGTTCGGTGGCGGTTAATAGCTCAACCAAGCTGGCTTGTGTTTGCTCAATTTGACGACAGGGTAAGCCATCTTGGGCCAGCTGCTCTAAGTCTGATTCGCTGAGCGAGCTTAAGTCACCAGAAAATAGCGCTTGGGTGATCCGCTCTGAAGAGGCTAAACCTTCTTCACCATGTACTAAGCGGGTGACTTCACGAGCTAAGATGGCTTGCGCTTCAGGTCGGCCCTGAGCACTTTTATCACGCTCTTCAATGGCAGCAATCTCTGCAACACTTAAGAAGGTGAAGTAACGAAGGAATTGGTAAACATCGGCATCGGCGCTGTTAATCCAAAACTGGTAGAATGCGTAAGGAGAGGTACGTTTAGGATCGAGCCAAATTGTGCCAGTCTCAGTTTTACCAAATTTAGTGCCATCGGCTTTGGTGACGAGCGGCATGGTTAAACCATAGACTTTATTGCCATACATACGGCGCGCCAGATCGATACCACCAGTAATATTCCCCCACTGATCGGAGCCACCAATTTGCAGGGTGGTATTTTCTTTGTCGCTCAACTCGGCAAAATCGAAAGATTGCAGCAACATATAGCTAAACTCGGTGAAAGAAATGCCCGATTCATCGCGGTCGATACGCTGCTTCACCGACTCTTTCTTGATCATTGCATTTACGCTGAAGTGTTTACCCACACCGCGCATGAAATCAATCACGTTGACGTTGCCAGTCCAATCGAGGTTGTTAATCACTTTCGCCGCATTGTCTTGCTCGCCAAATTCAATAAATTGGCTGACTTGTTTTTGTAGCTTAGCAACCCAACCAGTCACCACTTCATCACTGTTGAGTTTACGTTCGGCCGCTTTAAAGCTTGGATCGCCAATTAAACCAGTTGCCCCACCCACTAGGGCTAAAGGTTTATGGCCTGCCAGTTGAAAACGCTTCAACATCAATAGTGGCACCAGGCTACCAATGTGTAGGCTGTCGGCGGTGGGGTCAAAGCCACAATACAGGGTGCGGGCTCCACTAGAAAGGTGTTCGGCCAGTTCTTCGTCGGCAGTACATTGGGCGACTAAACCACGCGCCTTAAGATCTTCTATTAATGGATTAACCGTTGTTGTCATAATTTAACCTGTATCTATTGCTGTGCCCACGGGGGCGGTGAACAAATTTCGAGCCGAAGATTCTACACTTAAGCTAGCGCTAAAAAAACAGCTTAATTCCGCTAACTGGCCTATTTAAGCTGAACTTGGGATGAATTGCCTGGTGCTTGGCTCGTTTCGCCTGATTTTGCGCTTATTTTATTTTGCCGCTTGAGAGTTCTTCGGCGAGATCGAGAGGCGCGACAATGGTCCCTTCTCCAGCAAAGCTGGGAGCAACGGCAATGTCGAAGCCATCTTGGCTCATACCGGGCGCCCATTTCTCGATAAAATCGTCGAGCGAAATTGCAAGCGATTGAAAGCTGGAATGATCTTTACTGGCCCAGTGTTCCGCAAATGCAGGTTCGCTCCATAGTAACAGGACTTTTTCTTCGCCGGTTTCGATGATTAAGCAACCCTGCTCATCACTTAAAGTCCATAGTTGTTGCGCTTGGCGAGCCTGCTCTACAAACGACTGGTAACGTTGTTTGCTGGTGAGACGGTTGTATTGCTCTATGGCGGCATTGTCGCTGCTACTCATATTGATTCCTAGGTGATAAATTGCGGCGCACAGTATAACAGCTCTGTTTGATCAAAATAGCCTTTAGATCTGTCGTTGGATTGATCTATGCCGATGCAGTGCTCGGCGCTTATCGCTAGACTGGCTTCCGTGATTTTAAGCTGGTTTTGGTCAACGTAGGTAAGTAGTTGTTGTGCAATTAGATTTATATGTAAATACGCTCGGGCGTCACTTAAAGCAGCAGTTTGCTGGAAAAGTCCGCAAACTTAGTGTGGATGGTGATTTTACCTGTCCTAATCGCGACGGTAGTATTGGCGTTGGCGGCTGTACTTTTTGTAACGTGGACTCCTTTGTGAAACCCGAACAAAAACGTTTATCAATTGCTGAGCAGCTGACTGCGCGTAAAGCTGAAATGAAACATAAAAATATCGCTTATCTCGCCTATTTTCAGGCCTATACTAGCACCTATGCTGAGATTGAGTATTTACGTTCGATGTATCAGCAGGCTTTAAATGACCCATCGGTGGTGGGCTTGTGCATTGGTACTCGCCCAGATTGTGTGCCAGATGCGGTATTAGAAATGTTGGCCGAATTTCAGCAGCAAGGTAAAGAAGTGTGGCTGGAGTTAGGAGTACAAACCGCCCACGATGAAACCTTGAAGCGAATTAATCGAGGGCATGATTTTGCGGCTTTTGAACAAACGGTGGCGCGGGCTCAGCGACACAAAATTAAGGTTTGCGCGCATTTAATTTTAGGTTTGCCAGAAGAAACGCTAACGCATTATATGCAATCGCTTGAGGCTGTATTGGCTTTGGATATTGCAGGTATTAAGCTACATCCCTTACACGTGGTGGAAGGCAGTACCATGGCTAAGGCTTGGCGAGCGGGTCGTTTAAGCACCATGAGCCAAGCTGAATACGTGAGCGCAGCGGTAAAGCTGATCCAGCATACGCCGCCACATGTGGTGTTTCATCGGGTGAGTGCGCATTCACGGCCTCCCATATTATTAGCGCCAGAGTGGTGCCAGAATAAATGGTGGGCACTCACCGATATTGCGAAAGCACTGGCTGAACAAGGCGCCCAAGGAACAGCCTTAGCCACTAAAGTTACTTAGTGTGTGACGTAATTACTTGTTTCATAATAGAATAGTTCCATATTTTGCATTATCAGGTAAAGTAGTCTTCAGCTGCAGAAAAATGGACGATTGATGCAAGAGACTTTTTATCCGGCGATTTGGATGCAATTCACTATCGCGGCGCTAAGCGCATTGTTAATTACGGTGATTATTCTCTGGGGCTTGGCACGTCGACGGATCCTTATCCAGCAGGCTGCGATGGTCAAGTCTCCCGCGGCACAACTGATGTTAGATGCGAACACCAAAGAAGTTGTGTTTGCTAATCCCCGCTTTTGTGAGTTGCTACAGCTGACGAATAACAGTAAAGCTTGGGTTTTCTCTGAGTCTCGGCATCTCACGCAATTGATTGACTTGCTTCAACCTTATACGGCTTCACAGAAGATGGAAGGGGTGCACTGGCAGCTCGAGTCTCCACCACAAGCCAAGGTATTATTACTTTACGCCAGTTTAAGTGTGCACGGTTGTCGAGAGCTATGGTTTATTAATGCTTATGAGAATGCGCAAGGCTTTGCCTATCTAAATCGAATAGAGCAAGAACAGAAGTTGTTTGCAGACGTACTTCATTCCATTCCAGAGTTTATTTATTTTAAAGATGCTAATGAACGTCTACTGGGCTGTAATCAGGCTTGGGCAGGGTTCCACGGCCTAAAACCCTCTGAATTAACAGGCAAGCGTTTAAGTGATTTTCTGACGCACTACGAGTTAGGGCGTAGCCAATTACATGATCAACAGGTGCTCGCGGGAGAACCATGCCAGTACACCGAGTGGTTTAGCGCGCCAGATAGCCGACAAATTTTATTACAAAATAATGTTTACCCACTTAAGAATCAGCATGATGAAGTCACTGGAGTACTGAATGTTTCTTATGATGTGACCAAGTGGCATGAGTTGAACCGTAAGCTGGAACAAGAAAACCAAAATCGAATTAGTTCCGAGAAAAAGCTCGGGCGACAAAACAATCTGATCCGTACGGTATTTCATTCAACGCCAGACCCACTTGGGTTTATCGATGATAAAGGCAACTTTATTGGCGGGAATGAACCCTTTGCCAAGATGTTTGGTTACACCAGTGACGATTTGCATGGCAAGCATCTCACCGAAGTTTTAAGTGAAGAACAATTAGAGCAGCATCAACAGCAAAATCGACAAATTTTAGAAACCGGTAAACCGCTCCGTTATGAAGAATTGGTTTATCTCGATGATGGTCATCAGATCTGGTATGAAGTGATCAAAGGACCTTATCTCGATGATGAGAGCGGTGAAAAGGGGATTATTTTTATCACCCGTGATGTGACGGAGCGAAAAACCACCGAACAACAGCTGGCTGATGCAATTATGCAGCTTCAAGAATTGAGTTTTATTGATAGCTTAACCCAGGTGGCCAACCGTCGTAGTTTTGATGAAAAATTGCAGCAGTTATGGGTCACCCATCGTCGCGAGGGAATTGAACTCAGCCTGCTGTTGTTAGATATTGATTGTTTTAAGCAATATAACGATAACTATGGTCACCAGCTGGGGGACGATGCGCTACGTCAAGTGGCGAAAATAATTAGTCGTTCGGTGAAGCGTGGTTCTGATTTAGTCGCGCGTTATGGCGGAGAAGAGTTCGCTATTTTATTACCAAACACCAGCTTGGATGGGGCTAAAATTATCGCAAATAATGTACTTGAATATCTCGATGAAGCACAAATACCTCATGAGTATTCAGGAGTGAAACCAATTATTTCGGTGAGTCTTGGCTTAGCTTGTATTGTCCCCGAGCAGGGGATGGATTATGGCGAATTAGTTCGAATTGCCGATTTGCAATTGTATCGCGCGAAACACCAAGGCAAGGCGCGTTTTTGCGCCGCCAGTGATAGTGTTTAGGGATGGCTCTATGCGATGTTGTTATTGTCCAGAGTAACCCTGCTTGATGCCTTTGGTCACAATGCTCACCGCATCGTGAGCATGTAAACTTTCTAAGTGGTTCACTCTCACCCAAAAATCACAGAAGTCTTGGCGTTGATTGAGGCGGTGTTGTAAACGGCGAGCGGCATCTTCACAAAACATTAGGTTTTGTCCGTTAAGGCGAGCAAATTCTTGTTCGTCTTCGCGTTTTACGGCTGCTTGCACCGGGGTTTGTAAAGTATTTTCGACTTCATCAATTAAGCTAATTAATGGTAAGTCTTGAGCTTGAGTGCTTAGTTTCACTTTAATTTGGGCAATGCTGCGTTGGCTATGCGGGGTTGCGACTATTCCATCGGTGGTGCCCAACCAACGCTGAACGTCGGCTTTATCAACAGATTCTGAATCGAAGCGCTCGGCGAAGGCTTGCTGAATGAGTTGCCGTGATAAAGCAGCTGAGCAAGGGCAAGTCGAAGAGTAAGGGACTTCAACGCTGAGTTCGATCTCGGTGAGCTGTTTCAGACGGGTGGCTTTAATCTGCAGAGGATAGGCCTTCCAACCAGTTTTACCTGAAACTAAAGAACGGCGACGTAGGTGATAGTCGAAGTTAAAGCTTACTTGTGCGTGTTCGCTTAAATCTTGATGACTGGCAATAAACTGATCCAGTAAACTAGTTAAACCTGCATAATCTAATACCTGCTGATTTGAGAGTTGATCAAGGAGCAGGTATAAGCGAGACATATGAATGCCTTTGGCCTTTGGATCATCTAAGCTGACAAAGGCTTCGATGTGGGCGCTCACTCGACTGGGGGCCTGATCCTCAAATGCCACCATGATCGGCATTTCTATTTGGCTCATGCCAACCCAATCCAGTTGACCTTCTGTTTGGGCTTGGCTTGAATTAGCGATATCAGGCATTGCAGTAGACATGCACTTGGTACTCCACGGACGATTATGTGTTAATAAAGCCTTGTTCGATGGCTTTAGTTAAAAAAAGATGGGCTGTTATACCACAGAACCCTGTTTAATATTAACCATCTTTATCGTAGGGTATTTAGCTTGGCTACCCAAAAATGTAAGCGAATAGTGAAGATAAGGAAGCATTGTTAATGACGCCACTAAAAAAATTAGCCACCTATTATGTGCATTTATTGTCTCGTTTGGGCGTGGTTAAGTTTAGTATTAGCCTTGCGGCAGCGATTATCATGGTGGCTTTAGCGATTCAGATGAGCGTTACCTTTGCCCTTACCGGTAAAGTTTCGGCGGTGGATCTGATCCGCTCGGTATTTTTTGGTTTAATTATCACGCCTTGGGCGGTGTTTTTCATGTCGGTGGTGGTGGAACAAATTGAAGATTCTCGACAGCGTTTAAGCAAGGTTATTCGTAAGCTAGAGAAAATGCGTTCACGTGATTTACAACTTACCAATAAGTTAAAAGCCAACATTAGCCAGCTAAATAAAGAAATCGACGAACGTGAGAAAGCCGAGGCGGCTCGTCGTCAAGCGATTGTTAATTTGGAACAAGAGGTGAAACAACGTCAACTGGCTCAACAGGAGTTAGAAGAACATTCGGCCTTGCTGCGTAGCTTTATTGATAGTTCCCCTGACTTGGTTTATTACCGCAATGAACAAGGACAGTTTTCTGGATGCAACCTTGCCTTAGAGCGGTTGGTTGGCCGAACAGAAAAAAAATTAATAGGTTTGACCCCTTATGATGTTTATCCAGAGGATATTGCCGATAAAATTGTTGAAACCGATCACCAGGTGTTTGATAACGATGAGCCGCTGACCTACGAGCAATGGTTGGAATATCCCGATGGCCGAAAAGCTTTCTTTGAATTACGCAAAGTCCCTTTCTATGGTCGTAATGGTAATCGTTTAGGCCTATTGGGTTTTGGTCGAGATATTACCGAACGAATGCGCCATCAGGCGAATATAGAAAAGGCTAACCGCGATAAAACTCAGTTTATTTCTACGCTAAGCCATGAGTTGCGCACGCCACTCAATGGGGTCGTTGGTCTGAGCCAGATATTACTGGATACCGCACTGAATGATGCGCAGCGTAAGCATGTGAATACGATTTTATTAAGTGCCACCACGCTGGGTAATATTTTTAACGACATTATTGATTTAGATAAGCTCGATCGGCGTCGTTTTGCGGTGTCGATGGAACCTATGGATTTTAAGGCCTTGGTGAATGACATCGAAACCTTGACCGAAATGCAGTTGCAGAATAAAGGCTTAAGTTTTAAATTTGAACAAATAGGCCCGATCCCGAGCAGTATTGTTGGCGATCCGACCCGGTTGCGTCAGGTATTATGGAATCTGACCCAAAATGCGGTGAAGTTTACCGAAAAGGGAGCTGTCGGGTTGATGATTAAGGCACAGCCTTTGGCCGAGCAGCAAGTACAACTCGATATCAGTATTACCGATACCGGGCCGGGCATTCCACAAAATCAGTTAGAACAAATCTTTGCCATGTATTACCAAGTGGAAGGCCGAAAATCTGCCACCGGTAGTGGTATTGGTTTGTCGGTGTCTCGTCAACTGGTTCGGGCTATGGGCGGAGATATTAAGGTCACGAGCAAGCAGGGGGAAGGCTCGTGTTTTACGGTCAGTCTCAAGGTTCAGTTGGACTCTATCCCCGATGAAGCGGAGCAAATAGACCATCCCCCTTTAGACATTTTATTAGTCGAAGATGTTGAGTTAAATGTCACCATCGCGAAAGCTTTGTTAGAAAAACTTGGCCACCATGTGGCGGTGGCAATGAATGGTAAGCAAGCCTTAGCGAGCTTTGATCCCGACTCGTTTGATTTAATATTGTTGGATATTCAGCTCCCTGATATGAGCGGTTTCGATATTGCTGAACGCTTACAACAAGACTACGCCAAAGAACAACTTCCGCCGATGGTGGCGTTGACCGCGAATGTGGTCAATAGCAAACAAGAGTTTGCTAAAGCTGGCATGATGGATGTAATCCATAAACCGATCAACCGCAATGCGGTGGTTCATTGTTTGAATAATGTATTTGCTATTGGCCCACATGATGAGCCCTCCGAGACTCAACTAAATCCTAGTCAGGCCCTTAGTCGCAGTTCTCAACCGGTATTAGACTTGGAACTGATTGAACAGTTTTGTAGTAGCATTGGCAGTCAGGTGCTTACCGATAGTGTTACTTTATTCAGGCAAGTGATGCCCGATTATATGCAAGTACTTGAAAGTAATTTGTTTGCGAAAGACCAGCAGGGAATTGCTTCCGAGGCTCATAAGATCAAAGGTGCCGCGGGCTCTATTGGTTTGGCTCGCATCCAGCGTTTGGCCAACAAAATTCAATCTCCCGAACTGCCAGCTTGGTGGGATAATGTTGACGATTGGATCCATCAGTTGAGCCATGATTACCCAGAGGATCTGAAGTTGTTAGATAAGGCTATCGAAGATTTTAGCTCGGCGGAAACCACCGAATCTAAGGATAGTCTCAACTTACCGCTACCGCTTGACCAAGACTAAAATGATCCGCCCATATTCAATATTCGTTTCATCGTGATTGAGTCGATATGATATTGGTCGCTCCAGCGGCAGCCTCTCTAGCCCAGCTTAGTTTGCAGGCTTATTTGGCAGAACGAAAGGGGAGTGAGAGCAAGCCTTTGAGCTGCCGATTATCTTTGGCGTCGGGCCAGCCACTTAAGCCGAAACGAAGTTGCTGGTGGCCGAGTTTGGGTTGTGCAATGTAACTATTAAACCAGCGATCCCAGCATGACAGATTGAAGCCATAGTTACTATTATGCTCATTTATGCGTTGTGAATGATGTACCCGATGCATGTCGGGAGTAACCACGAATCGACGCAGTATTCCATCTAATTTGTTGGGGAGTTTCAAGTTGCTATGATTAAACATCGCCATACCATTGAGTATCACTTCAAATAAAAATACAGCCATCACTGGCGCGCCTAGCAGCAGAATGATTGCCAGTTTAATCGCCATCGACAGCAATATTTCAATCGGATGAAAGCGTAAGCCTAGGCTGACATCATAGTCTGGGTCGACATGATGCATCCGATGTATACGCCAAAGTACAGGGAGGGCATGAAATAAACGATGTTGCCAATAGATCGCAAAATCTAATAACAGAATACTCAGTGGGATACTCAAATAAGTATTGAAATTTAGTTGATTCAATACCCCCCATTGTTGCTCCGAGCTCCACATGGCTAAGCCGAAAGTACTGATTGGGAAGACTGATTTAACGCACACACCATTGACGATGATTAGCACAAAGTTAGCTGGCCAGCGTTGGCTGCGAGGAATTAAACGGGGATGCCTTGGCCAACGGATTTCCAGCAAGATAAATAAGCTAAGTAGGCTGACGAAAATGAGCATTCGCCATAGGTCAAAGTTGTGCATTGCTTGAGTATACCCGCTGGCTCTCAAACAACAACTCAACTTAGACTAAACTTAGTCACAGATATACACCCAGAGTCACTTGGAGTTGAGTATGTTAGACATTCAATTGTGGTTGAAGGATGCGATGGAAGATCTGGGCATGCAATTAGCCATTGTGAGTCAGGTCGAAGGTAATCACTACCGCGTCGTTGCAGCTTATTCGAGCTTAGATTTAGTTCGGCAAGGGGATGAGTTTGAACTTGACTCTACCTATTGTCGTGAAGTATTACGACAAGCTCAAACTGTAGCTTATGAGCGCGTTGGTGCGATTACCGAGATGTGCCTACATCCTTGCTATCAAGCCTTACATCTAGAAAGCTATATTGGAACCCCTTTAGAGAAAGATGGGAAAATTTTAGGAACTTTAAATTTTTCTTCGCTGACCGCGAGAGCAGCAGCCTTTACTGAGAAAGAGAAGACACAGGTAGAAAGTTTGGCCAAAGAGTACTTAGCTTCGGTTTGATGACTCAATTTGTAAGCCATCGCCCAAAAATCATCATTTGTCGCTTTGTTGAGATAGATAACATTCTACACTTTAAATAGAGGCTTTTTTAAGCATAGATAATGCTGTCAATAGGTGTGGGCGTAAGTGCTCTTTGATTGGGTTGATTGACGGAGCCGTGGAACCATATGGTGAATTCGAGCTATGATATCAGAGTGGTTGATATTGATGCCTTGAAAAAAGGTATGTTTGTTGTTGCCATCGAATCGCAAACTGGTCATAGCCATGTGAGCCAATCAGGACTGATCACCCAAAATAGACAAATTACCCAATTAAAAAGTAAAGGGGTAAAAACGCTCAAAGTTGATTGGGCGCGTAGTATGTTTGAACAGCCTGTGCCTCCCCCTGCTAACGGGCTAGAACGATCTGCAAGCAAGCCTTACATATCCAGTGATGAAACTCAGAAACGTTTGGCGAAGAAGCTATTTCATGAAGCTAAAGTGATACAAGGTAATTATTTTAAACAATTACAACATGGTGAAGCGATTGATATTGCTCCGATGGAACGGGTCGCTGAGAAGCTGATTGATTCATTAGAAAATCAAAGTAATGCAATGTTATGTTTAGCAAGGATCCGCGCCAAAGATCGATATTTAATGGAGCACTCGCTTAACGTAGGTATGCTGCTGGCCTATTTTGGAAGTTTTTTAGGCCAAAGTAAGGGCTTGCAAAAACAATTGCTCATGGGCGGAATGTTGCATGACATCGGTAAGATTTATACCCCCAATGCAATACTCCACAAACCAGATAAGTTAACTGAGCAAGAATTTATAATTATGCGGGAGCATGTCGTTCACAGTTATTCAATTTTGAGAATGCAAAAAGGTGTTAGCAAAGTGATGCTGGATATCGCTAGTAATCATCATGAGCGCCTAGATGGTTTGGGTTATCCCCATCAAATAAGCGGTGAGCAATTGTCAACTTATACCCGGATGGCGAATATCATTGATTGTTATGATGCACTTACTGCCGATCGTGTTTACAAAAGTGGTATGCCTCCGACGGCAGCATTCCGTATTTTGTTAAAAGGTGTCGGTAGTCAGTTTGATAAACAGTTGGTTGAAAAATTTATTCGTTGTATGGGGGTTTACCCGGTTGGTACCTTAGTGAAGTTGATATCCGGGCGTTTGGGTTTAGTGGTGGCTCGTAATCAGCTTAAACCCTTGCAGCCAGTGTTGAAGCTAATTTATAGCGCGGTCTCGCATACTCACCTTGAAGTGACGACTTTGGACTTAAGTAAAGTTGAAAGTGAGGAAATAGAAGGGGCGGTATCAGCGCGTGATTACGATATCTGTTTAGATCATTATTTAGAATTGGCGGTAGGATAAGCGCTTAGCCTGATTTGCTAAAGCGCTTATCTTCAAGCCTTGTGTCTCTTGTCGTTATCGCGCATTTGTATCTGCAACAAACATGAAACGCCAAGGCTTAAAAGGCGCTTGCTTGTGTTACTGTTTCATTTTCATCATCGCCATGACGTTTTTTACCGGAACGTTCAGGTGCTGCTGACTGCCATCTGAAAAATTCAAGTACAGTTGTAGTTGCTCTCCCTCAATGAAGGCTTTCTGCAAATCAAATAACATTAAGTGAAAACCGCCGGGTTTTAACTCAACGGTCCCTTTTGCTGGGACTTCAATTTGCCGGACTTGACGCATCTGCATGATATCGCCATCCATTAACATAGTATGCAACTCGACTCGACCAGCAGCGGGTGTGCTTGCCGAAATTAAGCTAATCGCTTGCTCTGAAGTGTTATGCATACTGAGGAAAATAGCACTCGTAGGGGCATTCGGGGGCGTGGCGCGAGCATAGGGCTCGCTGACTTCGAGAGTATCCGCAGCGAAGGCTAACTGGGTACTTAAAATAAAACTCAGTAGAATTAATAAAGGGCGCATAAGTATTCCTTTTAGGGGAGTAAGCGCTGAATTTGCTTAATCAGCGGTTTTGGATCGAGGGTATGAGGAACTTTCGCTAAGAGCTGGCCATCGGCGTCGAGAAAGTAAAAGAATGAACTATGGTCAACACTATATTCTAACTGCGAATTGGGTGTATCAACGTACTTATAATACACTCCCAGGGCATGGGTTAAACCGAGTAGCTGACCTTCGTTTGGACTTAATCCAATGATGTCGGGATGAAAATAAGCGGCGTAGGTACTGACCGTTTTTGCGTCATCGCGTTTGGGGTCAACACTGATAAATAAGCTTTGTATTTTTTGTTGCTGTGTTTCGCTGGCCCCTTGTAAGGCGGCACTGAGGAGCGCTAACGATGTGGGGCAAACATCTGGGCAATGGGTAAAGCCAAAATAAGCGATATAAATTTGTTTATCATGGCTAAGCTGATGAAAACGCCCATCATCACTGTTGATTTTAAATAGATTGAGAGGGACTTTGATTGGAGGAGCCGCTGCTGTCATGTCTGCATCTTGTGGGCTCGCGGTCAGCCACTGGTAACTGGCGATGCCAGCGCCAAGGCTGATAATAAATAGGGCAATCCATGCTAGGTATTTCATTGACTATTAACCTCAAAACTAAGGGCAACGGGCTGCTGTGGATCAAGGGATACAATGTATCCTTTCCAGCGCATTTTTCCAGTATTACAAATCGGTAACAATAATTGGCCTAAATAGACGCCGTCTGCATTGGGCTTTAGTTGAACTTTTACCTCGCCCATATACATATCAACACCTTCCAGACGCAGTTCTAGTGGCGGTGGCTGAGTGATATTGGTGGTTAAACGGATCGGGTGAACCAGCATGGCGGCCAGATTTTCTCCGGGTAGCTTGAGTAACCACTGTTGTTGCTGGTCTTGCCATTGACATTGCCCCAACTTGAGTGTTGGGCAATCAAGATAACTAAGTTTTGTACTCGGGTCTTGCCAATAACTAAAGCCCAGACCTAAGCCAAAAGCACTACACACAATCGTGAGAACCAGAAAAACACTCTTAGTTGAACCAGTCAATTAAACAATCCATTGTCATCATAATGTTAAGCCATGGTAAAGCTAGGCTAATTTACTCCGCTTGAAATGATCTCTCAAGGCTTAATGCTGAAATAGTCTACTTGCTTAGGTTTTTTTGTTCGATAGAGGCGCTGAGAGCTTATTTGTAAGAGAAAGCAGTGACCAGTGGCAAGGGAGGGATTGTGGCGCTGTAAGCGTTGATATTAAGCGCCCCAATCTCGAATTGATAAGAGAGGGGCTTATGTCGACCACGATCATGGCGTGTTAAGACGCCAGGTTTGTACCAAAAATTAGCTTGAAACCGGCAGCGCGATTAGGCGGCTACTTTGAGTGGTGCGTTATTGTTTTGTAATGCAAATGGGCGTCCTACAGGTAAGATGGTACGGCCATATTCGGCGTTAAGAACCAGTGCCATACCAAAGTACATTGCCGATAAGCCACAGAAAATACCTTCAAATCCAGCGATGGTGCCAATGATTTCATTGCCAGTAAAATCATGTAATGCTAGTAAAGCAAATAACACGGTAAGGCTACCAAATACAATTTGTTTGGCGGTAGGGTAGCGCAATGAGCCCACAAACATGAAGGCGGTGAATAGGCCCCATAGGCTTAGGTACCAAGCCATGAAACCTGCTGGGCTTGGCTCTGCGAGGCCCATTTTAGGGAGTACGATTAACCCAACCAGTGTTAGCCAGAAAAGACCATAAGAAGTAAATGCTGTGGTGCCAAAAGTATCACCGCGTTTAAAGCACATGATTCCAACGATCACTTGTGATACTCCGCCGTAGAAAATCCCCATTGCGAGAATCATGGCATCGATGGGGAAAAAACCTGCATTGTGAATATTAAGTAAAACGGTGGTCATGCCGAAACCCATTAATCCTAGTGGTGCTGGGTTCGCGGGTGTAGTGTTGGTCATTGTGTATATTCCAAATAAAAGTAGCTAAAAACGCCGGAGCTGGTCGGGCGAGCATTATCTGAGCGAGTCTAATACTTAGGCGTGATCTAGATCAACTTTCGTGTGGTTATTTTTTAATTGTATTACTAAATATTTTTGTTTAATGTAATTGCAGCTTATTAACACTGTCGCAACAGAGAGGAAAAGTAACGATGCCCCATTGTATTGTTGAGTATTCGGCGTCGATTGCCGAGCAAATTGAAGTCCCGAAGTTGTTGCGGAAAACCTTCGAGATCATCCGGGATAGCGGTGAATTTGAGCCCGCCAGTATAAAATTGCGGGCAATCGCTTATGAGGATGTTTATAGCGGATTAAGTGAGCATAGCTTGGTGCATATCCGTTTATGCATTTTATCGGGACGCAGCACCCAGCAAAAGAAAGCACTTAGCGCTTCACTATTAAGCCAGTTGTCTGCTAGCTTAAATATGGTAAAAAGCCTCACCGTCGAAGTGGTCGATATGGATCGCGACAGTTATGCCAAGCGGGTGCTTTAATCGCTGCTTGGCAATTTATCGAGCAAGGTGAGTCGGGTTAGAGCCAATTGTATGGGGGCTTCCGCTTGCTGAATAAATCGTACACAGCCAATTTCGCAGAAGAACAGCTTATCGGCCACTGGGTGAAGCGAAAATTGTAGTGTCTTATCTTGTAAGTCTTTGCATACTAATGATAAACCCTGAGGTTCCTGAGTTATCGACACATAATCCTGATGATTACCATAGTCACCGAGTAAGGCGTCAAATTTACCGGACACCGTTGCAGTTTGATTTGGATGCAAATTTTCTTGTTCTAGCAACCACTGCCAAAAACTAGGACGGTTGTATAGCTCATCCCAAATATTGTGACCATGCTGTGGATATTGGGTAAATTGCAGACTGGCGGTGCGTTCGAGTTGCGAGAGTTTATCAACTAGTTCTTGAGAAAAGTCAGCTGGGATGGTTTCATCTTTTAGGCCATGAGCCAGCCAAATGGGCAACTGCGCCAAGCGTTGATAGAGTTCTGCGCATACTGGCCGGGCAGGCATATTCATGGACCAAGGTGCTAAGCGATTTGGGTCTCCTGCAGCTAGTACAGCTAAAGCGGCGAACCGCTGCGGTTGTGCAAGTGCTAAGTTGAGTGCGCCAAACCCCCCCATGCTTAAACCTGTGAGGTAGACTCGGCTACGGTCGATATGATGTTGTTGTTCGAGTTCATCTAATAAACTGATTAATTCGGCGATCGCCCAGCCATTGCGCCCTTTGGGAACCTGTGGGCTAACACAAATGGCATCCAGTTGATGCTGTTTTAAATAGCTGTTGGGGCCAAAATCCAGTAACAAGTGAATATCATCGCCAATTTCTCCACGGCCATGCAAAAATAATATCAACGGCAACGCTTGATGCTTGTCGCGCTTTTTCGGCTGGCTCAACAAGTACTGATAAGAGCGCTTTTGTTGGTGGTAATGTTGTTGCAGTGAAATTTGATGAGGGTGGGGGTTATTCACGTTAAGCTCCTTGTCTTACCCAACGTGAACTATCATAGCGATTTTAGTCACTTAAAAATAGAGACGAACCACCGATTCTACGACACAGGCTGGACGACGACAGCCTTCGATTTCTACAGTAATTTCTTTGACCAGTTCTAAACCACGTTTTACTGGTGCCACTCGGGTGAGTCGAGTGCGTGCTCGGATCCGGTTATTCACCTTGACTGGGTAAGGGAAGCGGACTTGATTGATCCCATAATTGACCATCATTTTCGCCGAAGGATAGAGTGGTTGCTCGGGGTCGACACTCTCGGTTAATGCAGGCAGAAGAGACAAGGTTAGAAAGCCATGAGCAATGGTGGTCTTAAAGGGAGACTCTTCGGCGGCTCGCTGGGGATTGGTATGTAGCCACTGATGATCTTTGGTCACGTCGGCAAATTGGTTAATTCGCTCTTGGGTAATGGTGAGCCATTCACCCACATGCACTTCTTCTCCCAGTTGCATCGAAAGTTCTTCTAAGAGTGCTTCGGCCTTGGGGTGTAATTCGATCGTTTCTTTAAAACTCGCTTGTTGCTCACTGTTGGCACTTAACTGGTATTCTCTCACCCAGTTTATCAGTTGGCTGTCATGCGCTTTATTCAGAAATTCAATCCAATGGTCACGAATAGCAGGAGATAGCCAATCTTTGAGTTCAAAGGGATTTTGAGCCAGCATTTCACGTTTTTTCTTAAGAAAATCGACAACTTTCACTTTTACTTCCTACTGCTTTTGGCTCAACAATGCCGTTATTCTAAAATATTCGACTAGTCAGTCAAATAAATATGAATTCAAATTGTAAGCGATTGTATCTAAATGTAAGCGCTCACTTCTGATTTAGTCTTTTGTGTCAATGGGTTATTGCGTTTTTATGTCAGCTTTGGACTGTCAATGGTCGGCCTAATTTTCTGCTGTTGTGATGCTGTTTCTAGGAGCGGCCGATCAATGGTGGCAGTGTTTATTTGAATAAACTATTTGGCGGCATTGTTGAGCGCTTTTCGTTGCTGATTGTCCGCTGAACTTGAGCCACTCAATGCTATCCTTTCTGCCTTGTATTCATCATCGAGCATTGCATAAAAACAACTCCCGAAGAGCAATAGGTCTTCGGGAGTGATGAGCAGTGTAAATGAATTTTACTAAATTTGCTCATTAGCGTAGCCATATTTGTAAATCACGTACGATGCGATTGCCGCTAAAAATAGGGTGCAGATCCTCAATCGGATCGAGAGCAAAATAGTCGCGCTGTTCTTCAGGGAGTGCATGATAGCTGCCCCACACCTGATATAGCCACGCTTCGGCATCCCAATTCAGCTGATGTTGTTGATAATACTCTAAAGCAGTTTGTCCTTTGGCGTGCTCGATGACCGCTAATAAATAATCTTCTACATCGCGCTTAATTTGTTGTTCTCGCAGGGTGAACTCGGCGACATTTTCTAGAGAGACCGCCTGTTCGGTATCACTGAAGGTTTGCTTGGAGCGATGTTGCCGCTGGAGCTGACTCACCACCTGGAGTAGCTGATGCTCATGTTCAGAGTTATGAATATCGATGCTAGCACTGCGCATCAGTGGTGGGGCTTGGTTAAACAATGGCGTAACATCTAATTGGACCGTTGGATCGCGTGGGCTAAAATCGGGGTGCTGGCCATGGAATATCTGTAAGCCTTTGAGTAGTCGAGATTTACCGCGTAACTCTCTAAACCGGCCAAGCAGTGTGAGTAGTCGGGTTTGTACTACTGCAAGCTCTTGAGTGCAGTCATATACCGCTTGACTGAGGGTTATCACTAACAGCCGCCTCAGTTCACGAATATCACCGGCAACTTGACTGAGGGCGTCGAAGTTCAGCAAGGATAAGCTATCGAGTAACTCGCTAACTTGTTGTTGGGCCAATTCGTTTTCGCGGATCTTAGCACTAAGACTAGGGACATAACCAAATTCGTTATTAATTCTGCTCCATAAGACACGTGAACTATGGCGTAAGCTCTCGGTGAGGCTATAGCAATGTTCGCTTAAATCACTTAGGTAGACGTCGCTGGCGGCTAAGTCATCATGATGTAAGGCTTCTTTATAGTGGGCGGCCAAGGTTTTTATGGTTTCGAGTCGAGATCCGACATTGGCATCAATCTGTCGATTACGGGTATCGCTGAGGGCTTCTTCGAGTAGGGCCCGAAGGTTAGAGCTGAGATGTAAACCCTCATCGGCAGCGGGGCGCCAAATGACACCACTTTTTAATAGTGCCTCGACTTGTTTGTTATCGAGTTTGGTTTCATCTAGCTTGCCGTTGATATAGGCATGCATCAAGCTTTCGCCATGACGAGCGAGCAGTTTAAATAATTTAAGCCCAGCCTGTTGCAGATGTTGATTCACAGTAGCGACTCCTGCTGGCCAATCGCATCCATTGCTTGTTGTTCTAGGCCTAAACCTTCGGCCTCGTCGATAAAGCTAATCACTTCGAAGATATAGTCAACCTTGGCAGTCGCAATGTAGATCTGTTTTTCTTGGTTGGGGCGGACCAAGTATCCCTGCTCACAGAGGCGTTTAAATACCTGCTTGAGTTGGCCATCCACTTGACTACTGGTTGAGCCAAACAGTCGATATTGAGCGATTTTAGTCAGTTGTTCGCGTAGCGCTGGTGTATCTTCGACCACGCTTTGTAGCTCATTGAGGCGTAATGCAGCACCAGCACTAATCGGACTATCTTGTCCAAGGGCTTCTTGGCTTAGAATCAACCATTCGGTGAGTGGTAGTAAGCTGCCTGCGATATCATTAAATTGCTGGCTAATCACCTTGTGCTCCTGATCTCCTAACTCGCGATAGGCACAGAAGTACAGCTCGCCTTCACAGGCTTTGGCTAAACGCCGATTTAATACATGCAGGTGGTTATCGATACGTTCACGGTTGGCTTCGTTACTGAGATAACTAAAGCCATCTTCATCGCTGATCTGACAAATAAATTGGCCGCTGAGTAAGGCTTCAAGCACCCGGCCGGTTTCGCTCATCCCCGTGGCAGATAATCGATTCATGACTCTATCTCCATTTGTTTAGCTTTGGCCGCTTTCAGTTTTTGTTGTAGCAAGTTAACTCTTGGCTGTACCACCTGTAATTGGCGTTTGTCGCGGTTGATGATGTAGCGGTGAGTGAATAGATCCAATACTTCCGATTCAGGGTTGGGGAAAGCTCCTAAAATGCGGATTTGATTGTGATCACAGGCGTCAAAAATTTTCTTCACATTACTCTGGTGTAAGGTGCCTAGCTCATCAATCGGCCAGTGGATATAGGTACTGGCATTCCCTCGGAGCAAGCGAGTAAAGGCGAGTAAGAACTTACACAAGATGAGGTAAGCCATCCCGTGGCTACTGGACTCGTTGAGCTGACGGTCGGTGCGGATCACCAAGTCACTGTTGCCTTCGCGCAGCGTGAGTTCGATCAGTAATAGCCGGGATACCCCTTCTTTGAGTGCGCTGCGCCCAATAATATCTAAAGCGACCCGCATGCTGTTCGCGTAATCTTCATCGGGCAATTGGTTAAAACCTTGTTGCTGCCAAGTTTGAAAATTATCTACGAAGGTTTTTAATTCATCCCAGAATTCGAGTTCGCTAATCTTAGAACGAATTTTAACCGCTGAATCGGAGACGCCATCGAGACTTAAATCTTCACCGATTTCACGGGTAATGCGACGGCTTTGGTTCAGGATCCGTTGGTCAATATCGCTTAAGTTTTGATAGAAGCTGCTAATGCTCATCCCTAAATTACGGCCGTGGTCGATCAGCCCTTGAACTTTTTGGGGGACCAGGCCATTGAGTAATTCGGCCAAATGAGGGACCAATTCGCGGTAGGCTAAGCTTGCTTCGCCATCTTCTTGGAGATGACGGCAAGCGGCCCGAGAGCGTTCCCAGGTTTCACTTAAGTCGGAGCCAGCTTGCTGGGCTAACAAGGTGTCGAAATGGCGTACCGATTCGTTCACCTGCTCCAGTTGTTGATTACGTTGGCTAATCCGCTGTTCTGCATCGCGAGCTCGTTCGGCAGGGGTTGCGTGTTGTGTTGCGCTGTTCGGCTCTTGCTGTGGCGTTTTAATTAAGTCCAGCTGTTTGATGCGACGAACCAAGTTTTGCGTCTGAGCATGCTGCTGTTGGCTGAATTCTTGTTGTTGCTTTAGCTCGCTTAACCGTTGTTGTTGGCTATCACGCTGTTGCTTAAAGACACTTAGTTGCTCAGCGAGTGCTTGTTTGGCAGTGGTTTGCTGTTGGCGCGCTTTTGCTAGGGCATCGTTGAGCTGAGGTTTTTGCTTGAGCCAAACCTGTTGCTGCCAAATTTTATATTCGCTGACTTCCTCGCGAAATTGTTCGGCTTCTTGGATTTGCAGGTTCAAATCACGTTTCTGCTGTGCTAAATCAACAATCAGCTGATCATCTAAGCCGAGTGCTTGTAACTCGCCGCGATACCATTGGTCCAATTGTTTGAGTGTTTGTTTTGCTTGTTGTTGGCGTTGGCTAATCGCGTCATGTGCCTGACTAACTTGCTGCGCCAGCACATCCACCTTTTCTTCCCACCACGCCATCTTTTCTAGCTTGGCCTCTTGATGTTGTTCGCGTAGTTCTTCAAGGTAGTTTTGGTGACGGGTACTGGCCTCTTGTAAATAGCTTTTAAGCTGGCTTTGTTGCTCACGCGCGGCCGCTTGGCGCAGCTGTAAAGCCTTCGAACAATTCTCTTTAAGTAGTTGTTTTTCTTCTTGGAGGCGCTTCAATTCGTCCTCGCTATTGTGGTGAGCAGCGCTGGCTTCGGCGCAGCTTAATTCCTGTTGCTGTATTGCCTTGTTATAAGTTGTTAAGTTGCTTTCTGCTTCCTGTAGTTGTGTTTGGGCCTGCTGATATTGCTGCTTGAGTTGCTCTAGTTGTTGCAGTATTTGTTGCTCGGTGGCGGCGCATTCGGGCGCTTCGATGGCTTTTAGGTCAAGGTTTAAACCAAAGAGACTGTGGGGGTCGCCGTCGTGATGTGGTTTTAGATCGCGACGAGACAACAAACTGGGGTCGATCACCTTACCAATAGAGTGTTCCCATTGCGGATGTTCGCTGCGTAAATGTGCCAATAGGCTACCATCTGCAGGATGTAAACTGGCTTTTAAGTTTTCCAGTTGTTGCTCTAGTCGACGATTTTGTTGGCTGCGATTCGCCAATTCCTGATCGGCTTGGTAACGCTGTTGTTTTAGCTGCTGTAGTTGTTCACTGTGTTGGCGTAACTGGCTCGATAAAACCTGCTGTTGTTGACGCGCTTCATCCAGCCGGTTATCCATGATGTTGAGTTGCCGGCTTTCTTCTTCGGTGTGCCCCATTTGCAGGCTGCCAGCTTCCAGTTGAGCCAGCTCTAATTGGTACTGATGTTGTTGCTGCTGAAACTTTTGCTCGGCTTGGTTAACTTGGCTTTGTTGCTGTTGCTGCTCATTATTTAGATCCGCCTGCTGCTGTTGGCGCTCTTGGGTGAGCTGTTGTTGCAAGTGATCTTTGTTTTTATGTAATTTATTTAAGGCCACATTGAGCTGTTCGTTAATCAGGCTCTTCCGTTGATTCAGTTCGGCTTCAATATCGCTGTGCTGCTCGGTCAACAATTGGTGGCGTTCGCTCACCTCATTTAGCTGTTCTCGCCACTGTGGGAGTTGTTCGACAGCCATCAAGGCCTGTTCTATTTGTTTGTCTTGCCAGCTCTGGTAATTGTCTTCAATGTGATTCAATTGTCGATCGTAACTGTTTACATCGGCACTTGCTTCAGACACGGCTTGATTGAGCACTTCGCGTTGGTCTTGCCACTGGCTTTCTAGCTGACTTAAGTCCTGTTTGGTTTGGTTGAGCTGGCGTTGGCCGTGTTCACATTGGGCAAACAATTCGGCTTCATCATTTTGCAGACCCTGTTCTAGCTGTAATAGATAGCTTTCACTGTGCAACAACTGCTGGTAGATCTGCTCGAGTTTGACAAATTTGGGGCGGATAGTTGCAAACTGTTGGATGAGTCGGGTTTCTTGGATCCAGGCTTGTGCTTTATTCGCATCAACCCATGTTGGCTTTAGGGTCACGCCTTCTTCTTCCAAAATAGCGGCAATCATCGATTTGATAGTTTCCATCTTGCCTTCTTTGGAGTGCACGGCTTTTGCCAATTTTTCGATGTGACGTAAGCTATGTTTTGGATCGCACATAGTAAATTGCCGCGCATAGGCTTTGATGTCGGAATCGCCGGTATTTTGTAAGCTGCGGTCATTTTGAATAATGGCGCGATACTCTCGAGTATTAAGAAAGCGCGTGGTGGCTAAAGGTTTACCCTGATGCGTGATTTTTTTGAGTTGTTGGCCGAGCTTAGCAGGCGCGAGAAACCAGCTTCCTTGTTCGTCTTGGCGTTCAATAAAATCGTTTAACTCAAAGGGCTTGCCAATAAAACGATATTTTACCCCTTGATCTTCTCTTCCTGAAGATAACACCACTTGGGCCAGGTCACCGTTGTAGCGTTGGTATTCGTAAATAATGTAGCTGGCTTCGCGTGGCAGATACCAGCGCTCGAAGCTATCTCGGGTACTGGGTACGACTCGACTCGGGTATTCACCGTAAAATACCGGTATCAATCGCTGAAGGGTGGTTTTACCCGAGGCGTTGGTACCGCAAATATTACTATGTTGGTCGAGTTTTAATTCTACTACCCCTTGAAGGTGGGTATCGATCAAGATGATCCGCAATAGGCCAGACAAAATGCATCCTTTTAAATTAGCTAAATAAACTATGGTCAAACTACACCATAGCTACGCAGAGGCATGACCGCACGCCAGCGCAATGACGCAGTGTAACTAAGATTGCCTAGGAAGCGAAAGAGTTGCGTGTTTGGTTTGCTTAAAAATTGCGAATCAGGTGCTAAAAAGTTGCAGGTCTAGGTGCCACTAGTACTTGCAGAGCGTTCACTGTTGTGGAATAATCCTGCGCCCTTGGGTTCTCTTACCCCAATTATCAAAAAGATAGGTCGTACTATTATGTGGTTTTTACAATTATCTGAGGCTGAACGCCGCAGTGTTTTTATCTTGGCTGTGTTTCACATTGTGACGATTGCTGCCAGTAATTATTTGGTTCAACTTCCCTTCACTATTTTTGGTTTTCACACCACTTGGGGTGCGTTTACTTTCCCGTTTATTTTTCTTGCCACCGATTTAACGGTGCGTTTATTTGGTGCCAGTCGCGCACGGAAAATCATTTTCTCGGCTATGTTACCGGCGCTGCTAGTAAGCTATCTGGTTTCAGTGTTGTTTTATCAAGGCCAATTTCAAGGTTTAGCGGGCTTGCTTACTTGGAATAGTTTTGTTGCACGGATCGCGCTCGCTAGTTTTATTGCCTATGCGGTTGGTCAGCTATTGGATGTGAAGGTATTTGACCGTTTACGCCGTTTAAAGCGCTGGTGGATAGCACCGACAGCCTCAAGTATATTCGGCAATGTAGTGGATACCTTGTTGTTTTTCGGGGTGGCTTTTTATGCCAGTAGTGATGCCTTTATGGCGCAACATTGGCTTGAAATAGCATGGGTTGATTATGGTTTTAAGTTAGCAGTTAATTTGGCTTTATTTGTGCCGCTATACGGTATGTTGCTGCACTTCTTACAAAGCCGTTTATCAGTGCTTAGTCCCGCCTAATTAATCGCAACATGGCTTGAGAGTCATCGCCAAAGAGCTGGTTACAGCTCTTATTAGAAGATTCCGAGTCTTTAAGTTTTAGGGCGGGCCTGCTCGCTTGGATGCCTACCCGTCAAAATAACGTGCTTGCTTAGGGCTGGCCCGATTGTTTGGCTGCCATTGCTTTTTTCAACATGGCCTCGAGTTCACCGTGATGTTGCTTGGCGACCAGCGCGCTGGCGACAGCCGTTTCACGCATTAGCGTTGCGTTGAGCGCTTGAGTTTTTTGTCCCAAAGGGGTCTTGTAAAATGCAACCAACTGCGCCAGTTCTTCATCGGTGAAGTGTTTTAAATAGACTTCGGCAATTTTGGGTTTCATTTCTTCCCAGGTCAGATAATTATTGGCCCATTCGTTTAATATTGCCTGAAAGTCTTTTAAGGGCGGATTTTGTCGCATTAATGCCTTGTTTAGATTACTGCGGATCGCTGCCATTTGTTGTTCACTATCATTGAGTGCGAGCAGGTCATCAACGGGGGTCGCTTGTAGTGAGAAACTGGCAATGATTAAGGCGGCACCGATAAAGGTTTTCATAAGGTCATCCCTGATTACTATGAGAGTGTGGGCAACACAAAGTCGCACTTGATAAGGACTAAGCCTACACTGTCTAGACCAAGGGGGAAAGCATCTGCGTGGCAGTTTTAGCCTCGTTTAGGCTAGAATAAATGATTTTTAAGTCTGCAAAAGGTGTCCATGGCTAAATCGAAACCTCAAGTAAAGCTACATAGTTACGGAATTTATAATCAGTGGGATAGTGAGGCCAAGGCGCTACCACAAATTGTTGAGTTTACGCAGCGAGTTGCCGCGCAAGTGGATGTCGAGTTTGGCTTGATTGTGAATATCAAAAAAGCCAAGGGGCAAAAGTTACGTTATTGCATTTATCATCCTAATATTCCAGATGATCATGGTCGAGTCCGCCCTCCATTTGATGGGGAAGTATATGTGCGCAATAACGATTGGGACTTCTATTTAGGGGATACAATTTGGCCACCAGTGAGCAATAAGCTGGGGACGTGGCGAATGACCATCGAATTGGCTGGCCAGCTGATTGCCGATAAATCCTTTGAACTCTACCAAGACCAACCCGGAGATCCACAGCAGTTTTATCGTCGCCGAGGGATGTGAGTGTTTACTTGTATCCAAGCATTAGCCATTACGCTCCCTCGCCGAACTATTATACTGGCTTTCATGCTATTTTTTCGGTCGTTTATTTGTTAGCTAAAAGCGAGGGAGGCTGCGCTTGAATCACGAGTGGATAAAAATGCCTAGCAGTTATCGCTATAGGCTAGCCTTGGCGAAGTAGTGACGGAATAATTGATAGAAGCGAGTGACATGTATTGGTTTCTCGCCTTTATATTGATGTAAAAAATAAAAATGCCAAGCTTTTCCTCTCACCTCTGGTAGCACTCGAATGACTCGTCCGTTAGCGAGATGAGATTGTGCTAAGAACTCCGGAAAAAATGCGATCCCCATATCATGCAATACCATCTCAAGTACTGTTGCCAGTGTATTTACTCGGGCGTGATGTGTCACTTTCACTTGTCGTTTATTGGCTTGATTATTATCAAATAATTGCAATTCATCATGTTGCCAAGGGGTCGCGATAAACTGCTGTTCGATTAACTGTTCAACATCTTTTAAAGTACCATGTTGTGTGATGTAGCGAGGTGAAGCGATTAATATCTCTGATACCTTTCCTATTGATAGTGCTCGGTAGCTGCAGTCTTTTATATTTCCCCCAAAAATTGCCGCATCTAGGTTGTGCTCTATCAGATCTTGCCATTTTCCCGTGACAAGAACTTCAGGCTGAAGTTTTGGAAACTCTAAACTCAACTGTTTTAATGCAGGAATAACAATATGTTGCTCAAAAAACGGAGGGACGGATACTTTAAAGCTACCGCTAGGCTGCGATTTGGCACTATTTAACTCAATTAAGGTCATATTTAGTTGTTCGCTAAATAATTCACTGCGGGCGAGTAACGCTTCTCCAACGGCTGTTAATACAAGACCTCGAGTATTACGTATCAATAATTGTTGACCGGTTGTTTCTTCTAAGCGCTTAATTTGTTGGCTAATTGCCGACTTACTCAGGCCAAGCTTGTTAGCCGCCTTTGTAAATGAACGTTGATTGGCCACTTCAACAAAAATTAATAGTAAAGGCGCTAATTTTACGCTGTTCATAAATTTAAACAGTAAGTTAATTATTGGGTTATTGTTTAGTGTTAATCGTAAGCATAAGCTATGTCAACTCAATCATTTAAGGATTTAGAAAATGACAAGTTTAGTGATCGTCGATGTGAGCCCTATAGATAAAACGCAACTATCAAAATACAGCGCCCTAGCTGCTGAAACATTGAAAGCCTTTGGTGGGCACTTCATCGCCAGAGGTGAAATAGAGAGCTTACATGGTGAAGTTGAGCACCCAATTAAAGCCGTCATCGAATTTCCAGACAAGAAAAGCGCCCAAAATTGGTATAACAGTGCAGCATATCAAGCGATTATTCCAATCCGAGAGCAAGGGATGCGCAGTCAGTTTCATCTCGTTTAAATTTGATTTAAACCGCCGGAGTGGCATGACCGAGGTAGGCAGCGCTAGCTGGAGGTGAAAGACCTCCGGCTAGCCGATTATGTTGGTGGTTCCGAGGTCGCTACTCTTTGGTTTTTTCGAATGAACAGCAAGTGCTGATTGTAAAATTCACTTTCGATACAAGCATGTTGCAACGCCTTCTTGTATATTGAAGCTACAAATATATCTGCCAGACTAAAGTGTGTACCTATAGCATATCCCGATTCATTACAGAGAGTTGCGCTTAGTCGTTCAAGGCAATGTATAATCCAATCTCCGCGGAGTTTTCGTTTAGATGGTTCATCGAGCTCAGGACGAAAAAATTTGAGCACAGTTCTATTTTGAGGTGAATGAATACTTGAGTTTACGTATTCACAAACACGACGAATATTGGTTTTTTGGTTGATATTTTGACTAAGTAAAGGACCGTTCTGAAATTTTTCCTCTAGATATTCGGCGATAGCCATCGATTCCGAAAATACAAAACCATCTACAGCCAAGGAGGGAACATAGCCAAAAGGGTTAATGGCTCGATAGCTGGTTGCCAATTCATTGGCGCTAAGCTCAATTTTTTGGTGTGGGATAGCTTTGAAATTGAGGATCCATTCTACTCTTTGCGAGCTATTTGATCCTTTCGCGCTATACAGCAATATTTCCATGTTTCCTCCGAAAGTATAAGTGTTGATTCAATAAAGTCCTTTATGCTAACAAGGGAATTTCCTATTTTAAGGCTGTTGGAGAAACTCATATTACCACTTTCATTAGGATTTTAAGGAATTGAACGTATATCGACAAACGATAGATGCTCATAGGAAAGGACTCGTAGAAAGCTGAAAATGAAGAATACTAACTGACCTCACCGTGAACTGGTCGTTGCTTGGGAGGATGATAATAGGCAGTGATTGCGGGCGCATCAGCAGATAAATGACTGCTGATGCGCAAGTGCTGAGTTTTATTGGCCGCGAGCGAGATAGCCAATTTGGTAATATTGTTTTTGCTCACTTGGCTGGGTGCTGGCTTGGTTGAGCCAGTTCAGCTTCAGCGAAGACCAGTTAGAGCAGTCGAAGCCAATCAGATCGGCTGTATCTGTGCTTGTTGATTCGATACAAGCGTAAGCTTGCTGCTCTGGCATCTTTATTTCACCTTCAAGTAGCCAGCTTTTCACCGAAGGGCGACCGAATTGCTCACTCAACGCGGCAAAGCCAGGACTGCGCAAAAAGCTCGCCATTGCTGAGGTATCTTTCCATAGGTAAAAAGGGGCGTAACTATTGACCGTACTGAAGTAGTCTGGACTATCTTTGATTGAATATAAATAGGCCTTGAATACTAATCCGGGGTAGCCATCGAGTAGATGGGCTTTTTCTTTAATCCTTGTTTGAATATTGACCATGTTGTAATCGGCCGGAAGGATAATTCGATATTGCATGGCTATCATAGAGCCTCCGTAGTGAATATCTGACCTTGACTAAAAGACCAATCTTCAGCGTGGTTGAAACAAATGACCACCATTAAATCGGCAGGCGCGAGGTCCAATTGTTGCTGACACTGCTCTGCCAATTGTTGGTACAAGTTTTGTTTTTGCAGGCTGCTCCGCGGGCGCCCAGCGGTGATTTGAATGAGCACATAATCATCGCTTCTGCCGGGACTCAAATAGGTGGGGTGAATGACTCGATTCTCGCTCTCATATTCATCAAATAGTTGAAAACAATCATTGGTCGGTACTGCAAAGCAAGACGCTAAGCTTTGTTGTAGGATCTGGCTGAGCTTTTGTTTGTAGCTGCGGTTGTGTCCGCGGAGTAAAGATATTCTGACCATTGGCATGGAACTTACCCCTGTGGTTCGATACGAGAGAGGCTACTGACCGCCGCTGGCCAACCTGCGTAAAAAGCCAAGTGGGTGAAGAGTTCCCCCAGCTCTTCCTTGGTTAAGCTATTTTTTTCTGCCAGGGTTAAATGAAACGGCAGTTGTTCGGTTCGGCCTAAAGCTGCCAGTGCCGCTAATGTTATAAGGCTGCGCTCTCGTGGACTTAATAAGGGGCGCTGCCAAACATCAGCAAATAAGACTTGCTCGCTCAGTTGTTTTAATTTTGGGGCATAACGAAATAGTTGTTCGGTGTTGTTCATGATCTTTCCTCGAATTTTGGGGTTGCTACTTGAAATACCCATTGATTCTGGCATGATGTGTTGATACATAAAATCAAAACATTTTTGATTAATTGTTTTGAATTTCAGGATAGTTTGAGTGAGCCAACAAACCTTAGATCTTCAGGCCTTACGTAGCTTTGTATTGGGCATGGAATTAAACAATTTCGCGCTTGCTGCCAAGCGCTTACATCGTTCAAGTTCTGCGGTGAGCGCTCAATTAAAGAAGTTAGAGCAGCAGACGGGTTGTCCCTTAGTTAAAAAATCAGGTCGCCAGCTGTTGCCGACTGATAGTGGAGAGCAGTTGCTTAGTTATGCAAGACGCCTATTAGCATTAAATGATGAAGCGATGGCGGCTTTGGTGGTTCCCGAGTTAACCGGGAAGCTGCATTTTGCGATGCAGCAAGACTTTTCTGAGAGCTTTCTGACTCAAGTGCTGGGACAATTTAGTCGCGCTTATCCGCAAGTTCAATTGTGTACTAGTGTGACCCGTAATCAACAGTTAGTTCAAGGCATTGAGCAAGGGCAATATGACTTAGCGCTGGCCTGGGATGCCGGTCAAAGTTGCGCTAATCAACAAGTTTTGGGTGCGCTTCCCTTGCTGTGGTTAAGCCATCCTAACTTGTCGCTGGAGTCATTGTTGCGACGTCGACAAGCCCTACCTTTGGTGATGTTTGAAGCACCCTGCTTAATGCGGGAGAAGGCCAGTGCAGCACTCGATAAAGCGGGAATTCCCTGGAAGGTGGTTTATAGCAGTCAGAGTTTGAATGGAATCTGGGCTGCGGTGGAGGCGGGTTTGGGGGTCACCGTACGCACCAGCATTGGCTTGCCAGCCAGCCTTTTGGCCATTGATGATTTATTGCCATCCTTGGGGAATTTAGGATTATTAATGCATCGCACCGAGGGAGCGGAAAAGCCGGAAGTTGTTCGCTTAGGAGAGATTGTGCGCCAGCAAGTCGTTAGTCGCTGTTTAAAGTTGCCGGCTTAAGCCCGCATTGTTGATGGTGAGTGAGGTTTGTTGCATGGTGATGATGCAGGCTCGCGATCAAGTATTTAAGCCTAGTCAATGGTTCGTCTCAGGGCAGCCCTGAGCAGGGCAGCCCTTGCTTTAATGAATCACAAATGGCACTCAAAATTGCGCCAGTATTTAGCCCATCATTAGCGTGCTAAAGTAATACACTGCGGCATAACCCACGGTGTAAGAAATCAGCAAATAGAGGAAGTAGCGTAAATAACTACCAAAGGTTAAACCATCAATTTTACTCATGGCAACAATGCCTGCAGCTGAGCCGATCACCAGTAAGGAACCGCCCACACCAACTGCGTAAGTCAAACCCAGCCAATCTGGCGCTGACATGCTAATACCGGCTTTCAATAAGGCCGCGGTGAGTGGCACGTTGTCGATGGTGGCAGACATTGCGCCCATTAGATAGTTAGCGGCGATTGGTGGTAAGACTTCGTATACCGAAACCAGCTGGTCGAGTACATCTATTTCTTTCAGCATGCCAACCAATAGCAAGATCCCGAGGAAGAATAGTAGGGTTTCAAATTCAATGACTCGAATGTATTCCAAAATCGAATCTTCGTCTTGGTCTTCGTTAAAGAAGCGGGCGGTGAGGAACATTAACGACATGCCAAATAGGAAACTAAGCACAGGCGGGATTTGATAGAGCGCATTGCCAAAAATGGTACAAACAATAGTTGCCAGAAAGATCATCGCAATAACCGCATCTACTTTGCGAACTTCGGTAATATGACGTTTGATTTCAATCGTATCTTTCATGCCAACAGAGAGCATTAGTGCTAACAGTAATACCGAGAAGAACGAAGGGATCGACAGTAATAATAGATCGGTAATGGTGACCTTATTGGCAAGGAAAATCATCAAAGTTGTAACATCACCGGTGATCAATGCTACCCCACCAGAGTTGACTGCAAATACCACCAGAGTGGCAAAACGCAGGGTTTTCTTGCGGCTTAAGTTGAGCGATAGGATCAAGGTAACCGAAACGAGTGTGGCGGTGATGTTGTCGGCTAAGGAAGAAAAAACGAAACAGAAGACAGCAGTTAGAAACAGTAGCGCTTTTTCACTAATTTGTTTTGGTAAGAAAAAATAGATAAGATTTTCAATCATACCTTTTTTATTTAAATAGGCTACGAAGGTCATTGCCGCCACAAGGAATAGCCATAATCCAGCAATTTCTGAGATGTTTTCCCCAAGCCCATCGATGACTTGTTGATGCTGCTCCCCCTGTCCCTGAAAGATGAATAACAGGATCCAGGCCAAAGTCCCCAAAAACAGTGTGACCTTGGCTTTATTGACGTGAATTACATCTTCTAGAACTACACCTAACAGCGCCAGTACGGCGAAGCTGATTAGTACTACCTCTAAGATTGGAGACATCTTTTTTCCTTGTTAATTAGCTAATGGGTCGGCATTGCTTAAAGCGATCGTCGGCCAATGAGTGCGGCAAACAGCTATGGAGAAGCGCTGTTGATAGAATAAATTGACGGCGAATTATAGGACTAAAGTGCCAGCAGAAAAAGCCTTGTAGCATTTTAGATCCATTTTTTTTACAAAACTCTTTTTATTCATTTACTTGTCGCTGTGGGTGTTTGAATTGTGTTGAGCTTTGTGGGTTGGTGTAACAAAGGGCGGTTGGCTGTAGTTTAATTGGGAGGTTAGAGAGGAACTCAGCGAGGATGATAAGCTTAGTTGATCAGGGGGACTCAAGCAGCCAAGATTTTGGCTGCTTTTTTGCTTCACCGTTAAAAATCAGGGAAGCCCGAAGCTTCCCTGATTGTTACATAAAAGGTCTGCATTACTACCGATTAGTAGTCGTCATCATAATCTTGATCGAGATGGCGTTGTAACTGCCTACGCTCGTGGTATTCATCAATGCGGCGACGAGCTTTGGCTTTGTCCCGCTGAGTTTTATGACTTTTTGCGTTATGGAGTAGGTCTAGTTCGTCCCATTCGTCCATATCGTCAAAGCTTGGTTGTTTCATAAATCTGCTCCAACACTGACTTCATCGAGTTCAAGCGCGCTCTCATTATCTCTGGCTGTTGTGAGATACGAAAAATGTACCTTAAAAGTATAGCCTTGAAAGTGAAGCTTTTGTTAAGTCTTAACACTTTTGCGTAGTGGGTCGAGCTTGCTTTTGTCAGGAATTCCATTACCTTTGTAGCTGAATGTGGTGTGATGTGGTCTTGCTGTTATCTTTGCTTCTAATAAATAGAACATTCCTTAACATTAAATTCGATTTTATTAGATGGCGTTATCGGTAATGCTAATCCACTAGAAAATGTTAAAGCAACAAAAAGGACTGTTATGCAGTTTCGTAATACCGCCAATGGCTATGGTTTCATCTCGATTATGATCCATTGGCTCGCCACCATCATTGTGCTGATGTTGTTTGGTTTGGGCCTGTTCATGGTGGATTTGAACTATTACTCGAGTTGGTATCAAACCGCGCCGATGATCCATAAAAGTGTTGGGATCTTATTGTTTATTTTAATGGTTTTTCGCTTATGTTGGCGCTACTTAAATCCTCAGGTCTTAAGCCTTGAAAACCATCATCCCTTGGAAAAACGTGGCGCTAAAGTCGGGAATTTTCTGCTTTACTCTGTGATGTTTGTATTGATGGTTTCTGGTTATTTGATTTCCACTGCCGATGCTCGTCCCATCTCTGTATTTGATTGGTTCGAAGTGCCGGCTACCTTGCATGGTATTCCTCAGCAAGAAGAATTTGCAGGCAAAGTACATGCGTTTCTTGCTTGGAGTTTAATCGCTTTGGCGGCCGGGCATGCCTTGGCTGCTGTAAAACACCACTTTGTAGATAAAGACCGAACATTAATTAGGATGTTGAAACCCGCTCGTATACTAATGAAAGGAATAAAAAAATGAAAAAACAGTTTATTGCTGCTGCATTTGCGGCAAGCATGTTCGCTTTACCGGCCAGTGCCGCAGATTATGTCATTGATACCCAAGGCGCTCATGCCTCGATTAACTTTAAGGTTAATCACTTAGGTTACAGTTTTGTGGTTGGACGCTTTGATACTTTCGATGGTGAATTTAGCTATGATGCGGCTGCTCCAGAGGCGACTCAGGTGAAAGTTAATATTGATACTAAATCGGTAAATAGCAATCACGCTGAGCGTGATAAACACATCCGCAGTGGAGACTTCCTAGAGGTTGATAAATATCCGCAAGCCAGCTTTGTGAGCACCAAGTATGAGGCCAGTGATGCAGAACATGGCAAGTTGTACGGTCAACTTACCTTACGCGGGGTGACGAAAGATATTGTGATTGATGTGAGCAAAGTTGGTGAAGGTAAAGACCCTTGGGGTGGTTACCGTGCTGGTTTTGTTGGTTCAACCCAGTTAGTGATGAAAGATTATGGTATTCCGATGAATTTAGGCCCTAAATCCACCTCTGTAGAAATGGATTTAGTGATTGAAGGTCGTAAAAAGTAATCCTGTTGTAGCCTAAATGCGCAGCATAGCCTCCTAGCTAAGATGCCCAAGTGAAATATCTAAACTTCACTTGGGCATTATTTTCTCAAAACCTACTCTGCTTCTTGGTTGTGACTTTTAAGCGATGGAGAAGTATTTTCTTGAAACGGTTTTCAGTCTATTTATTTGTGGTTCCCCCTATCAAAAAAACATAAATTTTTGATTAATAGCCAAAAATTTATGTTTGCCATTGTCTTTCTGAGGCATCACATTTACTCTTATTGAGTTTTTTATCTTCATAGCTGAGCGATGTAGAACGGATTAGCTGAAAGCTCAACACAAGGAGTGTGGTGTGATAATTGGTATTATGTTTGGTTTAGTCATCGCTGCGGTATTGGTTTATCGACTGCGCTATATTCATTGTACTTTTGTCTGTGAGCTACGCTCTGGCAAAGTGAATGTTATCAAAGGCCATCTACCGAGCTCATTTATTTATGATTGCCGCCAAATGATGCGGGGAAGGAAAGTACTCGGTTTAATCAAAGGGATTGAAAGCAATCAACGATTACATTTGCATTTTTCTTCGTCTATTGATGTGGCAGACCAGATCTATTTGGAAAAACAATTTCCGCACAAACTTTATAGTCAAAAAACTTCAGAGACCAGCAGTAGCGTTTTTCTCGATTAGCCTGCGGCCTATTACCGAGCTTTTTTACTCTGGTGATGTTATCGACCCATCACTTCAACTGTTGTGATATATGGCTGCTTTTTAGCGCTTTAGCTTTTTGGGTAAAGTGAGTAGATGAGGCTGATTTAGAGCGCGTTTAATAGTTTTTATCAACCATATACAAAATATCATGCAGAACATCATCGATAAGGCGAGCGCTATATTTTCGAGGGTTGAGAGTTCTTTTGCTGGCCAGCCATGGTTGGCCATAGCTGGGTTCGCTATAAATAATGTTGCAGCCGATGCTGCGAGAGTCAATTGATGTTTCATAAAGCACCATATATTAAATGATAACTATTCGCATTTAGTGTATAGTGCTTTTTCTCAATATACAAGTGACTTTTGTTTATAGGTGAGAGGTGCGTAACTTAAACATTCTTTTTGCTTCCGTAATGACTAAGTCGCGCAGCGGGTTTTCTGGTGTATCGTTCCGCCAAATAAAAGACAGTGAGCGTTCAATGTTAAGTTCAGGTACATTGAGTACGACCAATTCGCCACGCTCTAAAGCTTTTATCACATCCAGATAGGGCAGGCAGCTAAGATAACTATTGTTAGCGACCAAAGAACGAAGCACCGGTACATGCTCATATTCGCGATGCACTTTTAGGCTTTCGATGGTGCCTTGAATGGCACTATCAAATACTCGTCGTGTGCCTGCTCCGGGCTCACGTAATACCCAACGTGCTTGCTCCAACTGAGCAATGCTGACTTTTTCGAGTTTGGCGTAAGGATGGTGGGAGGCGGCAACAATCACTAAGTGATCATTACACCAGATGTGGTGAGCGATACGGTCGTCATCACAACGCCCTTCAATGACCCCAAGTTGGTAGTCGTAGTTAATTAGGCCATTGATCACTTCAGCGGTATTTTCTACTGAAAAGTTAATTCTCAATTGAGGGAAATCGTTATCGATCGCGCTAATTAGGTCGGGGATCAAGTGTTCCGCTGCGGTTTGGCTGGCGCAAAGTTGTAGTTCACCACTCACCAAGTGCTGGTTTTCGAAACCTTCTTCTATTTGCATTGCATCGAGTAATAGCTGTTTGGCTTTGGGTCTTAGCCATAGACCCCATTGACTTAATACCATCCGTTTGCCTCGACGGTCAAACAAGGGTTTACCTAACAGTTTTTCTAATTGTGCGAGCGACATGCTGGCTGCTGACTGGGTTAATGCGAGGTGTTCAGCTGCTGCGCTGACACTACCATGGGTGGCAACGGCTTCAAACACGGTTAATTGCTTTAGGGAATAACGCATTAATCACTCCAGTGAGTATCGGATGACGGCCAACTTTCAAGCCTAGCATAGTAAAGCTAAGTGCTATCAATAGTTTTGATAGCGGTCATAAAAATTATGCGCTTACTGCGGAGCAATTATCTGTTTAAGGTAGTGTCACGATTAGCTACCGAGCGGCTGAGCTGCTTTCAATAAAGGTTTTTGTGGGAATGAATCAACAGCAACCCGAGCGTTTTAATGCCCCATTTGTAGTATCAACAAGTAAGCCAAGTGCCTTGCCTGTTCATGCTTCAAATGCTGCTTTAAGCCCGGATCAAATGACACAGTACGCCGAACAGTATGCCTATAAGAAGGCGAGTGGCAGTACTGGTAAAACTTTGAGTTTAGCAATTAGCGCAGGAATATTTATTGGTCTTGCTTTCGTTTTCTACATTACGGTGACCACTGGCTCAGGACAACAATTGGGCTGGGGCTTTAACCGCCTATTTGGAGGTTTAGCATTTAGTTTAGGTTTGGTACTGCTAGTGGTCTGTGGCGGTGAGTTATTTACCAGTACGGTATTGTCTATTATTCCTCGGGCCAACGGTAAGTTGAATACTCGGCAGATGCTCGCGAACTGGAGCAAGGTTTATTTAGGTAACTTTATTGGTGCCATCTTACTGGTTGGAATTGTCAGTGGCGCCAAGCTTTATCAATTGGATCATGGACAGTGGGGCTTAAATGCCTTGGCGATCGCACAACACAAATTAGAGCACAGCTTCTTGCAAGCCGTATTGTTGGGAATGTTGTGTAATTTGTTGGTGTGTTTAGCGGTATGGATGACCTTTAGTACCACGTCGAGTGCAGCCAAGGGCGCATTAGTGATTTTGCCTGTGGCGATGTTTGTGAGTACCGGTTTTGAACACATCGTGGCCAATATGTTTATGGTGCCTTTAGGGATCGCAATTAAAACTTGGGCTGAACCATCGTTTTGGAGCGATTTAGGGATTCAATCCAGCGCTTTTGCTCATCTTACTTGGTCAAACTTTTTTTGGCACAACGTCATTCCAGTCACTATCGGTAACATCATTGGTGGCGCAGTGATTGTGGGCTTGGGCTATTGGTCAATCTACCACCGTAAGCCACAAGCAAAAATCCATTCAAGTTCTATATCTGTTTTATCAAATCAAATTTCTGGTCCTATCGGAGAACCAACTATGCAAAACTTAAAATCGATGACTGTTGCCGACATTATGTCACCGGTAACCACCCCCTTAAGCCCGGATATGACTCTGGCGACAGCCTGTGATGCATTGTTGGCGAATGGCTTGTTTGGCTCTGTGGTCGTGAATCAACAGATGGAATTACTTGGGTTTGTTTCTGAATTAGAAATTTTACGTAAGTTATGGCTGGAAGATTACAGCAAACCAAGTGCGACTAACGTAGAAAGTATCATGCAAAAGGACGTAATGACCGTGGCTCCTAATCATAATTTACTTAAACTAGCAGAATATATGAGTGTTGATGTTGCTCAAGTGTACCCCGTTTCTGATTCAGGTGTATTGTTGAGCAGCACTCATCAACCACTTGAAGAGCGGCTACGTAACAGCAGTGTTTACCGTCCGAAGATTTTCCCTGTTGTTGATAACGGTAAGTTAGTCGGTGTTGTTACTCGTCATCAAGTACTGAAAGCCTTGCGTCCAGCACTCGGTGCGCCAGCCAAAGTTGAAGCCGAGACTTTTAAAGCAGTTGCTGAATCATCAGTAGCTTAAGGTAAACTAAGCGTTTGTCGCTGCTGTAAATAGCGCAGCGCTTGTTGGCTGATAGAGGCGGTTGAAGATGATTCTCCCGCCTTTTTTAATGCCTGCTCGGCCTCGGGATAAGGTTGCAATTCCAGATAGAGCAAACCGAGGTTCAAGTAGTTGTGGGCTGGTTCGGTGTCGGGATAGTCAAGCGCTCGCTGTAAGCTATTGATACTTTGCTGCCATAGCCTTTGTTGCGCTTGTGCATAAGCGAGCTGTTGATAATGTTTCCTGCTCGGCTCAAGATTGAGCGATTGACTAAAACAGCTGGAAGCTTGCGGGTAGTCTTTGGCGCTTAGCCATAATTGGCAGCGTTTTTGGCGTAGTTTGGTTTGCCCTGCCATGCGCCCTTGCTGCATGCCTTGTTGTAATACCAAAGCTGCTTGATAAGGCGCGCCTTGGCTTTGCCATCGTTGACTGAGTAAAAGGTAGGGTTCGCTATTTTCAAATAAGTTGGCTTGAAAGGCTTGCTGTAAGTAAGCCAGCGCTTTATCGGGCTGTCGTGCTTGTTGTAACAGTGCTACCAGAACCAGATAAGCTTGAAGTTGCTGTCCTTGCCTCAATAATACTTGCTGTTGCACTCTGATGGCTAAAGGCCAGTGTTGTTGTTGGCTATAAATACTGACAGCCAGTGGTAGCCAAATTAAAGGAGGCACCGCGGGTTGTTTGGTTAAAGCTTGAGCGATGTGTTGTTCTGCTTTATTCCAATGTCCTAGCTGAGCATGCGCCTGCGCCAAGTAAAATTCACTATCGGCCAATACAGGGGGGGGGAGCTGTTGTGCTTGCCAAAGGGAAAAAGACGTAATGGCGGCCGACCATTGCTGCTCTTGTAATTGTAGCTGCGCAATTTGGTAGAGAGTGCTGTTTTGTTGGTCATCGGAAAGTTGCTGTAAATGGTAAGCCTCTTGCAAATTGTTGAGCGCTTGAGCATAAGTTTGCTGTTCCAGAGCAACTTGACTTCGATAAAGCAAAGCAACGGTTTGTGCGTAAGCCCGTTTTTGTTGTTGATATTGATGATTTAACTGCTTGAGATAGTGTTCGGCCTCTGTGAATCGTTGTTGTCGCAGTCGTTGTGCGGATTGTAGCTGACGGCTTTCGCTTTGACTTAATTTGGCCGCATTGCTGCTAAATGAAATAAATATAATTGATAGTACGATTAAGTATTTACTGTTCATGCAAATTAAACTCAATCAGCTGGCGCGTTATAAAGCTTACTGACCGTTGTTGTTGATACTTAATGGGGAAACGCCAGTTCTGCACGGCACGGCGTGCAGCCTGTTCGAATATCAGGGCAGGCTCGGCCGCTAGTACTTTGATGCTTGAAGCCTTTACTCTGCCATCGGAGCCGACCATAAATTCTAGTTCAACCTTGCCTTCGAGGTTGCGTCGTTGCGCATTGAAAGGATATTGCGGTTTTACTTGGTAGCTCGGTTGAATTCCGAGTATGAGGCGAAGCGCCTTGCCTTCGCTCAGTAGGTTATTGGGGAGCTTAGCTCGGCCTTGGTCACGCTTGCGGTAAGAGCCGGTAGTTTAAGGGGGCTAAGACTAACTTTAGCGAGGGGGAGAGCGATCGCTGAAACCGAGAGTTCTATATTTGCTTGTGTTTGGTGAACACTGGTTGCTGGTGGACTGAAATGAAACTCCGTTGTGGTTGGCGCTAAATGAGGCGGTACCAGAGGTCGACGCTGAACCAATTCGGGCTTGCGGCTGTGGCGTTGAGCAAATAACTGTATAGCAGCTAAGGGTTGCGCTTGGGGGAGCGGCACTTGTTTGAGTCCCGAGATGTTAGCCAGGAATACAAAAAAACTGCCCGCTACGAGCAGGCCTGCGGGAAAGGCGAATAAAAGGCGTAACATTAAGGTTGACTCGCTTGGGTTGCTAGGCGATAAGGAACTTTGGCTAAGCGAAGTTGAGCTAAAAGTGCCACCAATTGCCCGGTTGTGGATTGTTGGTCGGCCTTGACTAAGATGGCAAAATTGGTCCGCTGCGTTGTTAATTGCTGAAGTTTTGTCTTGACCAAGCGTAGGTCGGTGCGCTGGCCATCGAGTTCAATATTACCATCGGCGGCTAGGCTTAAGTGGCTGGCCGAGTCATTTTGTCATTGGCCAGTCTGCGCACTTGGAGGATTCACTTCGATACTACTTGCTCTGACAAAACTGCTGGTGACAATGAAAAAAATCAGCATGATGAATACGATGTCCAGCATTGGTGTCATGTTGATCTCGGCGTCTTCTTCCGGTTTATTGATGATATCGCGCCGTTTCATCTAGGCATCCCTTTTTATATTCGCTGGACGTCGTTGCAGCGCTAACTTACTGCGAGTGGTCCAGCGTTTAATATAAGTAAAATTGATTAAGCCGATGACGGCGATACTCATGCCTGTCATCGTGGGCAAACTTGCCCGAGCAATGCCTGAAGACATTAAGCGTGGATCGGCGCTGCCCGCCAAGGCCATATTGTCAAAGACTTCAATTATGCCACTGACGGTGCCGAGCAAGCCCAATAAAGGACACACACTGATTAGCGTTTTGATTAAGTTCAGGTGTTGATTCAGTTTAAGTTCCATATCGCAGCGTAGGTTAAGTCATTGATCGCGGTGTTCTAGGCCTTTTAGCTGAGTTTGGTAAGCCTTGTGTTGGGCTGGATAGCTGATCAGTCGAAACCAGTCACGTTCCAATAATAGGCTCGCTAGTAATACCGAGAGGCCGAGTAACAACGATAAAACCCACCCTCCGAGATGCAACAGCAGATGTAGGCTGTCGAGGCTTGAGTGCAGCAACATCAGGCCATGCTTCATCATTTATTTGTCGACAGCATTGCTGGACGGTTCGTGTCGGTGTTGCTGAGCAAGCAGCGCTAAACCTTTCTGTTGAATCACTTGCAGTAATATTCGACTGCGAGCGCTCATCAGGCTATGGCAAAACAACAAGGGAATAGCGGCGAGTAGGCCCAGTACTGAGGTGATCAAGGTTTGTGAGATCTTTGCCGCTAGAAATTTAGGATCGCTACTCCCATAAGGGCTAATATTTTGGAAAGTCGTGATCATGCCTAACACCGTGCCCAGTAGACCCAGTAGCGGAGCGAGCCCAGCGAACAACTTGACTAAACTTTGGCCTCGCTCAATCTTTGGTAGTTCGCCTAATATTGCTTCATCGATACGTAGCTCTAAGTCCTCTAGGCAAGAGCTTGGTCCTTGGGCGGCGCTTAATACCCGAGCTAAGGCGTTATTGGTAGACAGCTGTTGGGGATGATTTAATTGTTGTCGTACTCTCCGTTCATTTTGTAAGAGTATGAAAAGACGGAATAAACCGACTACTAAGTCGACTAGTGCGAGCACCATGATTAGCCCAGCTACGGGACCGGCTTGTTTTAGTCGTTGTTGCCAGTTGGCTTGTTGCTTGGGTTGGCGGGGATAGAGCTGTAATTTTTTAGTGCTGCCTGCCATTCCAAGTATTGGCCCTGTTGATTGATAATATTAAAGCTACCAATTCTTAGTAAGTGCTGTCGCTGCACTTGACCATCGCTATCGATCATATCGGTATCAAAAAAACTGATACTGGCTGAATATTGCAGTTGTGCCAGTAACACCCGAGGGAATTGTTGTATCTCGGCCGCAGTGGGAAGACCTTGACGTTTGGCAAAGTCTAAACGCTTGCTGGCATCGGGGTACTCTGCTGCCACTAAGGATTTATCTAAGGCTATTTGGTTTTCTGTCGCCTTGGCCTTGATCAGTTCAAATACTTTTCCAAGTTGGCCACTACTTTGTTGAAGTTGCTGCTGGCTCAGGCTAATTGCATGTTCATTGTTCACAAACTGTTGTTTTAACAGCTGTTGTGTGGCTTCAGCCTGCGCTAAACGTTGGCGAGTTTGCTGTAATCGCAGTCGTTGTTGTTGAAGAGCTTGCTCAAATTGCTGTTCGCGTTGCTGGTTTAGTGCTTGGCTTTGGCTGAGCTTGAGTTGATTATTCGCCCAGCAAGTGATGTTATTGAAGCTGAGCTGCGAAATCATCAGTAATTTGGCCGGAGACAAATGCATTTTATGGTTCCGACTTGTTGATGTGGTTTGATGGAGGTGGTATCGGTAAGCTCAGTAGGCGAGGCGCTTGTCGTTCTCAAGCAATAGCGATGGCATCCTTAAACTGAGGTTGTCTGTAGGGCTTAAAATTTGCCATTGTTGCGTCGCTGGATCCCACAGTGCCGACTGCTGTGCGTTGAGCGTTTGATAGTATAAAGCGGTGCGATCAAGCCGAAAGAAATTGACCTGACGCTCGTTGAGCATGGCTTGATATGCCTCGATGGTCTCCCCATATTCCATTTCGATTTGGTAAGCATCTAATACTTGGCGATATTTTTCTGCCAAGTTCATATCAGCTCTGTTTAAAAGTTGCACGAGGTCCTGTAAGCGTAGCTCTCGTTCTTGGCTCAGAAATGGCAGATCTCTGGCGACAAATGGTGTGAGTTCATTCAACATCTGATGCACCAAGGGAAGGGCATGTTGTTCGCTTTGGGCTAAGGACGTGAGATCGCCTTTGAGTTGCTGTAACTGTTGTTGCTGCTGAAGGAGCATGGCATGTAAGTGCAGGTTATATTGCTCTAAGAGTTCGCTTTGCAAGCGTAATTGACGTTTTTCATTGAGGGTCGCTTGACGTTGTGCATCTAATTGATCGATTTGCTATTGTGAGCTTCGATTAAGTTGTTGGAGCTGGCGTTGATCTGCCAGCTTTGAAGGCATTAAGTGTTGCTTATTTGCTAGTACACTCGCTGAGGCCAGTAACAACGTAAATAGCATCAAATATTGATTCATATCCTCCGTCCTTGCAATGAATAGTCAATTGTCGTTACCAACACATTCATACCTTAATTTGAGAGAGCCAAAGCCAGCCAAAATCGGTTTAGGCTCATAACTTAACAAGCCGCTAGTATCAGATAAAATGACTCGATGAAGCTGAATTCTCTGCATGATTGGAGCCATTATGGGGGCTACATTTTCAATTGCTGGGGTCGATGCCTGCTGATCCATTGGATATTGACTCGAATTATGATGAGTTCTGAAATTGGCCACAACTTTAGTTGTCGCATCTTGCTGAATATGATGTAGAGTTAAACTTAATTAGCATATTTCTGGCTGGCATGGATGACTCGGCGGATTTCCCTCAAATATATTTTGTTTATTATTTGTATGATGGCGGCTTTGCTGCCGACTTTGATCGTGAGTTCTTGGTTACAACATCGAATTCAACAAAGTGACATCGCAAGTGTGCAACAAAAACATCGACTGCTGGCCAAGACGACTAGTTTTAACTTGTCGCGCTATGTCACTGACAGCGCAGCAATGCTGAGTGCTGTCAATCAGCAAATCACTTCTCAGCCTTTCCCCCAAGCGTTTTCTACTTTGCTACGTCAAGCCAATATCTATGCCTTATTTGAGTGGCAGATGAGCCGTGGGCAGCGTTTTTTTTATGCGGATCAAGCGCTGAATATCTTTGATGACGTACCGTTGCAACTGCGCACTGCAATGGCGCAGGCGAGGACTGATAAGACTCGAGTTGCATATAGTGCGGTGGTGACCGAAGGATTACCGCAAGCCACTATCTTTATGGTGATTTATCAAGGTGAAGATCGCTTTCTGATCGGGGCGCAAAGTACTGAGTTTTTAGTGCAAAGCCAAGCTGAGATAAGCTTTGAACAACAAGGTTATGCGATTTTAGTCGACCAAAATGGTCGCGTATTGGCGCACCCTAATGCTCAATGGTGGCAACGCGCTAAAGATTTATCGAGTTTAGCGCCGGTGATCATGCTTAAACATCACCGCGATGGGCTGAGTCAGTTTTATTCCCCTAATTTGCAAACAGAAATGGTCGCTGGATTTGCTAAAGTTGCAGAGACAGGCTGGGGAGTATTGGTGGTGCAGCCTGTTTCTGAATTGCTCTTATCTTCTCACCAGCTAAAGCAGTTTACCTTTTGGTTGTCGCTGCTATGTGTATTTGTGGTGGGGATGGTGAGTTGGTATTTAGCTTGTATGTTGATCCGTCCCATTTGCCAAGTCGTGGAAGCTGCTCAAGGCATCTCTCATGGAGAAATGGGGAAGTATGTGAATGTTAATCGACGTTTTATGCCAACCGAAATAGAAGCCTTACTGGTTAAATTTAATGCTATGGCGAGTGAAGTGTACACGAGTCGAATGTTGCTTGAGCAGCGGGTGAAGCAACGTACCGAAGCCCTGAGTAAAGAGGTGCAGGTTCGCAAAAAAGCGGAGCAGAGAATATGGCAACAAGCCAATTTTGATGCGCTGACGAAACTGCCAAATCGGCGCATGCTTAATCGTTTACTCAGTGACGCCTTGGCTAATCGTCGTCAGCAAGAGTCTGTTTGTTTAATGTTGTTAGATTTGGATCAGTTTAAGGGGATTAACGATACCCTTGGTCATGATATGGGCGATATGCTATTGCAAATAGCGGCTCAGCGGATCCAACATTGTATTGGCGAAGGTGAACATGTGGCTCGGTTGGGGGGGGATGAGTTTATCCTTTTACTCACTGACAGTGGTCGCGAGCAGCGAGTCACGAATTTGGGTGAGTTACTCTTAAAAACGCTGAGTACGCCGTTTCAACTTGGAATTGAACGAGTCTACATCTCGACAAGTATTGGGGTTGCCTTTGCTCCTAAGGATGGAGATACAATCGATGACTTGCTAAAACATGCTGATCAAGCGATGTATGTCGCCAAAAAGCAAGGGCGTAACCGTCTCAGCTATTTCACAGCATCTTTACAGGAGCAGGCACAACTGCGACGCTTGTTGGTTAACGACTTACGAATGGCGCTGGTCAAACAACAGTTGCATTTACGTTTTCAGCCCATCGTCGATTTAAGCAATCATCAGTTAGTCAAAGCCGAAGTGTTGGTGCGTTGGTTACACCCAAGTCAAGGCTGGATAAGCCCTGATGATTTTATTCAGGTTGCAGAAGAAACTGGGGTTGTCGTAGATATTGGCAACTGGGTATTTAGTTGTGCAGTCGCGCAATTACAACGTTGGCAAGCATTAGGTTTACCCGCGGTGCAATTGAGTATAAATACCTCCCCCAAGCAGTATTTTGAGAGCGGCTGTGATGTGAATGCTTGGCTCAATGAGCTGAGCGAGGCTGGGTTGTCGAGTAGTGCGGTTGTGATGGAAATCACTGAAGGTTTACTGATGAATAATAGCCCCACCGTTAACGAAAAATTACTCACCTTAAGCAAGGCTGGTATTGAAGTGGCACTAGATGACTTTGGTACGGGCTATTCGTCCTTGGCTTACTTGCAAAAATTTGCCATCGATTATTTAAAAATCGATCGTATGTTTATTAAAAACTTGAGTTTAGAGAGTGATGATTTGAGTGTTTGTAAAGCGATTATAGTGATGGCTCATAAATTGGGCATTAAAGTGATCGCTGAAGGGATCGAGACTGAAAATCAGTATCAGTTGTTAGCGAACGAGGGTTGTGATTATGCTCAAGGTTATTGGTTTTCTAAGCCCTTAAGCCAAGAGAGTTTTGAATTGCTGCTCAAATCTTCATCTCGAGTGTTACCCTTAGCGAGTGAGTCATATGGCCTGGTTCATGACGGTGGCGCTCGTGAGTGACATTTTAAACTGGGGTACACTTTACTTTAAGCCGCATATTCTCTGTTTCTCGGAATACGAGTACCAATTAGGCTTTAAATGGCTGTTGTTGGCATAACGAGGTGGTTGCGAGTGATAGACTTAGAGTGCTAGTCTGCGCGACAGCTGTCGCGATTACACATTTATCCGCGTCATCATTAATCGCCCAAGTTAAATTGACTTTGAACCCGATTAATACTCTTTAGGAATGGTTTAATCAGAAATGCTGGAATTATCTAATAAGCTAAGCTTGGCCGATTGGGAATTGGAATTTACCGCTATCAGAGCTCAAGGCGCTGGAGGTCAAAATGTTAATAAAGTCTCTAGTGCTGCCCATTTAAGGTTTGATATTAAGCGTTCAAGCTTGCCTGATTTCTATAAAGAACGTTTATTAAAGTTATCTGATCAACGGATTACCAAAGATGGGGTCATTATCATTAAGGCACAAACCCATCGTACCTTGGAGCGAAATAAGGAAGAAGCCTTACAACGTTTAAAAGAACTGATCCTTGATGCGACAGTGGTACAAAAGAAACGTCGCCCCACCAGAGCAACCTTGGGTTCAAAACGTCGGCGGATGGATCAGAAGACTCAGCGTGGTCAAACCAAGCAAATGCGAGGAAAAATCAATTATTAAGTTGCGCTTGTTCTGATCGGTGCTGCCCTGCGCTGATTCATATGATTTGTTTTGCATCTATGATTTCATCATGGCTTTGGTTCTGTTTGAAATGTCGCAGTATTTTTGCAGTCCGGTTTTGCCTTGTTTGCGGATATTTGCCTTTATCTAGTCAGAATGACTTTGAATGTGAAGCAAATACAACGGTTTCTTGCTGGTAAAGAAAAAGAGTCAAACATATGGAGACCAAGTCTTCGACCCCACTAATCGCGTATGGATGTGACCTTTCATCTTATAAGCTTTGTCTTAATGAACCACCGAGCGCAGAATAAACCCATTAAAAAAAGGACATTTTTTCATGGTCTTTGGTGGCGTTTAAAACTGAATTCTCATTTGTTTTCTAGCTCAGTAAACGGCGCTGTTTCAAAATTTGTAAACCACTGTAAAGGGCGCTTAAAGCTTTGTAAAGTCGCTTACTTATTGGTTCTGGCAGTCTTATATTTAAGGTGAAGTTTGATTACCCAGAGCCACCAAGGAGGTTCACATGTTTAGGTCTATTTTTATCGTATTTAGTTTCGTCATCGCCGCTTCAGTTAATGCTGCATCGCTAAGTAATTTGGTGCAACAAGAGCAGTGGCAAGAAGTGGGTGTGCTTGACGGACAGAATGGTCACCATCAACGTACCAGCATCGAGTTAAGTCAACTCAAAGCTTTGAGCCAAGATCAAGTTGCCAGTTACAAATTAGGTTATAGCGAAGGATTAACGCAGTTTTGTTCCGTTGATACTGCCTATCAGGCTGGAAATTCAGGTCAGTCTTATCGTGGAGAATGCGTAAACTTTAGTAATGAAGATGAGTTGGTACTTAGCTGGCAAGCAGGGCTGTACGATTATGAGCAAATGGAAGAGGTTATGGGCATGTTTAGCGATTAATCAGCACATGGTTTATGGTGCAGTTATTTATAGCCCCCAAAAAAAGATCGCAGTCGCGATCTTTTTTGTATCTCTCGAATCTGCAGGATAAAGTACTTAGGGTGTTTATCTACACTGTCGAGTCATCATAGAACTATCAGGTCATGCCGACTAAAGCTCTCTTCTCACAAAGTTTAAGCAACTCGAAGGTGCTAAATCCAAGCTGCAATAACAGCACAATTATTCTTAACCCGTAGCTTATTAGTCTGAATATTTCTACATAATTGGTATTTTTTCTCGATCTTTTACTCGGTTTTGTGATATGTATTTGATACGAGCTTTCTTATGTGCTTAAAAAGTACGGCAGAAAACGCTAGATAATGGAACGGCTCGGCCGAGTTGTGGGTACAAGGAATGATGGAAATGAATTTATCGGTAGTGATGCGAACCTTGTTAGGATTTGTTGTCTTGTTGCTATTATTAGTGGTTATGGCTGTGATTGGCCAAATCAATATGCGAGGTGTCGAAGCGCAGCTGAAAAGAACCGTTGAGCAGCTTACGCCGATGACCGAGCGCGCTAATCAATTGTCGGGCTTATTGCTTAATTCTGCGCGGATGGTTGGTTTACATAGTGGAAAAAAGCAAGCCTCCGAACTCAGCGACTTAGAAACCAAGTTAGCGTCGCTTAGTCAGCAGTATCTAAATAGTTTTCAACAATTACTAGAGCTGGGACGTGATGATGCGCAATTGAGCGAAGGCCTCTCGGAATTAGCTAAGCAACAACAGCTGATTAGCAGCACTTCGGCGCAACAACTCGAAACGCGTCACCAGTGGTTAGCCAGTACTGAAAAATTAGCAGGCTTACGCAAACACTATAATCAAGAATGGGTCTATTTTAAAGATGATGCAGAACTCTTAGTTGATAGTGTTGAAGATGGCGCTCAATGGATTGCCAAGGGGATCTTAGGTGATGGGATGGGTTTGAGCCGCACGGTGAATAATGTGTTTACGGCGCAAACTGCAGAAGATAGTCAACGTTTGTTAGGCGTGATTCATACCTACTATGATTCAATGCTAAGCAAGCGTGAACAGTTGAAAAAAGATGATCCGGTGAGCGCCGGTGACTTAGATGCTTATTTCGATTTATTAGCTAAATCTTTTAGTGAACAGGGCCTATTTGCAGTGGTCGCTAGCATTAGTCAATTACAACATCAGCAACAACTTAATTTAGCGCAATTAAATCAACAAACCGACACCGCCTTAGCGATGTTGGACAGTATTAATCAGCAGGTTTCATCGATCATTCATTCTGCGAGTGAGCAGGCTCGTCAAAGTACTTATATGGCAACCTTGCAGATGCTGGCCGCGATTGCAGTTTCGTTGGTGATTGCCTTAGTGGTTGCCTGGAGTGTGACTCGAAGTATTCGATTGCCCTTGAAACGAACCTTGGATCAAATGAAACGTTTGGTTGACGGTGATTTTAGTCAGCGAGTCAAGTTACAGCGTAATGACGAGTTTGGGCAAATTGCTAACCAATTGAATACACTTACCGCGCAGCTTAGTCAAACCATTGAAGCGATGGTTAGTAATGCCTCACAATTAGAGGGGAGTGCACAGCAAGGCTTAGCGGCAAGCCAGCATACTCGTGGTTTGATCCGTGACCAACAACAGCAAACCGATCTGGTCGCGGAAGCCGTCACTTTGATGGAAGTTGGTGTGCAAGATGTGTCGCAGCAAGCTAACGTTTCACGAGATGAAATCAGCGCGGTATCGGCTTTAACCGAGCAAGGGCGGGTTGCGGCGCAAAGTACTCGCGAGACCACCAATCAATTGCAATCAACCATTACTCAAGCGAGTTCTCAGGTGATTGATCTTAAACAGCAATCTGATGGCATTAGTTCTATTTTGGATGTTATTCAAGGGATTGCTGAACAAACCAATTTATTAGCCTTAAATGCCGCGATAGAAGCCGCCAGAGCGGGAGAGCAAGGTCGCGGTTTTGCGGTGGTTGCCGATGAAGTTCGAAGTCTTGCGAGTCGGACGCAAAACTCCACGGTCGAAATTTTTCAAGTAATTGATACCTTGCAAAAAGGTGCTGAGTCAGCAGCCAAGTTGATGCAGCAAGGTGAAACCATGGTTGATAGTTGTATGGTGCAGGCCGAGCAAAGTGACCAACAGTTACAATCAATCGCCGAATTACTGAGCCAAATTAGCGAACGTAGTCAAGATATAGCCAGAACTGCGGAAGAGAAACTCACGGTAGCGACTCGGGTTGCCAGCAACGTGAGCAAAATTGTCGAATTGGCTGAGTTAGCTAACCGCGATGCTCAAACCAGCGAAGATGCCAGCCATGCCCTTAAAGCGCAGTCGGCACGACAACTTGGTCAGCTAGCAACCTTTACCTTAGACGCCGCGTCTTAGTTTGGTTGTTTAAGAGCGACTGCATATATTGATGGAGTCGTTCGTTTAAACAGCGAAGTCATGATAAACGCTCCCCCAGCGGTTAGTGCATTGCTTACTGAGGGCTTAAGGCTTGCCCTCTCTTTATTTCCGCTAAGCAAGCTCTCTGGCTGAAGTGACTTACCTTGTGTAAGGTGAAACGATAGTGGACTTAAGTCTGATCGCTGGAACAACTTTATAATAATAGTTTGATAGTCATAACTTTTTTAAATATTGCTCATTGCTTCGCCAATTTAAGCATTGCTATAGTTCTCCCTCTAATTCAATTTGCCTCAAGATAGTTTGATTCATCTGATTGCTTACAACTTATTTTCGGCGGATTTGAATAATTAATTTTGGTCTGCTGATATACGTAGTATTGGGCGTCAATAATTATATCGGCATATCCTTTGATTTTTATAGTTTGTTATATGAGTTGATGGCAATAAGTCTCTGGCTCAGGAGGCTCGAGGAATAGCATGGATGGCAAACAGTTACACTCTCTAGCTTGTCAGTTGATGATCGAAGGTGGCACATTAGACTCGTCATCCTTCGCCGAGTATCTCAGTCAACATACAGACGCAAGCTTTAGCCAAGAGCAGCTTGAGCTAGCGATCACTGCCACACATCAGCAGCTCAATAAAATGTATCGTCAGCAGCATGCCATCGCCGCCTTACCCAATGGCTTTGCCGATTCTCTGAATCAATGGTTTGTCCAGCTCAATCAATCTATCGAGGCGCGGGTTGATAGATTGACGCAAGAAAAACAACAGTCTTGGGATTCTGGGCGGCTTGAGTTAATGGCCCAACATCAGCAGCAATTAGGCGAACAAGCCACTAAGTATCAGACTTTGGAAGCTGACATGATTGGCTTACGTACTCAGTTAGCAGGAGCGGTTGAGAAAACCAGTGAACTACAGACTGAAGTTGATCAATCCAAGCAGCAGCAACAGTTGCTCAAGGCAAGTTTGGAAGAGGCAGAACAAGCGCAAATGCAGGCGCAGCAACAACATGCCAGTTTGAGTGCTGAAAATCAGGCCTTAAGCCAAAACTTACAGCAAGTACAAAGCCAGCTTGAAGCTTATCAACAGCTTGAAGAAGAGGCCACCTTAGAGCAATCAGAGCATGAGCAGCATTTACGTCAGCAACTACAAGCCAGCCGAGAAGCGCTCGAACAAGAGTTGGCGCAGGGCAAGTTGCGGGGAGAGGCTCAAAGTGAATTGAGTCATCAAGCTCGCGAACTTGCGACACGTTGTCAACAGTTGGAACAACATAACCAGCACTTAGATAGCTGTAAGGCCCTACAACAGTCTCAGATTGAGCGATTAGAGCTACAATGTCAGTCTTTGGCTGAGCAGTTAAGTCAACAGACCGCGCAGCAGGTTCAGCGGGAGCAAGTGGCGATTGAGAGCGAAACCGTGTTACGTGAGCAGCTGACTATTTTAGAGCAGGGCAAGCACGCTGCTGCTCAGCAAATAGAGCGTTTACAACAACAGTTGCAAGAGTACGTCGCTAAATTGACTCAACAAGAGGCGGAGAGGCAAGCTTTAGTCGAGCGTCGCCAATCGCTGAAAAATCAGCTAGCACAAGTCTTACCGGAACTTGAGCAATATCAGCAAACAGAAGTAAGGCTTCAGCAGCATGTCGCTCAACTAGAGTCTAAATATTTGGATAATACGGCTGAACTGAGCCAGTTAAAAACCCAGCTTGCAGCAGCGAAGTCTCAGCTCCAGTTGAGCCAGGATATGGCGGAGAACGAGCGTCAACGGCAGACTGAACAACAGCAGACAGAACTTCAGCAACAGTTGGGTCATTTACAGGCTAAGTTTGGTAAAGAACAACAGGGTCATCGCTTAACAAAGTTAGCGTTAAGTCAACTGGAAGAACAGTTGCTTGATGCGCAGATAGAAAATAGTACTTTTCCAGGCAAGTTGAATGTGCTTACCGAGCAGTTGAACGCTGCCGATTTGCTGAATGCCCAGTTACAACGGGAGGTGAAAGAAGCCAACCAAGATATTGCGAGTTTGAGCGATGCGAATAGCAAATTAAATCGTTTATTGAATCATTCGGCGAGCAAAGGAAAGGTCTAATACTCAATCTCGTGTATCGCGATATGGGCTTCGGATTAAGGCTTACACTGCTTATTTAGCCATAATGAATGCACTCTGTATAAAGGTCTGGCTTAGCTCAATAAAAATGCCTGAGTCGTTGCAACAAAATTTTCTGAGCGCGGTGTTGAAAAGCTCTTTTTTATCACGGCTTCGGCTGTCATCTTATGATTTAATGCGTTTTCGACTAATTGCCGATACAAATTGAACTGCTGTTCGGCATATTTTAATTTATATTGTTCCTTAATATAAAAATATTGCTCAAGGTTATTTTTATACAATGCTAATAAGCTTTCTGCGACTTCAAGTTCTTTATATGCTCGTCTAATAATCTCTTGCTTGGTTAATCGCAGTTCCATGAATAAGTTTGCGTTGTAGCGCCAGGCATTTCTCTCTTTTTCGTAACGCCACATATCAAGATAGCCTGAACAGGCATATATCTCGGTGACTTGTTGGTCAAAATGTGGTTCTTTAATCAGCCTGGATGTGATGTCTGCTAATGACTGAATCTTATTCCCCATTATCTTTCTGACAGACTTTAGAATGTCATTGGTAATTTCAGTTTGCTTGTTAATTGGGTTAAAACTTAATGCAAAATCAATTTCTTCTTTACTTGCTTGGTATATGCAGTCTTTAATCACCGAGACACGCTGTGAATCAGCGATATCCTGAGGGAGGCAAGTATCACTATTGGCAACTAACGCCAAACCCGCGTATTCATAAGACTTAGCCACCAAACGAGAACAAAACTGCTTTTTGGTTTCTAGTTTGGAAAAAAATTTTGCGCCCGCATTCACAGCACTTAATCTTGAATAGGATGAGCCAACTTGTAGTCGAGCAAATTCAATGGCTTTCTTGATGGGCTGAGGATCGTTAACTCTTACCACCTGGACATATTCAGGTTGTTCCAAAATCATCCGTTGTAAATTTCCGGAATGCACCCCTTCAGGATCAGAATGAATATAGCTAGATTCACCGACATATAATATGACATGTGAATACGCCGACCTCGTTAAGGTTCGTATGGTTTTACTTGGTTTTTTGTCGGAACAAGTAAGAATAATATCCCCTTGTTTTAATCTTTCCCTATTTAAGAGATACATGCACCACCCTCTAAACTAAAAGCTCATCAGGAGGGGAAAATCCTCTATTGTTCAGGGACTTCCCCAACATAACTCAATTGATAATTTAAAAGCTAACATATAATGGGCGATTAATCAGTAGATTAAATTTCGAACTTTGCGCCTAAAATATGATCTGAATCAGTGCTGGGCGTGTTGAGCTAGCTGTGCTTGGCCGAGCAATCTCATGTTGAGCACGCAATATCTGGAAATCTTTTGTATTACGGAAAGTACTCTCTTGGTTCTTTGGGGGATTTGTTGCGGCGTAGCTGACAATCCAATGGCTTCATTGTATTTGGATATCGCTTTACCTTACTTGCCATTAATTTTGGTGATGCAAGTGATAGGGGGGTAGCGCTGTGGCGGGCTATAGAGGGCATAGCCCAATTTTTTGGGGAGCCCTTTGGCTGGTATTTGTGGCGCATTTCTACAGCATTATTGCCGATTGATATCGAATGAGGTCATCAATCGGCTTTGTCTTGATTTAGATAGCTTGAAAAATTATCCAACTAACCATTTGCTAAGATCAAGCAATTCTAGGAGCATCCAAAAATTGAGTGGGAATTAAATCTTCAATATGTTTTGCGATGTTTATGGCCATTAAGTCATTCCCTCTATCCGCGACAATTTGAAGTCCTACAGGTAATCCGTTGACTTGACCGCAGGGAATCGACAATGCGGGTTGCTGCGTGAGATTAAAGGGGTAAGAAAATGGCGTCCAATCCATCCAGTGTTTTTGCTGTTGAGTCTCGGTGTTTTGGCCTGCTTCAAAGGCCGTACGAGGCAGAGTTGGGGTGATTAAAATGTCGTAGTTTGAATGAAAGGCCTGCATGGTGCGTCCTAATTCGGCTCGTTGATCGACAGCCTTCATATAGTCGACGATGTCAATCTTACTCCCCTGTTCACCAATCTTGAGAAAACCAGGGTCGAGCAATTCGCGTTGTTTTTGACTGAAGCCAGAGATTACTTTCGCAGCCCCAGCAAACCAAAGCGTTGAAAAAGTATCGATGGGATCTTGGATGTTGGGCGTGACTCGCTCCACCTTTGCGCCCAGTTGCTCAAGTGATGTGACAGCAACATCAATTAGTTTGAGTATTAGAGGATCAACATCGACGTAGCCAAGCGTTGGGCTGTAGGCTATTTTGATGCCATCGAGAGGCTGTTTATTGGCATCGCTCCAAGTCCCGCTAAAAACACTGTTTGAGTACCAATCCCTGATGTCGGGGGTCGCGACGATATCCATCATTAACAAGCTGTCTTGAACCGTTCTGGTGATTGGTCCGAGGTGAGAAAGAGTTGTCATCGCGCTTGCGGGCCATTGAGGTATGTAACCAAATGTCGGTTTTATACCAAATACTCCGCAGAAGGAAGCGGGGATCCGTATCGAGCCTCCAGCATCACTGGCCTGGTGTAGAACCCCCATGTTTAAAGCTGCTGCGACAGCAGCACCACCAGAAGATCCTCCAGAGGTTTGAGTTGTTTTCCAAGGGTTTCTGGTGATACCGGTCAGTCGACTATCGGTTACGCCCTTCCAGCCGAACTCGGGGGTGGTTGTTTTACCAAGTATCACCGCGCCAGCCTGTCTCATCTTTTGGGTAAACGGAGCATCGACGACAGCCAAGTCTTCAGAACTGGTCAATGAGCCGCTACGGCTCGGCCATTTAGCGACAGAGGTTAAGTCTTTGATAGAGCTAGGTATACCATCGATTTTGCTGAGCGGGGCTCCTTTAAACCAACGCGCTTCGGATTGTTTTGCAGCTTTGAGCGCATCCTGCTCAGCAATAAAGCAGTATGCATTAACCGAAGCGTTACACTGCTCAATCCGTTCCAGTGAAGCTTGAGTCGCTTCAACCGGAGAAAGTGCTTTGGATTGGAACAGCTGGCTGAGTTCGACCGCTGTCATGTCTGCTACATGAGTATGTTTGGAATTAGTCATTTTCGAAGATCCCAGCAGCAGATAATAGAACATTCAGTAGCACAGAGGCTCCTGCACCAAGGTCTTCTGCCTTTGCTCTCTCGAGTTCATTATGACTTATCCCTCCCTCGCAAGGGACGAAAATCATTCCGGCAGACGTCACGTCGGCCATAAAAATAGCGTCATGTCCCGCACCACTAACAATATCCATATTCGGGTATCCTAAGTCGGTGGCCGCAGTTCTTACTTGATCGATACATTGGCTGTCAAAGGAGATGGGAGGAAAATCGGCAGTTGCGCTTATGTTTATTTGAAGGCCGTATTTTTGAGCCAAGGTATCCACTTTGCGATATAAGTCTTGGGTCATTGCTTCGAGTACTATTGAATCTAAGTGTCTGAGATCGGCCGTCATTTTTACACGACCAGGAATCACATTGCGAGAGCTTGGAAATATCTCAAAACAGCCAACTGTTCCTCGGCCATGAGGCGCATTTTGCAGGGCTAATTGATGTATAAATTGGAGTAATTCAGCACCAGCAACGGCGGCATCTTTTCGAAGGTGCATGGGGGTTGGGCCTGCGTGAGCTTCTATGCCCGTTATTTCTATATCAAACCACTTTTGGCCAAGGGCTCCAACCACAACGCCGATCTGTTTCTGCTGTTCTTCCAGTACTGGACCTTGCTCGATGTGTGCCTCGTAATAAGCGGTGACTTTATGGCCAAGATGGCTTTTGCTACCGTTATAATCAATTTGATTGAGCGCATCTTGCACTGAGATCCCAGCATCATCTTTTGTGGATAGCGCTTCGTCGAGTGAAATTTTTCCAGTAAATACACCAGATCCCATCATGCATGGCGGAAATCTTGAGCCTTCTTCGTTGGTCCATGCGACAACTTCGATCGGAGCAATCGTTTGTATGTTCAGGGCGTTCAAGGTACGTATTGCTTCTAAACCAGCCATCACACCAAAGCAGCCATCAAACTTACCACCAGTTGGTTGGGTATCAATGTGGGAACCTGTCATGACAGGGGGGAGATGATTGTTTTGACCAGCTCTTCGTGCAAAAATATTACCGATCTCATCGATTAAAACCGTACAGCCCGCGTCTTCACACCACTTCTTAAATAAGTCTCTGCCTTGTTTGTCTCGCTCGGTTAGCGCCAAGCGATTTAAGCCACCTTTTAGGGTATGGCCAATTTGTCCATGGGTCATCAAACTGTCCCAAAGACGTTCGGTGTTTACCTTGATCTTCCCTAAGCTAGGTGATCGTTTATTCATTTGCATACAGCGTTTCTTCCACTAAACCGCAAGATATCGATTTTTAATCTCGTCTTGTTTGCTAAATTCTGTTTGAGAGCCTTGGTAAACAATTTCACCAAGCTCGATCACGTAGTGTTTGTCGGCTAACTTCTCGCATACCGATAAATTTTGCTCAACCAGAAGCACGCCAACACCAGCTGCGCGAATCTGAGCGAGGATCCGGATGATTTCGTCAACGATGACGGGGGCGAGACCCTCTGTTGGTTCGTCAAGTAGCAGAAATTTTGGGGCATTGACTAAAGCTCGCGCGATCGCGAGCATTTGTTGTTCACCCCCAGATAGGGCGTTGCCACCGTTCTTTCTGCGTTCTTTGAGGCGCGGGAACATTTGATAAATGTCTTCAAGACTCCAGGGACTACGCTTGTTGATTGCAATTTTGAGGTTCTCTTCAACGGAAAGAATGCCAAAAATGCCTCTGTGCTCCGGTACCAAAGCAATCCCGCGTCGTGCGATTTCGTATATTTCTTTACCAACAAGGTTTTCCTCATCTAATAGCACTTCTCCTTGCTGCGCTTTAACGATACTCACGATAGTTTTTAGGGTGGTGGTTTTACCGGCACCGTTTCGTCCCAGCAGTGTCACAATTTCACCAGACTCTATTGCCAAGTCAATTCCGTTTAAAATATGGCTTTTACCGTAAAAAGAGTGCAGGTTGTTGATCACTAATCTACTCATTGCCACTTTCTCCTAAGTATGCTTTTTTAACCAATTCATCCCCTTTGACTTCTTCAGGAGAGCCTTCGATTAAAATATTGCCTTGGTGCATCACGGTGATCCGGTCGGAAATAGACATCACGAGTCGCATATTATGCTCAATCAGCATGACCGTATGATCTTTGCCTAGTTCTGAAATTAAGCCGGTCATCATTGGGATATCATCAACGCCCATTCCTGAGGTCGGTTCATCAAGCAATAGTAATGATGGGGATCCGCAGAGTGCCATACCAACTTCCAGTATTCGTTGTTGTCCATGTGATAACTCACCGGCCAGTTTGTCAGCCCACTTATCTAATTGAATTCTTTCCATCACTTCATCGGCTTTTAGCAAATGCTTGTGGTTGGCGGTTTCAGGAACCCAAAACTTGAGCGCACTAAGGCCGTCTCGACCCTGAGCGGCGATACGTAAATTTTCACGTACATCTAAGTTTTGGAAGAGACTGGTTACCTGAAACGAGCGAGACATCCCTTTCGATACTCGTTTATGTGCCGCAAGATAAGTCAAATCTTCGCCATTAAAAAAGATCTTTCCACGGGTTGGTTTTCGTTCGCCAGTTAAGCAGTGAAATAATGAGGTTTTTCCGGCACCATTTGGGCCGATCACCGTATGAATTGAGCCTTTCTTGATCTTTAAATCAACACTTCCTACCGCAGAAAATGCCCCATAATCTAAGCCTAATTTAGAGGTTTCTAATAAGTAACTTGAGTTCATTTGGTCACCTCGGAAATAGCCTCTTGCTTGGATTTTTTAGATACCAATAATTTGGAACTTAAAGACCTTAGCCCCCCCCACAAACCCTCAGGAAGGAACAATACGACCGCTATCAATGCAGCTCCCAAGATCATCATCCACCTCGGCCATATCGATGAGAGTAGATCTCCTATCAAGACAATTGAGCCAGCCCCCAGAATGGAACCGAGTAATGAGCCGGTTCCTCCGATGATGGTCATAATCATGATGTTTTCTGACATGGCTAATTCAATGTTTGACAGCGGGGCGAAGTTTAAAAGAAGCGCGTAGAGAGCCCCAGCAAGGCCGGTTATCGCCCCCGAAATGACAAAGGCCATTAGCTTGAAATGGTTGGTTGAGAAGCCGACCGCCGAAGAGCGGCCTTCGTTTTCTCGAATTGCCACAAGGGTTGTTCCAAAGGGCGAATGGATCACTCTTCGGGCAAACACAAACACAATCACAAAAAGGCTTGCGACAAAAACATAAAATGCTTCGCTGCTCTGTAGATCGCTGATTGTCATTCCAAAGATTGCGAGCGCAGGCCGAGGTACATCGAGTAGCCCGTTATCGCCGCCAGTCCATTGACTAAATGTATAGGCTAAGAAATATGCCATCTGAGTGAAGGCCAGCGTAAGCATGACAAAGTAAATCCCAGTTCTTCTGATCGACAAAGCGCCAACGATTAGAGCCAGTGATGCACCAATCAAAATGGCCGTGGCTAGGGCTGCTATTAATCCAAAATTTAGATGGATCATGACTAATGAAGCGCTATAAGCGCCGCCGCCAAAAAAGATCCCCTGTCCGAATGACAAGAGGCCGGTATAACCTAGAAGAAGGTTGCAGGCTAATGCGGCGAGAGCAAATATTAGAATCTCTGTTGCGAGTGTGATGGAAGGAAGTAATATCGGCATTAACACAATCAATGCTAAGGCTAGGATGGTTATTCCGCCAAAAATAGAAGTCTTCGTATTCATCTTATGCTCTCCCGAATAATCCGTAAGGACGCAATAAAATGACCACTGCCATCGCGCCATAAATCATTAAGCTGGCACCTTGCGGCCAAATGGTGGTCATTAGACTTTGTACCAAGCCAACCAATAACCCGCCCACTAACGCGCCAGTGAAAGAACCCATTCCTCCAATGACGACCACCACGAACGCAATCCCAAGAACTTCTGGCCCTACAAATGGACTCACGCCTCTAATGGGTGCTGCGAGTACGCCAGCAAGACCTGCAAGACCGACTCCTAAGGCAAAGGTAATTGAGAATAAGCGATGGGTATGGGTTCCTAATAGTGAAACGGTTTCTGCGTCTTCACTGCCGGCTCGCACTAGTGCGCCAAATTTGGTTTTATCTAGTAATAGCCAAACCAGAATCGCAACCACAGCCGAAAAAGCAATCACAAAGAGTCGATATTCTGGATAGAAGAAGTCTCCGATTTGAAATACACCTTTCAGAGAATCAGGAGGCGCAACGTGCTTCCCTATTGGTCCCCATATTGAAATACAGAGCTCTTGAATGATGAGGGCAACGCCTAAAGTCACTAGAATTTGATAGGTGTGTGGAAGATGGTAGACCCTTTTGATCAAGGTTCTTTCACATGCCCAGGCAATGAGTGCGATACAAATGGGGACGGCAACCAGTGCCAGCCAGTAATTTCCAGTTACTGCGACGGCGGTATAGCTCAGGTATGCTCCCAGAAGATAAAAAGCACCGTGAGCAAAGTTCACAAAGTTAAGTAGCCCAAAAATGATAGTAAGCCCTACCGAGAAGAGGAAATAAATCATTCCAAGCCCTATCCCATTTACTGCCTGAAATAAATACAGGTTCATAATTCACCTCTAACAATATTGACGCGCCACTTCGTCAATTGAGCAAAGTGGCGTGGAACTTTTAAAGAGCTTTGCACTTGAGCGATGATTGGTCAGGGAAAGACTGTCCATAGCTGATAATGTCTGCAAAATCATCTGCATTTTTCATTTCTGAAGCGGCTTTACCTTTTAATAGGTAGTAGTTTTTCAAGACTTGGTGATCGGCGGCTCGAACGGTTTCGGTTCCAGTTGGGCCCGCATAAGACTTGCCCTCTAAAGCCTTGATGACAGCACTCGGTTCGGTTGAGCCTGCATCTGCAATGGCATCTAACAGAAGTTTGGTACTGGTGTAATCGGCCGCTAATGGGTAGTTGGGGGTGATACCATATGCATCTTTAACTTGCTTGACTAGGGCTGCATTGAATGGGGTGTCAACGGTGTGCCAATACTGTGCGCCGAAGTAGACATTTTCTGTGATATCAGCACCGAGTTCTTGGAATTGATCTAAGCCTGATGACCAAGTGACTAAGATGGTCATTCGATTTTTTAGGCCGAAGTTAATCGCTTGGCGTAAGGCATTAGAGGATTGAGCGCCGAAGTTTAGTAATAAGAGAACGTCTGGTTGAGCCGCCATTGCGTTGGTGAGGTAGCCAGAGAATTCTTGCTCTTGTAACGAGTGGTAACTATTACCCACATGCTCAATGCCAAGTTCATCAAATACGGCTTCTGCATTAGATAGTAGCGCTTCACCGAATACATATTGAGGGGTGATGGTATACCAACGTTTTTTTTCTGGGTGCTCTTTAAACAAAGGGATCACGGTTTCTCTGATAGCGCCGTAAGTTGGCACCGACCAACGAAATGTGGCGGCGTTACAATCGACACCGGTTAGCTCATCAGCACCTGCTGGCGTGATAAAGACGCCGCCAGATTTATTGATTTCCTTACCCAGTGCCAGAGACGTTGAAGATAGGGTGCCGCCATCAAAAAACTTGGCTTTATCTTGGCTAATCGCTTCTTGTACTTTACGAAGCGCTTTCCCTGCATTACCTTCGGTGTCGATCTCTTTATAAGTGGGTGTTTGCCCAAGCAATTTTCCATATTGCTCAACTGCTAATTTCGACCCCATATCTGCATACTTACCATAACTAGCAAAGCCTCCCGATAGAGATTTTACGCCATAAATTGTTACGGCTTCGTCTTGGGCAAGTGCAAGGCAAGAAGCGGATGCTATTGAGAATACAAGTGCAGTATGTTTCAAATATTTTTTAATCATCTTTAGTTCCTTTGGTGATGTTGGCCTTAAGGCTTGGTTTCATGGCTTGTAATTTATATTTAAGATCCCTTACATTTTTTTAGAAATTTCTCCGTCAAGCGTGACAAAGTGCATTTCTGCTTCACACATGTGCTCCCCCATCAGGGTTCGAACCTGGGTTTTATCTTGTTTGTCATACGCACTAATGAGTGCGTAGTGATAATCAACATTCGACTTTGTGAATGCGTAGTAGTCGATTAAATAGGCTTTTTTTAATACGACGAGATCTCTCAATAATTCGTTTAAAAATCGTCCAAAAAATCCCAGGACTGGATTTGGCGAAGCATCCGCTAACACATTGTGGAATTCCAATTCGGCGATTTTCTGCAGTCGCTGCTCTTCTTCTGTGCTTGGTTTTTTACTGCACTGATCGGTGTACTTTCTCAGCAATGAAAGTTCGTCTTCCGTCAAATGTCCGACCACAGACACGGCTATCTCAACCTCAACTAGTTTTCGCATTTGATACAGTTGTTCTGGGCTGATGTGACGAAAGTAAAGGTAGTTTCGCAAGGCTTTACTGGCTGGCTCGGTGCCAACTTCAGTCAGTGATGCACCGCCACCTGGACCTGGTTTTGTTTTGATCAAACCCTCAACTTCCAAGGCTTTTAATGCTTCTCTAACTGTTCCTTTGGAGATCTGATATTGCTCGATCAAATCTTTTTCACTGGGTAGACGATCCCCTGGCTTGAGTTCTTCAGACACAATCAGCCGTTTTACTTCATCGACAATTAAGTCTGATAGTTTTCGTTTGGTTTTATTCTTGAATTCGGATGTCATTTCAGCTCCCAAAAGATGCATGACAGAGTGAAAAATATTAAATACAAATCATTATGATTAATTACTTGGTTAGGTTTTCTGCAAATTGAGTGCCGAAGCTCCAATGAGAACTTGAATTATGCTGCTTTTATAAGCAGGTAAATAATTGTGTAACTTATGATTTAATTTCAAGGGTGTTTTTAAGTTATTAATTTTATGTAATTTTTATGTTTTTTTGTTTATTCGTATATGAAATAAGATTTATTCAATCAATTGGTAAGATGACAAAATTGGCTGGAAGGAAAGTTGCCTATCAAACAAATAAAATCATCGAATTGAACCAATTAGGTGCATTGATGAACATTTATGGGAGGGTTTTGCTTGGTGGATTGTTGCAGATAATTGAAGTGAAGCTGACCGCCGCATGTGGAATACCTGCGTGATTAAGGGCTGCTCTTCGATTGAAGCAAGAGTAGCACGCGACCAAGCAGGGGGCTTGCCGTTGCTTGGTCGATCAAAGCATATTAAGCGTCGCTTCTCAAACATGAGTTTGCGTGATTGTTGTGAATAACCGAGGCCTCGGCTGCGAAGCGGTCAGCTTGATGGGCAGCTATCGCGGAGTTAGCACGGTGATCCCTTTCTCTTGTAACTCTTGTTGAATGCTCTGTGGAAAACTTGAATCGGTAATGATGATGTTGAATTGATTCATGTCTAGGGCGTGAAAAGTGCCTACTTTTCCGTATTTTGAGGCATCAGAAACTAAAACGACATTCTGCGCGGCTTGCGCGATGGCTTTTTTCACGATGACTTTGGGCTCACTGGGGGTGGATATTCCTTTTAAGTTCCAAGAAGACGTCGACACAAAGGCGATATCGATATTCATACCAGATAGAAATTCAGCTACCTTGCTGCCAATACAAGATTGATTTTCTCGATCAATTCGCCCGCCAGTATGGTAAATCTCACTGTGACTATGCTGGATCAGAAAATTGGCAATTACAAAATCATTGGTGACGATCACTAAATCGGAACGCTCACTAATTAAATGGGCTATTTCTAGGGTTGTCGTTCCTGCATCCAAATAGACGGTACATGCTTTGGGAATGAGAGGGCTGGCTAGGGCGCCAATTGCGACTTTTTCCTGTGCGTGCAGGGTGGCTTTTGCATCGTGAGAGGCCTCTTGATGGATTTTTTGAGTCAGTTGAACGCCACCGGAAACCGACAATACTTTTCCTTTTTGTTCTAGCTTTGCGATGTCTCTTCGTATTGTCATATGTGAAACATCTAATTTTTCTATCAGCTGGTTAATGCTGATGAGCTGCTGCTGTGAAAGTAGTGACAAGATTAACTTATGGCGTTCTGCTGGGATCATTCAGATTTATTATTTATGAGAGTTGGTGATGTTTGTATCTTAACAGTAAGGGATAAAACTGTGAAGTTGTGTTAATAATTGTTGGCTAGAATATTGTCTTGGCGGATGCTGAGCGGGTTTGTTAATGGTCATGCGATTTTTTTACCTGAATTTAATATTAATATTGCTGTTTGTGAGTTACATCTCAGGTTTCTTCACATTAATTAACATATAATCACACCATGGAACATAAATTAACACACTGTATTCAACATGTTTTGGGAAAAGACGATGGATAATCAAATAGTTAAATCGGTAGCTGTGATTGGTTTAGGCTCGATGGGGATGGGGGCAGCGAAATCTTGTGTCCGTGCAGGTCTCGATGTTTATGGGATTGACCTTAATCCAATGGCTTTAGAGACCTTAGATCATTTTGGTGCCAAAGGTGTATCGACAGATGCGAAGCAATTTGCGCCGCTGCTGGATGCAGTGTTACTGCTGGTGATAAATGCCAAACAAGTGACATCGATCCTGTTTGATTCCGGTTTGGCAGAAAATTTAAAGCCAAATACGGCAGTCATGGTTTCGGCCACTATTTCAGCTCAAGATGCGCAGCAAATAGACGCAGAGTTGAAAAAATATGGTCTGTTGATGTTGGATGCCCCGGTATCGGGAGGTGCAGTGAAAGCCGAAGCGGGTGAGATGACCATTATGGCTGCCGGTTCTAGTGCGGCGTTTACCAAGCTTGCGCCAGTATTGGATGCGACAGCTGCAAAGGTTTACAACATTGGCGAAGCCATCGGTTTGGGGGCAACCGTGAAAATTATTCATCAGCTTTTGGCGGGAGTGCATATTGCGGCGGGGGCCGAAGCTATGGCATTGGCAGCACGGGCGCAAATCCCATTAGATGTGATGTATGAAGTGGTGACCAATGCTGCGGGGAACTCTTGGATGTTTGAAAACCGTATGAAGCATGTGGTGGATGGGGATTATACACCCAAATCGATGGTGGATATTTTCGTGAAAGATCTTAATCTGGTGGCGGATACGGCGCAAGATTTTAAATTTCCATTGCCGCTAGCAAGCACCGCCTTGAACATGTTCACCGCTGCTAGCAATGCTGGTTTTGGCAAAGAAGATGACAGCGCGGTGATTAAAATTTTTGACGGTATCAAATTGCCCGGCATGGAGGAGTCATAATGTTACTTGGTGTGATTGCAGATGACTTTACTGGTGCCACCGATATTGCCGGTTTTCTGGTAGAAAATGGTATGCGAACGGTACAATTAAATGGTGTTCCGAGTTTGCCGATAGAGATTGAAGCAGATGCTGTAGTGATAAGCTTGAAATCACGTTCTTGTCCGGTCGATCAGGCAATATCCGACTCACTGGTGGCTTTAGCATGGTTGCAGGCCAGAGGTTGCCAACAGTTTTACTTCAAATATTGCTCAACCTTCGATAGCACGGCACAAGGTAATATTGGTCCTGTGACGGACGCGTTGTTGGCAGCACTGAACGAAAATTTCACGATTGTTTGTCCGGCCTTGCCTGTGAACGGTCGCACGGTGTTTAACGGGCATTTATTTGTGTTCGGTGAGCCGCTGCATGAATCTGGAATGCGTCATCACCCCGTCACTCCAATGACGGATTCAAACTTAGTTCGTCTGATGAATGCACAGTCTGATGGCGATGCTGGTTTGGTGAATTATCAAGTGATTGAGCAAGGTAGCCAAGCACTCAAGGCAAAATTTGCTGAGTTACAACAGCAAGGCTTTCGTTACGCAGTGCTTGATGCGTTCAATGCGCAGCATTTAGCGACAATAGGGGAGGCGATTCAGTCGCTAAAATTAGTGACCGGGGGCTCCGGTTTAGCGGCTGACATCGCTCAACATTGGGGGCGAAGTTTGGCGGAGCAAACTGAAGCCAAAGCGCAAGGCTTACCTCGTCAAGCAAAAACGGTGGTGCTTTCTGGCTCATGTTCAGCGATGACCAATCAACAAGTTGTGGCTTACCAAGCGCGAGCGCCACACTTTGCGGTGGATGTTGCTGCGTGTATCAATGATCCATCCTACAGTGAAAGTGTAATGCAGTGGGTCATCACGAACCTCGACGGTGAATTTGCCCCCATGGTTTATGCTACGGCCGATACTGAGACACTCAGTGCAATTCAAAGCCAATACGGTGCTCAAGCCTCAAGTCATGCAGTGGAGTCCTTTTTTAGTTTGCTCGCTCACCAACTAAAAGAGCATGGCGTGGTCAATTTTATTGTAGCTGGGGGAGAAACCTCCGGTACGGTGACCCAAAGTCTTGACGTTGCGGGTTTTCACATTGGTCCTCAAATCGCTCCCGGTGTGCCTTGGGTCAAATCCCTTGATGGCTCGCTGTCGTTGGCGCTGAAATCGGGCAATTTTGGTGATCCGCAGTTCTTCTTTAAAGCACAAGGTTTTCTTGCATGATAGAGCAACAAATTAGACAACAAATGGTCGACTTAGCTCGCTCTATGTTTGAACGAGGCTATGCGACGGGTGGCGCGGGAAACTTATCCGTTAAACTGCCCAATGGGCACTTCTTGGCGACGCCAACCGGTTCATCATTTGGCCGATTAGTGGCTGAGCAGCTCTCGGTCGTGGATATCGACGGTCATTTAATTTCTGGGCATAAGGCATCGAAAGAAGTCGCTTTTCACTTGGCTATTTATCGTAATAATCCAGACTGTAACGCCATTGTGCACCTACATTCGACTTATCTCACGGCATTGTCGTGTTTGGATAATTTGACGGTGGAAAATGCCATTCGCCCGTTCACACCATATTACGTGATGCGAATTGGGCAGCTGCCAGTGCTTCCATATTTAAGACCGGGAGATCCTAAAATAGCCGAAGACTTGGGTAAACAAGCCGCCGACTATCGAGCGTTTTTACTTGCCAACCACGGACCGGTGATCACCGGTAGTGATTTAGTGGATGCAGTTGACAATGCCGAGGAGCTGGAAGAAACAGCAAAACTAATGTTCTTACTGAAGGACTATCCAATTCGTTATCTCAGCGACGCAGAAGTCGAAGACCTAAAAGGGAGAGGCAAGTAATGGCCAAATTCGCAGCAAATCTAACGATGTTATTCAACCACGTGGACTTTTTGGAGCGTTTTGAGCAAGCCCATCAAGCGGGTTTTAAAGCGGTAGAGTTTTTGTTTCCCTATGCCTATGAACCACAAGTATTGGCAGATAAGTTAAGTCAATTTGGCCTTGAACTGGCGCTGTTTAATATGCCGCCGGGTGATTGGGATGCGGGGGAGCGGGGTTTTGCGGCTATTCCTGGACGGGAACAAGAGTTTAAGCAAAGTGTCGACACCGCGATGATGTATGCGCAGGCACTCAACTGCAAAAAAGTCCACGCCATGTCAGGTCTTGTGGATCCGCAATTTAGTGAGCAACAGCATGTCGACACATTCATCAGCAATATTCGTTATGCCGCAGACCGATTTGCTGAGCAGGGAATTGAGCTGATGATCGAGCCGCTTAATTCTCGCGATGTACCAGGCTATTTTGTGTCCCATCAGCGGGACGCCGTCGCGCTTATTCAGCAAGTTGAACGCACCAATGTAAAACTACAATTTGATTTGTATCACGCACAAATCATGGATGGAGACGTCACTGTGCTGATGGCGGATTTGGCGGACGATATTGGTCATGTTCAAATCGCTTCGGTTCCCGATCGCAATGAACCTTCAGATGGTGAACTGAATTATCCATATTTGTTTCAAGTATTAGACAAGGTGGGGTACCAAGGATGGATTGGCTGCGAATACAAACCTAAGTCAAGCACTGAAGCTGGTTTAGGCTGGGTCAGACCTTACCTTTAAGCAACACATAATAAGAACGACAACCAAACTCACTGCCTCCTTTCAAGGAGGTAGTAGCTAAACACAACTGAAGAAATATAATCTGATAGGTAGGACAATATAATGGACGCTGCTCTTATAGGAATTATAGTCGGGATCATTGCCATGATGGGGATGATTATTAAAACACGGATCCCCGTGGCATTGGCGATGGTTATTGCCAGTATCATCATGGGTTTATTTGCCGGAATGGCACCAACGGAACTGATTGGTGCGATTAAAGCGGGTTTTGGTGGAGTGCTTGGTGGCATTGGTTTAATTATCGCGTTTGGCGTGATCATGGGGGCATGTTTTGAGCGCTCCGGGGCGGCGATTCGAATGGCAAAAACCTTCGTGAAGCTCTGTGGTAAAGGACGTGAAGATATAGCGCTTGGTCTCACAGGGGTGCTGGTGGCGATCCCTGTATTCTGTGATTCGGCCTATATCATTTTGCACTCACTGGTGCGTGCCATTTCACGCAATACCGGAAAATCTGCCGTGGGCTTAGGGGTCACATTAGCGCTTGGTTTGCTGATCACTCACGCCTTAGTGCCGCCAACGCCTGGCCCAGTGGCTGTTGCTGGCATTCTTGGTGTGGACTTGGGCGTATACATGTTATGGGGATTATTGGTCTCTATTCCGATGATGCTGTTGTCCTTGTTTTATATTCGAAAAATAGGCAAAGAGTACTACCGCGTGCCAAACGGTGAGCAATGGATTACTTCCGAAGCGGCTTGGGCGAATTTAGATACCGTGCAAGCAGCCGACGAGAAAAAACTGCCAAGTAACTTTCTATCTTTTGGACCGATCCTGATCCCGATAGCGCTGATCTTGGCGAATACTATTGTTGGTAAAGGAGATTCGACTTTCCACGCCTTATTGTCATTAGTCGGCAACCCTGTCGTGGCGGTAGGGATTGGCGTATTAATGGCGCTCTATGGTCTAACGCGGAATATCGAACGCAAAGATATGGTGGGATCGATGGACGATTCGCTGGCCACTACCGGTCTTATCTTAGTGGTCACTGGTTGTGGTGGCGCAATGGGCGCAGTGCTCAAAGCATCCGGTGCTGGCCCTCAGGTGGCAGAAGCGATTTCAAGTAGTGGCATACCTCCTTTATTGGTGCCATTGGCGATAGCCTCGATGTTGCGTTTGATCCAAGGTTCCGCGACGGCATCAATGATGGTTGCAGCCACCATGGCATTACCATTGGTGGAAACCTTGGGTCTGGATCCGGTCTTTGTTGCATTGGCATGTGCGGTAGGCCCGGTTGGCTTCTCCCATCTAAATGATTCTTACTTTCATATCATCAGTCGTACTTTGGGGATTACCGAGTTGGGTGACCAATTGAAGATCTGGAGTGTGACTTCGACCATTGCTTGGGCAATTGGCGCGAGTATTGTGATGCTCCTAAACCTTATTTTTGGTCAAGGGGGGACCCTGGTGGATCCGATCGTTCCTTTCGCGGTACTCGGTGGCATTATGCTTTGGATGAAAAGCAGAGAAAAACACGGCAGTTTAGTATCGCAGCATTAATTTAAGCCATTGAATTATACCAATCGGATTACTTATATGAGCAATTTATTACGCAGAATAAATCTGCCGATAATGAGTTAGATGGGTATTAAAAGGCGGTCGAAGATTAACTGCCCTCAGTAAGTGAATGAAGCTTATTGAGGGCGGTTGTTTTTTACTTAGCAATGGGGGCTGAGTTCTTGAAAACTATCTCTGAACCATCCTGTTTGTTGTTTCACTGCTCAGAGTGATGTTGGTTTGCCTGAAACTTAGTGGCGCAAAGGACATTTATTCGTCTTCATCTTCGGCAAATTGTTGGGCAATTTTTATAAAGGACGCTTCTAAGGCGATAAAGGCATCGACTAAAGCGGGTTCAAAATGGCTACCGCGTCCCTGGAGGATGATCTCTTTGGCACTTTGGTAACTAAAAGCTTGTTTGTAGCTGCGCTTATTGATCAGTGCGTCATAGCAGTCGGCAATGGCCATTAGCCGTGCCGAGAGCGGAATTTGCTCCCCCGATAAACCCCGAGGGTAACCGCTACCATCCCATTTTTCATGGTGGTTATAGGCAATCTCTTTGGCGATGCTTAAAAAACTGGACGGTCCATACTCTTTCTCGGCCTTTAAGATGGCATCGCGCCCATATTCTGAGTGTTTTTGCATTTCTTGCCATTCAGTTGCATCGAGAGGCCCGGATTTAAGCAGAATTGCATCGGGCACGCCGACTTTACCAATATCATGCAGCGGTGCAGATTTAAATAATAGTTCAACGAAGTCGTTGTCGAGCTGAGCGGTATAGAATCCTTGCTCTCTTAAGTACTCTGCCAATAGTTTGATGTAATGCTGAGTTCGTCGCAGGTGTTTACCGGTTTCGTTATCACGGGTTTCAGCGACCGAGGCCATGCAATAAATCGCCACATCTTGGGTGCGCGAGATCTCTTTGGTTCTTTGATTGACCAGCTCTTCAAGCTGTGAATTCTGCTGTTGTAAGGTTTTGTGCATTCTGGCTAAAACCATATGGGTGTTCACTCGAGCACTCACGATTGGCAGGCTAAAGGGCTTGGAGATGTAGTCGGCCGCTCCTAGGTTGAAACCATGAATTTCCGATTCCACATCGCTTTTGACGGTTAAGAAAATAATCGGAATGTCTTTGGTTTCGGGCATGGCTTTGAGCTGTTGGCAAACCTGATAGCCATCCAATCCCGGCATTAATACATCCAATAAGATGAGATCAGGTAAGAAGCCACGTCTGATCCGCTCTAAACCTTGTTCGCCATTTTTAGCCACCGAAACCACAAATTTCTGGGCGAGTAACTCCACTAGCACATCGATATAAAATGTTTCGTCATCAATAATCAGTATTTTTTCTGTTGGCTTAAGCATGCTGGTGTAACCTATCCTTTTTTATTGATATGTTCGTCTAGCACCGTGAGGGCATTGTCGAACTCAAATTCGTTGATCAGTCTGACGAGCTCATCATAGAGTATACGCGGTAGCTTATTTTCAAATTCAGTAATGGTTTTCTTGGCCTGTGGATTGCCTTCTTCTAGTAATTCTCGAAGCGGCGTTAATAGAGCTTCGGCGCTAGTATTGAGCACAGTTGTTGGTGATTGACTGACGATTTCAGGGGTTGAGCTGGGTGGTGCAAGACTATTGGCAAGTTGTTCGAACAAGTGCTTAAACTGGTGCTGAAACTCCTGCCATTGTTGGCTGGCAAAAGCTTGCTCTGCTTGGGCGATGAGCGGTTCAAAATCGGTTGCTGCTTGTTCAAGCGATTTGGCACCAAGGTTACCAGCGACCCCTCTAATGGTGTGAATAATGCGTTTTACATCGTCAAATTGTTGTAGCCTACACGCTTGAGAAAGGGTCTCTAATTCTTGGTGATGCCTGCTATAAAAATCACTCAGTAGTTTTTGGTAAAGCTGTGCATTGCCGCCGACTCGGGTGATCCCCCATTGGCTATCTAAGCCGTCAATGACTGGTAATGGATCTTCGGCTGGAGCGTTTATCACCAGCGCTGGCTCAGTATCTGGCTGCGCTTGAGGCGCAAGGTATTGGCTTAGTACTGAGAATAATTGCTCGGGATCGATAGGTTTCGCTAGGTGAGCGTTCATGCCTGCTTCGAAACATCGTTGCTGATCTTCTTTCATTGCATGAGCGGTCATGGCAATAATCGGGAGTGTGGCGAAGCGGCTATTTTTGCGAATGGCTCGAGTGGCTTCAAAGCCATCGAGTACTGGCATTTGTATATCCATTAAGACTAAATCGAAGGGTTCAGCTTGCAGCATATCGATTGCTTGTTGACCATGCTTGGCAATGCTGGCTTGTAGGCCCATTTGGGTCAGCATTTCTTTGGCGAGTTCTTGGTTAATGGGGTGATCTTCTACTAACAATACCTTGCCCTCAAGTAAGTGGGGCACCATCGCTTGAGTTGCCAGTGAACTGCTTGGCTGTTGATGAAATAGCTTCATGATGCAATCAAATAATAGTGAAGCGTTGAGTGGTTTAATTAAGAAGGCGTCAAGTTGTTCTTTTTCTACCTGCCGCAGCACATCTTCACGCCCATAGGCGGTGACTAAAATGATTGCGGGCATCATGCGAAGAGGCATTTCTTTGATGTATTTACTCGCTTCAATGCCATTCATTCGTGGCATTTTCCAATCCATTAATACCAAGCGATAGGGATCTTCCGGTTCGATGTTGTTGTGTCGGTCAAGCATATCGATGGCGGTTGCAGCGTTACTCGCGCAATCAACTCTAAATGAGAAGGAGTGTAATATTTCGCTGCTAATGTCTCTGGCCAATTGGTTGTCGTCGACCACCAAAACTCGCATATCTCTGAGTTCGGCTTGCAACTGTTGGTCGTATTGTTTGTCTTCGGAGTAAGCTAAGTTAAGCTGAAAGCTAAAAGTACTGCCTTGATTTTCAATGCTGGTGGCGCGGATTTCTCCCCCCATCAGCTCGACTAATAATTTGCTGATGCTTAAACCCAGGCCGGTACCGCCATGGGTTCGAGTGAGGCTGTCGTCGGCCTGAGCAAAGGGCTGGAATAATTTACTGAGGTTGTCTTCGGAGATCCCAATGCCGGTGTCATTGACCGAAAACTCAAGGGTAACCCGGTTTGGCACCGATTCGAGCAGTTTGATCTTCACCACAACTTGTCCCTGCTCTGTAAATTTTATGGCATTTTGAGTCAGGTTAATCAGGATCTGTTCCAGCCTGAGAGGGTCGCCAATCAGGATATCGGGCACTTTCGGATCAACATCCATGAAGATATCTATGTTCTTCTCTATTGCTTTTGGTGCCAACAGATTTGATAGGTTGTAGACAATTTCACTTAAATGGAATTTGATTTGCTCTATTTCTAGCTTGCCAGCTTCGACTTTAGACACATCTAAGATGTCATTGATGACGCCCAGTAGGGTGAGCGACGCGCGTTTTATTTTCTTGGCGTAGTCTTGCTGGGTATCATCCAGTTTGCTACTGAGCATCAGATGTGTAAAGCCGACGATAGCATTCATCGGGGTCCGGATTTCATGAGACATATTGGCTAAAAACTGACTTTTAAAGTTATTGGCCTGTTCTGCACTTTGTTTGGCTTGTGCGAGCTTTTCACTACTCAGCTTTAATTTATCTTTGGCGATAGCAAGTTTTCTATTCCAAATGAAAATCACAATGATAATTGGCAGTGCAATCATGCAAGTGATTAGAATGGCTCGCCAAATTAAGTAGTTATTTGCTTGATGCTCAAAGTCAACTGAAAACCAGTGGTTCTTGATCTGCTTCATTTGTTGTGCCGATATTCGGTCGATAGCCTGATTGAGGATGGGGATTAATTCAGGCCAATCTTTACGGACGCCAATCGATGCTTGGTAAGAGTAGGGACTGGGTGCGGCTATCTTGATATCGGCGATGCCTAACTCGGTTAATGATAAGGAAGTGGAGTCCAGGATCCCGATGTAGGCATCAATTTCGCCAGCACTTAAGCTTAACAAGGCTTGTTGAGGTGATGAGAAAGGAAACTGTTCGAGTAGTGGGTAATCTACCTGTAGTTGGTTTTCTAAGTTGTGGTGATTGAGCACCCCTACTCGATGTCCGACGAGATCTTCAACACTGCTCACAAATTGGGTGTTGTCCTGCACAAATATCATATAGGGGCGAGTTAGGTAGGGCTTACTGAACAGCATTTCTGCTGTGTCTTGTTGATTTTGTTCGACATAGGGAACCGATGGGACGATATCGACCTCGGCTTGCTGGAGAGCTTGTAAGGTATTTGACCAACTACTTGTTTCAGAAGGTTTATAGCTTACGCCAATAATGTTGGTCACGATATTCAGAACTTCTGAAGAGATACCGCCAAAGGAGCCTTCTTCATCCACAAAGCTCAAGGGGGCAAATTTAGGGTCTACGCCGATGTTCCATTGTTGGTGCTGTTCTAGCCAAATATTTTGTTGGTTGCTTAGATTGAGAGGGAGGGCATTGATGAATTGTTGGCGGTTGTTTACCCAGTGACTGAGTATGGCTTGGCGTTCGGCAACGCTGATACTGGCTAAGGCTTTATTCAGAATGCCGACCAAGGGTTGCCATTGTGGGTCTTGATGTACCGCAAAGCGTTGTAAGGCGAAAGGCAGCTGAGGGTCACCGCTAAAGGAAATATTACTGAGCTGTAAGTTTTGTTTTAACCACGAGATGACCGCTTGATTTCCCACATACGCATCAACTTGTTGAAAGGAGAGAGCCTTCAAGGCATCAGCGGTGGAAGGGTAGGTTTTTAAGTTGATCTCGGGATGACTTTTACGCAGTACATCGATAAGGAAGAAGCCATCTTCAATGGCTAGCGTTTTCCCCGAGAGCTGAGCTAAGTCACTATATTGCTTGCCTTCGCTGTTGCTGACTATGACTTTCACTGCGCTGAAATAGGGGAGGGTGAACCATAAGTCTTGTTCTCGGTCTGCGGTTTGTACAATGGTAGTGCCGAGCTTAATTTCTCCTTTCCTTAACTGCTGAACCATGTCTTTGAAACGAGCATTGCTTTTCACTTTTAAGCTGATTCCTAAACGGTTCTCGATAAGCTCTAAATATTCGGAGAGGACTCCGCTATGTATGCCTTGTTGGTTGGTAAAGTCTACTGGTGGCCAATTGCCATCAACGCCAATGGTGATCTCTGGATGTTTCGTTAACCAGTCTTGTTCTGTCGGGGTTAAGTTGAGCTGAACTTTGGCATTATTGATAGCATTTAATTTTGGGGGCAGATATTCCCAGTGAAAACCGCTCCATTTTGCAGAAATAGCATTTTTGTCCTGATTGGATATATCTGCCAAGTGGCGATTAATTTTAGCTAACAGCTGTTGATTATCGCGCTTTACAGCTGCGCGGTAGGCTCGGTCATACAGCACCGACGTAAAGGCCTCAAAACGAACGCTCACCGGATGATCACTGAGGTATTTTTTTAGATAGATAGCTTGGGTGATGAACAGCTCAACCTCTCCAGTGATTGCGGCTTCAAATAGCTGGTTGTAGCCGGAATAACTATGTATATCAGCCTTGGGGTAATGTTCTAGCAGCCATTGATGATGGTAGCTACCCTGAGTCACGCCGATGGAGCGTTGGTTGATATCGAGGTTGGTATCAAGTTGAGTTAAGTTGGGGTTGTAGTATAGGGAATAAGCGCTATGTAATAAGGGCTTAGAAAATGCCATTTGGGTTTCACGTTGGGCGCTGCTGAACAGGCCTGCAATCGCATCCACCTTTCCTTCATTTAACCAGCGTTGAGTTTCACTGTTGTTTCCTCCGATAAACTGGATAGATTGTTGGCTCTTCTCGGCCCATATTCGCCAAAAATCGATCAGAACGCCGCTGGCTTGACCAGATTCGTCTTGATATTGAAGGGGGGCACTGTCGATCCGATAAGCAATTTTGAGCGGTTGTTGCGCATCAACTTGAGCGAAAGTCGATTGGGGGGAAACAATCAGAAGTAAGCAAATGAGACAAGTTGCGACCAAACAAAAAACACTTTTGCCTTTTATTTTCTGCATGCATCCTCGCTTAATTTGCTAAGTCATCGTTATTTAGCTGCGCACGATTCATCCCTCTATGGGGTCATCTGTTAGGGCTAAAAAGAGCGTATATCTTATGGGCTAGATGAAAATTCCTTTTGTTTATTTAATATACCGACTTGATATATCGGTGACAAATAATAATCATTTATCGTTTAAGTAATATGTTTTATTTTAGGGCTAGCTCATTGTTTTAACATTCATTATCGAGTTAATTAAAGATTAGACTATAGGCTTTTAATCCCATAGTCATCGTCGCTATCTTGGGGACTTTAGTTAAACTTCATAAACCTCGGTGGCGTAAGCTCGATAGCTATCTAGAACATTCTGTATTGAGCGAGATGGGTCGTCTGTTGAACATCGGTCGGCCAAGCTCGCTAGAAATGAACAAGTTTAGGATATGAAAAGGCTCCTTTGTTTTGCTGATTCGAATACTTGGGATTATGAGCCTCAGCGGCACCCTTATGCAGGTAATCAATGGTGGCAGGGATGGAAGAGATATGTCAGGGGGAATCCCCAGCTAAAGTTTTGCCCTGCAAAGTCAAAGGTCCTGCTCGGTTCTGTTAATTTTGTCGCGTCAGCGCCTGTTCTTTCGCTCTTTGTTTAAGGTGTGTCTGTTTAATTTTCACGCGCGCATCGGAGCGAAGGAGAGTATGGCTGGCGCCGCCTCTCCCGCTTTGTTTAAAGTTCACGCCGTGCATCGGGATGGAAATGGCTGGCATCTCGATGGGCCATTTCTTCGTAGGTGGCCCATTTTTGACGCGCCACCTGCTCGGCAATATCCATTAAACGTTGCGCCTCTTCGGGCTGGCTCTGGGCTAAGATCTGGTAACGATTCTCCTGTTCTCGGTAGTGTTTTAAGGGCACGCTGGGGCGTAAGCTGTCTAGGGCAAAAGGGTTCGCTCCCTGCTGGCGCAGCACTGGGTTATAGCGAATTAATGGCCAGTGCCCACTGAGGACTGCATTTTGTTGCTGCTCTAAACCTTTTTGCATATCAATACCGTGGGCAATGCAATGTGAATAGGCTATCACTAGTGAAGGGCCGGGATAGGCTTCGGCTTCACGTAAGGCCAACAGCGTTTGCTGAGGATCGGCGCCCAGTGCGACTCTTGCCACATAAACATTGCCATAGGCGATGGCTTGCAGGGCCACATCTTTTTTGGCCATGGTTTTTCCGCCGGCGGCAAATTTAGCCACCGCGCCTAGCGGGGTTGATTTACTCATTTGGCCACCGGTATTGGAGTAGACTTCGGTATCCATGACTAAAATATTCACGTCTCGGCCGGAAGCCAATACATGGTCTAAGCCGCCAAAACCAATGTCGTAGGCCCAGCCGTCGCCCCCCACTATCCATACCGAGCGACGTAACAGATAATCTAATACCGAGCTGAGCGTTTGTGCGTGAGCATGGCCTTTAATTTGTTGCATTAGTTGCTGCAGGCGTTGACGTTGTGCTCTGAGTTGTGATTCAAACTGCTGAGGCGCGTTGAGTACCGCTTCGATGAGTTGTGGATCGAAGGCGGGTTGCCATTGCTGTAGTTGTCTCTCGGCTTCGCGTCGCTGTTGATCGGCGCTGAGTCGCAGACCCAAACCAAACTCGGCATTGTCTTCAAATAGCGAGTTTGACCAAGCGGGTCCTTGGCCCTCGGCATTTTTTGACCAAGGAGTGGTGGGTAAATTACCGCCATAAATAGATGAACAGCCGGTGGCATTGGCAACTAACATACGATCGCCAAATAGTTGGGTAATCAGTTTCAAATAAGGTGTTTCACCGCAGCCACTACAGGCCCCGGAAAATTCAAACAGCGGCTCAAGAAATTGCACTCCATGCACAGTGGAAAAATCCACACGACTGCGATCGTTGACTGGCAAACTTTCGAAAAAAGCCAGCGCTTCACGCAGCGGTTGTTGCTGTTGCGGTTTGGGCTGCATGGTGAGCGCTCGCTGTTGTTCGGGGCCGCGCACCGGACAGGCCTCGAAACATAATCCGCAACCAGTACAATCATCCCCGTAGAGCTGCAAAGTATAGTGGGTATCGGGAAAGCCTCGGGCGGCCAGAGCTGCCGACGCAAAACTGCTGGGCGCCTGGGCTAAGTAAGCTTGATGATAGAAACGGGCGCGCAGCGCCGCATGTGGGCAAACGATGACACAGTTTCCGCATTGAATGCAGGCCTCGCTGTCCCATTTGGGCAGTGTGGCGGCAATGTTACGTTTCTCATAACGGCTGGAGCCGCTGGGCCAAGTGCCATCATCGGGCAGCATCGATACCGGAATTTGATCGCCTAAACCACGGATCATCTTGGCGGTGACCTGTAGCATAAAGGCCGGAGCCGGCGGGCTGAGCGCGGGGCTCAGTTGTCGTGCCGAATTTGCCTGGCCTAAAGTCACTGTTCGTAGCGCGGCGATACTAGCATCGACAACGGCATGGTTGGCCTCGACAACTTTAGCCCCCTTGCGTTGATAGCTCTTGGTAATGGCTTGTTTCATGGCGTTTAAGGCTTGCTCGAGTGGCAGAATGTTGGCTAAGGCAAAGAAACAGGCCTGCATAATCGTGTTGATTCGGCGCCCCATGCCGCCAGCGAGGGCGACCGCGGTGGCATCAATCGCATATACCTTGATTTGCTGCTCAAGAATAGAGTGCTGAGTATCTGCGGTGAATGAGTCCCAAAGTTGTTGGTCATTCAAGCTGCTGTTGAGCAACAAACAGCCTTGTGCTTTGATTTTGTTCACTAAGTCCATTTGTCGTAATAATTGCGGTTGGTGAACCGCGACTAGGTCGGCGTGTTCCAGCAAATAGGGCGCATCTATCGGTTGTTGGGCAAAACGTAAATGCGAAACCGTGGTTGAGCCAGACTTTTTAGAATCATAAACAAAGTAACCCTGCGCATAATACCCCGGACGTTCGGCGACGATTTTAATGGTGTTTTTATTGGCCCCAACCGTTCCATCGGAACCTAAACCATAGAACAGTGCGCTACTGACGCCGGTTTCTGGCAAAGTCATTTTGCTATCAACTGTTAGGCTGAGGTGACTCAAATCGTCGTTGATACCAACGCTAAAACGAGTTTTAACTGGCGAAGCGCGTAGGGATTTAAAGACCGCATCGGCCATGGCTGGGGTGAATTCTTTGCTGGATAGGCCATAGCGCCCACCACAGACCTTAATATGCAGGCGCTCGGGGTGTTCGTGGATCACCGATTGAACATCCAGTAGTAATGGTTCGGCTTGTGAGCCGGGCTCTTTGGTGCGATCAAGCACTGCTATCCTTTGCACCGTATTTGGCAATACCGCCAAAAAGTGTTCGCTGCTAAAGGGACGGTATAGCCGTACCGTAACCACACCAACTTTTTCGCCTTGTTGACAGCGGTGCGCGACCACTTGTTGTGCGGTGATGCTCGCCGAGCCCATCACCACCAGTACATCGCTGGCGTCTGCTGCACCATGATAATCGAAGGGGCGATAAGGTCTACCGCTTAGGCTCGCGACCTGCTGCATCACATCGGCAACGATGCTGGGGGCGTGTTGATAATAAGGATTGACGCTCTCGCGAGCCTGAAAATAAACGTCGGGATTTTGAGCGGTGCCTCTAATTTTTGGGCGTTCTGGTGAGAGCGCGCGTTGGCGGTGTTGCCACACCCAGTGATCGTCGACCAGCGGCTTAATTTGCGTGGCGTCCAGAGCGGCAATTTTATTGACTTCGTGGGAGGTTCGAAAGCCATCGAAGAAATGCACAAAGGGAATGCGGCAGCGTAGGCTTGCGAGATGGGCCACTAAAGCCATGTCTTGCGCCTCTTGCACCGAGGCCGATGCGAGCAGGGCAAAGCCTGTGGCGCGCACTGCCATTACATCTTGATGGTCGCCAAAAATCGATAATCCTTGAGCAGCCAAGGCGCGAGCGGCTACATGAAATACCGCTGGGCTTAGCTCTCCAGCAATTTTGTACATATTAGGGAGCATTAACATCAAGCCCTGAGAAGCGGTAAAGGTGGTGGCTAAAGCGCCGCCTTGCAGCGCGCCGTGAACCGCGCCAGCCGCACCGCCTTCACTTTGCATCTCAATGATTTCTGGTATTTGTCCCCATAGGTTGGGTTTTCCTTGATTGGCCCATTCATCGGCCAGTTCAGCCATGGTTGAAGAGGGGGTGATGGGATAAATGGCACAAACTTCACTAAATAAATAGGCGATTCGAGCCGCTGCTTCGTTACCGTCGAGGGTGAGCATGCGTGGTTTCATTGGTTTTCCTCCACCGTATCGATCATGGTCATCGTCATCGCACCACAAGGACATTGGTTTACACAGGCTTGACAACCAGTGCAACGTTGATAGTCGATGGCATAACCTTGTCCTTCGCCTTGCTTACTAATGGCTTGTTGTGGGCAAGCGCCATAGCAGCTGTCACACTCAAAGCAATTGCCGCAGGAGTAGCAGCGTTGGGCTTCAAATTGAGCCTGTTCAGCGCTTAAACCTTGAGTGACTTCGCTAAAATCATCAACCCGTTGTTCGGGGGAGAGTTGATTTTTGGGATTGACAGGGGCATCAGTTTGATACCAGAGGTGAAGCTGTTCGGAGGTGGCAATTTTTGCTTTTGGGGGCGTGGTTAGTTGTGTTTGTTGTAACCAAGTATCGATGCAATGGGCGGCCTTTTTGCCGTGGCCTGTGGCAATGGTCACAGTGCGTAGCGAAGGCACCATATCACCGCCGGCAAAAATACCTTCGGCACCGGTCATCATGTGTTGATTTACTTCCACCACTCCATCGTGATAACGGATCTGTTCGAACTGGCTGAGCAAGCGAGTATCGACGTTTTGTCCGAGGGCTAAGATCAGGCTATCGGCGGCAAGTGTTTCAAACTTACCGGTGGGTTGAGGGTAACCTTGTTCGTCTAATTCCATCAACTCGACGGTGAGTTGTTGTTCGCTGAAGTCTTTGATGGTGCGTAACCAATTGATTTGCACTCCTTCTTCCAGCGCTTCATAGGCCTCAAACTGGTGGGCGGGCATATTCGCCATGTCGCGGCGATAGATGATCATTGGCTCGGCGCCAAGGCGTTTGGCACTGCGGGCTGCATCCATGGCGGTATTACCTCCTCCGTAGATGGCGACTCTACGACCGAGATTGAGTTTTTGGCCCTGTTCGATAGCTTCTAAGTAACTGACGGCATCGATGATTTTGCTCGCCTCTTGGGCTGGGATCTCAGTTTTCTTGCTGATGTGAGCGCCAATGGCAACAAAGGCGGCGGCAAACCCACCTTGTTCTCGCTCCTGTTTTAGATCGTCGACCCGGTGGTTGAGAGTGATTTTTACCCCCATTCTAAGTAAGCGGTAGATCTCACCATCCAATATATTTCTCGGTAAGCGATAGGCCGGAATGCCAAAGCGTAGCATGCCGCCAGCGCTGTTGCCGGCATCGCGTATTTCTACGCTGTGTCCTAAACGAGCTAGGTGGTAGGCGGCGGCTAAGCCGCTGGGACCAGCCCCCACAATCAAGATTTTTTTGCCACTCGGCGTGGCATTGTATTCTGGTAGCCAGCCTTCGGCTAAGGCGACATCGCCTAAGTAACGCTCGATGGCGTGTACCGAGACGGCTTGATCCACCTCATTGCGATTACAGGCTGCTTCACAGGGATGGTAGCAAACTCGGCCATGGATCGCTGGGAAAGGATTGTCGTTCATCAATACCTGCCAAGCTTGTTGTATATCACCTTGTTGAGCTAGTGATAGCCAAGCTTGGATATTTTCTCCCGCCGGACAGGCAGCATTACAAGGTGGCAGCAGCGATTGATAAATTGGTTTTCGTTTTGCGACGGCACCTGTGCCATGGCTCAAGGTAAGGTCGGGAGGACTTGATAAATCGACAGATTTTGCTTTCATCAGGGTTCCTTAAGTTCAGTGCACCATCTTGCCGCGCTAAGAATAGGCAATAGCTTGCCATTCGTTAGTCGCTAACGATGCTATGGCACGGTGTTATGAAGGCAGGTGATTCACTGCCGACGCTAAATCTTAAGAAATCAAAATTAGTAAAAATTTAGCATACGCTGCATTTTATGAGAGCTATCTAGATCAAAATTTATCAAAGGATCCATGTAGGGAGTTCACAGTTTTAATTTATATATTAGTAATGTCTAAAATAATTTATGGCCGCTTATTAGCAATGCTTTTGAAATAAAGTGAAAATGTTTTTGGCTTCGCCGAATTTATTATATGAATCAAAGATATTTCTAAGTTTTTGAGTTTGATTGAGAACCTTAAAGGTTCGATGGCTTTTTGATTTATCGGCCTGGAGTGCGAATCTACGGGGATTGTCGTGGATACTTTAGTTTGCTAGTTAGTTAAATATATTAAAAAAACCGAGTGATGAATATTCATGGTTTTATCTGTTGAAGACTGTTTTTATGACTCTAAACATATTATTTCTACGGATAGCTATCAAAATTCAGAGCAATATTTTGAAAAACAAACTAATGATAAAATAGAAGACAAATATCAGTGTATTACATATTTGTTAAATACATAAATTGTTTTTTTTATGTGTATTTTTTTGTGTATATTTATATCTTTTAGATTTAAGTATTCGTTATGGCAGTACAACAGCACGTAACTCAACAAGAAGTCGATTACTCTGAATTTGACAGTCTGATCTCTACCACCGATAACGATAGTTATATCACTTATGCCAATCAAAGCTTTTGTGATGTAGCAGGTTACTCGGCCACTGAGTTATCTGGTCAACCACATAATATTATCCGACATACGGATATGCCCAAAGTGGCCTTTGCCCAGATGTGGGAGTACTTGCTATCGGGCCGAAGCTGGATGGGTTTAGTCAAAAATAGCTGCAAAGATAGCGCTTATCACTATTGGGTGAGTGCCTTTGTTACGCCGATTAAAAATGAACAGGGTGAAACCATTGAATATCAGTCGGTGAGATCACGCCCTGAACGTGAACAAATTAAACGAGCGGATGCGGCCTATAGTCAATTGCAGCAAGGAAAAAAACCGCAGCGTTTATTGGGCTGGCGACATCACTATGCTTCCTATATGTTGCTATTAACGCTAAGCATGTTGGGCTTGCTGGAATGGCAGGCTTTGACTGCGGGAATGTATTGGTTGGCCGGGGGAGGCGCTTTACTTGGTGCTGCCAGCCTATTTTTCGGTTGGCGACAACGCTCGCGGATTCAACAACTGAATCAACGAGCCCAGCAGGCCTACCACAACCCTTTGATGGAAAATCTTTACACTGATCATTATGATGAGTTTTCGGCCATTGAATTGGCCTTGCGGATGCGCCAAGCTGAATTGCGTGCAGTGGTGGCTCGCACTGGGGAAACCACAGGCGATATTCTGCTGTCTGCCGAGGATGAATTGGCGACCATGCAGTCTATGAAACAGAGTCTCTCTCAGCAAAACGATGAAACCACTCAGGTCGCTACAGCGGTGACCGAGATGGCCCATGCTACTCGAGAAGTGGCGGAAAGTGCCGAGTCAGCATCGCAGCTGACCAGCCAAGCCAATACCGCGGTGGTTGCAGGGCGACAACAGGTTGATACCACGATCGACTCGGTGCAGGCTTTACATAAGGAGTTAGCAAACTCCCAAGCAGTGGTGAGTCAATTGGCTGAAAGTAGTCAGCAAATTGAAGGGATCCTCGATGTGATTGGTTCGATTGCCGACCAAACCAACTTGTTAGCTTTGAATGCGGCCATTGAGGCCGCTCGAGCTGGCGATGCTGGGCGCGGTTTTGCTGTGGTGGCGGAAGAGGTGCGAAACTTAGCCCAGAAAACGCAAGTTTCTACCGAAGAAATCCATACCATGATTAATAATTTGCAAACTACTGCTGAGCAGGCAATTTCAACCATGGCCTCGGGTGAGGTGCTCTCTGAGCAATGTTTAGTGAATGCTCAGAATACCGGAGATTCGCTGATTGAAATTGGTGATATGTTGCATCGTGTGACGGATACTAGTCATCAAATTGCAGTGGCAGTAGAAGAGCAGGCCACGGTGACCGAAGAAATTAATCGTAACTTGATTAATATTAATAAGCTAACCGAGGAAACGGCGGTGACAGGGGATGAGTCGGTCGAGCGTACGGGGATGTTGGTCGATAAATTACAAGCCTTACAGCGCTTGATTCATCAGTTTCAGGCTTAATATGCCAGAAGCGAGGACTTGTAGACTCGAAGTGGTCGATGTTGCTTCGAGCTGAGTTTGTTTGCAGAAGGCGGGGATTCTTCTGTTCAAAGGCTGATAGGTATAGCGCCTGAGCTGCGATTAAAGTGAAGCGGTAACATAGCCTGGTCGCTGAGCGCTTTGAACCGAGCGTTGGGATGATGTGCGGTTCTTAAATAAATCACCTCAAGGGAGAGTTTGGTGTCATTTATTTGAAGCAACAATTGTCGCGAAAATAGTCATTCCAGTGTCGTCGTTTTGTACAGTCAACACTGCAGTGGAACTGCATTGTTGACTGTACACCAGATTAGTTTTTACGACCCCACAAAATGCCATTGAGGTAAGGGTTGCCGGTGATTTTGGTCATGATGATCACCGCTGAAACATGGATTGCAACGGCGATCATACACAGATCAGCTAGTAATCCATGGACTTTCTCAAGCCACTCCTCTCCCCAGAATAGATCGGTCTGGGTTGCCCAGCCCGAAAGACCAGTAGCAATCAGTAAAAACCACATGAGCCAGATCATCAAAGCACCTGCGGGATTGTGCCCGTGGTGTTGATCTTGCCTGCTCACAAGCACCTCCTTCAGGTGAGCAATACCTGCTGCGATTGACGGCCTAAAAGTACTGAGTCGAGCCGGTGAACGGGTAATCAAGCCCCAGACTAAACGCGTCGCAATAGCGGCTAAGACCCCATAGCCTGCCCACTGATGCAGTTCGCTGCCTTCTTCCAGCAATAAAAAGTTACTTAAAAATAGTATTGCAACGGTCCAGTGAGTCAGTCTTACTAGCCAATCCCAAACGTAGTGTTTAGTCATCGATTTCCTCTTTTACTTTTTCCATGTTGGTTGGGTTAAAGTAAATTTCTGCTCGTTTTCCTTGCTTGGTATGACCGTAAAGTTCATAGCAACTAGTGTGGGTTCTTTTAAATACTTTGATTTTGTAACCCATTTCTTCAACCCGCTGTTGGGCTTGTTCGATGGGGATCCAAGTACTTTCAGGCTGTTGAGTACAAGTAGGGTCGGCTAAAGCCACAAAGGAGGTTGCGGCTAGGATACATGCAATAAGTTGAGTTGACATTTTAATCGGTGACATCTTGTTCTCCTGTTCGTTTAGTTTCAACTTCATCATAAGTTGCAAAACTTAAGGAAGACTTAAGGTTTGACAAAATAGGCTAAAAAGAGCTGTTTGTAAGTGAACGACAAGGGCTGAATATATCTTCAGAGGCATGGTATTCCTGAGTCGAGACATCCATTAAACCGAGTAAGGAATGAAATAGATTGTCGTGGGAATAAGGCTTATCACGAGAAGCGTTTAAACAGCTTGAGTCGATATGTTTTTGCTTCGCAAAACCTGGAGACATCCAAAACAGCAAGGGAACCTTGGTTTGAGTTTCTGGGGCTAAGCTGTAGGGCATGCCATGCAGAAACAGGCCATTTTCACCCAGTGATTCTCCATGGTCTGAGACATAGATCAGCGCAGTATTGTATTGTTGCAAACTTTGTAAGTGTTTTATCACTTGTGCGGTGACAAAGTCGGTGTAGCGAATGCTGTTATCGTAACTATTTTGAATTTGCTCTATCGAACAGTTTTCAATATCGGCTCGTGGACAATCGGGTTGATAGGTTGCCATTGAACTTGGGTAGCGTTGAAAGTAGGTGGGGCCATGGCTCCCCATCAGATGCATCACAATCATACGATTCCCTGACATCGCCGAGATTTGTTGATCGAGATTTTCCAATAGCACCATGTCATAGCAACTATGACCATTACATTGTTGATCTTGTCGCGAAGTATCTATATTGATGAGAGGAATGTTTTTTGCGACTGCTTTATCGCCTCCATCATTTTCCTTCCATAGTAAGTTAATACCAGCTCGTTGCAGAATATCTAACAGGTTGTCTTGGTGATCGGCTTGCTTGCGATTGAAGTTAGCTTTATTCATGTTAGAAAATAAACAAGGTACCGATACTGCAGTGGCTGTGCCGCAGGAGGACATATTGGAAAAGAAGAACGGGTGATAGGCTTGGGTATAAGCGTTAGTATCACGAGCATAGCCATGGTATTGATAGTTTTGTGCGCGGGCGGTCTCACCTAATAAAAAGATGACTAAGTTCGGCTTATTTGCACTTGTGTTCGCAGCAGCATTTGCTATTTGTTTGGCGTCGGTTGCGAGGGTTTTATAGACCATGGGTTTAGTAAAGTAGCTGTCTTTGACCTGCCCATAGGCACTGTAGACAAACTGGGTCGGAATAATCATTTTGTTTAAATAGGAATTATTTCGACCGACCGACGAGTAGTCTTGATAATACAAAGCTGCGATTAATAGAATACCCAAAACAGATAGGATCATGGCTAAGCATTTTTTAGCGATGAAACGAATAAAGGTGCGCTCTTTTTTTATTGGTAATAGTGCGAGTAGAACACTTGGTAGAACGCCTAAGCCAAGGATCCAGGTTAGTGAATATAAGCTGATATATGAGCTGGCTTCACCAGCATTGGTTTCCAAAATATTAACCAACATATCCTGGTCAAAAATGGTGCCATAGTTAAAGCTACTGTAGCTGACAATACTCGATAATAAGATCAATAGAATAAAAAATGGTTTAAACAGAAACGGCCAAGAGAACAGCTGAAATATCAGGTTTAAAGCGAGTATAAAAAATAGCGGAATGCTTATGATGAAACCTAGTTTTACTTGTTCGAGGTGGCTGAATATCTCACTTATTTTGGCATATATGGGAAGGTTAAGTACCACTGCAAAATACAGGGCGATGAACAAAGTGGCGAGCCAATAGGGTAAGGCGAATCTAGTGAATGAACGCATGTTAAATGAGAATCCAACTCCAAGTAAAAGCAGCGAAAATGAGAGATGTAAGCACTGCGGCTGAGGCTATGTCTTTGGCTTGACCACTCAGCTCGTGCCATTCAGAGCCGATGCGATCAACCACCGTTTCGATGGCTGAGTTGAGTAATTCCACAATCAGAACCAGTATCAGGCTACCAATAAGCAAAATCTGCTCACTCTTGCTTACAGGCAGAAATAAGGCTGTGATGGCTAAAGGCAGTAATAACGTGACTTCCTGCCTGAGAGCGGCTTCACTTTTCCAGGCGGAAATGAAACCATTTATAGAAAATCCTGTGGCATAAATAATGCGTGCGAGGCCAGTATGAGTTTGTTTCATAAGTCTTAATCAGTGGTTAATTTTAATAAATGAAGCTTTCCTCATGGCTCTGTTAACAGCAAACGAGGATCAGCCTGAACGCAGAGAGCTTAAAATTGTTTTCTTAAGAAATACTTAAGAAAGCGGCTTTATATTGCTGGCTGCCGACCGGCCGCAAGTGAGACTAATGATTGGGGAGGCGGTATTTTTGCGATTGACCAATATTTTACTTTGGAGCAAATTGTTCAACTTTCCTTGGCTGTGGTCGATAGCAAAACCAGCGGCGCTGAATCAACTCGTTATCCCTTGAATAGTTGATACTTCTTCGCTTTGTGTTTTGATTTGGAAGATTGCTTATATCTAATCCATGCTTTCTTCAAGCAAAGTACTGTTTTATTGATTCTTATCAAATAGATTGTGAATGATAGTTAGCTGCTTGTTCTAGTATTTAACTATCAGCAACGGTTCATATTGGGGGATTCTTTTACTGCGGTTTATGGTGTTTTTAAGCAAGGTATGCCATGTGAAATTAGTTATCCATATAAATGGTGGTTTAATGCGCAACCAATGCACCGCAGGGTTTGATTAACAGGGTTTGACGCTGTTTTGGAAGATTAAAATTAAGATACGTTTGTTTTGAATAACACTGACCGTGACGAATAAGGGATTTCGAGCCAATTTTGGTCATTTATTCAAATTTACGGTGATTTGGGTTTTCTCTCACATGGAAGGATTTATGCGCACAGTTAGTTTTCGACTTAAAGTTATCATTTTATTATTTCTTATTGCCTTTGGTTTTTTGGCTTATGAAGGTATTACCGGGATGAACCGAGAGAAAGCCGCAATAGAAGATTTATATACTCAAGGGATACAACACACCGTTCGAGCTGGTAAGATTTTGGATAATATCGGCAGTGCGCGAAGCTCCTTATTATTGGCCTTTCAGCACGATCCCAGCTCTGAATTTGCAAAAATGCATGACCATCCTTTAGGTAAACATATCGATGCGATTCAAACTAACATTGAAGCCTTGCATCAGCTGATTGACCGGGAAATATTAGGTTCAGATTTATCGGATGAAGAACGCAGGGTTACTCAGCAGCTGGCGAAAGAAGTTGACCAAGTGACGCAGCGTGGTTTTGAGGTTGCGATTAAAGCGCTACAGCAAGGCCAGTTTACTGATGCTAATTTGGTATTATTAAAGGTGATTAACCCTGGTTATGCCTCTGTCACCAAGGCCGCCCAACAATTCTTAAAGCTGCAAATAGATGAAGCCGCTAAAAACTTTCAACAGGCCGAAGCTGATACCGAACATTTCATGTGGTCGGTTGGTATTATTATTAGTTTAAGTTTGTTGGTGATTATTGGTCTGTCGACACTGATAGTGAAGCGCGTTTCGGAAGCGGCTCGTCAGCTTCAAGCTAAATCGAGCTTGATTGTTGCGGGGGATTTAACCCAGCGAATTGATGTGGATGGAGAGGATGAATTTACTGATATTGCCAGCGATGTGAATACCATCGTGGCTAAGTTTCAACATGTGGTGAGTACCAATAAGCAGTCGGTTGAAGTGCTTGCTAGTTCTGCAGAAGAAGGTTCATCGGTTGCGATGCAAACCAAACAAAACATTTTTGATCAACAGCAACAAACTCAGTTAATTGCAACGGCGATGCACCAGTTTACGGCCACTGTTCATGAAGTCGCGCAAAGCGCCAGTACAGCCGCCGAGGCATCGGAAAAAGCCGATTTGGCCGCCGCCGATGGTCAAGAAGTGGTGCGGCAGAGTATCGCGATGATCGAAAGTTTGTCCAATGAAATGCAAGACTCGGTTAAAGAAATGCAAAAGCTAGCGCAGCATGCGGAAGAAATTGGTAGCGTAGTAGAAGTGATTCAAAGTATTTCTGAGCAAACTAATTTACTTGCGCTTAACGCGGCAATCGAAGCGGCTAGGGCAGGTGAGCAAGGACGAGGTTTTGCGGTTGTGGCCGATGAAGTTCGAACGCTTGCCAGTCGTACTCAACAGTCGACAGGGGAAATTCAGCAAACGATTTCGCAATTACAAGAGGGCAGTCGAGAGTCAACCCAACGGCTTGAGCAGGGGGCCAATAACGCGAAGTTAACGGCCGAAAAATCTTTACAGGCGGGGGACGCTTTAGCGCAAATTACTCAAAGTGTTGATCATATTTCGGCGATGAATGCACAAATCGCGACTGCAGCTGAACAGCAAAGCTCAGTCACCGAAGAGATCAATCAGAACATTATTGCGATTAGTGATATCTCTAATGAAACGGCTCAGGGAGCCGAGCAAAGCTCCAGCTCAACGATGGCTTTGGCCAAGTTAGCTGAGCAATTAAAAATGGAAATCGAAGCCTACTCCGTATAGTGGGAGGGTCTTTGAACGGCACAGTTAATCTTGCGAGTGTCCATCGGATATGACGGGACGGCACTCGCCATCTCAGAAATTGAATGCAATTGTGCTCCATTAATCTTTAAAAGGTGATTCATGCCGCGTACTCAGCCGAAACCGTGTTTAACTCAAGCGTGGTTACAATATCAAACAGTTTTGTTGGGTTGGTTACTCTCACAGACCCAAGACTCCTTGTTAGCAGAAGATGTGCTACAAGATGTTTTTGTGAAAGCCTTACGCCAGAAGGACAAGTTTTGTCGTCTCGATAATGTGAAAGCATGGTTGTTTAAAGTTGCGAAAAATCGTTTAGTCGATCACTATCGCGAGTCTGCAAAGTTTATTAGCAGTCGTGATTTGAATCGTCTTGAGCAGCCACAAACGGCGCTTGAGCCGATCGATGCCTTAGTTCAATGCTTACCCAGACAGCTCGAGCGATTAGCGAAGCGCGATCGTCATATTATTCAGTGCTGTGACATTGTAGGGATGTCGCAACAAGACTATGCGAGGCAGCATAAACTGAGTTTATCGGCGGCTAAGTCTCGTTTGCAGCGCGCCAGAGTGAAGCTTAAACAGCAACTTAATTGTGCATGTCAAATTGCTTATGATGAGCAACAGCAGATCTGTTGCTTTAAACCGAAGCGCTCTTAAATCAGCTGGCTTACTATCGAAGGACACTATAGTTTGATGGAAAAATGCAGTCATCTTGGTCTGTAGCGGGCGTTTAATGAATACTAAAGCTTGCTCACTTCCAAATTCATTGTTGGACATTGCTTATTAAAGGGGGATTGGCTCGGAAGAATGCTTATCAGTTAATGCCAAGGTATAGTCTGGCTGCAACGCTGGGTAAGTTTTCTGACAAAAACACGATAGAAATCATGCTCTAATCGTTGATTTTCGACTTACTAAAAGTAATGTAATTTTTAAATTACTTGGGAGCACAATTATGTGCTCTTAGTTTCTTACAACGTCAAGGATATTTCTTTTTTTGTCGATGAAACTATGAAGAGACTTCAACGTAAATCCTCCAATCATGACTGCGCTGTATAACACGCAGTTTTTCATCGCTACCAGTGGCATTTCATAAAAATCAATAGATATAAAATAGATCTGGCCAGCTATACCAATACCTATTGCCATACCTATATGTTGTAATGCTTGCATTGCACCTGAAGCAGTACCAGAATCTTCTCTATCTACAGTGCTCATCATGCTTTGAAATAACGCAATTATTGCGCTTCCCATTCCAAGCCCTCCTATGAATAAAGGCAATGAAATCCAATATAACTCATCAAATACAGAAACATAGCTAATTGTGAGATATAGTATTGACCATGCAACGGTAAGTCCTAAACAACCACTAAAGACTCTGTAGCGTTGCCATGATAAAGGGCTATTTTTTAGCACTGATGAAGAGATAAGAACCCCTAAAGGGAATGCCAAAGTCACAGCTCCTGATTCAAACGGACTAAAGCCAAGATGCCTCTGCATGTAATATGTTAGAACAAAGAACAACCCAGGAGTCGTGGTACCAAACAACATCATGAACATAGCTTGGTTGATGAAGAAACGGTTTGTATACAGGCTAACAGATATCAATTTAGGACGACTACTATCTGCTGTAGGCTTCTTCAACCAAAGGTTGAGACCCCATATACTAGGTAGAGACATCGCTAACACAGCCAGTATCCATGGTTGCCAGCCTAAGCTGTAGCCTTCAATGAGAGGCACAATAAGAGAAATACTCATCAATATAACTAGACTATTACCTAGCCAATCTATTCGTAATCGTGACGTTTTCACTTCGTTCGCTAGATTTCTTTTCACGCCAAAATACGCGACTACTCCAATGGGAATGTTTATAACAAAGATAATTCGCCAATCAAGGCTGAATAGATTGAGTGAAATCAACGTCCCTCCGACGACGGGGCCAAGGATTGACGCTAAACTTCCCACAATCCCCACATAACCAAACATCTTTGTTTTTTCTTCTACAGGAAACATTGACACTGCAATGGCTAACACCTGTGGAACCATCATCGCACTTGCAAAACCTTGAAAAAACCGGCTGAACATTAGCATCTCAATGCTAGGAGAAACCGCACACATCAATGATGTCGCCATAAAGGCGATTAGCCCGCTTTTGAATAATCGCAATTTGCCATACATATCTCCCAGCTTACCCAAAGGAAGCAAGCAGGCAGAGAAGCTTATCAAATATATGATTGATACCCATTGTGCTTGAGAATGTGAAATATCCATATCTTGGTAAATCCGCGGAATAGCAACATTAACAATGGTTACATCCAATATATTGAGGAAGTTGGCAAGCAACAAGAAGAAGAGTGCTTGCCATCTGTTTGGTAGACATTGATCGTTCATTATACTCAACTCATGTAACTTCAAATGTATCGTGAAGACCATTGTATTTTCATGTATCTTTAAAAGCAACATGAAAAGGAGTTGGCGATGCGAACCGATTCTCGGCTATCAAGAGTTATTCATGCCTTACTACATATGCACGATACTCAGCAACCTTTAACCTCTGAAGCTTTAGCTAAGATGCTAAATACAAATTCATCTGTCATCCGGCGAACAATGTCAGGGTTACGTGATAGAGGTTATGTTATGTCCAACAAAGGGCATAATGGAGGCTGGATATTAATGAAACGCATCGACGAAATTACGTTGCTTGGGCTTTACGAAGCCTTAGGTATGCCTCGCTTATTTGCAATATCAAGCGATTCCGACAACCCAACATGTTTAGTACAGCAGATAGCTGATGAGTCTCTTAACCATGCTTTAGAGATGTCTCGACGTGTATTTATCGCTCAACTTGAGACCGTTACACTTGCAGAACTCAATATGCAATTTAAATGTCGTTTAGAAAGTTTGGATAATGAGCGGGTTCATAAGTCAGACCCACATGAATGACAGTAAATCTGCTCTAGTAAGCCAGATTCACAGTAACATTATTATAATTTGGACACAGGTTGTTTGTTTGCCAAATATCTCGTATGACTTCCAACTTGATGTATGGGATCCACTCCCTCCTTTGCCAAGACTAGACTTAGGAGAATGAAAAAAACGAGGATTCCAGTATGTGGTAAGGCCTTACCAGGTAGCGCCTTCAACAAGAAGCCGAATATACGTACGTATCTTAACCGTCTATTGAAATTATCACTTTGTAAATACGTGGATCCCATATATGTTTGGGTTGCGATTCTTCGCTGTAACACGCCTCTGGACAATAACGAGTTAGCACTCGGTTAAAATAAGCGACTCTATGGCTTTTTTTAAAGTAAAACGTTGAGTACTACTTATGAACTTCGATACTTACATGTCTCAGCTTGGGAATATGTTGTAACAGCTGCTTATAGGCTATCAACGAACGAGGTGCTTCGCTACGTATTGAGATTACAGCGCTAAGTGACTTCTCTCCGAGGTGCCAAACATGCAAATCTGTGATTTCTATCTCTTCGTCTTTCAAAGCTTCACGCACACGGTTCTCGGTGGTTTGACACTGTTGGTCGAGTAAGTGACTACTTGTTAATGATATTAAGCCCCAAGCCCATTTACTTATAACTAGAGCTCCCACAATACCCATTACTGGGTCTAACCAATTAAGCCCAGCGTATTTGCCAGCGAGCAGAGCGAATATAGCGAGTAATGATGTTAGTGCGTCGGCCAGTACGTGCATATATGCTGCGCGTAGATTGTGATCTTGGTGAGAGTGGCTGTGTTCTTCATCATGGTGATGATGGTGATCATCTTTGAGAATCCAAGCACCTACTAAGTTAACTAACAAGCCAATAACAGCAACTAAAATCGCTTGATTAAAGGCAATCGCTTGTGGCTCGAAGAAGCGAGTAATCGACTCAATTATCATGAGAAGAGAAACTACCGCTAAAGCAATTGCACTGGCAAAACCTCCAAGCGAGCTGACTTTTCCGGTACCAAAGCTGAACTTGGGGTTGTTTACGTGCTTGCGAGCATATCGATAAACGAAGATAGTTATCGCGAATGCAGCAACGTGAGTCCCCATGTGCCATCCATCAGCAAGCAAAGCCATGGAGCCAAACCAAGTTCCAGCAACAATTTCAACTATCATGGTAATGGCAGTAAGCATTAATACAATTAATGTACGCTGTTCACCTTGATTGGTGTGGTGAGAAAAATCGTGTTGGTGAGCTTGGCTGCTAATATCAAAAGCGGCTTGATGTTGGTGATCCATAAACTTATTTACCATCCCTGTAAGTAAGAATTCTAATAAAAAATAGTAACTGTTCTCACTCTTATTCTCGCAAACCCAATTTATCTATATGATAAGTTAGATCAAAAAAGCCGCTGATTTGAGTCACGCTCAAGGCCTTTTCATTCTGTAGTTGTTTACGATTTAGAAAACTAAGGTCAATGCTATCAGCAGACTAGCTGCCAATATCGGCCAAAGCCCAGGCTTGATGTTAGGTTTGGTTGCGATATCTTTATTCTTATAACCACTGAACATAGCACTCAAGTAACCACGCTTCCTTAAGCAAAAGTATCCAATCGCCAGTATGTGAATTGCGATAAGCGCAAATAAGTAATCGGCGTTACTTGAATGGAGGGCTTTAAACCATTCGTAGTATTCTTCGTCCACGTAGGCATATAAGGGGCCATCAGAGAGAATGTCATCAGAATTAAACAAGCCAGATAGAAGTTGTATTAATAGCAGTACCCATAAAGCCAGCACCATATAAGAACCGAGGTAAGAGTGCCCAGTATGTATGCTTTCTGTGCCGCCCAATTCTTGTTTAAGTTCATCGAGTGCACCTTTAGGATGAAGCTGTAGTGACTTCAACAGCGCGGTTTCACTACCAAAGTAGCCCCAGATGAATCGAACCAGAAGCAAAGCCAAGAGTGCCAAGCCTAGCTGCATGTGCAAATCGACTTCATCGTACTTCATACTTAACCACAAGCCGACTAGCAGAGCTAATTGCAGCCAGTGATAAAAACGAATAAATCTGTCCCATACCAAAATTTTTTGCTTAACATTCATCATCACCCTCTCACTCTTTGCCTTAGGCGCTTTAGGGGTCTTGCTAGGCCGCCAGTTTATGACGGCCAATAAATACTATTTATCACAACTCATACGAAATTGTTTATGACTTCGTTTGCTATGCTTCTTCACCTTGATTAGGGTGTTTTTGACGAGTTTCTTGTCATCAACTTGTTGTAGTTGGCCAAATAACACCAGCAGTTCATCTATACCTTTTATATAGCTCATATGCGCCATATGGGTATTGTGGTCCATATCCTCCATATCTGGCATGTTACTGTGATCCATACTTTCCATAGCGCTATGATCCATAGTTGAATGGCTCATACCAGAGTGGTCCACTTTAGCCATCTCTACCATATGATCATCATGCTCAGCCATGTGATGTTCGCTATCTTGCAGTTTCAGTGGGATCAATTGCTTAGCTTCTTTAGCATTACTAATCAGTTGTGCTGCATGTTGCTGCATAGCTACCTGATCGTCACCTTTGAATGCATCAACGTAGGCTTTAAGCTCAGATTTCATGTCCTCCATAACCGAGCCAAGCTCGGTGTTTTTACAGTGTTCACTGTGGGCATTGGCTGTAACGCTCACTAGTGTAAGGATGGATGCGGTAAGTATTGAAGCTAATTTTTTCATATTAATTTTTCCTTAATTGTTATTCGTTAATTAGTTTGCGCAGAGATACGCGCTTCCATAAGTAATAAACTGAGGGCAGCACTAGCAGGGTCAATACCACCGCTGAGGCCATACCGCCGATCATCGGTGCAGCAATTCTTTGCATAACTTCGGAGCCGGTGCCTTCACCATTCATAATCGGAATCAGGCCTATGACCACTGTGGCTACGGTCATCATCACCGGTCGTACACGCAAACCAGCACCTTCAACAATGGCTGTGCGTAATTGTTGCCTGTTAATAATGATGTGTTTGGACAAGGTCTCTTCAAGTGATTGATTAAGGTAAATCAGCATGATGACGCCAATTTCTACAGCAACCCCAGCTAGAGCGATGAAACCCACGCCAACGGCGATGGAGAAGTTGTAACCCAATAGATACATGAGCCAAACGCCGCCAATCATCGCTAAGGGCAAGGTGCCTAGGATTAGTAGCACTTCACCCGCTCGCCTAAAGGCCATGTACAACAGCAACATGATGATGGCGAGCGTTGCCGGTACCACTACTTTCAAAGTGGCCTCTGCACGTTCCATGTATTCGTATTGCCCTGACCAACTGACTGAATAGCCCGCTGGCAGAGTTAGATGCTCTTGCACGTACTGCTTAGCATCTTGTACGTAGCTGCCTAAGTCACGGCCTTCAATATCAACGAAGATCCAGCCATTAGGACGTGCGTTTTCGGTCTTGATCATTGGAGGTCCATCTTCAACGTAAACCGCTGCCACATCTCCAAGGGTCAATCGCAGTCCGCTGGGCGTGACCACGGGTAATAGTTTTAGTTGTCCTACACTGTCGCGGTAACGCTGAGGGTAGCGCAAGTTGATTGGGTAACGCTCTAGGCCTTCCACTGTCTCTGACACATTCATCCCGCCAATGGCGGTAGACACTACTGCCTGCACATCTGCGATGTTGAGGCCATAGCGAGCAGTTGCGATCCGGTCGATATCTACTTTTACATAGCGTCCACCTGCAACACGCTCAGCGTATGCGGAGGCGGTGCCAGGAACTTGGCCAAGGATGTCTTCAATGTTTTTACCAATAGTCTCAATTATACTGAGGTCTTCCCCTGATATTTTGATGCCAATAGGCGTTTTAATCCCAGTCGCAAGCATATCGATACGGGTTTTAATCGGCATTACCCAGGCATTGGTCAATCCAGGGAAGTTCACCAAGTTATCAAGCTCTTGGCGCAGTTTGTCGGTGGACATTCCTTCTCGCCATTGCTCTCGAGGCTTAAGCGTGATGAAGGTTTCGATCATCGTGAGAGGTGCGGGATCAGTCGCTGTTTCTGCTCGACCGACTTTGCCCCATACCCTTTCTACTTCTGGCACTGTCTTGATCAGCTTATTGGTCTGTTGTAAGACTTCTCGCGCCTTGCCAATACTAATCCCAGGATAAGTGGTTGGCATGTACATCAAGTCACCCTCATCCAAAGGGGGGATAAACTCACTACCAATCTTGTTTACCGGATAAAAACCTACACCGACTAAGGCGACAGCGATGACTACTACTAACACTGGCGCTTTTAAGCTGAGGTTGAGTAATGGCTTATAGCTGGCTATGAGTAGCCTGTTTAATGGGTTCTTATGCTCGGCAATCACCTTGCCGCGAATAAAGTACCCCATAAGTACTGGCACTAGCGTGATTGCCAAGCCAGCTGCTGCTGCCATGGCATAAGTCTTGGTGTAGGCTAAGGGAGAGAACATCTTGCCTTCTTGGCCGTGCAAGGCAAAGACTGGCACGAAGCTGAAGGTAATGATCAACAACGAGAAGAACAAGGCAGGTCCCACCTCTGACGCGGCTTTACCAATCACTTCCCAGCGATTAGCATCAGTCAGCTCGGTTTTCTCCATGTGCTTGTGCACATTTTCAATCATTACGATGGCTCCATCGACCATCGCGCCGATGGCAATGGCAATGCCTCCTAACGACATGATGTTGGCGTTAATTCCCTGCCAGCTCATCACGATAAAGGCAATAATGATCCCCACCGGCAAGCTAACCAATACCACCAGTGAGCTGCGGATATGGAACAGAAAGGCCGCACACACTAAGACCACCACCACAAACTCTTCAATCAGTTTGTCTTTGAGGTTTTCTACTGCACGTTCAATCAAACCGGAGCGGTCATAAGTGGTGACAATTTCTACGCCATCGGGCAGTGAAGCGCTCAAACTATCCAGCTTGTCTTTGACTGCGGCAATCACCTGCTGGGCATTTTCCCCGTAGCGCATCACCACTACGCCACCGACCACTTCGCCCTCGCCATCAAGCTCTGAGAGCCCTCGGCGCATTTGTGGCCCTACTTGAATATCGGCAACATCACCCAGTAGCAAGGGGATACCTTGCGGGTTGAGCTTTAATGGCAATTGTTGCAAGTCTTCGACCGAGCTGATGTAGCCGCTACTGCGCACCATGTACTCGGCTTCACCCATTTCAATCACGCTAGCACCGGTCTCTTGGTTCCCTTGGGAAATCGCGTTCTTTAGCTGCGGCAGGCTCAGCTGGTAGGCTCGCAAGCGATCGGGATCGATGCTGATCTGGTACTGCTTCACCATTCCACCGACCGTTGCTACCTCACTGACACCAGCAACCGTTTGCAGCTCGTATTTCAAGAACCAATCCTGAATACTGCGTAACTGACTAAGGTCATGCTGACCGGTGCGATCGACCAAGGCATAGCTAAATACCCAGCCAACCCCAGTAGCATCAGGCCCTAGCGCGGGCTTTGCTGCTGCCGGCAAATTAGGTGCGACTTGCGATAAGTACTCTAGTACCCGCGAACGTGCCCAGTAAATATCGGTACCATCTTCAAAAATGATGTAGACATAGGAATCACCAAAGAACGAGTAGCCACGCACGGTCTGCGCACCCGGTACTGATAACATGGCGGTGGTCAAGGGATAGGTAACCTGATCTTCAACCACCTGTGGAGCTTGGCCTGGGTACGAGGTCTTAATGATGACCTGCACATCGGACAAGTCTGGAATGGCGTCGACTGGCGTATTTTTGATAGCGAAGCCGCCGTAAACCAATATGGCGAGCGTTGAGACTAAGACTAAAAAACGATTGTGTATCGACCAGCGAATAATACTAGGGATCATTACTGCTCTCCCTCTTCATCATCGAAATCTAGCCAATCCAAATCCTCATCCACTAAGGTACTAGTATCAACATCTGCGCTTTGCTGTGGGCCATGTCCCATCTGTGAATGGTCCATCGTGCTGTGGTCATGACCCATCGCTGGTTGCTTCAATGCTTCAAGATTCAAGTCACCTGGGACAAGCTTGGAAATGGGAAACTGATTGTCTTGCTTGTTAATGGTAAATTTGAGTTCTCTTCCCGGCACGATCTGCTCGGTAATTTCAGCCTGCTCCAATGGAAAGTCCATCACCATACCTGGCCATTCCCACTCTGGTACGGGTTCATGGGCAATGGTGAGGGCTCCGTCTTTTACCGCCATTACCACACCACTCGCCACTACCGACTCGGTAAGCCTATCTGGGGGGCCAATGCGATTGAAATCAGCGCTCAAGCTAGATTCAGAATCCAACATAAATTGGGCACTCGTCACGATGGTGTCACCACTCATCAAGCCATCAAGTATTTCCATTTGCCCCTGACTTTCGCGACCGACTTCAACTCGCACACTTTGGTACTTTCCTGCGCCTCGCTTCATTACTACGCGATCAAAGCGGCCGCCTCTAATCACCGCTTCGCTAGGAATGGTTAATACTTGGCTCGCTTGTGCCGAGGAGACACTGACTCGAGCATACATATTAGGTTTGAGCCGCTCATCATCATTGGCAAACTCCATGCGAACACGCAGGGTGCGAGTAAGCGGGTCAAGATTTGGGTAGATGTAGTCAATTTCACCTTGCCAGGTTTGTCCGGGGTAGCTGTCTACACGCATTTCTACCCGGTCCCCCTGCGCCACTAAGCCTGCTTGGGAGTCGAATAATTCACCGATTAACCAAATGCTGTCCAAGGCTCCGGCATCAACTAGCTTGGTAGCAGGGGTAATATAAGCGCCTTCCCTAACACCAAGCTTGGCGATGTAAGCAGAGCTTGGTGCATATAGTTCGACTAACTGTTCGCTACGACGTTGCTTAGTCACGCGCTTAACTTGCTGAGCTGACATGCCCAGTACATTAAGTCGAGTCTTAGCTGAGTCAATCAAACGCTTGTTACCCATGTTCAGGGCATTGAGTAAGTCGTCTTGGGCCTTAACTAACTCCGGTGAGTAAATAGACATAAGGTACTGGCCTGCATCAACACGCTCGCCCTCTGCTTTTACCGCCAGCTTTTCAACCCAACCTGCAACCCTGCTATTAAGTTGCCACTGCGTATTCTCGTTCAGGTTTAGTGTGCCCACTGTTTCAATGGCCGTGGCGAAACTGTTAAGCTCAACCTTGGCTGTTCTCACACCTAGGTTATTCTCAACACTCGGGTCGATGGAGACTAAGCCGGGTTGACTAGCAGATTGACTCTCCTCAAAAACTGGAATGAGATCCATCCCCATAGGAGACTTACCGGGTTTATCACGGCGATAGTTAGGGTCCATTGGCGCGACCCAGTACAGCGGCTTAGCTTCCCCCGATACACTATAACCAGTGTGGCTATCAGTGCTATGCTGTTGCTGCATCAAGTCATTTGCGAAGTAACCTCCGCCCAAGCCAAGGGCTAGAAATAGACTGCTTAATACAAATTTATTCATTCGGTTCTACTCCTACAGGGCCTGAAAATAACGAACTTGAGCAAGGGATTGGTATTGCTGGGTTTGCAGCTGTTCAAACTCCAGCTTCAAGGCGGTTTCATCCATGAAAGCCTTGACCACCAGATCAAAGCTCACTGTATTAGATTGATAACCTTGGATAGCGGCTTGGGTATTAGCTTGGGCTTGTGGCAACAAAGTTTGCTGATAGCGAGCTAAGCGCAGGTTAAGGTTTTGTACCTGTGCAACCTGACCATTGAGCCTACCATTCATGTTTTTTAGCAGTAGGTCGCGTTCCGCTTGCTTCACCCCCTTACCACGTGTAGCTGAAATAACCGCCTGGTCTTGACGTTTATCAGTGAACAATGGGACGTCCATAGACAAAAAACCAGAAACCAAATCGGGACGAGCACTACCATCCATATCACGACTGTTTCGATGGCCATATCCGACTTCGACTTTAAAGGCGGGCTTGTAAGCCTCATTGGCGATTTCGATTTGTTTTTCAGCGTCATCAATGGCGGCTTGTTTCACCAACACCAGAGGGTGCTGCGACAGCAGTGTGTAGTGTTCGGTATTGGCTTGCTCTGCATAATTAGCGGTGGCATCCCATTGCGGAAGTGCGCTATCAAATGGTTGGTAAGCCTGAGCGCCAAGCCACGTTGCTAACTGTCCTCGATAGGCTTGTTCTTGCTGGGAAAAGGCCGCAATCTGCTCATCAAACTTACTTAGTTGTAGCTCCGCTTGGAACAGGTCTTGGCTTTGCTTGTAGCCCAATTCGAACTGGCCACGCACGTGCTCAACATTGCGAGCGAACAATTGCTTGTTCTCGGCTAAAAGATGTTGTGCCGTGTTAGCGAAACGCACACTTAGCCACATTTGTCGGATTTGCTGGCTAAGTTCCAAGCGGCGTTCAGCAGCTTGATGGCCAGTTTGCTGCTCCAATATTTGGTAACGCTGGCCGCTTAGCTCACGGGTATTGCCTCGGCTAAACTCTTGGGCAAGCCCAACACTCAGCTGAGTCATAGGGTCTTGGTCAAATTTGAAGCTATCAGTGGGTAGGTTCGCGAGACCTAGCCTGATCATAGGGTCCTTTAACTGACCACTCTGCACACCCATGGCTGCAATTTGTTGTTGTCGCTGAGCATATAAACTCTCAGATGGATCGCTACTAAGCGCTAGCTCTACTGCACGTTCAATATTTAAGGGGGCGGCTATCACCGTGGCACTTGTCGATAGCGCAACGACAAGCACAACCTCTTTGCAAGAGGGAATAAACATGTTTCTTCCTTACTGTTGATTAAAGAAATAGTTAACTAAATCAAACAGTAAGAGGGGGTCTGAAGGGTAGTTCCTGTAAAGACGGGTGGAGATTAAAAGTGTAAAAACTGGTCGCTGCACTTTGTGGCTGCGGTATGAAGTGTAGGCTGGAAGATATGAATGCAGGCGTTGCAGCACACAATGACAACTGACAATCTAACTTACATAAGTCATCCAGCTTAGATTTATTCTCATTGTCAGGAATATTGCCATCATTATGGCAATCCATAGTCATGTGCATTATTTCTTGATCGGCACTATGTTTTTGCGCATGCGAAGAATGCTCCGAAGCGCTAGAAACGCCGGATACCATTTGTAAGCAAAACACAAAGATCAAAAACAAAGCTTTCATATCATCGTGATGGTAAGTCAAAGGCGAAGATTACTGCAAGCAATTTTAGCAACAGCGAGAAATTAGTTTAAAAACAACTCTTAATAATCTACTTCGGAGGACATGCGTTCTAACGAGTTAAACTTGATAAGGGCAGCCGGTTTAATTGCTGATGGAGTCTCATACTAGATTCTACTAGAAATAGCCAAAACCCAAATTTCTGGTGAACAACACTAACTCACTTTGGAGCACAGGCTTTTCAGAAAAGAAGAAAAGCCTGTATCAGCGCTGATCAGCAGTCTGTTTTCTCAGAGAGTCTCAGAGCGTCTTCTAGCTCAACGCCAAGGTACCGAATAGTGTTATCTAGCTTCGAATGCCCAAGTAGGATTTGTACCGCCCTAATGTTTTTTGTTCTGGCATAAATCAATGTTGCTTTGGTGCGACGTATGGAATGAGTACCATAATAGTCCGCATTCAATCCAAGCTTTACAGCCCAATTCCTGATAATTGAACGATAGTATGAGTAGCTGATAGGTTGCTCTTTACGGCGGCCACTCGGAAATAAAAAACTGCTTGCCTCTAGGGAGGCTGAAAAGATCCATCGGCTAATGCTTTGTTGCGTTCTCGGAGTGATCTCATAGTGTACGTCAGTGCCTGTTTTTTGTTGAATACATTGCACCCTTTCGTAGATAACTCCCTGCGAAGAAACATCGTATACGTGCAGCTTTAGCAAATCGCTCGCTCTTAACTTGCTATCAATAGCTAGGTTCAGTAACGCAAGCTGCATTAGGTTGTTTTCAATCTCCAATCTAGTTCTGACTCGCCAGATTTCTTCAAGCTTAAATGGCCTTTTGATGCCACTGCATTTTCCAGAAGATAATTTTCTCATGATGACCTCCTCTCAATGTTGTTGGTCAACGTTGAGTTTGGCAATCAACTAGAACTGATCCAGTAGCAATAACAATCGGTCTGGGTGGACTGAAACATCTGTGGACATTTCCGAGTTAAAGCCTTAACTCTAAAGCGTCTGTTTCGGATAAAAATTTCTATGGGTTAACGCCACATTCAGCGGCTTGTCCGCTGCAATGCATTGTGTACGCCCAGCATGGGCATGAACTAATGAGGTGAAAGTCCTCTGTAGGAAGGTCACCGTTTAATAACACTTTGATTATTAAACGCTAACTACTAGCGAATGGCAAGGGCGTTACCGTGAGGGAATGTCTGAAGGAAGCCGGACGCAAATCTGCGAGCTGATGAACAAAAACATCATATGAGGCGTAGGCTGGAGGCGAGTTGGCACAAGACAACGAAGCCATGTGATCTAACGGCCACCGTAAATGATGCAGCAGTGCAGAGAAAGAGAAAGTGCATGTTCTACTTCTTATAAACAAAGAGTGGGGAGATCTGCTTAACAAGCGATCGTTTAACTCACTAGCTTGGCCGCTAGTTCAACAGGCCTGGCACTTAATTCTCATCAACTTAAGTGAGCAAATACGATGAACAACGATAGCGCTATTTGGGGTAACTCAAACGGTGATTAAGCAGAAGTCAGCAGACGGCATAGTAGCCCAACGCCCATCGTAATGGTTGGGACACGGTGAAGGCCTGAACACTTAGAATAAAGGAGGAGCCTTGTTAAACTTGAACACCCATTCGCCGTCCGGCGTAGATGCGATTCAGCGTAATAACTCGCAGCCAACCTTTAGCCAACATCTATTCGAACATATGCTAACGCGGCAGAATATTCAGCTCGCGTGGCAAGGTGTTCGAGCCAATAAAGGGGCTGCTGGAGTGGATAACATGTCCATTGATGCATTTCCTTCTTGGGCAAAACTACACTGGAAGCAGGTTGCTGCTGCGCTGCGTAATGGCCAGTATCAGCCTAAACCGGTTCGCCGTGTGGAGATAGATAAACCCGATGGCGGGAAGCGCCTACTGGGGATCCCAACCGTGCTCGACCGTGTCATCCAGCAAGCCATTGCCCAAGTGCTAACGCCTATCTTTGACCCTAGCTTCTCAGCGAACAGCTTTGGATTTAGACCAAACAAGAATGGGCAACAAGCGGTGAAACAAGTGCAAAGCATCATCAAGCAAGGCCGACGTTTTGCGGTAGATGTGGATTTATCTAAATTCTTTGACCGAGTTAATCATGACTTATTGATGAGTAAACTGGGTCACCGACTGCAAGATAAGCGCTTACTTAAGCTGATTGGACACTACTTAAGAGCGGGATTTATCGACAACCAGCACTATCAAGAAACTCGAGAAGGTGTACCACAAGGCGGACCATTATCCCCCTTGCTGGCTAACATCATGCTCGACCCATTAGATAAAGAACTGGAGAAACGGAGCCATAAATTCGCCCGCTATGCTGACGATTTCACCATCTTGGTGAAAAGTCGGCGTGCAGGAGAACGGGTGCTAGCGAGCATTAGTCACTTCTTGCCACGCCGCTTAAAGTTAATCGTTAACACCACCAAAAGCCAGGTGGTTAAAACAGCGAAGAGTCAGTTCTTAGGGTTTGCTTTCAAAGCGGGACGACTGCAAATCCATGCCAAAACGCTACACCGGTTTAAACAACAGCTAAAGCGCCTCACCAACCGAAACTGGGGCGTCTCGATGACTTACCAGCTCGCTAAAGTGAGCCAATATCTGCGAGGCTGGATAAACTACTTTGGGATCGCGAATTGCTATCAACTGTGTGTCGATCTTGATCATTGGGTAAGACGCAGAGTACGAATGGCCTATTGGCGACAATGGCGAAAACCGAGAACCAAAGTGAGGAATCTCATGCGCCGAGGGGTACATGTTCAAGCCGCAGTGGCGTGTGGTATCACCAGTAAAGGCCCATGGAGGAGCTCGAAAACACCGGGGATCCAACAAGCATTATCGAATGCTTACTTGAAATCCCAAGGTCTATTTGCGCTACGAGATGGATGGATAAAGCTTCACTATTCTAAGTGAAACGCCCTGTGCGGAGCCGCATGCAGGGTGTTGTGGGGGCTGGAGGCTAGATACCTCCGGCTACCCGATTATGTGTTCCATGCGAAAATGCTAGCGTTGAAATATAAAAGGCATACAGACAAAGCAATTACACATGCTGATTGTTGGTTTTTACCAAATTTCATTAATTTCACAATTTCAATCATACTGGCAACTAGAGATAAGGTTACACCTGCACTAATTAATATATAAGTTGAATTTTTTTCAACTAAATAGAAAGGAGTAGGCTCAACGTTTACTCCAGAAGTAGCAGTATAAAAAGGAGCCCAAAATATACTCATAACATTAGCTATAAGTTGAGGCGAGCCTGCATTTTCGAAGCAATAATTAGTAATAAACGTTACCAATATAGCTAGAATAATGAACATTACACTTAAATATTTCATCTAATCCTTGAAGGACAGTGACACATAACGCCTGCAACACCGGACGATTTGTAGTGGCGAAGCCACGAAAAATTGTTCCGTGTGCTTGCGCTTGTGTACGCCCAGCATGGGCATGAACTAATGAGGTGAAAGTCCTCTGTAGGAAGGTCACCGTTTAATAATATTTTGATTATTAAACGCTAACTACTAGCGAATGGCAAGGGCATTGCCGCGAGGGAATGTCTGAAGGAAGCCGGACGCAAATCTGCGAGCTGATGAACAAGAACATCATATGAGGCGTAGGCTGGAGGCGAGTTGGCACAAGACAACGAAGCCATGTGATCTAACGGCCACCGTAAATGATGCAGCAGTGCAGAGACAGTGCATGTTCTACTTCTTATAAACAAAGAGTGGGGAGATCTGCTTAGCAAGCTGATCGTTTAACTCACGCCATGGCGATTTAAGCAGACGGCTTTTTTTTAGATAAAAAGTCCCAATGCCGTTCTATTGTGTAATGGTTGGGACATGGTGAAGGCCTGAACCTGAAAATCAATGAGGAGCCTGTGCAGCTCATTGTCTCCGTATCCGACCGGACTGAGGAGTCATGGCGCAAAAACAGAAGCCATCATTGGAATGCAAAGGAGCTAATCGGCCGTTGTATTTTAACCGTTTTCAGGAAACGCCCTGTGCGGAGCCGCATGCAGGGTGTTGTGGGGGCTGGAGGTTAGATACCTCCGGCTACCCGATTAAGTGGTGATTTCGGCATTAGCTTTTGCCTTCATCAAGAAGTATGCACCATGATCTGCTGCATTTAGTCCGCCATCGTGGACCGTACCTAGGTCGCTTGGAGTAACGTCCTGTGTTGGCCATATTTTGTAACTTGTAGTCAACTTGTCCAAATTTAGCTTGTTTAACTCAAGAAATAAGTAGTCTTCTTTTTCATCTCTTGCAACACCATCAGCCCAATAAGTCATCGAGCTAGCAACAATGTCAGCAACCTGCAATTGAGGATGCGATTCAGAGCTTGAAAACTTCAAACTTTTACCTCTTAAGGGTAATTTGAACTTCCGCCTGTCATAGCCAAGCTCTATAGAGCTTTGGGTCCAGTCCATAAATTGGGAAAACATCGCTTTTTGTTTTTCAACACTATGAGAATCATCATGAATGATATGAAACCCTTTTGGATGAATATCTCCCCAGCTTACACATTTTGAGAACAGCGCTGGGATTGATGGGTCAAGTGATGTCTTATCAATACCGTTCAGCGCATCATGAATATAATTTCGAGTAAGCAGGATCAAATTAAGGTCTTCTTTAAAATTTTCATGAATTGAATGTTCTTTAAGTACCTCTACACTCTCATAAAACGAGCTTATTGATTCTTCGGACTGTTCTTTAATCATATTAACGAACGAACCATACATGGCCTGAACTCGGTCCTGACCACAAAACGTAGGCATACAATAGAACCACATATTTGAAAGCCCTATGTTTGCTCCATTTACATACAAATCATGGCCATTTAGGTGAAGCATGTGCTCAATTAGGAGGTCAACAATCTTTGTCGTCACCATAAAGTTCTTGTGAAAAAGCTCTACTTTCACGTGATCTTTATTAATAAGTCGATGGCTCATTAGCCTTACAATTCCATCTTGCCCAGACTTTCGGCGCTTTAAATTTTTGAAATGAGCCTCTAGAGGTGATCTTGAGCCTGTCAGTGCAAGTAACTTTTCAGCTTCGCCATTAGAAAATTTACAGGCCGAGAGTGTAAAAATTGGTTGATTTTTGTCAACTATGTTATGGCCAGTATTTCCAGACTCATCCAAGTAGATAGTTGCTATCTTGGATTTTTCAGCATTAACTTTCGCCCTAGAAGCCCTCAGCTTATCTCTTTTATTTGCTAACTTCTTTTTTCTATTAGCTTGGTTATTACGACTCATTCAATTTCCCTGTGAGGCCACTTAACGCTTTGCCAAGGGGCAAATGCGAACGTTGTTGGGCTTCGCCCAGTGAGTATTTGTCCCAGCCGCGCTTTTTGCGGCGAACTTAGGCAACTTGTGTACGCCCAGCATGGGCATGAACTAATGAGGTGAAAGTCCTCTGTAGGAAGGTCACCGTTTAATAACACTTTGATTATTAAACGCTAAGGACTAGCGAATGGCAAGGGCATAACTGCGAGGGAATGTCTGAAGGAAGCCGGACGCCTTTTTATCTAAAGAGAGGGCGAGCTGATGAACAAGAACATTAATAAACTAGACCCCCATTCTAAAAACAAAAAACTTCCACACTCTCGATAGCCAAGATTACGCTTTTAAATCCCATCATCTTCGCCGAGTCGCGCAAATGAACAAGGGAGCAAAGTTGAAGTCTGTTTGAGCGTAGCGAGTTACTTCAACGCCCTTGTGAGTGAGCAACGGAGGAGCTAAGAAGGTGCTGGGTGGCCTTTCTTTTGTATACTTTTCTTTGGCCAGCAAAGAAAAGTATATCGCCGTCAGGGCGAAACCCTCACTAACAGATCGATCCAAAACTAAATGATAAAAGCGAGACTAACAGCTCCCACAAAAAATAAGTTAACTCACTTTGGGGCAAATACGCATTAGTTTAAAGTAACTGGCACTTGGACAGGAATTCGATGAACCATGGAGTGATCAAATTTTTTCCGCCGACACTTACTGTGCTTGTTATTCCGATTTTTGCTTCCGTTATAACTGTGATTCGCAACCAGTGTTGAGCTTCGAAGTTTAACTATCCTTAGAGAGGGTGCATATATTTTTGCATCTTTTCACTTCCTGTGCCGTCTTACCCTAAAGACACTGCTAATCGAAAATTACAAGTGAGTTTCACCATGGTTGCATTGCCGATGGTGTGAACTCTAGGGGAGACAATGATGTTCTACTATTTTAGCTGGTTCGCAGACTGGTTTACCTACCGCTTATTAAATTTAGAACCTGATGAGCGATGGGCCACTGCGGTACATTTTTTTATTGAAGATACCACCAAGATTTTTGCCTTGTTGCTGGTGATGATTTACTTCATTGGCTTATTAAGGGCGTCTCTAGACGTGGAAAAAGTAAGGGATTTTCTACAGGGTAAAAGCCGCGGGTTTGGCTATGTATTGGCGAGTGTCTTTGGCGCGATTACCCCATTTTGCTCTTGTTCTAGTATTCCAGTGTTTTTGGGATTTAGTTCAGTTGGGATCCCTTTGGGCATCACCATGGCCTTTTTACTGACCTCGCCGCTTATCAATGAAGTTGCCATATTATTGCTGATGAGTCTGCTTGGGTGGAAGTTTACCCTACTTTATTTGCTGATAGGGATGTCGGTTGGGATCCTTGGCGGGCTGTTTCTTGATGCCATTCATGCGGAGCGATGGTTGCAGTCTTTTGCGGCCAAGGCCTTACAAGAGGGACAAAGCCAAAGTGCACAGCCTTCTAATGAGCAAAGTGCTACACGTTTAAGTTATCGAGCTCGCCATCAATTTGCTTTCGATGAAACTCGAACTATTTTTTCTCGAGTCTGGAAGTGGGTGATTATCGGCGTTGGAGTTGGTGCTGCCTTACATGGTTTTGTTCCTGATGGTTGGATAGAACAACATTTGGGAAGTGGTCAGTGGTGGTCGGTGCCTGCTGCGGTGGTGATTGGCATTCCCCTCTATTCGAATGCGACAGGGGTGATCCCCATCATGGAAAGTTTGTTAGTGAACGGCTTACCTTTAGGTACGACGCTGGCTTTTTGCATGAGTACTGTGGCCGCCAGTATGCCGGAATTCATTTTGTTAAAACAAGTGATGCAATGGCGTTTATTAGCCATTTTATTCGTGACCTTGTTGTGTTCCTTCACCTTGATTGGTTGGATTTTTAATTTTTTAAGTACTTTTATTTAGGAGTGAATCATGAAACATTTTAAAGTTTTAGGCTCAGGTTGTCGTAACTGTAAAAATACCGTCGCTTTATTAGAAAAAGCCGCCAATGAATTAGATAGCGAAATTAGTGTGGAGAAAGTCGAACAGCCAGCTCAAATTATGGCTTATGGGGTGATGTCGACACCTGCGGTGGTGCTTGATGAACAGGTGATACACAAAGGCAGTGTACCCAGTTATCAACAAGTGCTTGAATGGCTACAATGAGTTATTTATAGCAAGCGTTATCTATTGAGGTATTTCAAGGATATTTGATTGCGATTTAAGCCGAGAATTTGCAGCACTTTGAGGTTTTGGTGCTGCAAATCGAAAGAGCTGCGGATTTGTTTATAATAGAACCCTGTAAATAGGATGGCTTATAAACGATAAATAAGTTTTATACTGAAAGCGTCAATATCGTTCTCAGAAATGAAATAATGAGCGTATCCAAGGCCTAGGGCCCATTGAGGACTTAATTGATAAGCGGCTTGTAGACCGAGATAGGGATCGGTGGCGGTTTTATCATGTTGGATCACACTGTCTTGCACAATGCTTTCTAACTGACTTTTCCAGCGGAACAGGCCTAGGCTGCCATCAACCAGAATATGCTCGTTATTCAGCAGTTGGTAACTCAAATCACTTGCGAAACCATGGCCAAGTACTGGCGTCGCCTTTGCAACGGCTTGGTGGTATTCCTCGGGTGAGAGAGTCTCCGCTTTTAAAGTGGCACTGCCCTGACCAAGATCGATGTAGCGAAGGGCTAACTTCCACTTGGGTTTGAAACGATAAGCAATTCCAATGGACCAAGCAAAATCTGAGTCATCAGTATCCATGACTTGTACCGAAGGAATGTTATCGAGTTCACTGTTGTGGTGTGCTTTGGCATAGCCAAGCTCTGTTTCAACTGACCATCGGTTTGGCTCTGCTTGTGCCTGAGCGCTAATGATAAGTAATAATAGCATGCTGCCTATTTGTTTATGGCGACGTAGCAGGAGCAAGCCTGCGAATAACAACATAGTTACTCCCATAGAGCCTCCCGAAGAGTTTTCAACAGTAGTTGATACATAGGCTTTCACCGTGACCATTACCGTGCCTTGTGCGCTTGCTGATTTTTCATCTTGTATGCTGTAAGTGATCATATCCTCGCCATCAAAACCTAGTTTGGGTGTATAAGTTAAGGTTTGATCATCATTGATGACTACGTCTCCATAGTTTGCGCTTGCTTGAGTGAGGGTTAGTTGATCATTGTCGGCATCGAGATCATTGCTCAGGACCGAAATTTTGATTTGACTATGGTCGTCGGTCGTGGCGCTATCTTGATGGGCTATCGGAGCAAAGTTGTTGACAACTTGGATAACAACGGAGCTGTAAGCTGATCCGCCATGGTTATCGGTAATGTTGTATTGAATGGTTGCTTTATCGAAAAAGCTATCTGACGTGGTGTATACCAGTTGTGAATTTTCAATGGATAATTCGCCAAAGTCGACCGTTGCGGCAGTGATATTAAGTGTATCGTTATCTGGATCGGTATCATTTGCGAGAACGTCAATAACAATACTCTCATTCCATTTTACGGTCACACTATCGGGCATTGCGACAGGAAATTGGTTGTTACTTAAGTTTATGGCGACTCCGCCCGGATCGGTAATACTTGCATTCACAAGGCCATCATCGTCATTTGGGCCTCCATCTTGAATGGTTAATTGCACACACCAATATCCAGCGTTTAAGCCAGCAGCCCACTGTGGATCATTGGGGGGCGGACAGTACCCTTGTTCGCCAGCCGCAGAGCTGACTATATTATTTGTATCTTCGACAAAATTAACCCATTGTCCGTTTTGAAATTTTCGATAAACAGCACTTTCGGGGATCGGTAAGCGTTGGGGGAGTACTACCGTATAGTTTTGTCCCGGTGTCGCTAAACCCGTCGCAATAAAATCAAATATACCACCTACATTCGTCATCTCATCATTGGCTAGTAGCTCGTGTTCAAGTAATTGCGCGCCGCCTGTTTGATTTCCAGCAATGGTGACTCCTTTGTGTAAACAAACGCCGGGCTCTGCTTCTACTAAGAATTGATGTCCGTGTAAGACTTGTTCTTGTAATACATTGCATTCATCAATGGCGTCGAGGTAATCAGGAACTCCGTCATTGTCAGAATCTTTATAGCCCTCTTGGGCATCTGAGATCAGATCATTATCACTGTCTTCATTCCCCAGTTCGGCGAGTGCGTTGGTCACCTCAATATATATATTTTGTTTGGAGCTGAGAGCTTCGGGGGCATCATCACTTACTGTTGCGGTTAACGGGTATATTCCAGGAACTAAGGATGTTGGGTTAAAAATGAATTGATCCTGTTCGGTCGCTAAATTAATCATCTCTGAATGCTTGGAAGCCCAGACTATAGTGTGATTATCAGCTGGGTTAGCATCGGATATTAAGGCTTTAATGAGCACTAAGTCTTGATTATTGAGCACTAAATGCCGTTGTTCTCCAGCTTGTGAAACTTGAAGCTCCATTTCTGGGGCCACATTGTTTTCAACAATCGTTAAAGTATGTACCGACTTATTGCCTAAGTTGTGCTCGCGACTGAGGTGAATTTCAATGGTTTCATTTCCTTCTGTTTGCGAATCTTGGTAAATGAATAATGGAATCACCCCCTCCGTTCCCTGCTCAATAATAAGTTCCCCGTCACTTAAATCATGGTCGTTCTCATCTGCGGTTCCCGAAACGCTATAAGCAATGCGAACCGGGTAGTCAGGGGCTTTACCATTCAGGTATACCGTAACCTGTTGCTCTGTACCTTCAACCACTTGTTGGTCTTTAGCGATTGAAATTAATGGATTTACTTTTATATTCTGGCTTAAGATCACGGTGTTGCCTTGAGCATCACTGGCTTGCCAATGTACAGTGTTATTGCCGGGAGGAAATAAGCTCGGGCCATTCACCAGAGAAACTGGAAGCGCTTCACCTGCTGCATCAACCGCACTTGCCTTTCCGATATCAAGTTTTGTAAATAAGCCCGTGGCATTTGCGACAACATCCTCAGGTGGACTTAATGTAGGTAATCGCTCATTGGCAATCGCTTGCAGTAGTAAAGAGACTTGGGCACTGGCACTTGCTCCCGTTGGATCTTGAATCATGTAGTTAAATTCGACTTTACCCGCGGTGCCAATAGGCGCTTGATAAACGAGTTGGTTATCTTTAATTCGCACTTCTCCTACACTCACCGAGGCTGCAATAATGGAAATAGGGTCGCCATCGGCATCACTATCATTGGCTAAGACGTCTATTTGATAGCGGTTCTCATCATTGGTTTGTAAAATTGGTAAATCATCTTCGGCAATCGGTTTGTCGTTAAGTCCGTTAACATTCACGGTAATGGTTTTTGTTGTTTGATAACCATTGTTATCGGTGAGAGTGAGGACAAAGCTATCATTACCAAAGAAATCCGCTTCGGGTGCATAGCTCACGCTGGTGCCGTTTACGCTCACCGTACCATGGCTAGCTAGGCTGCTAACACTCGCGACCACGGTATCACCGTCTAGGTCTGAATAAGTAAAACTCAAACTTTGGCTATTATCTTCATCGGTGCTCAAGGTGGAGCCCATGCTAATGCTGGGCGCATCATTCACCGAGGCCACGGTGACGTTGATCTGCTGGCTGGTGCTGTAACCATTATTATCGGTTAGGGTGAGGGTAAAGCTATCCGAGCCAAAATAGTTCGCTACGGGGGCATAGCTGACGGTGGTGCCATTTACGCTGGCCGTACCATGGCTTGCTTGGGTGGATACTGAAGCGACTACTGTATCGCCATCCACATCTGAGTAGCTAAAACTGAGACTTTGGTTATTATCCTCATCGGTACTTAAGGTGGAGCCTATGTTGATGCTCGGCACATCATTGACTGAAGAAACGGTGACGTTAATTTGTTGGGTGGTGGTATAGCCCGCATTATCGGTGAGAGTGAGGGTAAAGCTATCACTACCGAAGAAATTCGCTTCGGGTATATAGTTCACGCTGGTGCCGTTTACGCTGGCTGTGCCATGGCTTGCTTGGGTACTGACACTTGCGACGACCGTGTTGTCATCTACATCTGTGTAAGTAAAACTTAGGTTCTGGTCATTATCTTCATCGGTACTGATGGTAGAGTCAATGCTGATACTGGGGGCATCATTCACCGCACGAATCGTGATATGTATGGTGGCTTGATTGGAGCGCCCCCCTTCATTGTCACTGATGGTATACATGAAACTATCTAGGCCACTGGCATTTGCCTGAGGGATGTAGGTGATCGACCCATCGCCATTCACGGTGACCGAACCTAAACTCGGAGTTGTTACGATCATTAAAGATGTGGTTTCCAGTGAACCGTCAACATCGCTGTCGTTGCTGGTTACATTTAGGCTGACCGGCTGATCTTCTTCTGTTGAGGCTTCATCGTTGTTCGCTATGGGGAGGTGGTTCACCACATTATTGGTCAGCGTCACGGTGGCCACATTAGAAATGGCACCTGAGTTGTCGGCAATCGTATAGGTAAAGCTGTCTTCTCCACTAAGATGTGTGTTTGGGGTATATTGAATCAGACCAGAAGCAATCACTGTGGCAAGCCCTTGCGTTGGCGTTGCTACGATAGAAATCGAACTCAGATTGAGTGTGCCATCGATATCACTATCGTTCCCCAACACATTGATGCGATGGGGAATATCTGCCTGCAGCATCGCGATGTCATCGCGGGCAACTGGCGCGTCATTGAGAGAATTGATGGTCACCGTGACGGTGGTTTCTGCAGAACTAGCATGTAAATCGTCTTCAACAACATAGGTGAAATTATCACCGCCGCTATAGTTAGCCTCAGGGGTAAAGGTCAACACTCCACTGGCATTTGCACTCACCGAACCATGCGCTGGTGGCTTAACTATTTGGACACTGGCGACATCAATTGTGCCGTCGCTATCGGTATCGTTGACAAGCACATTGATATCAATGTCATGATCTTCGTCTGTTGTGACACTATCTGCAACGCCGATAGGAGCCTCATTTGCTCCAGATACATTGATCGTGACCGTGGCAAGGTTCGACACTCGCCCAGTGCTATCTGCAACGGTGTAGCTAAAGTGATCTGTCCCGGTAAAATCAAGGGAGGGTGTATAGTTCACTTTTCCATCAGCTACCATGGCACTGCCATGTTTGGGTGGTGTGACTACAATTTGAGTGGTATTTAGTATATCGCCAATATCTGGGTCGGTATCATTGGCAACAACGTCAATTGGTAATAAGGTATCTTCCGTTGTCTCTGCAACATCATTGAGCGCTACCGGATCATCGGCAACAGGTGCCACTGTTAGGGTAACTGTTGCGGGTATGGATTCGCCTCCATAGATATCTTCAACAGTGTAGGTAAAGCTATCGCTGCCGACATAATTAGGATCTGGTGTGTAGTTCACGACTCCCGTTCCGGTATTCACGCGGGTAATGCCATGAAGCGGCTGGCTATTAATCGTCATACTCGCTAAATTGATTGGACTATCGTCGTCACTATCATTCTCCAAAACAGCAATCGCAACTTGATTATCTTCAGCGATTGAAACGGTATCATCGGATACATGAGGGACGAGGTTGTTAATGGTGAAGTTGTATGAGTTTTGTGTCGAAAAGCCGCTAAAGGTGTTGCCTGCGCTATCTTCTAGGGCATTGTTCCCGATCAGCACATAATAACTGTGAGTAGGCGTAAAAGTGGCGGTAGGGTCGATGGTCACAACTTGCCCAGTCATGATTATTTTCGAACCACCCACCGCTATGGCTTCGAGTAAGCTATCATCGGCGCTGTCAAAAATCGAAATATTGCCACTCCCGGCAACGATGGTTTCGTTAAATGTGATCGCCAACGACGCATCCTTAGCCACATTGGCGCTGTTATCTGCAGGAAGCAATGCCGTAATATAAGGGGAGGTTCCGTCATACTGAATATGCTGAGTTGTTGACGCTACATTCAGGTTCCCAGATGCATTGCTGAAGGTATCTGCGGCAACGGAAACGTTTATTTGACCCTCGACCGTGGGGGTCAATGTGACAGTATAGCTGGTACCAGAACCAGATAATCCACTTAAGGTGCCGCCCGTAATAGAGATATCGCCGAGCGTGAAGTCGCTGCTAGCTTCACTTAAAGTTGCAGTAATGGTGGCGGTTTCACCGACTTTTAACTGGGTTTTATTACTAGAAAGCGTCACGCTGGGACGCAGGGTATCCACTGCGATATTCAGTTGAGTGGCAACCGTATTGTTGTTGCCCGCAGCATCGGTAAAGGTATCTGCGGCCACATTAATGGTTGCCGCCGAGGTACTGTTTGTGGTTGGCGTAAAGGTGGCCGTATATAGTGAGCCACTGCCACTAAAGCTTGACAGGCTGCCACCCGCTACGACGATATCCCCTACCGTAAAGTCACCACTGGCTTCACTCAATGTTGCGGTAATGGTGGCGGTTTCACCGACTTTTAACTGGGTTTTATTACTAGAAAGCGTCACACTGGGCAGCTGGGTATCTACTGCGATATTCAGTTGAGTGGCAACCGTATTGTTGTTGCCCGCAGCGTCGGTAAAGGTATCTGCGGCCACATTAATGGTTGCCGCCGTGGTACTGTTTGTGGTCGGTGTAAATGTAGCCGTATACAGTGAGCCACTGCCACTAAAGCTTGACAGGCTGCCACCTGCTACGACGACATCCCCTACAGTAAAGTCACCACTGGCCTCACTCAATGTTGCGGTAATGGTGGCGGTTTCACCGACTTTTAACTGGGTTTTATTACTAGAAAGCGTCACGCTGGGACGCAGGGTATCCACTGCGATATTCAGTTGAGTGGCAACCGTATTGTTGTTGCCCGCAGCATCGGTAAAGGTATCTGCGGCCACATTAATGGTTGCCGCCGAGGTACTGTTTGTGGTTGGCGTAAAGGTGACCGTATAGCTGGTGCCTGAGCCGGTAAATCCACTTAAGCTACCGCCGATGATCGCGATATCACTGACCGTAAAGTCACTGCTCGCTTCGCTTAACGTTGCAGTAATGGTGGCGGTTTCAGCGACTTTTAACTGGGTTTTGTTACTCGACAGGGTCACGCTGGGACGCAGGGTATCTACTGTCATATTCAGTTGAGTGGCAACCGTATTGTTGTTGCCCGCTAGATCGGTAAAGGTATCTGCGGCCACATTAATGGTTGCCGCCGTGGTGCTGCTTGTGGTTGGCGTAAAGGTGGCCGTATAGCTGGTGCCTGAGCCGGTAAATCCACTTAAGGTGCCGCCCGTAATAGAGATATCACTGACCGTAAAGTCGCTGCTCGCTTCGCTTAACGTTGCGGTAATGGTGGCGGTTTCAGCGACTTTTAACTGGGTTTTATTACTAGAAAGCGTCACGCTGGGACGCAGGGTATCCACTGCGATATTCAGTTGAGTGGCAACCGTATTGTTGTTGCCCGCAGCATCGGTAAAGGTATCTGCGGCCACATTAATGGTTGCCGCCGAGGTACTGTTTGTGGTTGGCGTAAAGGTGGCCGTATATAGTGAGCCACTGCCACTAAAGCTTGACAGGCTGCCACCTGCTACGACGACATCCCCTACAGTAAAGTCACCACTGGCTTCGCTTAAAGTTGCGGTAATGGTGGCGGTTTCAGCGACTTTTAACTGGGTTTTGTTACTCGACAGGGTCACGCTAGGACGCAGGGTATCTACCGTCATATTCAGTTGAGCTGCAACCGTATTGTTGTTGCCCGCTAGATCGGTAAAGGTATCTGCGGCCACATTAATTGTTGCCGCCGTGGTACTGTTTGCGGTTGGCGTAAAGGTGGCCGTATAGCTGGTGCCTGAGCCAGTAAATCCACTTAAGGTTCCGCCCGTAATAGAGATATCACTGACCGTAAAGTCACTGCTCGCTTCGCTTAAAGTTGCGGTAATGGTGGCGGTTTCAGCGAGTTTTAATTGGGTTTTATTACTCGACAGGGTCACGCTGGGACGCTGGGTATCCACCGTCATATTCAGTTGGGTTGCACTGGTATTGGTGTTGCCCGCTAGATCGGTAAAGGTATCTGCGGCCACATTAATTGTTGCCGCCGTGGTACTGTTTGTGGTTGGCGTAAAGGTGGCCGTATAGCTGGTGCCTGAGCCGGTAAATCCACTTAAGGTACCGCCGATGATTGCGATATCACTGACCGCAAAGTCGCTGCTCGCTTCGCTTAATGTTGCGGTAATGGTGGCGGTTTCAGCGACTTTTAACTGGGTTTTGTTACTCGACAGGGTCACGCTGGGACGCAGGGTATCTACCGTCATATTCAGTTGAGCTGCAACCGTATTGTTGTTGCCCGCTAGATCGGTAAAGGTATCTGCGGCCACATTAATTGTTGCCGCCGTGGTACTGTTTGTGGTCGGTGTAAATGTAGCCGTATACAGTGAGCCACTGCCACTAAAGTTTGACAGTGCTCCTCCCGTAACGACGACATCCCCAGAAGAAAAATTACTACTTGCTTCACTCAGGGTGAAGGTTAGGGTTGGCGTCTCTCCCATTTTTAGCGCGTTATCTGATGTGGTTGTCACCACAGTGGGGGATATTTTATCGAGCGTGGCCGTATCGGTGACCGCTGTCGCCGCATTGCCTGCCGCATCGGTCACAACCACACTCAGGGTTAATGTCCCATTATTCAGCCCTGTGACATTCAAAGAACTAACCGTATCTACGGCCGTGGCAAGTGTGCCTGTCCCCGTAATTGCGCTCCCGCCCCCAGTTGATGTCAGGCTATAACTGTAGTTTGCTCCAATTTCACCACTAGCAAACTGGAAGGATAGGCTGCTGGCTTGAGTCGCGTTATAGCTTGTTTGATTCAAGGCGACACTGTGGCCACTGGGCGGAGTGATATCTCCTGTCACATTAATCGTCACGGTCCGAGTGAGGCTATCATCAGTCCCATCGTTGATCACCACCGTCGCGCTTCTGGCGCTCAGATCCGGAGAACCCGCCGTATTGTTATAAGTGATACTTTGCAAAAAAGTAGCCACTTGTGCCGTGGTCGCTGATGCGCCTGTTATGCTAATGGTATTTTGCAGCACACTGTCACTTTGTCCACTGATACCACCTAGTGCATTCTTTGCTGCGGCCGTCACGTTCAAGCCTTCTGCACTTCCGTCCGGGCGACTTGCCATCGTGACGGTGATAGTACTCATGGTATCGCCATCACCATCGGTGACCGTCGCATCGGGGGCAATGGATACAGTACTGGTGCTAAACGAGATCGTGTGATCGTTACCCGCGCCAACACCATTTAAATCAAGGGCTGGGGCCGTGTTAGTCGCAGCGACAAAATCCGAAATCGTCACGCTGGATATAGCTATTTCTTGATAGCCAGCCGTTCCTTGGATCCCGGTCGTATTCCCGGCAACCTCAGTTGGCCAGACTATCACCACTTTATCTACCGATTGCCATGCGGGATTGGCTGCCCAAGTGCCTGAACCTCGGGTAAAGGTTTCGGCAGCAAAGGAGCCAGTAATCACCCAAGTTAGGGTATCTGAAACAACTTGTGAGCCATTATCAAAACCAATCAGCGTAAAGTCTTCGGTATTCCCATTCGCTGCACCTCTTCGAAATAGTTCAAACGCATCCAGCGAGAAGTTGCCTGTAGCGGTGAGTTGCAATCCTCCGCTTCGATTATTATAAAAAGTGTCATCCACATCAACGGGACCAACCGCTCCGCCAAGCGCTGTTAACTGCTGTACCCGACTATTTGTGTATACATTACTGCCTTGGGTTCCCGTTCCCCAGTCGATGGTTAAATCGACGGTGGGAGAAATATTCACGGTCATTGTCACATCATCAACAATCGCAGAACTGATGTTTCCATATTTCACGACTTGTTGGCCAAGCACGGTTGGATAATCTGCCAATAATAGAGCGTTTGAATTAAAGAGGTGCGCCGTATTTATCTTGCCGAACTGACGCTCAAGAATCCAGTTTCCCCCTTGCTGAACACCCCCGGTATTATCAATAGATGCAGCGACATCGGTTTGAGTCAGTTGGGCTAATGCGCTAACAAACTCGGCACCTTGCGCACCTTGACCAACTTGGCAGCCATAAATAAGCAGGTCACCGCTTGGTTTGAGTGCGTGTTTCAATGCTGCGAGTAATTGATTAGAGGACCGAAGGGTGTTTGAGGAGAGAGTTTCACCCAGCAAGAATAGTTGTCCGGGTGCACCATGTGAGATGAGATGAATCGCGTCTAGATCTACAAAACTTGCCAGTTTTTCGCTAAGCGTGGCTAAGGTATCTAGTGCAGAGAGCTGAATAATCTGGTTATCCATATCCATATCCATGCCAAAAGCTCTCTGTAATACAGCACTGTGTGGGACGTCTGCATCGATGATCACGAGCCGGTCAAATGGAACCGACTGGAAAATGTGTTGATCTTCGCCAACCAGAGGGCTTAAGTGATGCTTGGCCTCTTCAATTGACCGCGTGGTAATAGACGGTTCCCTGTCCGATGATGAGGATGTTTCCCAGCTATCTGCACCAAAAGCGCTGACCGAGACAGTGATAAGTAATCCAGCGAACGCGGAGGTGAGATCAATCATCTTTTTATTCCTTTTCATTCGAGTCTTCCCTATCAAATACAATTATCTTAATTGCCTTAACTCACTTCGATGCGATACCTTTCGCTGTTTGCAAATCAATGGCGAAGTTGTTGTTCACTGCGCCATTTAGATTTCAGGGACGAGCTAAGCTCTGGGTGGGTACAGTCCATCCAACGATATTTGCCAGTTCACCACCTGCACCGGATTAGTAATATCAATGGCATTACCACCTCCAGTGTTGTCTACAGTCACGTTGCCACCAGTGCTTCCTTGCAACTCTACCGTCAAGCCTTCTATCTCGGTTAGGGTGGGGGGTTGAAAGCCGGGTGCAACGTACATACTTGAGGCTCCAGCAGCGAGGTGGGTGTTCGATGCTGGGGTGGTCGTTGTTGCAGTGTCAGTGGCAGCCTGCAAACTACTTGAGACTGATATATTCCCGCTCGGCGCGAATGTTGCTGCGTGCGTATGTTCCGGCATTTGTGATAGCGCAAGAACAGCGTACTCGTTACCCATCATGTGTCCTTGATAATAGGTTTTCCCGCCAGGCCTTGTGCCAACACCGACAGGGGAGCGGCCACGCATATCGGGGATCCCAAAGGTGGTTCGAGCATCCCCGCCGTACGTCGCTCCGAGTATTGAGAAAAGTGACGGGTTTTGCGAAATAGCGACCAGTTGTCCAAGACATATCGCAAATTTTTCGATCGTGAAGGTGCCAGCAAATGGTGTCATGGTGCCTAGATAGGGTTCAGCAGACATAATTAATCCTCATCATATTGATTAAACGTGGTTTACTTTGCTCAGCTTCATGCATGTTAAAAGGCGTATTTTTGCCGATAACGATACATGTGTTGCCGTTGTTGGAAAGCATAGGGTGAATGTTCATAGGCTTTAAATCGGTTCACATTTTTCTGGTAAGTCGACCAGAAACACCGGCGGAATAAAAAATTCAGGTAGCGATATTTTTCTGGCTTCGCCATGATGGACTTTATCGAGGCACAGAGTGCCTAATTCATTGACACTGATATCCAGCTCGGCATCGCTTTCTGCACTTGGAAATCGCCAATATAATTCTGTTGTTTTATAACGGAGCAATACCATCTGTTGATAGTGATCAAAATCACTAAAGGTCTCGGTAAATTTGTCATGGCAGTTTTCAATTTTTTGCTGACCTAAAAAATGGATGAGTAACTCGCCCATCCCCGGCACGAAAACAATGGTGGCTTCTCCACTGAGCACCTGAAATGACCCCGTTCCTTTTGATTTGGCGATACGCTCTGTCTCTGAAAGCTGTATTGAATCAGGGAGCAGCCCATGGTTGTAAGGTAAAATGGCCAATTGATAGAGGTAGTGATTGGTAACATTAACTTTGATCTTCATCGCTCTCTCGCTTCTAGGTTAGGGTTTCAGTCGAGATATGATAAATATATCGCTAAGGCTATTATCGTATCTGTCTAAATTTGCTGTTTATCTCTCTATTCACTTATTGTCAGAGGGAACGCTTTAGTCAGTGCTCTCCATCTCTAAACATTATTTTTTCGATGAAGCGCCATGTCGATGCAGGTGCCAGCGTCTAAACCAAATAACAAAGCAAAACGGTAGCCATCAAAAAAGCCCTGTGGGCAGGAAATGATGTCTAGCCTTAGCGCGCTATCTTTGGTTTTTATGAGCATTCCCGCTTGAATGCTCACCTCTAAAACCGTTCCAACAGTTATCCCTGATAGTTCACAGTTGACCTTGCTTGCTTGATATAGATGAAAGTAACCTTGGGGAAAAGGCAGTATTACGCCCCCGCAATCGCTATTTCCTGCCCGAGCCATATTGACAATGTCTTCACTGGAGTGACGATGCCAATCTACTACTAGGTCTTGTTCGCTGATCTTCGGCGCGCCAGTAACATCTTTCTGCGCTTGAGCTTGCCAACAGATATCATCAGATTGGATAGCGTCCAATAAGCGTTCAATGAGCTGCGGTGCATATTGTGCGGCCTTTTGATATAAACATTGCAAGCTATCGAAGGGGTGGATTGGCACGAGCTGTTCCATGCCAATATCCCCACTGTCAAATTCGGCTGCGACTCGATGTAGGGTTAAACAAAGTTGCTTCTCTCCATGACGCAACTGCCAATACAGCGGCATTGGTCCTCGGTAATCGGGCAACTTTCCTGGGTGAATATTGAATAGCCAACCGTTGAAAAATTGGATGACTTGAGGGCTGATCTTATGCCTGAACCAGTACACAAGACCAGCGCTGACTTGCAATGCATCAAGCTCTGCCAATAATTGAATTTCACTTTGGAGGGAATATTGCAACGCTTTTATCTGATGTTGCGCGAGAAGCGTTTGTAACTGGGTCAGATCTGGATTCGCTGGGCTATTCACCAGGACGACACAAGCCAACATATCCAGCTGCTGCAATCGCTGAATCGTGGGAAATGCAAAACAGCTACCAGTAAAAATTGCATATTGTTGTTTCATCATCATTCCCTATAACTTGCTTGCTATAAAACCAGGTAGTCCTGTGAGTTGATAAAAAAACTGCACTGTATCGCCACTGTTTGCGACAAAATAAGGGTGATCAATTTGATTTGGCTGGGCATCGATGTAAAAGCTCATATCCGGTCGAGGATGAGTGATACCAGAGTCATACTGCTGAACAGTTTCTTGGCCGTAGGTATGAACATGCGCATAAATGGCCATTATCCGCTGAGACATATCTTCAATGCCTTTTGGAATGGTCAATTGGTTGGCTGTGAGAACCTTTATCCCGCCATCTAGAGCAATTGGCTGTGCCTTTAATAAGCTGGATTTGTTGACCCTGAAAATCTCACCAAGTTCAATACGGTCGGCTTGTGCCGTTGGGTCCACATTGAGTGAGTGAGTAAATGCTGCAGTTCGCCATTGTTGGCTAAACTCGGTCTCTCCAATCACCATGATGCCGCGTACCGACACTTGTTGCGGGATCAGGCTACCTTCTAGGTCTAGGTAGTGCACCAGGTGTTTGGCAATACTCAGCTGGCCTTCTTGAGTGAAACCATGTTGCATTGCTTCCAAGATCAATAAATCGATGCTTTGTTCGGGAATATATTCGGTGGCGTCTTGCTCGACGATGTCGCAGATATAGTCAGTAATCTCCAGATCACTCACTAACTGGCGAAGCGAGAGGATCGCACCAGCTTGTATATCGAGCAGAGTAACTTTAAGTTGGCCCGCTTTGATCTGACCTTGTTGCTGATAATATTTAAGTAAGGGGAGTAATAGCGGGGCGAATGGGCCGCAGGCAGGGTAGAGAACATTTACTACTGATTTTTGACGTAGCTGTTGTTTAATTGCGAGATCGATACCACGCACATAACCTTGAATACGATAAACATCTTTAATGGTGTGACGACAATTGAGAGGCGACATAATCAGTCCGCTGCTCGATACGTACTGACGGGTCAGTAATTCTTGACTTAATTCAGCTAAAGCCATTGATTGCGTCGCCGACTCATACATTTGCTCAAAGGCTGCAACTAACCGCTGATGCTTTGCTGATTTGTCTGCGAGTACTAAGGTTATTGCCTCAACAAAGCTTTGTTGAAGTTGATGTTGTCGCTGCTGAATCGTCATTTCAGTCTTGAAAAGAGACTCAAGTTGCGTTCTGAGTGAGTATTTTAACAGCTCGTCGGCTAAAGGATCCGCAAAGGTGAGTGGACGGACATTTGGAACGTTGTCAGCTTGAGGGTTTTCCATTTCTGTCGCCTATTAAGCCTTGAAAATCTCATTAAGTATTTAGCTAAATGGTTGCAGCACAAGCATGCAATTACATCCCTAAATAACATAAATGTCAGAATTAACTATAGTTGGCCATATTAACTTTGCTGTTATTAATTCGTTATTGGGATCACAAACTAATCTGATGCTTAGCTGAGTTTGTTTTTGTTCAGTCGTCTCGATGACGGTGCATGGGGTAGGTTTACTGAGTTTTGGTCAGATATTTTCGTTTCAGATAAAATTTGTCGCTGCATTTGTTCGACAGTGTTGGTGTTCAAATTATTGTGCGCAATCTTCAATGGTTCGGCTGTTGATTGGATGTAAAACCTCGCTGAAGTGCAATCAGCTTTAGGGCCCTGTAGGACTTTGACGTTTGAACTTACTTGTCACAACGCTGAATACTGAAGTTAATATTCAATTTTGATGTTTGCGTAAAATTTAAATAAATATTCATTTTTGTTCAGTTGCTTGTGCTGCTTTGGAGAAGTATCACGGTTTTATTAAGTAATTTAATCATAAAAAAGTAGCAGACAATAGTGAGATTTTTAAATTTCACTATGTTTATTACTAGCCCTCCCTTTTCATTATTTTGTTATTTGTTATTGTGCTAAAAAGACGCTAATTTAATTTTATGTTGTTGTTTATTTTATAAAAAAATATTTCTGTTTTTGTGCGCTCGTCTACGCACTCAACCAAAAGGCACTATATGTGGGCTTATGTTTGGTGCGCTTGCACTAAATTGGTTCCATTTTTCGTACTTGGTTTTTTAAAATTGTATGATTTATTATTTACCGCACTGGCTTGGTGCTTATTTTGCTTGGCTGGCTTATTGATTGCATTGGCGTGACTCAATAAAAATAATTATGCGAGATAGACGGATGAATTTGACTAATGCAGAGCGGCGTTGGCTCCCCTGGATGGGAAGTACCGGTAAATTGGCTATGAAGAAGGCAACTTGGCTAAATCGAGGGAGAAGCGAGTTGTTGGCGGAGACCTTTGAGAGTGTTGCGCAAACCAGAGTGCAAATATTGCAAGCCTGGGTGAATAGTCAGTGGGCTTTCTTAGAAAATGCGGCGCTTTATTTACAGACCAAGAAGACGCAAGATAAAGTTGATACCCTGCAGCATTTAATTTCTCGTGGTGCTGATTTCTCCGAGCTATTTTTAGTCGATCATAAGGGGAAGGTAAGTCATTCATCGGCTGCGATACTGGCCGAAACCCAATGCGATAGTAAAGCCTTACAACAAGGTTTGCAGGACAAGTTTTTACATGGCCCTTATGTGGATCCGCGGACCTTAAGCTTAGGGGCTTCCAGCTCGTCTTTTCATGACGCCGTGACTTTGATGTTTTACCTGCCTCTGTTTGATTCAGATAAGCAGGTGAGTGGCTGCTTATGTGGTCGGGTGCCGAATGATGTGCTAGGCGATTTGATCCAACGCGAAGCGGGTCATATTTATAGCGAATCTGGCGATAATTATATCTTTATGGTGGAATCGAACTTTGATTCGAGTATTTTGCCCGGAACCGCTCTGTCCCGCTCTCGTTTTGAAGATAATACCTTTTCCCATAGCGAAAATTTAAAGTCAGGGGTGAAAACTGAGTGGGGAACGGTAAAAGTTCAGCAACATACCGAGTTTGAGATCCGTTTTACCGATCCTGCCACCGGACAGTTACATCCTGGGGTCAGGGAAACCATCGCCAATGGCAGCAACCTTTACGTCGACTATCCTGGTTATTCAGACTATCGGCATATCCCGGTTATTGGCAAAGGGGTCACCTTTCAGATGCAGGGCTCAGCTGATCGATGGGGAATGATGTGTGAGGCCGATCTGGAGGAGGTGTATCGTCATCGCTCGCTGACCTATAGCTTAACCCGACAATATGTACTGTGTATGTTGATGGTGTTATTTGCTCCTTTGCTGGCGAATCACTGGCTGGAGATGGGCCTAGTGGGCCAGTGGGGACTGAGCCTTTCAATGGCCTTATTTAGCGCCTTGGCTTTTAAGCATTTTTGCGCATCTCCGGTGACTCAGGGCCTGAAGGGGATGACTCGAGTGATTCAAACCATCGCCGAAGGGGATGGCAACCTAAATCAACGTTTGGATGCCAGTCAGTTTAAGGCCGATGAGACTGGTGATATGGGGCGTTGGGTGAATAGTTTCATCGATAATCTGGAAGAATTAATGGGCCGACTGGTTCAGGCCTCCAATGAAGTGCAACAGGTCTCGGCTTCGATGTTACGGCGTTGTCAAAAAATGGATGGTGCCACAGTGGAAACTGCTGAGTCTATCGACTCAATGTTGAACTTGGCAACTAGCCAGCAAGATGAAATTGCGCTTGCCAGTGACTCTGCGCATACCATGCAGGCGGTGATGCAACAGGTGGTTGATAGTGCTCAGCAAGAGTATTTTAAAGCGTTAGAAGGAGCGAACACCATTCGTGAAATTGTTGAGTCTTCAGCTAAAAGTGTCAACGATATCAATAAAGAAATGCAAGAGATCGGTGGTATTGTTAAGTTGATTACCGAGATTACCGACCAAACTAACTTGCTGGCCTTAAATGCGGCGATTGAAGCGGCGAGAGCTGGCGAGCATGGGCGCGGATTTTCGGTGGTGGCTGATGAAGTGAGAAATCTAGCAGATAAAACTTCTCAGGCGGCCAATCATATTGGCGAGTTAATGAATAAACTACACCGAGAGTCTGAAACTGCGGTTAAATTTATGCAGCAAGGCATCGAGAACGTTGACAGTAGCAGCGTGAATAATGAATCTTCTAACCGCAACGAGCAACTGCAAAAATCCGTATCGTCTCTGTTCGATATTATCAACGATTTATCAGCGAATAGTGAGAAACATAAGCAAACTGCCTGTGGTGCGCAGGATATTACCGTTCGTCTGCAAACCTCGGCCCAACAAATGTCGCGTCGTACCACCTTAATGGAGAATGCGATTCAGCGTTTAGAGCTATTAGTGGGACGTTTTGACGTGTCTCGTATACATTAGCTTGTGTGTTTTTGAGTGAAGCCCTGAGCAACATGAATGTTGTTCAGGGCTTGTAAAGCCTATCTTATTATTTTCGTTGAGAGGCTGCTATGTGCTATGAATGATAAGCGTCGCTTATTGAACTTTATCCAAGTCGACGATTAAGTCCATGCTTTGCTTCAGCTCTGTGCCTTTTTGAATATTTTTAATTTGAGCTAAAGAAGACTTCACTTCTTGTTTATTCCGTAAAACCGTATAGCTCACATCAAAGTGTTTAGTTTCTCCTGCTTTGATGGTGGGAACTAAACCAAGCGGACGTTGAAATTTGGTGTTATAGGCATAACTAGTGCCGGGCTCAATACCAGTGACGTAACCCTGTTGGTCGGTATCGGTATTTTTCCACAGTGTTAATACGGGCAATTGTTTTACGTTATAGCCAACCGCAACTCCCTGATTACCCTGTTTATTGTGCAGCACCACCAAGCTGTTGCCTTGTTTATCGCCGATGGGTTTCAAATTGAAGACCATTTCGTCATAGTCTTTGGTGGGGCCTAAATAAGTTTGCCAATCTTTGAGTCCAGCTTTGGCATAACTATTAAATGGCGATATTTCCTTGGCGGCAGCAGTGACTTTGGCGCCTTTTTCCAAAATAGGACGACCAAAGTTGGAGTGATAAATGATTTGGTATTCATCATCATAATCGGCTTTATTGGTGAGACTGTCGTGCAAGGAGAAGCTGTTTGCACCTGGCGTCACCTGAAACTCAGTCATGGTGACCAGCTCTGCTTTTTTAAAGGTCCGTTCGCTCACTTCACCCTGAATGGTAATTTTGTGAGGGGGGGTATCGTCAATAATCACTTTTACTGTGGAAGCTGGGGTGTTCTGTAAGCGGCCATGCAGGCTGAGCAATTGACCATTATCGTCAACGCCCGGGTGGCCCGTCCATTCATAGCCGCAGCGGACTAACATTTCATTAAAACCATCTAACCAACCCAAACCGCCGCGACTCTCTAAGTCAATGAAGGCGGGGTTTACAATTTCTTTGACTGGTGAAGTCCAACCTAGAATGCGTTTACCATCCATTTGTACATTGTAGATCCCCATGCCGCGAGTCGGCACAAGGGTAATCGACATTTCTCCATTATTGATGACCAATACATCGACACCGGTTTGTTTGCCACCCTTTAGGCTGCGTTTTTCAATCGAGAATGGGGTATCACTTTGATAGCCAAGAGAGGCACTGCTTACTTTCCAGTCCCCTACATCTAAAGACGAGCTGGAGTCGGTGAGTAGGAATTCGGCTGAGTAAGCATTTGCAGAGCATAAACCTAGAGCAACAGCAGCTAACGAGTATTTAATGTTCATTGAATATTCCTTCATTAATTATCTAAGTACACATAACTGAATCGATTCAGCAAGACCATACGCTTACCGATGATTTATTCAATAAGAGAATGAGTGAACGTGATTTCAGCAAGGTTCAGCAAGCAACACAGTGTGATAATTGATTGCTGAATCACTTTCAGCAGCATTTCACTTGGCTGGTCGAAAGGGCGACAGAGCGCTTGGCTCAGTTATTTATCCGGGTGTTGTAAAGGCACCGCTTGGTCGGGCCTGATTATTCAGGTTTCGTTGCGTTTTAGGCATTAATAAGCCACCAAAAAATAAAATATTTCTATTTATATCAATTGTTTATATTATTTTTTATGGATTTTACCTTTGCTGGATTGGTTTTTACTTTTTTGCAATGGTCGGGTCATATTCGGCATATAAGGTCTTGGCTCTTCAAATTTATCACTTACTTATTGCTGACAAAAAATATGACAACATTTGCAAACCATAAAATACAATTGAGCCTGGCTTCACTGCTGATGCTTAGTCTGCTGGGCTGTAATTTTTCTAGCTCTTCATCCCCTTCGCCGACGAAGCCAAATAAGCCTGAAGGAGTGGGCCATGAACTCGATGTGGCGATTCCGTCTCGCGTTTATCCTTTGCCAGTCGTCGAGCATGCCGAGCATAATGCTCAAGATCCCGAACGGTTTATGATTGAGCACAACCCTGTAGCCACCATCTTAAATGGATTTAATCGTATCTGGCACCTGGGCTTATCGGGCTGGCAAAATGATGCAAATGGTGATGGGCCGGAAAGCTTCAAGGAGCAAAAGATCATCGATGCCGATGCCTGGCGACATAATATGAGCTACGTGTTGCAAGTGACCGAGCAGCGAACCCCGGAACAAGCCATCGAGAGTTATTCCGATGATCGGCGTAGTAAAAACTACAGCGTCATCGATGGTTTTGGTCCCCTGACTCATGCCTACCTTGCGGGGAGTGGTGCCTATGTCGATCTGGATGTTCCACGGGTGAGCGATGTGCTTGAAAATGAGAACTTCTTTGCGGTTCATAATGATGGTGGCGATTACTCAGGTGATATTCACGCCGACCTCGGCGCAGTGGTGCAGTTGGTGAACGATTTTCGCCAAAATTCGCCAGCTTCGGCGAATGGTTCTAAATATATTTTCTCTAGTCCTCGGCCCTGGCGGATGACGGCATCTGGAGAAGTTGACTATCTGGGGACCTATCTTCATCACTGTGAACAACAGGATGGCAGCACCGAGCAAAGAATTTACGACTGGTATCAGAGTCCGGTGAAGGTATTGCCGGGTCTGCGCTGCGCCGCTCGGCATCATGGAAATGATCCCTTAACTGATGAAGGGGAAAATCGTCGCAAGGACGGTGGTTACCCCAGTGGCCATACCAATGCGGGTTATTTGGCAGCCATGGCCTACGCCTACGCCTTCCCGCAGCGTTATGCAGAGCTGTTGACTCGTGGCTCACAATTGGGTGAGAACCGAATCATTACCGGAATGCATTCTCCCTTAGATGTTATGGGCGCGCGGATACATTTTCAAACGATTGCGGCCTATGCCTTAGGTCAGGACCACATCTATCAGAATGCACAAGCTGCCTATCAGCAAGCGCAAGCGTATTTTGCTGGGCAAGCGCAAGCTGAAGGACTAGAGCTGTATGATTACGCACATCGCTGGGTCGAACATGAGTTAGGTTTTATTGATGGCGATAACATTATTGTCGAGGTTGGGAATAATAATCGCTATGCAGATCGTCAGGCGAATAAACGGGTTTATCGTGAACGTTTAAGCTACGGGTTTAGCCAAAACCTTCAACTTGCGGGTCAAGCGCCAGAGATCCCGGAAGGTGCGGAACGTTTGTTAGAGACTCGCCAGCCCTATCTGAGTGATATGCAACGTCGTGCGGTGTTATATACCACGGCGCTCGATTCCGGTTACCCTATTTTAGATGACAGCAAAGGTTGGGGCCGGCTTGACTTAGTCACCGCTGCCGATGGTTATGGGGCATTTATCGGCGATGTAACGGTTAATATGGATGCGCGTAAGGGCGGTTTTCACGCTCGGGATTGGTGGTATAACGATATCAGCGGGGCCGGCAAACTCACCAAGCAGGGCTCGGGCAGCTTGCATCTTGCCGGAAATAATTCTTACCGCGGCGGCAGCTTAATTGAGCAGGGTAGGATTGTTGCCGAGAGTGCTCATGCGCTAGGTTCCGGTGATGTTTATTTGTTAGATGGCGGTCTAAGCGTGGCTCTGAGCGAGCCTTTAAATATTGCTGGTCACTTTACTCAGGAAGGCGGGATTTTAAAGTTGGTGCCAGGGGCTGATTTTACGCCGGTCAATGTTGTGAAGCAGTTGTTTATTGAGGGGGGAGAACTCCACTTGGATTTAAGCGCGCTGGACTTAAACGCAGGTGATGTAATTCCTCTCATTGAGGCCGGTCAGCGCTATGGTGAGTTTACTCGAGTGGATGCCGGAGATATTGAGCTGCGGCTTGAGTACCGTAATCAGGCGGTGATCGCTCATATTCTCTAAGTCGCTTGAGCAGCCGTAAGCTGGCTCGCCAGAGGCTTGAATGTTCTTGCATGCAGGTCTTATGATGTGAGGGGCAGCTCGAAGCGCTGGCCCTCGGTACTTGGGTAAAGCCGTTGCAGACCAGAGATCTGGCGCGTTGACATAAGGGACCCTGGCGGGTCCCTTTGGCATCGACGTGGGGAGCGACGTGGTTTAGCGCATTTCAAAAAGTTCTTCGTGGAAGTGTTTGAGTGGATAGTGGATGGCGGCGAAGTCACGTCGCAGATCGCCGGAAAAAGCACTGGGGCCGCAGAACCAGGTTTTACGAGCGAATAGATCCCCCACCTCTGCCTGAAGTTGGGCGACACTGAGCCGCGCAGGCAATATTGCTTGCTGTTTACAGCGGTTGATGATCCGCAGGTCGACCCGAGCGCGTTGCGCTTGTTCAATTAAGTTCTCAATCAAGGCCTGATTGGGGGCGCTGGTACAATAATAAAGGATCGCATCTGGACTATCTTTACAGGACTGACGTTCCTCCAAGATGGCTTCAAATGCGGCAATGCCAATGCCGCCGGCGATCCAAAGCTGAGGCGCCGGATTTTTAAATGCCAAATAGCCATAGGGACCCTCGACTCGAAGCTCATCGCCCACTGTTAAGCGCTCTTTCAGGCGGCAGGTAAAATCGCCGAGTTCTTTGATTAAGAACCGCAGTTGCCCACTGTTATTACTGGTGGATGCAATGGTAAAGGGGTGAGGTGGCTCACCGGCAAAACGTAAAAAGGCAAACTGTCCGCTCTGATGGCCTTGCCAGGACGGGACTGCAAGTTGCAGCGCCAGTACTCGATTATCGGGAGCAAAATCAAGTTTGGTAATACGCGCCTGATGTTGACGGGACTTACCGATCAAGCCCAATAAACTCCAAAGTGCGGCCAAAGAGCCTAAGACAGCAAGACCGATACAAATATAGGTGATTGGGTAAGGCCAATAACTGTGTTTAATTAATATGAGCGAATGCATCGCAATCGCCAAATAACAGAGCGACATCAAACGGTGGGATAGTTTAAATTTGTTGTAACGGATCGCGCTAATTAAGGCAATCGCCGCCAGAATAACGAAGGCATAGAAAGCCCATTCACCAATATCTTCGGCGGTATGGCGTAGCGGTTGAATGACGGCATAGAAGGAATCGGGGTTGCGTGGACCATGTGAGCGACTTGGCCGACTGAGAATTTCCCAGCTCACTAAGTATCGTGGAATAATCGACAATAACCAGTGGCAGATCCCGGTCACCAAGGCCGCTATGCCCAACCATTTATGCAGGCGATACGATTTATCTAAACCCTGAGTGAGCCTTTCTACAAAGGCTAACCTTAAAGCCAGGATCATCGTTAGAGTCATTAACGCCAATGCGAGCATGCCACTATATTGCACCAGCGCCGAGCGATATTGAAAGAAGTTGTCATAGGACCAGAGCTGAGGCTCGGCTTGTAACCAAAATGCTGACAAAACGATTAACAATAGCGCTACAGCATAATAAAGCTTTTTCATGGTGGTTCCCAAATACATATCGTCACTTTAAGTTTACTGAATACAATCTTGTAAAACGTCAAGCTATGTAAAGAAATGTAAAACGTCAGCTATTTTTGCGGCGGATAGATTGATGTTCACAGGGAATAGTTGTTTGGTAATGCTCAACGGCAATCATGAGTCGCGACATGTTGAATGATATGAACTGAATGTTGATTTTAGCCTGAGTTTACTTGGTGGAATTATCGATACAGAGAATCAATGAAGGGGGGATGTGGAAGATATATATTCAGGCTGAGTACATTGTTTAATGATTGACGCTTAGGGATAAACGATTGGATGGCATTTGTTTATCCCTATGAAGCGAAGAAGATTACTCAGGCTTACGTTTGCCGGTCATGTAGGCCTCGAGAATTTCCGGCGTGAGTTCACCAGCTTCTTCTAAGCGTTTTAACTCTGCGACAATTTTTTTCTGCTCTTCGATACTAGGAATGGGGAGTTCAGGTTCCTGCTCTATGTTTTCGGGGATTTTAAGATTGTCTAACATGTACTGGTCTCGTTGCTAAAACTAATCGCATAAGTATACCAGTAATTTGTTTGATCATTGCACTGCTTTTATTCCAAACCCTCAGGGCAGGCTTAGCTGTATTAGCGTTATCGAATAAGTCCTTGATCGATCTTAAATTGATTAGAAAACACGATCCCTGGTAAGGTAAGCAGACCGTTTTGTGGTTTTGAAAAAGCAAATATTGGAGGCGCGACATCGAACTTCGAGCCGCTTGTTATCGAAGTGCATTTGACCCTTAATGATGATTTCGGCGCTTGCTTGAGCAGCATTCAGTTGTGCAGCGGGATCAGTGCCAAATCCATCAAGGATCGCTCTAGTAAGAAAGCTGCGGCTGAATTTATTCTCTTTATGTTGGATGGGAAAGTTGCAAAGTCGTTGCTTAGAAAGCTCTATTTTAGAGTTTTCGCTGCGATTACAGATTTGGTTTCGAAGCAACATGCACCGATAGGCCATTATCGCTCATTCATGGACTCTAAATGATAAAAATAATTACTTAGATTTATTTATAGTACTTAATTAAGTTGTCATATTCACCTCCCACACTAAGCGCTGTTAGTCATCTGACCACTATTTATTTAATGCTAATGGAGTAGTAATGACAGCTTCACTTTCTCGTCGTGATTTTTTAATCATGTCTGCCAAAGGCGCAGGCGCAGCAGTAATTTCTTATGGTTTAATGGGCTGTGGTAGCAGTCAAGAGTCGGCAATACCGGTTGAGTTTACCCATGGTGTGGCAAGTGGTGATCCACTGGCCGATGCGGTGATCCTATGGACTCGAGTTACGCCCGCGTATGCGGGAGATATTACCGTTTCCTGGGAAGTGGCCAGCGATGAGGCGTTTACTCAATTGGTGAGCAATGGGCAAATGGTAACCAATGCATCTCGCGATTATACGGTCAAGGTGGATGTGATTGGTTTAGAAGCTGGGAGTCGCTATTTTTATCGTTTTATTAGCGCAGGGCGTCAATCGCCGGTGGGGAAAACCCGCACCTTAGTACAAGGTTCTCCAAGCTCGGTTAAACTGGCGGTAATGTCTTGCTCTAACTATCCTGCGGGGTATTTTAATGTTTATGATTTGGCCGCGCAGCATCAAGACTTAGATGCCGTATTGCACCTTGGGGACTATATTTATGAATATCCGAGAGGCGGCTATGCCAGTGCTAATGCAGAGCAAATCGATCGCCAAGTATTGCCGGTTGGAGAGTTATTTACACTGAGTGATTACCGTACTCGCTATGCTCAATATCACACGGATTTAAGCCTACAAAAACTACATGCACAAGTGCCTTTTATATGCGTTTGGGATGATCATGAGGTCGCGAATGATACCTGGCGTGAGGGGGCCGAAAATCACAATGATGGCGAAGGTGATTTTGAAGAGCGTAAACTGGGGGCCTTACAAGCGTATTTCGAATGGCTTCCGATCCGGCCGTGGACTGAAGGGAATTATCAGGAAATATACCGAAGCTTTAGCTTTGGTGATTTAGTCGATTTACATATGTTAGATACCCGGGTCTTAGCAAGAGACAAGCAACTCGATTACGCGGATTACTTCGATGCTGCGACCGGGAGTTTGGATCAAACCACGCTGACCAGTGACCTGAGTGATCCAACACGTACCATGATTGGTAGTGAACAGCTTCAATGGTTGCAAGATAACGTCTCGGCTAGTGGTGCCCGCTGGCAGGTATTAGGTCAGCAAGTCTTAATGGGGAAAATGCACCTACCGGCAGCGATCGTACTGGGTTTAATGTCGGTTGAAAGCTATGCCTCATTGGGCGCTTTGGCTCAGCTGGCCGCACGTGCAAACGCTGGCGATCCTAGTTTAACTGCCGACGAATTGTCTTACTTAGCCGCTAACGCTGACAAATTGACCACTGAAGTGCTCGCTCAGTTACAGTTGCCGAATATTCCCTATAACTTGGATGCTTGGGATGGCTACGCTGATGAGCGTGAAGCAATATTACAACTCTTTAAGCAGCAATCAAAAAATTTAGTGGTGTTAGCCGGGGATACACATAATGCTTGGGCTAACGATTTAAGTGACGCAAGTTCAGCGGTTGTTGGAGTCGAGTTTGCCACTTCATCGGTGAGCTCTCCCGGCTTAGAAGAGTATTTAGCCATTGATGAAGCTGCGGTGCCGAATGTTGAGGCGGGCCTGGTTTCTTTAATTGACGGTTTAAAATATATGAATGTTAATAATCGTGGTTTCTTAACGGTGACTTTTAGTCAAACCAGCGCCAGTGCAGATTGGTATTTTGTGGATACGATTTTATCCACTCATTATCAGCCATTAACTGCACGCCAAATGAGAGCAACAACGACAGCGGGTCAAGCTGGCCTCACGATGTCTTAAATATAAGCTGTGATATATGGTTGAGTGGTATAGACAGCATTAAACACTGTAAATCTGCACCAACTCCGGCGGTTAAAAAAAGCCTTGGCAATCACCAAGGCTTTATGGAACCGTTTGAACTTAACTGCGGCTGGTTATTTCTAGCAGATGATAACCAAATTGGGTTTTGATTGGGCCATGAACGGTGTTGAGCGCTTCGTTAAATACCACCTGATCAAATTCTGGCACCATGTCGCCTTGGCCAAACTCGCCGAGTTCACCGCCATTGGCGCCTGATGGGCAACTCGAATGTTGCTTTGCAATTTCGGTGAAGGCTGCGCCATTCTCGATTTGCTGTTTCAGTTCTAAACACTGTTGTTCGCTATCAACCAAAATGTGACGAGCACTTGCTCTAGCCATGAACGTTCCTTAAATCTATTGAAATGATGAGCACTACACACCAAGCGAGTACGATGATCTGCAGTGAGAGTGTGCAACTTTAGTTGCAAACTTACTGAGCTGTCAAATTCGCGGAGGCTTTTACCATTATCGGTCTGACTTTCGGCGATTGAGTTTGATGGCTATCTCTGGATGATTGACTGGTTACAGAGGAGCCATATCGGTACTAGGAAAATGATTTTAACTAGCAGGTCAATATGAATCACCAATTGAATGCAGATTTAGTGCATAGGCCAAGCTTGTTTTGGCTTCGATGCTGGTCTTATCAAGGGCTATTTTGAGCATATCATGAGGTGAGTTTAGCTAAGGTGTATATTCGTTCTAGCCAGTTGTGCAGATGTCTGATATATAGATGAAGCATTTTTGCTGTTATTCAAGGCATTTACTAAAAGGAAGCCCCATGTTTGAAGCCATCGACCAAGCCAAAGACGATCCTATTTTATCTTTAGGCGTTGCCTACCAGCAGGATCCTCGTCCTAATAAACTCGACTTAGGTATTGGCGTTTACCGTAACGAGCAGGGCATTACTCCTGTGATGCAGGCGGTCACTTTGGCTTCGGAGCGTTTGTTAGCGGCGCAAACCACTCAAGCCTATCTGGGCTTAGCTGGAAACCAAAGTTATAACCAAGCCATATTAGATCTCTTGTTAGGCGATACGGCTGCGCATGCTCGCTCTATTGCTATGCAAACGCCGGGCGCCAGTGGTGGCTTGCGTTTGTTAGCCGATTTAATCGCCAGTATTCGCCCTGATGCGACGGTGTGGGTATCAACGCCTAGTTATGTGAATCACCAACCGATCATGGAAGCGGCAGGTTTGAAGGTCGCCTATTATCCTTACTTTAACCCGCAGACTAAGCAGGTTGATGAAGCCGCAATGTTAGAACAGGTGGCGAAGCTAGGCCCTAAGGATGTATTGTTGCTCCACGGGTGCTGTCATAATCCTACTGGTGCCGATATTTCTTATGCGGCTTGGCAGCAGATTAATCAGTTGGCGTTAAATCATGGATTTTTGCCTTTTATCGATTTGGCTTATCAGGGCTTTGGTCAAGGGGTCGACGAAGATATCGCAGGGCTTCGACTGTTAGCTGACAGTTTACCTGAATTAGTCATGACTTGTTCTAATTCAAAAAACTTTGGCCTTTACCGTGAGCGGACTGGCGCAGCCATTGTGGTTGGGAAAAGTTTACAGCAAGCGATGAATGCGCGAGGTAAATTATTTGAATTGGCTCGACGTAGTTACACTATGCCACCAAATTGGGGGGCTGCAATTGTGAGCGAAATTTTAGGGGATGAGCAATTGCGAGATTTGTGGCAACAAGAACTGAATGTTATGAGTGTTCGAATGCGCGGCCTTCGCCAAGCCTTAGCCGAAGAGTTTAGAACACAATCTAACAGTGAGCGCTTTGATTATTTAAGTGCTCATCAAGGAATGTTTTCGCTCACTGGTTTTAGTTTTGAGCAAACCGAACAGTTGCGTGAACAGTATGGCATTTACATTGTGGGTGGTGGCCGGATCAATATTGCAGGGCTAGCGCAGCAGTCGATTCCGCAATTAGTGAGTGCTTGTTTGGCGGTTGGTGCTTAGCGACTACCGCGGGCTAAGCTGGTAACTGTAAGCTTTGCAGGCCCTATTGTGAACATTTTGAGCGGCTTTCCTCGAATGGATAGCCGCAGCGTTGCTCTTGGATATTGTTTGCGATCAATGTCGATCTATCTGGGCTTATATCAATCCCACTAATTATCTGTTTACTCTTGCTGGCCTAGATATCACCGCTAGTTGCATTCTGAATCGTGGGACTAGAACCATGAATTATTGCGCTTCACTCCTCGTTATCGGCAGATTTATTCTGTGCAATAAGCCGATTATATCATTCGTCAGATTGGTATTTGATTTAGTTCGCGACCGGGCTGAGCAAGAAAAGCCTTCATGCCGCTTCAATATCAGCGATTTTGCTACGATTTAAGGTGATTTTATAGCGTTGGTAAATTGGTTCTTGATCACCATCGGCGATGGCCAATATCAGATTAATTTGATAACGACGTTCGATGGATTCTTTGGATATTTTCCCCTTGTCTTCTTGATAAACGACGCCTCGCCCTCCTTCCAAATAACGAGCGAAGGGTCTTAAATTGAAGTACAAGGATTCGTTAATCGCGCTATAACCAGCCCTAAAATTACGGCCAAACACCCGGCTTTCTATCCGGTAGTGGAGTAATTCTTCAGCTTGGCGATTACGGCGATGGCGGTGGGCGAGTATATCGGCCACTGGCACTGGTAAATGTTTGGTTCTAATATAATCGAGCCAAATTTTTTGCTTGGCAATCAAGGTATTGTTTGCGCTATCGTGTAGTTCTCTAGACCATTTTGCTCGTCCTTTGCTAATCCATCGCCACAGGGCATTTTTTAAGTCTTCTTTAAAGACCTCCCTCACCCCATAAATGGTGGCAAGTACAACTACCATTAAAGCCGTTAAACCACTTAAGGCTCCCTGAGTCTTGATGATTAAACTTAATACCACCACCATGATTAAGGCTGTTGCCAATCCAGTGACAAATTTTCGGCTGGTATTGCCAAGGGCATAGGTCTTTTCTTTAAACACAACGCCGTACTCAATTAGGCGGCGAATTAAACGCATCTTATTGGCAATTCGGTTGGGGTCTTTAATCGTTGCTGTCGAGTTATAGGCTCGCTCGGTACGATAGTTTTTCTCGCTTCGCGTATAATCTAAGATAAGCTTCAGTTGCTCTGAGAATTCACCATTGCGAGGGCGAGTTGCGATGAGTTTCATAAATACTTGCTCGGTATGCCAAGATAAGTAATTGTCGGCATTTTCGAAGTGAGCCAGTTGGGCTGCTCCGGTGGGGGTGCTACGGCGAAACTTTTTCAGCAGAGAACTACTCTGCTCCATCAGACTATTCGCAAGATTGTAGAAATTTTCGATGTCTTGCTCTTTTAACAACAGCTTTAAATCGACGTCGAGTGCAATTGCATATTGATAAGCAAACAGATTTAAGTTGACGCGGTACTCTTCGATGGCCAAATTATTCATGCTGGCAAAACGGCTTTGCAATAAAGGCAAATGTAAGCCAGGGCTGTAATAACTGTGTTTGCTGATGACGTTGCTGGTAAAATAATTGCTTTCTTTTAATGTTTTGGCACTAATCCCCATTTCTTTGGGAAGGGACAGGTACACATCAACCCGTCGATGGGTGTGCATTTCCATTTGGTGGTTAATTTTCACCACCATCTTGTCTTCTTGTTTTAACTGAATATTTGGCAATAAGCTAACCTTAGAGAAATACGAGTAGAGGGAACCGCTTCATTTTTAATGAGAAAATGAAGCGGCTTAGTAATATTGATTATAATACAACTAGTTGGCTTGGCTAAGCGCTGGGTTTATTTTTGTTACCGCTTGGCGTAACTGAGCCGATACGTGGTGAGTTAAAGAGTTTGTTGCTTGTCGTTATTTTAGGAAGAGGTGCCGGCTATCGGACGCGGAACCATTTGGTTTATGTGGATAGGGATAAATCACGCGGTGCGGAGTCAGGCGCAGGCTCTGTAAGGCGCTGCGCCGATTAAAACTTTTCGCTTCAAATGACTCTGTTGTGGTTATCTCTTTTTATTCTTCACTTAAAACCAATGCTGAATTAATGCGAAGTAAACAGGGATCCCTACCAATACATTGAAGGGAAAAGTAATCGCCAGTGAGGCAGTAAGGGCGACACTCACCTTCGCTTTGGGTAGCGCCACTGCGAGGGCTGCTGGCACTGCGATATAAGAGGCACTGCTACCTAACACCGCTAGCAAACATGTACCGCCTACCGAAAGGCCTATCGCGGCACCAAGCATGGCGCCTAAAAAGCCACCGATCACCGGCATCGCGATACCAAAACTAATTAGAAAGGCACTTTGTTTACGAATATCACGGATCCGTTCGGCCGCCACACGACCCATTTCCAGAAGGAACAAGGCCAGCATCCCATGAAACAGTTCGCCAAAAAATGGCATGATAGATGCCGTTCTAGGCCCCGCCCAAGCGCCGATTGCAAGCCCACCTAACAGCAGTATGACCCCCTTATTCAATAGTGCTTCACGTAGCACTGGCAGCATTTCTTTCCACTTGAATTGGTTTTGCGCGAGTAAAATTCCAACTACAATCGCTGGCACTTCGAGTAGCGCCACAAATAGGGGTAAATAGGCTTCATAAGCGAGCCCCAATGATTGAGCATAGGCAACTGCGACGGCATAGGTGCCAACACTAATTGAGCCATAATGAGCCGCTGTGGCGGCAGCATCTAAGCGTGACCAACCTGCAATAAAATACAATATTGGAAAAGCGAGTAAGGGTAATAGCGCACCAAAGATCATCACCGCGAGTGATTGTGGCAGGATCTCTAAACTACTGTTGGAATGTAATGCCATACCGCCTTTCAGGCCAATGGCAAGTAGTAAAAAAATCAAGCAGCTTTGATACAAGCCCGAGGGTAATTTTAAATCGCTTTTTATCAGTTTGGCGAATGCCCCTAAAACGAAGAAGCCGACAACAACATCGATTTGCATGCTTAGGGATTCCCGTTGAAGTTTGAGCTAGTCAGGGCATGTGGCGCTTGTCGGTGAATATTTTGCTTGGTTTGTTTGATCAGCTCAATTGACCAAGATATTAAGTTGAGGGCACAAAGGCCAAGTCCCACCATGAGTAATGCGGCACTGGTGAGTTGTTGTTGCCAAGTTGTGATCCCAATGGCGCTTAATATTAAGCCGATACTTAAGCCAAACAAGAGTTGAGTTTTAGTCATTGAATAAGCCCTGTTGATATAGGAACAAGGATTATCTACTTCAATCATAATAGATAAAATTAGATATTAACTATAATATACATAGATAAAAGTCTATGAGTTGTTATATGAACAATCCTTATCGTTCGCATTCTCAAGTGGGAACTGTACGCCAACTAGAGTTGTTGGTTGTGGTGCATGAGCAAGGCAGTATCACTCGTGCTGCGGAAATTTTACATCTCACTCAACCGACGGTGTCGATGCAGCTGAATAAATTAGCAACGACTATCGGCATGTCGCTTTATTACACTTCGGGGAAAAGGCTACATTTTACTGAAGTGGGCAATATGCTTGTAGAATCTGCGCGCGAGATCCTTAAACAGTTTAAGTATCTTGAGATTAAACTCGATAAGTTTAAAGGCTTAGATAGTGGGGTGCTTTCGTTGTCGGTGGTGACCACTGCACAATACTTTATCCCCCGTTTAGTCGGCGATTTTTCAGAGCAATACCCCAATATCAACATCAAATTTAAGGTGGGAAATCGCGCTGAAACTATCACGCGAAGTTTTGCTGACGAAGATGACTTTTATGTATTTAGTCACCCCCCTGAAGATCCCGATTTAGAGTTGATCGATTTTCTACCGAATCGCTTATTGGCGATTGCCCCAGAACATCACCCTTTAACAGAACAAGCACAAGTCTCTCTGGAGCAATTTGTCAGCTACCCTTTTTTAATGCGCGAACCCGGTTCTGGCACCGCCCATGCGATTCATGGTTTTTTAAGGCAGCAGAACTGCCAATTGAATGTACGAATGACGATTGAGAGTAATGAAGCTATAAAATATGCGGTGATGTCGGAACTTGGGGTGTCCATATTATCGGAACACACCTTGAGTTATGGCGGCTTAGAAGGCTTGAGTATTGTCAATGTTGAAAATTTACCAATAGTCACTCAATGGTATCTAGTTCGACGACGTTCTCGTCCGATGTCGCCTATTGCAGAAACGTTTCTGCAATATGTGAAACAGCATGGTTCATTATTACTCGACAAGTGAGTCTAGAGCATCGGCTTATCTGACACAGGTTTTATATATCCCGATACAAACTAAGCTGTTTATTTTGTTGGTTTTGTTGTTATCGATTCTATTGTGATTTAGCCAAACCCTTCGGACTGTTGTTTGCCATTATTATTGTAATGGGTCGGTATCAATGAGCAAGCCACTGAGTGACTGCTGATAGTCGTGAGATGAGTCTGTGCCGTAAAAGTTATTTCACCACGTTAAGAACTATGCCGATGGCTGTATTTCGAAATGAGTATATCAAAGCCTATTGATCAAAGAGTTGTCTGAATACACATCGACTATGAAAAATGAATAGGCGCGAGGCATGCTGAGGGGGTTGCGTGACTGGCTGTGGTAAACGTGGATGATTTCATAGACCTTCATATGTTAAGGAATCGATGCTGATTTAGAAAACTGTGTTGGGAGTCGCTAATTAATGACAAATATACTCTTAATTCCCTAACATAATTGATAGTTGACTTATATTTAAATCACCGATGAAGATTATTGGCAATTCAATAATGAAAATTACTGATGAAGAAGTCTTGTTTAGTACCAGCCAGCAGCTCGTTTCAACGACTGATTTACAAGGGGATATTACTTACGCTAATGATGATTTTTGTGAAGTGGCAGGTTATTCCTTAGATGAGCTGATGGGACAACATCATAATATTGTACGCCATCCCGATATGCCTAAAGCCGCTTTTGCTGATTTGTGGCTTAAGCTGAAGGCAGGTCAGGCGTGGCGCGGAATGGTGAAAAATCGTTGTAAGGATGGTCGTTATTATTGGGTCGATGCTTATGTGACTCCACTTTATGAAGGGGGGCGTCATGTTGGCTACCAATCCGTTCGGGTTTCGGCTAAACCAGAGTTGAAACAGCGTGCCCAGCTGATCTATAACAAGTTAAATCAGGGAAAAGCCATTGAGTCTGTATGGCGAGGTTCCAATATGCGTATTGGAGCCACAATGCTGGTATTACTGTTTGCTTTCATCGGTGCGGTAAGTGAATGGGGAATGGCTGCCGCTGGTTTTTTAGCATTACTATTGATATTGTTAGTTGCCATTAACTTTGATGTTTTGGTGAAGCTCCCGAATCAGATAAACGAACTTAAAGCATCTTTTGACAGTCCTAGCCGTTACATTTATGAAGGCGCGAAACCCTTCGATATCGCTCGTTTTCATATCGGGTTATTGGAAGCGAGAATTAAAACGATTTTGGGTAGAACCGCTGATTCGACCAAACGTTTGCAGTTATTATCTAAAGAGTTAGCTTCTATCTCTTTAACGACCAGTCATAGTGTGGATGTTGAAACGCAGGAGTTGGAACAGTTATCAGCAGCCATTCATCAAATGTCGATGACCGCCGCTGAGATTAGTCATTCTACCGTGACCGCCAATGACAAAATCACTGAAACACAGAATCATTGTCTGCAAACGCAATCCAATATGAGTCAAACCACTGAACAAGTACAAGCTCTTTCACAGGATGTAACTCAGGCGGAAAACTTAGCCAATGAGCTTACACATGATGCTGAGGAGATTGCTCGGGTTATGGGCGAAATTCAGGGTATTGCGGATCAAACGAATCTACTCGCCTTAAATGCAGCGATTGAAGCGGCAAGGGCCGGTGAGATGGGGCGAGGATTTTCGGTGGTGGCTGATGAGGTTAGAGCGTTGTCAACGCGAACTCACGAAGCGACGGGGTTAATCGAAACATCGGTGGAAAAAATGCAGCTGAGTTTGGCAAGTTGGGGGGCTCGAATGAAGTCGAGCCGAGAGCAAGCAGAGCAGTGTTTAAATACGGCTAACTTAAGCTCACAGTTAGTCGCTGATATCTCAAACATGATGAACGAAGTGTGTGATATTTCTACATCAATTTCGGTGGCCGCTGAACAGCAGTCTGTTGTTAGCGCTAATATTTCTGAAAATGTTTCAAAAATCAGCCAATTAAGCCAAGAAACCAAACAGCATGCAAAAGAGCTAAAGGCGAGTAGCAATGATCTAGCGAAAAAGTCAGACGATATTGCATCTCTATCGGATATGTTTGCTTAAATTACTCCGCTTGTGGTTCGGTGTCGCTGCTTTTATAGCTAATAATTGAGACATCGGCAGCCTGTTCTCGTAGGGGGATGAGTGCCTGATAAGCTTCTGATTGAAACCAGCGCTCTAGCTCTGTGACTTGTTCAAACTTAATCACCACCGCGAACTCGAAACTGTTGTTGCCGGCGAGCACTTGATGTTGTTCTCCACGCATGAGTAGCTTGGCTTTAAATGGTTCTAGGCTGATATCCACGCCCGCTACATAGCGCTTCCATCGTTGAGGATCTTTAACTTTTATTTGACCAATTAAATAAGCAGCCATGGTTTCATCCGAGCCAGCAGGGTAAGTGCTTAACTGTAGTCTGTATTGACAACTTATGCTAAGCCAGTTGAATAGGCTGCCTAAAGCTTTTATTTGTGTGAACTGGATTCACTATGGCTGAACCCAAATTTGGGCTTAGTGTTCGCACTTCATTTGAGGAAAATGTAAGACCCAGCCAAGGATTGGCTGGGGACTGACGAATAACGCTTGGTTTGTGCTTAGACTTCATCAAGCGATGCATATTGTGGTTTATGGCTGCTGCTTTGCCATTCTGGTTTCATTAGACCGTAATAGATAACTGAGGCGAAAATACCACCAATGAATAGTGCGAAGTTCGCCATTTCGATAATAATAAAGGAAGAGATTAAGGCGGCGAATGTTGCCGGAATCAAGGCATATAGCGCCTTTGGATTGATACCACTTTGATACCAGTAGCGACCTTTAGGATCTAAGGTATAGAGAGACACTAGGTCGATTTGTTGCTGTTTTACTTTAAAATAGTCAACGATGACAATCCCGTAGATCGGACCGATCATGGCCGCTAAGATATCCACCGTATAGTGGATCATCTCGGGGTTGTTGAATAAATTCCAAGGCGTGATCAGTACAGAGCCAAAAGCGGCCAAAAATCCCCCCGTTTTAAAACTAATTTTATTGGGGGCTACATTTGAAAAATCAAACGCGGGCGCGACGAAGTTAGCCACAATATTGATGCCAACAGTGGCGAGAATAAAGGTGAGAGCGCCTAAGATAATCACCAGTCCTGAATTGAGACGGCTCACGGTTTCGATTGGATCGGTAATCATTTCTCCAAACACCGGAATTGAAGTTGCCACGATAATTACACTGAAAAATGAGAACAGAATAAAGTTGAGGGGTAAACCTAAAATATTACCTATTTTCAACTCTTTGTAAGATTTGCAGTAACGGGAAAAATCACTGAAATTTAAGCTTGGTCCTGCGAAATAGCCGGCCACGAGAGCTGTGGCAACCAGCATCTGGTTGAGGGCTTGCCAGCCGTTAAGGCGTTGCTCGCTTAGATTTAAATCGATGTTTGACCAACCAGCCTTGTAGACCATAAAGGCGGTCAATAATGCCATTGCAAGATAAATGGCGGGTCCCGACCAGTCAATGAGCTTTTTAATTGCGCCCATGCCAAACATGAAGACTAAAGCTTGAACCACCCACATAAACAGGAAGCCAAACCAGCCCAGCGGGGATAAGCCCAAAATCCCCCCCTGGGTATAAACTTGGTATTCAGGCTTAAAGTACAATACTAAAACGATAAATACACTGGAGGCGAGAAAGGTTTGTATGCCGTACCAAACCACTGCAATCAATCCGCGGATTACGGCAGGTATATTGGCTCCCAACACCCCAAAAGACATGCGACAAACCACTGGAAATGGTACGCCAGCCTTTTGTCCTGGTTTGCCCATTAAGTTTGCAAAATATAACACAATCATGATCCCGGCAATCAAACAGCAGAATACCTGCCAACTGGCGAGCCCCAAGGCGAACAGGCTAGCCGCAAAAACGTAGCCGCCAACTGAGTGAACATCGGACATCCAAAACGCAAAGATACTATACCAACCCCATTGTTTTTGTTGGGTAGGGGCTAGGTCGGGGTTAATGAGCCGGGCGCTTTCTTTAAACTTAGTTGCCACTGTAGGCATAATGGTCCTCCATTTTGTATACAATTGAAGGTACAAGTTGTATGCCAACTTATAGCAGTCGTTAAATTCAATAATTACTAAAAATTAAACCTTGCTTATCATTTTAGCGAGCTGTTTTGGTGCAAGCTTGAGCTGGACTAGTGCAGTCATCATCGAATTTATTATTAAGCGCAAATAGTGATTGCTATCCAATAAAAAATTGGATTAGTCTGATTGTATACGATTGGTAATAGTGGCTTCGATGATCCCATACGAAAAAATACATAATCAAATTGTGTCGGCGATTGTCGCCCAAAAGCTTGAACCTGGTGCTCGCCTTCCCGAAGATAAGTTAGCCGACTCGTTTAAGGTGAGTCGTACTGCGATCCGTAAGGTATTACAGCAGTTAGCGGTGGAGCATTTGGTGAGTCTGGAGCCAAATAAAGGGGCGCAAGTTAAGCGCCCGAGTATTGCTGAAGCGCAGGAGATTTTTGACAGTCGAGGTCTCATTGAACCTCAGTTGTTACCGATGGTGATGGCTAATTTTAATCGCTTACATCAACAGAATTTAAGCGCCATTATCATCAAAGAAGGGCAGGCCAAACAAAAAGGTGATTTTGCCCAATTGGTGTTGCAAACGGCTTATTTTCATATCGAACTTTCCCGAATTACTCACAATCGTAGTTTGAGTCAATTTGTGCAACAACTGGTCTATCGTTCTTCGTTAATTATTGCGGTTTATGGATCAAAGCATAGCGTTGGCTGCAATTGTGGGAATCATTCTGAATTGCTCCGCTTATTGGAACAGCAGGATAGTGCGCAAGCGATGGCGTGGATGACTCAACATCTGGAGATGATTCGGCAAAGTCTTTGTTTGGAGCCCCGTCCCCAACAGTCGATAGACTTTGACCGCTTGTTTTCTCCAGAGGTTTAAGTTTGGCTAATGGTGCTTCGGATGGGCCGTTGGGTTTGAGTACTTAAGTATGGCTTAGCCTTGAGTGAATATGCCCGAGGTTATTTCAATAATGGTTGGATTAAAAAGGAATCAACATGAGTCAACAGCAAGGATTTCCGTTAAGGGATATGCGCGGTTATGCTGGTCAGCCGCCTCACGCCAATTGGCCTAAAGGCGCAAAAATCGCAGTGCAATTTGTATTAAATTTTGAAGAGGGGGGCGAGAACTGTGTATTGCATGGAGATCCTCATTCGGAAACATTTTTATCCGAGATAGCTGGTGCGGAAGCTTATAATGCTCGGCATATGAGTATGGAATCGATGTACGAATATGGTTCTAGAGCAGGTGTATGGCGAGTTTTGAATGAATTTAAACAGCGTGATTTACCCTTAACTATTTTTGCTATTGCGACAGCATTACAGCGCAATCCCGATGTGACCAAGGCGCTTGTTGCTGCGGAACATGACATTGTTTGCCATGGCTTAAAATGGATCCACTACCAGCATATGCCCCTTGAGCAAGAGCGCGAGCAAATGCAACAAGCCTTAAGTTTGATGCAACAATTAACCGGTAAGCCGGTCAATGGTTGGTATACAGGGCGAGACTCTCCCAATACTCGGGCGCTGTTAGCCGAGCATCAAGATATCATTTACGACTCGGATTATTATGGTGATGATTTGCCATTTTGGGTATCGCAGCCCTGTGAGCAAGGCTCCAAGCCTCATCTTATCGTGCCTTATACGCTAGATACCAACGATATGCGGTTTGCTTCACCTTATGGGTTTAGTCATGGTGAAGAGTTTTTCCAATACTTAAAAGATAGTTTCGATTGTCTGTATGCGGAAGGTGATAGCGCCCCAAAAATGATGTCGATAGGCTTACATTGTCGAATTATTGGTAAACCTGGACGTTTCCAAGCGCTTAAGAAATTTTTGGATTATGTGCAAGGACATCAGCAGGTTTGGGTGGCAACTCGTCAGCAAATCGCCGAACATTGGATTGCCAACCATCCTCCTGAGTTAGCTTAGCGCTTAAGTTTTTGAAGCTAAGTTAAATCAGCTGCTCGCTAAATGGCCCTCGCGATAGCTGTATTTTTAGCAGCCACGATTAGCATATAGATGCAGGTGCTGGCAAAAGTTGCGGCTAAATAGAGCGGTAAGCGAGCAATAGTTGTTTCTCCGAGTCCAGCGATGAGCGGCCCAATGATCGAACCAATGCTATAACTGAGTAACATGAGTTCGGTAATGGCGACAATATGTTCGGCTTTAGCCTGAAGACTCGCCTGACAAATAGCCACGGGGTAAAGCGAAAATGCAGCGGCTCCCAAAGCAAATAGACTGAGGCCAAGGCTCAGCAAAGAGTTAGCCAAGGTTATTGCAATGGCGGCTGCAAACCCCATCAAACAAAATAAAGCCTGAAGCAGAGTCTTGCTGAATCGAGCCGATAGATAACTAGCTAAAGGCTGGATTAACATACCACCTAAAATCAGCGTCGCCATCAGTTGACCGAGTTGGTTTTGCCATAAATCATTATCGTTAAGAAAGCTTGGCATCAGCCCATAGATGGGGCCCAAAATTAAGCCTGAGACTAGGCAGCCGATTACTGCCGGTGTACTTAACTGGCCAATGGCTTTGAGTGACAAGGACTGGTGTCGAGTCACTTGTGGTGTTGTGCTGCGGCTCAATATCGGCGCCAATATCGCCAAGCTGAGTAGGCTGATAATACAAACAAAAGGGAGATGACCTTGGCTGCCTAAGTGTTCAATAAGTAGTTGACCGAAGGCGTTGCCTGCATAGAGTGTCACCATATATAAGCCAAGACGCTTCGCGCGCTGTTTGTCATCATCGACCAGCAATAACCAAGACTCTATCACCACAAATACGCCTGCGGTGGCTGCGCCAGCGATACCTCTAAGGATTAACCATACGCTTGAGTACGAAAGGAGTGGCATTAATAAAACCGTTACCAGAATCCCGCTGAAGAATAGGATAAGTGCCCGTCGATGCCCCAGTGTATTAATCACTACTTGTATTTTTAGCGCGCCGAGTAGCAGCCCGGAGTAAAACGCACTGGCAAGCCAAGGACTTAATGATTTGTCGAGCTCGAAATAACTTAAAGCCAGCGGTAAAAGGCTCATTAGGTAGCCAGTCGCTATCGCAAATAAACCGAGGCCAGCTAAGGGGGAAAGCAGTCCGGAAGCGTGCGAGTTGAGGGAATTTGAATGTAGCATCAGCGTATACCAGAAGGGTTAAAGATCAGTCGGTTTGTTGGAAATTGGCGCGATGATGCCAGCGATCACTTAGTAGGTAAAACAAAGCTTATTTGTCGTCACGATTAAGATAAATTGATGGGCCTTATTTTCTTGGTAAATCAATAACTGATTGTTTTTGTTATCTTTATGTGCGTTTCTGTCGCTTTGTTTCAATTTTAATTTGTATTGACCGATGGCCGGTTTTATTGCACATTTTTAGTACTCGTCGTGGCGAGTCGCTGGCGCTTAGTAAAGTTAGGTGCCGATATTATTAGATGTTTAATTGGGTTGAAGAGTCATGAAATACTCACAGTTTGATGATATAGATGAATGGGACTTAGAAGATAAGGCTCAGTATTCAAAGCAGAACAAGAAAGCCAAAAGTGATGTTCGGGTTCGCCGACGTATCGATGAATATAACGAGAAAAAGCAGCTAGATAACTATATCGCAGATTTTGTCGACTTTTCGTAAAGTTGCATGATCAGCTTAGCTTGGCTTGTGGGCGGCGAAAGTGCATCCAATTAAACTCAAGAGGATGCTTTAAGATAGCGTCGCTTGGGCTGCTGAGTGAGCGTTAGCTGTGTACGTCTCTGGCAATCATTGATTTTAGATTGCCAGTTGGCTTGAAAGGCCTACGCCACAGCATAAAAAACGCCACTGTTAAGTGGCGTTTTAGTCATCTCTGGGGCGCCTTTATTTGGCGGTCATTTTGCGTCATCTGCTGCTAACTGTTTGGCTAAATGAAAGGCTTCGATTTCTTCGCCAACTAAATTTTCATCGAGATCGATGGCCACTAAGACTTTGTCTTCGTCTAAGTTTGGCAACCATTGTTCAAAAAACTCTTCTAAATTGATGGAAACAACCTGGTATTCACTCCAATCATCAAGGCATAGGGCTTGAGCCTTGGCCGCCGTTGAAAACAATGGCATCACGTCGGTATTTTCATAATTAATGGAATCAACGACTACAAACTCGTCGTCGGCACTAAGTACCCAAAGCTCGCCAGCTTTAATCACGGCCTTGCTAAAGTCTGATAGGTTGTTTTCTGAAGTAGACATTTATTGCTCCCAAATTATTGATTGTAGATCGTCGTCGATTGCGTGATTTTAGGCAACCATTATCTATATATATTTTGCTGTCGAAGTCGCAATACCATCCCAGTTAACAAGCAAGCTAGCTGGTGGGCGTTTTGGCCGATGTTTTGAGCGGAATACTTTTACGGTAAGGGATATTTCTGATGCTTATTAAATATTCTGCCTAATTTGGACTCGTTTAAGGGTTGGAGATTTTGTGTGTTTAGCCGGATAGGAGGGGTTTACTGCTGGCTGAAATATAATCTAGCGAGATTAGGTTATCGAAATTTGAGTAGCAAAATCCATTTTGTTAGCTCGATATAGCGAATTTATATATTACAGGATTGACTTCGTGCGGGCTTGTCACTAATAGTAGTGACTCACTGGCTTTCTTTATATGCAAAGGAACATCATTCAGTCATGCGGAAGGTAATCTGGGTCGTTTTATTGCTAACGGTGGCAAATAAGACTCATGCTGCTCAGTCAAGTTGGCAGGTTGGCCGTTCAAATAAGCAATATATTTTAAGCCAAGCGATTATGGACATGTTTATAAAAGCATCGGGTGTGACTAGTGTGAATCATTACCTTCCCTTCGCTCGCCGTTTGCGAAGCTTAGAGCTGGGAAGTATTGATATTAGTGCTGGTCTGCATAAAACCAAGGACCGAGAGAAATCACTTTATTTTTTGAAGCCCCCTTATCTAGATTCTTCTCGCCATTTCTTTGTCTTGCGAAAGCAGGAATTACTACCTTTAGCTCGCTATAAGGACCTGTATGCCTTGAGAGTTGGGGTTAAGTTAGGTGCCCGTTATTTCGAACCTTTTGATCATGATAGCAAAATGACTAAGGTGAGTTTAAATGACAATAGTGCTTGCTTAGAACTGTTATATCGTAAGCGGCTGGATGCTTGTATTGTTGGTGAAGTCGGTCGACATTTTGCTCTTAATGGCAAGGTTTGGAAGGGGCGCTTTAAACTTGCCAGCTTTCAGGGGGGGAATGATACGCCGGTGTATATTGCTATTTCTAAGCGCTCAAGTTTGTATGTAGAAAGGGAGCAATTAGACGCGTTATTGCAAGGTTTAACCGATTCCGGTGAAATTAGGCAGGTGATCGATGATTTTTATCAATCTCGTAATATCGCCACGCCGATTGATGATGAGCCAAGTCTGGAGTGATTTAGCGGATTGATTAGTGGCGCAGCCGACCTTGATTATTATTGCTTGGGTCCGGATTGGGGCGCCATACATTACGCAGGCGTTGTAAGATGTTGTCCGGGATCGAAGATGAACACTCTAAATTTATTTGTCGTCCTCGGCGCATGCCATAGAGTTTACCGTTGATGGCGCCGCTATTGCCTTGAAGTAGTTTTATTTCACGAATAAAGTACTCGGGCACTCGGCCTTTTGTCACCTCAACTCGGATCCCATCGATTTTTATGACAAATGCTGCACTGATTGCTTTTAACATCTATCCCCACTTTCTGATTTACCGATATTGCTTCTTATCATAACAAAACTATATTGCCAGTGGCCACTTAGGTATCTGTAGTCTATCCATAGCGGTTGTGAGGGGAACCTTTTATTTTGATTTGAAGTTTGTACTTACTTTTAGTCTCAAAGCTATTTAAGCTTATAGGACGTTCGTGATGAAGGGGCGCTCAGCAGGCTCGGTGGCAATAGGCAACACCAAGCACTAAGGAATCTGTATCAAAATTTTAAGTCTCAATTTATTGAACTATGTGGCGCCGCCTTATGCTGCCTACGAGTTTGATAATATCCTCGATAGCCAGCAGTGGCAGCAAAAGCAAGCGTGGTTAATGGGCTTGATTCATCAAGCTCAGCCCGATGTGATGGCTTTTCAAGAGGTATTTAGCGCAGAGGCGCTCGCGCTGCAGTGTCAGCAATTAGGCTATCCCTATTTCCTGGCGACTGCTAGCGTTTTAGATGAGACAAGTTATGTTTATCGTAAACCCGGCTTAGCTTTGGCCAGTAAGTATCCTTTGCGGCAAGTGAGTTTGTATCAAAGTGCAAGATCTGAGCAATTTAGTCGACAGCCGCTAGTGGCGAGAATAAAGCTGCCAGGGATTGCCTGGGTTAAATGTTACGTGCTACATCTAAAATCTAAACGACCGATGTTAGATGACTTACCTGAGCCCATTAGTGATATTGATGAGTATCTTGGGCGCTGGAAGGCAGATAATTTGCGGGCAAAAGAAGTTCGTTTATTGCTACAAGATATTGTTGCTTGTCGTCGCCATAAAGTTGAGCCTGTGATCATCATGGGAGACTTTAATGATGACTTGTCGGCGGGAGCGCTAGCGCATATTTTTGATTGTCCCCAGCCTCATAATGTAGGAGTGGAAAATACTTGGCGTTTGCATGATGGTTTTGCTTTAAGTCTGCAGACCGACTTGCGGCCTGCCACTCATTACTGGGGAGGGCAAGGCAGTGTACTTGATTATATTTTGTTGTCGGCAGAGTTTGCCCCAGATTATCAGCAACAAATGGCCGAAGTTGTGCGCTATCAATGCTTTGATCGTCATCTCACTCACGCCGATTTTTCCATCGACAGTCAAGCCAGTGATCATGCAGCGGTGATGCTTGAACTTAGGCCAAGAAAATAGTGAACCAATAAGCTTGTGAAGCGCAAGCAGAGCCGCGGTTATGGTGTTTGTTTAAAGCTGTGAGTAAGGACTTGGTTATCTTACTGATTCATAAGTTGTTAACTAGTTCATAACTTGATGTAATGTTGATAAAAGCACTAGCCTTGGCCTAGGCTTTTGATTAACCTGTAGATTAGTGGTCGTCGAGCTTTGGCGCTTGTTTTTATCTGGAAGAGAAGATCGATACTCAAATTCAACAGGCCCTAGTGTAGCAGTCGAGAGTGTTCGCTCGGACTCGTATCTTACAGCAGGTAATCTATGTTAAAGCCTAAACGCCGTTCTCAGTGGGCTTGCCTTTCTGCAATGCCCGAGCAATTATCCCACAGCACTATTTTAGAGCACGGGCTTGGTGATGTTTCGCTGATGCGCTTTAATGATACTCGCGAAGCTGAGCCGATTTTATGTCCCGATTTAATCGCTATCGAAGAGCCTCTGCTGCTGAATTTGACATCTTATTGCCCGAAGCAACAATGTTATCAAACAAGACAACTGAGCTTAACGATGCGCACGCCCGGTGATGATTTAGCGCTTGTCATCGGTTTATTGTTTAGTCAAAACATTATTAGTCGTCTTGACGAGATCGAGGCGCTACAGTTTGTGAGCGAAGCGGACGCCACGCTAAACCAAACCAATCATATAGAAGTGCAGCTAGTTAAAGGCTTGGTGCCTGATTGGTCTATTTTGCAGCGTAACTTTGCCAGCTATTCCAGTTGTGGCTTATGTGGTAAAAGTAGTGTTCAAGCTCTGGCATTAAGTCATCAAGCGAGCATCGATTGTCGCGCTGAATGGCTCGATGAGCAGTTGCTTTATCAACTGCCTAGTCAGCTACAAGGTTTACAAACGCTTTATCCTCAAACAGGAGCTGTGCATGGTGCGGGGTATTTCGCGGATCAGCAGTGGTTAATTGTAGAAGAAGATATCGGTCGACATAATGCCGTCGATAAAGTGTTGGGGCAGTTGTTATTACAGGACTGTTATTCCGAGCGCTCGGTTTTAGTGTTAAGTGGTCGGGTGAGTTTTGAGTTAATGCAAAAAGTAGTACGCGCTAATATTCCAGTGGTGGTCGCGGTAGGGGCACCATCGAGTCTAGCCTTAGCGGTGGCACGGCAGTTTAATATTAGTTTAATTGGTTTTACCAAAACAAAGCAGTTTAACGTGTATCACGCGCCTTGGCGGATTAAATATAAGTAGGTGAATATTGATGAGTCATAAACCTTATACGGGGGCGGCGGGAGGCTGGGCTGCCTTAGCGAGTACGGCAAAACATCTTGTTAAAAGTGAAAATGTAGCCAAAAATTTAAAAACCTTGTTAAAGACCAATCAAGACCATGGCTTTGATTGTCCCGGTTGTGCTTGGGGAGAAAAGGGCAACCGGGCCACTTTTCGTTTCTGTGAGAATGGTGCTAAAGCGGTGAATTGGGAGGCTTCGTCGCGTCGCGTGAATGCCCAATTTTTTGCTGAGCATTCGGTGGCTTGGCTTGCCAAGCAGAGTGATTACTTTTTGGAATATCAAGGTCGTTTAGCGGAACCCGTGGTTTATAACTCGCAGAGTGGTCACTACCAAGCGATTGCTTGGGATGAGGCTTTTCAATTGATTGCAAAGCATTTGCATCGCTTGGAAACCCCTAATCAAGCCGAGCTATATACCTCTGGACGAGCGAGTAATGAAGCGGCATTTTTATATCAGCTGTTCGGCCGTCGTTTGGGCACAAATAATTTCCCTGATTGTTCAAATATGTGTCACGAAGCTAGTGGTTATGCGCTTAGTAGCAGTATTGGCACTGGTAAGGGCACTGTGACCATTGAAGATTTTGAGATGGCTGATGCCATTTTTTTGTTTGGTCAGAATCCTGGAACCAATCACCCGCGAATGCTCGAAACACTGGCTCACGCAACGCATCGTGGTGCCAAGGTGGTAGCCTTTAATAATTTAAAAGAGCGTGGATTGGAGCGTTTTGCCAATCCTCAAAAACCAGCAGAAATGCTTAGCGGCGGCTCAAGTCCAACTACCAGTCATTATTTCACTCCTAAGTTAGGTGGTGATATGGCAGCGGTTCGGGGGATAGTTAAGGTGTTGTTGGCGCGTCATCAGCAGGCCCTGCTGCACGGCGATAGCGTATTCGATTTGAATTTTATTAAGCAACATACTCAAGGTTTAGAAAGTTACTTGATTGAAGTCGAACAGACTTCTTGGCAGAAGATTGTTGAGCAATCGGGGCTCAGCCAAGCCCAAATTGAATCGGCTGCAGATATTTATCATCAGTCAGACCGAGTGATCATTGCATGGGCCATGGGAATTACTCAACACAAACATTCAGTAGCCACCATCCATGAATTAACCAACCTGCAACTCTTATTTGGTCAGATTGGTAAAGATGGTGCAGGTCTGTGTCCAGTACGTGGTCACTCGAATGTGCAAGGCGATCGAACGATGGGCATTAATGAACGTCCCAGCAGCGCCTTTCTTGAAAGCATTGAGCAGGTGTTTGGCTTTACGCCACCAAAGAAACCGGGGCACAATGTAGTGCAGGCTTTAACGGCGATGCTCAAAGGGAAAAGTAAGGTCTTTATTGGACTCGGTGGAAACCTTGTTGCTGCCGCGCCTGATACGGCATTAAGTACTCAAGCCTTGGCCAACTGTGAGCTCACGGTGAGCATCGCCACCAAACTCAATCGTACTCATGTTACCCCTGGTCAACAGTCTCTCATTTTACCTTGCTTAGGTCGCACAGATGTCGATGAGCAACTCGCAGGTCCACAGCGAGTGACGGTTGAAGACTCCTTTTCAATGGTTCATGCTTCTGCTGGATTAATTGATGAAAGTCGTGAACATATGCGCTCTGAGCCAGCGATTATTGCTGGTATTGCCAATGCGGCCTTTGGGGCTTCGCCAGTTGATTGGTTGTCGCTGGTGGAAGACTATGATCGGATCCGGGATCTCATTGAGCAAACGATTCCTGGTTTTGAACGTTTTAATCAGAACCTACAGCAACCTGGTGGTTTCTATTTAGGTAATAGCGCGCGTCGACGAATTTGGAACACCGCGACTAATCGAGCTCAAATCACCTGTCATTCACTCCCCGAAAATATTATTAGTGCTGAAGTGCGAGCCTTGAGTGATAATCGTATTTTTGTGTTACAAACTTTGCGTTCTCATGATCAATACAATACCACTATTTATGGTTTTGCAGACCGTTATCGGGGGATCTACGATGAGCGAGAGGTATTATTTATTAACCCGCTCGATATCGCTGAACTTGGCTTTAAAGAAGGAGCTTTGGTTAATATTGAAACCCTCTGGGCCGATAATATTGAACGCAAGGTGAAGGGTTTTAAACTGATCGCATATGATATTCCACAAGGGAATGTTGCTGCTTATTTTCCAGAGGCAAATCCGCTTGTTCCCCTAATGAGCAAGGGTGACCTGAGTGACACGCCCACCTCTAAATCCGTGGCAGTGGTGTTGACTACGTCGGCCGACTCGGAGATTGCGATTGCGCTTAGTTGAGATTGTTGGCAAATTGTTGGTCTAGCGTTGCCGTGTCGCTTTCTCGCGAGGTTGCTAGCCAGCGGATGATTCGTTGCTGATGTTCGGGATGGTCACGGGTCAGGGCTCGCGCATGCGCGCAGGACTCGAGCCGCCAAAAATCCTTGTTGCCTTTAAGTTGCTGGTAAATCGTTTCTCCAGCTTCGATAGGGACCACTTGATCTGAAGCACAATGAATCACCAGCGAGTTGAGTCCTGGGAGCCGAGACAGTGACTCAGCACTGGCGTAGTCATCCCGCATTAACCAACCTGCCAGCCAAGCATAAAGCTGACTTAACTTACCTTTATTTAGGATGTATTTGGTTTCTTCAACATAGCTACTAAAGGATGAATCGATAATCATACCGTCGATTTGAATTGGGTTATCAGCTAAGGCTCTCATCAAAATATTACCGCCGGTGGAAGTCGCAATAATAAAGCTGGCTTGTTGCGACTGGAGCGCAAGCTGCTCAAAGTAATCTAATATACTAAGCGCGTCTAAATAGGCAGCTTGGTCACTGACTTGACCACTAGAGTGGCCGAAACCAGAGTAATCAAAAACCATGACGTCGTAGCCGTGTTCGATTAACCAATCAACTTTTTCTTTGGTTTGTTCCATGTGCCCACTGTTGCCATGAAAGTGGGCGATGATGCCTGCAGGTTCAAGCTGTTGACTGCGAGGAAGCCACAGATAGGCGATATCGTTACCGGAACGAGACTTCATCCAACGAACTTCTGGATTGATGGTGTCCGGTTTTGAAGGGGAAAAGAAAAGTTTGTTTGAGCAGCCGCTAAGACTTATAAATAACAAGCTGATAAATATAAGGCGCATCGCATTCCTCCGTTTATAACATTTACGGAGGCTTATCATTAAAGGATCAGTTGGTTTTATTGAGCTTTAATTGGGTGCCAGGCTCAGTGATTTAGCTTGGATGGTTCTATCAGTTGTCTAACTTGTTCGGCAGGCAAGGGTTTTGCGAAGTAATAGCCTTGCAAGTAATCAACTCCTAACTCGGTTAATTGATTCATTTGCCGTTCGGTTTCTATGCCTTCGGCAACCACGCTGTGGTTCAGGGACTTGGCAATATGCATCACGGCTTTAATGATGGCATAGCCATTGGTTTCCATACGACTGACAAATGAGCGGTCAATTTTCACGGTATTAACCGCTAAGTCTTGCATTATTGATAATGAAGAATAACCCGTACCAAAATCATCGATAGAAACCTTTATTCCCTTATCTTGTAGATCTTTAATTTGCTGCGAGAGCAGCACAATATCGGAGGTGAACACTGATTCGGTCATCTCGATATGTAGTTGTTCAGGGTGTAGTTGACTCGCACTTAATGCGTGCTCAACAATCTCAATAAAGTCCTGATCTTGAAGTTGTATGACTGATACGTTCACACACACCGCGAATTGCTGTTGGGCGGGCCAAAGAGCGGCTTCTTGGCAGGCTGAATTTAACACCCAGACGCCTATTTTTCTAATTAATCCATATTGCTCGGCAATACTAATGAATTCATCGGGTGAAATCCATTCACCATTAAATTGCCAGCGGATTAGCGCTTCGAAGGATACTATTTGTTTATCGGAAGAGCGTAAAATAGGCTGATACACTAAACTGAATTGTTGTTTATCGATGGCCTGACTCAGTCCATCTTTCAGGCGTAATTCTCGGTGAATTTTCTGCTCTAATTGTTGCGAAAATAGGCCCACTGTAGAAGGACTTAGTTTTTTTTGCGCATACATCGCTGTATCGGCTAAACGGATAAGACTGTGTTCATCTTGGGCATGTTCAGGATAAAACGCGATCCCCACCGTAGCGCCCACCGATAAACGATTATTTTCAAAGCTATAGGCCTCTGAGAGTGTTTGTATCACCTTATTTGCTAATGCAATGGCGGGTTGATGGTCGCTATTTTCTAGTGCCAATAGAAATTCATCGCCGCCCCAACGACAAAGTAATTGTTGGTTGGTGGCTAGTTGTTTTAATCGAGTCGCGGTATTGGTCAGCACCTGATCTCCGGTGTCGTGACCGATGGCATCGTTAATTTTTTTGAAGCCATCTAGGTCAATAAATAGCAGCGCAAGGTGTTGCTTGGCTTGGGCACTTTGTTGAAGTTGTTGTGCTAAATGCTGTAAAAATGCGGAGCGATTAAATAGACCCGTGAGTGGGTCTAGATTTGACAACTGGTAAATAGTCCGTGTGCGTTGTTCTACTTTTTTTTCCATCTGTTGGACTAAGGTGACATTTTGGTTTTTTAGCATAATTGCTTGCTGAGTGAATGCTGCATTGCGTTTGGCAACGACTAACATCGCTAAGCTGCAAATAATACCTAACATGCCCAAGACCTGTCGCTCGTACTGACCTGAGAGCAACAGCGCTAAGGCTGGAAACGCAACCGTGCTCGACGCATAAAACATGGCGGTATATTTATGTCCAGCCAGAGTCGTGGCCGAGCCGCCAGCCATTGCGGCAACGATAATCATATGTGTACTTAGATCGAGATCTGAGCTGTATTTACTGGTGATCACATACACAATATAGGTCGACCACATTAAAGCGGTTAGATTGGCACCGATAATAAAGCGTTGAATCGCTTTTACTTCATCGAGTTTGGTGCTTTGCTGGTGACGTTTCCACCACCATAAATCGATTAAACGCAACAATAACAAACTGCTCATGAGTAGCCACCAAGCATGTTTAAACGATTCAATTTGGGGGATATTAAAGGCGAACACGAGTATGCAGGAGGCAATTATTGAAATCAATACTCCCGAAAAAGCGTTGTCATAGAGTAAATTAGCCGCATCTCGTTGGCTATGAGCGATGAGTTGGTCCTGATTGATGGTTGTTTACCTTTAGGTTGTTATTTAATCAAAACGGATCGTCAGGTAGACGGATAAGTTTTAGCGTGCTGTTGCTTATCGGCCTTTAATCTAGAAGCTTTACTCGCTGATGATTAAATGACGCTTTTGGTGTTCAAACAAAGCATAGACCTAATGTGTGAAAGCTAGCAATCATCGCTTTACTCTAAGCTTTGTCGCCGTTAATAATAGAAATCACTAATGGTTTTTTTAAAAGGCATATGCAAAATGAATATCAAGAAGGTCGATCTGAATCTTTTGGTGTATTTAAATGTGCTATTAGAAGAGCGTAACGTCTCTCGTGCGGCGAATAAGCTTGCTTTGACTCAACCTACCATGAGTAATGCTTTAAAGCGTTTGCGTGAGCTGTTCGATGATCCTTTGCTGGTGCGTACTGCAGAAGGGATGAGTCCCACCGAAAAAGCGACCAAATTGAAACCTGAGATCGTGAGTTTATTGAGTCTGGCGGAAAAAATAACTCAACCAGATAAAGACTTCTCGCCCGCACAAAGTCGGCTTACGTTTCGTGTAATGTGTAACGATTATATTGAGGCAGCCTTGTTAGCACCATTTATTCAAAGTTTGTTAGAGTGCGCGCCTAATCTTAGTTTCGACTTGTATGGACCGGGTGATATTGGACTGGCCGATATGGAAAAGGGCCACATTGATTTAGCCTTGAACCGCTTTACCAGTTTACCGAAGACTTTTCATCAATCGAGTATTTGGCGTGACAACTTTTGCTGTTTAGTACATCAGGAGCATCCTTATGCGCAGGCGCTCGATCTAGACAGCTATTTGACGGCAGAGCACATCTGGGTAAACCAAACGGGTTGGGGAGCGGAAACTTCGCTTGTGAACAATAGAGGAGGGCAGCAATTTTCGTGGGTTGATGAAGCGCTCGCGCAACTGGATAAAACGCGCAATATTCGAGTTTATACCCGTCACTATGGCCTCACATCCTGGCTGTTGAGGCAACCTAAGCTGATTGCGACACTGCCTCGCCGTCAGGCCATGTTATACAAAGATGATCCTCAGTTACGATTGGTTCGAGTCCCATTTCAAATTGTCCCCATAGAAATTAAGATGATTTGGAGTCCTTTGCTGCAACATTCGAAGGCGCATCAATGGTTGCGGCGTTCGTTATCGACCTTTGCGAGTACTGTGGTTGACCGTTGAGCGATTACTATTCATAAAATCTATACCTTATATTGAAAAGTAAAATTTTATTTAGTTGTGTATGGACGTTACCTTAAAGGTGAAGCTTGGTTGAGCGGCGCTTGATTCAACACAACAGAATAATGATTAGTATAAGGAAGTTAACCATGAATATATCACCCCACAGCACTCAAGGTTACCAACATCGAGATGAGCTTTTTATTGACGGGTCGTTACTTGTGTTTGTCGAACAACAACTCTCAAGTCATGAGGGGGGGGCCGTGGATGACTTTCTTGAAGCCTTAGCCATTTTGGTCGACGAATTTGGCCCTCGCTATCGACGCTTAAATCAAAATAGTCAGGAGATGAGCTGTGATGAACACCTCTCTCGGTGTCAGCAAAGTTTAACGATGTCCACGGCAATTAATATTAGTCGCGGTAGTAGTAAGGCGGTACTGGATCAACACAGCTGTGCGATCCCAAGTTGTATTTTTGATGCGCTATTGACCGCGATGATTGCTCACCAGCGTGGATGGGTATTGTCCTTAAGTACGAGCAAGCCATTAGAGGCTGTTCTGATGGAAGCATTGTTTAAGCGTGCTCAGCAGTTAATGAATCTGAGTGATGTGCAAGTTGAGGTATTACCTCCATTAGATAATGTGGCCTGTATTGCACAAGCTCGTCAGCAAGCTACTTTTTCGGAAAGGTCTTTAGTGAGCCATGCATAGGGCTGTTGAATTTTGCCGAGTGCACGTTTTTTATTGCGGTAAGCCGAGAGGTCCTCTTGTGAGCGACGCAGATAAAAACGTAAAAGCCTTGAATTGAATTCTTCGGACACCGCAATTGACTATTTTTACAGCTTTATTATCTTCTTTGCCGAGAACGATATAGCGAAGACGGTTGCGGGTGCCAATCTAATCTTCACCAAATGGCTGAAAAATAACACACAAGCTTAACCGGCGGTGTCAGCGAAGCGCTTATAGGAAGGGCATATTTGTGGTGATTGAGCGCACTTCAACTGTAAAACAGCGGTGAGTGCATATATATGTATGCGCTACATGCCTTTGATGAGCTATTCTTCATTGAGCATATTCTAAGTATATTTTTTCATAAATTCTACGAGTGGTAGCGGTTTGTCAAAATAGTAACCTTGATAAGCATTAACACCACGACTGAGTAGATAATCCAGTTCACTCTGCTGCTCAATACCTTCGGCGATGGTTTGTACTTTCAGACGTTGGGCCAGATCGATAATATTTTCCAGCAATTTGATTTTATGAGTATCATGAATTGCTTGTACAAAGCTCCTGTCTATTTTTAAGTAGTCGGTGTCGATTTGATGTAAATACTTTAATGAACAGTGCCCCGTGCCAAAATCATCGAGGGCAATTTTTACGCCGATTAACTTTAGTTTATCAATCGCGGTGAAATACAGCATGTCATTGGGGAGTTCTTCACGCTCGGTGATCTCAATGATGAGCGTGTGTCCATCTTCGGCGAAGTTCTTGATGAAACGTTCGCACTCCACAAAAAATGCGGGTTCTGTTAATTGCACAGGGCAGATGTTGAATGCGATATGTAAGGGCTTACGGTTGGCGACTGGAATGTTGATCAGAGCGGTAGTCACTTGTTCAAATAATAGTGAGCTAATGGCACTAATTTGACCACTTTTTTCGGCGATAGAGACAAAGTCTGCGGGCAATATTAGCCCCTTGGTAGGATGCTGCCAACGCACCAATACCTCTGCGCCATTCAGCTTTCCAGAGGCATCAATCACTGGTTGAAGATAAGCCGTAAACTGTTTATAACAAATCGCTCTAGCGATACTAAAAGAAAGCCAATTAAAGGCATCGATATATTTATAAACCGCCCTTGCACCTATATTACAAATGACCAGCCATAGCGCTATCATAAGACCAAATTTGTTGAACACGTAGTGTACATAAGTTTTTAGGGAGTACTGGTAGTACACTTGAAATAAGTCATTGCCATAACTGGCTTGAGGTAGCGTATTGAAGTCCTCTACCTTGACGACGCTGGTATGACTAAAAATGTAATCGTTGATCCTTAAATAGCTATTGAAGTTGCCTTCCACATTCTCCAGTATTTCTTTGATATGTTGTGGGTGTATTCCAAAATCGATAAAGTTGCTACCGGAAACTGGGATGGCAATTAGTACCACGCCTTTTTCTTGCTCTTGATCATAGACGTCAAAGATAGTTGAAGGGACAAAAAACATCCGTTTTGATTGCGCAGCATGATTATTGTTCGAGAGCTTAATATCTTGATAGTTGGGTAGTGTGCTGCATTGTATTTGTCGTTGATTTACCCAACTGATACTTCTTATATTGGAGCTACTTAATACCGCATTTTCTGCTCGAGCCTTAAACAGCGGGCAATCCTTGGGCATTTGCATATCTTTAAATGAATACTCATAAAAGTTATTCATATCTTTGGTCATTGAATTGAGTTGTTGGTAGATGGCGGCGGAGTGGGCCATCCCTTCATTCTCAACATTTTGGTAGGCTAACAGGCAGATGAAAGCGAGTCCAAAAAAGTTCGAAATCCAAATAAAGGTTCTGCTACTGATATAGGTCGATAATTGCATAGTGACGATGTGCGGCGCTTTATCTTTTTTACATACTATGTTGATATAAACGATGATATGCAAGTTAATTTATTGTCGATGATGTCGCCGTTCTTATCTGTTCGTATCGCTGATCGGTCACACTGTAAAATAATTGTAAGATCTCGCAAAATTATTATTACGTAGCATAAGGTAGCAAAAAACCGTTTACCTTGATCAATTAACCATATTTTTGGATAAACGCTGCGAGCGCGAGCGGTCCATCAAAGTAGTGGCCTTGATAATAGTTTACCCCTCGACTGAGCAGAAAATCGAGCTCACACTGTTGTTCTATACCTTCGGCAATCGTTTGCACTTTTAGGCGTTGAGCGAGGTCGATAATATTTTCTAGTAACTCTATTTTGTGGGCATCGTGGATCGCTTGCACAAAACTCCGGTCAATTTTTAAATAATCAGTGTCGATTTGATGTAGATATTTGAGAGAACAATGACCAGTACCAAAATCATCGAGGGCCATTTTCACGCCGATTGATTTCAATCGTTCGATCGCGACAAGATACTCATCGCCATTGGGGAGTTCTTCACGTTCCGTGAGTTCAACGATCAAAACATAGCCATATTTGGCAAAGTTTTCGATAAAGTGCTGGCAATCGGTAAAAAAAACGGGCTCGGTTAATTGGATCGGACAGATGTTGAAGGCGATATGTAAGGGCTTACGATTGACCTCGGGAATATTGTTTAAGGCGATACTCACTTGTTGAAATAATTGACTACTAATGGCACTGATTTGCCCTGTTTGTTCTGCGACGCCAACAAAGTCACTCGGCAAAATCAGTCCTTTATTTGGATGTTGCCAGCGCACTAGCACTTCACCGCCAATTGGCAGGCCAGAGGCATCAAATACGGGCTGTAGATAAGCGGTAAAGTGCTTATTTTTTATGGCTCGTGAAATACTAAAACTTAGCCAATTGAAGGTGTCGATATAGTTATAAACTGCTCTTGCTCCAACAGTGCTGATAATGAGCCATAGTGCCATGAGTATGCCGAATTTGTTGAAGAGGTATTGCAGATAAGTTTTTAACGAATATTGATAATAGACCTGAAACAAGTCATTGCTATAACGTGGCTTAGCCAGTTTTTTGAACATTTGGACTTGGCTGATAGATGAACGACTAAAAATGTAATCTCCTAGCTTTAAGTAACTATTAAAGTTTGCTTCAACATTTTCTAACAACCCCATGAGATGCTGAGGGTGTATGCCAAAATAAATATAGTGCTCGTTTGATACCGAGATCGTTATCAGTACCACCCCTTTTTCTGCAATCTGAGAATTAACACTAAAGATGGTCTGCGGAACAAAAAATATCTGTTGATGTTGGGCCGCACTGTATTTGGGGGAAAGTGACACGCTTTGATAATTGGGTAAGCTACTGCAGAGTAATGTTTTCTGATACACCCAGCTAACACTTCTCACCACCGAGCTGTTGAGTATGGTATTGGTTGCCTGCTGGGTAAACAGAGGGCAGTCTTCGGGTAAATGGATATCTTTAAATGAAGTGCTATATAAGTCTTTTACCTCACTCATCATTGAATTGAGTTGTCGGTAGACCGATGCGGAGTGCGTGCTCGCTTTGTCTTCGATGTCTTGATACGCAAATATACAGATGAAAGCGAGTCCAATTAGGTTTGAACTCCAAATAAAGCTTCTCATGTGAATATAGCTTGATAATTGCATAGTGAAGATTATTAATTTTGTATTATAAATTTACTATGTTGACATAAATATTCACTCTTAAGTTAATTAATTATCAGTTTTGAGTGCTTGCTCAATTGCTCATGTATCTGTATTCGCGCTTGAACAGCATCTTGGGTCATAAAGGACGAAGTCCAGTTTACTATCGTGGGCAACAAAGGTGGTTTTGGAATAAGTAATACTTTGTGCGATGGGTCACTTTTAGACATCGTTGAGAGTACCAGTATTCAAGACCTCCAGTCGGACGACTCCCCAAACTGTCAGAAGGTAAATGCCTTTATCCCTTGATATTTTACATATGTTTGATCACTGCCACGCCGAATTCAGAACAACTGACTTCGCTGGCTTGCTCAATCATTCGGGCAAAGTCGTAGGTGACGGTGCGGGCCGCAATGGCCCCCTCTACGCCTTGGCTAATCAGTTGTGCGGCTTCCGTCCAACCAATGTGTTTCAGCATCATTTGGGCGCATAGAATAATTGAGCAAGGATTAACCTTATCTTGCCCCGCTAGACGTGGGACCGTGCCATGGGTGGGTTCGAAAAAGGCCACTTCACTACTTAAATTAGCGCCAGGGGCGATGCCTATACCGCCGACATGGGCGGCTAGCGCATCGGCCAGTAGATCGCCATTTTGGTTCATGGTGGCAATTACATCATAGTGCTCTGGATGTAAGGTGACTTGTTGAAACATATTATCGGCAATCACGTCTTTTAGTACCAATGGTGCTCGTCCATCGTCACGCGGGATTTCTAACCAATAGCCATTGGGATGTCTTTGCGCAGCAAATTCTTGTTCGGCTAATTCATATCCCCAGTTTTTAAAGGCTCCTTCGGTGAACTTCATAATATTGCCTTTATGCACCAGGGTCACCGATTGCCGCTGGTGGTCTAAGGCATATTGGATGGCGTGGCGGATCAGTCGCTTGGAGCCCTGCTCTGAAATATGTTTAATGCCAATGCCGCAGTGTTCACTAAAACGTAACTTAGTCACGCCCATTTGTTGTTGTAAAAATTCGATGATGCGCTCGGCATCAATACTATCGGCCTTCCACTCTATGCCGCTATAAATGTCTTCGGAGTTCTCTCTAAAAACCACCATATCGGTTAGTTCAGGATGTTTGAGTGGGGAGGGCACGCCTTTAAACCAGCGGATTGGGCGAATATTAACGAATAGGTCCATTTCTTGGCGAAGCGAAATGTTTAGAGAACGAAAACCGCCGCCAATGGGGGTTGTGAGGGGCCCCTTTATGGCAACTCGGTGTTCTCTAATCGCGCCGAGAGTTTCTTGTGGAAACCAATCGCCGTCGTACATGGCAGCAGCTTTTTCACCATTGAATACCTCCATCCACATGATCTGACGTTGCTTTCCATAGGCCTTGGCCACTGCGGCATCGACCACCTTAAGCATCACAGGGGTGATATCGACTCCGATTCCGTCGCCTTCGATATAGGCAATAATTGGAGTATTGGGTACTTGCAAGCCATGCTGTGGGTCGAGGGTTATTTTTTCTCCGCCAGCGGGAACGATAATATGTTGGTAATCCATTCGAGTGGCCTTTGAGTGTAACAACAAATGTTTACTCTACTTGGGGCGAAGCTCAAGGGCAATTGTCGTCACCGCGAGAAGTGAACTTGTCGCGGTTTTTATGACGGACTGAATAAGCAAGCGACAAACCTTGGCTCAGTTCAGCTCTGTTTGGGCTTGCTTAGTTTGGCGCAGCTGCCGGCGCAAAATTTTACCAACATTGCTTTTAGGCAACTCTGTTCGGTACTCGATCAATTTGGGGATCTTGTAACCGGTGAGGTGTTTACGGCAGTGCTTTTTAATCTCTTCGCGACCGACTCTCGCCTTACAGACCACAAACAATTTGATCTGTTCTCCGGTGATATCATCAGCAATGCCAATCGCTGCGGCTTCGACGATCGAGGGGTGTAAGGTGGCCACTTCTTCAATTTCGCTCGGAAATACATTAAAGCCAGACACAATAATCATGTCTTTCTTACGATCTTCGATGAAGAAATGCCCTCTTTCGTCCATCCGGCCAATATCTCCGGATTTAATCCATCCATCGTCACTAAGTACTTCGGCAGTTTCTTCGGGTTGGTTCCAATAGCCTTTCATCACCTGCGGCCCCTTGATTTGCAATTCGCCAATACCGCCCATTTCTAGTTCTTGTCCTTGTTCATCGACAATGCGTATTTGCGTGCTGGGCATCGGCACCCCAATAGATGCAATGAAGGATTGCTGCTGGTGGGTTCCTGCTGCAACAACGGGTGAACATTCGGTTAAACCGTAACCTTCAATTACCGGCATTTGGGTGAGTTCTTGCCATTGTTCGGCGATATGCTTTTGGGTAGCCATCCCGCCACCGATGGTAAAGCGAGCCTTCGAAAAATCCAGTTGGCGAAAACCGGCATGATTGAGCAAGGCATTAAATAGGGTATTCAGGCCAAAAATCATGGTGAAGGGGTAATTACGCAAGTCGCGAACAAAACTGTCGAGGTCGCGGGGATTGGTAATCAATAAGTTATTTCCGCCAATATGCATAATAAACATCATGCTCACAGTATTGGCAAAAATATGGTATAGCGGCAGCGGCGTCACGGCGTGCTCTTTATCATAGAGGGTGCGAGGCCCAAAGTGATAGTAGACTTGCAGCACGTTCGCGACGACATTGTGATGGGTGAGCATTGCGCCTTTAGCCACGCCAGTGGTTCCGCCAGTATATTGTAAGTAGGCGATGTCATCGCCAGTGAGATGAGGTTTTTTGTAAACTAAGCTCTTGCCTTGGGTGAGTGCTCTACGCATCGAAATTGCGCCAGGCAGATTGTATTTAGGCACCATTTTTTTAACGTACTTCACGACAAAGTTAACCAGTGTTCGCCGATGCGGTGCTAATTGATCGCCAATGCTGGTGAGGATCACATGCTTGAGCTGGGTCGACTTAATCACCTGTTGCAGACTATTGCCAAAGTTAGTGACCGCGACGATTGCTGTGGCGCCAGAATCACGTAGCTGATGTTTTAGCTCGCGCGGGGTATAAAGTGGATTTACATTGACCACCACTAAACCCGCCCGCAGAGCGCCAAATAAAGCGATAGGATATTGCAGTAAGTTAGGCATCATCAGCGCGATCCGCTCCCCCTGCTGCATGCCTAAATATTGCAGGTAAGCGGCGAAGGCAAGAGACTGTTGATCGAGTTCTTGGTAGCTGAGTTTGTGCCCCATGTTGACAAAAGCGGTCTGCTCAGCATATTTTTTGGCACTATGGTCAAATAATTCCAAAATATTTTGGAAGCGTTCCGTGTCAATGCTTGCCGGAACATCTTCTGGGTAGCTTTTTAGCCAAGGTTGTTCTGTTGAATTCATTTTCTATCCTCGCCCTCGGTTTAGCATTGCGACAGCTTGATCAAATTCAGCATCAACAATGGGTTAGTGATCTCACTAACGATGGGCTACTTGTTAACGCTCGCAAGGTTAGCCTATCAGCTGCATAAACCCTAGCGCATTTTTGTAAATGGTTGAGCTAAATCGTCCGATTATTGGGAGGTTTTATAGCTTTAGCCAAATTTTCAGCAGAAATCTTATGAATACAGTAGCTTGTTGGTTTTTTGAACTATATATCTTGGGCTACTAATTAGATTGGAGTGGAGGTTTTGTCTCATTGTACCTATGACTGGTGATTGCGATTAAGGGCGCTGTAATTTACGTAACATCCTGTGGTCGTTTGCGATATGATCGAGCCGCATAGCTAGTTTTAGAGGTTTACAATGGCGCGTCAGGTTACATACACCTATCAAAACACCACCAAGGTGATTAATTTTTCTTTCGATAAATATTATGACATTCACGAAGCGGTGGCGGCCGCGGAAGGGATCGATCTTCATGCTTTTTTGGCAATGGAAAAACAGCTTGCCATGTCAACTCGCGATAAAGGAACCCTGAAAGCATATCGTGAAAAAGAGTTTCAACGTTTGGGCTTTAGTCATATTCGTTTTTTAAAAGATGAAGAAAAAACTTAGGCTTGCTGTCGTTAGTTGGGCAAGGGCAGCTGTTTAATCAGAGATGGGGTCTAGCTAGGTCCTTAAGTGGAAATACGACTCAGAGCGCTGTTTGGTTTATTGGCATTAAGCAGGGTCGGCAATCTATATGCGGACAACAATGCTGTTCCCTATATTGAGGGGGAGAGACAAGGCTCTCTGTGGCTGTTCGATATTTATCGATGAGGGTGGGACCTACAAGTTAGCAGGCACCGTCTGTTGGCCCATTTTCACCATGGCTTGACCAAGTTATAGCAAGCAGTGACAGCGAGCTAGAAGATGAAACTCTGTGTGCCCAACCAGTCGTTGATGCTACCTCTTCCGGTGGGGGAGCCTTTGGTGGGGTGCGGTCGGCGATGTTGGCTATTCTGTTATGGGTTCGCCGCGCGCGACGCTAAGTGAAATAGAATCAGCTGAGTCGTTTTTTAGCTATTTCGCTGATTCTTTATATTGCCCTAGTTGATCTTACCGTTTTTATTGATTTGGCTTTGATTGACTCAGGGTTTATTTGGCCGAACCACCATTTGTCGCTGGAACCATAGAGTGACATAATTGAATCATACTGTGACATAATTTACCCATTGTGTGACAAATTTGCCCCATACCTTGACGTAAGGTATGTTGGTTTAAGGTTTGTTGCACATGGGTATTTTTATGTACATCAGAAGCTTGTGAAAACCCTCACCGAATAAAAACATCTTTAAGTTTGCTAGCGTCAAAGTTAATCGTGCTAACTGAATGCGCCGCAATACGTGTTTGGCGTTACCCCGTAAGAAACCATAATCTCTCACCCGCTGTAAGCCCTTGGGCAATATATGCTGCAAGATAAGCTTTAAGAATGTGAAGGTCGGCAAGGTCATGTATGTCGTGCTGGGTAAGCATGCATCTAATGAAGAATGATGACTAACCAATAGTTTTTGTCGAGTTATCGCAACACTAACGTGCTTTTGCCCCATTCCGTGTTACGCCTTCTAACGAACAACGCAATCACCCATGTTTCTTTCCATACCAAAACTAATGGTTTTGAATCAGATTTTACAAGCCAAGTTTAATCACCAGCTAGAATGCAAAAACCTGTTCGATGGTCTTGTCAAAAATCATCTATTTTGCAGCTTGAACCAAGCACTCTAAAGGGCTTTTGACGCCCGTGGTATGACGACCGATAACATGCGTGTAAATCTCAGTCGTTGTTACATCCTGATGGCCAAGTAATTCTTGTATAGTTCTTAAATCAGTCCCTTGTTCTAATAAGTGGGTGGCAAAACTGTGCCTAAAGGTATGGCAACTTGCAGGCTTATTTATACCGGCATTACGCACGGCTTTGGTGACTGCTTTTTGGAGCACACTATGATGAATATGATGGCGTTTGAGCTCACCTGTTCTAGCGTCGATACACAGGCGAGTTGAAGGAAACAAAAACTGCCAAGAAAACGACCGTTGAGAATGTGGGTACTTACGGGCTAACGCGTAAGGCATCGTCGTTCCAGCATAATGTAGACTCATATCGTGAGCAAAAACACTTTTGCTCAGGAGAATGTTATCGCGAAGCTTTGGGATCAAGTTAGGGGGTAACAAAGTTACGCGATCTTTATTTCCTTTGCCTTGCCGTACGGTGATTGTATTTTGATCAAAATCTAAGTCTTTAATCCGTAATCTCAAGCATTCACTGAGTCTTAGTCCCGAACCGTAAAGCAGTGAAGCCATGATCTGATAATCCGCGGGTAAATTCGCAATCACTTGGCTCACTTCAGCTCGAGTAAAAACTACGGGAATGTTGACTTGTTTTTTCGAGCGTTTCGCCTGAATTCCAATCATTTCGATACGTAGTACTTTGTTATAGAGAAACATTAAGGCATTAAATGCGATGTTTTGAGTCGCCGGAGCGACTTGCCTATCGACCGCTAGATGAGTTAGAAATCGTTCAATATCAGCAGCTCCGAGCTTTGCTGGGTGCTGCTTGTGATTAAAATACAAAAAACGTTTTATCCAATGCCAATAGGTTTGCTCGGTGCGAATACTGTAATGGTGCTGATAAATCGTATTTCTAAATCGCTGCTGGAGCCGCAATGGTGTGTTTGACATGTTGTGCACTTTTTATCTGTATATGCATACAGTGTTTTTAGTTTCGTTTGCGTCATTTGTCAAAGTAATCAATGATAGAAATGGATCGACGATTGATTGATTCCGAGTAAAAAACTAAGGTAGACAATGGGTTAATATCAAATCATAAATTGATGGGCGAACGTGATGAAGATCATGTTTTTTGTGATAGGACGCGCGCTCATTGAATGGGATAGACCGCACGTGCGGCCTACTTAGCGTTATGTGAATCGAAATTGATGAACTGGAAATTAGCGAAAGAGTACTTCGAAGACAATGGAATGCTTGTAGATGTTTATTATGAGCATATGACCACTAGCGGCTGGGAAAAGCTGTTCGGGTGGCTTTCAGCTAATTCAAATGTGACATCAATTAATTGCTATATTCCAGAATCTGATGAGAACTCAGAAAAATTCCCTAAAGATATCAACGCCTATATCGATGTTAGCGGATTTTATTGCTTTGTTTCAATGTTGGTTGGCGACATAACGTTGTTTTTACGGTTCTATGAAAAATCAGAGTTGGAGTGTGATGTTTCACCTTCTGAAATTGACAGCGAGGAGAAATTATTCGCTCTCTTAAGTATTCTTGAGGAGATAAAGGTTGTAACTGGTTCGTCGCGCTACTTAGTATGCCCAGAGAATAGTAAAGAAGGCGTGTTTATTGTTAACGGTGAGCTAGTCGCATGAAATTATCACATAATCGGGTAGCCGAAGGTATCTAGCCTCCAGCCCCCACAACACCCTGCATGCGGCTCCGCACAGGGCGTTTCACTTAGAATGGTGAAGCTTAATCCATCCATCTCGAAGCGCAAATAGACCTTGGGATGCTAAATAAGCATTCGATAATGCTTGTTGGATCCCCGGTGTTTTCGAGCTTCTCCATGGGCCTTTACTGGTTATGCCACAGGCTACCGCGGCTTGAACATGTACTCCTCTACGCATCAGATTTCTTACTTTGGTTCTCGGTTTTCGCCACTGTCGCCAGTAGGCCATTCGCACTCTGCGCCTTATCCAGTGATCTAGATCTACGCACAGTTGATAGCAATTCGCGATCCCAAAGTAGTTTATCCATCCTCGCAAGTATTGGCTTACTTTAAATAGCTGATAGCCCATCGACACGCCCCAGTTACGGTTTGTTAGACGCCTAATTTGTTGTTTAAAACGGTGTAACGTTTTGGCATGAATTTGCAGCCGTCCCGCTTTAAAGGTAAACCCTAAGAACTTACTCTTCGCCGTTTTAACCACCTGACTTTTGGCTGTATTAACCACAAGTTTTAAGCGCCGTTGCAAGAAGCTACTAATGCTCGTAAGCACTCGTTCACCCGCACGCTGACTTCTCAGCAAAATGGTAAAATCATCGGCGTAACGAGCAAACTTATGCCCTCGCTTTTCCAGCTCTTTGTCCAATGGATCGAGCATGATATTGGCCAGCAAGGGCGATAATGGTCCCCCTTGCGGTACACCTTCTCGACTTTCCTGATAGCACTGGTTATGGATAAAACCCGCTCTCAGGTATTTTCCAATCAGTGTCAGTAGCCGTTTATCTTGCACGCTTTGTCCCAGTTGACTCATTAATAGATCATGGTTAACTCGGTCAAAGAATTTAGATAAATCGACATCAACGGCAAAGCGTCGGCCTTGCTTGATGATGCTTTGCACTTGTTTCACCGCTTGCTGCCCATTCTTGTTTGGCCTAAATCCAAAGCTGTTCGCTGAGAAGCTAGGGTCAAAGGTAGGCGTTAGCACTTGGGCAATGGCTTGCTGGATGACACGGTCGAGCACGGTTGGGATCCCCAGTAGGCGCTTCCCGCCATCGGGTTTATCTATCTCCACACGGCGTACCGGTTTAGGCTGATACTGGCCATTACGCAGCGCAGCAGCAACCTGCTTCCAGTGTAGTTTTGCCCAAGAAGGAAATGCATCAATGGACATGTTATCCACTCCAGCAGCCCCTTTATTGGCTCGAACACCTTGCCACGCGAGCTGAATATTCTGCCGCGTTAGCATATGTTCGAATAGATGTTGGCTAAAGGTTGGCTGCGAGTTATTACGCTGAATCGCATCTACGCCGGACGGCGAATGGGTGTTCAAGTTTAACAAGGCTCCTCCTTTATTCTAAGTGTTCAGGCCTTCACCGTGTCCCAACCATTACGATGGGCGTTGGGCTACTATGCCGTCTGCTGACTTCTGCTTAATCACCGTTTGAGTTACCCCAAATAGCGCTATCGTTGTTCATCGTATTTGCTCACTTAAGTTGATGAGAATTAAGTGCCAGGCCTGTTGAACTAGCGGCCAAGCTAGTGAGTTTAACGATCGCCTGTTAAGCAGACCTCCCCAGATAAGAACATGCACTGTCTCTGCACTGCTGCATCATTTACGGTGGCCGTTAGATCACATGGCTTCGTTGTCTTGTGCCAACTCGCCTCCAGCCTACGCCTCATATGATGTTCTTGTTCATCAGCTCGCAGATTTGCGTCCGGCTTCCTTCAGACATTCCCTCGCGGCAATGCCCTTGCCATTCGCTAGTAGTTAGCGTTTAATAATCAGAATGTTATTAAACGGTGACCTTCCTACAGAGGACTTTCACCTCATTAGTTCATGCCCATGCTGGGCGTACACAAACGCAGGCAGTCGGATATTTTTTCCGTTCGTGCCTCACTACAAAAATACCGCTGCTGCGGGCGTTATGTTTCCACTCAAAGCTGTTCTTGACTTTCAAATACCTTCACTTATACTTGCATAATCAAGCATAAGTGAAGGTATTTCCATGTTAAACGAAAATGTCAGTTCATTATTTATTATCAAAAACGCTCTTCTCGCTTCGAGGCTATCGAAAAGAGTAGGGAATTGTCTAAGTGTCCATGGTATCAGTCTAACTGAGTATATCGTTATGCACTGTTTGAGCTATGATTTTCACCAAGGAGTTTCAAGAGTTGCGTTGGCTGATCATTTAGGCATGAGCGCTTCTGGTGTCACTCGCCTGCTCATGCCTATGGAAAAAAATAAAGTTATTGAAACGACTAAAAATCCTCGAGACTCAAGACAGAGTCTCGTTAAACTTTCAGCCACCGGGCAACGGTTATTTGAAGAGGCCCGTGATAGTTTTTCTCATATCGCAAGCGACCTCACATCCAATTTGAGCCAAAACCAACTAGAAAAATTAGCAGAACTGTATACGAAGGTAATTTAAAGATGACAAGCAAATCTTACATCGAACCGACCCAAGAGACTGGGGCTGCTTTGTTCCAGCGTAACATTTCTGGGGAAGTAGTAATGCTCAATATGCTGCGCTTTAGGGAGTTCGCTGATTATTCAAGTAATCCAAAACTTTCTCCTGAAACAAAAATATCTGGCAGAGAGGCCTTCCAGAAATATATAGAACACACGATGCCTCATTTGAGGGAGAATGGCGGTGAACTCCTATTTCTCGGAGATGGAGGAAAATTTTTTATTGGGCCTGATGATGAGCAATGGGATGTGGTCATGCTTGTAAAGCAAAGCTCCGTTGAAAACTTTTTTGCTTTCGCCTCCAATGCTGAATACTCAGCTGGAATAGGCCATAGAACTGCTGCCATTCTTGACTCTCGGTTATTGCCAATTGTGGAAAGTAGAAATCACAACATAACAAGTGGCTGCTAGGGAGCGCATTATGCTGCTCTCCATGCAGCCCCAGAGCCAAGCGTTATGTTTCCCCCACAAAGGTATAGAGAATGAGTAAACCGGAAGAGTTTTGGGACGGAGCATCTACAAAGTACGACAAGACCGAAGAGCGATTTGAGTACATTCATAGTAAATCTAGAGAAAATACTAGAAAATTCCTAAAAGATAGCGATACCGTTCTCGATTATGGCTGCGGGACAGGAACCTCAGCTTGCCAGTTTTCCAGTCAGGTTAAAGAGGTTCACGCTATTGATATATCATCGAAGATGATTGAAATAGCGAGGGAGAAATCAGCAGCTGAAAAAATAGAGAACGTAAGGTTCGAGCAATCGGATATTTTTGACAGCAAATATTCTAAAGAGTCATATGATGTCATTCTGGCTTTTAACATGTTGCATACAGTCTCTAGTCCAGAGGATGTAGTCCTTCGAATAAGTGAATTACTAAAGCCAGAAGGTTTATTCATTTCTGTAACACCTTGCTTACGTCAAAAGATGTCATTTTTAGTTAATCTTCAAATCCAGTTAGTGCGGATCTTGTGTAAACTTGGATTAATTCCCATTCCTATAAGAAGGATCACAAGCTCAGATGTGGAAAGTATATTAGAAGCAGGCGGGTTTCAAACAGTTGAATCTGAGGAGATATATAAAGATGCATCTAGCTATTTTGTCGTGGCTAAGAAGTTACAAAAACATAATCGGGTAGCCGGAGGTGTCTAACCTCCAGCCCCCACAACACCCTGCATGCGGCTCCGCACAGGGCGTTTCCTGAAAACGGTTAAAATACAACGGCCGATTAGCTCCTTTGCATTCCAATGATGGCTTCTGTTTTTTTGCGCCATGACTCCTCAGTCCGGTCGGATACGGAGACAATGAGCTGCACAGGCTCCTCATTGATTTTCAGGTTCAGGCCTTCACCATGTCCCAACCATTACGATGGGCGTTGGGCTACTATGCCGTCTGCTGACTTCTGCTTAATCACCGTTTGAGTTACCCCAAATAGCGCTATCGTTGTTCATCGTATTTGCTCACTTAAGTTGATGAGACTTAAGTGCCAGGCCTGTTGAACTAGCGGCCAAGCTAGTGAGTTTAACGATCGCCTGTTAAGCAGACCTCCCCAGATAAGAACATGCACTGTCTCTGCACTGCTGCATCATTTACGGTGGCCGTTAGATCACATGGCTTCGTTGTCTTGTGCCAACTCGCCTCCAGCCTACGCCTCATATGATGTTCTTGTTCATCAGCTCGCAGATTTGCGTCCGGCTTCCTTCAGACATTCCCTCGCGGCAATGCCCTTGCCATTCGCTAGTAGTTAGCGTTTAATAATCAGAATGTTATTAAACGGTGACCTTCCTACAGAGGACTTTCACCTCATTAGTTCATGCCCATGCTGGGCGTACACAAGCGGTTCAATTTGACGCCGCAAAAAGCGCGGCTCAAATTAACCGAGCGTTAGACGATTACGCAAATGGAGTTCCGATGTCAGAGTATTACGCAAAAGTTAATTGGACGAGAGCCAATGATGAAAAGTATATTGATAATAAATACAGCCGAGGTCACGAGTGGAGTTTTGATGGTGGTGTAACCGTTCAAGCATCATCTTCTCCGCATATAGTCCCATTACCATACTCCGTTGAAGCTAACGTGGATCCTGAAGAGGCTTTCATTGCATCGCTTTCAAGTTGTCATATGTTGTTCTTTTTAGGAATCGCAGCCAAAAGACGTTTTGTTGTCGATTCATACCTAGACAATGCAGTGGGTGTTATGGAGAAAGTTGAGGGTGGTAATATTGAAATGACTCAAATTACTCTTAGACCAAATGTTAAGTTTTCTGGTGAAAAACAACCCACAATGGAGCAACTTGAGAAAATGCATCATCAATCTCATGAGCAATGTTTTCTAGCAAACTCAGTAAAAACAGAGATACTTACTGAGATCATCGTCTAATCGGGTAGCCGGAGGTGTCTAACCTCCAGCCCCCACAACACCCTGCATGCGGCTCCGCACAGGGCGTTTCCTGAAAACGGTTAAAATACAACGGCCGATTAGCTCCTTTGCATTCCAATGATGGCTTCTGTTTTTTGCGCCATGACTCCTCAGTCCGGTCGGATACGGAGACAATGAGCTGCACAGGCTCCTCATTGATTTTCAGGTTCAGGCCTTCACCATGTCCCAACCATTACGATGGGCGTTGGGCTACTATGCCGTCTGCTGACTTCTGCTTAATCACCGTTTGAGTTACCCCAAATAGCGCTATCGTTGTTCATCGTATTTGCTCACTTAAGTTGATGAGACTTAAGTGCCAGGCCTGTTTGAGTTAGCGGCCAAGCTAGTGAGTTTAACGATCGCCTGTTAAGCAGATCTCCCCAGATAAGAACATGTACTGTCTCTGCACTGCTGCATCATTTACGGTGGCCGTTAGATCACATGGCTTCGTTGTCTTGTGCCAACTCGCCTCCAGCCTACGCCTCATATGATGTTCTTGTTCATCAGCTCGCAGATTTGCGTCCGGCTTCCTTCAGACATTCCCTCGCGGCAATGCCCTTGCCATTCGCTAGTAGTTAGCGTTTAATAATCAAAATATTATTAAACGGTGACCTTCCTACAGAGGACTTTCACCTCATTAGTTCATGCCCATGCTGGGCGTACACAAACCGCTGCACACCGACACATACTGCTACGCTCGTTTTTGTGTGTCTCTACGCGCCACTTTACACAAAAACGCTCTCCGCAGTATGTGCGGGTGAGCGGGGCGTTAACCCATAGAAATTTTTATCCGAAACAGACGCTTTAGAGTTAAGGCTTTAACTCGGAAATGTCCAAAAGTGTGTTTGGGGGCGGCAAACATACGAAATGCACTATGCCATATTATGGTTCTATTTTATGTCAAACTATGGTTCAAATTTTGGATTTGCATTAGATGTAACGCAGGTCCTTATGTCACTTTATAGTTCCAGCGACACCATTCGCCCGCTTTCTAAAAAACTGTCAAAATAAACCTGCATCGAGCTGTCATTTCTGGTAAATTACGCTCGCATTTTAATATGCCACTAACAAGCTGTCTCAGGGAATACTGCATTGCAGTTGAGAGCGTCCACCCCAAGGAGCGGGCCAGCAATTTGGACGAACCAGTTCGCTTGTTAATGAGAATCTTATGCAACATTTATTTGCTAATATCGTCGGCCTTTCGGGGACCGCTTTAGTCGTAGGAGCTTTCTTCCTACTCCAGTTAGAACGCTTAAACCCAAAACAGCTCAGTTACAACTTAATGAATCTCAGTGGTGCAGTATTGTTGCTGATTAGCCTATGCATCAACTTTAATTTAGCCAGTTTTATTATTGAACTGTTCTGGATTAGTGCTTCGCTAGTAGGCATTGTCAAATACCTTAAACGCTCGCCTGCGATGGCTTAAGTCCCGTGTAGTTAAGCATTCTATATACGGAGTGCTTAACTTTAATGGCTATCCTTCTATCCTTTAACATATAATTTACCATCTTGCTTAAAGCGATCTTGTCGGAACTCTAGTGACGAACATTGCCTAAAATCCTGAAAGCTTTGTATGCTAATACTATGGCTTATTTGCAGTAGACGCATGTGGAATCCTTACATCCCGAGTTACAGGCAATTAGTTGTCAACTAGAGCAACAGCTTTTAGGTAAGCCGCAAGTGGTGCGTTTGGCTTTAAGTTGTCTACTGGCTAAGGGGCACTTGTTAATTGAAGATTTGCCCGGAGCCGGTAAAACCAGCCTCGCAAAGTGGTTGGCCAGCAGTTTTGGTTTGAGTTTTCAACGGATCCAATTTACCAGCGATTTGTTGCCGGCCGATATCATTGGAGTATCGGTATTTGAGCCATCGACTCAACAATTCAGTTTTCATCCGGGTCCTATTTTCCATCATTTAGTGCTGGCCGATGAACTCAATCGTGCCAGTCCAAGAACCCAAAGCGCTTTGTTAGAAGCAATGGAAGAGCAACAGGTGAGTACCGATGGCAACAGCTATCCACTGGCTTCACCATTTTTTGTGATCGCCACTCAAAATCCACGCGAACAGCTCGGCACTTTTGATCTACCTGAATCGCAGTTGGATCGCTTTGCAATGCGCCTCAGTATTGGCTATCCCGACCTTGGGTCTGAAATGGCGATGCTGAAACGGGAGCAAAATGCCACACCAGCCCCATCGTCGCTGACCATTGAGCAATTATTAGCCCTGCAACATGAGGTTCAACGGCTGCATTGTAGTGATGCCTTGCTCGATTATTTATTACGCTTAATTCACTTTAGTCGGCAATTGGAAGGCGCTCATCCTTTGTCTCCTCGCTGCAGTTTAACCCTGTTAGCTTGCGCCAAAGCTTGGGCTTTTGTTCACCATAAGAAACATGTTTCGCCAGATGATTTACAGGCGGTTTTTACAGCGGTTAGCGCACATCGTTTGGGACGCGGTGACAGTGGTGAAGCCTATGCTAAACATATTTTGGCAGAAGTTGATCCCTATCGCGATTTACCTTCGGGAGAATAGCATTGCGGCTGACTGAGCGATTAAAGCATTGGCGAAAGCAGCGAGTGGAGGCGTGGTTGGCTCGGCGGATCCCTGCGGCGTCTTCGTTGACGCTCAATCGAAAGAACTTATTTATCTTGCCAACCGCCTTTGGTTGGTCTTTTTTATTGACCCTAATGACCTTACTCACGATTGGGACCAACTACCAAAATAACCTTATTTTGGCTCTGAGTTTGTGGCTGTTGGCGTTGTGGTTACTGTGTTTAATTCTCTGCCATCAGAATTTGTCAGGGAGCCTGCTGCAGTTACGTTATACCGCTGAAGGTCAATGTGACCAGCCGTTACGTTTGTTGTTAGCCTTGGACAAAACCGCCGATAAAAGAGCCCTCGCAGTCGTCGGGCAATTAAGCGCTTGGCAGGGGCCTCAGGCGAGTGAGTATAGCGCAGGGTGCTTGGCGATTGATATTACCGTGAGTCAACGTGGTCATTGGCCCTTGCCTCGAATTGATATTTCGAGTGTTTATCCTTTAGGTCTATTTCGATGTTGGACACGGGTTGATTTTAACGCCACGATCACAGCTTATCCGGTACCTCTTGCGGGGTTTCCTTGTCCTGTGGCTGAGTTGGCCGGAGAGCATGATGTTGAACAACTGAGCACAGGTCCACAACCGAACGAGTTTTCTGGCTTAAAGGCTTATCGCAGTGGTGAGCGTAAAAGCTTGTTAGCCTGGAAGCAATTTGCCGCAGGTAGAGGGCTACAAAGTAAGGAATTTAGTGATAATCCGGCACTCGAGTTGCAGCTGACCGATCGCGCTTTAGTTCATTTACCCTATGAGCAGTCCTTATCGGTCCTGGTCTTCTGGGTTCGTCAACTAAATCAGCAGCAACAAGCTTTTAGTTTACAGTTGGCGCAGCGGCGGCTTGCCAGCGCTAGTGGTAACGAACACTTACAAGCTGCTCTGCGGATGCTAGCGGGGGCTGAGGTGCCTTGATGAACACTTTAGGTGCTCGCAGTATTCATTTATCTCTGGTCTGTTACTTGGCCAGCGCCTTGATATTAATGCCACATCTGCCTTGGTTGCTCGTATTGGTGGGAGGCGCTTGTGGTTGGTGGCGCTTACGAGTGGTACAAGGTTTAGCTAGCCTCCCCAAACCCAGGTGGGTGAAGTTGATCCTGTTATTGATGGTATTGCTGACCTTATGGTTAAGTTACTCGATGGATTTGTTCGACAAGTTAGTGAATGTGGTGATGCTCGGTTATAGTTTGAAATATATTGAGTTACATCAACGCAGAGACTTAGAAGTTTTTGTTCTTACTGGGTTTTTTTTAGCATCATTTTCGTTAGTGTTTTCCAGTCAGCCTCTCGCGGCAGTGTTGGCGCTGTTGGTTTGCTTCATCCATTTGTTGCTTTTGCTCAGTCTGGATGTTCGTTTATCGTTTAAACAGGGAAAAATGCTGGGGCTATGGTTGTTGGCAATGAGTCCCTTAGCGGTGGCGCTATTTGTATTGACACCGCGGCTTGCACCCTTATGGAAAATGCCTCGTCCCGACACTGCTCAAACCGGTTTGTCCGAGGTGGTTCGACCGGGGGATATTAGTCAGTTAATTCGCTCCGACAAACTGGCATTTCGAGCCGAGTTTAGCCAAGCACAAATCAGCACATCGTTGTATTGGCGGGCTATGGTATTAGATCAATTCGATGGTGAACAATGGACCCGCAGTGCTTTAGCTAAACAAATTGTTGAGCCGCCCGACGCGCCGCTCACTACGCTCCCAAGCTACCAATTATTGTTGGAACCAGCGTCCAATAACTGGTTGGCAACTCTTCATCCAAGCGTGCTAAACGGCAGTGGCGCGCAGTTTCAAGCTGATGGTAGCTGGTTGCGAAGTGGTGATAGCTTTGCTCGACAGTTGCTGCGTTTTGGGCAACTTTCCGATGCCGAGTTACAGCCACTTCCGCAGGCTGAACAGCGTCGCCTAAGTACTTTACCGCAAGGGATCCCTGATGCTGTCAGCCGTTTAGCCTCGCAATTTAGCGCGCAAGCTACCGCTCAAAGCTCAGTTGTGCGCACCGAACAAGCGATTGCAGCGATGCAACAGTGGTTTTTAGCACAAGCTTTTGTTTATACCTTAAACCCGCCCGCGTATCCCGCTTGGTTAGGAGTCGAAGAATTTTTGCTTAGGCAGCAGCGTGGATTTTGTGTGCATTATGCGCAGAGTGCTGTGGTATTGGCACGTTTGATGGGGATCCCTGCGCGAATGGTTACTGGCTACTTAGGCGGGGAGTGGCAGCAACCGGGACTGCGAATATCGGTGCGTCATTATGATGCGCATGCTTGGGCAGAGTACTGGAATGGCCAGCGTTGGCTGCGGCTTGATCCTACCGCTTGGATTGCTCCGGATCGGCTTGAATTTAACTTGCAGCAGAGCCCGTCGACAGCAGCTCAGTGGCAAAATATTCATAGTTGGGGACAACGTTTATGGTATAGCCAAGGTTTAAACCAATTAAGGTTGCTAATGGCACAAGCCGATTTTTGGTGGGCAACTTGGGTGCTCAATTTCGATCAAACTCGCCAGTTGTCTCTATTTTCCCGCTTATTAAAGCGTTTGCCGGGAAGTTCTTTGTGGATGTTAACGACTTCTTTATTGTTGCTTGGGATCTTGCTTAGTGCAGTGGCACTTGCCAAACCCTGGCGTTGGCGTTTACCACCGGCGGAGCTAAGGGCGCTACGTTGGCAGTTATACTTACTCGAACGACATGATATTCATCGTCGCTCAGGGGAGACCCTTGATCAGTTTGTGGCGCGTGTCGAGCTAGAATCGCCGAAACATCTTGCTGCCTTACGCCAAACGGTGCGAGCTTATCAGCAGCGTCGCTACCTTGAATAACGGTGAAACGCTTTATTGACGGCTTGTGATCAACATAGCTGGGAAAGATCTTTTTAAAAGTGTAATTCTTTTGATTTTTTGTTTGAACTAACCAGATTATTGTCTGTCTGGCTCGTAAAGTGTCCAGCGATTAGAGTGCAGTTAAGGGAGGATTAATGGATTGGGTTGAATGGTTTGGTTATTTGGCTTCGGTGGTCGTGGCAATATCGTTAACCATGAGCTCGTTGGTGAAGTTACGTTGTTTAAATATGTTCGGTGCAGCGCTGTTTTCCAGCTATGGTTTTGTGATTGGCGCAATGCCCGTAGCGCTCCTCAACTTGTTTATTGTGTTCGCCAATATTTATTACTTGTACGGTATTTTTCGTCGTGTTGACCAGTTTCATATGGTTGATGTCGGGGCGAACAGTCCATTGTTGGCATTTTGGATCAAACAGCATCAGGATGATATTGAGCGGTATTTTCCGCAGTTTAGTGAAGCCTCGGTTGCGGGGCAAGAATGTTATTTGTTGATGCGAAATTCTGAACCTGCCGGTATGTTAGTGGGTTTGCGGCAACAACAAGAGTTCGATATTAAGTTAGATTATGTGTTTCCGGCTTATCGAGATTTTAAAACTGGTGATTACCTTTATCATCGTTCCGAATTTTTTCAGCGTTTAGGAGTGACTAAAATAGTCAGTTACACGACAATTTCTAAACATCGGCAATACTTAGTCAAGATGGGATTTAAGCCTTATCGTCATCGTGATGATTTGTTTGTGTACCGCCTGAGTTAAGGGCGCTATTGGTAATTGGCTTGTTAAGCTCAGTAATTGCTTACTTTAAATCAACATATTAAGTTAAAATAGTGAGCGGTTTGAAACTATTCCAGTTAGGCGATGTTATTTCAGCCAATCTAAGTTGGACTCGCCTGAGCCGCTGACTACACTGAGTTCAATCATTAAAATAACAGCAGGCTTTACGATGTTAATCCAATATCCAGTGACTGATTTACACCGCCATCTCGACGGAAATATTCGCGCCGAAACTATTTTAGAGCTGGGTCGAAAGTTTAATGTAGCCTTACCAGCTAACCAATTAGCTGGATTGGTTCCACATGTGCAAATTACCAAACAAGAACCGAACTTAATCGCCTTTTTGTCTAAGTTGGATTGGGGCGTTAAGGTACTTGGTGATTATGAAGCTTGCGCGCTGGTGGCCGAACAGAACGTAGAAGATTTGATGAAGGCGAAGATTGATTACGCCGAACTGCGTTTTAGTCCGGGTTATATGGCGATGAGTCACCAGTTGAAGCCCGAAGGTGTGGTAGAAGCAGTGATTGAAGGCGTTCGCCGTGGCATGCAAAAATATGATGTGCAGGTGAAGTTAATTGGCATTATGAGCCGCACTTTTGGTCAGCAGTTTTGTCGTGAAGAGTTGGCTGCCTGTATGGCCTTTCGTGAGCACATTGTTGCTGTTGATTTAGCGGGTGATGAGTTGGGCAAACCTGGCGGGTTATTTGTAGAACACTTCTCTCACGCTCGTGATGCTGGTTTTGCGATCACTGTGCACGCTGGTGAAGCTGCTGGGCCAGAGAGTGTTTGGCAGGCGATTCGCGAGTTAGGCGCGACGCGTATTGGTCATGGAGTGAAGATCATCGAAGATCCGAAGTTAATGGAATATGTGGCGAAGCATAAAATAGGCGTCGAGGCCTGTTTGTCATCAAATTTTCAAACCAATACCGTGGCTGACTTAAGCCAGCACCCTCTAAAAGCTTTTTTAGCGGCGGGTATTCGAGCTAGCCTGAATACTGACGATCCCGGAGTCTCGGCTATTGAATTGTCTGATGAGTATCGGATTGCCCGAGAGATCTTAGGTTTTGCTGATGAGCAAATGGCACTGTTACAAAGTAATGGCTTAAAAATGGCTTTTGTGAGTGAGCAAGAGCGCAGAAGACTGCGCGAGAAAGCAGCAAAACGCATAGCGTAAATTCTGTCAATGAACAGCGGTATTAGGCTGATGCGGCTTCTGCCGACTGTCATGCCTCAATTATCTGGTAGCGAAGCAAGCCGTGCTTGCTGTTATCTGGCGAAAGTTCTTGGTGTAGTGGGTGATATAACATCAACCTGAATGATTAGATTTTAGAGCATGAGTTTTGCTACTTGAATTGCGTGTTGCAATCAGCTTGGCGATCTTCGCGGGTTCAGTGGCGTAACCATACATCGCGATTTTGTCGACTTCTGGATCGGAGCATAAGCTTAAATCTTTCACCCATGCGTCAATACTTACTGAGCTCATTAATAAGCTAAAAGCGGGGCAGGCTTGGTAGCCATTAGCCATTAGCCATTAGCCATAGCAATCGCTTCTAAACGAGACTTTTCTAGCAGGAGTCAGGGAAAAATGAATAGAAAACCAACTACGATCGACATTGCATATGCTTTTCCTGAAGGGTTTTCAATGGTTAAGGGTTTTCTTCCTCGTTTTAAGTAAATAAATTGCCACTTTTATGCATATCTGAGGCTAAAATCACGATGTTTTTTACGTCGAGTACTAGCCCGCCATATTGATTCACAAGACCGAAAGATGAAATGAGTCATTCTTGGGCTAAATCATGTCGGCCTAAGCTTCTCAATTTCTGGCTTATCTTTTTTTTCAACCCTCGGGATCTTTGTTGTGCGAGCCAAACAGAAATAAATTCTGGCCATGTAAAACATACAAATCGACTTCTGCTCCCTCGCGAGCATTTAACTTTTGAAGGCATTTGTTTCTAGTTCGTTTATTTCTGAGTGTCATGCACTGAAATTGCTTGTTGACCATGAAATTAATTCCATTTTGATTTCATCGCAATTGCAAATGCTGTTAATGATAAAGCAAGTATTAGCGAGAGGGGCGGTTTTTGATACCCTTGGTGCGCTTCAAATCCGTCATTTAGTGGAAGGGGAAATGGATGACAGTAAGCAATTTATGTCGTGCCTGTTGTCTGATATGTAACATCAATGACTAAACGAGTCTTCATCTTCACTTGTGTAAATGTATAGATGAGGAGTCAGTTTTTGATGATTTAAATTGAAGCTGAGCGGCAGAAATGGATTGGGTGATGATGGATTTTTAATTGAAAATAGAGCCAAGCTTTTTGCTGCTTGGCTGTCAAATATTTGAGATTTGTTTAAGCGGGTTCGTGTTCTGGTTTGGTGTTCAGAACCGCCAGTAGTCTTTGCCCATGCTCCAATACTTCAACGCCTAAATCGGTAAGATACCCGCCATCGGGGAGCGTGGTTAGCCCCTTGTCAAATAGGCTTTGGGCGGCTGCAACTAACTCTGAAGGGGCGTCTTGGTGAACTTTAATGCCAGTTTGCAGGCTGCTGCTATCAAACTGTAATAACAAATTAAGTTCGGCGATATTGGTCGTCGCAAATTTCATAGGGTGTTCCTTTATTATTGTGTTGTTCTCACCATAAAAAGACTGTTCGCAGCGCGCAAGCGAAGTGGCGCAGAAGTGATAACTAACGCAGTGTTTTTCTCGATAGCTTTCTCATCGGTCGATAACTTAGCGCAATTTTGTTCAATAAAACGTTGAGGCGATCCTCTATGTTAGCGTGACGCATTGAATGGGGAGGAACGAGATGAGTGTGTTTGTATCGATGTTTTTGTTTGCCTTGATTGGGGCGATAACGCCGGGACCGGTTAATATTATCGCGACGGGTGCCGGGGTAAATTTTGGTTTTCGTCGCGCACTACCGCATGTGCTTGGTGCCAGTTTAAGTTACAGTGGTGTGGTGCTGCTGGCAGGGCTTGGTTTGAATAGCCTCAGCTTGGTGATGCCATTGTTGAACCCCATATTGCAATATCTTGCGGCGGCATATTTATTGTACATGGCCTTGCGCATTGGCGCTGCGCCAGTGAGTCAAACAGCGCAACTCAGCTTAGCAATGCCTCCAAAATTGCTGGAGGGGGTTTTGGTTCAAGGCCTCAATCCTAAAGCCTGGCTGGTGGCGATGTCTGGTGTAAGTTTGTTTGTATCGAGCCAGCAGCCAGCATTTTATTACTTGTTGGTTTTTTGTCTGGTTTCTTTTATCGTGTGTTTACTTGGGGTGGGTGCTTGGGCTGCGCTTGGCACCTTAATTTCCTCCTTTTTAGCGACTCCGCGGCGGATGCGCGGCTTTAATTTGTTGATGGCAAGCTTATTGGTGTTATCGGTGTGTTCTTGGTTTTGGTAATTCTGCTTACTGGTCTAATCGACTTGCAGATGGAGGGGGAATGGCGTCAAGCGAGAAAGTGATGTTGAAACGCAGTATTGGTTTACCTAGCGTGGAATTGCGTCAGGCTTACCAATCGCGGGCTTGCTACCACCGTCACTCTCATGATGAGTTTTCTTTTGGTGTGATTGACGCTGGAGAGGCAAACTACCAGAACTTGCGTCAGCTGCATCGTATTCAGCAAGGGCAGGTCGTCACGATTAATCCTGGCGATGTTCATTCTTGCAACCCAAAACAAGGTGCTTGGTCCTTCCGGATGTTGTTTGTAGATAGTCGGTGGGTGGGTCAACTACAAGCTGAAATGTTGGCCAAACCGGCAACTGACTACCATGCCTTTGGCCAGGATTATTTGAGTTGCGGGGCCAGTTATCGAGCTATTTCGCAGTTGTTTAATCGTATTGCCCAGGAGCAGGCGCTTTTATTACAAGAAGAGTTGCTGATCGGTTTTTTTGAGCAGCAATTTAGCGCTAAACAGGGTTTACGTTCTGATGTTGAGCGCTTAGCGCTACCTCAGCTGGCAAGGGTGCAACAGTGTATTCAAGATCAGTTGGCGGAGACTGTTAGTTTAAGTGAATTAGCTGATGTCGCAGGTTTAAGCCGCTACCATTTGGTTAGAAGCTTTAAGCGAGTTTATGGCTTATCACCACATGCTTTTCAATTGAATCAACGGATCAATCAAGCCAAAGCCTTATTACGCACCGGTAACAGTATAGCCGATACCGCCTTACAGCTCGGTTTCGCCGATCAAAGTCATTTTCAACGTAACTTTAAGAAACGGCTGGCCTTAACTCCTAAGCAGTATCAGGGATTTTTTGTTTAGGCTTAAACTTAGTGTCAACAAATGCTGAACACGCAGTTTACCATGGCAGTTTTTGCCCATCCCAAGACCAGAATTGACCACTATCACAGGCTTTGAGTTGGTGTAGTATTGCCAATAGATAGTTGGCGCTTTGCCCGGGCGTAAACAATTGTGCTGCGGGTACATTGTTTTGATAAGGCTGGGATAGCGGGGTATCGGTGGTGCCGGGATGCAGTGCTGCAACACAGCAATTTGGATGGCTGCGCCGCCATTCGATACTAATGCTTTTCAGCGCCATATTTTGTGCCGCCTTGGCACAACGGTAGCTATACCAGCCGCCGATACGATTATCTTCAATGGAAGCTAATTTAGCTGAAATACTCGCGAATATCGCTGTTTTGCTTTGTTTGAGTAACTTAGCGCTATGTTTTGCCAACAAGATGCAGGGCAGTGCGTTGATATGCATGTTGAGCATAAAGGCTTCACTGTGACATTCAGCGAGACTTTTTTCTGGTCTAAGTGCTGAATTGTGTAGTAGACCCGCGCTATTAATTAGCCAATCGAGTTGTGTCATGTCGGCAAACAGCTTTGAGATATCATTTTCTTTGCGGATATCTAGTTGTGTCCAATGGAGTTTTGGATGTTGGTAGTTGGCAGGGTGTGAATGCCAAGTGGCGCTAATGCGAGTAAAACGAAGGTCTTGGCACAGCTGTTTGACTAATGCCAAACCAATACCGCCTGAGCCGCCGATGACCAGAGCATGCATATACAATCGCTAGTGTTTGGTGAGTTATGGCATTAATACGTATTGCTGAACGATAAAGTTCACCGATCGAAAAGGAAGGGCAGAGCTGGTGCAGCGATGATGAATTCGCTCATCATCGCTTGGTTTAACTTAGAAAGAGTAGTTGTATTGCATCGAGTAATAAGCTGCGTTGGAGCGGGTGTGGCCAACGACTTGACCAAGCCCTGGAATACTACTGTTTTCTTTGACTTCAACATCTTCCCCTCGAACCAAGGCTAAACCGAAGTCGATGCTACTATGACGGCTGAGGTGGTAGGTAGCGCCAGCGGTATACCAGTTACGGTCGGAATCAGGGATGGATAAGGAACTTAACTCATCGACCACGCCTTGATCATACATGTAACCCGCGCGGGCGGTCCATTTGCTGTTGATCTGATAGGTGGCTCCCAGGCTAAATAGCCATGAGTTTTTCCATTGGTAGCTTTTTACGGTTTGCTCGGCTTGAGAGCCAGTAACGGTAATGTGATCAAAATCACTCCAGCTGGTATGTTGCGCGGTATAGTGAACCGCCCACTGTGGGTTTAATTCATGGTAGCCGGCAATTTGCAAGATATTGGGCAGTGGAATATGGATTTCATCGTAACTTTGACCGCCATAATTAACTTTTCCTTCAGCGACAAACTCGGGGCTGATCCGATAGCTCATGCCTAAGCGGTTTTTATCATTGAACTCATAAGTTGCGCCGACAATACCGCCAATCGCCCATCCATCGGCTTCGACATCAACTAAAGTGCTTTGCACTGTGCTGCCACCAATCACTTCACCCGTTCGGTTGAGGGTGCCTTCACCGTAAATCAAGTCAAGGCCTGCACCCACACTTAGTTGTTGATTCACTCGATAAGATAGGCTGGTATTAAAGTTCATGGTGACAATTTCGGTTTTACCGAATAAATCAACCGGAGTCACTGCTGCGCCACTGTTGTTGAGTGCACTAATATCGGTGCCGGTACCAAAATTACTAAAGGCGGCTACCCCAATCGCTAAACGTTCATTGATCGGATGGATGTAATAGGCATTGGGAATGACTTTATCTTCTGCAGCGTCGCGCTCACTGCCATAGTTGATGGGACCATAGTTCACGTCTTTAATCGTGACATCAATATCGGCATAGGTGAGGCCCAGTGACAAGGCTGGGCTATCAAACATGGCCATTGAAGCAGGGTTACGCGATAATACGGAGGCGTTATCGGCGATCACCGCATCACCGGAAAATGCACGACCAATCCCTGTCGCAGATTGGCTGTTGAGTTGAAAGCCTGCCGCCAGACTGTGGGCACTGATTAATGAAGCACTAATAGACATTAGGCCTAATATACGTTTATTCATTGAGAAATGGTCTCTAAGTAGGAGCTTTTGCCGATGGTTAGCGCAGCTTTTATATTATTGATTGGAATTTGCTGGCGCATCTTAGGCAAGTCAAGGCTTTGCTACAACTCCGACCAGATGGAATATTATGAGCTTATCCAGCACCACGGCATTGTTTATTCTAAAGTTGGTTGCTTTTAATGGTTTTTTTAGTGAATTATTTCTCTGTCCTACTTTTTTTAGGGACTTGTTCGAGGCAGGGGCGGGTCCTTGTGATAATGCTAGCTAGCTCCCATTGTTTCATTCTGAGTTTAATTTGCAGACTAAAGTACATTTAGTCGTTGATTTTAAGGGTTGCTATTTAGCCTCGTGGCTCATTACATGAGTTTTGTTTGCTTGAATCGATAATTATTAATAGGAGAGAATTCAGTATGTTTCAGGGGATCCATCACATTGCGATTATTTGTTCTGACTATAGCCGCTCTAAACAGTTTTACAGTGAAATTTTGGGCTTGACGATTGTGGCTGAGCATTATCGAGCCGAGCGTCATTCTTACAAACTCGATTTAGCCTTGGCTGACGGTCGTCAAATTGAGTTGTTTTCCTTTGTTGGTGCGCCATTACGCCCAAGTTACCCAGAGGCGCAAGGCCTGCGACATCTGGCTTTTTCGGTGGAAAATATTGATCAGGCGATTGGCCATTTGGCTCAGCACCAAATCGCGGTTGAACCTGTTCGAGTCGACCCCTATACCCAAAAACGTTTTAGTTTTTTTCATGATCCTGACGGTTTACCTTTGGAGTTGTACGAGCAATAAGCTGTCGAGATAATTCAGGTCTGGGTTCTTAGTCGAACAATGGGCGAATCGCTTAAGCGGCTGATCAATTTGGTGAGTCGCTACGTAGTACAGCTTGAATATAATAATCGCGAAAGGGATCCCATGGCCACCCATTTGGTTTGGTTTAGAAACGATTTACGAATTAAAGATAATCAAGCGCTGAGCACTGCGATTGCCGAGGGCAGGGATGTGTTAGCCATTTATATTGGCTGCCCTGAGCAATGGCAGGCGCATGCAATGGCACCAATTCAAGCCGATTTGATTGGGCGACGTTTGCAAGTTTTGCAAAGAGAGCTCGCGGCTTTAAATATCCCACTGGTGTTACGAGAATGTCCGCATTTTAGCGATGTTCCACAATGTTTGACTGAGCTGTGTCAGCAATATCAAATAGTTGCTGCGCACAGTCATTACCAATATGAGCTGAATGAGCAGCGCCGTGACCAAGCATGCCAGCAGCAATTGTTAGCCGTCAATGTTCAATGGTGTCAGTATCATGGCGAGTGTGGTATTGCGCCTGGTTCACTGAAAACTCAAGCGGGTAATTTCTTTAAAGTGTTTACGCCGTTTCGCAAAGCCTGGTTGGCTCACTTGAGTGAAAGCGAGCTGAGCCCACTACGCAGCCCAACTGCGCTGGTTAGTCGTCGCTTGAGTACAGGCATTAGACATTTGCTGGCTCACTCAGCAGCAATCCCTGACATTAATTATCCGCGAGTAGATAGCAGTGCCTGGGCAGTGGATGATGAGGCGATCATTACTCAGCTGAGACAATTTAGCGCGAGTCAAGCAACTGCTTATAAACAGCTGCGTGATTTTCCAGCTGAGCCTGCCACCAGTAAATTATCCGCTTATTTGGCCTTAGGAATGTTAAGTCCAAGACAATGTCTGGCTCGTTTATTATTAGACCATCCCCACTGTTTAGTTGAACCTGAGGGGGGCGCATTTTGCTGGTTAAGTGAGATTATTTGGCGTGAATTTTACCGCCACTTACTGGCTGCAAATCCACGTTTATCGATGTCTCATGCCTTTATCGGTTGGACCGAGGCGATCCCCTGGCATGAGAATCAAGACTTGCTAAAGGCTTGGCAGCAGGGACAAACGGGTTATCCGATTGTTGATGCAGCGATGCGCCAGTTAAATCAGACGGGTTGGATGCACAATCGTTTGCGGATGATCGTGGCGAGTTTTTTAAGTAAAGATCTGCTGCTCAATTGGCGGCTGGGTGAGCGTTGGTTTATGCAGCATTTAATTGATGGCGACTTCGCGTCGAATAATGGCGGTTGGCAATGGGCGGCGTCTACGGGTACCGATGCTCAACCCTATTTTCGTATTTTTAATCCGACCACTCAGGGCCAACGTTTCGATCCAGAAGGTAAATTTGTTCGCCAATGGGTACCTGAGCTAGCGGATATTCCTGGTAAGTATGTGCATCAACCCCATGCTTGGGCGAATAAAAATAAGCGGTATATTGATTACCCCTTACCCGTAGTGAACCATGCCGAACAGCGTCAATTAATTTTAGGTTACTTCGAACAGGCTAAAAATTTCGCTTGACCCTCCCGTTATGGGAGGGTTAACACTATACTCATCACGAGGTTAATTTAGGGCGTTGATGATGAGTGCTTCACTGGTGTTTCCTTTACAGGGTTTACGCTGTGCTGGATGTGTACGAAAAGTTGAAGGGATCTTAGCCGAGCAAGCTGGGGTAGAAGAGGGCAGTGTTAATTTAGCCTTGAATCAGGTGCGGATCCGCTCAGCACAAATTTCGGTGCTACCAGCGCTGCGTCAAGCCTTGAGTGCCCAAGGTTTTGAGATCCCCTTCGAGCATCATATCTGGCAGATTACTGGTCTTAATTGTGCAAGTTGTGTGACGAAGTTAGAAAGCGCACTGAATCAACTGCCAGGGGTTGATAAAGTGAGTGTTAACTTAGCCTTAAATCAACTGAGCATCGACATACTGCCTGAGGCTCAGCATCTGAGTGCGGTGAAACAAGCCATCATTGACTGCGGTTTTGCGGTTCAGCAAGCGCAAAATGAAGTGCAAGGGCATGTTCAGCAAGCTGTTATTCCTTGGCGCTTATTGTTTAGTTTGTTGTTATCACTACCCTTATTACTTCCAATGTTGCTTTCTTCCCTCACTTTAGCGCCCTTATGGCAGTGGTTACTGGCCACGCCAGTGCAGTTTTATATTGCCTTGCCTTTTTATCGCGGTGCCTGGTTAGCCTTAAAGCGCGGTAGTAGTTCAATGGATACCTTAGTGGTGATGGGAACCAGCACCGCCTATGGGTACAGTGTTTATCTGTGGCAAAGTGGTCAAACGGGGCATCTATATTTTGAAGCGGCCGCAGTGATTATTAGCCTTATTTTACTCGGTAAATACCTGGAGCAACGGGCCAAATACCAAGCGGCTAGCAATATTGCCGAGTTAGTTAATTTAAGCCCCCAGCAAGCGCTGCGTTTAAATGAGCAAGGCATTGCTGAACAAGTATCGGTTGAAAGCTTAAAGGTGGCAGATATCATCTTGGTGAAGCCGGGAGAAGTTTTAGCCGCCGATGGCGATGTACTGTGGGGCAGCAGTGAAGTGTCGGAAGCGGTGATTACCGGAGAAAGCCTACCCTTGAAGAAGCAAGTGGGAGATCGAGTACTGGCTGGTAGCATCAACGGCTCGGGTTTACTCAAGGTCACTGTGAGTGCTGAAAACCGCGATAGCACCTTGAGTAAAATTATTCAATTGGTAAGTGAAGCACAATCGGGTAAGGCTCCGATCCAAAGCTTAGTCGACAAAATCAGCCATTATTTTGTGCCTGCTATCTTATTGGTTGCGCTCACAACTTTGTTGGTTTGGAGTCTTCTTGGCCAGCCGGCTCAAGGGTTGTTAGCGGCGGTCTCGGTGCTGGTGATAGCCTGTCCTTGTGCTTTAGGTTTAGCTACGCCAACTGCGTTGGTGGCTGGCACAGGGCGGGGAGCGAAACTAGGGATCTTATATCGAAACATTCAGGCCTTAGAGCTGAGTCATAAAGTGGAACAGGTATTGCTCGATAAAACCGGTACCTTGAGTGAAGGTCAGCCTAAATTAGTGAACAGCCATAATTTCAGTGAACTGGCCGACAGCGATTTACTGCGCTTATGCGCCAGTGCACAGCAAGGGAGTCAACATCCCTTAGCGGCGGCGATGATCGCGGCAGCTGACTCGCAACAGCTATTCGCATTAGATTATTTTAATAGTTATCCGGGACTTGGCATCGAAGCGCAGTTGCTACAACTGCCTCAAGGTGAGCAGCTTGAGGATCGGCTTTATCTCGGAAATCAGCGCTTCATTGAACAGCAAGGTATAGTACTTGGCCAAGCTCAGTTAGATATAGCTGAACAATGTTTGCAACGAGGCCTCACGGTGGTATATGTGGCGAATCAGCAGCGACTACTTGCTGCTCTGGCTTTTGCTGATGTACCACGTCCTAGTGCCAAGTTAGCGGTTGCAATGTTAAAACGGCTTAAGCTTAAAGTCAGCATGTTGAGTGGTGATGCCTCACAGGTGAGTCGGAGTTTAGCCAGTGATTTGGGAATTGATGACTGGCACGCGGAGCTACTGCCCGAACAAAAGTTAGCGCAGATTAAACAACGACAGGCTCAGCAGGCGACCGTGATGATGGTGGGGGATGGCGTGAATGATGCGCCGGCACTGGCGCAAGCAGATGTTGGTATAGCCATGGGTGGCGGTAGTGATATCGCGCTAAATTCGGCAGATGTGGTGTTAATGCGTGATGATCCCTTGTTGATTGTTCAGGCTATTGCCTTGGCCAGACAAACCTGGCGGATCTTAAAACAAAATTTGTTTTGGGCTTTTATCTATAATTTACTTGGCGTACCGATTGCCGCCATGGGCTGGCTTAATCCGGCATTTGCGGGCGGAGCTATGGCCTTAAGCTCGGTGTGTGTGGTCGGCAATGCTTTACGGCTTAAGTATTGGCATGCCCCTCAAGGAGAGACAGATGTATAAGATTGGTGAAGTGGCTAAGCTCACGGGCTTGTCGGTGAAAACAATACGTTACTATCATGATATTGGCTTGGTCGAGGCGCTTAAAGGCGACAATGGCTATCGTTATTATCAGCCTGTACAACTTGGTCATTTGCAATTTCTTGGGAATTGCCGAGAACTTGGTTTTAGCCTGCCGCAAAGTAAACAGCTGCTTTCTCTATATGGTGATCAGCAACGTCATGCTGCGGAGGTGAAAACTATCGCCATGCAACATCTTAAAGAGGTGGAACAGCGGATTCAGCAATTACAGCAGTTGCGATCGAGTCTTACGGCGATGGTCGATTGTTGCCATGGTGGAGAGCGGCCAGAGTGCCCTATTTTGGAAGGCTTGGCTGGTGCGAGTCGCTTGCAGCATTTAGCTACGTCGTAGACGCACCACTTTCATGATCTCAAAATCAAATCCGCCACGACTTTGCGTACTCGGATAATAACTTAGATTGACTCTCGCCCCGACTAAGTTTTTATATCGTTGTTTGCGCTTGTAGATAAAGGGCACATCGTAATTGCTGATCATCAGGGTATGTAAGATCCAGTCTCCTTCTTCGCGCTGCACATGCGAACTTACTTGCAAATGCTCGGAGTGGATCAGTGCTGGGCGCTTTTTTAGAAGAGAGTCGGGATCTTTATTCATCATCAAGACCTAGCCGTACACACACAAATAGGCAGTTTCGCAAGGTACCTTCAATTGAAACTTTGCATTGCCGGGCACATTAAATTGTTGACCGTCTTTGAAGCTTCGCCATTCCTGTTCTCCGGGGAGTTTGACGATCAATTCACCCGATACAACCACCATTAACTCTGCTTCGGCGGTGCCAAATTCGTATTCACCCACAGCCATCACGCCGACTGAACTAGGCTTTTCTTTCCCTGCAAAGCCAATAGATTTCACTTGCCCGTTAAAGTACTCGTTACTCTTTAACATTAAAGATCCTTGTTTGAATTGATTGTACAAAATAGCAGGCTAGCATAATGTGAACTAATTTGGATCGTCCTAAGAGTTAGTTGAACAATGAATGAACAGAATTTGAATCCCTGTGAGCCTTTTGATAAGGCGATGTTAGTCAAAATAGCCCGGCATAAAATGCCCTTTGGCAAATATGCTGGGAGAGAGATTATCATGCTCCCCGAAGAATATTTATTATGGTTTCTCAATAAAGATGGTTTTCCAGAAGGTGAGCTGGGTCAGTTGATGGCCTTTGCATTAGAAATAAAAATAGCCGGCTTAGAGAAGGTGATTTGGCCACTGTTAGAGAGAGGAGTCGATTAACTTTCGTCTATACCTGGTTGTTTTTTGCTCATCTCTTTGCTAGCGTATTAAATCTAAGTACTCTTATTATGCATTTAATCAAAATTAAGCCGTAACTAGTTGATTAAAAGATGCACTGATTGAGTATTTAGTAGAGAATGTAATGCGCTGTAGCAATGCTTGTTGATATGTCAAAGGTTTTAGCCTGTCTATTTTAGGTGTGGTTAACTTTTTGTCGCTGGCTTGCCTAGCTAATACGTTAATTTGCACATGATATATGAGAGGACGATAATGTCAGGTCAGGTATTATCAGGAACCGTGAAATGGTTCAACGACGAAAAAGGTTTTGGTTTTATTGCTCAAGAGAAAGGTCCGGACGTTTTTGTTCACTTTCGCGCGATCAATGGTAACGGTCGTCGTAGTTTGGCTGAAGGTCAAGCGGTGACTTTTGAAGTGGTACAAGGTCAAAAAGGCCCTCAAGCTGAAAATGTAACTGCCATTTAAATCGTACAGTTAAGATTTTTAGTCAAAACGCTATCTTTCAGATGGCGTTTTTTTTTCTTTACAGTTCGTTTGATTAAGGAATAGTTCAAGAGTTGTCAGATAGTTAGCCACTTTGTTAGGGTAGGACTTTGGTAATTAGCAGATTTTTAGCTTTTTTAGCTTTTGATCAGGCATAAGAATATTACTTAAATTGGTTTGACATGGAGTGAGTTAGACTATGATGCAAGAATCTTCTTTAGTACCGGAACAGCAGGTCATCGTCGATCAGTTTTGGCGTTACTCCCTACAAGTTTATGCTGCGCCTGAGGTAAAAAGCCTGTGTTTGTCCTTACAAAATAAATATCAATGCAATGTTAATTTGCTACTTTGGTTAGGATTTTGTAAGCAGCAGCGATGGATGGTCAATCTTGATTACTTACAACGAAATATTGACGATAGCGAACAAAAGCTGAAGCAATTTCGGGATTACCGCAGCGTAGTGAAGCCCTTGATTAGCCAACGTCAATATGATCTGTTATTACAGCATGAATTAAAATTGGAGCAACGTCAGCAGCAAAAGTTGGTGATTAGCCAACAACGCTATCCTGGTGGTCAGCCAGCTGAGCAGGCTTTATCTGCGTACCTTGAACAGGTAGAGCTGAGTCCAGAGGAATATTTACAGCGAGTTGCGCTCGCCCTTGGCTAGTCTCACTCGGTTTGGTGCTGATAAAGGGTTTGATATAGGCCCTGTTGTTGGATCAGTTGTTGGTGTTCGCCTACTTGGCTAATTTGCCCATCATCCAACACATAAATTAGATCGGCCTGTTTGATAGCGCTTAAACGGTGAGCAATAATCAAGGTGCTACGATTATCTAAAAATCCTTGTAAATTATGGTGAACCTTCGCTTCGGTCTCGGTATCTAGGGCCGATGTTGCTTCGTCTAGAATCACCACCGCAGGTTTTGCTAAAATCATTCTGGCAATCGCTAAACGTTGCTTTTGTCCTCCAGATAAACGTACACCGCTGCGCCCTACGATCGTATCCAATTGCTCAGGTAGTTTTTTGGTGGTGGTCTTCAGTTCTGCGAGCGCTAGGGCCTGCCATAATTCGCGGTCGCTATGTTGTTGCCCCATATTGAGATTTTCTCTAACGCTGGCATTAAATAAGATCGGTTGCTGTAATACTGTGGCGATATTGCTACGGACCGTGGCATAACCAACGGATTCAATAGGGTGACCTGCAAAATAAATTTGACCGCTGTCTTTTTGGTAGAGACCTAACAGTAAGTTGACCAAGGTTGATTTTCCGCCTCCACTTACCGATACGATGGCCACTTTTTTCCCTGCGGGGAGCTGAATATTAATGTTTTTTAATACAGGGCTTTCGGCCGTGTAACTGAAACAAAGATCTTCAAAACGAATGTCGGGCGCTTGCGATTGGCTAAAGGGATTTACTTGACAGGGGTAACGAGGTTCTTGCTTTAACTCAAATATTTGGTTGAGTCTTGCCATCGCTGCATTGGCACTAAAGTAACTGTATTGAATATTGAGTATTTCTTGAACGGGGCCCATCATAAACCAAAGGTAGCCGAATACAGCGAAGATTTGGCCAACCGTTAAACCGGAAAATATCACCATCAGCATGGCTACGGCGCGAAACACTTCAAAACCAATTAAGAAGACAGTAAAGCTTAAACGATTAACCGCATCGGTCTTCCAATGCGAAGCGATCGCATGATCTTTGAGTTGGCTGGCTGCGGTGACCACCCGTGAGAAGTAATGGTCTTCGCGCTGGCTTGCGCGTAATTGTTGAATGCTGTCTAGGGTTTCAATCAAGGCTAATTGAAAAGCCTCAAAGGCTGCGTTTTCTTGTTTTTTAAGTTCTTTAACATGCTTACCAAAAGATCGAGAAAAATAGATGACTGCTGGGTTAAGCAGCAGAATAATCAGCCCTAGCTGCCAATCTATCCAAAGTAAAATTGCCGCAGTACCGATGATCGTGAGCACCGCCACTAAAAACTTTGACAGGCTTTCACTAATAAATTTATCCAAGGTTTCCACATCGGTGATGCAACGGGCGCTGATCCCACCGGAGCCTTGAGTTTCATATTCTCGGAGCTGAACTTTGGGTAGGTGTTCGACTAAACGTTGACGGATTAAAAAACTGATCTGTTTGCCGATGAAAGTAAATTGTCTAGATTGTAGTACTCCAACAATTAAAGATAGTAGTCGCAGGCTAATCACTAGGGCCAAAATCGTTAGAATATAACCACTGGGTTTGTGCCAAACTTCGGGAAGCAGTGTTTGCATTATCGCAACGGCGGTTCCCGGTTGCTTAAGTAGCACTTCATCAACCAGTAGCGGCATCATTAACGGGATTGGTACGCTGACCAAGGTCGCGATGATGGCAATCAAGTGAGCATAAGCGAGCGGCCGTTTGTATTGGAAAATTTGTTGGCGAATGCTTGCCCAAGTAAAAGTCGGAGAGACTGAGGCTGAATCCATAGTTTAAATAAGAATCTTTTTCATTTGAGATGCTGCCAAGTCTACGGACACTTGATTGAAAAAGCTAGCCGCAGGGTACGGCTAAAGAATTAGTGGTACCCTGAACAACTTGAATTTAATCGCTTTTCTTCTGGCGAACAATGGGGGCATCACCCATATCGGTGCCAACATCAAAGGTTCGATTCGATTTTATTACTTTGTCTTTTTTAATTGCGCCGCGCTTTTTGTTCGCCGCAGGCTGGGCTTTGTGTTTCATTTGCTTCTTCGTTGGTGCTCGTAAGCCTTTAAACTTGGCCTTTAACTCAGCCCCTTCAAGTAGGCTGAAATCAACTTTTTGTTCCAATAAGGCTTCTAAGCTTTTAAAGCTCTGCCAATCTTTTGGCCCTATCAAGGAATAGGCGGTGCCTGAGTTACCCGCGCGCCCGGTGCGACCGATACGATGCACGTATTCTTCCACATGTTTTGGCATATCAAAGTTGATGACGTGGGAAACTTGCACAATGTCTAAGCCTCTAGAGGCTAAGTCGGTGGTAAACAAGACTTGTTGATGGCCGCGACTAAACTCATCCATAATTTTGTTGCGAGCCCCTTGGTTGAGATCTGCATTCAAAGCCGCACATTTTAAGCCTTGTTGGTTAAACTCTTCGGCCAAGCGCTGAGTGTCGGCACGAGTGGCGGTAAAGACAATGGCTTGTTTTAAATGCGCCTGTTGCAGTAAGTGGCTTAACTGTAACTGTTTTTGTTCCAAGTTATCGCTTAATACAAAATGTTGGCTAATGTCTTGGTGTTGAGTAAAGCTAAAGCCAACGGCAATCCGCTCTGGCTCATTAAGCAGCTTGAGGGCGAAAGAGTTAATCGCAGCATCATCTAAAGTGGCCGAGAACATCAAGGTTTGACGTTTACGATGGTTGGCTGCTTGGTCAACAATATTTAATTGTTCGGCAAATCCGAGATCGAGCATTCGATCGGCTTCATCTAGGATCAGCAGTTCTAAACCTTCTAGATATAAATGACGTTTACTCAAATGGTCTGCTAAACGGCCGGGGGTGGCGACAATAATATGCGGGTCTTTGCGCAAGACTTTACTTTGATCATTAAAATTCTCTCCACCGCTGATTAAGCAAGCTCGCGTTTGCGTATTGGCAACCAAGAGGCGCAGTTGCGCAAATACTTGTTTAGCTAGCTCGCGTGTAGGAGTGAGGATCAAGGTCCGAGGATCTCGTTTGGAAAGTGCTCTGGTTTTTAACATCCGCTGCATTGCGGGTAGCAGATAAGCTAAGGTTTTACCGGAGCCAGTCTTTGAAGATGCGAGCAGATCCTTTCCTGCAATGGCTGCTGGAATCGCTCTAGCCTGTATTTCGGTTGCCTCGGCAAAGCCAAAGTGCTCAATGGTTTTATTTAAGCGAGGATCTAAGCCAAGTTCGGAAAACTGCAAGTTGTTACTCTCATATGATGAATGTGTGTTGATTATAACCGTAAAGCGGAATGCTTACCTAAAGGATTCATAGCCATGGGATTAATTTGTTGGTTTATCACGCGATTGATTGACTATCAGGCTGGGTTTGATGAATGAACCTTTTTGGTTACATATCAATTTAACGACGGGTTGTACTTGCCTGTATTGGCTCATGTTGCGATAGTTATCAATTAGGACAGAGCTCTTTATTGATGGATCGATCATGAACACAAATCAAAATATAAGTGAAAAACCCGCTTGGCGATTTTCTTTTCACATTCACCTGGTGTGCGTAATGATGTTTATGTTGATTATGAGCGGCGTGGTGATAGGGGCGCTCAATTATTACCATACCAGCGATATTGTGAGTAAAAATCAGGCCCATGCCTTTGAGCAAGTTGGGAACGCTACGGTGTCTGAATTAGAGGGGCTTATTTATCCGGCGCAGCATTTCATCCGCGATTTAGCGGCACTGGATTTAAGTATGCAGCAGCTTGATCAACAAGAGCTGCGTTGGTTACCGATGCTGTATGCCAGCCTGAACCAGCAGCGGGGCTTATCGGCGGCTTATCTGGGGTATCAAAACGGTGACTTCTATTTAGTTCGTCCGCTGGATACCCTAGAAAAGCATCGCCAACTAAAGGCGCCCTTAGGCGCTGTGGTATTAGTCACCAAAGTGGTGGCGGGAAAATCGAGTTTGACTTTTTATAACAAAAAAATGCAGACCTTAGTTGATTCGCACACCCGAAATTATCAGTTAGATCCTCGTGAGCGGCCATGGTATCAGCTGGCGATGAGTAAGCCTGGTTTGGCGACAACCAAACCCTATGTGTTTTATACCACCAATGAGGTCGGGGTGACCCTCGCCACCGCAAATACCAGTCAATCGATGGTCGTAGGGGTAGATATTACACTGGCCAGTGTATCTTCCAGCCTGCAAAAAAATATTATCAGTGGATCTTCGCAGTTGGTGATGTTTGATCAAGATTTTTCGGTATTAGCCCATCAACAACCGTCGTGGATTAGTGAACACTTGCAAGTGAGTGACGCAGCGGTGGTTTTACCAAAACTTGAACAGCAAGACTTAGGGGTACTGTCTTGTTTAACTAAGCAAGCGAATTTAGTTTCTGGAGAAAGCTTTCTGTTTGACTATCAAGATCAACAGTGGATGGGAAATGTGATCGAATTGAAGCTGGCGGGGGCTCGCTCTGGGAATGAACAAGGCTTAGAAAATCTGTATTTAGGTTTGGTCACTCCGGAAGATGAGCTGTTAATGGACGTAAGAGCGATACGTGATCAGTCGGTCATATTTAGCATTATCATTATTTTAATTTCGCTACCTGTTGCTTGGTATGCCTCGCGCTTAGTTGCTACGCCGTTACGGGCGTTAATGAAACAAAGTGAAGCGATCATGGCCTTCAATTTCGATGCCACTGTACCCGTGAACTCGGTCGTATTGGAGGTGGATCAGCTGAGTAAAATTACCGAACAATTAAAGAAAACCATTCAACAGTTTGCCGATGTTTCAACCATGCTCGGTGAGGAGAGTAACTTCTCTCGCTTATTAGAAAAAAGTGTCCAAGAGATGCAAACAGTGGCGAACATGAACAATGGGGCCATATGGTTGAAGCAGGATCAGCAATTTGTGTTGCAAACCCAATCTGGTAATACCATCTCTTTGCCCAAGCAGTTTGACTATGTTGATAGCTTGTCACAACCTCTCGTAAAGCATTTGTTAGATGCTACGACGACTGCCACCAGCAAATTCGAACGTTTGAATTTTCAACAGCAAAACTTGAATTTAGTCGTGTCGCCGTTAATTAATCGTCAACATAAGTTGGTCGGTATTATTGCCACTTTTGGTTTCGAAAATACCGAAGTATCTTCTCGAGTCCTGTCGTTTATCGACGCCTTGAGTAGTGTTGTGACGATTGCCATTGAAAACAGTCACTTAGTGGAATCACAAAAGCAATTACTTGAGTCTTTCATTCGTCTGACCGCCGGTGCAATTGATGCTAAATCGCCATATACCGGCGGGCATTGTCAACGCGTCCCCGAGTTAACAAAAATGTTGGCGAGCGCTGCGGTTGCGCAACAACAAGGGGTGTTTGCTGATTTTTCCATGACTGAGCATCAGTGGGAAGAACTGCATATCGCGAGTTGGTTGCATGATTGTGGCAAGGTCACAACCCCTGAGTATGTGGTGGACAAAGCCACTAAATTGGAAACCATCTATGATCGGATCCACGAGTTAAGAATGCGCTTTGAAGTGTTAAAAAGAGATGCACAGCTACGTTATTGGCAGCAAGTTGCTGATGGAATTAGCCAGCCAGAGCAGGAGCGTCTTGCGCAACAGCTAGCGCAGGAACTGCAGGTGTTAGACGATGAATTTGCTTTTGTTGCCAAGTTGAATATTGGCGGTGAATTTGTTGGTGTAGATGACATCGAACGTTTAGAGAGCATTGCCCAACGAACTTGGTTGAGAACATTAGATGATCGTTTAGGTTTATCTCATGTGGAGTTAGAGCGTCGTAGTGCTGAGGTGTCGCCACTGCCTGTTAAAGAGAAGCTGATCGATGATAAACCAGAACATATTATTTATCGGCGAGAAGATGAAAAAATTGCTGATGATAATCCTTGGGGTTTTAAACTTGAGGTTCCTAAATATAAATATAACCGCGGTGAACTCTATAATTTGAGCATTGCACGCGGCACTTTAACGGAAGAAGAACGCTATAAAATTAATGATCATATTGTGCAAACCATCATTATGTTAGAGAAATTACCTTTTCCAGATCATTTACGGCGGGTTGCCGAAATCGCCGGTGGCCACCATGAAAAAATGGATGGCAGCGGTTATCCCAAACAGCTGATCAAGTCTCAAATGCCTTTCACGGCCCGGATGATGGCGGTGGCGGATATATTTGAAGCTTTAACCGCCGCTGATAGACCCTATAAAAAAGGTAAAACGTTGAGTCAGTCGTTGATGATTATGTGTCGCATGTGTGAAGATCAACATATTGACGCAGATGTGTTCCGTTTGTTCTTAAGTTCGGGGATCTATCTTGATTACGCCAAGCATTATTTAGCTCCAGCGCAAGTTGATGAGATTAACCTTGATGATTATATGCCACAAGGCGTATAAGGCTTCGACAAGTCATGATTTGCTCACTCCGGTGATTCTTTGTGAGTAAGTGACTCGTCACCAACGACAATATTCCGTCCAGCACTTTTTGCGTGATATAACAATTCGTCGGCATAATTGAGCTGAGCTTCTAAATGTTCGTGGTGCTGGTTGGTTACGCCAATACTGACACTGATCGATAAGATTTGGTCGTTGTAGTAAAAATCAGTGGCTGCCACTTGAGCTCGAAAAGCATCGAGTAATTGATAAGCCTGATCGTTATTTAATCCGGCTAAGGCGACATTGAACTCTTCGCCTCCAGTTCTAGCGAACAAAAAATTTGTTAATCCTGACTTTAGTAGGCGGGCGAAGTGAACTAACACCGCGTCGCCAGCTTCATGTCCATATTGATCATTAAAATTTTTGAAGTGATCGATATCGAGCACAGCTATTGCAAGTGGCGAGCCTTTCTGAAGAGCCTTTTGGTGTAGTTTTCGGCCATGTTCAATAAAATAACGTCGATTGGGGATGACGGTTAAGTAATCTTGATAGGCTGCTTTTTCTAGTTTTTCGACCAAGGCGAGAGTATTTAGGCAGTGGTTCACCCGACATTGAAACTCTTCAATGGAAAAGGGCTTTGGCAGATAATCATTGGCACCATTTTTAATAAATTTACTTGATACTTGGGGATCATCCGCCGCAGAAAGTCCTAAGATGCTGATCCGTCGCTGAGTCATTTCGTGACGGACTTTTTGGACTAATTCAAAGCCATTTAAGTGTGGCATTTGGTAGTCACAGATCAGTAATTTAATCTCAGGTTCCTGTTGCAAAAGTTGATACGCACTTGGTCCGTCTTCGGCTTCAAATACTTGGAATAATTGGCGTTGCAGTAAACTGCAAATGTGTTTCCTTGCTAAGCCAGAATCTTCGGCAACCAGTACTTTAGTATGGCGATTTTGATAGAGTCGATTAATTGAATCGAAGGCAAGTTGGTAGGCATAACGACCTTCTTTTAATACATAATCAACCACACCTTTATGGATTAAGGATTGGCTCTGTTGATTAAATGAGCCTGAAAGAACAACGGTTGGTAAACCTTGTTCAAGTAAGTAATCGATGAGTTCGCCATTAGGGGCATCGGGCAAATTGAAATCAGCGAGAGACGCAAAGAAATGCTCTGGGTGTGCCGAATACGCTTGTTTTGCCTGCTCGAAGTCGGCGGCAAAAACAGGAACTAAATCACGAAGCATCGGTGATAGATGACGTAGTATTTTTAAAACTGTGGCACTGTCTTCGACAATGAGTACTTTTTGCATTGTATGACTTCCAATAAGCGCTTGTTTGATTGTAGAGTAAGAGAGCTTAATGTTTAGTAAATGACCCAAGTTTTTCTCAATATAAATACCAAGGGCTGGTTGAAGGTGGCCGTTTGGAGAGACGCTTGCTCTTCAATGTATAATGGCCAGGAGCTGCGCTTGTTGTGCTTGTCGCACCATGGTGCAGACTATGATTGTGAAAAGTAATCGTTGTGAAAGCTTTATTTGCTGCGTGATTCAGCAGTTTCACTCAGCTTGGCCTTGCTCTGTGACTCTCTGGACCGGAGATATTGGGCTTGTGTTTGTAGATAGTATTGTTCAGGAGGGAATGTGATGTATTGGATGGAGTTTTTGACCGTAGTAGTGGTTCATTTATTGGCTGTTGCTTCACCTGGCCCAGACTTGGCAGTGGTATTAAAGAATAGTATTGGCGTGGGGCGGCGGGCTGCCGTTATGACGTCGTTGGGGGTGGGCTGTGGTATTTTGATTCATGTGGTCTATTCGGTACTTGGTATTGGTTTGGTGATTTCACAATCTATTTGGTTGTTTAATGTAATCAAATGTTTAGGTGCCGCTTATCTATTATGGATTGGCTTTCATGCCTTACGTTCCAAGGCTCGAACCGAGCACGATCTTCACCAGACTGCGCCCGTAGAACTCAGTGATCGCAGCGCCTTTATCAGTGGTTTTATGACCAATGGTTTAAATCCTAAAGCAACCTTATTTTTCTTGTCATTATTTACCGTGGTGATTAGTCCTGCAACCCCGATGTTAGTTCAAATAGGCTATGGTTTATATATGGTTATGGCCACCGCTTTGTGGTTTATGATGATCTCTTGGTTGTTTAGCACTCAGCGAGTCAGGCGTAAGTTTTTGCAAGTGGGTCATTGGTTTGATCGCAGCATGGGGCTGGTGTTAGTGAGCTTGGGTATTCGCTTATTGTTTAGTAGTCAAAAGTAAGTCGCGGTAAGTTAGTTTTATGGGAGCGCTATGAGTTTAGTTGGATGGATAAAACCACTAAAAAAACGTTGGCAGACCTTACGGCCTTGGCAAAAGATAACCAGCTATTTAGCGCTCACTTTTATATCGTATTTGTTGTTGTCTCTTACTTTCTTGCCATGGCTATTGAAACAGCAAATTGAGAGCCAACTCAGTCGCAGTAGTGGCCATCCGGTCTCAGTGCAAGCACTGAGTTATCATCCTTTAAAGCTTGCATTAACTTTACGCCAATTCTCTTTGGCCGAATTGGCGGTTCAGCCATCTCAACCCCTGCTTGGTTTTGAACGACTGTATATTGATTTCAGTCTGAGTTCCCTATTTTATTGGCGCTGGCAGTTTGACAAAGTTGAGCTCGATGGCTTGTTTGTTCATTTGAGTCGCTTGCAAGATGGTCGTCTGAATATTGATAGCTTGTTTGCGACAGCCGCTGAACCCGAAATAGAACCAACGGATATCTCTGGTCGCAGTTTACCAAGGTTTGGATTCGGGAAATTTTTGTTACGTGATGCGAGTTTGCGGATCAGTGACTATTTACCTGAGCAAGCAGTAGATTTCGATATTTCGGAAGTTTCTTTATCCTTACAGAATTTCTATAGCCAAAAAACCGGTGCGGGCGTTAATGCTTACCAAGTGAATGCTCAGATTGGAGATAAGGGGCGCTTAACGTGGAACGGTTATGTGGACTTACCCGCTTCGCAAATCTCTGGTGATGTGAGTTTAGAGAACTTTCAGTTAGCCAATGCGTTCGCCTTTGCTCGTCCTTATACTGATTTGCGCATCACTCAGGGCAATTTACAACTTAGCACTCAGTATTTAATTGATTACCAAGATGATTTTCAATTGACTACGGAGCAGGGCCAGTTGCTTATTGATACGCTGAGTTTACAGGCGCTGCAGCAAACCCGTAGTCATTTAGCGCAGCTTAAATTAAAAGGTATCGCGCTCGATCTGCGTCAACGGCAGCTTGGCCTCGGTGACATCCAAATTAGTGATGGCATGTTTAAGGGGATGCTTGATCAACAAGCGCATTTAGACTGGTTGTCGTGGTTTCATTTCGATAGGTTATTGGCGGAAATGAGCGGGGCGGCTGAGGTCGAGCCAGCGAGGTCTATCAGTAATGCGCCAGAGGCAGCTGTTAAGCCTTGGGAAGTGAGCTTTTCCAGTGTGTCGTTGCAGCAGTTTGCCTTGAATATTGATGAACAGTGGCAGGCCGAAAGTAAAAATCATTTACTGTTGTTACAGCAATTACAGCTCGGTGCTTTTTCCAGTGCAATGAATCAAACCACAGATGTGCGTTTGGCGGCCCAACTTTATGGTGAGAGTCCAATTCGAGCCGAACTACAGTTTCAGGGGCCTAAACAGAAACTAAATGGCCAACTGAGCATCGCTAATTTGTCGATAGCCGAGCTGCAAAAGTGGTATTCCCCTTGGCTTCACTTACCTTCGGCCAAGGGCAAGCTGGCTTTTAGTAGCCGGTTATCCATTGATCTGAATGACTTCATGAGTTTTACCTCTCAGCAAGGTCGGTTGGAGCTCTCTGAGTTGAGGGTGCTAAATTCGCCGCATGATGGCGCTAAAGCTTGGATCATTTGGCCAACATTGCAGGTCGAAGATATAGGGGTCGACCTTGCCACACGCCAAGTTCAAATTGACAGGGTCAATAGCGAAGGTCTTAATTTGTCGATGAATGTCGATCAAGACGGCCATTTCGATGTGCTTGAGCAGTTGCTGGTGACTCAGACATCATCGCAGAGCTCTCCTCATTTAGAGCCTGCTGCGATTTTAAGGGATAAGGCCAGCGATGATGGCTCTCAACCTGACTGGCAAGTACGGATTAAACAGGTTCATGCGCAGAACTCCCAGTTGGCTTTGAGCGAAGTTTTTTCGGGGCAAGCATTGAGCCATCACTGGCAGATCAAAAGTCTTAATGTAGGCCCTCTGGATTCGAGTTTGGCACAGCCGGTGAATGTTTCGGCAGCGCTGAGTGCACAACAAGGTGGGAAAGTGCAGCTGCAAGGGCTGGTACAATTAGCTGAGCAACAGGCTCAACTTGACGTCACGCTTGATGCACTCGCGCTAAATCATTACCAACCCTATATCGCGCAATACTCCGAATTGGAACTTATTTCGGCCAAGCTAAGTTCACATTTACAGTTAAGTTTAAACTGGCAACAGGCTTTTGCGTTGGCGATGCAAGGTGAGCTTGGTGTAGACGACTTGCAGTTACAAGATGCGCGGACTCAATCTGAGCTGTTGAAATGGAATCAATTGAAGCTGAGTCACTTCGAGTTTAATAGCGCCGAGCGGCGCTTGGCCTTGGGTGAACTGAGTTTTATCAAGCCGTATTTCCTGGTGGATATCGATGAAGATTTTTCGACCAACCTGAATGGCCTTATTAAGCCGATTGAAGCGGCGGAGCCTGCTAAAGTGGCTCGTCATAGGTCAACGGAATCGAGTGTTTCCGAACCAGACGATTGGCGGGTGAGTATCGAAAAAACCGAATTTAGCGACGGTTTGGTCAATTTCACTGACCGCTCATTAAAGCCTAATTTTTCAGCCGATATCGAACAGGTTTCTGGTCATATTGGTCAGTTAAGCCAAGCGCCTGGTATGGCTGCCGAAGTGGCGTTGAGCGGGCAGGTTGATGGTTATGCACCGGTAAATTTTGTGGGTAAAGTCGCCCCGTTAGCTACCGAGCCAACTTTTGATGCGGAGCTCGATTTTAAACATCTAGAATTAACCCGCCTAAGTGCTTACTCCGGGACTTATGCTGGCTATGTGATTGAGCGTGGGCAATTGTCTTTATCTCTCGCTTATCAGATGGAGAAGAATCGGCTACAGGGCAATAATCAGATTTATATCGAACAGTTACAGTTAGGTAAGCGCACTGACAGTGAGAAGGCCACTTCATTGCCGGTTTCTTTGGCTATTGCTTTACTGGAAGATGATCAAGGGGTGATCGATCTCGGATTAAAAGTTAGTGGAGATGTGAATGATCCTGAGTTTAATGTTGCTGGTTTAGTGTTTAAAGCCTTGGGGGGGGCGCTGACTAAAATTGTCACGTCACCCTTTGCCATCATCGGCTCTTTAGTTGGCTCTGACGAAACCTTAAATCATTTTAGCTTTGCGGCTGGTAGTAGCCAATTAAGTGAGAGCCAAACTCAGCAACTAGCGCAATTAGTGAAAGGTTTAAATAAACGACCGCACCTAAAAATCGCGTTAACAGGATCGGTTGAAAAAGCACAAGATGTGCCAGCCTTAAAACGTCAGCAACTTGCATCTTTGTTGATCGAAGCATCGGGTTTAACGCTGCCTATCGAGCAAGTTAATTTAAGCTCGGTATTAGAGGATACGCGCTTGCGCAGCGCATTAGTGAACTTGGCTCAGCAAAATATAGAAGAAAGTCGTCGAGAGCTCGATCGACAAACCTTGAGTCAGAGTTTAAAAGAACAGCAACAGTTAAGCCCTGAACATCTCAATCAACAGTTACATAGCCTTTGGTATCAGTATCTGGTGCAAAAGATGACGGTGAGCGAAGCGCAGTTAGAAACTTTGGCCGAACATCGAGCTATCACCGTGAAGGATGCCTTAACCAAACAATATCAGTTGCCCAATGAGCGCGCCTTTGTACAGCGCCAAACCTTAGATAAACAGCCTTCAGCGATGATAGTGACGCTGAGTGTGATTGCGGATTAACAGGGTCTTGGGCTTGCGTTAATTAAGGGGGGGCGGATAATAGCGCTCCGTTGTTAAGGAAGCCTGTCATGCAGACTCTAGTTTTAGTCGCCGAACATCCCGATTTTTTAGTGCTTAATAAACCTTGTGGACTGAATTTTCATACTGAAGATGGTGCGCTGGGCTTGGTTGAACTTGCCAAGCTGCAGTTTGCAATGCCGCTGTGGCCAGTGCATCGTTTAGATAAACTTACATCGGGCCTGTTATTGTTAGCGAAAACCAAGCAGGCTGCGAGTGAGTTTCAAGAATTGTTTAGCCAAGGTCAGGTCGATAAATATTATTTAGCGATTGCCAGTGCTAAGCCAAAAAAGAAACAAGGTCTGATTAAAGGCGATATGCTGAAGGCGCGTAACGGCAGCTGGAAGCTGGCAAAAACCACCAATAAACCCGCTATCACTCAGTTTTTTAGTTACGCGGTGCAGGCTAAGCGGCGTTTGTTTTTGCTTAAACCTCGCACCGGACGAACTCACCAATTGCGAGTCGCTCTAAAAAGCTTAGGTTCACCAATCTTAGGCGATCAGCGTTATGCTGGAGAGGCAGCAGCACGAGGTTATTTACACGCCTATGCTTTACATTTTGTGTGGCATGGTGAACCACAAAGTTTTATTGCTGAAGAAAATCTCGATGGTGAATTTGCTGCTACGGCGATGGCAGAGCAAATTAGACTGTTGGCTAAACCTTGGGATATTCCATTTCCACGCCTTGGAGCGAATTGACGGTGATCCGTCAAGCTTAAGTTTTCATCAAAAGCGAAGACTTTAAATCAGGTTGTGGCTCAGCGATTCGCTGGGTCGATGTTGTTTCGTTGATCGATGGGGTCCTATCTAAACCGTTATTGGTTCGCGGCATGGGCAAAGCTTGATAGGGAAATGAGTGAGCATTGCTTGCTGTAGTTGAATGGTTGATGCCTAAGTGCAGAGCCTTTCATGTGGCTCTGCACCTAGCTTTAATACTTAAACTTTAAGCTTTCTCTCCTGAGCCGATTGAGGTCTCATCCTCGTCGATGTCACTTTCACCAATGCCTTTCATACGAGCAATCAGTAAACCGGTAATCACCAGCGTGGTCACACAGCCAGCAATGGTTGAGATGGTCATCGGTAAACCAAAGCCTAGCGTGCTTGAGTTTAAGATGAACGTGAGAACCACGGTGGTCATAAACATTGCGGGAACAGTGCTTACCCAATGGAATTTGTTATGGCGCAGTAAGTAAGCACTGGCGGTCCATAACATCATCACTGCGGTGGTTTGGTTAGCGAAACCGAAGTAGCGCCAAATAATCCCGAAGTCGACTTGGGTGAGAATGCCACCAATCACGAAAATCGGAAGGGCGATCAACAGACGATTTCTAATTGGTTTTTGCGATAAGTTGAAATATTCGGCCAGAATCAGACGGCTGGAACGGAATGCTGTGTCGCCAGAAGTAATCGGCAAGATCACCACGCCAAGGAAGGCTAAGATCCCACCAAACACGCCTAATAAGCCAAATGATGCATCATATACCACCTTACCTGGACCACCGCTAGATACTGCGGCTTGTAGCGCGTCAACTGAGTCGAAGAAAGACAGAGCAATGGCACACCAAATCAAGGCAATCACCCCTTCACCAATCATGGCACCATAAAACACAAAGCGGCCATTGGTTTCATTTTCAACACAACGCGCCATCAGCGGAGATTGAGTGGCATGAAAACCTGAAATTGCGCCACAGGCGATGGTAATAAATAGTGCGGGCCAAAGCGGCAAATCTCTAGGGTTCATGTTACTGAACATTTGCGATACTTTGTAGTCACTCATCAGCGTGTGTTCGCTGGAGAACGCTAAGGCAGTTACCAGACCAACCGACATAAAGATCAGTAGTGCGCCAAATAAGGGATAAAAGCGGCCGATGATTTTGTCGATGGGAACAATGGTTGCAACGATGTAGTAAATAAAAATTAACGAAACCATGGTACCAAGGCCGAGATTAAGGTCCGCTTGGTCGTTAATCAGATTGGTTAACATGCCAGCGGGGGCGGAAACAAACACTACGCCCACCAGTAGCAGCAATACAATGGCAAAGATATTCATGAAATGGCGAGCGGTTGATCCGAGGTAGCGACCCGATAACGCGGGGACAGAAGCCCCACCGTTGCGTACCGATAACATCCCTGAGAAATAGTCATGTACTGCGCCAGCAAAGATACAGCCAATGACGATCCACAGCATCGCTGCCGGGCCGTACAATGCGCCCATAATAGGACCGAAGATTGGGCCGACACCAGCGATGTTGAGCAGTTGAATTAAATACACTTTCTTCTGCGACATTGGCACGTAGTCAACGCCGTCTTGTTTGGTATAAGCGGGGGTTTTCCGTTGTTGTTTAACACCGAACACCTTCTCGATGAAAGCGCCATAAATGAAGTAACCGCCGAGCAGTGCTGCGACGCAGAATAAAAACCAAAGCATGTCATCCTCTCAATACTTAGTTGTAATTACGCCTAGTGTAAGCAAGTCATTAGATGGATGCCGTCGTGCTTTGAGTGAGTGGTCATATATAAGAGTGAGTGGTCGAGAGAAGCTCTGAGTGGCGGCAATAGTTATTCTTTGGACGTCGTCGCGATACTTCGTTTGAGAGCACTCAAGTGGGTTTATCCGATACGGTTTTCTATCAAATCATGGGGCTAGGATGGCGGTTTAAGTCGTCATTCTCTCGCATTCATGTCCTTGCCATTGGCTCGTTATTAGATTCTAATTATCAATCGCTTATGATCAATTGTGTTTTTTCTATAAAAGACTCCCCTTGATTAATATACGGCTACGCTATATGAACTTAGTTAGGTTAATCTAAGCTCATCTGCACATTTTACTTCCATTAAAATGGAATTCTGCCTCGGCAGGTTGCTCATGGGTTATATACATAGGAATGAAAATATGAATATTGCAGTACTCACTTTTGATGGATTTAATGAATTAGACTCATTCATTGTCGCGGGAATTTTGAATCGGATGAAAGAATCTGGTTGGAACGTACAAATCACCAGCCCTAGTGAATCCGTCACGTCGATGAATGGTGTCAGTATATGTTCTCAGCAGCCTTTAGAGTTTGCAAATACCGCAGACGCAGTGTTATTTGGTAGTGGGCTGCTGACTCGAGATATTGCGAAAGATAGCGGTTTGTTATCAAGGTTAAAGCTTAAGCCACAAAGTCAGCTAATTGCTGGCCAGTGTTCGGGAACATTGCTGATGTCGGTTCTCGGTTTGTTAGATAAAGTCCCAGCGTGTACCGATTTGACGACCAAGCCTTGGGTTATTGAGTCGGGTGTGGCTGTTTTAGATCAGCCGTTTTATGCACAAGGCAATCTGGCTACCGCTGGTGGTTGCTTATCATCGAAGTACCTCGCAACATGGGTTTTATGTAAGCTGGCAGGGCTGTCCCAAGCTGAATCCGCAATTCATTATGTTGCTCCGGTTGGTGAAAAAGAAAGCACCGTGAAACATTGTATGTCACTGGTTAGTGCGTATCTGTAGTCGGACGACAAAACTCAGATTCAACTATGTGTTGTTGGGTATGAACGTTCAAATAACTCGCTGATTAGCGTTGTGCATCGCAATTTTAATTCAATTGCCGCTACATTGCTTATAAGCCGAAGTGTTCTTTAATGGCTTTAAAATAGCGACGGCTCACTGGTAGTTGATTGCCGCTCTTGGTGGTTAACAGGGCACCACCATGTTCTTCCAAGCTAAGTTCTGAAATTGCATCAAGGTTCACCAAGTGCTGGCGATGGCAGCGTAGTAACGGAGATTTTTCTTCCAGGACTTTGAGCGTGAGTTGGGTATGATTTAAGCCTTTAGCGGTTGCGACATGCACACCACTTAAGTCACAGGAAGCGTACTCGACATCTTCTAAACGGATCAATTTGACGCGCTGGTTGAAATAACAAGGGATCAGGCGTAGCGCCTGATCTTTGAGCAGCTTTTGATAAGCGTGAGGTTCTTTAGCGAGTGGCGGGGTATCATTGCCCTGTGTATTGAAGCGTTGTGTTAAGCGATCAATCGATTTTGCTAAGCGCTTGCTATCGATTGGCTTGAGCAGGTAGTCGACCGCATTTTGTTCGAAGGCATCAACGGCAAACTGATCGTAGGCGGTAACAAAAACAATTGCTGGCGGCTCCTCGTTATCGAGCATGTTGGCCAGTTCAAGACCACTAATTTGAGGCATCTCAATGTCCAAAAATAGCACTTCCGGTTTGAGTTTTTTAAGATTTTTTAAGCATTCAATGGCATTGCCAAATTGGCCAAGCAGTTCGATTTGTGGATGAGCTTGCAGCATTTCGGCAAGCTCTTCACGGGCCAAGGGCTCGTCATCAACAATAAGGGCTCTCATGAGCTTGGCTCCTGGGGCAGCGAAATAATGACTCGTGTATACTGATTCAGTTGGCATTCTACTTGTAAAGCGTAAGCGCTACCAAAGGCGTTACGTAAGCGGGTATCCACGATGTGCATACCTAAGCCATCACTGCTGGCCTGTTCCTGCTTTTGGTACAAGCCTGCATTATCTTCGATAACCAATTGTTTTAAGCCTGCCTTCACTCGACTGTAGATGGTGATTTTCCCTCTATCTAAGAGGTGAGCCGTACCGTGTTTAATTGCATTCTCGACTAAGGGTTGCAGGGTAAATGTGGGCAGCTCTAGTCTTAGAAAATCATCAGCGATGTGTTGTTCCACCACTAAGCGGTCGGCAAAGCGAACCTGTTCAATATGCAGGTAAGCATTCACATGTTCAAGTTCGACACTCACAATACTGGTCTGAGAATTACGCTTTAGGTTGATCCGTAAAAATAGCGCTAGATCGGCAATCAATTCGCGCGCGGCGCTAGCATCACGTTTCACCACCGCACTGATGGTATTTAATGCATTAAACAAGAAGTGTGGATTAATTTGGGCGCGTGCTAGTTTGAGTTCGGCTTCGGTGAGTAGCTGTTGTTGCTGTTGCACATGGCTATCACGTAGTTGTTCGGCAATCACTTTCGCAATTCCTTCCCCCAGCGTTCGGTTGATATGTAGGAATAGCCGCCGTTTGGATTCATACAGTTTTACGGTACCTATTACCTCGTTGTCACTCCCTCGGATTGGCACCACTAAGGCTGAACCTAATGGACATTTATCGTGACGACTGCAGCGGTAGGGCTCTTCTACGCCATCGGCAAATACCACTCTATTTTCACTAATGGCTCGATGAGTTTGCTCAGAGGAAATTGGACGCCCAGCTTGATGATGGTCTGAGGCTAAGCCAATGAAAGCTAATACTTTTTGAGTATCAGTTATTGCCACCGCCGATACGCCCGTTTCTTCGTGAATAATATTGGCAATACGCACCGCATCATCTTGTTTAAAACCGTGATGGAATATCCCGACCATGCGTTGTGCAATGATCAGTGCCTTGGCCGAAGAATGACTACTAAATTTATCATATAGGTGGCGACGGTCACGGATCATCATCATAAACAGCGCGGCGCCAACGGAGTTTGCTAAAACCATTGGAATGGCAATTTTTTCAACTAAGTCTAGTGCTTGATCAAACGGCTTAGCAATGGCTAGGATCAGCAGCATTTGCATCGTTTCGGCTAAAAATGTGGCAATAAAAGCAATGCTGGGGGAAAAAATATGCTCGTTGTGGTGACTTCTACGGCGGATCCATAGATGGAATAGTCCGCCAACCAGGCCTTCGAAGGTTGTTGATACGGCGCAAGCTAGGTCGGTGAATCCACCCATGGAATAACGATGGATACCGCCAGTTAAGCCCACCAGTAAACCTAAAATAGGCCCACCAAATAAACCGCCCAGTACGGCTCCAACTGCTCGAGTATTGGCAATTGCGTCATCAATACCTAAACCGAAGTAAGAGCCGAGGATGCAAAAAACCGAAAACAAACAGTAAATGGTAAAGGCATTGGGTAAGCGTGGCGACAGATTCGAAAGCGGTAAAAATGCGGGTGTTTTACTGAGTAAGTAGGCGATTACTAAAAAGACGCTCATTTGTTGAGCTAACGATAATAGGAGAGAAAAATCGCTGATTATCATTGATGATGAGCGCCTCGGTTGTTGGCGGAAGGATATATGTTTTTTTTCTAAGATTACAGGATATTAGCATACTGTTTGCAGCAAGCTATAGGACTAAGCACATTCTTGGTGAAAGCTTGTGGCAACAGAGTCATGTTTGTCTGCTTGCAAATGGTGTAAGCACTGGTATGGTGATGGGTTTTCATAATAATTAATCCCCTTAAGGGGAAGGAATGTGTGGACGCAACGCCACCGGAGTATAAGAGCAAATGCAAAACGATCCGATCAACGATATTAATATTTCGTCAGAACAAATCCTAATTACCCCAGAACAGCTTAGAACAAAGCTCCCTGCCTCGCCAGAAGCGCTCAAGTTTGTGCTCGAATCACGTAAAACCATTGCGGAGATCTGCCATCACCGCGATCCTCGGTTATTGGTGATTACTGGCCCTTGTTCTATTCATGATCTAGACCAAGCAAAAGAATATGCGACTCGCTTAAAAAAATTACATGATCAGTATCGGGATCGTTTGTTTATTGTGATGCGGGTGTATTTTGAAAAACCACGTACCACCGTGGGCTGGAAAGGATTTATTAATGACCCACATATGGATAATACTTTCGACGTGGAAACTGGCTTACATAACGCCCGTGAGTTGTTGACGTGGACAGCGGAGTTAGGCTTACCAGTCGCAACCGAAGCCTTAGACCCTATTAGTCCTCAGTATTTATCTGAGTTATTCTCTTGGGCTGCAATTGGTGCGCGTACCACGGAGTCACAAACTCACCGTGAAATGGCGAGTGGCTTATCGATGCCTGTTGGCTTCAAAAACGGCACCGATGGCAATCTTGGAACAGCGATTAACGCGATGCAATCGGCGGCACATTCACATCGCTTTATGGGGATAAACCAGCAGGGGCAAGTGGCTTTGTTGCAAACCCAGGGTAACCCTGATGGACACGTGATTTTACGCGGTGGTAAACAGCCAAATTATGATTCTGTGAACGTTGCCTTAGCCGAACAGGCGATGGTTAAAGCGGGGTTAAGTCCGAGCTTAGTGGTGGACTGTAGTCATGCAAACTCGAGTAAGAATCACGAACTACAGCCTTTAGTGGCAGAAAATGTGATTAATCAAATTGAAGAAGGCAACAAATCAATTATTGGTTTAATGTTAGAAAGCAACTTGGCTGCAGGTAACCAGCCAAGTGAAGCACCTAAATCAGATTTAAAATACGGTGTATCAGTAACCGATGCTTGTATTGATTGGGACTCTACCGCCACATTATTGGAAAAAATGTTTAATGAACTTGGCGATAGCTTAGCCAAGCGTTTGGCATCTTAGAAGACGGAAACGACATGGTTCAAGCTCTAAATCTGTTGCGTGACCAAATTGATGCGGTTGATCAGCAACTGCTTGATTTACTGCAGCAACGAATTCAATTGGTGCATAAGGTTGGTGAAGTTAAAACCCAACATGGTTTACCCATTTATGCCCCCGATCGTGAGGCTGCAATGTTGGCCAAGCGCCGTGAAGAAGCGGCGAATAAAGGCGTTCCTCCAGCCTTAATTGAAGACGTTTTACGCCGGGTCATGCGTGAATCTTATACCAGCGAAAAGGACAGCGGTTTTAAAACTGTGAAACCAGCGCTGGGCGGGATCGTGGTCATTGGTGGTCGAGGTCAATTAGGTAGCCTGTTTGTGCAGATGTTTCGCTTATCGGGTTATCAAGTGGATGTGATTGGTAAAGATGATTGGGAGCAAGCGCCCGCGCTGTTTGCTAACGCTGGCCTAGTGCTCGTGTCGGTACCAATTAATCTGACTGAGCAAGTGATTTCCCAGTTAAGTGAGTTGCCTGCCGATTGTGTATTAGCGGATATCACGAGTATTAAGGCGGCACCCTTAAATCAAATGCTCGCGGTGCATCGAGGGCCGGTGGTGGGTTTACATCCAATGTTTGGCCCGGATGTGCCGAGTTTGGCCAAACAGGTGGTTGTCTATGCCGATGGTCGTGGAAGTGACAGCTATCAATGGTTGTTGCAGCAGATGCAAATTTGGGGGGCTCGCTTACATGCGGTGGCTGCCGAAAGTCATGATAAAGCGATGACTTTGATCCAATCGTTGCGTCACTTTACCTCGTTTGCCTATGGTCAGCATTTGGCTGAAGAAAATGCCGATTTGCCGCTATTGCTGGACTTAAGCTCGCCTATCTATCGTTTAGAATTGGCGATGGTGGGACGTTTGTTTGCACAATCACCAGATCTTTACGCCGATATTATTATGGCCTCAGAGCAGAGTATCTCGATGATTAAACGTTATCATCAACATCTGGGACAGCTGGTGGATTTGGTTGAACGTAAAGATCGAGATGGTTTCATCGCGTCTTTTGAGCGTGTTAGTCAATGGTTTGGTGATTACTCTCAAGAATTCTTGCAAGAAAGTCGCAGCCTGCTACAACAAGCCAACGATAGTCGCCGTTTATAAGTTCGATTTATCTAGGTTTTATCCGAAGCCAGTCTATATGACTGGCTTTTTATTCGGTTTTATCCCAACTTGAATTTGCTTGTGATTGCGATTGCGACAGGCTTAAGCGGTTTGCGGTTTGGCAATTTTTTGCTCCAACCATTTTAATGCATCTGTTCTACGAGTGAAGAATTGCACTGTTTCATGGCCTTCTCGGTAGGTTTTTTTTAAATGCCAAACTGCCACATCACAAATGTCTATATCAGAAAGCACGAAGGCGGTGGCAATTCGGCCACGTTGTTTATCATCTTTTAACCATTCGATCAGCACATTGGCTGCCTCTTCCGTATAAAAAGTATCGCCATGAAAGGTCGCAAGTACCGCCCAAGGCGCACCGAGTAATTGTTGATGTATCGGTTTGGCTTTCATCGCGCCTTGTTGCAAGAGAATGAGGTTCCAGGGTCCGGTCCCTTCAATCTCCATAATTTTCCCATGAACGGAGAACGTCATGGAACCATGTGGTTTAAGCAAAGTGACTGACTCCAGCAAAATTATCCGTTGGAAATGGCGATAGCTCTGTATGAACTTGAACTGGGGATAAAAGCATTGTGAACAATGCGGTTTATGCCATGTTCAAGTTAACTTATCTTGAGTTACTCGTTTCAGCAATAGCCGCGTGAAAAATCAACCCTGGGATGTGCATTCAATCTCCATATGATGGTTTGCTTAACGGTTATTGAACCAAATGAGTATTTATTTCGCAGTGTTTTAGTTGAGCACTCAATGACTTTTTAAGTTGATTAATACACCAGGATTTGGCCTGTCCCATGGGATCTCTTTTCCAAGCCATAACCACATCAATGGTTTTATTCGGACCAATCATGACCAGCTCTTTAGAATGCAGATAGGGCTCTATCATAAAGTAAGGCAGAGTTCCGATCCCCAAGCCTCGGATAATGGCTTTCACTTTACTATGGAAGTCTGAAACGCTAAGAAACTGTTGGCCATCTAAAATGTTGTGGTTCAGTGGTGGGAGTTCTCTAGCACTATCGGCCACACTAATGATGCGAAAGCTTTGGCGGGTTTCAGGCGTTAAAGGATCGAAGGCCTGGTGAATCGGATGTTGGGGAGCCGCAACCCACACCATGTCTATTTTACCCACCTGAGCGACTTTCGTTTCAACGGGCGCGCTTAACGAGGGTGTTGCAATAAGAATATCCGCATGCTCATAGCGAAGCGCTTCCCAACAGCCTGCGAGTACTTCTTCACGTAGAATTAATTGGGTATTGGCAATTGATGCGAGAGACTCAACTAATGGGAACAATGCTTCACAGCCAATAATGCCATCGTAAGCAATGGTTAACTTCGATTCCCAACCATTGTTTAAGGCATTGGCTTCTAACACCAAATCATCCGCTGCTAATAACAACTGACGGCCGCGTTCTAACAAGAGTTGTCCTGCCGCGGTAAACTTTGCTTTATGGCCAGAGCGATCAAAGATCATCAGGTCGAGTTCTTGTTCTAGTTTTTGAATTTGATAACTTAAACTGGATACAGAACGATTCAGTTGCTCTGCTGCAAGAGAGAAACTGCCATAGCGCTCGATAAGATCAAGCATCATAATGCTGCTTAATGAGAGGGGCTTTTTCACGACGGATCCTTTAAGTTTTTGTTCTTTTCTGCGTAAGCATGGCAAATGGCAGAGTCAATCCTCTTACTGGGATTGATTCTGCCATCATAATATAAGCTGTAATGATGTGCTCGCTTAACGATCGCTTCCCCATTGTTGATAGCTAACCGGAGTGGTCACGATGGCTTTATAGGAGACCGTACCCTGTTGAGTCGATAATTCCTCTACTTTTACGGTGCTTTTGCCTAAGGCTACTTTGCTGTTGAATTGTTGTTGGCTCAAGTTTAGTTTTTGATTTAAATCTCTTGAGCTTAAGTCGTTGAGTTGTGCGACCAGTTGCCAACCTTGGTCAAAAGCTTCTGCTTTGCTGGAAAGGCTTTGAGTTTCTAGTGTGGCATTGCTGTGTTGTATATTGTTAACTGAAGCTTGCGTAAAAAAGCTGGCGAATAACATTGATAGTACGATAATTTTTTTCATAATTTAATCCTTAAGTGTTTGATTTATATTCCTGAAACTGTTTGTTCAGGCATGTATAAATAGTAAGACTAAGGCTGTGGAGATGATATCGGGAAAAACAAGACAAGTTGTTCGGAATATTCGAACAAGATTGAGCGCGACTATTGAAGCATGTTTGAGTTAGCTGAATTGGTCTGCGACCTTGCAGTAGCCTTACTATGAAACTTTGGCCTGCCCTTGTTCTAAAAATAGATAATCATACAATGGCAATACCTAAATGAAACGGATGAATATAGATGTCTCAACTATCGGATAAGTTTTTGCAGCAGCTCAACTGGGTTTGCGGTCAGATGCCTCGCACGGAACGGGTTTTAAATGAATTTTCTAGCCTACCGCCAGTCAAAATCGCCATTTGCACCCACCTTGATATTAAGATGGTCCCGGTATTTGAAGGTTTGTTAAATGCGGGCTGCCAACTATTTATCACCACCTGTGATCCGAATACAGTGCGTGATGAAGTGGTTGTTTACTTAGTGAGTAAAGGCGCAGAGGCCGAAGCTTGGAAGGGGATGTCACAGCAAGCGTGGTTGGCTTCCTTAGACAAAGCTGTGGCTTGGCAGCCACAATATATCTGTGAATTTGGTGGCGAGCTGACCGCCCTCTATCATCATCAGCAGGCTTCTGGTCTGGTAGCTGCGATGGAAGGCACGGGCTCTGGTGTTGCCAAATTAAGGCCCTTAGCTTTGTCGGTCCCTGTATTGAATTGGGACGATTTGGATGCCAAAGAGGGCTTACATAATCGTCATATGGTGGGGCTCACCGCCTGGCAAGCGTTCTGTGAGCGTACTCATTTAACCCTGCATGAAAAACGAGTGACCTTATTAGGTTATGGTTTGGTCGGGCAGGGCGTTGCGGCGGCGGCGCGGGCCTATGGCGGTCAGGTCACAGTGATCGAACGAGATCCGGCACGCCAGCTTATGGCGGCTTACGATGGCTGGGCAACCGCAGCGCTTGACGATGTACTCGCCAGTACCGATGTGTTGGTGACGGCCACTGGCGCTAAAGCGGTGGTTGGGCGTTCGCAGTTAAGTCGACTCAAATCCGGTGCTTTTGTTATGAATGTGGGCCATGGCAGTGGTGAAATTAAAATGGCCGAGTTAAGTGATGACCCCGTCAGCGAAGTGATGCCACATATTCACCAATACTATATCGATGGTAGATCGGTGTATGTACTAGCGAATGGTGCGATGTTTAATTTAACCGCTGGGTTTGGCGATAGTATTAATGCCTTTGATGTGACGCTGGCGATTATGGCGGGAGGATTGAAATACATGTTACTTCAAGGGAAGGATTTACCCGTGAGCTTACATCTCTTGCCCGAACAGGCTTGGAAGTCGGCACTCTCATGAGTTTCATCTTAGTTTCAGTCGTGTGAGCAGTTTTAATGAACCGTGAGCGTTGACTCGAACTCTTGGCTTGAAAGGGCTCAGCATCGCCTTTTTATGCTTTTCCTGATGAAGTATGCAACACCCTCGTGAGAGACTGCTGTGCAAACCAACCTTGATTGATCCCTTGTGGTACAGCGGATAAATTTTGATTGCTATCGTGCTCACAAGGCGCATTATCCCCAGTTCCACTTAAATAACTACTTTTTTAAGTGGATCCTGATTTCAGCTATGTTTATTCCCTGCATAATTGGTTAAAATTGCGCGTTTTTGGTACTCAGACGTAGGTCATTACAAGATGTTTGAAATTAATTCGGTGAATAATTCTCTGGCAGATATTAAAGAGCGTACAGAAGTACTCCGGGGGTATCTTTGACTACGATGCCAAGGCAGAGCAGTTAGAAGAAGTTAGTCGCGAATTAGAGCAACCTGAAATTTGGAATGATCCCGCTCGCGCCCAAGCTTTAGGTAAAGAGCGCTCGGCTTTAGAGTTAGTGGTAAAAACCATTGATAATCTGACGCAAGGTATTGAAGACGTTGCTGGTTTGGTTGAACTAGCGGTGGAAGCGGAAGATGAGGAAACCTTTGAAGAAGCACAAGTAGAAGCGGCGGACTTGGTGACTCAGTTAGAAAAACTCGAGTTTCGCCGAATGTTTTCTGGTGAAATGGATGAAAGCGATTGTTATATCGATATTCAGTCCGGCTCCGGTGGCACCGAAGCACAAGATTGGGCCAACATGATGTTGCGCATGTACTTGCGTTGGTGTGAGGCCCATCAGTTTAAAACTGAAATTGTCGAAGTCTCTGATGGCGACGTCGCGGGGATTAAAGGTGCCACCATTAAAGTGAGTGGTGAATATGCCTATGGCTGGTTACGGACTGAAACAGGGGTACATCGTTTGGTTCGTAAGTCGCCTTTCGATTCGGGTGGTCGCCGCCATACTTCATTTGCATCGGCATTTATTTACCCTGAAATCGACGATAGTATCGAAGTTGATATTGATCCCGGCGATTTACGGATTGATGTTTATCGTGCCTCTGGCGCAGGTGGTCAGCACGTGAACCGAACTGAATCTGCGGTACGGATCACCCACTTGCCTACCAATACTGTGGTGCAGTGCCAAAATGACCGTTCTCAGCACAAGAATAAAGATCAAGCGATGAAGCAGTTAAAAGCCAAGTTGTTTGAACTGGAACTGCAAAAGCAAAACGCTGAAAAGCAAGCAGCAGAAGACACTAAATCGGATATTGGCTGGGGCAGTCAAATTCGTTCCTATGTCTTAGATGATTCACGTATTAAAGATCTACGTACTGGTATTGAGAACCGAAATACTCAAGCAGTATTAGATGGTGATTTAGATAAATTTATTGAAGCTAGCCTTAAATCAGGGCTGTAACGAGCAAGGTTTTCACATGTCGGAACAAACAGAACAAAGTCTGGAACAAGTAACACAAGAAGAAAATAAACTAATTGCAGAGCGTCGCGCTAAGTTAGACAAGATCCGCGAAAACTGTGCAGCCAATGGCCATCCAAATCATTTCAAACGTGAGCATTTAGCAGACAGTTTACTGCAAAGTTTTGGTGAACTGTCTAAAGATGAGCTTGAACAAGCCGGTAATGTGGTGAGCATTGCAGGTCGTATTATGGCGAAACGTGGTCCATTTTTGGTGTTACAAGATGTTTCTGGTCGTATTCAAGCTTATGCGCCAAAGCCGGTACAACAAGCGCTTAAAGAAATCGGTGGCTTAGACATCGGTGACATTATTGGTGTTAAAGGAGCGCTACACAAGTCGGGTAAGGGCGATCTCTATGTGAATATGGATGACTACGCTTTATTGACCAAAGCCCTACGTCCCTTGCCTGAGAAGTTCCACGGTTTAACCGACCAAGAGCAACGTTATCGCCAACGTTATGTTGATTTGATCATGAATGAAGATTCACGTACGACCTTCATGATCCGCTCTAAAATTATCTCAGCCATCCGTCAATTCATGATTAAACATCAGTTTATGGAAGTGGAAACACCGATGATGCAAGTGATTCCTGGTGGCGCGACTGCGCGTCCATTTGTGACTCACCATAACTCCCTCGACCAAGAGATGTTCCTGCGGATTGCGCCAGAGCTATATTTGAAGCGTTTAGTGGTAGGTGGCTTTGAGCGAGTGTTTGAGATTAACCGTAACTTCCGTAACGAAGGTTTATCACCTCGCCATAATCCAGAATTCACCATGATGGAATTCTATATGGCTTATGCAACCTTCGAAGATTTAATGGATCTCACCGAATCGATGTTGCGCAGCATTACCCAAGAAGTATTGGGTTCAAGCGTAGTGCGTTATGGTGACGAAGAATTTGATTTTGGGAGTACCTATCAGCGTATTCCAATGAAGCAATCGATTCTGGATTTCAACCCTGAACTGGGTGTTGAACAGTTGCAAAGTCTCGAGGCTGCCAGCGCAGTGGCGAAGCAACTTGGTATTGAAGTGCAAGCCAATTGGGGTCTTGGTAAAGTGATTACCGAAATCTTTGAAGAGACCGTTGAGCACCGTTTGATTCAACCGACTTTCATTACCGAATATCCAGCGGAGGTGTCTCCTTTAGCTCGTCGTAATGATAACGATCCGATGATTACCGATCGTTTTGAATTCTTTGTGGGTGGGCGTGAAATTGCCAACGGTTTCTCTGAGTTAAATGACGCACAAGATCAAGATCAACGCTTCAAAGACCAGGTTTCACAAAAAGATGCCGGTGATGATGAAGCGATGTTTTACGATGCAGATTATATTACTGCGCTAGAACATGGTTTAGCACCGACTGCTGGGCAGGGGATTGGCATTGATCGCTTGGTGATGTTGTTCACCAACAGCCATACTATTCGTGATGTTATCTTATTCCCAGCGATGCGCCCGCAAGCTTAACTATTTAAAAAGACTGAACAAGCCAAGCACTTTTAGCGAAGTGCTTGGCTTTTTTTTGCTTTACAGTGAGCTATAGTCGTGAATACAGGTTTGAGTGGTGAATAGGCGAGATAATGAAGATGGTGTTGCTTGGGACGGTTTTGGTACTACTGGTATTGCTTGGGGGGATGAGTTATCAAAACCTCAAAATGCCAAGCAACCTCGGCCTCAAGGATGGTCATTTAGCTGCGCTGGCGAGCACGCCTAATGGCGTGTCAACAGAAGCTCAAAACGAGAGTAAAAAAGTTGCGGCGTTACCCTTTAAAGGGGATTTAAAACAAACTCAATTGGCTGCTTTAGGCGCGTTGGCGAAAATGGGGAACAACCAAGTGATGCTCCGTAATGAAGTTTATGTTCACACGGTGTTTATTACCGCTAAGCTGCGCTTTCGCGACGATGTTGAGCTGTACTTTGACCCACGACAACAGCAAGTTCATTTTCGTTCGCAGTCTCGAGTCGGTTACTCTGATCGAGGAGTAAATTTGGCGCGTTATCGGCAGTTTGCCAAGCTCTATACGGAGCAAGAGTGAGCAAATCATAGCGCCTCGCTTTTAACTTGAGACTTAGCGGTGTTGTCTAGGCATGCTTGTTTTACATTTACCGATAGGAAAAATTCAGCGCTTACTGGGTACTTTCTTTTTCAATAAAGCGTGACCGAGTGTCCAAATGCTAGATGTTCTCTTTACCAAGATCGATTTGTTGTCTTAGCTTATTAAAGGATTATCACTAGACGCGGTATCAGCATGAAGTCTTTACTGACTATTTTAACGGTTTTTATTCTGAGTCTTGGGACTATGGCGCAGGCGCAAAAACTCCGTTATTTGGTGATCCCCAAAAGTGTCGACTCTCCTTTTTTTGATGCCGTGGAAAAAGGCTGCAAGCAAGCTGCGATCGAGTTAAATGTTGAGTGTCTCTATCTCGGGCCCGAAGAAGCGGATGCTCGCTTTCAAGATACCATCATTCGTCAGCAAATAGACGCCGGGATTGATGGGATTGCGGTTTCGGTGATTAACTCTCGGGTGTTGGTTAACCGTAGTATGTTGTTGGCAGCCCAAAAAAACATCCCGGTCATTAGCTTTGATTCGGATTTTTCGGAGCAAGCCCTGCAAGATAATCCTCAATTACGTTATAGCTACATTGGCAGTGATAACTTTCAGTTTGGCTATCAATTAGGCCTACTAACCAAGCGCTTAAAACCGAAAGGAGGGGTCTTTTGTATTTTGTCTGGACATCGAGCTGCGGCGAATATGGAAGAGCGCATGGCTGGCGTGTATGCGGCTTTAAAACTCAATGATGAGCATAAGAATGAGCTTTGGGAAGAACATACTCGCTGCCCAATTTACTCTGATGATGATGCACATAGAGCACTCTCTAATTTAGAAAAAATGCTGCGCTTACATGCCTATGCTCCTGAGTTATTAGATGTGTTAATTAATCTAGGTACCGGCGCTCAAACATTAACATTAAAATACACCGACGTTGTTAGCCCCTACCTCAAGGAACTTAACTCACGACAATTGATCTTGCTGTTTGGCGATACCTTACCTAAGCAAAAACAGTTGTTAATCGAAGGCTTAGCTCATGGAAATGTAGGCCAAAGGCCCTATGATATGGGGTATCAGGCGATTTACGCACTACATAGCATTAGGCAGGGCAAAACACTTGCGCCAATCATTTATACTGATTTAGAAGTTTGTGTGCAGGGGCAACAGCCACTTTGCCATTGATGTAGTGCGTGGCTTTCGCCGAGCCTCGGGCGTTTTAGCATTCCTTAATAACCGTTTTGTCGACTGGTTAATGCTTTTGGCTTTAGCCCTCAACAATGATTATAAGGTTTACAATCAGCATCGCAGAATACTGAACGCCCTCTACTAAGAGCCGAGAATCCACTACGGTTGATATTCATAGCGCTTACCTCTTATCTGTTTGTTTGTCTTTACCATACAAAAAAACCAAGCCATCGGCTCTCCCTTTTCAATTTCCGAGCGATGCGTTCCGTTAATCAACAGACTCGTTGAACCTCAAATAGTTATTTTTAGCTGCGGATAGATTGTATTTAGTGCTTATTTTACGCCTCCCCTTCACAAAGCGTGATCAGGTATTCAAATGCTGGATATTCTCTTTACCAAGGCTGATTTATTGACTTAGCTTATAACAGTGCTTAATCAGACGCGGTGTCACCATGAAATCTCTATTGATCATTTTAGCGGTTTTTTTTCTGAGCTTTGAGGCGATGGCGCAGCAGCATAAACTCCGCTATTTAGTGATCCCAAAAAGTATCGATTCTCCCTTTTTTGATGCTGTGGAAAAAGGCTGCATGCAAGCAGCGGCAGAGCTAAATGTTGAGTGTCTCTATCTAGGCCCCGAAGAAGCCGATGCTCGCTTTCAAGATAAGATTATTAGTCAGCAAATAGAATCGGGAATTGATGGGATTGCGGTTTCGGTGATTAACTCTCGGGTGTTGACCAAGCGAAGTATGCTGTTAGCTGCCGAAAAAAATATCCCGGTGATTACCTTTGATTCGGATTTTTCTGAAGTCGCTTTGCTGAAAAATCCTCAGTTACGTTATAGTTATATCGGTAGCGATAACTTTCAGTTTGGCTATCAACTGGGCCTACTTGCTCAGCGTCTTAGGCCACAAGGCGGGGTATTTTGCGTGCTTTCCGGTCACCGTGCCGCGACTAATATGCAGGAACGCATCAGTGGCCTATATGCCGCGTTAGGGAATAATAATCAAGATGAAGCGCCGCTCTGGGAAGAGCATACCCGCTGTCCTATTTTTGCCGATGACGATGCCGATAGAGGGCTGACCACTTTAGATAAAATGATCCGTTTACATATGTATTCTCCAGACTTGCTAAATGTATTGATTACCTTGGGTATGGGGGCCCAAGCAACGCCCTTAAAATATACTGACTCGGTCAGTCCTTACCTTGACCGACTTAACTCACGCCAATTGATCTTGTTGTTTGGGGATACATTACCGAAGCAAAAGCAGTTGTTAGCGGAAGGTTTCGCCCATGGCAATGTCGGCCAAAGGCCCTTTGATATGGGGTATCAGGCCATCTATGCACTCCATTCAATTGGTCAGGGTAAAACACTTGCGCCGATCATCTATACCGCTTTGGAAATTTGCGAACAGGGGCAACAACCGCTTTGTCAGTGATAAGCTGAGTTTGCCTTGCCTTACTTGCCTCAGATGATACCGACCGGTACGTCGCGCTTGCAGCTATTGTTAAAACTGATGATTTGTTCCAGATATTTTGAAGAGGCATTTGTGGGCGTAAATTTTACTTTGCTTAGCTGAACAAGTTTATCTCGACTTAATGGTTGGTGTTTTGCTTAGCAGGCCGTATAAAAGTCATCAGCATAATTTTATGACATATCGTGTAATCAATAAAAAGGAAATAATGAATGAATAAGGCTTCGATTAAACTGAGTGTATTGGCTTCAGCGCTGCTTATATCTAGTACCGTCATTGCTCAAGAAGGTAATCATTGGGGCTATACCGGACATCAAGGCCCGGAGCATTGGGCTGAATTGTCACCCGCTTTTGCGACTTGCGCGAGTGGTGTCAATCAGTCACCTATCGATATCAGTGACAGTGTCGAAGGCGAATTAGCGCCCTTGTCTTTTGACTATCAAGTGGCGGGTCAGCAAATTTTGAACAATGGCCATGCGGTGCAAGTCAATTATGCAGCTGGTAGCAAACTGAGTGTTGACGGTCACAGTTTTGAGCTGAAGCAATTTCATTTTCATGCTCCCAGTGAAAATACCATTGAAGGCCAGTCTTTCCCAATGGAAGCTCATTTTGTACATGCCGATGCTGAAGGCCATTTAGCGGTTGTGGCGGTGATGTTTGAAGCAGGTAAAACAAATCCAGAGCTTGCCAAAGCGTGGGCACAATTGCCGCATAAAACGGGTGAGAAATTCAAGCTTGAGCAGCAAGTGAGTGCCCTTAGTCTGCTTCCGGAAGATCATGATTACTATCGTTTTAATGGCTCGTTAACAACGCCGCCTTGTAGCGAAGGTGTGGTTTGGTTAGTGATGAAACAGCCGGTGAGTGCATCGAAACAGCAAATCGAGCAATTTGTTGAAGTATTACATCACCCTAATAATCGCCCAGTACAGGCGCGTAATGCCCGCGTTGTGATTAAATAATCCTCGCTTGTTGGTCAAACTTAGCGCCCATGGCGCTAAGTTTGACTCCCTCATAGAATCTTCTTTTTCATTTTTTTCCAAGTTTGATTTGATCATTGTTGCTTGAAAATACATGAGGTTAAACTAAGAAGGCTTTATTGTTCTTTGTTTGATGGCGTTGGCGCTCATAGATTTTTCGAATCAAGATGTTGTCGCTGAATTAGCCAAAATCTGGGTCATTCACACTTGCAAGTGGCCGGAGACTATTGGCATATTCAAGATTATTGAGTCTACAGCGGTTGCTATTAGAACATGTCGGCTCGTCATCGACATTGTTACTTGCAATCACGAGGCGAAGCATAAATTTTTGTTGGCTGGACTAAGAAAATTGTTGAGGCTATTTGGCCATGATCATCGGTATTGCAATCGAGTCAGCGAGTGCTTGCCCTTTAATTTGTGCCACTAGCGCCAGGCTAAATTCGATGGCTGTTCCCGGTCCTTGACTAGTAATGAGTTTATGGGGGTGATCCACCACTACTCGTTGCTTGGTTCGTTGCGTTTTGGGCAGTCTTTGTTGAAAAACCGGATGACCCGTTACCTGAGCTCGACCCAGCAGCTGATGGTGTGCCAGTACGATAGCGGGGGCTGCACAAATAGCCGCTAACCACTGCTGAGCATGGCGTTGTTGCAGCATGGTGATTAAGTCTTCACTATCTCGAAAACGTTCGCTTCCGGGGACCCCTCCCGGTAGTACAAACATGCAATAGTCGTTAGCGGAAATCTGCGAGAGCAACTTGTCTGCGACCAGCTTCACACCCCGAGACGCTGTGATTTGTAGTTGTTCATCGGCATCGACGCTGACTACATCGACCTCTATTTCAGCGCGTCGTAATACGTCGATTATGGTCACCGCTTCTATTTCTTCACTGCCAGAAGCAAGTGCTACCATCACTTTATCCATGGTGACTCTCCAATAATTTAATTTGTTCCAACAATGCTTTATGGTGCTGACAAGGCAGCTGGTGGATTTCGGCTAAGCGAACTACATAACCATTAATGTAGTCGATTTCGCTGGGTCGGTGATGTCTTATGTCTTGCTGCATTGAGGAATAGTTGTGGGCGGTATTGCTAGCCACCATTAATACCGTGTCAGTTAAGGTTTGCGAAGATAAGTTTATCCCCCCGGCTTGGGCCACTTGGCTAAGTTCTTGGCTCAACGCGTCGATTTGTTGGCGGTAGCGCGTTTGTAGGAGCTCGCCATTGGTGCAATTGTGGATGGCTGTGAGCGGGTTGATGCAGCAGTTTACTGCCAATTTTAACCACAAGGCTTGATAGATATTGTCTTGCCACAGTAAAGGGGCGATGGCGTTTTGAATCGAGTTGAAATGCTCAGGTGCGGCCTGATTGCGGATCACCGAGCCGATGTCTATTCTACCTAAACCGGTATGTTTCACGCTTAATTGCCCGGCTGTTTTTTGTTGTAGCAAAACGCCATGGGTATTACTGGCCAAACAAAGATGACCCGTGTCAACGCGGCTTAATAGTGGCGTGTGGGCGCCTAAACCATTCACCATTAGTAATACTTGGCAATCTTTGGGGATCTTGAGGTGTTGGATGGCTGGGCGCACTTGATGGGCTTTCACGCAGATAATAAGCCAATGACAGTCGGGTATTTGAGTGAGTACCGGTACATCCAGCTGGATTGTACCTTTGGTTAAACTGGTGACGCTCAGCGCTAACTGGCTGGAAACTGTTTGTCGACTATCGACAAAACAGACCGAATTTTGCAGCCCTATATGTCCGGCCAACCAGCCCCCAATGGCGCCAGCGCCGATTATTGCGCAGTGATACATCGATTCACCTTTTTCAATAATGCCCAACGACTCAACCATAGATAACTACCAATGCCCAGCAAATCGGCCAGTAGATCTGCCACCGATGCTTGGCGATAGCTGGTAAAACTTTGGCATAACTCGATCAGCGCACCAAATGCTAGCAAGCAGAGTAGGTTTATTTTATTTGAAAATAGGGCTAATTGAGCTAACCAAGCCAAATAGAAGAAGCAGCCGTAGTGTAAAATTTTATCGGTGTTTTGTAATGGACCTTGCAGTGCCATGGGGCGTAGCGCTAATACAAATACTGTAATTAGACTAATGAAAAATAGGCTACGGAAGATTAATCTGCGTTGGTTCGCCACCACACCATACTCTTTTGCTGACAAAGGGATATAATGCAATATTTTCGCATAAGGTCAGATCTAAAGGGAGAGAAAACATGCCTTCTTTTGACATCGTTTCAGAAATAGAAAGCGCAGAAGTTCGTAATGCGTGTGAGAATGCCGCTCGTGAATTAGAGATCCGTTTTGATTTTCGCGGGGTGGAAGCCAGCTTTGAATATAAAGACGACAGCGTCAAAATGACCGCCGAAGCTGAATTTCAGCTTAATCAAATGCTTGATATATTGCGGGGAACTTTAGTGAAACGCTCGGTTGATACCAAGGCTATCGATCTTGCGGATATTGTTCATACTGGCAAGACTTATTCGCAGATGGTTAATTTTAAAAATGGTATCGATCAAGCTATTGCTAAAAAGGTCGTCAAGCAAATTAAAGATGCAAAATTGAAAGTGCAGGCCTCTATTCAAGGTGACCAAGTTCGAGTAACGGGTAAGAAACGCGACGATCTTCAAGCGGTGATGAGCTTGATGCGCGCTGCTGATTTTGAACAGCCCTTTCAGTTTAATAACTTTCGCGATTAAAAGGTGTATTTAACTTTTTATTACACCCTTCGTTAGTTTTTTGATGATGCGGCTTGGCATTCACTGATCGTGGGTGATGGATCAGTGGCTTGTTGTGCTCGCTCGGGTCGAATCGCTTGCGTGGCTAGTGCTTGAGCGATAGGGCCGTATTACAAGTACGATTCGTACCAGTGAATTATTTATTTGCGACCGATAAACGCTGTACTAAAGTGGGCACAAAAATCTGTATGTCATTATAACATGGCTCTTTGTTTGCCAGTTTTAAAGCTAAATTAGCCGCTTTTTCTGCCATCATTTGGATCGGATAGCGGATCGTGGTTAATTTGGGATGTAAGTACTTCGCAATCAGGCCATCATCGAAACCAATTAATGACATCTCTTCAGGGGCCTTGATGCCATTTTCCTCAATGATTGATAGTGCCCCTGCTGCCATATAATCGTTATAGGCTGCCACTGCCGTAATGGGTAAGTTTTTGGTCAGTAGATTGGTCATGGCTTGCTCTCCACCTTTTTCATCGGGAGAACCGTATTCGATATGGCTTGCACTGTGCTCAAGCTGGTAAGCCTTGAGGGCATCGATGTAGCCATTCTTCCGCTGTTCTACATCTTCAATATTGTGATTCGAACAAATATAGCCGATGGATGTGTGGCCTTTTTTTATCAGAAATTCGGTCGCGAGATAGGAGCCTTTGTGGTTATCCAAGGCAATACAGCGCTCAGCTATTTCGGGGATAAAGCGGTTGATCAGTACCATCGAAGGTATTTCATGGGCAAATTCTATCAGCTCTTCATTACTCAAGGCTTTACTATGAACAATCAGTGACTCGCAGCGACTATTAATTAACAGTTCAATGGCTTTGCGTTCGATCTCGGCATTGTGGTAGCCGTTACCGATGAGCAAGTGTTTTCCATGTTGTAGCGCGATGATATCGATTGCTTTGACGATGCCGCCAAAAAACGGATCGGAAACATCGCCAATTAATACCCCGATGGTATTGGTTGATTGGTTGACTAATGCTCTGGCGTTGGCGTTGGGTCGATAGCCAATGTCTTTCATTGCCGCTTTCACCGCAACCTTGGTTGCCTGGCTAGATTTCCCGGAGTTATTAATGACTCGAGATACAGTCGCAACGGAGACTCCCGCTTGCTTGGCGACATCCTTGATGGTTGCCATTATTACCTCTTTGTATTAATGGGCTGTTGTGACGCATTCCATGCGTACAATCATTAAAAATTAGATTCTCATTAAACATGAAAATGAGCATATTTAACACTAGGGGCTTAGCAAAAATGATAAAAGCACAGCTATTTGGGGGCTCTTATCGATCGGTCGATCTTTCGCGCTAAGAACCATGAAACAGAGTGAACAGCGCAAATATCGTTCAATCACCACTTAAACTGCCAGGCAGCATTTGTCGAGGGAAATATTGCCTGCTTTACAACTAAATAGCACAGGTTTCTCCTTATCGAAACAGTCGACAAACCGCTGCCGCAATCATCTTGAATACTCTGCTGACCTTAGGCGTTGGCTGCGTTTTCAAGGACTGGTTTAAATTGTTTAATATTTTGCCCTTGCGGATTAAATACATGAATAGAATCAGTATCGGTGTAAAGCGTCATTGATGTATAAGGCTTGAGTGGGCAATCTCCAGAATTAAGGAATTTAAAGTTTTCGATGCCATAGCTTTGACCAAATACATAGGTGCTGCTGCCTAAACGCTCGACCACTTCAGATTGAAATTCGATAGCAAACTCACCTGCATCTAGGTTGAGGTGTTCTGGTCGGATCCCTAAAGTTAACTCGTCACCTAGTGCGCATTTCTCGGTGCTAATATTTAAGCTGGTTTCTTGGGTTTGCCCTGCAATTTTTACTCGAAGCGTTTCTTCTGACCAATGGCAGACGGTTGCGGGTATAAAGTTCATTTTGGGTGAACCGATGAAACCAGCTACAAATTTATTCGCTGGATGGTAATAAAGATCCATTGGACTCCCAAATTGCTCAATGGCTCCTTCTTTAAGCACCACTATTTTATCTGCCAAAGTCATGGCTTCGACTTGGTCATGGGTAACATAGACCATGGTTGATTTTAGTTCTTGGTGCAGTTTGGCAATGTGTAGCCGCATATCGACTCGTAGTTCGGCATCTAAGTTGGATAAGGGTTCATCAAATAAGAATACATCTGGGTTACGAATAATTGCTCGACCAATGGCGACGCGTTGACGTTGACCGCCAGATAGTTGCGCTGGTTTTCGGTCTAACAAGGCTTCAAGTTGCAGGGCTTGCGCCACTTGGTGAACTTTCTTTGCAATTTGTTCTTTGGGGGTTTTACTCACTTTTAGGGCATAGCCCATGTTTTCGGCGACGGTCATATGTGGGTATAAGGCATAGGATTGGAAGACCATTGCCACCCCTCGTTGGGACGGTTGAACATCGTTAACGACCCGATCTTTAATTGATATAGTACCTTCGCTGATATCTTCTAGACCCGCAATCATACGTAGCAGGGTTGATTTACCACAACCTGATGGTCCAACAAAAACCACAAATTCCCCATTATTAATGGACAGATTTACATGATGGATTGTCTGTGTCGCGCCAAAACGCTTTACAACATTCTCTAGTTTAATTGAAGCCATAGGGGATTTCCTCGAGTTAGTTTTCGCTTTGCCATATGTTTCATCAGAGGACAAAGGCGTTTTCCCAAATTAGATAGATAAGGTTTTCATTGGATTATACGTAGAGAGTGTAAACGTTACCCCTTTTTTTCTTTTTTTTTGCGTATGTGCTCACGAATATAGTTATTCAGTGTGGAATTTGCGCATTGTGTAGGCGTATCTTTGCGGTGTAATCGTTTTCTCTGGAGCAGGGCTGACGACAATATAAGCGATAAATCCTACACAAATAATTCAGGAGACGTGATGAAAAAACTTACGATTTGCCAAGCAGTATCGGTCGCACTTATTGCGGGGAGTGCCTTGAGCTCTGCAACAGTGTTTGCTCAATCTAAGTTGTTGGTCTGGGAAGACATTCAAAAAGCAGTTGGTAATGAAGAAGCAACGAAGCAATTTGAACAAAAATTTGATGTGAAAGTGTCGGTTCAGGAACTGCCATATGGCGGTCAAGTTGAGTCATTACGGATGGATGGCCCAGCAGGGACTGGTCCTGATGTGATTAACTTACCTCACGATCAAATTGGTAGTGCGGTGGTTCAAGGTTTGTTGGTGCCGTTGAAGGTGGATGCTGCAGTTCTTGATACCTTTACCAAATCATCGATAGACGCCTTGAGTTACAAAGGTCAGTTGTATGGGATCCCTAAGGCGGTAGAAACCGTAGTTATGGTATATAACAAAGATTTGTTACCCGAACTGCCCGCCACCATGGAAGAGATTTATCAGTTGTCGTTAAAAGCCCGCGAGCAGGGTAACTATGGTCTGTTGGCTAAATGGGACGAGATTTATTATGCCTACGGAATTGTGAAAGCAATGGGCGGCGATATCTTCGCTAAAAACGCCGATGGTTCTTATGATGCGAAGCACTTGCTATTGAATACTGATGGTGCGGTTGCAGGTGGTCAATATATCGAGAAATTCTTTAAAAATGGTGCATTTCCAAGCGGTATCATAGGCGATTCTGGTGCGAATGCGATTGATTCACTATTTACTAGTAAAAAAGCTGCCATTGTACAGACCGGCCCTTGGTCTTTTAAACCTTATGAAGAAGCTGGCATTAACTTCGGTGTTGCGCCGCTGCCGACTTTACCTAACGGTAAACCGATGAGTTCGTTCATGGGGGTGAAGAGTTACAGTGTTTCGACCTACTCTAAAAATAAAGATCTAGCTCTTAAATATATCGAGTTCATTAATAACTATGACAACGCCAAACGTCGTTTCGAACTGACTGGTGAAGTTCCAGCAGTAAAAGCTTTGATTGATGATCCGATTGTTAAAAATAATCCTGGTGCGAGAGCGGTTGCTATGCAGTCAGCACATGCCACTCCAATGCCGTCGATTCCTGAGATGAATGAAGTGTGGGGGCCTGCTAATAGTGCCTTGCAACTGATTGCTACAGGTAAACAGACGCCAAAAGATGCATTAGATAGTGCAGTACAAGCGATTGAAATGCAGATTGAAGCCAATCAAGCGATGATGGGCCAATAGTCTGTGGTTGTCAGCCTGAGTGTTTCAGGCTGACATAGTTGTATAGGAAAAATTTATGCCTTCGATGTCTCAAGATATATCACCGAGCAATATTAATTCTAATACTCAGCACCGTATTTATGCGGCTTGCTTGTCTATTATTCCCGGGCTAGGTCAGTTATATAATAAGCAGCTGGCAAAATCGGTGATATTTTTTATTTTCGTACTAAGTTTTGTTGGGGTTTTTCATGATTTTTTAACATCAGGCTACTGGGGGTTATTCACTTTAGGTGAATCACTGCCAGAAGATAACTCTGTGTTTCTACTTGCCGAGGGTATTATTTCGGTGATCGTTTCTGTGTTTGGGATCGGGGTTTACGCCTTATCGATTTACGATGCCTATATTAATGGAAAACTGAGAGATCAAGGCAAAGAACTTAATTCTATTCGTCGCCAATATCGTACGGTGCTAGAGTCTGGTTTCCCCTATTTAATGATTTCGCCAGCTTTTATTTTGTTGGTATTTGTGGTGGTTTTTCCCATCGTTTTCGGTTTTGCTATTGGTTTCACTAATTACAATTTATACAATTCTCCGCCAGCGAAGTTAGTGGATTGGGTTGGCCTTAAAAATTTCATCAATATCTTTGAAATTAATCTATGGCGGAAGACCTTTATAGATGTGTTGCAGTGGACCGTGATCTGGACCTTGCTTGCGACCACTCTGCAGTGCACGGTGGGGGTTTTATTAGCGATTCTGGTGAATCAAAAAGATCTTAAGTTTAAACCGCTGATTCGAACTATTTTTATCCTACCTTGGGCGGTCCCCGGTTTTGTGACCATCCTTATTTTCACTGGGATGTTTAATGAAACCTTTGGGGTAATAAATAACGTCGTATTACATGCCTTTGGGATTGATCCTAAGTCTTGGTTAACTGACCCTTTCTGGACTAAAACAGCATTAATTTTAATTCAAACATGGCTTGGTTTCCCCTTTGTATTTGCGATGACTACTGGGGTACTACAGGCGATTCCGAATGACCTGTATGAAGCGGCGACTATTGATGGCGCGAGTAAATATCAGCAATTAAAAACCATTACCATACCTTTGGTTTTATATTCGATAGCACCCATTCTAATTACTCAATATACCTTCAACTTTAATAATTTTAATATTATTTACTTGTTTAATAATGGAGGTCCGGCGGTGATTGGCAGTAATGCAGGTGGAACTGATATTCTGGTGTCATGGATTTATAAATTAACCATGTCTTCTTCCCAATATTCTATCGCAGCGGCGATTACTCTGCTTCTTTCTATCTTTGTAGTGGGTATTGCTCTATGGCAATTCCGTATGACCAAGTCTTTCAAAGAAGTCGCTTAAGGGATTCACGATGAGCATTAAACGTAGTAAATATATTCGGTTATCTTTAAGTTATCTGCTAATTATCGCGATAAGTATCATCATTATTTATCCCTTGATGTGGACGGTGGGGGCATCTTTTTATCCTGGTAATAGCATCATGGGCGATTCAATATTCCCTGATCAACCGACTTTAAGTCATTATTTGACCCTATTTAAAAATGACAAAGTGTCTTATTTAACTTGGTATTGGAATAGTTTGAAAATTAGTGTCATGACTATGGTCTTAACGCTAATTAGTGTTTGCTGTACTTCTTACGCCTTTTCTAGGTTTAGGTTTAAAGGCAGAAAGAATGGCTTAGTGCTGTTTTTGCTGCTGCAAATGGTGCCGCAATTTTCAGCCCTTATCGCCATTTTTGTTCTGGCACAAATGTTGGGACTCATTAATAGCCATATCGCTTTGGTATTGGTTTATGTCGGCGGAATGATCCCAATGAATACCTACTTGATGAAAGGTTACTTGGATGCGATTCCTAAGGACTTGGACGAGTCTGCACGAATGGATGGTGCGGGAAGTTTTCGGATCTTCATCGAAATCATTATGCCTTTGTCCAAACCGATTATTGCGGTCGTCGCTTTGTTTTCCTTTACCGGACCATTAGGCGATTTTATCTTGGCGACCACTATTTTACGTACCCCCGACAATTACACCTTACCAATTGGTTTGTACAACTTGGTTGTCGAAAAAATGGGTGCCAGTTATACAACTTACGCAGCTGGAGCAGTATTGATATCTATTCCAGTCGCCATTTTATATTTGTCCCTACAAAAATACTTTGTATCAGGATTAACCGCAGGAAGCACAAAAGGGTAACCATGAAACATTTAACTCTACTTTCTTTGGCAGCCGTGTTGTCAAGCTCTGTTATCTTAGCGGGCTGTCAGTCAGTCACGTCTTCGTCAGCTCAGACCAATGCTGAACCTCAGCTACAGTCAATCGTTCCAGCTCAGGTACGCAGTGACTTTATTAAAGGGGTAGATATCTCGATGATCCCCGAAGTTGAGGCGCTTGGTGGAAAATACTATCAAGATCACCAGCAGATGGATCCCTTAAAAATTATGCAGCAACATGGGATTAACTATGTACGTATGCGGGTGTGGGTGAATCCACAAACGCTAGACGGTAAACCTTATGGTGGTGGTAATTCGACCCTAGCTCGGGCAATTGATATTGGCCAACGCGCTCATCAACTCGGCATGAAGTACTTGTTGGATATTCACTACAGTGATTTTTGGACCGATCCGGGAAAACAGTTTAAACCGAAGGGCTGGGAGACATTATCTTTTGAGCAATTGGTAGGCAAAGTGGGGAGTTATACAACCGAGGTGATGCAGGCCCACCGTGACGCTGGGGTAATGCCAGATATGGTGCAAGTGGGAAATGAGTTAAACAGTGGCATGTTATGGCCTGAAGGAAAAAGCTGGGGAGGCGATGGCAAAGAATTTGATCGTTTGGCTGCGTTACTTAAATCAGGTATCACCTCAGTAAAGGCCGCCTACAGGAGTGATCAGCAAGTAAAAATTATGCTTCACCTCGCGAAGGCGGGTGATAACGGTCTGTTTAGATGGTGGTTCGACGAGATAACCAAGCGTGATGTTGATTTTGACATTATTGGTATGTCTTATTACCCCTTCTGGCATGGGCCTGTGGCGGCGGTGAAAGCCAATATTGCGGATGTCGTGAAACGCTACCACAAACCGGTGATTATTGCCGAAACGTCTTACGCCTATACCGCTAAAAATGGTGACCAGTTGGCGAACGCTTATACCGGTGAAACGCCTGCTGAGGGCTATCCGGTATCGGTGCTTGGCCAAGCTAAGTTTCTCAAAGACATGATGGAATTACTAAATAATGTGCCTGATCAACAGGGCTTAGGACTCTTCTACTGGGAACCTGCATGGTTACCGGTGGCAAATGCAACTTGGGCAACTGAAGAGGGTATGACTTACACCGATGATCATTGGCAGGCGGGTAATTCTTGGGATAACCAAGCCTTATTTGATTTTGAAGGAAATGTTTTGCCTTCAATGCAAGTGTTTAACGGTCAGTAGTCATTGTTTTAAGGACATATTATGAGTCATTTTTCGCCAATTATTCCAAATGTAAAGGGTTTGCTCCATGGGGCGGATTATAATCCAGAGCAATGGTTAGATCGTCCCGATATTCTCGAACGAGATATTGAATTAATGAAGCAAGTTCGCTGCAACGTGATGTCGGTTGGCATCTTTAGTTGGGCGGCGATAGAGCCTCAAGAAGGCCAGTTCAATTTTGGCTGGTTGGATCAGGTGCTGGATCGTTTGGCCGAGAACAATATCTCGGTATTTTTAGCAACCCCTAGTGGCGCTCGTCCGGCGTGGTTATCGCAAAAATATCCCAGTGTGCTGCGCGTGAACAATGCACGGGTGAAGCAATTGCATGGCGAACGGCATAACCATTGTTATACCTCGGTCGATTATCGCGCCAAGGTGGCAATGATTAATCAGCAATTGGCTGAGCGTTATTCCTCCCACCCAGCGGTGATAGCATGGCATATTTCTAATGAATATGGTGGCGATTGCCATTGTGATGAGTGTCAAAGTGCATTTCGGCTTTGGTTACAAAATAAGTATCAGAGCCTGGATGAGCTGAATCAAAAATGGTGGAGCCAATTTTGGAGTCATAATTACTCGAGTTGGTCACAAATTGAGTCGCCTTCGTCAATCGGCGAAAATTCAGTGCATGGTTTGAAGTTGGACTGGAAACGTTTTGTGAGTGAACAAGTCACCGACTTTTGCGTGCAAGAAGTTAAGCCCTTGAAAAAAGTGAATGCCAAGCTGCCGGTGACTGCAAACCTAATGGAGTATTTCTACGATTATGATTACTGGAAGTTAAGTCAGGCCATTGATATTGCTTCTTGGGATAGTTATCCCTTGTGGCATCAGGGGCAGGATGATCTGGGTTTGGCCTGTTATACCGCAATGTATCACGACTTGATGCGCAGCTTGAAAGACCAACCCTTCCTATTAATGGAGTCAACGCCAAGCCAAACCAACTGGCAACCAGTGACAAAGTTGAAGAAACCAGGGATGCATTTGCTTGCCTCAATGCAGGCTGTTGCTCATGGTTCAGATTCGGTGCAGTATTTTCAGTGGCGTAAGAGCCGTGGTTCGGTAGAGAAGTTCCATGGTGCAGTGGTCGATCATGTCGGTCATGTTGATACGCGAGTCGGTAAAGAAGTGGCACAAGTCGGCCAACGACTACAACAGCTTTCGGGACTCGCCGGCAGTCGAACGGCAGCAGAAGTTGCCATTATTTTTGATTGGGAAAGTCGTTGGGCTATGGATGATGCGCAAGGCCCACGTAATGAAGGTTTGTTTTATGAGCAAACGGTGAATGATAATTACCGTGGTTTTTGGGAGCAGGGGATTAACTGTGATGTCATCGAACAGTTATCTGACTTCTCTACATACAAAGTGATTGTCGCTCCTATGCTTTATTTGATTAAACCCGGTGTTGCAGAGCGTATCGAAGCCTTCGTTAATCAGGGTGGGGTATTTGTTGCCACCTATTGGAGTGGCATTGTTGATCAAAATGATTTGTGCTTTTTAGGTGGATTCCCTGGCGGAAGTGACAGTCCTTTACGTCATACCCTTGGCATTTGGGCCGAAGAGATAGATTCCCTTTACGATGAAGAGCGGATAGAAGTTGTGGCAGAGCCAATTAATCCATTGGGTCTGAGTGGAGCATACCAAGCGCGCCATCTATGTGAATTAATCCATTGCGAAGGGGCTGAGATTATCGCGCGATACAATAGTGACTTTTTTGCGGGGATGCCAGCTGTCACCTGTAATCGCCAAGGCGAAGGTTACGCCTATTATATTACGTCTAAGAACAGTCTCGATTTTAACCGTGACTTTTATCAAGGGATTATCCGCCGCCATCACTTAACGAGGGTGATCAATAGCGAATTACCTCAGGGGATATCGGTCACCAAGCGTCACAATCAAAGCACTGAGTATCTATTTGTCATGAATTTTTCAACCCAAGAGAAAGAATTATTATTAGATGATACAAACTATGTTGATGAAAGTACTCAGCATAGTTTAATAAATGCTCAAATTAAACTTTCTGGCTATGAAGTAAAAGTATTTAGCAGACCAATATAGCCTTATAAACCTTATTCCTTGTAATGTCTTAGCCAGCTTATTAAAAGCTGGCTTTTTTTTAGTTCCATCAATATATGTGACTCATATAGCAAAAGTTAATAAAATTAAGTAAAAAATGTAAACGTTTCCATTTGTTGGGTGAATGTCGCGAATTTTTGTTGTTTAATAATATTACAATGTGTTCTGGCTAAGGCTTGTTATAAAAGCAAAGCTAGATGCAATAATTACAAAAAGTATAAGGATGTTATGATGAAAAATAGTTTAAAACCGGTTGTTTCTGCGGTACTTCTTGCAATGGTGGCAGCGCCAGCGTCTGCGGTAGATTTTAGTGGTTATGTGCGTGCTGGAATAGGTATTGATACAGCCGGCGGCGGTGTGCAAGGCGGCGACGAATTTCAGAAGCAAAAGCTTGGTCGTCTAGGAAATGAATTTGATACTTATTCTGAAATTGGCCTAGGTCAGGAATTATTTAACGACGATGGCAAGAGTGTCTATTTTCAAAGCATGTTTGAAATGTCATCCGATGGTTTTTCTGAGACAGAAAAGACCACCGATGACAGTGCGAACTTCTCGATCAAGCAGTTAAATATGCAAGCCAAAGGGTATATTGCTGCTGCTCCAGAAGCGGTCGTTTGGGCGGGTAAACGTTTTTATCAGCGTCATGATTTGCACATTATCGATACCAAATACTGGAATGTATCGGGTTACGGTTTTGGTCTGGAGGGGGTTCAAATGGGCCCTGGTGCATTGTCTACGGCAATTATTCGTGGTGACCAGGATGGTTTAAACATCAACTATGTTGATGTTCGTTATGCGGGAATGAAACCTTGGCAGGGCGCTTGGGTAGAAGTTGGTATTGATTACGGTATGACCAATCCTACCGACCAGCAAGAAAAGGATAACGTAGATTTTGACAATGGCTTGATGCTTACTGCAGAACTAAGTCAAAGCTTCTCTATGGGTTACAACAAAACTGTATTGCAATACATGGACAAAGGACTGGCGCAAAACGCGGTCTCGCAAGGCGGTGGTTGGTACGATGTATGGAGTGGTGATGTAAATAGCGCTAAAGGTTATCGCTTGATTAATACTGGTGATATTAACATTGGTGATAATATCATTATTGATCATGTGTTTACCTACGGTTATGCGCAAGACCACGGTGTTGTAAATGGTGTTAAAGTTGACGATGAAACGCTGCTTTCGTTAGTCGCTCGCCCGACCTATAACTGGTCTAAATACAATAAAACAGTATTAGAACTAGGCTACTTTACGCAAACTAAGAAATTGGTTAGCGGTTCTGAAAGCAAAACTGGTGGTAACAAAGTGACTATTTCACAAGTCTTAGCCACTGGTGAAGGCTTCTTTGCTCGCCCTGAAATTCGTTTCTACGCAAGTTACTTTAAAGATACCGAAGGAAAATCTTTTAATGTTGTTGATCAGGTTGCTCAAGATGAAGATTCAGTCAAACTAGGTGTTCAAATCGAAGCTTGGTGGTAGGCCGATTAGAACAGAGCGGTGCATGATTGCACCGCTTTTTTTCGTTTTTTATCAAACGGTAGCAGGCAAGCTTAGAGCTGAATGGACTTTAGATCGTAATAGAGTGCTGTTGCTTATGCTGAGTTGAGGTTATTTAGGATCGTAAATGAATGAAGTATCTCTCGTTTAAAAACAAGATCATCGCCTTGATGATAGCAACCATTATGGTCACTATCATTTCATCCTACTTTAGTGTTCGCCATGTGATTAGTGCCTATATTTATAAATCCTATGTGAGTGATGTAGAAAGTCAGGTCAACTTGATCCGTGGAGAGGTTGAAAGAAGTATTCAAGCGAAAGTTGATCTCATTCAAAGTGTCGACTTTGGAATTATGGCGATCCGTTCAACCAAGGATAAATTGGGTTTTTTAAGTGTCGTAAAGGTGATTAATAATTTAGCCCTTAGTGATAAGGGAAGCATGCCTAAAGCAGAAGCGAGCCTTTACATCAAGCAGGTTAAAAATCACCCCGATGGTATTCAGGTTAGCCAGGTATCGATATTAGATGGTGTACCTGTCGTTATTATTTCGAAGAAGAAAAATAATATTGTCGATTTTTTTACGCTTGATTTGACATACTTAGAATCTCTAGTTAAACGTTTTCATAAAATCAACACTTATTTGCAAATTACTTCTGATAATGACACCTTGATTTATTCAAATAAGCCAAGTGTTAATTTAGAAGTGAATGAAGGAACATTAAATTTTTATGGCCAGACTTGGCACTTAAATAGTTTTATCGACGTGGCGGATATACATAGAATCACCAAGTCTATTAATGAAAGCATCAACTTCTATTTGATAGTCTGTGCCTTGATTATGCTTTCTCTGAGTATTTTTATATTACATTTTACCTTTAAACCCTTAATCCGTTTGCGAACTCTGGTTTATGGTCTTTCCCAGGGAGAGGGGGATTTAACTCAGCGCTTGGAAGTTAAATCTAAGGATGAGTTGGGAGAGATTTGTCATTCAATTAATATGTTTACCGACCAATTGCAGAAGATTTTTGTACATATCTCAGAATCTAATGTGCATATTAACACGGTGATCCAACAGCTTAGTCAGCAATCTAAGCGTAATATTTCGGCGATTGAGGAACATAATGCTGAAAGCCGAGAAATTGTACGCTCTATCGAGCAGTTGAGTGCTTCTTCCGATAATATCGCAGAAGGGGCCAACGAAACCGCCGAATATACCCAAAATGTTCGTGTTAATGTTGAGCAGTCCAGTGAGTCTAGCAAGCAGGCTGTTCATAGTGTGCAAGTGTTAATTGAAGATATTAGTGTTGTGGCGAACTCGATATCTGAGATGGATGAAGGGGCCAAAAATATTGGCGATATTCTTTCTACCATTGGTTTTATTGCCGATCAAACAAACTTACTGGCTTTGAATGCGGCGATTGAAGCAGCCAGGGCAGGCGATAAAGGTCGAGGTTTTGCGGTTGTGGCGGATGAGGTGCGAGCCTTGGCGGCAAAAACAACGGCGTGTACCACCCAAATCAATGACATGTTGAATTTTTGGGGGAGAACCAGTCATCATATTAGCTCCAGAATGGATGATACTCATGCGAGCTGTGATTCTTCTCAAGCTATTACTCAAGTGATGATGGAAAAACTCGATTTGATGCGTGAATCTACTGAGCGAATTCATCAATTGAACGCTAATATGTCAGGCTCCGCTAATCAGCAAAATACTATTATGCAGGAAGTTCGAACTAACATGTCTCGGGTGGAAAGTTTTGTTGAAAAGATCCGTAGCAATGAGTTGACGAGTATTGAAATCAGCGATGAGCTGCAAGATGTATCTAATGAGCTGACTCACTTTATTGCGCGTTTCAAACTTGCCTAGCTGATGAGTGATTGATAGCGCGAGTCAGCACCTGACTCGCACATGCTGGGCTCGTATTAAGACAGCAGTATGATTTCGATTAAGTAGTAACTAAAAAGGCTGATCAATACGATACCGACGAGGTTAAGCATAAAGCCAGCTTTAACCATTTGTTTAATATGTAATTGACCAGAAGCAAATACGATGCTGTTGGGTGGAGTTGCAACGGGCATCATGAAAGCACAACTGGCAGCTAAGGCTGCCGGAACCACTAATATCATCGGGTTCGACCCCATCGACTCGGCAATTGGCCCGAGCAGTGGCAGAAAACCTGCCGCGGTGGCGGTATTACTGGTGATTTCGGTAAGGAAGATGATTGCTGTGGTGACGATAACGATCACCCAAATCAGTGAATAGGTAGAGGCTGCGCTTAAGCTGAGCCCGATGAAATCAGCCATCCCCGAACTTTTGATCTGGGCCGCTAAACTTAAGCCTCCTCCAAATAACATCAATACTCCCCATGGCAATTTTTTGGCTGTATCCCAGTCCATCACCATGACTTGTTTACGCCAATCCACTGGAATGACAAACAGGCTGACGGCAGCCATCATGGCGATCCCGGTATCGCTGATCGCCAAGCCGCTATAAGACGCCAACAAGGGGCGTAAGATCCATGCACAAGCGGCTAGGGTAAATACAACGGCGACAACTTTCTCCGGTGGCTTCATTGGGCCTAATTGATGGAGTTGCTGACGTAACATTTCAGCTGAGTTTCCCTGACTTCGATTGGGTAAGCGATAGTTGATTCGAGTTAGCCATATCCAAGTAATGAATAACATCGAAATTGAGAGTGGCAAACCGATGAGCATCCATTCGCCAAAGCCGATGTGGATATCGTAGGAGTCGGCTAAATACGCTGCGAGTAAAGCGTTGGGGGGGGTACCAATCAGGGTGGCTACCCCCCCAATACTTGCTGAATAGGCAATGCCTAACAGTAGCGCGGCACTGAAGTCTGGTTGCTGCTCTTGTTTGGACATCATCCCAATGATCGACAGCCCTATGGGGAGCATCATCACTGCGGTGGCGGTATTGCTCATCCACATGCTTAAAAAAGCGGTGATCAGCATAAATCCGCCTACTTGTTGCGCTGGTTTGTCCCCGACGGTGAGCATTGCGACTAGTGCTATTCGTTTATGCAGATCCCAGCGTTCCATCGCCAGACTCAGCATAAATCCGCCCATGAATAGGAAGATTAAGGGATGAGCAAAGGATGCGGTGGCAGCTTTTAAACTGGCGATGCCGAGTAGTGGGGACAAGACCATTGGTAAAAATGAGGTGACGGGGATCGGAACTGCCTCGCTGACCCACCAAATTGCCATCATGGTGGCCAATCCCATGGTCACCCATGCTTGTTGGGGCAGCCCTTCAAAGGGAGGTGGAATAAAGAGAGTCGCAATTAAGCTTAATGGGCCAAGTAGTAAGCCGCATAGTTTGGCGAGGTGTTGATGTTGATAATTGGGATGGCTGACCATCGAGTTCATAATAATACCTTAAGATTTAAGGGGTTTTCTGCTATTAGCTATAGCAGAAATTTATCGACTACGCCGAACAAAAAGGTGTGTTTGCGTTACTCATTGATGGCTTCTGTGTAAAGCAATAGCAAGTCCTTGTTCAAATCTACTTTTTTAAGTGATGGTTTATCGTCCAATCTAGAAAAGTAATTCTATTTAGAGGTCGTTTATTGTTGGTTTAACCACGGATTATTGGGGTTTTTATAGTAAAAATATACAAAGTCTGCTTTTATGACAATTTTAAAATTAGTTAATTGATTTTAAACGGTATTTTATAGATATATAATTATTTTACTTCATGGTTTCTGATTGCTTTGAATGGGGGGCAAGATATTTAAGGGTAAAAAATATGCATTTTTAGTCACAAATACAGATGTGTATATAGTTGATATAGGTTTGACAAAATTTCATCGGGGGAACATTTGTTAGCATCAATTGTTATAAATGGCATTTTCAGTGAATATTTACAATAAATTCGCATAATGGTAGGTTTTGTTTGAATGGGTAAAATGTAATTGATCATATATAGCGTTAATGGATGATGCAGCAACAGTTATTGAATCAGCTTAAAACTGGCGATTTAGTCTTTTTTTCGAGTAAGGGGCTTGGCAGTAGTCTCATTCGTGTGGGGACTTTTAGTCCTTGGTCACATGTCGGCATGGTATTGCAGTTAGCAAATTATGATTTTGTAACCTTGTGGGAGGCAGTACCGAGTCGAGATGGGTTTTGCCTTTATGCTCAGCGCGCGAGTAAGGGCGTGCAGGTGGTTGCCCTGGAAGAGCGGGTTGCACAGCATCAAGGTGATGTTGCGGTACGCCAATTGATGGGCGAAGAACTTAATCAAGCCGCGTTAGACAATTTGATGCAATTACTGGAACAGCTACAGGGGCGCCGTTATGAGCAAGACTTCTGGCAATTGACTCGTGCTGGTTGGGATGGGCCATGGGGTGGAAATAGCCAAGACTTGTCTTCATTATTTTGCAGTGAGTTAGTGGCAGCGGCTTACCAGCGCTTAGGTCTTCTAGATGAGACTAAGCCTGCAAATGAGTATACCCCAGCTGATTTTTCTGAAGATGCGCTGCGAGAGTTAAATTTCGGATTCTACTTATCCGAAGAAGTTGAGCTGCTTAAGCAAGAACCGTCCATTGGTGAATTTAGCTTTAGTGTCTAACTAAATTAAAGCAGTTGTGAACGCCATCGGTGAACCCCTGCATCGATGGCTTCGCAGCGTGAGTATTCAGATCTGTGAAGTCTATGTTTTGTCCTCTCTCTTCTACATCAACCTAACTACCGTTATCGTGCGCCGTGATGTTGTTTCATTGTATCTGAATGATGGTGCTTGGTTTTAGTCCGCGCGATCATATGCAGTGCCGGTATCTGGATCTGGATCTGGATCCATCTTGGCTTCGGCTGCAGCATATCCTCAAACTCAAACTCAAACTCAAACTCAAACTCAAACTCAAACTCAAGCCAAACCAAGCCAAGCCAAGCCAAAGAGGACGGTTAACAGCGTTTTATGTGTCATTTTCTTTGGTAAAAAAGGCTTGGGTGCTTGCTTGTTACTTAAGCGTGATAAAGGGGAGTTCGCTTAATTATTTGTGACGAGGATCGGTCGTTTATGACTCGGCATAGCTTGGCTAAAAAAAGTTTTTGTGATGTGTCAATTTAATATCGATCTTTTGTTTAAAATTAGTGCTTCATACTATATGGTTGCGCCTTAACCAACAATATAGCTTCCATCAAGGATAATAAGAAGCATGAATCAACATTCAAACAACAACATATTTAGCTTTATAACTAAAGGTAGCCTCGTGCTACAAATCCTGATCGGTATTATCGCCGGTAGTATCTTGGCCGTTGTCGCGCCAGAGTTTGCCATCTCTTTAGGTTTATTCGGTAGCCTATTTGTTGGTGCACTAAAAGCGGTTGCACCAGTGTTAGTCTTTGTATTGGTGGCGGCGTCTGTTGCGAGCCATAAACGAGGTCAAGATACTCAACTAAAACCAATTATTTATTTGTATTTATTTGGCACCTTTGCCGCCTCGCTGACTGCAGTTGTCATGAGCTTTGTTTTCCCCACCGAACTGGTTTTGGTGAGTACCGATACCGTGGCTAATCCACCACAGGGGATCGGTGAAGTATTACATACCTTATTGTTTAAAATTGTGGATAACCCAGTGAGTGCCATTATGAATGGTAACTACATTGGTATTTTGGCATGGGCAATTGGCTTAGGCGTGGCGCTACATAGTGCTTCTGCAACGACTAAAGCTTTGTTTAATGATGTTGCGGATGGCGTCTCTAGCATCGTGCGTTTTGTGATCCGCCTAGCGCCACTTGGGATCTTTGGCCTGGTGGCAAATACTATCGCGCAAACTGGTTTTTCGGCGCTATGGGGCTACAGTCAACTGTTATTAGTGTTGATAGGTTCTATGCTGTTGATTGCTTTGGTGATGAATCCATTGTTGGTTTTCTACAAAATTCGTCGCAATCCCTACCCTCTTGTCTTTAAGTGTCTTCGTGAAAGTGGTGTGACTGCTTTCTTTACCCGTAGTTCAGCGGCCAACATTCCGGTGAATATGGATCTTGCTGAGCGGCTTAATCTGGATGAAGACACATATTCAGTCTCTATTCCGCTAGGCGCAACCATTAATATGGCAGGTGCCGCAATTACCATCACGGTGCTATCACTTGCAGCAGTACATACCTTGGGAATTCACGTCGATTTTGCGACCGCATTATTGTTGAGTGTGGTTGCTGCGGTATCTGCATGTGGTGCTTCGGGTGTAGCTGGTGGTTCATTGTTATTGATCCCGCTGGCTTGTAGTCTATTTGGAGTCTCGAATGATATCGCGATGCAAGTGGTTGCTGTCGGTTTTATTATTGGTGTATTACAAGATTCGGCTGAAACTGCATTAAATAGCTCTACCGATGTTTTGTTTACCGCCGCCTGTTGTATGGCAGCGGAAGAACCATATGCTCAGGTCGCAGAAGACCAACGCTAGGTTAATTTACTTGCAAGTAAGAACAGCGCCGTCAAGCGCTGTTTTTTTATTACTGCTGTCAGAGGTTGGCGTAGCCACCGGCCTATCGAGGCTCACTTCGATGGCGAACTGGTAAACCAAGGCGATTATTTCGATGATTTGAGTCCAGTGGGCTGAAGATGTGCGTCATCGTCATTAACTCAATAGATTGTGAGTTTTCTCTGTTTTCACAGATGATTATTTTATAGAATCGCCAGCTTCTGGCGGTAGATACTTATAAATATAATTTTCTCCAGTAGCACAACATTATTCATATATGGAAGTCAAAGTGCATTTTAAACAATTCTCTTTGACTTTCCGCTTAAGCAGTTTGAGGTAACAAATATGAAACGAGAACAATGGGGCTCTCGGGCAGGCTTTATCATGGCGGCAGTTGGCTCCGCTATTGGTTTAGGTAACATTTGGCGTTTTCCCTATATGGCATACGAAAATGGAGGGGGGGCATTTTTTATTCCCTATCTGTTTGCGATGTTGTCTGCGGGGATCCCATTTATGATCATGGAATTTAGCCTTGGTCATAAAATGCGTGGCGCCGCCCCTCGGGTATTTGCCAAATTGGGTCGACGACTAGAGTGGCTGGGTTGGTTTCAAGTCTTAGTGGCCTTTGTGATTGCGGTGTATTACGTAGCGGTGATCGGCTGGGCTATTTCCTACCTTGGTTTTTCTTTCTCACAAAGTTGGGGGGCAGATCCCAATACCTTTTTCTTCACCGAGTACTTAAAGCTTGGCGATAATAGCCCAAGCCGCTTAGGCGGCATACAGCTACATATTGTTGTACCTGTGATCTTGGCATGGCTGATCACTTACTCTGCAGTATTTACTGGGGTAAAAGGAGGCATTGAAAGAGCAAGTAAAATCATGATGCCGCTATTATTTGTCATGGTTTTGGGTCTCATTATTCGCATGGTGTTTTTGCCCGGCGCACTGGAAGGCCTAAATTACCTATTCAAGCCGGACTTTAGCAAAATTCTTGATGTTTCCGTTTGGTCGGCGGCCTATGGGCAGATCTTCTTTACCTTGAGTGTTGGTTTTTCAATTATGCTGGCTTATTCCAGTTATTTGCCAAAAGATTCCGATATTAGTAACAATGCCTTTATGACGGTGTTGATTAACTGTGGTTTTTCTATCATGGCTGGCATCATGATTTTTGGCATTCTAGGTTACATGGCTAATCAGCAAGGGGTTGCCATTACCGAAGTGGTGAAAGCGGGAGTCGGTTTAGCTTTTGTGACGATCCCGACAGCAATTAACCTGCTACCTGCGCCTTATATTTTGGGGCCTCTGTTTTTCTTCGCGCTCACCGTTGCAGGCTTAAGCTCGATGATCTCCATTATCGAAGCAGTCACTTCAGCTGTGATTGATAAGTTTGGTTGCGACCGTCGTAAAGCGGCCACTTTGGTGTGTGGTGTGGCTTTAATCGTATCCTTGGCCTTTACCTGTAACGGTGGTTTGTTGCTGTTAGATGTGGTGGATTACTTCATGAATAATGTAGGGATCTTAGGTAGCTGTTTATTGGAATTGCTGATTGTTGGTTGGATGCTCAAAGGCTTGCCTGAGCTTCAAGAATATGCCAATCGACGCTCCGAATTGAAAGTTGGTGACTGGTTTATTTGGTGCTTACGTTTTATTAGCCCTGCAATTTTGCTGATTATCTTAGCAACCAACTTTGTGTCGCTATTATCAGAAGGTTACGGTGGTTATAGCCAATTTGACTTGATGAGTTTTGGTTGGGGCCTCGTGGCAATTATGGCGGTGCTCGCAATTATTATACGTAAATTACCGACAGCTGAACTTACAGCGGAGGAAAACTAAGATGGAATTAAGTGCCATTGTGATGATGATCATCGGTTTGGGTTGTACTTGGGGCGGCGCGATATTTTGTATTCGCCGTGCCATGCAGGCAGATAAAGGCTAGTGGTTTAAACCTGCGATGAGTTAAAAGGCCAAGCACTTTGCTTGGCTTTTTTATATCGATATTATACCAATCTAACTCATTATCTGTTCATTCTTGCTCGGCTAAATCATCGCTAACTAGGTGATGTATCTTGGCATGAGAGCCACTCCTTACTGCGCTTCATGCCTCGTTATCGGCAGATTTACTCTGCGCAATTAGTTGTTCATATGATAAATCAGGTTGGTATTAAAGCGGTGCTTTCGGCGGAGCACCAGCACCTGTTGCTATCGAAATAAACAGAGTTAAGCTATTTTATTGATTTTATAGTTAATTTTTGCTTAAAATTGAGTCTCTATTGATATCTAAGGATGATGTGTGAAAGGAATTATTAGTGGTGTTTTATTGGCGCTGGCCTTAAGTGGTTGTGCGATGACAAGACCGAGTGTTGAAGAGGTCATAGCCAGTTACCATTCGGAGATCAATACTCCGTATAAAGAGGACATCCGTCAAGAGTTGACTCAAATGTGTGAGTACTATCATTATACGGAAATTAGAATCGAAGCAAGTTGCTACCTTTCTGGTGATGTTTTAGTGCGGAATGTGCGCCTCACCAATAATCGTTGGACCTGGAACCCTCAAGCCGCAACGAGTGTGACAAATAGAGAACTTCAATATTCGTGTCATGACACACTAATGGCCGATGCCCTTCAATCTGGTTTTGCCTTATTAATTAATTTGGAAGGGCCAAACGGTTTTGCTGGTAGGTTAAAAACCTATGACGATTGCTTAAATTTATAGTTTGCTGTTCGGTTGATTAAATAAAGGCTTCCGCTTTATGTGGAAGCCTTTATTAGTGGTGAATTGCTTGGTATAAGCAACACGGTCATGGATCTTTTTATCCTCATTTATCGCACTGTGTCTCGCGTCGTATTTAGATGCTTTTGAGTTGAAAGTGCGGGTGAATATTACTGCGCTGAATATGCGCATCAACATCTAAATCGCGTAGAAAACCATGCTGGGTCACCAATACGCTTTTAAATCCCATGGCGTTCCCACCTAAGATATCGGTATGCAGTGTATCGCCAATCATTGCAATACGCTGCCGGTTGATGTTTGCCAGACGCGGTTTAATTTTTGCTAAAACGGTGTCGAAAATTGGCGCGAAGGGTTTGCCAAAGCAGCGTACCTGTTCAAATAAATGTGCGGGTAGGGTTAATGTATAACTGCCGGGTTCTTGGGAAACTCCATTTTCTAAGGGGGCAATTAAGTCTGAGTTTCCAACCCAGACTGGACGTGGTCGGTCATTCAAGGCTTCAATAAAGCGTGCCTGACGCTGAGCATTCCAGGCTTGGCCACTTAAAAATAGAAACTCGTCGGCTTGCCAAAAAGCTTCATCTTCTGGGTAGTAGCAGGGGCGGGCTAAATCTAAACGAAACTCGGATAAGGTGATAATCCCTAGTGGACGGTCTGCTGGCTGCGGCATATGTTGCAGTAATACTTCACGACTATTGATGATTTCTTGGTCGCTAAAGTCGAAGCCGAGGCGAATGAATTTTTGAAGTAGTTGAGGTTTACTTTGAGTCGCCGCATTGGTCACCACATACACCAGTTTTCCGGCGGCTCGTAGCTTAGCGATTTGGGCTGCAGCCCCCGCAATGGCTGTTCCTCCAACGTTTAACACGCCGTAGGCATCAAATAAAAAAACGTCTATATCATCGACCAAATCGGTGATTTGTTGGATGGTTTGGCTTGAGGGGACGGGAACAATGGCGGGTAATCGTTGCGCCATATCCAAATAAGCGGAAAAGGCCTCGGCGGGACTAAAAAACATTGCTTTCACCTGTCTAAGATTAAGACCAGATTCTAACAAGAAGTAACAGCCGACGCGTAACTAAATCATTTCGTAACCGTCTTTTGGTGCGGGCATCGAGTGGTAAGGCGGTATACATTGGTTGTTTGCATCAAGTCGTGGACAACCGTACTTGGCATCCTAACTTAAGATAAATTGTCTGTGGATGCTTGCGAGGTATTTGCCGAAAGTGCTAAGCTGCCGCGCCTAAATTAAAGATTAACATCTTGTAATTTAAGTAAAATTAAAACATTCGTTCAATGGCCTATCTGGCCTATATCAAATTAGAGTGACTATGGCGTATTTAATTGCGATTACCTTGTTGTGGGCTTTTTCTTTTAGCTTGATTGGTGTTTATCTTGCTGGCCAAGTAGATGCGTGGTTTTCAGTGTTGATGCGAATTGCCCTTGCGACCTTGGTGTTCTTACCTTTTTTTAAATTTAGAGAGTTAGCTGCCAGTACCGCCTTGAAGTTGATGGCGATTGGAGCGGTGCAGCTTGGTTGTATGTATGGTTTTTATTATCAGTCCTTCTTATATTTGTCGGTGCCAGAAGTGTTGTTATTTACGGTGATGACACCGATCTATGTGACTCTCGTCAATGATGCCTTCGAGCGACGTTTTAATCAGCGTTTCATGTTAACTGCACTGCTCGCAACTATGGGGGCGGTGGCTATCCGTTATCAAGGCATCGATCAGGGCTTCATTACTGGCTTTTTATTGGTCCAGGGGGCCAATTTATGTTTTGCCAGTGGGCAAGTTGCCTATAAACGTTTGATGGCTCGCTTACCGGTAAAGTTGGCCCAGCAAACGGTATTTGCCTGGTTTTTTATCGGAGCTTTACTGGTGGCCAGTATGGCTTTTGCACTGCTAGGTAATACCCAAAACCTACCCAGCACAAACTTGCAGTGGGGGGTATTGGTTTATCTAGGGGTCATCGCCTCAGGGCTTGGCTATTTTGCTTGGAACAAGGGCGCAACCATGGTCAATGTTGGCGCCTTAGCTGTGGCGAATAACTTGCTGATTCCAGCGGGTATTGCGGTCAATTTGCTGATTTGGAATCGTGATGCCGATATTTTGCGTTTAAGCATTGGGGCGGCGATTATCCTCGGAGCCTTGGCATTGAATCAGCGTTGGGCGAGGCGGGTTTAGCCCAAGGTGCTTGAGCATATAGCGCTGGCGCAAGTTTGATGGCTGTATCACGCCGCTGGTAATGGCGGTTGTTTACGACTGCTAACGGGCTTTACTCAAGCGGCGGATTGGCCACATAAACAAGCCGCCAATTATCAGTGCCATTAATACACTGTAGCCCACAACCATCGGTTCAAGGGGGATGTCTGGTTTAAAGTTTTTTAAAACCTCGTTCAATCTTGACCAACGTGCTGGCGCAAAAATATAGATGGTTTTTTCTAGTAAGTTACCATGTTGGAGAACCTCAAGGGCTTGGGCTAAGTCAGCGAATTGGTGCAGAGTTTGTTGTTTTTGTTCAGCATCGGCTCTAACGGCGGGATTAGAGTTATGCTTAAAATCTTCGATCATGGCATCGACGTCGGCATAGTGATAAGCCGTCGCATTGCGTTGGTAACCTTCGACCTGAATTTTAGCCGCGCTATAGTAACCACTGACAAACTGTAAGTAGTGATTGCTCAATATCGGTAGTTGAAAAAAGACCAGTAATAGCGCAGTGAATATGACTTTATCTAGGGTGTTGAGTATCAAAGTCGATCCTCGCATCAAAGCCGAAACCAGTTTAGCTGGCTGGTTTAGTGATATTTTGAGTGTTTGATCCTACGCTGTTGCGATAATAAGAGTAAATGATTTTATCGTCTTGCATTTGGATATTTAAGTTGTGTCCGATAGGTAAACCGTAAATCGCGCTTTAGTCTTGTTTTTTGCGGTTTATTATTTTGAACAGAGGGAGCAAGATCCTGAAATAGTTTTATATTTTGTCACAATTTGCTCATTCGAATGCTCGACTGATTCGAGCTTTGAGTAGATAGATAGCAATTATTCAGGAATGTGGCGGATGTAACACCTGCGTAATGATTCTAGCAAATCTGCGCATGCTCGGTAGTTTGCTTCGTATATTTAAACCTAAATATTGCTCGGCTTTTATCGTTAGTATTCATTATTCTTGAAATAAAAGGTAAATCAGATGCAACAATCAAAACTAATCCGTTGGGGCATTATTGGTGTCGGTGATGTTTGCGAAGTCAAAAGTGGTCCTGCATTTTATAAAGCAAAAGACTCGCAATTGCTTGCGGTGATGCGGCGTAACGGCACAAAGGCCAAAGATTTTGCTTCGCGCCATCAAGTGCCACATTGGTATGACAATGCCGAGGCTCTGCTCGCCAATCCAGATATCGACGCGGTATATATTGCTACACCACCAGCACAACACAAAGATTACGCTTTAGCTGCGCTAAAAGCAGGTAAACATGTGTATATTGAAAAGCCGGTAACACTGAATGCGAAGCAGTGTGATGAGCTTATCGAGGCTCAAAAAACGGCTGCGACTAAAGTGGTTGTGGCACACTATCGTCGCCATGTACCTTGTTTTTTAAAAGTGGCTGAGTTGCTTAAGAATGGCGCCATTGGCCGGCCCTTAATGGTTCAAATCGATACACTTCAGCCAGCGGCATCAGATATTATTTCTAGTAGCGAAGACAATTGGCGGGTCAATCCTGAGATTTCTGGCGGTGGCTTATTTTATGATCTTGCTCCCCACCAATTAGACTTAATTCTGCAGTGGTTTGGCCCCGTCGTTTCAGCCCAAGGGCTTAGTGTTAATCAACAGCAACATTCAGCGGCTGATGACTGTACACATGGTTGGGCGTGTCTGCAGAATTCACTGATCCTACAAGGACGTTGGCATTTTGCGGTGCAAGCGCAACAAACTCGCGATGTTTGTGAAGTGATTGGTAGTGATGGCAAGCTCAGCGTTAATTTTTTTGGTGAGCAAGTGATTCGTTTAGAGAACGCACAAGGCACGCAAGAGTTTATGATTAACAACCCAGAGCACATTCAGCAACCCTTTATTGAGCAAGTGAATGCTTATTTTCGCGATGAGCGAGACAATCCTTGTAGTGTGAGCGAGGCGAGAGCAGTGATGGCCTTAATGGATTGCTTCGCTCAAAGGCAGTGAGTTATCGCCTGGTGAACTATATCCCCTGAACGTGTCGTCGCAAGGTCTTAGATCATGAGTCATACAGTCGGTAATGCCGATATTCAAGTGAACTACAAAACCAGATGTTATTGCGAGGCCGTTGGGTTGGTAGTCCGCCTTGTGATTGTTCAATTTGTGGTAGTAAAGGGGTCATGGTTGCCGCAGTGTAATTTGATGGCGCGGTGTGGTAACAGGTTACAATGTGCTGAAGCTTTAGCAATTTAATATCCATACTGCGCAGCATTACTTTATGTTCATACGCAGCTATCTACGCCGATCATCAAATTCTACAGGATATGGGATTTGTGTGGGCAGCTTAGGCGTGTGAATCGCTACGATTTAAGTGCTATGGTTGCGCTTGATGAGGGAATACCAATCTAACTAATTATTGTTCATTCATGCTGGACTAAATCAGTGCTAACTGCGTTATGTATCTTGTCATTGGAGCCACTCCTTACTGCACTTCATGCCAGGTTATCGGCAGATTTTTTCTGCCCAATAAGTTGTTCATATAATTAGTCATCGGCTTGACCGAAGCGTGTTATAAGCCTCGAAGCATCGCCAGATTGTATTGCGGTTTATGGCTGACGAATGCAACATGGGGAAGAACAAAGCGCAGATAACAGTGATGTATAAAAGCTGGCCGTAAAGTGCGGATTGCTTGCCTGATACCCACCAAAGATGGGTACGGTGCAGAATATAGTTTGGACTTCTTTGGCTTTGGCCTTACTCTTAGCGCTGAGTTGACTTGAGCTTATTGTTTTCAAGTCGTTATATTGAGCCCAGGACTTTCTATGAGCAATCCATACCACAACAATCCCTTACATGGCCTTAAGTTAGAAGTGCTTCTAGATGAAATTGTCGCCCATTATGGTTGGGAAACCTTAGCCTTTGCGATGAATATGAATTGCTTTAGAAACAAGCCTGATCTTGATTCTTGCCTAAAGTTTTTGCATAAAACCAAGTGGGCGCGTGAGAAAGTTGAGGCCTTCTATTTATATCGTTTTAAACATTTACCGCGGCCCGACGATCGTCAATATGCTTTGCCGCCGCGGGAGCGAATCATCCCCTCAGAGCAAAAACCAAGAGCGCCAGTGGTGATAGATATGAGTGCTCCTGCACAGCCGCAAAATAAGCCGAAGTCCAAGCGTAGCGCTAAGGCAAAAGTAAGCGCTCAGGGAAATGCACCCTACAAATCGCGCGATGTTAATCCCCGCGTCGATGATGACAAGCCTTTTGATCCTTGGGCTGCGTCTCGCTAAGTAGTCACAGTTTCGCTGCGTCTTTGTCGGTCTTCAGGTACAATTGACGACTTAATACTTGACTAAGCCTTGAGTGCTGTTAGTTAAGTCGGTTTAGTTAATTTTGTGCGGTACGATTTATGTCTCAAACTCTGGTCCATATTGGCCTAGTTAACCCTAAAAGTCCCAGTAATGTGGGCTCGGTGATGCGCGCTGCAGGCTGTTTTCAAGCGGATGCGGTCTTTTATACGGGGCAGCGTTATGCTCGCGCAGCTCGGTTCAATACGGATACGAAGAATCAGAGTTTGAATATCCCACTCTCGGGGGTGGATTCATTGGTGGCACAGGTAACACCAGACATGCAAATTGTTTGCGTGGAGCTGGTGGAAGGGGCCATTGCTTTGCCAGAGTTTACTCACCCAGAAAAGGCTCTTTATATTTTTGGTCCGGAAGACGGTTCGCTAAGTCAAACTGTGGTGGATCAAGCTGATTCGGTGGTGTATATCCCGAGCCAAGCTTGTTTGAATTTAGCGGCAACGGTGAATGTACTGCTCTACGATCGGCAGACCAAATTAGCCCAAGGCCTCGCAGGCGATCCACTGATCCGCAAGAGTCGCGATGTGAATAATCGCCTGAAGGCAAAGTCGCAGTGATGAGCAATAGTGGTTATTCAGCTGATTTTTCCCGTTGAGTTCGACGTAGGCGCAGTTTTTGTTTGCGCCGTTGCTCGCTGTGTTTGCTAGCTTCCATACCCACATGTTGTTCGCCGCGTTGCTTAGCCAAATTCACTTGTTTTTCACGTTCCATAAAGCGTTGCTTTTGCTGTTGGCTTTGTTGAGCATGACAATGTGGGCAACTGAGGCCGGGCACAAATAGTGGGCTTTGCTGTTGTGCAACGGAAACGGGCATTCTACAGGCTTTACAGAGCTGGTAATCACCTGGTTGAAGTTGGTGATCGACACTCACTCTTTCATCAAACACAAAGCAGTCGCCTTGCCATAGAGAGTCTTGCTCGGGGACCTCTTCTAGATATTTTAGGATCCCCCCTTCTAGATGATAAACTTCTTCAAAACCTTGCTGTTTTAAATAGGCGGTTGATTTCTCGCAGCGGATCCCGCCAGTACAAAACATCGCAACTTTTTTATGCTGCTTTGGATCTAGGTGTTCAGCAACATAAGCTGGAAATTCACGAAAGCTCTCCGTATTGGGATTTAGTGCGTTTTTAAAACTACCGAGTTCCACTTCATAGTCATTGCGGGTATCAACCAGTAGCACTTCAGGGTCACTGACTAAGGTATTCCAATCTTTTGGTTTAACATAGCTGCCCACGACTTTATTGGGATCGATACCTTCAATGCCCATGGTTACGATTTCTTTCTTCAGTTTGACTCGGGAGCGTTTAAAGGGTTGCTGTTCACTATAGGAGCGTTTTTCCGACAAATTGACCAAACGAGGATCTGCTGTTAGCCAATCGAGTACTTCTGCTATAGCGCTCTCTTGACCAGCAATGGTGCCGTTAAGGCCTTCTTCAGCAAGTAATAAACTACCGCGTACCTGATTATCTAGCATTATTTGTAGAAGGGGGGCTTGTAAGTCGCGAAAATTGTCTAAACGAACAAATTTATAGAGGGCGCAAATTGTGATTTGACTCATGCAGTTTCCTTGTTGCCAAGCGGGGCGTAAACCCGAAGCAATGGTTAAAAGCGGCCATTGTAATTAAATTGCTAATAATTGCAGCTATAATGTGAATCTATGTTGCGTTTTTGTGGTTGCTGTTTCGAGGAGACAAGTGGTAAAAATGTGTGCTAGGCCGCTAAATTAAGGTACCGTTGGTGCTAGAGATTTTATTGCTTAGCCTAAGACCGCTATACTCTATGGACTAAATATATTGAATAGGTTGGGTAGTATGTCAGGTGTTTTAGCCTCTGTGGATCAACGCACCCAGTTGGTGGGCGAAAATCGCTTAGAATTATTGATATTTAAACTCAACTCAATGCAGTTGTTTGCGATCAATGTATTTAAAGTGAAAGAGGTCGTGAAATTGCCTCGAATGAACAAACTACCCGGCTCACATTCCAATATTTCTGGCGTGGTTAGTAGTCGTGGTCATTCGATTCCGGTGATTGATTTACGTGCGGCCATCAAGATGCCTCCGTCTAAGACTCAGGAAGATTGTAATCTCATCATTACCGAGTACAACCGCACCGTGCAAGGCTTTATGGTGGGCGAAGTAATGCATATTGTGAACACTTCATGGAAGGATATTCTACCGCCACCTTCTACGGTAGGCCGGAGCAATTACCTTACTGCGATCACTCGTATTGAGCATGAAGATACCAATCGCATCGTCGAAATTATCGATGTTGAAAAGGTATTAGCCGAAATTGTTAGTTATAACGTGACTATCTCGGAAGAAGCCTTAGATTCTCAGGTTACAGAGTATTTGAACGGTAAACGTGTATTAGTGGTTGATGATTCATCAACTGCGCGGGGCCAAGTTAAGGCTACCCTTAGTCAACTCGGCATGGAGATCATTGAAGCTGAAAATGGTTTACAAGCCTTGAATATGTTGAAAGGCTGGGCCGATCAAGGCAAGTCGGTTTACGACGAAATATTGTTGATGATCACCGATGCAGAAATGCCGGAGATGGACGGATATCGTTTAACTGCAGAAGTCCGTGGAGATAAACGGATGAACGAGTTGTTCATTGCTTTAAACACTTCATTAAGTGGCAGCTTTAATGATGCCATGGTAGAAAAGGTGGGATGTGACCGATTTATTTCTAAATTTCAACCCGACCTTTTGGTCGATGTTGTACAGGAGCGGATGCGCCAATTGCTCTAACTGAGCGAGTACTTTTGGGCGCCTCTGTTGAGCTTTAAAGTTGCATTCGTTTCTTTGTAAATTGAAGATAAGCATCACGTTTCGTGGTGTTTTTTTTATTGTTACTTGTCGAAAATCTATCAAAAATGACTAGTTCAAACTAAAGTCTACCTATCTAGTTTATCATTTGTGACCCGCGCTTATTAACTGCAGGGCGATAATCACTGGAGGTTAACGAAGGCTGGCGGTATGAAGATAAATAGTCGATGGCTCATATTTTTGGTGAGCTTAAGTGTTATCACTTTATTGCAGTGTAAAATGACTGACAATATTCAGTGCTTGTACTTGATATTGATGGTGTTCCTAGTGATTTTGGGGTGGCATGGCTTGCTGCTAATCCCCATCGCTCAATCATCGCAAATCAGTGGGGCGATTCTTGTTTCTGAAGTAAATATTGCCAACAAGGGTATTGTCTTTAGCGTTGAGCACTCCGGTGGACGTGGTTCGAACCCGTCTAAGCAAAATGATGTAATGCAGAGTGGTCGCAAACAGTCCGCAGCGGATTGCTGTCGTGGAAAGCAGTCGGTGCAAGGTGGGATACAGGCGATTCAAGATTTACGCTCCGCTGTTAGCCATGTTGCCAGTGATCTCACAAGGCTTAAAAATAAGGCCTTTCAAGTTCAAAATTTTGTAGCGTTGACAAATGCGCTAGCGCAGCAGGCAGAGCAATTAGCCGATGATGCCCAGCAGACTGTTTTTAAAGCGGGTGAGCAGTCTGGTGAGCGGGCGGCGATGGCCGATCAGTTGAAGCTGTTCGCTAAGCATACTGCTCAGATCAGCGAAGATATTGCGGGTGCATTAACCAATTTTGGCGATGATACGGCGAATAGTCGCCAGTTGATGGCACACATGATCGATAAAATGGACACCGTAGAAGACTGTATTACACATTTCGAACGAGTATTGAGTCGCACAGAGAAAGCCGTAGAGGCGTTTGCGCAGATGCAGATAGAGCAATCGTTGCGGCAGCAAAGTGGTACTGGTGAGCTTATTTTTATGTCGCTTGATACCGATCAAAGGGATATGTTTGATCAACGGATCTTAAATCATGCTCGGGCTGCGGCAATGGCTTGTGGCGGTTTGCTCGAGCAGGCCTTAGTTGAAGAGAAATTTACTGAGTCGCAGTTATTTGAGCCTGATTACCAGCCCATCGAAAATACCGAACCAACCAAGTATAGCACTGCGTTTGACAGCTATACCGATCAACACTTCCCCGATGTACAAGATCCTATTTTGCAAGCCTTGCCCAATATCGTGTATGCCGGTGCTGTGGATAAGCGGGGGTATTTTCCAACTCATAATCGCTGTTATTCTCAAGCCCTGACGGGCGATTACGAACGTGATATAAAGAATAATAGAACCAAGCGAGTGTTTGATGATCCTATCGGGATCCGCAGTGCGACCCATTGCAAAAGTATGTTATTACAAACTTACAAGCGTGATACAGGTGAGGTAATGCATGATTTATCGGTACCAATTTGGGTTGAGGGAAAACATTGGGGCGCTTTTCGGATTGGATTCAAGCCGAGTTGAGCGATTTCATTTGCATAAAAAAACCAGCGACGTCGCTGGTTTTTTTATTGGTTTTAGTGAGCAACTTTATCGGAAAAACAACTGACTAAAGGGGTTGAGTAAAGATGCTAAACCCGAGGTAAAGTGTAAGGGAGCATCTAATAGAGTTAAGCACAGACAGTCTTGATCCGCTTCGGTTCTTGGCGTGTGGGTATGCTGAGTATCTCGGATCACAAAGTCTCCCGGGCCATAGCTGCCGCCATTGTCAATAAAGCGGCCTGCTAATACCAGTGTGACTTCTTGTCCCTGATGGGTATGTTCAGGGAGTGCACTGTTTTGATCCATATAAATAAAGTTCATTTTACTGTCACCGACAGAATCAACTCTGGCTCGCTGCAGTTTACCTGGCAGGCGTGCCCACGGGCCAATTTTTTTAGCATGGGCCTGTAATACACGGGGCAGTGCAAAGCTTTTATCATCGAGTTTGATTTTGGCTTGAAGCTGTTGAGGCTCCGTGGGTTGCGACGGTATAGTTTGCTGCATAATCATTTGCATCATGCTATCCAGCTGAGGATTGATTGCCACTGGTTCAGCCTGTTGTAGTTGGCTGGCTAAGCTGTTTTCCAGCTGCGCAACTCGTTGGCGACATGCACCACAAAACTCCAAATGGGCACTTACCATAATGCTCATGGACGGATCGAGTAAACCTGCTGCGTAAAGCTCAAGGCTGTTATCCGAGGGATGAAATTGAACATTAGTCATTCAAGGTCTCCTTCATTTTTTGAAGCGCTAATCGTAGGCGACTTTTTACCGTTCCTAGAGGTAGGTTAAGCATTTCGGAAACCTGTTGTTGGGATTCACCGTGTAAGTAAACTCGCCTCACAATATCGGCTTGTTCTTTGGGTAATTGTGAGAGGACCTGTTGTAACTCTTCGCGTACCAACGAATGATCCTCCGATGCAACTTTGTCGTGGTCCTGTTCTTCCGCTAAAGTCGGCCATAGATCATCGCCTTGTACCCAACTTTGCTGATGTTTGCCTTTGCGCATCAGGTCAAATTTAACGTTTCTTGAGACTGAAAATATCCAAGTCATTGCGAGTCCCTTGGAGGCATCATACAAACCGGCTTTTAGCCAAAGTTTAAGCATGGTTTCTTGCACCATTTCTAGTGCCAAGGATTCTTCAACAAATTGCTTTCTTGCTAGGTTTAATAAACGAGGCGCAACCTCTCGAAACAACCGTTCATAACTAGCACGACATTGTTGCTTGGCAATGTTGTCAAGTAACAAGGCTATCTCATCATCTACATGGGGCTTAAAACTGTTAGAAGCCATGGCTGTTTGATTACCGCCGATCGTCGTTTGGGGTTTAGATAATTCCATATTGCCAAATTCGTTGTCGGATTAATAACTGATTAACGTCGTAAATGAAGAAAACGATCGTTTTGTCGCAAAATAAAATTTAAATAGCGGATACATAGGGCTGGTGTCGCAGCTTTGAGTAGGCGTTGTTTGGTATCAATCGAGAGAGGGAGTAACTCTAACCAACGCCAACATAGCAGACGGACATCATTTAGGTCTTGCGCTTGATTGGTACAGTAAGAGTGTAGCTCGGGGTAGAGACGTTTTACCTGTAATAAGGCTTGTTGCAAATGAGGCTGTGGCGGATAAGTCTCGGGCGTTGGCCAAAGAATCAGTTGCTGGGCAGTGATAGTATCGGTGAACCATTCCTTAGAAAATTCCGGATGGTTAGTACTAATCAACCCCCAGCCTGTGACATTGAATTCAACGATAATTTGTTTTCGACTAAGCCAGTCCACCTGCTTGATCTCGCCTCGGCTTACCAAATCGTGTTTGCTAATGGCACAATGACCGTTACTGTCCTGAAACGCTAACCACATCCCCCCAGCCTTTTCGGCTGCACGAATGCTCGCGATAAATTCACCTCCTTGACCACTTAAGCGACCTTGGCGTTCCGGCATGAAGTGTTCGCTGTTAATGATGAGTGGTAAAACCTGATGGCTGTTCAAGGCAAAGTCCTGCGCTAAAGAGTGTCTTTGTTACTACGCAGTAAAGCGATAAAAAGATGACTGATCTTTATTCGTACTCTTCACGTACTATGATTAACGATAATGGAAACAAATGCTTATATTTTTTAATGGTGGAAAAACTGATGTCAACTCAGGCCATAGTACAGCAACTCGAAGCGTTTTACTTACAGTTAGATTTAGCCCAGATGAAGCATTTGGATGACATCTACACTGCGGATATTGAGTTTATTGATCCGCTGCATCATCTATTCGGTTTGGCGGATTTAGGTCACTACTTTGAGAATTTGCTACAAAATACTCAGCAATGTCATTTTATTTTTGACTCTCGTTTGGTCACTGAAGGAGAGTTCACTCTGACATGGCAGATGCAATTTACTCATCCCAAGTTAGGCAACGGTCGAACCATTAAACTGGACGGTATCAGTCATCTTAAATGTCGCGACAAAATCTACTACCACCGAGATTATTATGATGTGAGTGCAATGTTACATGACCATATACCGGTGCTTGGTTGGGTATCCAAGAAGCTAAAAAATGGACTTGGTCAATGAATATTTTAATTACAGGTGCCAGTTCTGGGATTGGTCGACAGCTAGCCTTGGATTTTTGCACCCAAGGGCATCAGGTATGGGGACTAGGCCGAGATAGCTCTCGCTTGCAAGCAATTGCTAAGCAGGGTGTGAAGCCGTTGCAAGTTGAACTGGGTGACTTGCAAGCCCTGCGTGAGCTGGTACTCGATCTGCCCGCGATGGATATTGTGGTGTTGGGGGCTGGAAGTTGTGAATATCTCGATCCGCAGTGTTTTGACGCCAGCCTATTTGAGCGAGTTTGGCAAAATAATGTGCAAAGCATGGCCAATTGTTTGGATGCCTTGTGGAGCCAATTGAAGCCGGGGTCGCAGTTGGCTTTGGTGGGAAGCCTGGCGCATTTATTACCTTTTAGTCAGGCTGGTGCTTATGGCAGTAGCAAGGCTGCCATACACTACCTCGCTCATGCCCTACGCACCGACCTAGCCGCTAAGCAAGTCAGCGTGCACTGTATACAACCCGGTTTTGTTAAAACGCCTTTAACTGATAAAAATCATTTTTCTATGCCTTATTTAATTAGCGTAGAACAGGCTAGTCAAGCTATTATTAAAGGGCTCAGTAATGGTCGTTTAGTGATTAATTTTCCTACGGCTTTTAGTTGCTTATTACGGCTATTACATGCTTTACCCTTAACTTGGCAGAACAAAATTTGCTGTCGCTTAGCTCGCAAGGAAGGAACCCCATAAAATGAAAATAGCGATTATTGGTGCTGGTATTTCCGGGATGACCTGTGCCTATCTGTTGAAGCAACAACATCAAGTCACTTTGTTCGAAAAAAATGATTATCTCGGCGGTCATACTGCCACCAATGAGCTAACCGTGAATGGTCAAAGTTATGCTGTAGATAGTGGTTTCATCGTTTTTAACGATCGTACCTACCCCTTATTTAATAAGCTTTTAACGAAATTAGGTATTCAGGCTCAAGCCACCGAAATGAGCTTTAGTGTGGTTAACCCTGAGTTGAACTTGCAATACAACGGGCACGACTTAAATACTTTATTCGCCCAGCGGCGTAATTTGTTGCGGCCTTGGTTTTATCAATTTATTCGTGAAATATTACGTTTTAATACTCTTGCCAAACAGGCTGTGGATTTAGATACCTCGGTTAGTCTAGGACAATTTTTAACGCAACATGGCTTTTCCAAACGCTTTCAAGAAAACTATTTGCTGCCGATGGGCGCGGCCATTTGGTCTTCTTCATTGAACGGGATTCACCAATTTCCAATGCAGTTTTTTGCCCGTTTTTTTGTCAATCATGGTTTATTAGATGTGAGTAATCGTCCGCAGTGGTATGTGATCCCTGGGGGCTCTAAACAGTATATTGCGCCTTTGCTCGCGGGATTAGAGCAGCAAATCCGCTTGAACAGTGATGTGGTTGCAATTCACCGAGACTCGAAAGGGGTCAGTATTGATTGCGCTGACGGTTCGCAATGGCAAGGGGATGCGGTGATTTTTGCTTGTCATAGTGATCAAGCGATGTCGATTTTGGATTCTGCTGCCAGTGAAGACGAACGACAAATCCTCTCTAAGTTGAAGTATCAGGCCAACCAAGTGATTTTGCATACCGATGATACGGTATTGCCAAGCATTCATAGGGCGAGAGCAAGCTGGAATTACTTGTTGCCGCCGAGTGACCAACGCGGCGACCGTTTAGCCTGTGTTAGCTACGATATGAACCGTTTACAGGGGTTAAAAGATGCACCGCAATTTTGTGTCACCCTCAATCCCTTGCAGCCCATCGCCGAAGACAAAGTGCTGAAACGCTTTAATTATATGCATCCGGTCTTCTCGGTCGATGGTTTTAAGGCACAACAGCAGCGTAGCAAGATCAATGGTCAACACCGAAGCTATTTTTGCGGCGCTTATTGGCACAATGGATTTCATGAAGATGGGGTTCGTTCTGCGGTGGAAGTTTGCCAGCAATTTGGGGTTGAACTATGAGTCTAAAACACTCCGCGATCGCATTTGGGGATACCTTTCATCAGCGCTTTGTGCCGCAAAAACATGGTTTTTCTTATCGTCTTTATTATGCATGGGTTGATTTGGCAGAAGAACAGGCGGTGCAGCAAGAGCTTAAAGCATTTGGTCGTTGGCTACCGTGGTTTCGGTTGCGAGCGAGTGATTACTTAGGCCATCAGGCGGGCAGTATTTTAGACAAAGCGATCGCTGCCCAACAGCATTTTCAGAGCGATTATCAAGCCAAACAAGTTGTGTTATTAGGGCAACTGCGTTGCTTGGGCTGGTATTTTAGTCCGGTTAATTTCTACTTGTATGGTGATGGGACATCTTTTGATTACATGTTAGCCGAAGTGACCAATACACCTTGGAAAGAGAAACACCAGTATTGGCTAGATTTAAATCAGCTGGCTGCACACGATAAGGCCTTTCATGTTTCGCCCTTTAACCCGATGGATATGGTTTATCACTGGCAAGTAGAATTGCTGGAATCACAACTTAGAGTGGTCATTGACTGCTGGCGTCAACAGAAAGAATTCAGTGCTGGTATTCGTTTATTTAAGCAACCATTGAACTCTTCTAGTCTTCGTCGCGTAATTCAATCATATCCTTTACTCACCTTAAAAGTGGTGGGCGGTATTTACTGGCAAGCGATGAAGTTGTGGTGGAAGAAAGTTCCTTTTTATGGCCATCCGATCAGCGCCAAAAACAAATAAGACATGTCTTTAAGGAAAAGCTATGACGACTGCAAAATCGCTCTCTTCGACAACTTTTAGCAATAGTTTAGATTGGACTCGGCATCTGGTACTTAAAACTTTTGATGGTTTAAAAGGCGGCGCAATTTTAATGAGTCAATCGGGCTATCCCTCGGTGCATTTAGGAGAGAAGGACCATCCACATGCGGTTGAAGTTCATATACTAGACAGCCAAGTGTTTTCGAAGATCCTTAAAGGAGGCAGCATCGCGGCTGGTGAAACCTATATGGAGGGTTTATGGCGATGTTCCGATCTGCATCGTTTGTTGCAGCTGTTGGCGAATAATCAAGCTCATCTGGATAATCTAGATCGCCGTTTACACTGGCTCACTAACGCATGGTTTAAGTTACAACATTTTTTTCGGCGTAACCATAAACGCCAGGCCAAGAAAAATATCTTGGCGCATTACGACTTAGGGAATGACTTTTATCAGTCTTTTCTCGATCCGCAGATGCAATATTCATCGGCTATTTTTGGCGGTAAGCCCTTAAGCCTCGCTGCGGCCCAACATAATAAATTAAGCCGGATCTGTGAGCAGTTACAGCTCAAGCCAAGTGATCACTTATTGGAGATTGGTACTGGTTGGGGAGGTTTGGCGATATTTGCGGCTCAGCATTATGGCTGTCAGGTAACCACCACCACCATTTCCGATGAACAATACCATTATGCCTGTCAGCAGGTAGAGCAAGCAGGCTGCGGTGACTTAATTACCGTCCTGAATCGAGATTATCGAGAGTTGAGCGGTACCTTTGATAAACTGGTGTCAATTGAAATGATCGAAGCCGTCGGAGAGCAATATTTACCCGGATTTGCTCAGCTTTGTGCCGAGCGCTTAAAAAGTGGCGGCTTAATGTTGTTACAAGCGATTACGATTGAGGAGAGTCGTTTTGCCGTTTATCGTAATAGTGTGGACTTTATCCAGCAATATATTTTCCCCGGAGGATTTCTACCTTCTCCATCCTTGTTAAAGCGTCTTTTTAGCCAACAGGGCTTGCAGCCAGTGCAACGTTTGGAAATCGGTCTTGATTATGCACAAACTCTGCAATATTGGCATCAGCGTCTGCAGCAGCACCAACAGCAGTCGCTCGACTTTGGTTTTGATGAACAGTTTTATCGGCTTTGGCACTTTTATTTCGCTTATTGTGAAGCGGGTTTCCGTAGTCATAATATTGGCACCGAGCAATTGACTTTACATAAGGCTTGGTGAGGCATGCAATGGCCAGTTCTCATCGCTTTTAAGCTAAATTGGTTGAGTGCCTTTTTCTGGGGGGACCATGCTCAGCCGATCCTAGTGGCGGGTTTGTTGCTGTTGATTATCTTGCAAGTGAGGAACTATCGCTGGCGGATCTTAATCCCTTGTAGCATGTTGGCGATGCTTGGCATATTGCTGGATTGGAGTTTGGTCACCTTAGGCGTCCTTGATTTTGCACAACCGGGTCTACCGCTTTATATGCTGCTATTGTGGGGCAGCTTTGCCTTGTTGTTACCCAGCTTACGGATTTTCCCGCAACCTTTTTTGGCTTTGTTGGTGAGTATTTTGGGACCGCTTAGTTATTATTTGGCAAGTACAGCACAATTATTTTCCTTTCATTCGGGGGTTTGGCAAGGACTCGCTATTTTATTCCCGCTATGGGCGGTATTTGCTTATCTCGCCCACCGTTTGCTGGAGAACAGCGATGTTTAATTTGGCTTTGTTTGCATTGATGCTTGGCACGTCCATGAGCAATTCGATTGAGCATTTAAAGCTAGTCGGTAATGCTCAATTAAAAGTTCTATTTTGGCCGATTTATAATGTCAGCCTGTATAGCGCTGATGGGCGCTATCAAGCGGACCGCTATCCCTTGCTTTTGAGTATTGAGTATTTGCGTGATATTGAACGACAAGCCCTATTAGACGCTACTGAAGAGCAGTGGCAAAAGCTCGGGGTTTGTCAGCAAGCGCCTTGCCAGCAGTGGTTAAGCAAACTGGCAAATATTTGGCCAAATTTAAGGCAAGGAGATCAATTACGTTTGGTGGCCGATTCTGCTGACAGTGGGCGTTTCTACTTGAATGGTCAGCTCATCGGTCATTTAGAAGCGCTGCGTTTTAGTCAATATTTTTTAGATATTTGGTTATCTGAGCAGAGTCACTTTCCTAAGCAACAACGACAGTTAGTGGGGGCAAATTAATCCTGCAAGCTTTGCTCAATCACTTGTATCAGTGTGTCACTGTTCTGCGCCCCAGACAGTAAGAAGCGTTGATTAAAGATAAACGCGGGGACCGCCTTAATCCCTTGGTTTTGCCAGCTATATTCTTTCTCTCTTACTTCTTCGGCATATAGTTTTTCATTGAGTACTTGCTCCGCTAGGCTGCTATCGAGTCCCACTTTGGCGACGACAGCGAGTAAGTTTTCTCGATCGGAGGGGGCCAGTTGTTGGCTAAAATATGCTTCGAATAGGGCTAGTTTTAATTCAGTTTGTTTTTGATAAGTCGCCGCCCAGTGCAGCAGTTGGTGAGCTTCGAAGGTATTGTAAATACGCGAGTCGCTATTAAAGTTAAAATCAAAGCCCAAGTCAGAACCAATCTGTTTCAGTTGCTGACGAGCCGTCTCACTTTGTTCCACGCTACTGCCATATTTTTGTTGAATGTGTTCTCTTAAGTTTTGCCCTTCGGCGGGGAGGTGTGGATTTAGCTCAAAGGGTTGCCAATGTAGCTGAACATTCAGCTTGGAATCTAATTTTGCCAAAGCTTGCTGTAGCCGTAAGTAACCGACAATACACCAAGGGCAGACGACATCAGAAACAATATCAATTCTTAAATCTGTTATAGCGGGCATAGTGCCTCCGTTGGTTACGACAGCCTTGAGTTAGCTCAAGGCAAGATCTCGGACAGAGCGATGGATTGCTGCGCTCTATTTTAATTCGTCTGTATAGCCTTTGGGGGGCGGCGTCCAACCCCGTTCGCTGCGAGAGTGAGTATCACTTCTATCACGATTCATCGCTTCACCGAGTAATTCTTCTAGTTTTAAAAATAATTCACGGTAGTCTGTGCTGATGTGCTTATCATCGCTGCTGGCCAACCATGCTTGGTACAATTTATCTTTATTGTCTTTTTCGATTTGATCAAAAGTACTCTTAAGCTGTTCTGCTTTAAAAGGGTGAAAGCCAAGTTCGGTTAGCGCTCTGCCTCCCATTTCCAGTGCCGAGTAGTAAGCTTCGGTGATGATGTGGTCAGCTCCTAGGCTGCGTAGCTCATAAGCGTGGCCACGGTCAAAGGCCCTCACCATTAAACGGATATGTGGAAAGGCATGTTTTACATATTTAACGATGTCTCTGACTCGTTCCTTATCGTCGATGGTTACCACCATTAACTTCGCTTGTTCGATGCCTGCACGATGTAATAGTTCGGGTTGGGTTGCGTCGCCAAAGTAGCTCTTAATGTTAATTTTTCTCATTAGTTCAACTTGGCCCGCTTGATGATCGAGAACCACAGTATTGATCCCATTGGCCACCAAGAAGCGGTTTACAATTTGCCCAAAACGACCGATACCAGCAATGATGACGGTGCCTTTCTCGTCGATCTCATCGGGCTCTCGCTGGTTTTCGACCCGTGCATAACGTGGCAGAATCACCTTCTCGTAGAAGATAAATAAGCCGGGTGTTAAGAACATCGAGAAAGCGACCACCAATGACAGAATTTTTGCCAAGTCTTCCGGAATCACGTGGTTTTGCTGGGTATAGTTGAGCAATACAAAACCAAACTCTCCCGCTTGTGCCAAGCTTAAGGCAAATAACCAGCGGTCACTATTTTTGATTTTAAAGGTGATGGCTAAGCCAAAGAGTACCAACGATTTGATGAGGATCACTGCCAACGTAATCGCGAGCACTACTGGTAAATGATTACTGAGGACTTCAAAATCGATGCCTGCGCCTACGGTAATAAAGAACAGTCCTAATAATAAACCTTTAAATGGTTCTATATTGGATTCCATTTCGTGTCTAAATTCACTGTTGGCGAGGACGACGCCCGCTAAAAATGTGCCGAGAGCGGGGGATAAACCCACTAAACTCATGAGTGTCGCAATGCCTATCACCAACATTAAGGTTGCGGCGGTAAATATTTCTCGTTGCCCTGAGTTTGCAACAAACCGAAATATCGGGCGACTGAGGTAGTGCCCGCCAATCACCACCGCCACAATCGCGCCAACTACCACTAAGGCATAAGCCCAGCTGGGCAGGTGGGCTGCAAAATTAAGCTCGGAACTGTGGGCTGCGGCTTGGTTTCCTAAGTGCTGGGCCTTTTCAATTAGTTCCGGCAGTGCGAGTAGGGGAATTAAGGCCAGCATCGGAATCACCGCAATGTCTTGAAACAGCAACACTGAAAATGAAGAACGGCCACCGTCGGTACGGTTGAGTCCTTTTTCATTAAAGGTTTGTAACACGATGGCTGTAGATGAGAGTGAAAATATCAGGCCGATAGCCAAGGCAATGGTCCATGGAAACTTGAATAATAGGCATATCAACATCACAACCACAGTGCTTAAACTCACTTGTAGCCCACCCAACCCCAGTAGTTTGTGGCGCATGCCCCAGAGCATTTTGGGTTCTAACTCCAAACCCACAACAAACAGCATCATCACGACGCCAAATTCGGCAAAGTGCTGAATGGTGGCGGTTTCGGTTCCCACTAAACCAATCACTGGTCCAATAATCACGCCCGCAATCAGATAGCCTAAGACTGAGCCTAAACCAAATTTTTTGGCCAAAGGCACACTGATGACAGCGGCACATAAATAGACAAAGGTTTGTAATAAATAACCTGTCATAGTCGCTCCTTGAACAGTGCTAGGTGCCGCTGGTTCAATTGAGGAAGGTGGGCCGCCATCTCAAGATCGATTTGTCCATGCTGTAGGGCGCTTAACAAATGATGCCAATTATCGAGATGTTGCTGCAGTCGATTTTCTTCAACCGCTGTCCGTGAGCCGAATAATACAAAGGGGGGTAAGTAATGCATGCCAGTTAATGAAGCGGTTTGTTCAATCGGACTAAGTAATTGCCTGATGGTAAAATGGTTATAACCATCGGCTGTATAGGCCGATTCGGCTCCTCCCGCCGTGATTGCGCATAGTAGTGTTTTTCCCTGTAGCTTGTTCCCTTGATGACCATAGGCAAAACCGTACTCGAGGACTAAGTCTTGCCATTCTTTTAATAAGGCAGGAACGGAGTACCAATAGAGGGGAAACATCATAATAACAATATCGTGTTCGATTAAGCGCTGCTGTTCTTTATCAATATCAATTTTAAAGCTGGGATATTCCCGATAGAGGTCAACTGCGGTCACTTGTGGCAGGGTTTGTGCGAGTTCAAACATCGGTGCATTGACTTCAGAACGCTCGAGTGAAGGATGGGCAAATAATAAAAGAATGCTGTTGAGCGCGTTCGGCATAGTGACTTCCTTTAAGCTATGCGGTAATGCAGATAAGTCAATATAGGTAAATTAGGACCTTAGATACAAGCGAAAGTCATTAAGTTTTTTGTGAGCTGCTGTGGCGTAAAGCTGATGGCTCATTGAATAAGCGCTTATCATCAAGCGCTTATTCAGGGGGGATGTGATTAATCCGCTCGAAAGCGCATCGATGTGTAGGCTCAAGAAAGACCTTTCATGCGTAAATATAGATTTTCTACCTTGTCGCGAGCCCACGGAGTTTTTCGCAGAAACTTGAGACTAGACTTGATGCTGGGATCAAGCGTAAAGCAGCGAATATTAATTCGAGCGCCGAGTTCTTCCCAGCCATAAAAATCGACTAGTTCGTTGACAATGGTTTCTAGCGTTTTACCGTGAAGAGGATTATTTGCTTGCTGCATATGACAGAGACCTTAAAAAATAGCGTTCTATTGTACCACTGCTTTGGTGGGGGTAAAGTACAGTGTCAGCCGCTATTTATGGACTAATTGAGTGAGATTAAGTTAGCGTAAATTGGGGCGAAGTCCCTCGGGTTAGATATCTTTAGTTTATATAAAATAGTTCTAAAGTTTTTATTCTAGCGGCCGATGAGTAGCTGATGTCCATGAAATAGGAGGTAGAATGGAAATCAATAGTACAAATGCTTCGCAGTCTATGGAAGTTATTTCAGCGCAGCTGGCTAAAGGTCAGCAGCAGCAAGATGGTAAGGCGGTGCAAGAATTAGTGGCCGCAACCGATATTTCTGACGCCGCACCAGCGAGCAGACCGGGACTCGGTGAAACTATAAATATTAAAGTGTAAATAGACTAAGCCGCTGTTGCGGCTTATTTTTTGGCGACCAGTAAGCGTCCATTCTTGACAGCTTCGCTCATTTTATCGCTTGTTTCCATGTAAGCGTTAACGAAGACCTGTTGGCTAAGCTTTAATTAAGGTTTTTACCCGTGCCACAATGTTGGCTGTCGCATTTTGTATGACGACCCACTAGTGCGGAGATACGGTAACGGTGCTTGGCAAATAATAAGTAGCCTCGATCGGCAACGCAGCGAATGATTGGTTTGCGTAGCCATTGGATCCAGGGTTTTTGCTGGACTAGGCCCCAAGCCTTGGCGGTCACATCTAAACCCAATAGAAGCTCGCCTTGAGCATTTTCTGCGTGCAAAATGTTTGCGGCTTTACGTCTATTAATATGAGGAAAGCGCTGCTTAAAGTTGGTTTGATTGATGTCTTGTAATTCGATCAATTGGTGGGTATCAAAGGACTTCAGCTGGCGCATTTCCGCCGCGCAGAGTGGACATTGAGCATCATAGAAAATTCTTAACTGCATTTCTGTATCCTGTCATTCAAAAGGTGAATATGCCAAATCTTTACTCGGATCGATCCCAAACAAATCCGTTTCGAGGATTGTTGTTGGTTTTAATCAATGATTGGCGGTGGTGATTCAGCCAGCATGTGACTGACTGATACCGATCTAAGTCATTATCTGTTTATTCTTGCTGGCCTAAATCACCGCTAACGGCGTGATGAATCTTGTGATAAGAGCCACTAGTTATTGCACTCATAGCTGATTATCGACAGATTTATTCTACACAATTAAGTTGATCACATAATTAATCAGATTGGTATTAGAACTACGAATAGACTTGACCAAGCGATCATTAGTTTAAAGGGAAATGATCGCTCGATGGGCTTCTGTGTGATTGGCTCAATTTAGCTTTCGTCAAGATGTATATTGGATGATTGAAGTCATGTTGGAAATGCGCAGTTCGTTGCGGTCCGCGCAGTGAGGGCTCACCTTAACTGAGTCGTCTATGTCACTTTGCCTCGAGATCATCAGCGTGGTGAATCATGCTGCTTCTCTCGAGTGGCGGTAAAATAACAGTTCTAGTCTTGCTCTGAAGGTTTGTTTGGTTGCTCGCTGACTTCAGGCCAAATAGAAGCACTTGCTGCTGTAGGGGCACGGCTGGCGAGGGGATTTTCTGCTGCTTGTTTCACTCGGATCTTATTGCCTGCTATCTTTTTGCCGTTTAAAGCTTTTATAGCGATTTCAGCTTCCGTTGGATCCGCCATTTCTACGAAGCCAAAGCCTTTCGACTTACCGGTTTCATTATCGAGAACTAAGGTGCACTCTTGCACATTGCCCTGCTCTGAAAATAGAGCGAGTAACTCAGCTTCACTCGTGGTGCGGGCAAGGTTGCGAATTAATAACTTCATCGATGATCCATTGTTTGGCGATTGTAAATAATTGCCAATTGTCCCATATCATGTCGCGCGAAGCTATCAAACCTTCGGTTCGTTTTTATGCTGCCAATTAAAACTGTTTTTGTGCGACGCGGCGAAGAAAATTAGGCACCGCGGTTTTACTTTTAGCACTAATTTGCTGCATCAGCTTAAAGCTTGGTGAAGTGATTTGGTGACCTGTTTGTAACTCTTCGAGGAGGCTTAACCATAACTTTGCGGTCATCTCTGAATCGGCTAAAGCGCGGTGAAATATGCCGTCGTTGGCGATATTTCGATAGGTCACTAAACTAGCTAATTTATGATTGGGCGCCGCTGGAAATATACGTCGCGAAAGTAACATGGAGCAGCTAAATTGCCCCGTATAGTGACGATTAATTTGCTTGAGTTCTGCATCGAGAAAACGTTGATCAAAAGACGCATTGTGAGCGACTAAGTTGTGCCCGCCAATAAAATCACAGAAACGTTCCATCACTTCTTCGCATGGTGCGGCATTGCTGATCATTCGATTGCTAATGCCGGTGTAATTTTCAATAAAGGAACTAATTCGAAACCCGGGATTCATTAGTTCTTGAAAGCGTTGGGTGGCTTGTCCATTTTCTAGCAATACGGCGCCAATTTCGATGGCTCGGTCACCTTGATTTGGCGATAGTCCAGTGGTTTCGAAATCGAGAATAATAACCGTGTTAGCAGGGGTAGATGTACTCAAAAGGCGGATTCACAGATTTGAAAAGAAGGGGGGATTTTACCCAAGCTCGATTTATATTTCGAGGTTATTTTTAGCGTTGTGTATTGCGGGTTGATAGCTGGTTCTACAAATGGTTGCGGCCAATCGCTTGTCACCTCGGCTCGGCCTTGCCTAAATCAACCACAAACGGCGGTAAAATAATCACGAACAGGGCTCATGGCCATTGTTTTGTGATTTTGGTTTGTGAGCCCTAGAGGCTTGTTTTCCATGAGTTGGTAGTTCTATGGTAAATAGTGCACCGCCTAAGGGGCTATCGCCGACACTGACATTGCCGCCGTGATTAATCACAATTCTTTCGACTATCGATAGGCCTAAACCGTGGCCGCCACTTTGCCTGCTACGACTATCATCGACTCGGGCAAAGGGCATAAAAATTGACGAGCGGTGCTGTTCAGGTACCCCGATGCCATCGTCGTGAACCTCAAAAAATACCGATGTTCCACGCTGATAGGCTCGAACTAACAGTTGCGATTTTGCATACTTTTGCGCATTTACAATTAAATTGTTAAGGGCTCGGCGTAGCAACTTGGGATCCACCATTAATGATAAATCTTCAGTACATTCAATTTGAATATTGAGAGCTGGATTTAATTTTGCGAAGCGTTCACAGTCACTCACGAGCAAAGGATTAGGCTTAACGAATTCAAGTTTACTGGTGGTTGCTTTCGACAGCTGGGAAAAGCTGATTAATTCATGAGTCAGCTCTTCAAGGCTATCTAGATCTTCGTCCATATCTTGAATATGTTGGTGCATGGTATGCATATCATGAATCGATCGGGTCATATCTAAAGCAAAACGCAGATTATTAATCGGGTTCTTTAGTTCATGAGATACCGCCATGGTCATGGCGTCTTGCTCTTGGATGAGAGTTTTCAATTGGTAAGCCATGGCGTTTAGGCTACGCGCCATATGGTTGATTGGTGCAGGGGTTTTCTCATTGGCGGTGACGTCGAAATTACCTTCGCCTAATAACTTGGTTATTTTCGCTAAGTGATAGGTATGGCGGGTCATTGAAAAAGAAAACCACATCACCGTTGCCGCTAGGCTCCCAGTAATAAATACCACCATATACCAAAATAGCCACCCGCCGCGATCGACAAATTTTTCATCTAAAGTCAGTTCCAAAACTTGTTGATTTGGCCATAGATAATACAAGGTGATTTCGTCTTCATTAAAAATATGCGTCACAACCTGTATGTATTCTCGGTGGCGTAGCAGCTGCAAACGCTTATCTTGATCAATTTGACTCAGTGGCATCAGTCGAATGAAAAAAGGAAACTCTTGTTGGTACTTTTCTAGGATCGCGTTGATATCGGGTTGCTTGGCTTGAAGAATATCTCGTTCTAATAAATAGTAGATGGGGAGTACGACTTTGCGGATTTGTTGGCGTTCAATTTGTTGGATATGCTCTTGTATCAAAGAGGCATAGAGGATGGTGGCGGCAAAGATCGCAAAGATCGATGATAAGAATAAACGAAGAAATAGGGTTAGCATGCTAAGAACCTTAGCTGAAGATCATTAAGTTTCTTTAACAAACAGATAGCCTCTTCCTCGAACTGATTTTATGTAGCGATAAGGTGGTGCATTGTCATTTATTTTTTTGCGTAGGGTGGATATTCGCATGTCTAGAGAACGGTCTAAACCATCATAGTCGATACCTCTTATTTCTTTAAACAAAAGGTCTCGGGGAAGCACGTGTCCAGCATTATCCATGAGGAAATAGAGTAAGTCGAATTCGGCATCAGTCAAGTCGAGCAATTGGTCCGCTAACCAAATTCGTCGCTGAGTTTTGTCGGCCAGCAGCTCTTGATAAACTATACGGTTGGGGTTGGGGCGAAATTCTGTGTAGTTGTCAGTTTCTGCTAAGCATTGACTGCGGCGTAACATCGAGCGTAAACGCGCTAATAATACATGTGGCCGCAGCGGTTTTTTTAAGAAATCATCAACCCCTAGATTGAGCGCCGATACTTCGGTGACCTCATCACCTTGAGCTGTCACCATTAAAATCGGCCCCGTATAAAACTCTCGAACCTTTTGGCAGACTTGGATACCATCCATACCGGGTAGCATCAGATCGAGTAGCACTGCATCGGGTAAATGTTTCGCTATTAATACCGGCGCATCATCTCCTCGTTCCGAGGAGATCACATCAAAACCTTCACTGCGTAAAAATGTAGCTACCAATTGCTGTTGTCGAGAGTCATCTTCAATTAATACGATCCGTTTTCTGTCTTGATTCAAATTTTATCCTCCCATGCACAAATGTTAGCCAAACCAGTCATTCTAGAGAGCCGCTTGCTTGATGCAATGAGTGCTGACAAAAAAACGACAAATATCATGACTTGATGAATTATAGATAAAAAGGCAGCATAAATGCGCGCAATATTCGTATATCCAGTATCTTTATCTGAAAGCTGGATTTTATAAAGCATTTTTATTTTTTATTAAAGTATGGCTCTCGCTTTTTTATTGAATAATGGTTTGCTAGTGCGAGCGATTGGAACGGCAAAAATTGATGCTAAAGTTGGTTTTTGTTAAGCAAATCAAATACTATAAAAAATTTATTTGTCAGTAGCTTAAACCTAACCTTTACTTTTTATTCCCAATAGGAATCGATTACATGGAAAGTCAGCAACAGCCGCGTCACCAATTTACATTCTTAGGGCGTGCCGGTGAATATTTTGGCATTTGGATCGTGAATATCTTACTCACCGTTATTACTTTGGGGATTTATTCCGCTTGGGCTAAAGTGCGCAATAAGCAGTATTTTTACGGCAATACCGAACTTGCCGGTGAGTCTTTTGAGTATTTGGCAAAACCTATACAAATTCTTATTGGCCGAATTATTGCGGTAATTTTGGTGCTTGGGTGGCTTACGCTACCTTCATTTCACCCCACTATTGGTGGCTTAATGGTGCTTCTGTTTGTGCTTGCTACGCCTGTGTTAGTGGTGCGTAATTTACGTTTTGATGCTCGGATGACGCGCTATCGGAATGTTCGATTCGATTTTGTAGGCAGTTATGGCCGTGCTTATATGGTGTTATTGGTACTGCCTTTGTTATATTTTGTTGGCTTCGCTATCGCTGCCGGGGGATTGACATTTCTCGCCCAAATGAGCTCACCGTGGATCCTCGGTATCATTAGTATTGTGGCCTGTGGACTAGGTTTAACCTTTATCTATGCTTTAATTACCAGCCAAATGAGTCAGTTTATTTTAAATGGCTATCGCTGGGGGCAGCAACAATTTGGCGCAGAGATTGGTACCGGACGCATATTTAAAATCTATTTAAAGACAGCGGCTATCGGCTTAAGCGGTTTATTAGTCATTGTTGCAATCGGAGTCGCTATTTTTGTGGGTTCGATTGGTATTGATTTCTCTCAGTTGGGGGGATTAATACAGCAGCTTAACCCGGAAAACTTAGAGAGTGATCTTGGTGTTCACTATGGTTTGTTTGGGGCTATCTTGGCAATTTATATCAGTATGTTTTTGCTTGGCTGGTTTGTGAGTGCCTATCTAAAAGCCTGCTTACGTAACTATCAATTTGGTGAAACTGTTTTAGCTGATAAATTGCAGCTAAATTCAACAGTGAAACCTTGGGCGTTTTTAGCTTTGCTACTTAGCAATTTGTTGCTTACTGTGTTCTCTTTAGGTTTGGCCTTACCCTTGGTAAAGGTTAGGTACGCTCGGTTTATGGCAAATGCCACCGCAATTGACGGCGATATCGATCAACTGACTACTCATAATCAAGTGGATGACGGTAATGTCGCGATTGCCGATGAAGTAGCCGATGCATTTAGTATTGAAATTGGCGTGATTTAGGACTGACATGCTTATTTCTGGAAAAGTGTTTGTGGCGAATAGCTCGCTAATTCGAGCCGCCTGTTTAAGTTGTTCCGATGAAGGGAAGCTGGAGCTTCGTGATGAGGAAGGCTGTATTCGAGCATCTTTGGCCGAAGTCGAAGTGTCGATGGCGATTGGCCGTCAGCCACGTAGTCTGATATTTGCCAATGGTCACCGCTTTGTCGCGGAACAGCCCGAGCAGTTAGCGGCTTGGCTAGAGCTCCATGGCAAAGGTTCTCTGGCGAAGCGCATCGAGAGTAACCTTTTAGCGATAGTGTTTGGCGTGCTGCTGAGTGCCCTATTGATGTTTTGGAGTATCGATAAGGGACTGCCGCGTTTGGCACACTATCTGGCCGGTTTTGTGCCGTATTCAGTTTCGCAAGAATTGGGTCAACAAACCTTGAGTCAATTGCAAGCTTTCGGCTTTCAAGACAGCCAGTTGGATGCGTCCCTACAACAACAAATTAGCGCAAACTTTGCGCGCTTAGTTGAAGGCACTGGGGAGCTACCAGGCGAGCCAAAATTGTTCTTCTACAACATGGGTGAACAAGCCAATGCTTTTGCCTTAGCCGACGGCAGTATTATTGTGACCGACCGTTTAGTTTCACTGATGCAACAGCCAGAGCAACTGAACGGCATTTTACTGCATGAGCTGGGCCACTTTGTCCACCACGACGGGATGACAGCCTTGGTTCGTTCGACTCTGGTCACTAGCGCGGTGATGCTACTGGTGGGTGATGCGAGCGCCTTGGTTGATGGTTTAATGGGGGCCGCAGTCTTGGGCTTAAATATGGGGTATTCGCGTGAGGTTGAGAGCCGAGCCGATTTATTTGCTTGCCATAGCGCGGCCCATTTAGGTTTATCTGGCGGGCAAATACTGGCGGGTTATCAGCAGCTGTTTAACCAGCAACAGACCGCAATACCACAATGGATAAGTAGCCATCCAGAAGACCAGCAGCGGATCTTACAATTGAAGTCTTGCTTGCAAATGGAATAAGCCGAACAGACTGCTCTACAACGTTTTTATTGATTGTAAATTAGTGGCCTTCGAGCCACTTTTTCTTTGGCGGGGATGCTTACTCTGCGTTGCTTATAGCTTTTGGTGAAACTTTTCTTGATATAGTCGGAGAGCATTGGGCTTGGGGAAACCGTGCTCATCAGTTTATAGAACAGGGATTGTCTATGGCTAGAATATTTGTTTTGATGCTGGCTTGGACGGCAGCATCGTTTAGTGTTGATGTGCTTGCTGTGTCGGTCGCGAGTTACCCACAAGATTGGCGTTCTTGGCCGATTGCCAATGTGAGTATGGTACCGGGCAAAGATGTGGTGTTGCCTGCCGATACGCCTTTGTTTATTCAAGAAGCGGTTGCGGCTTACAATTGGATTAACGATGGCAAAGGCACCAAACTGACGACCTATGTACACCCCGATAAGGTCGCCCAATATGCCAGCCACGGTCCGTACAGCGATGGGGTTACGGTGGTTGGCGTATATGAAACTCCTGGCGTAGTGTTTGTGACAGAGCACATCGCAGGGCAAGCCATTTATGGAACCTATGATACGAATGGTCAGGATATAAGCGCCCAGCATCCCACCTTTGAGCCGGAATTTTGTGGTCGTTGCAAGCCCTTAAAAAGTAAATCTGAATTCGCCATATTCAAGCTCACTATTACAGCGCCAGAGCAGCCGTTTACTGGCTAATGAGGCTGGCAGATGGTTCTGGCTGCTTGGTCATCAGATAATCTGGATTAGTCTGGACTCAACCTGCCACTTTGCTTCGCAAGGGGCGATCTGTTCTGACTGGTTACTCTAACCCATTTATGCCCCGTTCTGTGTTAGCAACGAGGTAAAAGCTTTCGCCTACGGCGACGTCATTAAGCTTCAACGAGCAAAGCTTAGCTAAGCAAAAAGAAAGCTCGCCCAGCATCTTCTTAAACCCTGCGTTGCGCATTCTCAAGGGCGTTGAAGTAAACACTACGCTCAAACAGACTTCATGTTCATTTGCGCTACTCGGCGAAAATGATGGGATTTAAAAGCGTAATCTTGGCTATCGAGAGTGTGAAAGGTTTTTGTTTTTAGAATGGGTGTCTAGTTTATTATTTTTAGTTTTGGATAGATCTGTTAGTGAGGGTTTCGCCCTGACGGCGATATACTTTTCTTTGCTGGCCAAAGAAAAGTATACAAAAGAAAGGCCACCCTGCATCTTCTTAGATCCTCCGTTGCTCACTCACAAGGGCGTTGAAGTAAACACTACGCTCAAACAGACTTCAACTTTGCTCCCTTGTTCATTTGCGCTACTCGGCGAAGATGATGGGATTTAAAAGCGTAATCTTGGCTATCGAGAGAGTGAAAGGTTTTTGTTTTTAGAATGGGTGTCTAGTTTATTTCTGTCTGGACTCAATCTGCCACTTTGCTTCGCAAGGGGCGATCTGTTCTGACTGGTTACTCTAACCCATTTATGCCCGGTTCTGTGTTAGCAACGGGGTAAAAGCTTTCGCCTACGGCGACGTCATTAAGCTTCAACGAGCAAAGCTTAGCTAAGCAAAAAGAAAGCTCGCCCAGCATCTTCCTAAACCCTGCGTTGCGCATTCACAAGGGCGTTGAAGTAAACACTGCGCTCAAACAGACTTCAACTTTGCTCCCTTGTTCATTTGCGCTACTCGGCGAAGATGATGGGATTTAAAGCGTAATCTTGGCTATCGAGAGTATGAAAGATTTTTGTTTTTAGAATGGGTGTCTAGTTTATTTTTACAGGTATTGAGTGTGCTAAATCTGTTTACACGGCCGCCCCCTATAAAATAAGAACTTAGTTATAACAAGCAACTGCAAGCCATGAATTGCCCTATTTAAAGACGCCGGATATATGTCAGCGAACCGATCTTCAATCAGGAGTTGCAAAACACGGGGCGTCCATATATGTCTCGATTATTTCCTCTGATTAAACAGCAGCAGTCAGCTTAGCTGTTCAAGAAAAGCCGCTCTGGGATGAGCGGCTTAGAAACTAATAGCTATCTTCTTTTCATTAAATACCGACTAAATAGAATAACTGCGCATATGAGCATTCCAGCCCCTGATGAGCTAGTCAGACTATCTTTAGAAGCCCCCACCCAACAACTATAGAGAACAATTAACACTTGAAGCTGAGCAATCAGGCTAAAGCCATTTGCCCTCAATGAAAATCGCTTTATCAGTAATGGTGCCAATAAATATTGGCACCCAAGAAGGAGCAGATAAAAAGCAATCAACCACATTATATTTACTTGCAAGACTAACCCTCTTTAGTTATTCGGTGCAAAAGTACTTAAATTATCTTTTGCAGCCCATGCGTCGGCTGCTCCAGTTACCGATGTGCTTGTTTTTATTGCGGGAACCATTTTGGTATAAGTCATAGCAGATGTCCCCCAAGCGCCACTGTTTACAGTTCGAGATACAAGGGTAGTCCATCCACGATATATAGTAACAAGCTCAGCAGCAGCCCTTGCATAATCACCAACACTAAAATCAAACCCGTAGAATTCAGCAGCATTCCTATAACCACGTCCCAAGAAGTCGTAGTTGCGGTTACCGCCATAGATAGCATTTGATAAATCACCCACGCCAGATGCATACATAGAAGCACTACCTAACATTAAATAACCACCAACTGTTGGGTTAAAGTTTTTCAGTAACCAGTCTCCGCCCATTCCAACAGTGCCAGCACCAATTTTTGCTAAACTACCGATGGCTTTAAATAAATCATCCCTAACTTGCCTACTTTTGAGTCGGTTCTACATGAATGAGCCAAATCCCTCTTGTGCAACAGAGCTTGATACCTTATTAACCACATACTGAATCGCACTGGTGATCGCCCCATTGGCAAATTTCCCACTGGTCAACCTAGAAACCGTACCGCCAGCAATTGCCTGAACTATTACTCGGGGAGCATTTGTACCTGTTTTGACCCATCCAACGCCTTTCATAATACCAGCCGTTAAGAACCCATGACCAAACTTACCACCTTGAAGCTTAGAAAGCACACCTCCCGCTGCGGCATGCGCCGCAACATGTGCCACGCCATTTTGCTGGAAGAACCCGGAGCTTGATTTAAAGGCTCCGCCAATCCCACCAAATACCGCTCCAGAGAGAGCACCATAAGCAGCCCCCCCCCTCAAAGTGCCAGTGCCGACAAAACCTGCCGGAAATAAACTAGCCCCCCATTCTAAAAACAAAAACCTTTCATACTCTCGATAGCCAAGATTACGCTTTTAAATCCCATCATCTTCGCCGAGTAGCGCAAATGAACAAGGGTGCAAAGTTGAAGTCTGTTTGAGCGTAGTGTTTACTTCAACGCCCTTGAGAATGAGCAACGCAGGGTTTAAGAAGATGCAGGGCGAGCTTTCTTTTTGCTTAGCTAAGCTTTGCTCGTTGAAGCTTAATGACGTCGCCGTAGGCGAAAGCTTTGACCCCGTAGCTAACACAGAGCGGGACATAAATGGGTTAGAGTAACCAGTCAGAACAGCTCGCCCTTGCGAAGCAAAGTGGTAGATTGAGTCCAGACTAATCCAGACTAATCCAGACTAATCCAGATTATCTAGTACAGATAATCACTCATCAATTCATCCACTGCTCACCGAGAGAGCGGCGCTTGTGGGATGAAGGTTTATTACAGATGAGGCTTTTGCGCTCCAAATCGTCAGGCTGGCGGTACTTAATTGCGGCAGAATCATGTCCTCAATTCGGGCTTCAAAAAAACCAAACAAGACGGTAAGCTTTTGAATGATAGCAGACTTGATAAGTCGCTCAATTTAACTGCGCTAATTGCCTCGCAGTTGCCGTGCAACGATCACGAACTGGGGGGCTCAATCCTTTGAGCGCTCTGCCAGCACGGGCTTGTTGCTGGCGAAAGCAATTTACTGCGCCCTTTCGGCTGGCCAGATGGCGCAGCCTTTGGTGTTTGGGATCGCCAGCGCGTGGGCGCGAAGCGGTTTAAGATGTATCTTCTACTGGCTTTGGTTTGGCGGGTGACCGCTTCTGCTCAGTAACAGGATCAAGTAACTGCCACCTAATATAGAGGCAATGGTGCCCGCTGGCATCTGTACCGGATAGAGCAAGACTCGACCTAACCAATCGGATACCAACATTAATAATGCGCCAATGATGCATGCCAGTAGTAACTGCGGCGCAGCTTTCTTGGCGCCAAGCATCACCGCCATATGCGGAGCTAATAAACCCACAAAGGCTAAGGGGCCAATCACGGCGGTTACTAGTGCGCATAATAGCGCCACGATGATGAGTAATATCAGCCGAGCCTGGCTTATATTCAGGCCTCTCGCCTTAGCGATGTCATCTCCCGCCGAAATCAGAGTTAACCAGCGACTCAGTGACAGGCTGAGCAGCCCTAACAGCGTCACCGAGACGAGCAGCAAGATGACCTGTGAGGGAGCCACGCGATAGGTGGTTCCGGATAACCAGCCCAGGATGCTATAAACCTCATCACTGCCTTTGGCCAAAACAAAGGCGATGAGGGCGTCGATGAGCGCCGCTAAAGCAATGCCAATTAATACCATCATTGCGGGTGAGAACTGATGTTTTCTACCCAGTAGCAGCAGTAGGGCGAGGACCGCACTACTGCCAATAAATGCGACTAAACTTCCCACCTCAAAAATTGACGCACCGGTGAAGATAGTGGTGATGACCAAGGCAAATGTAGCACCAGCCGACATCCCTAAAATGTCGGGGCTGGCCAAGGGGTTGCGGATCAGTCGCTGTAAGATTACCCCGGCCATGGCCATCGCTGCACCGCCCGCCACGGCGGCAAATACTCGTGGCCAGCGTAGCTGCCAGGTGTGTAAATTACTGATGGATAACTGCCAGCCATGCAATGAAGGTGCAACAAATAAGGCGACAAATAATATGCTTAACAATAGGCAGATTAAAGCTAGGGGCAGATGCTTGTGTAAGCTGACGGCGCCTTTTGGCAGGCTTAGACTTTGCTGGTCTTTCGCGCCTAGTTTGCCACGGCTAAACCAAATCAGTGCTGGGGCCCCAATTAAAGCCGCCGCGGTGCCACTTGGGATCATATTGGTTGTGTAGCCGCTGGCAATCAGGGCAATCATATCGGTTATTAGCAGCAATAAAGCGCCAATTAAGACACTAAAGCATAATTGGTCACGGGCTGTTCTGGCACCTAAACTACGCACGATATTGGGTGCCAGCAGACCAATAAAAGCGATTAATCCCACAGCGGTAATCGCGCAGGAGAGCATCCAAATGGCGAAGCCAATCAGCGTGACCATGGTGGGAATGAGGCTTAAACCACGAGCCCCGGCCGCCTGTTCACCTAAACGTAATAGGCTGAGTGGGCGAGGGGCAAAATATAACAACAGGGGCATGGGCCACAACTTTGGTAGTAACCAAGTCACCCAACTCCAGTCGCTTTGAGTGAGATCACCAGCACCCCAAATAAACAGGTTTTTAGCATATTGATCATGTGTCATCACGATAGCCGTCGCGATGGCACCTAACAGTAGATTGATGGCCAAACCCGATAAAATCACCGGTAAGCCCCCCAAACCCTGACGACCCGCAATAAAAATGACCAGTGCAGTGCTGAGTATGGCGCCTCCCATGGCAAACCAGTGCCCATAAAGGGGGACTAGACTGGGTAAAAAGACACTTAAACAGACCAAGCCTAACCACGCGCCAGAAGACGCGCCTAAGGTCATCGGCGATAATAAATAGTTTTGTGTTAACTGCTGCAAAAGGCTACCGACCAAACCCAATACGCCGCCCACAATAATCGCTAAGCTGAGTCTTGGCAGGCTGGCATACAAAAACATCACCTCGGAAAATTGCTGGCTCTGCCAGTGGTGAATCAGGCTCAGCTGACGGAAGAGGCTGGGTGCCTCGCCTATTTGTAAATAGCCGAGGGTAGCGACGATGAATATGCCGCCACTAAGGCTGTATCTGGATAATATGCTCATCGGTGTTGGGTTTACTCGGGACTGTTGATGTTTAATAAACTGTCGGTAAGGGCCTGAGCGAAGTAGCCAACCGAGTTTACGCCACCATAACTCCAGATAGCTTCCATGGTGGTGTAGTGGCCTTTGCGGACAAACGGCAGAGCTTGCCATAGCGGTGAGGCTTGCAACTGTTTTTCTTGATCAAAGGGTTTAATGTTGACCACGATGCCCTCTTCAATTTGAGCTAAATCGCTTAGTTTCTTCTGGGCGATCCCCCATTTAGAGGGGCCTAAAGGGAGCGCGGGGGCGATCCCTAATTGCTCGGCTGCGGCTTGGGAAAGTGAATTATCTCCATAGACGATAATCGTTGAGGCATTGTTGAATCGAATGGTGGTTACTTTGGGGATATGCCCCGAAAAATGTTGGGATATTTGTTGTTTTAAATCTACAAATTGCTTCTCTAAGGCGGTGAGCTTTTGTGCGGCGACCGTTTGTTTATCAAATAACTCGGCCAATTGCATAAAGATTTTTTTGGACTTTTGATAGTTATCCTGGCTGGCGTTAAACGAATCAAAAAACAGCGTTGGTGCAATTTTTTCTAAACGCGGCAGTAGATCGGCCTGTGAGCTACTCAGTAAGATGACATCTGGTTTGAGTTCTTCGATTAACTCGAGATTCGGCTCCATGCGAGTCCCCACATCGGTGACGCCTGCCGGAATGGCTGGTTTGACGACCCAGGTTTGGTAACCGGCAATATCGGCAATACCCACCGGGACAAGACCTAATTCCAACACGTTTTCTGCCATGGACCAGTTGAGTGCAACAATGCGTTGCGGCACCTTAGCAAAGTGATGCGACTTGATGTCATCGTTGATGGTTAAAGCCAGTGCCAGGCTTGATTGAAGCACTAGCATCAATAAAACGGTTTTTATGATGAATGGAGTTCGGCGACAATGAGTTTGAATCATAATTGTTCCTCTTCGGGATAAGCGACCGCGGCCACGGGGAGGTTTTGCTGGGCTTGTTTGATTAAATCAAAATCCAAGCCATAAATTTTTCGCAGGTTCGCAGGTGTCAGTAATTGTTGAGGTGAGCCATCAAAACAGATTTGCCCCTGTTTTAAAGCCAGAATGCGATCGGCAAAGCGACAGGCCAGATTGACATCGTGCAAGATCACAACAATACCGCGCTGCTGCTGTTGGTTGAGCTGACGCAGTAATTGCATTAAGTCGTATTGATGACTAAGGTCTAAGGCGGATGTCGGTTCATCAAGCAGCAGCATCGGGGCCTGCTGGGCAAGTAACATGGCAATCCAGGCGCGCTGACGTTCCCCCCCTGAAAGTTGATCGGCTAGCTGCTCACCGTAGTGGCTGACATTGGTTTGCCGTAGGGCTTGCTGGACTGCTAAATGGTCACTGGATTTCCAGCGGCCTAAAGTTCCACGCCAGGGGAAACGGCCTAAACGGACTAATTCGGTCACCGTTAATCCCGCAACATCTGGAAGTCGTTGTGGCAGATAGGCCAGCTGCTGAGCCAATTGGCGCTGGGAAAGCCTCTCCAAGGAATGTTGATTTAAACAAATACGTCCTTGAGTTGGGTTTTGTTGGCGCGCTAATAGCTTCATTAAGGTCGACTTTCCGGAACCATTGTGGCCCAGAATGACGGTGATTTGCTGCGCAGCAATGCGCAACTCTGGAATATTTAACACGGTGTTTTGTTGATGACGTACGATGACGTGGTGTAGCTCTAACATCGGAGGTTTACTTTTTTATGGCTTACTGAACATGCCGCGCTGGGGTTTAACATGTTTGCAAGGATTGTTTATGTGCCGCTAAGCGCTGTGCTAACTCGGCGCGTTGCAGCTTCGGACAGTTGAGGCAGTAATCACCATCGGCTCGCCGATAGTGCTGGCAACAGGCTGAAGGTTTGGCCAGAACGGTACTGCGTTCTGGGTTTAACTCAAAATCAAAAAATGGTGATTTGGGCCCGAGTTGAAGTTGTTCACTCCAGGGACTTAATAAATGGCTGAGTGCCACACTGTTGAGTTGCGGGAATGCTGCAGCTAACTTGAGCATCAGATTAGCGATTTGATCTTTGACGAGACGCATGGCGACGGCTTCGCTCAGTCTACCCTGTTGTCCTAAGGCTGAGCGGTAGTCTTGTAATAATTGGCTTAATTGGCGACAGCTTTGATTTAATACCCATTGCTGATCATCAGCCGCTGTGGGGGAGCTAAGTTGCAGATCCAGATAGCCACTCACAATGCCACTCTCTAAGTTAAGTCTTTGCTTGAATTGGCTCAGGTCTAAACTGGTTTGGCGGGCATATACCGCAATCAATGTTAGTGTAATGGGTTGCCAAATGAGCATCCTCCAACTTTGGATGAGCCAATACACTTCGCCAGCTTCGGGATGTTGATGTTGCCAGCTGCGATACAATTGGCAAACTACCTCACTTATTTGTGGGGATTGGGCATCAATCAACGGCTGCGAGTTAAGCTGGTGAGTGTGTAATTCAATTAAGCTGGGGCTTAAATGTCGCGCCAGTTCAGCCAAAGGCTTGCTGCTTTGAAAAGCGGCGAGCAGGTATTGGCTGATGCTATCCAAGTTAGACGATGTCATGAGCAATATTGGCTCAATTGGCCTGCGGCGAAAATGCACGGAGGCCATGGTTGAGTCCTAAAAATTGTATCGAACATCGGCGGTGACGTATAAACCTTCACCATAACCAGTGGTTCCAGAGGTAGACGCATATGCCACGTAAGTCTTATTGAATAAGTTTTTCGCGTTTAAGCTCAGATCCCAGTGACCGGTTTGGTAAGCGGCCATGGCGTCAAATAGAGTCACTGATGGTACAGTGTACAGATCAGTGCCATCGGTGGTATCTCCTACATAACGGCTTCCTAAACCGACTCGTAAACCTTCAAGCGAGCTTTTGAATTGATAATTCGCCCATACCGAAGCGAGTCTATCGGGCACATAGGCGATCCGGTAACCGGTTTCTTCATCTTCAGTTCTTTGTTCGGTATAGGTGGCAATTAAATCAACTTGTAACCATTTTTTATGAACTTCGAACTCAGCGCCTTGAATACTGACATCAGCCAGTGGCCGAACACCACCATTGGGATTGGTTTGAACTCGATTTTTCTGGGTAATGTCATACAAAGAAACGGTTGCAAGTAGGTCTGAACCAGTGGGTTGATATTTTATGCCCGTTTCATATTGCTCGCCACGTAGCGGATCGAGGTAGATCAGTTTACCGTTATTCATATCCGAGACAGCTTGCTGAGGCTCGAATGATTGCGAGTAGCTTAGGTAAGGAGAGAGTCCGTTATCAAAGTGGTACATTCCACCGAAGCGTCCGGTCACCGCATCTTCGCTAGTATTGGCGATACTACCTTCGGTTTTGGTTTTGGTGGTGTCGTAGCGTAAACCAGCATTCACCGACACTTGAGCAATATTGACTTGGTCATTCAGATAAATACCAAGTTGCGAGGCCGTCACTTCTGCCCCAGGTGTAATGGTATAGCCGCTGGGAATGTTGCCATAAACCGGATTATAAGGGTCGATGGTACCACCGCTGCCAAACCAGACATCGTCACGTGTTTTTGCCTGCTGGCCGTCTACGCCGATTAATAGCGCATGTTCTGTCGCACCCAAAGAAAAATTAGCCAAGGCGCGCACATCGCTGGTGAGCACTTTGCTATTTCCTTGCTTATGGTACGCCGCACGGTTGATCGTGCCATCGGGGTTATACATAATCGGAGCGCCATCACTACTGGTACTCGGCGCATAAGACCACATGGAGCGGTAATCGGATTCACTATCGGTGTAGCGCATATTGGCTTGCAATGACCAGATCTGATTAAAACGATGGTCAAATAAGGCCGTTAGCGATAGTTGTTCGGTGTCATAACTATCCCAGCCGGGCTCACTTAAAAAGGTGCTTTTGTCGATATACTGGCCATTCGGTCCCGCGAACAGTGTACCTTCGGTAGGTAAAAATTGAAGTACTGTGCCCGATTCGTCGCGTTGATAGTTGGCCAATAGGGTTAAATTGGTTGCGTCACCCATCATCCAGGTTAAGGAAGGATTAATCAGGTAGCGATTGTCTTCGGTATGATTAACTTGGGTATCACCTTCGCGCGCTAAAGCGACCATTCGGTAGAGTAGGTTGCTGTTAGCAATTGGTCCGGTCGAGTCAATTGCAATTTGGCGTCGATTATGGGAACCGCCTTGGGCCAATAGTTGATGACTGGCCTGCTGTTGTGGCAATTTTGACACCAGATTCACAATGCCCCCAGTAGAGCCTTGACCAAATAATACCGATGAGGGGCCTTTGAGAACTTCAATTCGTTCCATAGAGAAGGTGTCGGGGCGAATGTTGTTATAGTAGCCAAACAGTGATTTCATGCCGTCCACATACTGGGTGGGGGCGACACCACGGACCAGACTCCAGTCACCACGTGAATCTAAACCAAAGGCACTACTATAGACACCGGAAGTATAAAGTAATGCGTCCTGTAGGTTTTTAACGCCGGTATCTCGCATAAATTGTTGGTCAATCACTGCAACGGAAAATGGTAGTTCTTTGATCGGAATATCCATTTTGCTGCCAGTTGTGGTTGAGTTAGCAATTCCTTTTTCAGCGACGACGGTGAGCTTATCACCAACCTCTAATTGCTCGTGATTGGCAGTGGTTTGTTCAGCGTTGACATTTTGGCTAAGTACGGCTGCTAGCAACACCGATATGTAAGTACGGTTCATCCTTAATTTTCCTGCATTAAGTTAATTCAGTGAGTTTCACTTCCTTTCAATAAACGGTATGATATTATCAAACACAAATAAGAACAATTCTTATTTGCGTTAATGGTTGTGGTTGCTTGTTGGTGAAATGTTGCGACAGGCTGAACTTGTAAACTTTTTGTTGGTGGCGAATTTTGATGATAAATGTCGCTGCCAGCACTAAGCATTAGTGTTGTTATTTCATCGACATGCAATCTCTGGGTTGTTGGGATCCTCATTATTCATCTTGTGAAAGAATGTTTATCAGTGGTAAAAAAATGAAGATATTAAAGGGCCGGTTGAGCTGGTCATGTTTACTCGCCGGAATGTGCTTGGCTCATGTGGTACAGGCGAGTGAAATTGATGCCAGTCTTAAAACAACTGAGCAAAGTCATCGGAAAAATCAGCAGACTCAGTTGAAGCTTGATGGTTTAGATGAGCGGGCACAACAAGCCTTTTTAGATTATCAGCAAAATCAGCAACAAGCCGATTTAGTAGAGGCTTATAACAAACAGTTGAGCTTGATGGTGGCTTCTCAACAGCAAGAGCTGGATGATTTACAAAGTCAGCTTGGCTCTTTAGAGGCGACTCAGCAAGCGGCCTTACCCTTGTTGGCTGATATGCTTGAGGGTTTAGCCCATTTTGTGGCGCAAGATTTGCCTTTTTTGCCGCAGGAACGTCAGCAACGTTTAGCTAAACTGCAAAATAATTTAGTGCGAGCTGATGTGAGTTTGGCCGAGAAATACCGTCAAGTATTAGAAGCCTACCAAATTGAAATAGAATATGGACGTACCATTGAGGCTTACCAAGGTAAGTTAACCAGCGCTGAATTAAAGTCTTTTAAAACATTGCCTACCCACGATGGGGACGAACTGCAAGTCGACTTTTTCCGCTTGGGTCGCACCGCCTTGTATTTTCAAAGTTTAGATAGCCAGATTAGCGGTTTATGGGATCCTCAGCAACAAGCTTGGGTGAGTTTACCTAAACAACACAATTTGGACTTACGCTCGGCGATTCAAATCGCTTGGCAACAGAGTATTCCCGAGCTATTAACGCTGCCACTTAATCCGATCGAGCGGGGGCTGTAATGCGCATTTTGTCGATCTTACTATTTACCTTATTCAGTTTTTCAACACCGCTATCAGCCGCCGAGCCTAGTCATCGTTTAGCATCGCTCGCGACAGACATTCTTCAGCATGATGGCCAAGTCAATCAGCAGCGTTTAGCCGAATTTAAACAACACCTAGATAGTCAAAAGGCGCTATTGGCACAAAGCCAGCAACGTTTGGCCGCGGCGAATGCTCGGCAACTAGAATTAAAACAAGCCTTTGACCAAAACGAACAGCATTTAACTGAAATACAGCAATTGTTGACTCAGCGAAGTGGCCAGCTCGGCGAAGTGTTTGGTGTCGTGAAGCAACAAGCCAGTGAGGCGCAAGGGCAGTTGCAGGATTCTTTGGTTAGTGCGCAGTTTCCGGGACGCAGCAAACAGCTAGATTTTGCTTCGGCACAACGAATTCCGAGTATCGATGAATTTAAGACTTTGTGGGTTAGCTTATATGATGAGTTAAATGAGTCTGGAAAAATCGTTTTATTTGAGCGGGATGTGGTGGAGCCTTCCGGGCAAACTCGCAGTACCCAAGTGTTGCGCATTGGTAATTTTCAGTTGCTTGACCAACAAGGGCATTATTTGAGCTGGCAAAACAAGCTGGATCAATTATTGGTGTTGAGTCGTCAGCCAGACGGCGCGGCGGTGAATCAGGCGAAAGCCTATATAGAGGGCAAGCAAGCCAATTTAGTGATCGATCCTACCCGTGGCCAATTATTGGCCTTACTCGGCCAAGTGCCCAGCTTAGAGCAGCGAATTAAACAAGGTGGCTATGTGGGCTATATCATTTTGGCCTTGGGACTGATTGGTTTGGTGATGGCCCTGTGGCGGATGTTGCTGTTAAGCATCACCGAGATGAAGGTGAAGCGCCAGTTAAAAAACAGTTCAGGCCAACTATTCGATAATAACCCTTTAGGGCGAGTATTGAATAAAGCCCAGCAAAGTGAATTAGCAGTGGACGATTTAGCCTTAAGAGTTGAAGAGTCTATTTTAGAGGAAGTTCCTGGCTTAGAGCGAGGTCAAAGTCTGATTAAGTTGTTTGCGGCAGTTGCGCCTTTATTGGGGCTGCTGGGCACCGTGACCGGAATGATCGGCACTTTCCAGAGTATTACGCTGTTTGGTACCAGCGATCCGAAATTAATGGCAGGAGGGATTTCTCAGGCTCTGATTACCACGGTACTGGGCTTGATTGTGGCCATTCCACTGTTGTTTAGCCATAACTTGTTGAGTAGCCGTTCTCGCCGAGTGATTCAGATATTACAGCAAAAAAGTACCGCTTTATTGGCTGATCGACGTGAAGCTCAGCAAGTAAGGAGCAAACATGCTGCTTGATTGGAGTCGCTTTACAGCCTTGCTGCTGCAGTTTCTTCATTCCGGTGGTTGGGTGCTGAGCCTTATTTTGGCTTTAGCTGCTTTGTTGATGACGCTTATTTTGGAGCGTTATTGGTTTCGTTGGTTTAGTTTTCCAGTGTTGCGGCAACAATTTAATCAGAACGGTGCCTCGCAACGAGAACTGTATCGCTGGCAAAGTGAATATTGCGATTTAGATCTACAGCTTAAACAGCATTTATCATTTATTAAGTTATTGATTTCACTGTGCCCTTTAGTAGGCTTGCTGGGCACGGTCACCGGTATGGTACAGGTTTTTGATAGTTTAGCGCTTAACGGAACAGGCAATGCTCGTTTAATGGCAGCAGGCATTGCCAAAGCCACCTTACCCACTATGGCAGGTATGGCTATCGCGGTTTTTGGGTTGATTTTCCATACGCACTTGGCACGTTGGACCATTCGTCAACGGGCCAGCATTCAGGCGAGCGCGGCCTCACTAGGGACTCAACATGGATAATCAAAGATTAAATAGTAGAGTAGACAATGAGACAAACTAAGTTTTTATTCCAGCAAGAGGATGAAGCGCAGATCGATATGACGCCGATGCTGGATATCGTGTTCATCATGTTGATATTTTTCATCGTCTCCACTTCGTTTGTGCGTGAAGCCGGTATTGAAGTGAATCGACCCCAGTCGCAAACCAGTACCGAGCAAAGCCAAGGGGCGGTGATGGTTGCCTTAAGTGCTAAGGCCGAAATTTGGTTGGATGGTCAGGCGATAGACATTCGTATGTTACGTCCAACTTTGGAGCGTTTAAAGTCTGAGCAAGCCGATTTAGCGGTCGTGGTGCAAGCTGACGAGAAGGCCAGCACTGGTGATTTAGTGAAACTGCTGGATCAATTGCGCTTAGCAAACTTGCCGTACTCGGTGGCAACCCGGATGGGTGGTTAGTTATGTTGCGCTTGCTGGCATTTTCGCCTCTGGGTATTTTGTTTGCCTCGAGTTTTTTCTGGGCCTTAGCGCATCTTGCTGGCATCGGTCAAACGGCGAAGTTTGAACGCAGCGAAGCGCCGCACTTAAGTTTTTTGGCTGTAAAACAAGATAGCGATGTAGAACATCGCTTACGAGAGCGACAAAAACCACCAGAGCCAGAGCTCGAGGCTGTCCCAGAACTGCCACCAATGCCCTCGCAAACTTTAAGCCAAGCGCCACAGCCTAAAATCGATTTAAATTTACCGAGCATCAGTAGTACGCAAGTCGCGATTAGTTCGGTGAGTAATCTAATTCATATAGGCCCACCGGCTCCGGTTGCGGTGACGATTGATCGCAATCCGATGGCTTTGTCTCGGGTATCGCCAATTTATCCCCGTTCAGCGGAGCGACGCAAGATTGAAGGTAAAGTCACGGTGCACTTCACGGTAAAAGAAAATGGTGAGGTCGCGATTGGCAGTATTAAGGTGGTGAAATCGGATCCCAAAGGGGTGTTTGAAGCGTCGGTTAAGCAGGCTTTAATGCGTTGGCGTTTTCAGGTTAAAACCGAGAATGGTAAGGCGGTTTCTTTTAGAGCCTTACAAACTTTCGAATTTACTCGCGGTGATTAAGGAATGTTTATGTTAAAGCATATGATACTGCTGGCTTTACTTTGCGTGAGTGCTGCGGGATTTGCCAAGACTAATCAGCTCAATCAATATGAGTATAAGCAAATTAATAGCGCCTTGAGTTTGATTGAGCAACAGCAGCCTCAGCAGGCGAAGCGGGTGTTAGTGAAGCTTGAGCAGACACTCAAACCACTTGCGGCGCGGGCCTATGCTCTGGCAATTACTCGACTTAATTTGGCGCAGTTAGCCTTGAGCGGTGATCACTACCAACAGGCTCTTAATTATTATCAGCTCGCGGTGGACTCTAATACGCTCGAGCCAGCACAGCTGTTGCAACTGATGCTAGTCAGAGCACAATTAAATCTAGCCTTACAACATTGGGCGATTGGCGCTGAGCTATTGGAGACTTGGTTAAGCCAAGCCGAGCCAAGCTCAATTGCGGCTAGCCATTATCAGCTGTTGGCTCAGGCAAAATTGCAGCAGCAGCAATGGCGCGCTGGGGCGGAGGCGATTGAACGGGCCATCAGTATGCAAAAATCAGCAACGGTGCCGATAAATTGGTATCAGATGGCGATGGTCAGTCGCTCTCAGCTGTCGCAATGGCGCTTGGCGATCAAATGGCAAAAGCAGCTGCTGTCAGCCGAGCCGAAAAAAATGTCGCACTGGTATCAACTTGCGGCGTTGTTGATGCAAAATAAAGATGAGCCTGCTGCTTTGGCCAGTTTACGCTTGGCCTATCAGCAAGGATTATTTGAGAAGCCAAGCCAGTACACTTTGTTGAGCCAATTATTGATACGTCAAGGCAATGCCTATTTGGCGGCGCAGATCTTAGAGCAAGCGATGCAGCGTGGGCAGTTAAAGCGAAATAAGCGTTATCAGTCTTTGCTTAGTCAAGCTTGGTTGCTGGCCAAGCAGCAAAAGCAGGCGAGTGCTGCCTTAGCGCAACTTTTGAAAATTGACGATAGTGAAGCGAATTTACGTCAGTATGCGCAATTGTTATTGCAGCAGCAACAGTGGAATAAAGCACTTGATGTGTTACAGCATTTGGCGGATAAACAAGCTAAAGTTGAACCACGCTTGTGGTTAATGATGGGGATCGCCAATATTCATCTGGGGCAGTTAAGTAGAGCGCAACAGCTGATTGCTAAAGCAGAAACCGATGATAAGTTACGCAACGAGAGTCAAGTGTGGCTGAATTATATTAGTCAGGTACAGGCGGGCTAGCAGCCTGTTTGAGGGGCTCCGTTTGATACTCTCTAGTTGTTGCCTCCTTCGCTGGCGCTGCCGCTCAAGAATCTAAAAACGACGGTAGACACGATTTTTTATATTCTATGCAGTTAAACGTATGTTTTATCTGCTTTTACTTAATTTAACAATTGTGATTCCGCTAACGATAATCCTTGATTAAAGATCGTATTTTAAACCGATGTTTCATTTTGGTTTTAATCAATTAAGGATGCTTATGAAGCCACTCGTTGTTGCCAGTTTACTGAGTGCTGTAATGGCACTAACACCTCAGTTACTGCATGCCAAAGCCGCCGAAGGCGCGACGTATCAAATGCAAGCATTTGACCAAGCCCAGCGTAGTTTTCCGGTTTTTTATCAGAAGCTTAAACAGCGGATGCCATTTACCATGAGCTGGGCAAATAAGCAACTGAGTCCCCAACAGTGGCGGGAGCAAGGTTTAGCCAAAGCGCGTGAGTTGATCCTCCCTTATCAAGATGACACCCCCTTTAAACCGATGGTGATCGACCAAGTTGATCGCGGCTCTTATATTGCGCAAAAGGTGGTGTTTAATATCAGTAACGAGAGTCGGGTGATGGCGTTTTTGCTGACGCCGAAGGGCGAAGGGCCATTCCCCGCCGCGTTATTTCTGCACGATCATGGCAGTAAATTTGATATTGGCAAAGAAAAGTTTGTGCAAACCTGGGATGACGAGGCTCGTTTAGCCTCTTCACAAAAATGGGCCGATAAGTTTTTCACCGGGCGCTTTCCGGGGGATGAACTGGCAAAACGCGGCTATGTGGTATTGTCCATCGATGCCTTAGGCTGGGGCGATCGTTCGGTGCCTGGCTTTGTCACCGGTTCACAACAAGCGCTGGCCTCCAACTTGTTTAACTTAGGTGCTTCCTTCGCCGGTATTATCGCGCTGGAAGATGTACGCGCTTCAGAGTTTTTAGCCAGCCAGCCGCAGGTGGATAAACAGCGGGTTGCGGCCATAGGTTTTTCCATGGGGGCATTTCGCTCGTGGCAGGTGGCTGCCTTATCGGATGCGATTACCGCCAGCATTGTTGATTGCTGGATGGGGACGATGAAGGGCTTGATGGTACCGGGTAACAATCAGCTGAAGGGGCAATCGGCTTTTTCGATGTTGCATCCCTATATTGCGCGTTATCTCGATTACCCTGATATCGCCGCCCTGAGCGCGCCGAAACCGATGTTGGTTTATGCGGGCGCTAAAGATAAGCTGTTTCCGGTGGATTCGGTGAAGTCGGCCTTCTATACCCTGCATTCGGTTTGGGACGCCAATGGTGCTGGCGATAAGCTAGAAACCAAGTTGTGGGCCGATAAAAGTCATACCTTTACCGAAGATATGCAGCAGGCGGCCTTTGATTGGCTAGATAAGCAGTTTGCTCGCTAGTTGTGGTGAAGGGGGCTTTCGCTTGCTTGAAGCACCCTTGAGTCAATTCCAATTTCATTCGCGTCGCTCGCAGGAAGTGCAACCACGGCAGGCAGAGCGCGTTGTTTCGATTGGCTAGATAAGCAGTTTGCTTGCTAGTTGTGGTGAAGGTAGTTGTTAAGGTAGTTGTTAAGGTAGTTGTTAAGGTAGCGGTGAAGGGGGCTTAGCTTGCTTGAAGCCCCCTTCAGTCAATTCCACTTTCATTCGCGTCGCTCACAGGAAGTACCACCACGACAGGCAGAGCGCGTTGTTTCGATTGGCTAGATAAGCAGTTTGCTCGCTAGTTGTGGTGAAGGTAGTTGTTAAGGTAGTGGTTAAGGTAGCGGTGAAGGGGGCTTTCGCTTGCTTGAAGCACTCTTGATTCAATTCCACTTTCATTAGCGTCGCTCACAGGAAGTACCACCACGGCAGCCAGAGCGCGTTGTTTCGATTGGCTAGATAAGCAGTTTGCTTGCTAGTAGTGGTGAAGGTAGCGGTTAAGGTAGTGGTGAAGGGGGCTTAGCTTGCTTGAAGCACCCTTGAGTCAATTCCACTTTCATTAGCGTCGCTCGCAGGAAGTACAACCACGACAGGCTGATCGGGTGTGTGGATCGAGCCTGCTGCGTTGCACCTTGCAATAGGCATTTTTCAGTGCGCGGCGTGCAGCAAACCAATCTTCGGGTTTGCTTAGTAACAGATTCCCCATGAAATTCTTCATTAAGGCTTGCCGATATTGCTCGATAAAGATTTGATCGTAGTCGATCTCAAAATAGCTTAGCGCTTGCTCTATACAGCTAAAACTGGCGATGGTTTGTTGGATCTGTGCTTGGCTCATGGTGATTGATCATACAAAACTTTGAGTCCCAGTGTAGCCAAGTTTCAAGGGACTTTTTTTGATATCGCCCCGTTCACCGGCATCATCCACTGAAAGTTTTGGTAAGGGCTTCACTTTTCCCGAGGAAGCAAACGCCTGCGAGGCCTATTGAAACATGGCATAATCGAGCTCATCTTTATTAATCGCAGGAACCCGGGCCTTTCATGTTACAACTGCGCGATTATCAACAAGCGGCGGTAGATGCTGTATTGAGTCACTTTCGTCAAAGTGATGAGGCTGCCGTTGTGGTATTGCCCACCGGTGCAGGAAAAAGCATCGTGATCGCCGAGCTGGCGCGCTTGGCACGACACCCCATCCTAGTATTGGCGCATGTTAAAGAGTTGGTCGAGCAAAACCAGAGTAAGTTTAGCGCCTATGGCTTCGAGTCGGGCATTTTTGCGGCGGGCCTTGGCCAAAAGCAAGCGCAGTTTCCGGTCACCTTTGCCAGCGTGCAATCGCTGAGTCGTAATCTGGGGCAGTTTAGCGGCTACTATTCGCTGTTGGTGATTGATGAATGTCATCGGGTGAGTGATGATAGCGACAGCCAATATCAAGTGATTATTGAGCATTTAAAACAGCAAAACCCCCAGCTCAAAGTACTCGGCCTGACCGCAACCCCTTATCGCTTAGACAAGGGCTGGATTTACCAACAGCATTATCACGGCTATGTACGCAGCGAGCAGGCGCGCCCCTTTCACAAGTGTATCTATGAATTACCTCTGCGGCATTTGATAAACAAAGGTTACCTAACGCAACCCTTGTTGGTTGACGCTCCCGCGGCACGCTATCAGTTCGACGAGTTGCCCAGCCAATACAGTGAAGCCCAGCTGGATCAATTTTTGTCTGGCTGTCCTCGAGTGACTCAAGCCATCTGCCAGCAATTACTCAAGCTGGCCGAATCGCGGCGCGGGGTGATGGTATTTGCTGCAACGGTTAATCACGCCAGGGAAATCGCTCACTATTTGCCCGACGAACAAACGGCGGTGGTGACGGCGGAAACGCCGCATCAGCAGCGTGACCAGTTGATCGAACAATTTAAACAGCAGCAGCTTAAGTTCTTGGTGAATGTATCGGTGCTTACCACTGGCTTTGATGCACCACATGTTGATTTAATAGCGATTCTGCGGCGCACCGCCTCGGTAAGCCTGTATCAGCAGATTGCCGGGCGGGGCTTACGTTTATATCCGGATAAAAGCGACTGCCTAATCGTTGATTATGCGGGCAATAATTACGATCTCTACCAGCCGGAAATTGGCGAAACCAAGCCCAATCCGAATAGCACTTTGGTGCAGGTTGAGTGTCCGCAATGCCAGTTTGCTAATATTTTCTGGGGACTTACCGACAAAGATGGCGACATCATTGAGCATTATGGAAGGCGCTGTCAGGGCTTAGTTGAGGATCCAAATTATCCCGAAAAATTAGTGCAATGTAACTATCGTTATAAGTACAAACAGTGTTCGCAATGCAATGCCGAAAACGACATCGCCGCGCGTCAGTGCCACGCCTGTGGTTTTCAGATGATTGACCCAGATAAGCAGCTCAAAGATGCGCTGCAACTAAAAGATCGTAAGGTCTTGCGTTGCAGCGGGATCTCGGCAAGTTGTGCTGGCGACAAGTTGCGTATTACCTATCATGATGAAGATGGCGCAGAGCTCAGCGAAAGCTTCAATTTTAGTTACGCTAAGGCCAAGCAGCAGTTTAATCAGCTATTTTGTCGTCGTGTCGATGGTGAAAAGCAGACGCTTGATAGCGCCATACAAGCCGAACAAGCGATCCAGCACTTGGTGGCCCCCGATTTTGTGATCGCCAAACAACAAAAACACTATTGGCGAATTGAGCATCGCATCTTCGACTATCAAGGCAATTTTAGAAAAGCCAATCAGCAGTACTAGTGGCTGTCGCTGAGGACCTCGATGGCGATCCACGACCGAGTAGGGCCGCTTTTAACACCGGAGCTTATGAATATCAGCACTAAGCGGTGAGTCTTAATAAAGATAAAGCGGCCGATGAGCCGCTTTTTTGTGTCTGGGAGTGGTGCTGAGGAGCAGCAGTTCGTTTATTTTGTTTGTTCGGTTTTGATTAGCGGGGCGACAAAGGGTTTGTGTTCGGCGATTTCTGCGGGGCTGAGTCCGGTGAGTTCGTAGGGAAATACCAGCCACTGCTCGGTTTGATGCAGACAAAAGTCGGGTTTTAGCTGGGTTTGGTTAAACTTAGGACGCTCCCAAAGGGTGGCCACTTTGACCTGCGTTGGCATGTTGCGTTTTAGTTTACTTTGCAGCCGATTAATCACCGCCACTACGTTATGACCGCTGCTAAACACATCGTCGACAATAAGCAGACTATCATCAACATTGAGGTTTTCCAGGAGGTATTGAATACCGTGTACCCGAATCGAGTCTGGTTGCTCTAAGATTTGCTGATAATTGGCTTGGCCCTGATAAGAGGTACGTACCGAGATGTGATCGGTGACTAAACCAAGGGTTTGCAAACACTCTTGCACGTAAATCCCCACTGCGCTGCCGCCACGCCAAAGCCCGACAATAAAGCTTGGACGGAATCCGCTTTCAAATATCTTCACGCCGAGTCGGAAAGAGTCTTGGATCAGCGTATCTTCATCTAAATAATGTTTTTGCAGCTGGTCTGTGGGCTGGTTCAATGGCATCTTAGTATCCTTGAATAAGCGGGCTGATTAATGCTAGTTTTATACTACAACTTTGACCCTGAGGTCAGCTTTTTAATAGGATACATGGAAATGAGTGAAAAACTCTATATTAGCGGCCAAGATCTTTTAGAAGACTCATTCCGTTTGGCTGAGCAAGTTCTGAGCAGTGGCTTTCGTCCCAGCTTTATTATTGCGGTATGGCGCGGCGGGGCACCGATTGGTATTGCGGTACAGGAGTTTTTGGCTTATCACGGTATCACTAGCGACAATATTGCCATCCGCACCGCTTCTTATGCTGCGGCGATTGATAATCAGGCCAAAGAGGTCAAGGTGTTTGGCCTAAACTATCTGGTGAAACATGTGCAGCAGCATGACCGCTTATTGATTGTTGATGATGTGTTTGATACCGGACGTTCCATCGATGCAATTATCAGCGAATTAACGCGTTTGGCGCGGCTGAACACGCCCAGCGATATTCGTGTGGCCGTGCCTTATTTTAAACCGGAACGCAATAAAACCGAGCGGGTGCCCGATTACTTCTTACATGAAACCAGCCAGTGGTTGAAGTATCCGCATTCCTTGGAAGGCTTAAGTCCGGATGAGATCGCAGAGTATCGTCCCGAGCTTTATCAAATTATCAAAGCCCACCTCCCCAAAGCTTAACTGCTGTTTAGCTCTCAGGTATTTGCTTTCCTGACCAAGCAGATACCTGATAGTGATGAAACGGCTTTTATTTCGTCTCGAAGCTATCTTCAAAATCGGTGTTCCTTGGGCATCCCTGCAGATGGATGTTGCTGAGGACTGCCGTAACACTTCCGCAATACTAAGAGGTCTTTAAACCGCAGTTCTGCCTTGAACGAGCCTGTTGGTGAGAGAGGTACACGCCGCACTGAAAACTACCCATAAAGTAGTATTTTTCATTAAATTGAATAGCTTAGGCTATATATTGGTGCGCTTTATCTTGGCTGTTGCTGGTGATTCCTAGACTTAAACGTTGCTCGATAGCTTACTGTTACTGATTTGTTATCAATTTGCTGGAGGTTGGTTCTGCTTGGCTCAGCAATTGCTATAGAGACTATGTTGCGCAAGCAAAGATCGCATCAACCAGTTGCAGTGATCCTTGATACTGCTTTGTAAAGGTGGGTCGTTGGTCTTATGAGCCATCAGAAATTTTATTCAATTAGTCATAAAGGGAAAGTTATGTCTTATTTAATTCCAGCAGAATTTGTTAGCAAAATGGTCGACGCGGGTGAATCTAAAGTATTTATGTCCACTCGCGATACTGTGATTCGTGCATTTATGGCGGGGGCTATTTTAGCGCTGGCTGCTATTTTTGCGATTACCATCGCGGTGAATACCGGACACTTCTTACTGGGGGCCATTTTGTTCCCCGTGGGTTTTTGTATGCTCTACCTCATGGGTTTTGATTTGCTCACCGGGGTATTTGTACTGGTACCGCTGGCCTTGCTCGACAAACGCCCCGGGGTTGATGTGCAGGGTTTACTCCGCAACTGGGGTTTAGTGTTTTTGGGTAATTTTGGCGGCGCGTTAAGCGTGGCGGTGATGATGGCCTTTATTTTTACTTACGGCTTTAACGTTGAAGCTGGCGCGGTGGGGGCAAAGGCGGCCAGCATTGGTGAAGCACGTACTCTGGGGTATGCAGAGCATGGGGTTGCGGGCTGGTTTACTATTTTTGTACGCGGCATGCTATGTAACTGGATGGTCTCAATGGGGGTTGTTGGCGCGATGATCTCTACCTCGGTGAGCGGGAAGGTGATAGCGATGTGGATGCCTATCTTCTTATTCTTCTATATGGGCTTTGAGCACTCGGTGGTGAACATGTTTTTATTCCCCTTCGGTTTAATTATGGGGGGAGACTTCTCGATTATGGACTACTTCCTTTGGAATGAAATTCCAACCGCACTGGGTAATCTGGTTGGCGGCTTAGCCTTTACCGGTTTAACTCTGTATACCACTCACGTGAGAACCGCACCTAAACGTCAGCTGGCGAAGGCACCTCGTGTCACCGCGGAAAAAGCCAGCGCTTTAGTGAATGCTTAAGCAAGGTTGACGTCACGATGACCAGCCTATTGCAAGTGAGCATTGGCAGCTATTCTGATAAGGGGCGCAAGCCCCTGAATCAGGACTGCCATGGCAGCCTGATCCCTCGCGACTCGTTGCTTGCCTCCAAAGGCGTGGCGGTGGTGATGGCCGATGGGATCAGCTCCAGCCAGCTTAGTCATATTGCCAGCGAGACCACGGTGAATAGTTTTTTAGATGACTATTATTGCACCTCAGAACTCTGGTCGGTTCAACATTCGGTCGAGCGGGTACTCGCTGCCAGCAACGCCTGGTTGTTTAGTCAAACGCAACACAGCCCTTACCGTTACGACAAAGACAAGGGCTACGTATGCACTTGCAGTGCCTTGGTTGTGAAAGGTGATGTTGCCCATGTGTTTCATGTGGGGGATACCCGGGTATATCGTTTGAATCAGCATGGCTTGGAACAGCTCACCCACGACCATCGCTTATGGGTTTCTGAGCAGCAGAGTCATTTAAGTCGTGCCCTGGGCATTGAGGCTCACTGCCCGTTCGACTACCAGTCGCTGCGGGTACAGGCCGCTGACGTGTTTATTCTGGCCACCGATGGCGTCTATGAATTTATTACCGCCGCGGTGCTTGAACAGGCGCTTAGCCAGCATGCAACCGACTTACAGGCCGCCGCAAAACAGATTGTCGAGCAGGCCTATCAAGCGGGGAGTGATGACAACCTGAGCCTGCAAATTGTTCGGGTTGAACAGCTGCCAAAGCCCTTGGCGCATCCCTTACTGGAAACCCTGGGTTCACGCCCTGTTCCACCCGACTTAAGTGCTGGCTGCTCATTTGACGGGTATCGAATTGTCCGTCAATTGCACGCGAGTCCCCGCAGCCATGTGTATTTGGCCATAGATGAGCAAACGCTCAGCCAGGTTATTTTAAAAACGCCGTCGATTGAGATGCGTGCCGATCCCGCTTATTTGGAGCGTTTTGTGAGCGAAGAATGGATCGCTCGCCGGATCAACAGTGCCTATGTTGTGAAGGCGGCGTCGCAAACGCGTCCGCGCCAATATTTTTATAGTGTATTTGAATACATCGAAGGACAAAGCTTAGCGCAATGGATCACCGATCATCCCAAGGCCGAACTCGGCACGGTAAGGGGCATGGTGGAGCAAATTGCCAGGGGGTTACGCGCCTTTCATCGTATGGATATGTTGCATCAGGATCTAAAGCCCGACAACATCATGATTGATGCTACCGGCACCTTAAAGATCATTGATTTTGGCTCGGTGTGGGCGGCGGGTTTAGCCGAAACGAGCAGTGAGGGGGAATCCTCCTGTTTGCTTGGGACCGCATTATACGCTGCGCCGGAGTATTTTTTAGGTGAGCCGGGGAGCATCCGTTCCGAGCAGTTTTCTTTGGCGGTGATTGCCTACCATATGTTGTCGGGGCGTTACCCTTACGCAACCAAGGTGGCGAGGGCGAAAAGCTCTGCCGCGCAGCAGCGTTTGCATTATCAATCGGTGTTAGACAAAGACCGCGAGATCCCCGCATGGATCGACGATGCTCTAGCCAAGGCCCTGCAGCTGAATCCAGATAAACGTTATTCAGAAATTAGCGAATTTCTGGCCGATCTACGCCGGCCAAACCGCCAGTTTTTAAACCAAAGCCGAGCGCCGCTGGCCGAGCGTAATCCGCTAGCGCTATGGCAGGGGATCGCCGCAATGTTGGCGATGCTGGTGATTTTTTTACTCACGCAACTAAACACCCGTTAAAGCCCTCGGCTTGTTTCGCCGGGATGCTTGTTGCGGCGCGTTTGGCTGTGATTTCAGCAAGGCGGCAGCCCATGTTGCTGGTTCGGGAGCAAATACCAGCTAAAGGGGGATTTGTCTCGTTCAGGCGCAAATAAGGGGCTGGATCCAAAAACGTCTGGTTTGTCCACCCGTGAGTCCGCCTTAAAGCGACCCTTATCACTTAATCAGAAAGGATGCTGCAATGATTACCAATAGAGAACAAGTAAGCCAACTTATTATGGCGGCGAAAGTTGCCAAGGGACTCAAGTGGGCCGAGCTGGCACAGGCCATTGGCTTGTCTAAGGAGTGGACCACCGCCGCCTGTCTGGGGCAAATGACCTTAAATAAACGTCAGGCCGAGCTTATCGGTGAGCGCTGTGACTTGCCCGACGAAGCGGTGGCCTGGTTGCAAATTGCCCCCTATAAAGGCTCGTTGCCAACGGCGATCCCCAGCGATCCACTGATTTACCGCTGGTATGAAGTGGTGAACGTCTATGGAACGACCATTAAGGAGCTGATCCATGAAGAATTTGGTGATGGCATCATGAGTGCTATCGATTTTTCAATGGATATCAGTAGGGAGTTAGATGAGAAGGGGGATCGGGTAAAAGTGATCCTGTCGGGAAAATTCTTACCCTATAAATCTTACTAAAATATGCGTGAGCGTTGCCAGGCAGGGATTTAGTTGTAGTAAGGGTGAGCAAACACTCACCCTCTTTCCAGCCGACTAGAAGTGCCATTTCACCAATAGGGAAGCCACTCGTTCGTCAACATCGGTTCCGTATTTATTGTTCCAATACGCATATTCGATACCGACATAGAGTGGTGAGCTGAAGCCTAAGTTTTTGCCTGCATTCCATTTAATTTGGGGGGTTAAGTTCATTTCTGACTTGTTGGTTTCGCTGGCCGAAGACCAATCCATAAAACCATCAATCAGGAAGTCTTGTGAACCAATACTAAATGGTGCCCCCCAAGTGATGGTGAGCTGTTCATCGTTGGCGCTGATGTCGTTGTTCACCTGATAAACATTTACATTAAAGTATTGGAAACCAGGCACGGTGATATCCACTCCCACGCCATATAAATAGTTATTAAAGCCGTCGCCCATTTCCCAGGTGCTGGCGAAGAGTACATCTTTAATTGGTCCGAGCGAAAATGTGCTGTCGGTGAGTTTGTTGAAACTTAGGCGAGGGGAGAGCTCACCGTAAAAGCTGGCATCGCCGTCCTTTGGCATGGTTCTATCGATGAAGAAGAAATTATCTCCCCAACTATGGCCACTGGCATGCTCAACCGTCATCACCTGCATTTTACCGTTGGGGGTAAACTCATATTCAGTACCATACAGGTAACTCAAACTAAAGGTACTCCATTGCATTTCTGCTGAGGCCTGAGTCGCTGAGAATAATCCAGACAAGGCAATGCTTGCCAAGGCTATTTGTTTTTTCATTGTGTATTCCTTTACTTAAATAACGAACCAAAATTAAAACTGACTGTGTGGTCAAGTCTGTAGAGTTAGCAATAAATTGGCCAAGTGGTCAGGTTATTACAGGGAGAAACTGAGATGCCTTTAACTTTTTCTTTAACATTAAGTGCTTGCGTGAAACAAAAAATTAAAGTTAGGCTAAGTTTTGTTGAATTTAGTGATATAAATTTGCACGAAAACTATGCGTAGATCACATTTTCTCCCCAATTTAAGGCGCTCTCTGTGCTGCGAATTGTTCGCTAAAAACGTACTTCTGAGTCGATAAATGATGTTGAATGGGCGCGTTGTGAGCCTCGAAAATCTTCTCCTACGGTGCTTTTTAGGGGAATTTAGGCGCATTTAAATAAACTTTTTAAATGTATTTAATCAACAAGCTATTGAAAAATAATTTGTTGACCTCATCTTCAAAAATCGGGTAGCTTGTTCTTCGGGTTGGTTTTTCTTTGGTGGTTAGCGCTTATTGCTTGGCGACTGGAGAGAGATAAATGGACTTCAAGTTTGCAAATATTATTGATGTTTCAGACTTAAACGATCAAGCGAAGCCGTGCATGCGATGAGTTTGCTGGCGATGACTGAACCGATAATCTAAGATCGCCCAAGGCGATGCTTTGGTTCATCAGCTGGGACTGGTTAGTCTCATCTTGGATCTGATTATCGAGTTAGTCATTGTTTGCCGATGAGTGCTGTGCAGTCGTGTTCAGCGAATCCCTTGGGTAGTTGCGTTCTGCTCATTGGCGATAAGGAAGGAGTAAACGAAGGAAGTTAAAGCAGCAGTATCATCAAGCTGACAATTGTTTGGTTTTTCCAACACACTTTGTCTTTAGCGGATGATGCCGAAATGGAAGTCATTGTTGCCAGAATTAAAATGGTGTTTTGTAAGACCCCCTAATTGCGCATAAAAGCTAAGGGTGGAATTACTTCAATGTCGTCCTGAAAAGGCACAACCGTTAATTTTAAGTTAGTCAAAGTAAAAGGTGTGGAGGAAAAAATGTATCGTAAAATTTCTATACTCGTTTTATTGTTGTTCACGCTAGGCGGCACCCAAGCCTACGCGGCAATTCCCAATGTAACCACTGAAGGTAAGCCATTCCCTTCATTGGCGCCGATGATTAAGAAAGTTCATCCTGCAGTGGTTAATATCGCCACTTTTTCAACTCAGCAATACCGTAATAACCCACTACTTAACGACCCGTTTTTTAGGCATTTCTTTAATATTCCAGAGCAACAACAGCAACCGCAGCAACAGCCACAAAAGCGCCAACAAAGTGCTGGCTCGGGGGTGATTATTAACGCCGATGAAGGCTTGGTGATGACCAACTACCATGTGATTAAGGGCTCCGATGAAGTACAGGTCTCTTTGGCCGATGGTCGAAGTTTTCAAGCGAAGGTTCTGGGACAGGATGCTGAGTTAGATATTGCGATTTTAAAAATCAAAGCCGATGATTTGGTCGAAGTTAAATTAGCCGATTCCAGTGAATTGGAAGTGGGTGACTTTGTGGTGGCCATTGGGAATCCTTTTGGTTTAGGACAAACGGTGACCACTGGGGTGGTGAGCGCCTTGGGTCGCAGTGGTTTGGGGATTGAAGGTTACGAAAACTTTATTCAGACCGACGCTTCGATTAACCCCGGTAACTCAGGGGGAGCCTTAGTTAACTTAGCCGGCGAGCTGGTGGGCATTAATACCGCAATTATTGCGCCTTCGGGCGGTAACGTGGGGATTGGCTTTGCGATCCCGATTAACATGGCCAAGGCGAGCATGGAGCAAATCATTGACCATGGTGAAGTGAAGCGAGGTCAAATTGGTGTCGGCATTCAAGATATTAATGCTGATTTAAGAAAGGCCTTTGAGCTAGAAAATGGTCAAAAAGGAGTGCTGGTTACCAGTGTATTAGAAGATTCTCCAGCGAAGAAGGCCGGGATTAAAGCGGGAGATGTGATTATTGCCGTTGATGGCAAAAGCACTGGTTCCACCGGACAACTTCGCAGTCAAATTGGTTCGAAAGCCATTGGTGATAAAACTAAGTTAACTATTTTGCGCGATGGCGAGAAACTACAACTTAAGGTGAACATTGCCAAACCGCAGTCAGCCGTGAGCGCAGAAGGCAAGTTGCATGATTTGCTTGACGGCGTGCAGTTTGCGAAAGATCCAGAGGGTAATGGCGTATTGGTGGCAAATGTAGCCGCGGGATCGATTGCAGCCTATGGTGGATTGCGTCCGAACGATGTGGTTGTGGCCGCCAACAAACGGCCGGTAAAAGACATTGCCAGCTTGCAAATAGCTTTGTCGCTGAATAAAAAAGCGGTGCTATTGCAAGTGAATCGACGTGGCGGTTCGTTGTTTATTGTACTTCGTTAAGCCAGTAGGCCAGCTTCGGCTGGCCTTTTCTGCAAGGCTTTTCTCTGGCCCAACGCGCTGAGCTAACCTGCCATATGTTTAAACATTATGGTTTAAGCGGGCACTCAATCTTCCAATCAAGCTTACATAGTTGTTGAACAAACCAATCAAAGGCTTTACCCGTTTGCTGTTTGTGCCAGGCAATATAAATATCTTGTGCGGGCCGAGGCAAGTGACAGTTTTTTTCTATCAACGATCCATCGTCTAAGTGAGACTTAATTAGGTGTTTCGGTAAAAAGCCAGTCCCTAAACCTTGTTGCTGGGCAACAATTTTAGCATGCATGGTATTTACCCGTATGACCTGTTTACTGATAAACAAACCGCTATCGCGTACCGGTAATTGCTGTGAGGTATCTGTCACCACAATTGCGGGGTATTGCGCCAGTTGTTCGGCACTGATCGGCGTTTCTACAAGCGCTAGCGGATGTTCAGGCGCGACGCAAAACACGAACATTAAGCTGCCAATTTTATGCATATTAAACAGGCCTTTGGGGAGTTCTCCATTGGCACCAATCACAATGTCGGCACGGCGACTGTGCAGCGCGTCCCAGCCGCCGCCGAGGGCTTCCACGCCAAGAGTGATATTGACATGCTGCTCCAGTTGACTAAATTTTTGTAACAGCTGAAACAGGGGGGCACTTGGGATCACGGTATCGCGAGCAATGCGGAGCTCACTTTCCCAGCCGGAATCTAGTTGTTGGATCGAATCCAGCATCCGTTGACTCGCGAGTAACAGTTCTCGACCGTGTTGTAAGGCGAGTTTCCCTGCTGGGGTTAGCGTGGCGCGTTGCTTGCTTCGATCAAACAGAGCAACGCCGATGTCTTGTTCAAGTTTCTTTATGGTGTAACTTAAGGCTGAGGGCACCTTGTATAAAGATGCGGCTGCAGCAGCAAAGCTCCCCTGTTTATCAATGGCATCCAGTGCTTTTAAGGCTTCGAGAGTAATGGCATCATTCATGATTGGCTCCATATTCAAATTTTTTGAACTTAAAGCTCAAAAAGTTCCGTTTTTTAAATCAGTTTAACCCGCTTACACTTAAAGTCGTTAATCGGTAGCGACCTGTTTGCTAAGTTAGCGATTAAAAAATATTGATGTGATTTTGGCAGATTAAGTCATTATCACCCTTCAGACTGGAATAGAGGAGACTATCTTATGTTCACAAAAAGAGCCGCAAATCAGCGTGGCCGAGCTAACTTTGGCTGGTTAGATAGTCAACATAGCTTTTCATTTGGTCAGTATTACGATCCGCAACAGATGGGGTTTTCTGCATTAAGAGTGATCAATGATGACGTCGTTTCAGCTGGCGCAGGGTTTGATACCCACCCGCATCGTGATATGGAAATTATTAGCTATGTGCTTGAGGGTTGTATTCAGCATAAAGATAGCGAAGGCAATATGCAGAATTTACCAGCTGGAGAGTTTCAACTGATGTCGGCGGGGCGGGGGATCTACCATAGTGAATTTAATGCCTCGGCCACCGAACCATTACATTTTTTACAAATTTGGATTGAGCCGGATATTTTTGGCAAGCAACCGGGCTATCAACAGAAAAATTTTGGTCAAGAGCCCGGTTTAACCACCGTGTTAACACCGACCGGTGAGCAGGGCAGCTTGCAAATTAAGCAAGATGCGCGTTTGCATCAGTTGATCCTGGAGCCGCAACACAAGCTCAGCTTTTCCATTCAAGCCGGACGGCGACTTTATGTCCATCAAATTGCAGGCCATTTAATGGTGGACCAATTATCGCTGCAGGCTGGGGATGGGCTAAAAGTTGAAAACTTGGAGCATCTAGAGTTCATCAATAATGGGGAGCAGCGAGTGCTCGCGCTATTGTTTGATTTGCCTTAGGCAGACCGACAAGGGCTTTGGGGATGTTGAATCGTGAGATTTTTGAAGAAAAAGCAGAGAGGTATTCGCTAGCTTTACTGAGCTGGATACCTCTGGTTGCGCTAAACGCTTTTAGCTTGAAATATGTCGCATTTTAACGCATTAATTAAAATTAGGTTGGGCAAGATTAACCCCACGTTGTTCAACGCTATCGGCAAGTGCTTTGTTATATTTCGCTAAACGTTCTAAGGTTTTTTGTTTTTTTAGCTTCTCAGTTTCACGCTTCACCACGGTCATCACCTTGCTTGGCGATTGCATTCCAGTATCGTAATATTGCTTAATCGCATTACCGATAGAAAAGTAATAGATTGATATTTCAGATAGCAATTTGGGTTCAAGTTCAAAGGTTGAATCAGAGTATTTTGCTGCCTGAAACACATAATCATTGAGTTTAATGCCAGCAATATGCTCTTTATAGACATACTCCTTGGTTTTTACGCGCTCAATGTATTTATCCATATTTTCTACATTAAAATTTAATTCTTGATACATGGATTCGGCAACATAATAGGTACCTCTATCCGCTTTCACCAACTCCAGCTTTAAAGCAACGTCAAAGCCAACAATCGCCGCGTAGTAAACGCCGACGATGGTTGCAGCGATGGTAAAAAAGTGGCCGATCCAATAAGCTGGTGAACGTAAATCACTCATGTGTACTTCCTTTTCGTTCATTGAAATAATGGTATTATTTACTGCGTGCCAATCGTTTGCTCTAAGAGATATAAATCGGCTGATTGTGTTATATATAATTTAGATGTTTTAGTAAACGATTCTCGCTTAAAAATTTAATGCGACTGTGAGCGTGAATCGTTAGATGTCCACTATTCTTAAAATGAATCATTTGGTAGCCGGAGCTTTGGGTCTGCTCTACCATGACACTGGCAATCTCCTTGGTTATCTAAGGCTTAAGGGGGGAGTTACGAGGCCATTTTGGAGCATGAAGCCGACACTCATCGATCAAAGATCATGATGCTTGAAAGTATAGGCGGGTGAATAATCCAGAGCTGATTTTTTAAATGATGGTCATTGGTTTTTACTTTAAATGTAATGGAGTGCTGTTTAGTTTTTTAGGTGAGTGTTTTTACTTCGGTTTTCTCTTGTTGCTTATGGAATGGGTGCCTGTATTCGCACCCATTTATTTAGTTTTGGCATGTTATATTAATCATATTTAATATTAATGATAAACATCGCTGCTAAATCATCAATATCTTCATTTGCCCAACTTATTTGGCAGCCTAAGTCAGTATATTTACTCCATTGGTAATGACTTTTAGCATCTAAGAAGCTTGCTTTTAAATCTTCCGATGTCCCAAGGTAGTTATCTATATTCATATGCCCGGCAGCAAATTGTAACTGCCACGCTTTGGAAACTTGCCAATTTAGGCGGCTGGCGATGATTTGACCGTCGTTATCTTCATGACCGAGGCCACCAAAAAACTGTCGATAAATGGGGCTGGCATCATTGCGGTTGCTATTGTTGATTAATCCAGAGTAGGTGTCGAAGCCTCGTCCTATTAGCCCGCCATCAACAAAGCCGAGAGCTTGGGCCTGAAGCTTAAATGCGGGGCTGATTTGATAACTGGTTTCTAGGAAGCCAGCATAACCATTATTTCCCCAAGTGGTGTAATAGCCGTTTTTTTCTGTGGAATCCGACAGAATAATATTCATCGCCCCTTTCACCGTGAAGTCATTAAAATGACCAGTGAAAAAAGGTGAAATATTATGGAAGTAGTCGATCCCATAACCGACCGAGCCAGCGCCAATCGCTGAGTTACCAATGTTATTTTCGCTACCATCGAAGTACGCCCATAACATTCCCCAGTCCCAGCGTTCTATTTTGCCCATTGCGGCCAGGGCGTACATACTTACATCTGCATAGTAATCATCTAGCTTGGCAGTTGTATCATACTCACTTTCTGAAAAACGTAAGTCGTAAATACCAATCAAATTAATCTGTTTGCCGTGGTCAAAGTTATAGCTTTTCATCGCCAATAAGCGATCTCTTCGGTCATTATTAATATTGAATCCATAAGCCCAATCGGCTCGTTGACGACCAGCTCGCAGCAGGAGTCCGTCTTTTGCATATTGAGCAAAGCCTAAATCGAGAGAGAGCCCATCGTTGTTTTCGCCATCGGTAAAATTGGTGGCGGGGCTGCCACTGTGACGCCTGTCGCCAGCCCAGTTATAGTAAGCTTGCCAGCGGCTGTGAATCGACCAACCATCGTTTAAAAGAAGGTTGGCTTTAATCCGCATCCGAGATGTGAAACCGTGCTCCGAGCTATCATTATCGGGTTTTATTACATGGCTTCGAACATAAGCATCCATAGCAAAGTCTAATTTGGCATCGTCTGCAATATTATATGAAGAGGCAAAACTCGCTGAAGATAAGAGTAGTGTTGTCGTTAGTAGGTAATGTAATTTTTTTAATTTCATTTCTATTTTCCATAATATTTAAAATCGCGAATATTTTATCATTCACTTGAATGGCCGATTACCATCAAAATAGGGAAAGATAATTTCTAGAAATGGATATTGTTTATTTAATTGGGTTGGGTTTAGTTTTATAGAAAATAGAAAATAGAAAATAGAAAATAGAAAAGGCTCTTGTAGAGCCTTATGATTAATTTTTAATTTATACTTATTAAATAATATTTTTAATAATCATGGCGGTCCCCATACCGCCGCCGATACACAGTGATGCGAGGCCATAAGTGGCTTGTCGTTTTTTCATTTCATAGAGAAGAGAGCTTAGAATTCGCCCTCCAGATGCGCCAAGTGGGTGACCTAAGGCTATTGCGCCACCATTCACATTAGTTTTATCTTCAAACCAATCCATGTTGACCTGATGTTCGTCGCATAGACCATGCATCACCCCTAATGCCTGAGCGGCAAAGGCTTCATTAAGCTCAAGTAATTGTATTGCTTGCAGCGACATATTAGCGCGAGTGAGTGCTTGTTTTATCGCGGGCACGGGGCCTAAACCCATATAGGCCGGATCCACACCGCCTTGCCCATAGCTAAGTATTTCCGCTAAGGGTTCAAGATGATGCTTGGCAAGTGCTGCTTCTGAGGCCAATACAAATGCAACCCCACCATCGTTGATCCCAGAAGCATTGCCAGCGGTCACGCTGCCTTGCTTTTTAAACGCTGGGCGTAATTTGCTTAGGCTCTCGATTGTGGTGTCACCGCGTGGGTATTCGTCGCGGCTAAAACACACCATTTTACGGCGTTGTGGTACTTCGATTGCAACAATTTCATCATCAAAACGGCCGCTGCTGACCGCTTGGCTGGCGAGACTTTGACTACGTAATGCAAAGGTGTCTTGAGCGGCTCGACTAATATGATATTTGTCGGCGATATTCTCAGCGGTGATCCCCATATGATACTGGTTAAATGCGTCGGTGAGTCCATCGTAAATAAGACTGTCGACCAGTGTCTGCTCTCCCATTTTGGAGCCAAATCTATTGGTCGCATCCACCAAATAAGGTGCTTTCGACATGTTTTCCATGCCCGCCGCCACAATCAACTGAGCATCACCAGCCTTGATTTTGCTCGCGGCTTCCATCACTGTTTTCATGCCACTGCCACAGATCATATTTAGGGTATAGGCTGGCACCACATCAGGAATGTTGGCAAATTTTGCGGCCTGTCTACCGGGCCCCATACCTTGACCAGCCGCTAATACATTGCCAACGATCACTTCGTCGATTAGCTGGGGGGCGATGTTGGCTTGGCTTAGTGCTGCTTGAATGGCATGTCCGCCCAATTCAAAAGCAGGGGTTTTGCTTAAGCTACCACCAAAACTACCCAAGGCGGTCCGTTTTACGCCTACTATATATACTTTATTCATCGTCGTTCCTTAGATCACCAAGCCGCCATCGATTTTCAATGTTTGTCCGGTAATAAAGCAGGCCTTGTCGCTGGCTAAAAACAGCACCCCATCGGCAATATCTTGCGGTTTGCCCATACGCCCTAGTGGCGTTTTACTCTTCATATGGTTGAGTACTTTTTCTGGTAAATTAATGGTCATGGGGGTTTCTACAAATCCAGGTGCAACGCAATTAGCCCTTACCTGTGCGCCTTTTCGTGAAAACTCTTTGGCCCATCCCTTGGTCATGGCGATGACACCTCCTTTGGTCGCTGCGTAATTACTTTGCCCTATATTGCCGTCGGTTCCGACAACCGAAGACATGCTTACAATGGCACCAGTGCCGTTTTCAATCATGAGCGGCGCAATAGCCTGAGTCATATTGAAAACGCCTTTGAGGTTAACGTTTAGCACCATGTCCCAATCACTCTCACTCATACGGTCAAGTAGGTTGTCGCGGGTAATGCCAGCATTGTTGACTAATACATCGACTTTCCCATGGCGTCCTTTTAGCGCCTCAATCCAATCAAAAATGGCTTGGCGGTCACAAACATCGAGCTGTTTTGCTCGAACGTTTGGATAACGCTTTTCTAGGTCTAACATCATCTCTAGATTCATATCACAGGCGTAAACCATGCTGGCATTTTGGCTTGCAAATGTTTCTACGATACAGCGACCAATGCCCTGCGCCCCACCCGTTACGATACAGATTTTATCGGTAAGCATTCTTTATTCACCTATTGCAGTATGTTGTTATCAAGCCTCGGCATGCTGCTCGGGGCTTCCTTTGACTGGGTTTAGTTTAGGGCTGCAGGCGTAGAATGTTTATCGAAAACGAGACAAAACAAAATCCCTAAAATGGGATAATTTAACTATGATTGTTTCTACAGTTAGCCAGTGGTTTCGATCGACTAGGCTTACATAAGTCATATTGGAAAGGGCAACCGATGGGCATTTATGTGACGTTCGCTGGCATTATTGGGGTAATCAACTCGATATTTAAATTTGTTAAGAGGTAGAATCCTTGGCTGTATATTCGCAATATTCTGGGTGTTGTATGTTAGATAAAATGGTCTACTTTCTTCATGTGGTTCGCAGTGGGTCGTTTAGTGCGGCAGCTCAGCAATACGGTATTTCAGCCTCGGCGGGGAGCCGTTGGATTATCGAGTTGGAAGATAATATGGGGATTAGTTTACTTAAACGCTCCACCCGCAAAGTGGTCCCGACTCAGGCTGGTCTGTGTTTATATGATCGTTTTAGTCGGGTGAATGATGAAATCGATGACATCGTTACCGAAATCCAAAATCTTGGGAATGACGATAGAGGGATCATTCGAATTGCCTGTACCCCTTTATTCGCAAAAGAGTTTTTGAGCCGTATTGTGGGCGAATATTTACAACAACATCCCTATGTTTCATTTCGCATTGTTGAAACCGCTTTTGATATGGATCATATCGACCAAATCGACTTTGCGATCCGAGCAAGTGCCGTTTATCAGGGTTTTCAGGAAAAAGACAGTTTATTGGTGAAACGCTCTTTACTGAGTTACCCACTGATTGCTTGCTGTGCGCCAAGCTATATTGAGCAGTATTCAAGGCCGGAACAACCTGAAGATTTAAAGAAACACAATTGCCTGTATGCTTCAACTTTAATCGGTGGTAATAAATGGGTATTTGAACGTGATGGTGAATTTACTACGGTGCACATTACCCAAACGGTTGAAGTTGAAGACAGCCAGTTTATTAAAACGGTGGCGATAAATGGTGGCGGGATCGGCTATTTGCCCACCGCCTTAGTCAAAGACGAGCTGGATCAAGGGATTTTGGTTCCAGTACTTGAAGACTACATTAATAGCCAATTTGAATTTAGTCTCTACTTTCGTCCACGAAAACAAATGCCGGTTCGTTGTGTTAATTTTAAAGATTTCTTAATACAAAGAGTTAGAGCCCTGAGTGATCAGGAGTAAATACTTTTCGTTCGCCAATGCTGACAGATTAGTTTATCCCGTTAAAAGTAAGCCCAAGGGTTTACTTTTTTATTGTCTAGTGGATGTGATGGTCTTCATGGAAGATTAGTTTAAGTAAACTGTACCTGCTTAATTAACCCATATATGCAATTATATTTCCTTTTTTTACCTATTTTTTCATCAATCTCTAAGCCATACACTTGCCCCGGCGTCTACGCCTTGTTGGCTATAGACCCTCAATGTAAGTGATGAAGGAAAGTAGTGATGAAAGCCAATGTACTCTCTGCTCAGCAAGCAGCGTCGTTAATAAAAGATGGCGATAAAGTTATTCTTGGTGGTTTTATTGGAGCGGTGGTTCCCGAAGCCATTGAACAAGCACTGGGTGAGCGTTTTCTGGCCACGGGGCATCCAAATCAATTGGAGTTGTACTTTGCCGCAGGCCAAGGAGATGGGGTTGATAAAGCCACTAACCATCTTTCCTATCAAGGGATGGTGAGTATGGCTTATGGCGGGCATTGGGGGCTCATTCCTCGTTTACAGCAGTTAGCAAATAACAATCAACTTCAGGGATATAACTTTCCTCAAGGGGTGATTGCTCAGTTATTAAGAGACTCTGCGGCAGGTAAACCGGGAACCTTATCCCATGTAGGTTTAGGTACTTTTGTTGACCCTCGTTTGGGGGGCGGCAAAATTAACGCTTGTACCCAAGGCGAACGGGTATCGGTGATCGACATCGACGGTAGTGAGTATCTTTTTTATAAACGTATCGAAGCCAATGTGGCCTTACTGCGTGGCACCACTGCCGACGAAAATGGCAATATAACCATGGAGGATGAGTGTCTTGTTCTGGAAAATTTAGCCGCCGCTCAATTGGTGACCAATATGGGAGGCAGAGTAATTGTTCAAGTGAAGCAGATGGTTAAAGCTGGTGAGCTGGATCCGCAGCAAGTGCGTATTCCAGGGATCTTTGTGGATGCAGTGGTGATTGCCGACGCAGACCTGCATATGCAAACCTTTGCTGAAGCGATGAATCCAGCCTATTGCGGCAGAGGGATGATGGAACATCAGCCCGCGCGCCCACGCCCCCTAGACATTAAAAAAATTGTTGCGCGTCGCGCTGCGATGGAACTCAAACAAGGGGCGGTGATCAATTATGGTATTGGTGTACCCGAGGTAATTGCTGAAGTGACCGATGAAGAAGGGATCACCGAACAAATGATCGCAACGATTGAGCCGGGCGCGATTGGTGGTACCCCCGCTGGTGGATTAAGCTTCGGCGCATCGGCTTATCCGGAAGCCATTATTACTCAAGATCAAATGTTTGATTTTTATGATGGGGGAGGCCTCGACCAAGCGTTTCTTGGGTTGGCTGAATGTGACCAAAAAGGAGACCTGAATGTTTCTAAATTTGGTTCTAAAATCGCGGGCTGCGGAGGTTTTATCAATATTACCCAAAATGCCAAGCAAGTGTTGTTTTGTGGGACATTTACCGCCGGTAAATCACGCATCGAAACGGGTAACGGAAAGCTAACGATTATCCAAGATGGACCGATTAGGAAGTTTATTAAGCAGGTTCAGCAGATCACCTTTGCGTCGGATATCGCCCGTAAAAATAATAAACCGGTGTTATATATTACCGAGCGAGCGGTATTTCGCTTAGCGGCGGAAAGTTTAGAATTGATTGAAATTGCGCCGGGAGTTGATTTGGAAAAAGACATTCTGTCGCAGATGGACTTTAAGCCGCAGATTAGTGCTAACTTGAAGCTGATGGATGCGCGAATTTTTTATGAGCAAGCAATGGATTTAAAGATTGAGGCTCTCTACCCTGTATGCGATAAAGCGAAAATTGTGGCTTAGTTTTTCCGGGCCCACTTGCGCCTTGTGGTGGGCCTTTTTTTGCAGAATATTTTGTTATACATCAATGTAATAACAAAGTTTTTTATAGAAGAAAATTAGCGATGACTTATACCATTCATCAGCTTGAACTTGGCCAACAAGCAAGCTTTGAAAAAACTATCAGTGAGTCTGATATTCAACTATTTAGTGGCATTAGTGGCGACATTAATCCGGTTCATGTGAGCGCTATTGCGGGTAAGTCGAGTGTATTTGGCGACCGCGTTGCGCATGGCATTTTGGTTGCTGGATTAACCTCTGCGGTATTAGGCATGCAATTGCCTGGGCCTGGCACCATTTACCTTGGTCAGGAATTACGCTTTACTGCACCAGTGTACATTGGGGATACGATCCGCGCCGAAGTAGAAGTGATCGAGATTAATCTTAAAAAGAATATCGTGAAACTAGCCACTCGCAGTATTAATCAGCATGGCAAGCTAGTGATCTCAGGTGTCGCAACGGTAATGCCACCCAAATTGAATTCATAACCTTCGGAGTATCCATGATTATTAAACCTATCGTGAAAGGGGTGGTTGCCCGTTCAGCACATCCCTACGGCTGCCAACAGTCGATCAAGAATCAAATTGACTATGTACGAGCAACCAGCAAAGTGCTTGATGGCCCTAAGAAAGTCCTTATTTTGGGCGCCTCATCTGGTTTTGGTTTGGCGTCTCGTATTGCGTTGGCCTTTGGTGGCGCAAACGCCGACACCATTGGTGTTTCTTTTGAGCGAGGCCCAAGTGAAAAGGGTGTGGGAACCGCTGGATGGTACAACAATATCTATTTTCGTCAACAAGCAGAAGCGAAGGGCTTAATCGCGAAAAATTTTGTGGGCGACGCTTTCTCAGCGCAAATGCGCGAGCAAGTTATTGACTATATTAAGCACAATTTTGGTGGCAAGGTCGATTTAGTGGTTTACAGCTTAGCGACCGGGGTTCGGCCTAACCCAGAAACGGGAGAATTATGGCGCTCTGCAATTAAAACCACTGGCGAAGCCGTGACCGGGCCAACTATTAATATTGAAACTGAAAGCATGCAGCAAATGACGGTTGAGACCGCCACCGAACAAGAGATCTATGCGACAGAGAAGGTGATGGGCGGTGAAGATTGGATCAGTTGGATTAATATTTTAGAAGATGCCAAGGTACTTGCCTATGGATGTAAAACCGTGGCTTATTCTTACATTGGGCCAAAGGCGACTTATCCTATCTACCATAAAGGAACGTTAGGCAGGGCCAAAACTCATTTACAAGCTAGCGCGGATCAACTTCACCAGCAGTTAGCGACCATGGGCGGAGCGGCATATGTCTCGGTGTGCAAAGCCTTAGTCACCAAAGCCAGTGTTTTTATTCCGACTTTTTCACCTTACATGCTGGCTCTATTTAAAGTGATGAAGGCCCGTGGAACCCACGAAGGCTGCATAGAGCAGATGCAGCGATTGTTTACCCAACGTTTATATAACGATGAGAATACGGTTGTTGTGGATCCGCAGCGTTTAATTCGAATCGATGATTGGGAACTCGAACCACAAACTCAGCAAGAAGTCGCGGCATTGATGGCTCAGATCACCCCCGAAAACTTTAAAGAAGTGGGCGATTATCAAGGTTATATCAACGACTTTATGCAGCTGAACGGCTTTGCCTTGGCGGGCGTGGATTATCAAGCGGATATTAGCTTAGGCGAGTTACTTGCATTAAAGCCATAACTGCAATTTAGTGCACCTAAAAAAGCCTCGCATTTTAGCGGGGCTTTTTATTGCCCATTAAAAATTGTTTTACAAACAAATGGTTATAGTTTTTTGCGATGAGTTTCACACAATACATTAATGCGAATTCAGGATAATGAGGAGGCTTATTTTTAGTAAGATGAAAGCTGGATTTATTACTTGAATACAGCCTAGAAAGGTAGCGAAGATGAAGAAAAAATATCTTATTGAATTTACCATATTCATGACCTACGCATTATTTGCCATGTCGTGGGTTGCGGGCTCGATGATGACAAAAGATATCATGAGTTATTACAATATCGAGGGAATGGCAGCAGCCACCTGGATGACCAACGCAATCACCATTGCAAAAATTATTGGTAACTTATCGGCCGCTTGGTTGCTGGTTAAAATGGGCCCTAAAAAGGCGTTTTCGCTTGCTTTGTTACTGATTATGGCAGGGGCGGCAGGGGCGTATGCATCAAGCTATCCCTGGTACGTGTTTACCCGTTTAGTGATGGGCTTTGGGGGCGCATTTGCGATTGTTTATTTTAATCCAATTGTAATTAATTATTTTTCTGCCGAAGAGCGCCCATTGGTGAATGGGATTAATGCTGCTGCCTTTAATACCGGAAATTTGTTAGCGATTATTTTTACCGGTTCCTTACTGTCGACCTTAGAATCTTGGCAAAATGTTATTTTAGCCATTTCGATGGTGAGCCTCGTCTTGTTAGTTATTTGGTGGATGATTAGTGATGACTTCTCGTTATCGGGTGGCAAAGGTGAAAGCTCAGAAAATGCCTCTTATACCCTCAAAGATGGCTTTAAAGAGCCCGTGAATATTTGGCTGCCAATTGCCTATTCTGGTTTGCTATTTTGTTATATTGCGGTGTTTGCACTGTTCCCGCTGGTACCAACTTTTGCGGCCGAAGCTAAATATTTATCATCGATTATGATTGCAGCAGGTATGCTTGGAACGGTCGCCGGCATTATCATGACCAAGCGCATTGCTTTGCGCATTCCGGTGATCCGCTACTGTGGTTTGGCGATGACCCTATTTGCGGCGCTTATGATGACCACCTCTAGTGCGAGCGTTGCTTACGGTGCCGCGTTTATGGCTGGTTTCTTTATGTTTGCGCCGATGACGGCTTTAATCACCCTCCCTCAAGAATTACCCAATATGACTCCCGCGCGCATCACGGTGGTGTTTGGTATGTTCTGGTCTATTTCTTATATGGTGGAAACCGTGCTGATGTACCTTGCGGGTTGGATTGCAGACTCAAGCGGTAACATAGCCATTGCCGCATCCTTTGCAGTGCTTTGTTCATCAACCTTCTTCCTTGCTAGCTTCTTCTTGCCCGAAACCGGTAACAAAAGCCACGACAGCAATGTGAAGTTATCTACCACCAAAGCTTAAGGAGAGCATGATGCGTAAAGTTAGTCCAAAGCTTATTCCATGGTTAGACGAGTTAAATCAACAAGTCGCTACTTTGATCGAAAACGGATTTAAACCCACCGCAACCAATGCCCGTGAAGGTTTAGAAAATTTAACCCGAGGGCTGGTGGGCGATAGCCCAGCTATTGCATGGGTTCACGACGATTTGGTCTTGAGTGACGAATATAACGTACCGGTTCGAATTTATCATCCGGCGCCCGAACAAGCCCTACCAGTCGTGATTTACTATCATGGCGGAGGGCATATGGCGGGGAGTGTGACGGTTTATGACCCGATTTGTCGTAAGCTTGCTCAAGCGTCGCAGCATATTGTGGTGTCGGTTGAATATCGCCTCGCACCAGAATGCCCTTATCCTGCGGGGGTGAATGACGCTTATGCGGTGGCTAAAAATATAGGGGCAACTTTAGCGGGACTCAATGTACGCTATCTTCCTCGTTTGTCGCTTGTGGGAGACTCCGGTGGTGGCGCACTAGTTGCAAGCGTTAGTGCAAAAGCTCAATTTGATAAATCGCTGCAGATCGACAAGCAGGTGATGATTTATCCGAGTCTCGACTACACGATGAATAGTCATTCCATGGAGCAAAATGGCAGCGGTTATTTATTGCAAAAAGGCAAAATAGCTTGGTACTTCGACAACTATTTTCAGCACCATGAGGATCGGAAGCAGGCGTCTCCCTTATACGGTGACTTTAGTGCCAATTTACCCAGCACCTTCATCATTACCGCTGAGTTTTGTCCCTTACGAGATGAAGCCATCGCCTATTGTGAAAAGGCCAAGCAGGCCGGGGTGGCGGTCGAGCAGCTACATTTTTCAGACATGATCCATACCTTTATCAATATGGAAAACTTAGTTGAAGAAGAGTGCGCCAAGGTATATCAGAGCATTGCCGAGTTTTTGAATCGCAGCAATCCGGCCATTGCCGAGTAAGTTTAGTGAAGGTCGGGGGGTATTGAGCTTTCATTATCAATCCCCCCGACCATCGACTGATTGGGGGTTTTAAGATTTGCATGCCGCCGCATCGTGATCTGTCGGGTGATACCGCAATGGGCATCTGCATCAGGGATGGGGCAAGGGCTAAAGCCTGCTCACTTGCTTAAAAACGGGCAGTTCAATTACAGGAAAATACTCATTTTGCAATTTTACTTTTTTCGGTAGAGTACAACCACGCTTGAATTGTTGTGAATATCGCCCTGTATCGAAGGGCTTTTTTGCGTTTAATCAAATGCTTGTCTAAGTTTTTGCAACGATCACCGCCAAACGCTTTCTTATTTTTTCTATTTTGATATAAAAGATATTAAATCCAGCGTGGTGATAATAAATGAGCCGTCGAGATTGGTTTATCGAATTGATCGCCTATTGGGAAGGGCGCTTAACTACTCGTCATTTATGCGAACAGTTTGGGATTAGTCGCCAACAAGCTAGCAAAGATCTGGGTACCTATAATCAGGCGAGCGCAACTCCGTTAGTATATACGGCCTCGGTAAAGGGCTTTGTACCCCCCGACAATTTTAGCCCCCTATTGCTTACTACTCAGGCCGATGAATATCTCACTTGGCTCGCTTCTTATTCCCCCTATCGCAGAATGACCGAAACCGCGAAACATACCTTTCAATTGTCGCCCCCGCAACGGCAGGTATCACCGAGCGTGATGTGTGGCTTGGTCGCAGCAATGCGCCAACAACGTCGCTTAGAAGTCGATTATGTATCTTTGTCTCACCCCGATCGAGAAGGCCGGATCATCGTGCCGCATACCTTTGTTGATACCGGCGCGCGTTGGCATTTGCGCGCCTGGTGTGAGAAGCATCGCGAGTATCGCGATTTTGTGTTGAGCCGTTTTCGAGGCAAGCCCGAACTCGCAGAGCGTTCTTCACAAGGTGTGACTGGCGACGTGGCATGGAATACCCAAATTGAACTGGTTTTTAAACCAGACCTGCGTTTAAGTCCTGCCCAGCAAACGGTGATTGCCGAGGATTATCAAATGCAGCAGGGCCAGCTGCACATGACCACTCGGGCAGCCCTCGTTAGCTACCTGCTTAAGCAGATGCAGGTGAATACCAAGATGATCGACGCAAACCCACAGGCTCAGCAATTAATGTTAGACAACTTAGATGACATTAAACCCTGGCTGATTGGGTAAATACCGTGCCATACACGTAAAACATGTCAAGTGAGTTTACCTGAGTTTTTACTCAGTATTTAAATGGTCCGTGGTTAAGAGTAGATTCAGTGTATGAATTTAAGGAAAGCACCAATGAATGAACAAATCGCACATGTAGTTAAGTTGGAGGATGGTTCTTGGTCTACGCCACATTTATTGAATACGCACTTACTTGAGGTCGAAAAAATAGCTTCTAGTTTAGCTTCTGGTGTTTCAACTCATTGGGTTGCCTTAGCGGGGCGATGGCATGACCTGGGTAAATATCAAGCTGCATTTCAGGACTACATTCGCAATCAAAGTGGATTCGAGCGCGAAAACGCGCATATAGAACAGGGGAAGTCACAAAGGGTCACTCATTCGACCGCTGGTGCAATTCATGCGATAGAAACATTAGGTAAGGGCTATGGGCATTTGTTGGCTTATTTAATTGCGGGCCATCATGCGGGGTTGCCTGATTGGAGTGGTGGTAAGGGCAGTTTGAGTTATCGCTTGACCAATGGGGGTCAGCAGGAATACCTAGCCTGTTTAAAGGAAAATATACCTGAGGATATCTTACGAGGAACTCTTCCGAAATTACCAATAGTTGCCGGGGATCCCGCTGCAACGGCTTTATGGTTGCGAATGCTATTTTCTGCCTTGGTAGACGCTGATTTTCTGGATACCGAAGCCTATATGCAGCCACATCAAGCAGATAAACGCAATGGCTTTGAGGAGTTAGCTCAGCTACAGCACCGATTTTTTAGTTACATGAGTGAATTTCAGGTGAAGAGCGAGCATTCGCAACTTAATAGTATTCGTAATCATATTTACCAATCATGTATACAGGCTGCAACAAAAGAACCCGGTGTTTTTAGCCTGACAGTCCCTACGGGAGGGGGGAAAACACTATCTAGTCTTGGTTTTGCATTGGAACATGCTCGCATTCATGGCAAGAGGCGGATTGTCTATGCAATTCCCTTTACAAGTATTATTGAACAAAACGCAAAGGTGTTTCGTGATGTCCTAGGTGACGATGCCGTGCTTGAACATCATAGTAATTTGGATCAACCTAGTGGTGAGGAATCAAACCGAAGCAGATTGGCTTGTGAAAATTGGAATGCACCCTTGATTGTGACAACGAATGTGCAGTTATTTGAATCCTTGCATGCTAGTCGAAGCAGTCGTTGCCGGAAGTTACACAATTTAAGAGACGCTGTTATTGTTTTGGATGAGGCGCAACAGATCCCTAGAGATTTTCACGCCCCCATTGTTCGCTGCATGAAAAACCTGACTCAATACTTCGGGGTTACTTGGGTGCTATGTACCGCGACACAACCTGATTTTTCAACACAGAAAGCACCTGTATCTGGTGCGACCCTGCTTGAAGGATTCGAAAAAGTTCATGAGATCTGCGAAGACCCGACGAAACTAGCCGTAGAACTGCAACGAGTCGAAGTGAATATTGTCCCATCAAACAAGAAGACCAGCTGGGAAGAGCTTGCTCTGCAGTTATTAGCCGAAGATTGCGTGCTGGCTATTGTAAATACTCGTCGTCAGGCTAGAGAGCTGTTTAGCCTTTTACCGGACGATGCCAGTCGATTACACCTTTCGGCACAGATGTGTGCGGCGCACCGAACAGCGACATTAGATGAAATAAAGCTGCGCTTGTGCGAGAAACGAGAGGGGCGAGATATGCGGCCACTGAGAGTGATCTCCACTCAGCTCGTTGAAGCAGGGGTTGATGTCGATTTCCCTGTGGTATATCGAGCTATGGCTGGCCTTGATTCAATTGCACAAAGTGCCGGGCGTTGCAATCGTGAGGGTAAGCTGGAGGGCTTAGGACGAGTGGTGGTTTTTAATCCGCCAGAATTACCACCTGTAGGGTTTATTCGTCAGTCACAACAGGCGACTTTACAACTTTTAAACACGGGGGCGCTCGCTGAGCCTCTGGCGCCTGAAGCTTTTAAACGTTTCTTTCGCCAGCTGAATAACCAAGGCTCACGGGATAAACACGGGATTAATCAGCTTCTGCTTGCGAAACAGGATTTGGCGACGGCCGCGGTAACGATTCAATTTCGTGAAGCAGCCGAAAAATTTAGATTAATTGACAACTGTGGGATTGCGGTTGTGGTGCCTTTTTTACCGCAAGGAGTGGATAAAAGTCCGATTATTCAATGGATACAGATGTTAAAAGCGGATCCTAGTCAAAAGTGGCTCTATCGCAAATTGCAGCGCTATACCATCAATTTACCGGAAGAGTTTGCCAAGCAGTTGCATCGCGCTGGTGTACTTTATCAAGAAGCAGGGTTGTGGGTAGTTGAAGAGTGCAACTATGATCCTCGGTTTGGTGTTGTTCCACCAATGGCAATGTTGGATGCTGAAAGCACAATTATTTAAAGGGCGAGGGCACCTAACGGTACCCTCTATATCATCAAGTGATATCTATCGAGTGTTTCAACCCACACGCTAATGAAAGAACAACATTAGCATGACAGGTGGCATATTAAATGAATCACACCCAAAAAGAAATATCTAACGAGTGAATTAGTACTTGTTGATCTTATCTATCGAGTGAATTAGTATATTTTATATTGATAAGGTTGATAGTGTGTTGTGACTCATAATGTTACAACAATCAGGTTAAGTACGTTAGTTGGGAGATAGAGATGAATTGGTTGCCAAAAGCACTTAGAGAGTTAAATGTTATGCCCCCCTTCAAATTATTTGCAGTGTTAAGTGCGCTTTGTTTTGTCGTGTACATGCTTTGTAGGTAATCGTCGGATTATATATAGGTTAACTAACGTGTTTAGTTGGTAGTTGTTTTGTCAAACAGATATGAGTTATTAGGGATAGTACAGATTTCAGCGTGATATCAAAGGAAGGTTTTTATGGGGTTTTGCTTGGAGGTGAGCGGCGAGTTCGCTTGTTTCACTCGGCCAGAAATGAAAGTTGAGCGGGTTAGTTATGATGTGATTACCCCCTCTGCTGCTCGCAGTATTTTTGAGGCGGTTCTTTGGAAACCGGCGATTGAATGGCGGGTGAAAAAAATTGAGGTGTTAGCACCGATTCGCTGGCTTAACCTACGGCGTAACGAGCTTGGTAACGTGGTACCTGTTGGTAACGTAAAGTCCGCAATGAAACAGGGAAGTGGCAAATTAGCGAGCTATATAGAGGAAGACCGACAGCAGCGGGCAAGTTTGTTGCTCAGGGATGTCGCCTATCGCCTACATGCGGAATTTGTGTTAACCAACAAAGCTGGACCATCAGATAATGCTGCAAAATTTGCAGAAATGTTTCGTCGTCGCGCTGAAAAAGGGCAGTGTTTTAACCAACCTTACCTAGGTACGCGCGAGTTCGCTTGTGCGTTTAAGTTAGTTGATATGGCTGCTGAGCGGACACTACCTATTCAGGAAGATCGAGAACTTGGTTGGATGCTATTTGACCTTGATTTTTCTGACCCATCCAATCCGCAGCCGCTATTTTTCAGCGCACGAATGACTAAAGGGGTTATTACGGTTCCAATAAAGAATAGTGACGAGGTGCGCGGATGATTTTACAAGCGCTATGTGAATATTATCAACGTAAAAGTAGGGATCGAGATTCTGGCCTTGCGTCTAAAGGCTTTGAGCAGAAGGCCATTCCGTTTGTTGTGGTGATCGACGATAACGGTCGTTTTATTGTACTGAAAGATACACGTGAACCTCAAGGTAAGAAACTCGTGGCTCGTGATTATTTGGTGCCTCAGGGTAAAAAGCGCTCAGGAGGAAAATCTTACGAAGTTGCTAATTTACTTTGGGATCATTATGGCTACCTGTTAAATCAACCGAAACAGGATAAACCTGATATCCCACCAAATGAGAAAGACATTGAGATGGCTCATAAGCAACATCAAAGTTTTATTCGGCAGGTGGACGAGATAGTGGCACAGCTGCCTGATTGTCTAGACGCATGCGCGGTGCAAGGTTTCCTTAGCCAACCCAATGAAGTCGATAAGGTTCGAGCAGATCCAATCTATGCCGAATGTTTAAAAATTAAAGGCTGTAATTTGGCTTTTCAGCGCGCAGGAGAGGACCACTTATGTTGTCAGGCGGTTGAATTGCAATCGTATATAGCGGCCGATGATAACGGAGCTGAAAGCATACATGGGGTCTGTTTGGTCACCGGTAAACGAGGCCCTGTGGCGCGGTTGCATGACGGCATTGGGCAGATTGTTGGAAAACCCACGCCTTTGGCGTCTATAAATGCTAAAGCATTTGAATCGTATGGAAAAAGTCAAGGGCTCAATTTTCCAGTTGGTGAACTGGCAGCTTTTCAATATGCAACTGCGCTGAACCATTTATTGCGCCGAGATTCTAAGCAAAAACTATACGTTAGCGGCACTACATTGGTTTGTTGGGCGCAACGCGACGCTCCTCTTGAAACGGAACTGCCGATGCTGTTTGGGCAGCAGAGCGATGCCCCAGATCAAGGCGTAGAGAAAGTTATTGAGCATTATCGGAGTTTATATGATGGTGCGGCACAAAATGCGGATGACCAACAGAGATTTTATGTACTAGGTCTCGCACCGAATGCTCCGGCTAGGATCGTGGTGCGCTTTTGGCTATGTGGAACTGTCGCCGAGTTCAGGCTGCGCATTGCTGATTGGTTTCGCGATATACAAATAATAGGGTATGAAGCTTTTGGTTTTCCATCCTTGTATCGACTTGTTTTAAGCACCGCTTTACTACAAAAATCCGACAATCTCCCGCCAAACTTGATGGGGGATATCTATCTGGCTATTTTGCAGGGTTTACCGCTACCCGCGACTCTTTTTCAAGGGGTTATAAGACGTATTAAAGCCGAGCGTGGCTATGTTAATTACGAAAGAGCTTGTTTGCTCAAGGCGTGCCTTAACCGAAGACATCGACAGATAAACAAAGTATTAAGTTCTATAGACAAGGAGTTAACTGTGTCACTTAACCAAGAAGATACCCGTATTGGCTACCGTTTGGGTAGGCTGTTCGCTGTTCTCGAAAAATTGCAGCAGGATGCTCAAGGGAGTGGACTCAATAGTACGATCAGGGACCGTTATTACAGCAGCGCAAGTTGTACACCAAAGGCTGTGTTTGCAACCTTGATAAGACTTTCAACACATCATCTCAATAAGCTTGCTGGCGCTTACAGGGTCACTACTGATCGTCGTATACAAGAAATAGTTACATCTATCCAAGAGTTTCCTGCGCATTTGAATTTAGATGAACAGGGCCTGTTTGCTATTGGCTATTATCACCAGAAACAATCTTTATATACAAAAAAAGAGACTCAACAAAAATCATCGGCTGAAGAAGGAGCTACCCTATGAGCCTGCAAAATCGATATGACTTTGTGCTGTTATTTGACGTTAAAGACGGCAATCCAAATGGTGATCCTGATGCCGGTAATTTACCTCGTTTGGATACTGAAACTGGCCAAGGTTTGGTCACCGATGTTTGTCTGAAGCGCAAGGTGCGAAATTTTGTCACTTTGGTAAAGGGAGAGCAACCGCCGTATGAGATTTATGTGAAGGAAAAAGCGGTGCTAAACAACCAACATGAACGAGCTTATATTGGAATAGGTGCAGAAGAATTACTAAAAAATGACAAAAAAAGAAAAGGCGGTGATAAAACGGGCGAAGCTCGACAATGGATGTGTAATAACTTTTTTGATGTACGGACATTTGGTGCGGTGATGTCTACTGGTGTCAACTGTGGGCAGGTTCGAGGGCCTGTACAACTAACCTTCTCTCGTTCTGTTGACCCAGTTGTAAGCAGTGAGCACAGTATTACAAGGATGGCTGTTGCAACGGAAAAAGAAGCAGAAGCGCAAGATGGTGATAATCGAACCATGGGACGAAAATTTACCGTACCTTATGGCCTTTATTGCTGTCACGGTTTCGTTTCTGCTCATTTGGCTCAGCAGACCGGGTTTAGTGATGAAGATTTGGAATTATTTTTCACCGCTTTGGAGCAGATGTTTGATCATGATCGTTCTGCCAGTCGAGGTGAAATGGCCGCGAGGGCATTATTGGTGTTTAAACATAACAATGCCTTGGGTAATGCGCCAGCGCATAGTTTGTTTGATCGAATAAGGGTGGATAAAACGACCGATGGTCCAGCTCGTAGTATTCGTGATTATCAACTCGCTATCGATGAAGAAAACTGGCCTCAAGGGCTGGAACTTTTCAAACGTATTGCTTGGTAATGACAGCGCAAGACCAACGCCTTATACCACTCTCTGCCTTGCAGCATTATGCGTTTTGCCCAAGGCAGTGTGCTCTGATCCACAACGAGCAGCTTTGGGCCGAAAACTACCTCACGGCTCACGGCCAGTTGTTGCATCAGCGAGTGGATAGTGGAGAACCAGAAACACGCCAAGGCGTTCGTTTCGAGCGTGGTGTACATGTGAATGCTCCGACGCTCGGATTGACTGGTAAGCTGGATTTAGTGGAAAAAGATCTGGCTTCTGGTCAATTAACACCGGTGGAGTATAAGCGAGGGAAAGCTAAACAAGACAATATTGATGCTATACAGCTCTGCGCACAGGCGCTGTGTTTAGAAGAGATGACAGCCACTTCGGTAGAGCAGGGAGCGCTGTGGTATTGGCAAACTCGTCGTCGAGAGCTGGTTACTATTGATGCTTCGTTGCGGCAACAAACATTAGCCGTGATTGCTCAAGTTCATGATTTATTCTCGACAAAGCAAACGCCAGTAGCGGAGTATACAAAACGCTGCAAAGCTTGCTCTTTAATTGAACCCTGCCAACCACTGCTATCAGCTAACGATCCCAGTTCGGTTTATATTCGCCAGCTTTACGATGATGAGGTTAGCCAGTGAAGAAACTTCAAAATACCCTGTATATTACCCGCGATGGTGCTTATTTACACAAAGCACGAGAAACCTTGCTAATAGAGCAGCGGGTTGATGGAGTGAAGCAAAAATTGATGCAGGTGCCCATCCACTCGATCAGTGGTATTTTTTGCTTTGGCAATGTCATGGTATCGCCACAATTGATGGGATTTTGCGGAGAAAATGGCACTGGCCTGGCATTTTTCGATCAGTTCGGTCGATTTCAGGGACGGCTGGTGGGTCAACAAAGCGGCAATGTTTTATTGCGACGGGCTCAGTTTGCGTTGGTCAACCCCCAAAAAGTGGGAATTGCGAGAGATATTGTCGCCGCTAAAGTACAGTCTTCACGCGCGCTGCTGTTACGTCACCGGCGAAATCATGGAGAAAACGCAGCTCTTAGTCGAACCTTAAAGCGAATGAAACAAATTGTCGAAGCGCTAAAAATTCAATCCGATTTAGATAAGATTAGAGGCTTGGAGGGAGAAGCTGCCAGCCAATATTTTGGTGTTTTTCAAGGCTTGATAAAAGTGGATGATCAAGCGCTGCGGTTTAATGGTCGAAGTCGACGGCCACCGAAAGATCCCATTAATGCCATGCTCTCTTTTTTGTACTCCCTATTAGGGAAGGAAATCAGCGGAGCGCTGCAAGGTGTAGGGCTCGATCCACAAGTTGGTTTTTTACATGCAGAGCGACCAGGTCGAGACAGTTTGGCTCAAGATTTATTGGAAGAATTTCGAGCCTATATTGTGGATCGAACAGTACTTACTTTAGTGAACCGACAACAAATAAAGGCTAAAGATTTTACGGTAGACATGCTTGGCGGGGTTACCATGAAAGATGAGACGCGAAAACTGTTACTCCAGTCTTATCAGGCTAAAAAGCAAGAAGAAATTCTTCATCCATTTTTGAAAGAAAAAATTCAAATCGGCTTATTACCCCATGTGCAATCGATGCTTTTAGCGCGGCATATTCGAGGTGATTTAGCGAATTACCCTCCCTTTTATTCGCGATAGGTAGACTTTTATGATGGTACTGATTACTTACGATGTAAGCTTGCAAGATGATGGCGGGCAACGCCGTTTACGTCATTTGGCGAAAACCTGTTTAGATTACGGTGTGCGGGTGCAGTACTCGGTTTTTGAGTGTGAGATTACCTACGCACAATGGTTAAGTTTTAAGGCGAAGTTGCTTAATATTTATGATGAAGAAGTCGATAGCCTGAGATTCTATAAGCTTGGCAAGGGCTGGCGAAGCAAGGTTGAGCACCATGGTGCAAAGCCTGCACTAGACATATTCAAAGATAGTTTGATTATTTGAACGCTAACCCCCAGTGCTCTTTAAAAACACGGTAGTTTAGCGCTTTTTTAGCGCATTGAATAATAAAGGTTTAATCGAGATAGTGACCGTTGCAGCGTGAGAACTCGGGTTCTTAATGACTAGGCTAGCGAATCATGGCTTCTCAGGTTAAGCTACACCTGTCGTTTAATCACGGCAGTCGCCCCTCACGCAGGGGCGTGGATTGAAACAAAGTGGTGTTATTAATGATTTTATTTCACCGTTGTCGCCCCTCACGCAGGGGCGTGGATTGAAACCTGACATGGAGGGCCACCAATGACCCCAGCAAAGTCGCCCCTCACGCAGGGGCGTGGATTGAAACCCAATCTCTACGCTAACGCAATCACAATAAAAGTCGCCCCTCACGCAGGGGCGTGGATTGAAACATCAATAACAAATAACGTCCCTACTCCCTCAGGCGTCGCCCCTCACGCAGGGGCGTGGATTGAAACATCAAACCAACCGCGCTTTAAATGCTCACGTAAAGTCGCCCCTCACGCAGGGGCGTGGATTGAAACCTGGTCTTTGCTGCTGTTCTGCTATCAATTTAACTGTCGCCCCTCACGCAGGGGCGTGGATTGAAACATGGTAACTTTTACCTGCCACTATACCCCCCGTGTCGCCCCTCACGCAGGGGCGTGGATTGAAACTAGGAGCCAATCGAGTATTTTGGCTTCGTTTACGTCGCCCCTCACGCAGGGGCGTGGATTGAAACCAGTTTTTGCGCGTTGGTTTCTTTTGTAGCTGTCGTCGCCCCTCACGCAGGGGCGTGGATTGAAACTGGTGTTTCCATTATTTGTATTGCTCCTTATTCATGTCGCCCCTCACGCAGGGGCGTGGATTGAAACAGTGCATCACGGTGATTTATCGCAATCTGGCTCGTCGCCCCTCACGCAGGGGCGTGGATTGAAACTGTTATTTTACTGGTATCACCAAGCGCCTTGTTGAGTCGCCCCTCACGCAGGGGCGTGGATTGAAACCATGCTTTTACGGCAATCCCTGAAAAAGAACTAGGGTCGCCCCTCACGCAGGGGCGTGGATTGAAACATTGACCGAGTAAGGCGTGCTTTCCCAGTGGCTAGTCGCCCCTCACGCAGGGGCGTGGATTGAAACTCGGTTGAGTGATCACGCTTAAGTACGGCGATAGGTCGCCCCTCACGCAGGGGCGTGGATTGAAACACAAATTGATAATGTTTCGTCTGACGGTCTTATAGCGTCGCCCCTCACGCAGGGGCGTGGATTGAAACTTACTTATTCTCATGCATCCCCCTTGGTTTTGATGTCGCCCCTCACGCAGGGGCGTGGATTGAAACATGAGTGATTTTAAGTACATAAAAACAGCTTACGGTCGCCCCTCACGCAGGGGCGTGGATTGAAACGATAGGCTTGCGCTTTGCGCTTCAAATGCTCAAGTCGCCCCTCACGCAGGGGCGTGGATTTACATACTTTGTATTGCTAAGGCGAATTACAGGTACAAAAAAAGACGCCCTAAGACGTCTTTCTTTGTGGTATTGGTGGAGCTGGCGGGTTTCGAACCCGCGTCCAAAACCATTCTAACCAATGGCGCTACATGCTTAGTTTGTCTTTATTCTCGTTAGCAAGCTGCGAACAAACACGCCACTTACTCACATACCAGAATTCTATTTCGCGGTTCGGCTCTCTAGTCAAAGCGTCCCTCGCTATCTTGTTTGGGTTTGAACTTCTATGATTCCCCGTCTTACAAGCGGAAGCTAGGGTAGAAGTGCTCTAGCAGGTTATTAAGCTGCTAGTGCGTAGTTTTCGTCGTTTGCGACTATTTTTTTGCGGCTTTTTACGTGGCAAACCGCCCCACGACATGCTCCACAAGCCTTCCTGATCCTGTCGAATCCAATTCAGCCCCGGAATTTCTAGAACATTCTAACACAAGCCTGATATAAACCGATAGCGGCTTGGGTTTAAATGCTGTTTATTTGTCCAGTTGAGTGTTTATCTAAAGCTGTGTTTCATCACTCGGTCTTTGGTGCGTTGCCATTCGCGATCTTTCTCGTCTTCGCGTTTGTCTTGATCTTTCTTACCTTTGGCTAAGCCTATCTCTAGTTTGGCCCAAGAGGCTTTCCAGTAGAGCGCCGTGGCAACAATGGTATAACCTTGGCGTTCAACCGCGCCAATCAGTTTATCTAACTCGCGTCGGTTTAGCAGCAGTTTGCGGATCCGGGTTGGGTCGGCAACCACGTGAGTGGAAGCCGATAATAAGGGTTGAACATTTAAACCGGAAACAAAGGCTTCACCGTCGCGAACATATACGTAGCTCTCGGCGATGTTAACCTTACCGGTTCTCATTGATTTAACTTCCCAGCCTTGAAGTTCAATACCCGCTTCGAATTTATCTTCGATACGGTACTCATGGCGCGCTCTTTTATTCAGCGCGATGGTATTTGAACCGGCTTTTGATTTTGATTTATTCTTACTCATAGGCCGCTATTATACGCATGCAGCGAGGGTTTAAAACTGATATTGTGCGGTTTAGCCGTGCGAATGCTAAAATGTTGCCAGATTTGAAGAAAGAGTGGGTTATGCCGCAAGTAAACCGTAGTGCCTTGGTGATGTTTAGCGCCAAGCAAATGTACCAATTAGTGAATGATGTTGACGCTTATCCCGAGTTTTTACCGGGGTGCGTGAGTAGTGAAATTATTGAGCAGGGCCCACTGAGCATGGTGGCTCAGGTTGGGGTGGCCAAGGCTGGTATTAAAAACAGCTTTGTGACGGAAAATACTTTAACTGAAGATCAATCGATTCAGATGAATTTGGTGAATGGGCCGTTTAAGTCCTTAACTGGAGTATGGCATTTTGTCGCTTTAGATGAGCAAGCCTGTAAGGTGATGCTGGATTTGAACTTTGAATTTAGCAACAAGTTGATTGCAGCGGCCTTTGGCCGAGTCTTTCAAGAATTGGCCGGCTCGATGGTGCAGGCTTTTGTCGACCGAGCAAAACAGGTGTATTAGTGGTGAGCGAAAAAATTAATATTGAAGTGGTATATGGCTTACCAGAGCGTCAAGTATTACTGGCACTGAGTGTTGCACAAGGCTGCGATATTTTGGCCGCCATTAAGCAGTCGGGTATTGTGGATCACTTTCCAGAGATTGAGCCTGAGTCGGCTTCGGTTGGCATTTTTAGTCGAGCGGCTAAACTGGATCAAACTTTGCGTGATGGCGATAGAATTGAAATCTATCGTCCCTTAATTGCCGATCCTAAAGAGCTTCGTAAAATTAGAGCTGAACGCGCAAAGGCTGCGGGGAGGGCAGATAAAACCACCGGTGGCAGGCCCAAGCAACGCGCTGAAGCTTAAACCAAAAAGCCAGATCGATGATCTGGCTTTTTTATATGCTTGGGGGCAGTTAGCTGGTTTCGTCTTCGAGAGGCACCATAAAGTCTTTACTAATTTGGTAGTCACCTTCAACCAGCGCTAGGTGGTTATTCACAAACTCAACCACCAAATTTCTTCGTTCGAGTGAGCCATTACCACTTTTGTAACTGTATAGGTAGTACCAACGTTCTTGGTCGAAAGCATCTACTAACATCGGTGAACCCAATACAAATTGAACCTGCTCCTTGGTCATGTTGACGCGGAGCTGTTCTACTTTGGCATCGTCGATGTAGTTACCCTGTGGGATATCAACCTTATATACCATCCAATCGAAGGCTGAACAGGCGCTAAGTCCGAGGCTGGCAAGTAGAATAAAAATTTTAGCTGTGAAACGCATTGTTAATCGAAGCTCCTTGTTAAGGAAGGCATCATAACCAAGCCCCGCCCGAAAAAGAAGCGTCTACTACGAAGAATTTAGTCTTCAACCAACAATTCTTGCGCATTTGCCAGTGCAGAAGGGGTAATTGCATCGCCGGCGAGCAGGCGAGCCAATTCTTCGAGACGTTGTTGGCCGTTTAAAGTGAGCATGTTGGTGATGGTTTCATTTTTCTTCTGTTGCTTACTCACTAACATCTGTTGATGACCATGTCCCGCTACCTGTGGTAAGTGGGTCACACACAATACTTGGCACTGTTGCCCAAGTTTTCGTAGCATGCCGCCCACCACTGCGGCGGTTGGTCCACTAATGCCTACGTCAACTTCATCGAAGATCAGGGTTGGGGTTAAAATACTGGCTGAGCAAATCACTTGAATGGCCAAACCAATACGGGAGAGTTCTCCGCCAGAGGCCACTTTATCAATACTTTGCATCGGCTGACCAGGGTTGGTGGTTACCCGCAACTCGACGCGATCTACGCCATTTGAATTGGTGAACTGGCTGGCATCACTTTGTAGTGCAAATTCACATTGGGCTTTCGCCATACTGAGTTTATGGATTTCTTTGGTGATTAATTTACTGAGGCTACTGGCGGCACGTTCGCGACTTTTCGATAGTTTATTGGCCTTACTTAGATAAATCTGCCATGCCTGCTCAATGTCTTCCGTAAGATGCTCGAAGCGCTGGCTTTGTTGACTCAGCTGCTCTAACTGTTGCTGTAAATTCAAATGTAGTGCTGGCAGTTGTTCGGCGTTGGTATGGTGTTTTCTGGCCAACTCAAGGGCTTGGCTGAGTCGCAGTTCTAACTCGGCAAATAACTCTGGGTCGTAGTCTAGCTGCTCGCTGTAATGGCCTAACTGTTGGCCGGCTTCTTCAATCTGAATCTGTGCATCGTGTAACAGATTGTTGATGTTTTCGAGTTTGGGATCGAGCGCGAGAAGCTGGCTGGTAGTTCTACAGGCTTGGCCTAGCATGTCTAGTACATTAACTTGCTCATCTAAGGCTAGGAGCTGGCTAAGCTGAAAACTACTTTGTTGCAGCTCGGTGCTGTGAGAAAGACGCTGATGTTGTTGTTCTATGGTTTGGTATTCCCCTTCAGCCAGAGAAAACTCGTCTAATTCTTTAACCTGATATTCAAGCAGTTGTTGTTGGGCCAGCAGTTCTTTTTGTTGCTGTTGGGCAAGTTCTTGCTCGTTACAGAGGCCTTTCCAATGCTGGTAAGCTTGTTTCACTTCACTCAGCAATTGCGGATGAGCGGCATACTGATCGACAATCGCCAGTTGTTGGCTGGGTTTAAGCAATAGCTGATGCGCATGTTGCCCATGAATGCTAACGAGGTATTGCCCTAGTTGTTTGAGTTGTGCCAAGGGTACCGCAGTACCATTGATATAGGCTTTAGAGCGACCTTCTTTGGTGACTACTCGGCGTAATATGCAATCATCGTCGCTTAACAGCTCATTTTGCTGCAGCCATAGCCGCGCGGCTTGGTTCTGGCTGATCTCAAATTGCGCACTGACTTCTGCCTTACTGGCACCCTGGCGCACCATGCTCGCTTCCGCTCGGTTACCTAAACACAAGCCTAAGGCATCGATTGCAATTGATTTACCGGCACCAGTTTCACCAGTGATGGTGGTCATGCCTCGGCTTAAATCGAGCTCTAAGAACCGAACAATTGCAAAGTTTTGTACGCTGAGTTGAGTGAGCATTCCTATACCTGTTTATCCATACAGTTGCTGTATAAATATATAGCGGTATTTTTGTGCATGCAAGTGCAAATCGTAAAAAGCTGGTTTACTGGTGCTAAGGATGAGGCAAGGGATATTTTTATACGCTTATGTCGCCGCCCATAAGAGAGAGGATTATTCTGGAGCTAGGTCACTCATTCAATTGATTTAATTATATAAAGTAGCAAATGGCCGATGATTTGGTGGTTACTGGAGGTATTGTATGCAGGTAGCATTGTTAGCTGCTTATTGCCGATATAAGTAGCACAATTCACTACTGGTTAACTTCTGGTCATTGGTTATTCTGTTATCTAGAATTCATATTTTTGTCACAATGGGTGGTTTTTTGGGCCGTTGTTTTGTCAGGTAAGCGCTTGTTTTAAGGCGGCCTGGCTGGCTTTAGCTTGATTTTTATTCATTTTTTAGTTGCTTGCAGCTTCACATTTGTGTCATAAAAGTAGTGCATGTTTATCAAATAGTTGTTGTATCGCTGCTGTATTAGTCGGTAGCCCAATTAACCTTAGAAATACATGGAAGATATTATGTTGAATAAACGTTTTGCAATAAGCAGCTTGTTACTTGGTATGGGAGCCATGGCAAGTGTGCAAGCCAGTGCCGAAACACTTCGTCTACTAACTTGGGGCGGTTATGCGCCTCAAGAGGTGATCGATTTGTTTCAAAAAGAAACTGGTATTGAAGTAAAAGTTACCAAATCAAACAACGAAGATATGATTTCTAAGTTACGCGCAACAGGCGGCTCTGGTTTCGATTTGGCGCAACCTAGTCAAGACCGTATCACTGGTGTGCAACTACAGTTTGGTATTTATCAGCCCATCGATTTAGCCCGAATTGACCAGAAACAAATTATTAGTTCAATGCTCGATGCGACCAAGAAAAATACTGCCGTGGGCGATAAAGTATTTGGTGTTCCGCATGTTTGGGGAACCAGCGGTTTGGTGGTGAACGGTAACATGGCCAAAGATGTAGCTGACTATACCGATTTATGTCAAAGCAAGTATCAGGGCAAAATTTCTTATCGTTTGAAACGTCCTACTTTAATTGCTTTTGCTTTTGCTCTTGGCGAAGATCCTTTTGCGGCTTACGCCGATCCTGCCAAATACCAACAGATCTTGGATAAGGTTGAAGCGAAGCTTGTGGAATGTAAGCCCATCGTGAAAACTTACTGGTCTGGTGGTGATGAGTTGATGAACCTGATGCGTGCCAACGAAGTGGTTGCCGCGATGGCTTGGGATGCAGGCGGTTGGAAGTTAAACCGAGATCAAGCCAATATTCAGTTTGTTGCACCAAAGTCTGGCGCGCTAGGTTGGATTGATACTTTTGCGATTCCACGCAAGTCAAAAGCCGTCGACGCCGCTTATCAATGGATCAATTTTGTGATGCGTCCAGAAATCGCAGCAAAAATTACCGAGTCTGCGGGTAACTTCACCGCCTCGAAAGGCTCCGATGCCTATGTGAACGAAGTGGCTAAAGCACAGTTTAATGCCAGTTTTAGTAGCGATGATATTGATAATATTAAATGGTATCCCGCAGTACCTGCTGGCTTAGAAGCCATGGAAGGCAAGGTGCTGGATCGCGTGCACGCGGCACAATAAGCACTTATCAATGGGCCGTAAGGCCCTTCTTTTTTTACCTTTGGATGTACTTGTACTATGGCGGGAAACGCTAAATTTGATCTTGAATGTGAACACCTCTCTAAACACTTTTCTGATTTTACCGCAGTAGACGGTTTAAATTTTAATGTTGAAGCTGGGTCTTTCTTTTCTATTTTAGGGCCTTCGGGCTGTGGTAAAACCACCTTGCTAAGGATGCTCGCTGGTTTTGAATTCCCCAGTGAGGGCGAGATCCGTATCCATCAAAAGCGAGTCAATGAGCTGGCGCCCAATAAGCGTCCGGTGAATATGGTGTTTCAGCATTTGGCCTTATTTCCCAACATGAATGTGGCTGAGAACATCGCTTATGGTTTAAAGCGTCGTGGTGTGAAAGCGGCTGAGCGAAGCGAAAAAATTAAAGATGTACTCAGCCGAGTGGGTTTAGACGGTAGCCAACAGAAGCAAATTGCCCAGTTGTCGGGTGGCCAAAAACAACGGATTGCGATCGCCCGTAGTCTGGTCTTAGAGCCGCGTTTATTATTACTTGATGAGCCGCTAGGTGCTTTAGATCTAAAACTTAGAGAGAAGATGAAGGTTGAGCTTAAACACTTACAACGTGAGTTTGGTACCACCTTTATTTACATTACGCATGATCAGTCTGAAGCCTTGGTGATGTCGGATAAAGTAGCGGTGATGAACCGTGGCCGCTTCGAGCAGGTGGCAAGTCCGCAGCAACTTTATTATCAACCGCAGTCAGCCTTTGTGGCTAAGTTTGTTGGACAAACCAATCAACTATCGGCTGTGGTGGTCGAGCAACGGCAAGCGGTGGCGCTATTGAAGACCGCCCGAGGGCGACACTTGATCGTTGAAACCGATGTGCAGCAGCGTCCGCAAACCACCGTAAATGTATTTGTTCGGCCAGAGGCGATTGGTATCGCCAAGGTGGGTGAAGATGTGAAAGCGGATAATCAGTTTGATGTGAAGGTTGAGGAGTGTCTGTTTGATGGCGCCAGCTCGACCTTAATGGTGAGAGACCAGCATCATGATGAGCTTTATCGGGTTTCCCCTGGCGCTGACTTTGCTTTGCAAAATATTGTGGTCGGTAGCCCATTACGTATTTATTGGAATGCATCTCAAGCGCGCTGTATCACGAAAGAGGTGAACGGTGAAAGCTAAAACTCTGGGCTTTTATTTATTAATCTTGCCTTTTCTGCTGTGGTTTGTGCTGTTGATTGTATTGCCACATTTGCAAATGTTAGAGCTATCTTTAATCAAGCGTGATTATAGTGTGGGTGACAGTGTTGGCCTTTATCAGTATCAGCAGTTCTTTTCTGAACCCTTGTATTGGCACACCTTGTTACGCACCGTGTGGATGTCGTTATTGGCCACCTTTATTACCTTAGTGATTAGTTTTCCAGTTGCATTTTTTATCGCAAAAGTGGCTAAGGGACGTAGCAAGCGCTTGTTATTGCTGAGTTGTTTATTGCCATTTTGGGTGAGTGAGTTAGTGCGAACTTATGGCTGGATGATCCTGTTGCGCGAATCTGGAGTGATTAGCCAAGGCTTAATGGCTCTGGGTTTAACCGAGCAGCCAATCGAGTTTTTATACAATGATGTGAGTATGTTGATTGGTTTGGTTTATACCTCCATGCTGTTTATGGTGGTGCCTTTGGTGAGTACGCTGGAAGGCTTAGATCAAAGCTTGATTGAAGCCGGTTATGATTTAGGTGGAAACGGCTGGAACGTGACTCAATCGATCGTGATCCCTTATGCCATGCCAGGCATCGTCTCTGGATGCATTATGGTGTTTATGCTGTGTTTAGGGAATTACTTAACGCCGCGCTTATTGGGCGGAAAAGATAGCCTCTGGTTTACCGAGCAAATTTTCACCCAGTTTATTACTCGTTTTAACTGGGAGTTAGGGGCTGCTTTTGGGGTGGTGTTATTGGTGGTTTCTTCTGCGGTGGTCGCCTTGGGGCTGAAACTGAGTGGCCAATCATTCAGTAAGACGCTGGGGCGTTAAAGGACTTTAGTATGTTGCATCAGTTACGCGGGCCAGCCAACACGGTTTACCGTTTCTATATGGTTGGATTTTTGGTTTTTTTGGCTTTGCCTTTGAGCATTGTTGGTTTATTTGCTTTTAACGATAGCTTGTATGCGTCTTTGCCTTGGCAGGGATTCACCCTCGATTGGTTTATCGGTCAGCAGCAACCCAAACTGGGGATATTTTACGATCAGCCTTTGCTGTCTAGTATTGGCGTAAGCGCCATGATCGCCTGTTTGGTTACGGTTTTTTCGTTATTGCTATCTACGGCCAATGCTTGGCTATTTGTACGTTTCGATTTTCCGGGTAAAAACTGGTTATATATTGGTTTGTTATTGCCCTTGGTCATCCCTGGAGTCATTTTGGGGGTTGCAATATTGGTGGCCAGTAGCCGGCTGGCCAATGGTTTGGAAGAGTATTTTTTATGGGAATGGGAGTGGTTGCGACCGGGATTTAGTTTAGTGGTTATTGGCCAGGTGGCTTTTATTACGACGATTTCAACGCTGATTATTTTGGCGCGTTTACGTAAGTTTGATTTTAGTTTTGAGGAAGCTGCACTCAATTTGGGCGCCAGTCGTTGGGTTGCTTTTTTTACTGTGGTACTGCCTTTTTTAAGCCCTGCATTAGTGGGTGCCGCAGTGGTTAGTTTTTTGATGTCATTTGAAAACTTTAATACCACTTTGATGTTAGTGGGATCGGATGCGCCACTGACCATTGCGATGTACGACCGTTTAAGAGAAGGCTCAACACCGGTACTGAATGCAGTGTCGTTGTTACTGATGCTTAGCTCAGCGGTAGTGGCTTTGCTCTCGATGTTATTGAGTCATGGCAAGTCTGAAGATTAGTACTCAGGCTGAACTATAATACACAGAGTCTGGACTATTTCTCGCCTTGGGTTTTAACGGGTTTATTTTGATGATTGCTCTGCCGAGGCTTTGCTTTTGCTTGAGGCTTTGCTGTTGAGTTTACTCGTTAGCTGTTGGCTTAATTGTCAGCGTTCAGGCTGAGCTTTTCATGCACAGCTAAGAGCTGCTTGATTGGCTTATTTTTCGCGCAACTAAGCGGATTATTGTTATTGCTTATCGCAATTGTTGTTCAGCTCATGTTATAAGTTGAGTTGGATCACATTTTTAAAGGGGCTATTGTGGGCACGACTCCGGCACACTCAAAAGGGTTTATTGTTCTGTTGGCATTAATGATGTCGTTGGTTGCCTTGGCTGTCGATGCCATGTTGCCAGCCTTAGTGACAATTGCCGAAGACTTCAATCTCAGCCCTGCAACTCAAGTGCAGTGGACCATTACCGGGTTATTTGTTGGCTTGTCTATTGGCCAATTAATTTATGGCCCTTGGTCGGATGCGGTGGGCCGTAAGCGCCCTATTTATTTAGGCTTTGGTTTGTTTATCTTGGGGAGTATTTTGTGCATTGTGGCCGATTCATTTGTTTGGTTCATCGCTGGACGGGTGCTACAAGGCATGGGGGCTGCGGCACCAAGGGTGATCACCATGGCTTTGGTGAGGGATCAGCTTAAAGGCGCGGCGATGGCGCGCGTGATGTCGGTGGTATTTTCGGTATTTATTGTGGTTCCTATTATTGCGCCGGCACTTGGTCAGTTAGTGATGAGCATTGCTCATTGGCGTTGGATTTTTGGCGTCTTGCTACTGATGGCGGTTGTGACGGCTCTATGGTTCGGCTTTTTTCAAGAAGAAACTTTAGTGCCAGAAAAGCGTCGACCGCTGACGATTAATAGTTTTGTGGATAGTTTAAAAGTACTGATGAATGAGCGAGCTGCTTTGGCCTATACCTTTGTCTCTGGCTTGATATTTGGGGCATTTATGGGGTACTTGAACAGTGCGCCACTGCTATTTATTCAACTCTACCATCAGGGTAGTAATTTTGCTTTACTGTTTGCGTTGGCCGCTGGCTCGATTGGGGTCGCATCGCTGGTGAATGGTCGTTGGGTGATCCGTATTGGGATGCGTAAAATGATCCACATTGCGTTGTGGTGCCTACTGAGTTTAAGTGTTTTGTTTGTTGGTGTACTCATCAGTACCAATGGCGTCCCGTCGCTCTTTTTATTGATGGTTTATATGATGCCGGCATTCTTTTGTATTGGTATTTTATTTGGTAATTTGAATTCTTTGGCGATGGAGCCTTTAGGGGCTATCGCGGGGATGGGCTCAGCTTTTGTTGCTTTTATATCAACTCTGGTGGGGATCCCAATCGGCAGTTTAATCGGTTTTAGCTTTAATTTTACCTGTTACCCGATTGTACTTGGTTTTTTATTGGTGGCCTTGGTTAGCTTAATTGTAATTCGGTTGTTTGATCATCCGCAGAAAGCCGAAGTCGCTTAGTTTTATTGCGATAGTTTTATTACCATTAGCACTTAAGGATAAAGCCTTGCTTTGCCTTTATATGTCGAGCGCTAGATGCTTGAAAATGTTATCTAGCGCGACTTTCCCTTCGAACTTGATGCCAACGGCGAGATGATTTAAACCATCTCGGCTTTGGCTTTTTACGCTCCCTTCGATCACCACATTATTGTCCATTTGAGTGGGGAAGCGGATATAAACAAAGATGTTTTCTAATAAAAATGGACCGTAACTTTCTGGCCATTCCAGTTTGAAGCGGCAGCCTCCAGCGGACAGATCCAAAATAATCCCTTCAAAATTTAAATCATGTTCTACTTGTTGGTCGCTCACCGAGGAGCGGTGGCTAATTGTGGCTGGGAGGCGAATCGCTACCCGCTGTTGCTTACGTAGGCTGAAATGTTCTATTTCGTTGGGGTATTTTACAAAAATTAGGTGCTTGGGGGATTTGATGATGTCGGTAATTACACTGCGAAAGGCAATACATTGGCCCGCTTCTCCTTCTATAATGGAGCGTACAATGCAGTCCATGCCTTCGACGAGTACATCATTGTGACCCTGTTGCGCATAGCGAGGAATGGCAAACATTAGAAAGTTAGTATCATCGAGACCAAGCAATTTACACTTGATACGCACATTCCCTTGTTTGACAAACTGTACGTCTAAAATGTCGCTAAACTTGAGGTGGCGCATTATCTCAACCACTTGTTGGCGATTCTTAACAATTGGCGTGGCGGTATTTGTCAAATTCTCAAATCCTTTGTAGCTGCTGCTGTTGTTATTAGAAAAGTCGGCTTCCCCAGCCCAATTTAGTTTGCAAAATCTTAAAATAGTCGTAGTTGGTTGGGTGAACTAAGCGCAGCGGATTAGCTTGTTTGCGAATAATGACTTCATCGCCTGGCAACACTGGCAAAGAGATATGGCTGTCACAGCTGATATGCATGTGTTCACTGTTGTCATGTGACAATTTTAATTTTACTTCACTTTCACTGTTCACCACGATGGGGCGTGAACTTAAGGTGTGAGGAAACATCGGAACTAAAGCAATGGCATCTAAATTTGGGGTTAAAATTGGTCCGCCAGCGGAGAGTGAATAGGCGGTTGATCCAGTGGGAGTGGTAACAATAATTCCGTCAGCACGTTGACTTAAGATAAAGTGTTGGTCGATGTAAACTTCAAACTCAAGCATGGTGGCAACTTTGTCGAGGTGTAATACCACTTCATTGACCGCGCTATTACTGCTTTTTACCGTGTTATGTCTAAGCACTTGTGCTTCTAATAGGAAACGTTTCTCGGTAACAAATTGACCATTCAGTACCTGTTGTAAGGGTTGTTCGAAGTTATCTGGATCTAAATCGGTTAGAAAACCAAGGTTGCCACGATTCACGCCAATCACCGCAATGTCGTAGTCGGCCAATACTCGAGCTGCGCCTAACATATTGCCGTCGCCGCCTACCACGATTGCTAGGTCGGCCTGTTCTCCTAAATTGGTAATACTGACTAAAGGTAAGTCACTAATTGCCAGTTGGGCACCGGTAATTTCTTCTACCAGTACTGTAAAAGATTGCTTTTTTAACCACTGATAGAGTGCGGTTAGGGTGTTATTGGCTCCCTCGTGGTGAGGTTTTCCGATCAAACCAATAGTGTTGAAAGATTGAGTCATAACTTGTTGATTTAACGTTGTGTTACTGACGATTATAACGCGGGTAAATCAAACTCAGCTAGTTTTATCGTGACTATCACTTGAAACAACGGCTTTGATCCCCATAATATGCATCAGATTAGTGTTATTTGTGAAGAATTACGGAGACCCTGCATGAGCAGTGAGCAAAACAAACCACAGACTGAAGACGTGCCGCTAGAAAATGATAACGAACAAGTCGTTGATGCCGTTGAGGCAGAACTTGTCGAGCCAGAAAGCGCAGAAGAAAATGAGTCGGCGGCTGAAGAAATTAGTATTGCAGAGTTATTGGAGCGTTTAGCGACAGCAGAGCAGACCGTTGCCGATCAAAAAGACAGCGTTGTGCGAGCCAAAGCCGAAGTAGATAATATTCGTCGTCGTTCCGCTCAGGAAGTGGATAAGGCGCGTAAATTTGCTTTGGAAAAGTTTGCCAATGAATTACTGCCAGTTATCGATAATATGGAGATGGCCCTGCAACATGCCAATCATGAGGATGATGCGCTTGCTGCAATGATTGAGGGGGTTGAATTAACCCTGAAAGCTTTATTGGATGCAGTGAAGAAATTCGGAATCGAAGTAATTTCTCCACAGGATCATACCTTTGATCCTGCGAAACATCAGGCAATGGGCATGCAAGAGGTTGAAGGTGTCGCACCCAATACTGTGGTTGCGGTATTGCAAAAAGGCTATGAGCTAAATGGTCGCTTGTTACGCCCCGCGATGGTGATGATCTCCAAAGCTGCATCGGTCGATACCAACGCCTAAGCTGGATTTGTTGATGATTGATGAAAGGGACCGAGTATGGTCCCTTTTTTGTGGGCCTTATTGGGTCAGAAAGTTATCTTCATTTTGTACCAATCTAACTCATTATCCGTTGATTCTTGCTGGCCTAAATCAGCGCTAACTGCCTGATGCATCTTGTAATTGGAGCCACTGCTTACTGCACTTTATGGCTGGTTGTCGATAGATTTATTCTGCGCAATAAGTTGAGTATATAATTAATCAGATTGGTATTACCTGCTGCCACGACTTATCTTGAGCCGCATTTTCGATGTTTTTTTGACCTGATCGGGTAAGCTATGCCATGGTTAATAACTAAATAGAAATTGTTCGTATTGTTGGTCGTAGGCGTAGGGCTTCGCTAGATGGAACAGCTTGAGATTTTTGATATCCCCAATCCTTGTCGTGGTATTTGCCAGACCAATAGTCGTGGTTTGTGTTTGGGGTGCTTTCGTAGTCGTCAAGAGCGATTTGCTTGGCAAACTTTGGATAGTTCCCAGCAACAAAACATTTTGCGGTTAAGTAAACAACGTCGGCAGCGTTATATTCGAAAACAACGTCAATTACTTGCTGAGCAGGCAAAACAACAAAGTGGCACCGGTCAAACTGAGTTTCCTTTTTAATTGTGCTTAAACAGTAGCGGTGAACTGCTGCATCGGGCAATATAATGGCCAATATTAACGAGGTAAGTGTAATTGAGGTGTTAATGAATAGTTTAGATCTGCTAATAAACAATAATCGTAGTTGGGCAAAAGATATAAAAGAGCAGAATCCCTCCTTTTTTACCGACCTATCCGAACAACAATCACCTGAATTTTTATGGATTGGCTGCAGCGATAGTCGGGTTCCGGCCAATCAGTTAGCGCGATTACCGCCAGGGGAAGTTTTTGTTCATCGTAATATTGCCAACGTGGTTGTGCACACCGATTTAAACTGTCTCTCGGTGATTCAATATGCGGTTGATGTATTGAAGGTGAAGCATATTATTGTCACCGGCCATTATGGTTGTGGTGGCGTATTGGCTTCGATGGAAGATGAACAGAAAGGCTTGATCGATAATTGGTTACGTCACATCAAAGATGTTTACCGTTTTCACCAAGCAGAATTGGATGCAATTGAAGATAAAACCAAACGTGGCGATCGACTATGTGAACTAAACGTGATTGAGCAAGTAAAGAATGTTTGCCAAACCACCATCGTGCAAAATGCTTGGGAGAAGGGCCAACTCTTGGCGGTACACGGCTGTATTTATTCGATTCAAAATGGCATTTTAAATAATTTAAATATCACTCAAAGTGGCTTGGAGCAAAGCTAAGTTTTGCGGCATAAAAAATGCGGTCATTGGACCGCATTTTTTATTGGTTCGGCTTTAGGCTTTTTCTATGTCGCGCGGCATATCATTTGCTAATTCGTGAGGCAGGCGCACCTCTTCTTCTGATAAACCCGCGAGAGGGTTGTTGTAGGTCTCTAAGTTTAAGTCCCCCTCAGACTTAGCAACTGCAACGGTTACCATGCTATCTCCGGTAATATTCACTGCGGTTCTAACCATGTCTAATAAGCGGTCAACGCCAATAATTAAGGCGATCCCTTCTACCGGCAGTCCCACTTGCTGTAACACCATGGCGAGAGTAATCAGGCCGACGCCGGGGACTCCTGCAGTACCTACCGAAGCTAAGGTTGCGGTCACAATCACCAGCATGAAATCACCAGCACTTAAATCGATACTGTAAACTGTTGCGATAAAGATGGTTGCCACGCCCTGCATAATAGAGGTGCCATCCATGTTAATCGTTGCACCTAAAGGAATGGTGAAGGAAGCGGTTGAGTTACGTACCCCCAACTTATGGGTTGCGGTTTCCATGGTGACTGGAATAGTCGCATTTGAAGATGCGGTACTAAACGCAAATACAATGGCTTCCCGCATTTTTTTGATAAACAAAAACGGATTTAGACCCGTTAGCACTTTAAGGAGTACTGGATAGATCACCAATGAGTGAAGCAGTAGCACAACTAATACCACCATAAAGTAACTCATGAGGCTAGCAATTGCGCTAAAGCCTATCTCGAAGAACAATTTGGCTAGTAGGGCAAATACGCCATAGGGCGCTAAGTTCATCAGGATCGTGACTAATTTCATAATCACGACATTTAAATCTTCAAAATGGCTCGCAATACGCTTACCTGATTCGCCGGAAATCGCGATAGCGACCCCAAATAACAATGCAAACACAATGATTTGCAACATGTTGCCCTTTGCCATAGAGGCAATTGGATTATTCGGAAACATGTCGATGATCACCTGGCTTAGGCTCGGCGCTTGTTTGGCATGAAAAGCGGCATCGCTTACCATTTCTAGACCTGAACCAGGGCGTACTAATAGAGCCACGCCCATCGCTAAAGAAATGGCGATGGCGGTAGTGGCTAGATAAAGCAGCACCGTTTTGCCACCTAATCGTCCAAGACGCGCGGTGTCTTTCATGGAGGCAACACCACACACCAACGAGACAAAGACCAAGGGAACCACTAACATTTTTAAGCTGGCAACAAATATAGAGCCCGTAATGTTGAGGATCCCATCCACGATATAGCTTTTTACAAAGGTCGATTCAGCAAAAAAAGTTTGCAAGAACACACCAAGCGCGATGCCGGTAATCATCCCAATTAATATTTTATGAGTCAGACTTAATTTAGAGGTATTCATCATTTCTTTTCTCTATTTTTATGCAGGATTTTGGCCTGCATATAGCTTTAAGTTTGGCGCATAGTACCACAGGTTATAAGAAAATCCATTTTAGCTGCTTAATCCTATAGGTTGGTTGGTTTATTTAACTGCCAATGATGTTTGTTGGTGAGTGGAAGTGTGCTGAAAGAAAATAACGAGATAGTAAATTTTGCTTATTTTTTTTGATTTTTCCCTTGAAAAGAAAAATGACGCCCCCAACTTATGATCCAACAAAGAATATTAGTAATAAACAGAATTTGGAGAACACCACCATGGGTCGAATTATTGGTATCGATTTGGGAACCACTAACTCTTGTGTTGCAATTTTAGATGGCGATACCCCTAAAGTTATTGAAAATGCCGAAGGCGATCGTACTACGCCGTCGATTATTGCTTATACAGATGATGGCGAAACCCTTGTTGGTCAGCCAGCCAAACGTCAGGCAGTCACTAACCCTAAAAATACCTTGTTTGCGATTAAACGCTTAATTGGTCGTCGTTTTACTGATGATGAAGTGCAACGTGATATTCAAATTATGCCTTTTAACATTGTTGCCGCTGATAATGGTGACGCGTGGGTAGAAGCGAAAGGTGAGAAGAAAGCGCCGCCACAAATTTCTGCAGAAGTTTTGAAAAAAATGAAAAAAACTGCAGAAGATTACCTAGGTGAAGCCGTAACCGAAGCGGTTATTACGGTTCCTGCATACTTCAACGATTCACAGCGCCAAGCGACTAAAGATGCTGGCCGAATCGCTGGTCTAGACGTTAAACGCATTATTAATGAACCAACGGCTGCTGCATTTGCTTACGGTGTGAATAACTCTAAAGGCGACAATGTTGTTGCGGTATACGATTTAGGTGGTGGTACTTTCGATATCTCTATCATCGAAATTGATGAAGTAGATGGCGAAAAAACCTTCGAAGTATTAGCGACTAATGGTGATACTCACCTTGGTGGTGAAGATTTTGATAACCGTTTGATCAACTACTTAGTTGATGAGTTTAAGAAAGATCAAGGTTTTGACTTGAAGCAAGACCCACTAGCGATGCAACGCTTAAAAGAAGCGGCAGAGAAAGCTAAATGTGAATTGTCTTCAGCACAACAAACTGATGTTAACTTACCATACATCACTGCTGACGCTTCGGGTCCTAAACACCTTAACATCAAAGTGACTCGTTCTAAGTTAGAATCTTTGGTTGAAGAATTAGTACAACGTTCACTAGAGCCACTACGAATTGCTTTGAAAGATGCGGATCTTTCAGTTGGCGATATTAACGATGTTATCTTGGTTGGCGGTCAAACTCGCATGCCAATGGTACAAAAAGCGGTCACTGAGTTCTTTGGTCAAGAACCGCGTAAAGACGTTAACCCTGATGAAGCGGTAGCTATGGGCGCAGCGATTCAAGGTGCGGTATTGTCTGGTGATAAAACCGACGTATTGCTACTTGATGTAACGCCTCTATCTTTGGGTATCGAAACTATGGGCGGCGTGATGACGCGTGTTGTTGAGAAAAACACCACTATCCCAACCAAAGGGTCACAGGTGTTCTCAACTGCAGATGATAATCAAAGCGCAGTAACTGTACACGTGATTCAAGGTGAGCGTAAGCGCGCCGCAGATAACAAATCTCTAGGCCAATTCAACTTAGAAGGTATTCGCCCTGCACAACGTGGTGTACCACAAATTGAAGTGACTTTTGATTTGGATGCCGATGGTATCTTACACGTATCAGCGAAAGATAAAGATACGGCTAAAGAGCAAAAAATCACCATTCAAGCCTCTTCTGGTTTATCCGATGACGAAATCAGTAAAATGGTGAATGATGCAGAAGCTAACGCTGAAGAAGATAAAAAATTCGAAGAGTTAGTTCAGGCTCGTAACCAAGCCGATGCTTTAGTTCACGGTACTCGTAAACAAGTGGAAGAAGCGGGTGAAGCGCTTCCGACTGACGAGAAAGAGAAAATCGAAGCAGCTATTGAAGAGTTAGAGACCGCGCGTAAAGGTGAAGATAAAGCTGCAATTGAAGCGAAAACTCAAGCGCTGATCGAAGCCTCTCAAAAACTTATGGAAGTTGCTCAGCAACAAGCACAAGCGAATGCGGGTGATGCAGATGCTGAACCAACTGCTGAGACTCAAGATGATGTTGTGGACGCCGAATTTGAAGAAGTAAAAGACGATAAGAAGTAATTCTTAAATCTGGATTCAAATGAACTAAATAACGGGCGTTGTGTGAGCAACGCCCGTATCTCTATCATCTATCACAGCCAATACTTGCGGTAGCGAGAAAGTAGAACACCAACTATGTCAAAACGCGATTATTACGAAGTTCTTGGTCTAGGCAAAGATGCCACTGAACGAGACATTAAAAAAGCCTACAAACGTTTGGCGATGAAATTCCACCCTGACCGCACTAAGGGGGATAAAGCTTCTGAAGAAAAATTTAAAGAAGTGAAAGAAGCCTATGAAGTGCTTAGCAATGCCAATAAAAAAGAGGCCTATGATCATTATGGTCATGCGGGGGTTGATCCGAACCGTGGTGCGGGTGGCTTTGGCGGCGGACAAGGTGATTTTGGCGACGCATTTGGTGATATCTTTGGTGATATCTTTGGTGGCGGCCGTGCCGGTGGTGGTGGACGTCGCCAACCGCAACGTGGCTCAGACTTACGTTACAACTTAGAGTTAACCTTAGAACAAGCCGTTAAAGGTATTAAGAAAGAGATTAAGGTGCCAACCTTAGTTCACTGTGAACAGTGTAACGGGAGTGGTGCGAAGAAAGGTTCTCAGCCAAAAACCTGTGGTACTTGTCATGGTCAGGGCCAGGTGCAAATGCGCCAAGGTTTTTTTGCGGTGCAACAAGCCTGTCCAACCTGTAAAGGTAAAGGTTCGATTATTTCTGACCCATGCCATAAGTGTCATGGCGAAGGTCGTTATGAGCGCTCTAAAACTTTGTCGGTTAGTATTCCTGCAGGCGTTGATACAGGTGACCGAGTTCGTTTATCCGGTGAAGGTGAAGCGGGCGAAAATGGTGCCCCAGCGGGTGACTTGTATGTTCAAGTTCATGTGAAAGAACACCCTATTTTCCAACGTGAGCAAAATAACCTCTATTGTGAAGTCCCTATTAGCTTTACCCTAGCGGCTCTCGGTGGAGAAATAGAGGTTCCAACTTTAGACGGTCGTGTGAGCTTAAAAGTGCCGAACGAAACGCAAAGCGGACGGATGTTCAGAATGCGTGGTAAAGGTGTGAAGTCGGTTCGTGGTGGTCCAATTGGAGACTTGATCTGTAAGGTGATAGTTGAGACGCCAGTGAAGCTTAATGAGACTCAAAAACAATTGCTTCGAGATCTTGAAGATAGCTGTGGAGGCTCTGCCAGCAGTAAACATAAGCCTAAGGCTGAAGGCTTTTTTGATGGGGTAAAAAAGTTCTTTGATGACCTCACTAGCTAACGAGTTATAGATGAATAAGCGGCGATAGCCGCTTTTTTTATGTCTTCATTTTAGGGCTCGGAATTCTTAAATCGAATACTCAGGCGATATTGGTCTATGTTATGATTTTGGCAAAGGGTGCTTTGTGTGGCGAGGGCGGCGACCAGAGAATACTTATTATAGCGAGTCGAGGACACGACTTGTGGTTGATGGTAGAGTCCCTCCTTTTGTTCGTGACCAGAGCAATGGCTTTAGTGCCTTGGTCTTATCGTTGGCTCAAATGGTGGACTAGACTGAGGATATTGATATCTGGGTGGCTTGCTGCACTGTCAAATATGGAATTATTTCATGAATAAATCGCTTAAATTGGGGCTGTTAACCAGCTCATTGTTAGTTTTACTTAGCTGCTCTTCCTCGCCAACAGGGCGAAAGCGGGTATTACTTTATGATGACTCGGAAATGAGTTCATTGGGAGCCCAATCTTTTGATGAGATCAAAAAACAAGAGAAAATCTTTCACGATCCTGCGACCAATGCCTATGTGAGTTGCGTGGCGAATGCCGTGACCGCTGAGATCCCAGGTGACTATGGTCAACAACAATGGGAAGTTGTGGTTTTCGATTCAGAACAAGTGAACGCTTTCGCTTTACCTGGAGGGCATATTGGTGTTTACACGGGCTTAATTGAGCTTGCTGAAACACCGGATCAATTGGCGACAGTGATCGGCCATGAAATTTCTCACGTTTTAGCTGAACATAGTAATGAGCGCTTATCTCGCGGACAAATTGTTGGTGTTGGAACTGCGGTGGCTGCGGTGGCTATTGGGGTGAGTGACAGCATCGATAATAAAGGCTTGGCGATGGCGGCTCTTGGCTTAGGCGTACAATATGGGGTGATGTTGCCCTATGGCCGAACTCAAGAGAGCGAAGCCGATTTGATGGGTTTAGATTTAATGGCGAGCGCTGGTTTTGACCCAAAGGCTAGCGTGACTTTGTGGCAGAATATGGCAAAAGCTGGCGGAGCTTCGGTTCCTGAATTTCTTTCTACTCATCCCTCAAATACGACCCGAATTGGTGATTTAGAAACTCGGCTCCCGCGGGCGGAACAATTGACTAAGCAAGCTCTTGCGCAAGGGAAAAATCCGCAGTGCGTTCGGCCTGCTAAGCCTAGCTGAACGAATGAAAATCCAGTTAGCACAGGCTGCCGATGCTGCCGCTATTTGTTTGGTGCAGCGACGAAGTTGGCAACACGTTTATGACCATCAGTTGATAGAAAATATGTTGCAGGCTTTACCGGTCTCATTACATCAACGGTTGTGGATGCAGCGTATAGCCTCAACAGATTGTAGTACATGGACAGTGAATACCCCCCTTGTTTCAGGTTTGTTGATGTTAGAGCAAGTGGATCAGGAGCTCGAACTTGCTGCCCTGTATCTGGACCCCGATGCGATTGGTCAGGGTTGGGGAAGGCTGTTGTTCGAGCATGCCTGCCGTGAAGTAAAATCTAAAGCACTATATTGTTGGGTGATGGAAGACAACCACCATGCGCAAGGGTTTTACCAACACCTTGGTTTTGAATTTAGTGATGAGCGACGAGAATTTAATTTTTGTGGTAGTCATTTTATTCAAAAAAAGGCGCAATTAGTCCGCTAATCGCGGTTTTTATAGTAACTTTATGTTAACCTTTGTGGTTTTTAGCAAGTAGATTTAAGAGAGCAAATGAGCGATAAATATCAAGGCGCTGCTGCGCAAGCAAGTTATGGCTACGGCCTACAAATTGGTGAGCAAATTGGGCGTGCCGCATTCGATGGTTTAGAAGTAAACGCAATGCTAGATGGGATCCGTGACGTCATGCAAGGTGCGGAGCCGCAAGTTGAAGAGGCTTTAATTGCCGCAGCATTCCAAGAAATAACCAAAGAAATCGAAGCCAAGAAAGCCGAGCAACATAAAGATGCAATGGCAGAAGGCGAAAATTTCTTAATGGAAAATGGCCAACGCCCAGAAATCAATAAAACCGAAACAGGCCTTCAATATGAAGTCTTGGTTGAAGGTGATGGTGAAACGCCGAGCGCAAGCAGTAAGGTACAAGTTCATTATGAAGGTACTTTAATTTCTGGTGAAGTGTTCGACAGCTCGGTAAAACGAGGCCAGCCTGCAGAGTTTCCTGTGAATGGTGTTATTAAAGGTTGGACTGAAGCCCTACAGCGCATGAAAGTGGGTGATAAGTGGAAGCTATATATCCCGCAAGAACTTGCCTATGGCTCTCAAGGTGCTGGCGCAGCCATCCCTCCGTTTGCAGCTTTGGTATTTGAAGTTGAGTTATTAGCCATTCTTGGTTAATCGCCCCTTCTGTTGATAAATCGGCTTTATAGCCGGTTTTTTTGTGCCTGCGATCCCGGCGCAATAGGAATGGCTTGCGTGGCATCCTGCGATGTTTGGTATTTGCTTGACCCACTGTTTATATCAATCTAACTCATTATCAGTTGATTCTTATTGGACTACATCATCGCTCACTGCGTTATGCATCTTGTAATTTTAGCCGCTAGTTACGGCACTTACTGCCTCGTTAACGGCAGATTTATTCTGCGCAATAAGTTGATTATATAGCGAATCAGATTGGTATTAGATTTGCTGTTACTGCTAATTTTGGGGGAGAAGATTACTCTTCGTGGCTTTAGCTGAGGTGGTTTCAAATCATTGCGAAGCCTCGTTTTATCTTATCTGCTTTGCTATAGTCGACTCCAAATTGCGGTCGCAGAGTCTGATTCGAAAAGGAGAGTTAAAATGTCGCAAGTGAGAGTAGCGATTGTTGGATGCAATGGACGAATGGGGAAAAATTTACTGGAGGCTGTGAATCATAGTGATGCTGCGATCTTGGGGGCCGCAACAGAACGACCCGGTTCCAGTTTAATTGGGATTGATGTGGGTGACTTAGCGGGTTTTGGCAAGCTGAATATAGCGATTGTCGAGAACTTGGAACGAGTGAAAGATGACATCGATGTGATTATTGATTTTACCGCCCCAGCCGTTACCTTATCTCATATTGAATGGGCTCGGGCTAACCACAAAAAGATGGTGATTGGCACCACTGGTTTTAGCGATGAACAAAAACAACAGCTAGAAGAAGCGGCTGACGATATTGCCATTATGTTTGCGCCGAATATGAGTGTTGGTGTGAACTTAGTCTTTAAGTTGTTGGAAATCGCAGCCCAAGTGATGGGAGATTACACCGACATTGAAATCATCGAAGGTCACCATCGACATAAAGTAGATGCGCCTTCGGGAACGGCTTTAGGGATGGGTGAGGTGATCGCTGACACCTTGGGCAGAGACCTGAAAAAAGTAGCCGTTTACGGTCGAGAAGGGATCACTGGCGAGCGTGATCGAGAGACGATTGGTTTTGCAACCATTCGTGCTGGAGATTTAGTGGGAGAACATACCGTGATGTTTGCCGATATTGGTGAGCGAGTTGAAATAACTCATAAAGCATCTAGTCGAATGACCTTCGCCAATGGCGCTGTAAGGGCTGCTGTGTGGTTACAAGATAAACCGTCGGGATTGTTTAATATGCGTGATGTATTAAATTTAAACGATTAAGGTTTTCTTATTGGATTTTAGAACGCCGCTTTGCGGCGTTTTTTTTTGGAGCTGAATTTAACTATCGATATAATATACTAAAATGACATTTGAAAGCGTTATCAACGAATGTTTTGAAATCGCTTTCAAGAATTATGTGCTTGATCGGCCTCACAAAGGTTATAAAAAATACAGGTAACTTACGCTGTGTTACATAAAGTTACGCTGAAGTCACAGTCCTTTTTTTGTTGAAATTCTACCTTATTGTCATCTCGTCCAATGGAAGGCGAGAACCAAAAAAATCTAAACAGAGTTGTTGAAGATTGGATTAGCAATGAGGAAAGGAAGGTTAACATGGACATAAAAATAACGAAGCTAGCAAAGCTCACCATGCCATTTATTGCGGCAGTAGCAATGATGGGTTGTGGGAGTAGTGATGAATCGAGTGGTTCAGGTAATAGTGGAGTGATTGATGGGCTGTACTCTGCCGCTGAAAATGAAGTCGTTATCTATTATAAGCGCGATGATGCACAGGCAAAGGTTAATGAATCAGCCTATGCAGGTTGGGGGCTGCATTTGTGGAATGGTGAGGGCTGTACCAGTACTGATTTGGAAGCGATGGGTGTCGCCGAAGCGGGAACGGATTGGTCTTCACCTTATCTTGCTACGGGTATTAGTGAAACTTACGGTGCCTATTATGTATTAAAAGTTGATCCCGATGCTAATGACCCATATCAGTGTATGAATTTTATTCTGCATAATGGAGATGACAAGGCATTTGGAAGTGCAAATTCAAAAGTAGAATTAACAAAATTGGGTGAGTCTCAAGGTTTATTCGGTTTTCATGGCAGTAGCGAGATTTTCTATGCGCCGATTGCCGAACGCCCGGTGGCAATTGATGGTGCTAAAGCGCACTGGGTGGATGCAAAAACCATCGCCTGGGAATCTGTTGGTAGCGCGAGTTCTTTAGAGCTACGCTATGATCTTGAAAATAAAATCGCAATGGATCCAGAAACCAAAGAAGTTAGCGGTGGTACCGCAGTTACTTTGAGTGAAGGAACCTTGAGTGATGCAGTTAAAAAGCGTTTTCCACATTTAGCGAGTTTAGCCGCGGCCAGTATTGACGTTGATGATGCAACGCTTAAAACTATTTTGAAGAGCCAAATTGTGGTGGTGGCAAAAAATGCCGAAGGGAAAGCGACCGCAGCCACTCAAGTGCAAAAAGCGGGGGTGATTGACGCTGTGTTTGTACAGGGTGACAAAGGTGCTCTGTCGGAAGAGCTCGGTGCTATTGTGAGCGATGATGGTGTGACCTTTAAGGTGTGGGCACCTACGGCGCAAAATCTAAAACTGTATCTGTATGACGACCAACTGAAGGCTTTTGGTCAGCCTGTTGTGATGACTCAAGCTGCAAACGGCGTGTGGTCGGCTCAGCAATCGGACGTCGTTGGTAAATACTATCGCTATGAAGTGACGGTTTATCATCCTACAACCAGTAACATTGAAACGCGTATGGTGACCGACCCTTACTCCTTAAGTTTGTCGGCTAATTCCGCTTATTCTCAAGTGGTTGATTTAGAGTCTACGGATTTAAAACCTACGGGTTGGGACAGTGATGAAGTACCCAAGCTAGCCAAAGATATTGACCATGTACTCTATGAATCTCATCTGCGTGATTTTAGCGCCAGTGATAGTCTTGGTACCAAGGCATACAATGGTAAGTACTTAGCTTTGACGGAAGCTGAACGGGATTCGGTAGTTCATCTTAAAGAGTTGCAACAAGCTGGATTAACCACCTTACATATTATGCCTGCCTTTGATATTGCAACAGTAGATGAAGACCCCGATAAGGTGGTGAACATCACCGATACTGTGGCTAAGCTATGTGACTTAAAACCCAGTGCTCAAGTTTGTGAGACTGCCGATAAAGGCAAAGTTATTGAAGATCTATTAGATTCTTACGACCCAACCACGGGTGACGCACAAGCACTGATGGGGGATTTACGTGCTTTAGATAGTTTTAACTGGGGTTATGACCCTTATCATTACACCGTGCCTGAAGGTAGTTACGCAACAGATGCAGAAGGCACGACTCGGATCAAAGAGTTCCGAGAAATGGTGAAGGCTACTCACGATATGGGACTGCAGGTTGTTATGGATGTAGTGTATAACCATACCAATGCTTCGGGAGTAGAGGATAAGTCGGTACTCGATAAAATTGTCCCCGGATACTATCATCGTCGAAACCCTAATACTGGCGATGTGGAAACCTCAACCTGTTGTGACAACACTGCTACCGAAAATCTGATGATGGGTAAACTCATGACCGACTCATTAGTGACTTGGGCTAAAGAGTATAAAATTGATGGTTTCCGTTTTGATTTGATGGGGCATCAGCCGAAAGATTTAATGGTTGATTCTTTGGCTGCAGTTAGAAAAGTGGATGATGATACTTATTTCTATGGGGAAGGCTGGGACTTCGGTGAAGTCTCTAATAACGCTCGTTTCGAGCAATCAACCCAATGGAATATGGCCGGCACTGGTATTGGTACCTTCTCCGATCGTTTACGCGACGCGGTACGTGGAGGGAGTCCATTTGATAGTGGTGATGGCATTCGTAAAACTCAAGGCTTTGGTAATGCGGACACGCTGAACGATCTCAATTCCGATGCGGATAGCTTCCGTGCTGATGCACTCCACAATCAAGACTTAATTCGTTTGGGAATGGCTGGCAACTTACAGAAATTTGTGTTGTTGGATGCAGAGGGGAATACCAAGCGCGGTGAAGATGTCGATTATAACGGCGCAAAAGCGGGTTATACACTGAGTCCTTCGGAAAATATCTCCTATGTTTCTAAGCACGATAACCAAACGCTTTGGGATAACAATGCCTATAAAGCGACCACTGGAACTTCCCCCGCGGATCGTGCCCGGATGCAAACGGTAAGTTTATCGACGGTGATGTTAGGTCAAGGGATCCCATTTATTCACATGGGATCTGAATTACTGCGTTCTAAGTCGATGCAACGAGATAGTTATGATTCGGGTGATTGGTTTAACCGAGTCGACTTCTCAGGTCAAAGCAATAACTGGAATGTAGGCCTACCGAGAGCCGATAAAGATGAGGCAAACTGGGACTTAATCAAGAAGATTATCGCCGACCAGACGACGCAAGTTAAGCCTGCTGATATCGCATTAACTAAAGAGCAGTTTCTTGAGTTATTAAAAATACGCTCAGGGAGTGAACTATTTAGATTGAAAGATGCGGATGCGGTTAAAGCGAGGGTTGATTTCCGCAACGTTGGTAAAGAACAGGTGCAAGGCCTGATCGTGATGTCGATTGATGATGGCACGAGTGCTGGCCCTGACTTGGATGCAAACAATGATGCGATTGTTGTGGTACTGAATGCTACAGATGAGGAGCAAAGCTTTGAAATAGCGGGTGCTAGCGGTTTTGAGTTACACCCCGTTCAGAAAAATTCTGCTGATGATGTTGTGCAAGGCGCAAGTTTCGCTAACGCAAGCTTTACTGTGCCAGCACGCACCACCGCGGTATTTGTACAACCGCAAGATGGCGCGCAAGGTGCCGGTTTACCAGTGAATACCAGTAATAAAGACTTAACCACAATACCGCCATTTAACCAGACCGTTTATGTGAAAGGTAGTATGAATGACTGGGCCGATAACGATGACTATGCCATGACCTTTAAAGGGGATGGCATCTATGAGTTGACGGTTAGTTTGAATGCCAATGATGGTTATGAGTTTAAGTTTGCTGATTCATCTTGGTCGAGCCCAAATATTGGCTGTGATTGGGCGACTCAGGCCGAAACTTCAATTAGTTTAGGTGATGCGGAAAACTGTAAATTGCCAGTAAGCGAAGACGGTCTGTATAAGTTCACTTTAGATGCGAAATATGTACAAACTGACAGTGAGGATGATAAAGCGATTGTTTCAGTAACAAAATCTGAGCAAAGCTTAACTCCAACTTATAGCTCCGATATTTTCTTGCGCGGAACCATTACCACTTGGGATACGCCTGCAGAGGATTCAAGTGCCAAATTTGCTTACACTGCTACTAATACTTATCGTTTGACCTTGGACCTTACGGTTGGAGATTACGAGATGAAGATTGCAGATGCAGCGTGGACCGCAGCTGTTAATTTTGGGGCAGATACTAGCGTCGCTCTAGACTCACCAGTGACTTTAGATGGCGGTAGCGCAAGTGCCAATATGAAGTTCTCGGTTACGGAAGCGGGGAGTTATACTTTCACACTTAATACCGCTAATGCGGATGCACCAGTGTTAACTGTGAGCCAATAACAAAATTTCTTAAACTGATTAATTGCCGACCCTTAAGGTCGGCTTTTTTATGCGCAATAAATTTCAGTTGGTTTACATAGTTATTACATTAATTGTTATTTGATGAATGAAGTACAGGCCCAAGACTGAATTGATAAGCTTGTGTCAGAACGTTATAAGTGAAAATCCGCTTTCTGTTTAGTAAAAGTTGTTAGAATATTTATGTGGATAATTAGCATTCTTATATTGTTGTTTTTATCAGTTTAAGTTTTCAATTGAAGTGGAAAAATTGTATTTATCGCTATTAAAGTCGTATTTTCAGCTAAATAACTTATTTTCATAAGTTTGTATAAAAAACAATAGATCTCTTGCCTTATCTCTTCTATAATCCGCGGAATTTGCCAAATTTTTATTGTGTTGGGCTAAAGTTAGGCTTTAGTTCAACTTTGTCGTATCGACAATTCTTTGTTAGGAGGTTGCCTTGAGCAAATCAGCGCTGCTGGTATTAGAAGACGGTACCGTGTTCCGTGGTACTGCAATCGGAGCCAATGGAAGTGCCGTTGGAGAAGTTGTTTTTAATACTTCGATGACCGGATATCAAGAAATTTTAACTGACCCTTCATACGCTCGCCAAATAGTCACCCTCACTTACCCCCATATTGGAAACTACGGAACAACACCTGAAGATGAAGAGTCTTCGAGTATTCATGCCTGTGGTTTAGTGATTCGTGATTTACCTTTGTTAGCGAGCAATTTCCGCAGCCAGCAAAGTTTGAGTGAATATTTAGAGTCTCGTAATGTGGTGGGGATCGCTGACATTGATACCCGTAAGTTAACCCGTATTTTACGAGAGAAAGGTGCTCAGGCGGGTTGTATTGTGGCTGGGGAAGATCTGGACCAAGCAAAAGCTCTAGCGGACGCGAAAGCTTTCCCGGGTCTAAAGGGCATGGATTTGGCTAAAGAAGTAACAACTTTGGAGTCTTATTCCTGGGCGCAAGGCAGTTGGGACTTAGTCAATGGCTTACCGGCAGACAGTGAAGATAGTAAATTTCATGTGGTTGCTTACGACTTTGGCGTGAAGCGTAATATCTTACGTATGTTAGTAGATCGGGGTTGTCGGCTTACGGTGGTGCCAGCGCAAACTTCTGCAGCAGAGGTTTTAGCACTGAATCCCGATGGCATCTTCTTATCAAACGGCCCCGGTGATCCAGAGCCATGTGATTATGCCATTGCGGCGGTTCAACGCTTCCTCGAAACAGATATCCCCGTATTTGGGATCTGTTTAGGTCATCAAATTCTTGCTTTAGCCAGTGGCGCTAAAACCGTGAAGATGAAATTTGGTCATCATGGTGGGAACCATCCGGTGAAAGACATTGAGCAGAATCGAGTCATGATTACCGCACAAAACCACGGTTTTGCCGTTGACGAAAAAACCTTGCCAGATACGCTAACAATGACCCACTTCTCACTGTTTGACCAAAGCTTACAGGGGATTCATCGCACCGATAAGCCTGCGTTTAGTTTTCAGGGTCATCCTGAAGCGAGCCCTGGTCCGCATGATGCAGCGCCATTGTTTGACCATTTCATTGAATTAATTGAGCAGCGCCTTAACGGCCAAGCGTAGGTAGAGAGCAGCAGAACTTATGCCAAAACGTAATGATATAAAAAGCATTTTGATATTGGGCGCAGGCCCGATTGTTATCGGTCAGGCCTGTGAGTTTGACTACTCTGGTGCCCAGGCTTGTAAGGCCTTGCGTGAAGAGGGTTACCGAGTCATTTTGGTTAACTCTAACCCCGCGACCATTATGACTGACCCGGAGATGGCTGATGCCACCTACATCGAACCGATTCATTGGGAAGTTGTAGAACGAATTATCGCCAAAGAACGTCCGGATGCAGTTCTGCCGACGATGGGTGGTCAAACCGCATTGAACTGTGCGCTAGAGCTTGAGAGCAAAGGCGTACTCGAAAAATACAATGTTGAAATGATTGGTGCTACAGCGGACGCGATTGATAAAGCAGAAGATCGCAGCCGTTTCGACAAGGCTATGAAAAGTATTGGTTTAGCTTGTCCAAATGCTGGTATTGCTCATTCTATGGAAGAGGCTTACAAGGTCTTAGACGAAGTCGGCTTCCCTTGTATTATTCGACCCTCTTTCACCATGGGGGGTACCGGTGGCGGTATCGCTTATAACAAAGAAGAATTCGATGAAATTTGTACTCGAGGCTTAGACCTTTCTCCAACCAGTGAGTTATTGATTGACGAAAGTTTAATTGGTTGGAAAGAGTACGAGATGGAAGTGGTTCGTGATAAAAACGACAACTGTATCATTGTCTGTGCTATTGAAAACTTCGACCCAATGGGCGTACACACCGGTGACTCAATCACGGTTGCTCCTGCACAAACGCTTTCTGACAAAGAATACCAATTGATGCGTAATGCCTCGTTAGCGGTTTTACGCGAAATTGGCGTAGAAACGGGTGGATCTAACGTTCAGTTTGGGATTTGTCCAAACACTGGCCGTATGGTGATTATTGAGATGAACCCGCGGGTATCGCGCTCATCTGCACTCGCGTCTAAAGCAACTGGTTTCCCCATCGCAAAAATTGCAGCTAAGTTAGCCATCGGCTTTACCCTTGATGAGCTGCAAAACGATATTACCGGTGGTCAGACACCTGCGTCGTTTGAGCCTTCCATTGACTATGTAGTCACTAAAATCCCTCGCTTTAACTTTGAGAAGTTTGCTGGTGCTAACGACCGCTTAACCACCCAAATGAAGTCGGTGGGTGAGGTGATGGCGATTGGTCGTAACCAACAAGAGTCACTGCAAAAAGCGCTACGCGGCCTAGAAGTTGGGGTGGATGGTTTTGACCCGATTGTTGATTTAAATGCGCCTGATGCCATGGAAACTATTCGTCACGAATTGCAAAACGTAGGCTGTGACCGTATCTGGTATATCGCAGACGCATTCCGTGCCGGAATGAGCGTTGAAGATATCTTTGGCCTGACCAATATTGACCGTTGGTTCTTGGTACAAATTGAAGACATTATACTGCTGGAAAATCAAGTTGCCAAAGCAGGCGTTGCTAGCCTAGATGAGGCGACGATGCGCAAACTCAAACGCAAGGGCTTTGCCGATGCGCGTTTGGCAAAGCTTACTGGGGTGTCTGAGAAAGAAATTCGTAAACTACGTCACCGTTTAGAAGTGCTACCGGTTTACAAACGGGTTGATACTTGTGCCGCAGAATTTGCTACTGATACTGCGTACATGTATTCAACTTATGATGAAGAATGTGAAGCCAATCCTACGAACAATAAAAAAATCATGGTTTTAGGTGGCGGTCCTAACCGTATTGGTCAAGGTATTGAATTCGACTACTGTTGTGTTCATGCAGCGCTTGCGATGCGAGAAGATGGTTACGAAACCATTATGGTGAACTGTAACCCAGAAACGGTATCGACCGATTATGATACTTCTGACCGCTTGTACTTTGAGCCGGTCACCTTAGAAGACGTACTGGAAATTGTTCGTGTTGAGCAGCCAACTGGGGTGATTGTGCAGTATGGTGGCCAAACGCCGCTTAAGCTCGCACGTGAGCTAGAAGCGGCTGGCGTGCCGATTATTGGTACTTCGCCTGACGCGATTGACCGCGCCGAAGATCGTGAGCGTTTCCAACTAGCTGTCGATCGTTTGAAGCTGAAACAGCCTGAGAATGATACGGTAACCACGACGGAAGATGCCCTTATTTCTGCAGAGCGTATTGGTTACCCCTTAGTGGTACGTCCTTCTTATGTGTTAGGCGGACGAGCCATGGAAATTGTTTATGACGAAATCGATTTACGTCGCTACTTCAAAGAAGCGGTTAGTGTATCGAATGACTCGCCGGTACTGCTTGATAGCTTCCTAAATGATGCCATTGAAATCGATATTGATGCCATTTGTGACGGTAAAGATGTGGTGATTGGCGGCATTATGGAGCACATTGAGCAAGCGGGAGTTCACTCGGGTGATTCTGCCTGTTCATTGCCTGCTTATACCTTAAGCCCACAAATTCAAGACCGAATGCGTGAACAGGTGAAAGCCTTAGCTTTAGAGCTGGGTGTGATTGGCTTAATGAATACCCAGTTTGCAGTGAAAGATGACGAAATTTACTTAATCGAAGTCAACCCTCGTGCTGCGCGCACCGTGCCATTTGTTTCTAAGGCAACTGGGGTTCCAATTGCTAAAGTGGCTGCTCGGGTTATGGCTGGTAAATCCTTAGCTGAGCAGGGCATTACTAGAGAAGTGATCCCACCTTTTTATTCTGTTAAAGAAGTGGTATTGCCGTTTAACAAATTCCACGGTGTTGACCCTATCTTAGGCCCTGAAATGCGTTCTACGGGTGAAGTGATGGGGGTAGGTGATACTTTCGCTGAAGCCTACGCTAAAGCTGAGCTAGGGATTGGCAATGACGGACCGAAGAGTGGTCGTGTGTTGTTGTCGGTGCGTAATTCCGATAAGAAGCGTGTGGCAGAGCTTGCGGCTAAGCTGGTCGAGTTGGGTTATCAACTCGATGCTACTCACGGTACAGCTGTGGCGCTTGGCGAAGCGGGTATTAATCCTCGTTTGGTGAATAAGGTACACGAAGGTCGGCCACACATTTTGGACCGTTTAAAAAATGGTGAGTACAGTTATGTCATCAATACCACTGAAGGGCGTCAATCTATCGAAGATTCTCGTCAATTGCGGCGGGCTGCTTTGGTGCAAAAAATAAACTATACCACTACCTTAAACGGGGCCTTTGCAACTTGTTTAGCACATAATGCCGATGACCGTGGTACTGTGACTTCCCTCCAAGATTTGCATAAACGTATAGTGTAATCATTAGTAATCGCGATGACTTTGGCGGTGAATCACTTCACCGCAGCTTAAAATCGCGTTACACTGCACCTATAAATAAAAGTAAATTGGCTGTCATCGACAGCCAATTTTTTTCTGTTTTTCTTGTTTGATTGAGTTAGTGAATATGAAACCTGTTCCAATGACGGTGCGCGGAGCGACGCAATTACGTGAAGAGTTAGAACATCTGAAAACGGTTGTTCGCCCTAGAATTATTGAAGATATTGCCACTGCTCGTGAGCATGGTGATTTAAAAGAAAATGCTGAATATCATGCGGCTCGCGAGCAGCAAGGTTTTTGTGAAGGCCGAATTCAAGATATTGAAGGCAAGTTGAGTAATGTTCAGGTGATTGACGTTACGAAGATAGTGAATGCTGGTAAAGTGATTTTTGGTGCCACGGTCACCTTGTTAAATGTTGAGACCGATAAAGAAGTTACCTATGGTATTGTGGGTGATGATGAGGCTGATTTTAAAAAGAATCTTATTTCAGTTAATTCACCAATTGCCAGAGCGTTGATCGGTAAAGAAATGGATGACTGTGTCAATGTGATTACCCCTGGCGGTGAAGTTGAATACGAAATTGTTAATGTTGAATATAAATAACCTAGTTATTTGATTCACTTAAACGCAGCAATTTGCTGCGTTTTTTGTTGGAGATGCGCAGTGTTAGATATTGATTACTCGAAATACGATGCTTTAATTTTTGATATGGATGGGACTTTAGTTGATTCGATGCCTGCGCATTTAGCGGCTTGGGAACAGGCCTTGGCAAAGCAAAATTTACCCGCATATATCGACTTTATCGGCCAACGAGGCGGTATGCCGACCTTAAAAATTGCCCAACAATATCAGCAGCATTTTCAGCTCACACTCGATGCTCAGCAGTTATTGATGGATAAGCGAGCCTGCTTTGAAGGCCACTGGGAACAGGTAAATAAGATAGAAGTGACTTGCCAACTCTTGGATCGTTTTAAAGGGCATAAGCGCTTTGCATTGGGAACAGGAGCCGAGCGAGTTAATATGCAGCGTATTATGGATAATTTAAATTTAACTGGACATTTTTCGGCTTTGGTCAGTGCCGATGATGTGAATGCGCATAAACCCGAACCTGATACCTTTCTTGAAGCCGCAAGGCGGTTGAATGTGCCTGCCAAACGCTGTTTGGTGTTTGAAGATACTCCTTTTGGCTTACAGGCCGCACAAAATGCGAAAATGGATTGTGTGCTGGTGAAAGATTTTAGTTTGGCTGAGTTTGTTGCCGCAGGTTAAATAAATGCGAGCGTTTGTTGTATCAGGTGGTGATACTCGTTGACGATTTCGCTTCGTTGGCTAAGGCATATAGAGAGAATTGCTCAGCGCCATGAGCCTTTATATACTCGGTAATCGCTCGAAATTTATCGGTAAAACGGCTGCTCGTCGAGTCTGGGCAAAGAGGTGTTTTAGTTGGCAATCGATGGGAGCATACCCGCGAAAAAAGCTGGGTGTTGCTCTTAAACTAACGCGTTGTTTCTCGCATCATTGATGACTTGCTGCAGTAACCGCCATCAGAGTTGGTTAATTTCATGCAAAATAGGGTGCTAGCCAGCATCCAAGCTCAGCGTTTTCTCAAGTACTGAAATTTGCAGTATAAAAAAGCGGCTATTGCCGCTTTTTTTATTTCTTAGGTAATTCTATTTTTTGCGCTTCACTCGGGCGGTAAAGAATTAAAATGTGACCAATCACTTGGACCTTGACCGCTTCCGCCTTGCTGACGATGGTATCGGCAATTAATTGTTTCATTTCTCTGTCGTCGGTTGCAATTTTCACCTTAATCAGCTCGTGATGCGCCAAGGCGATATCAATTTCTGCTAGAATTCCTTCGGTGAGTCCATTCGACCCAAGCATCACAACTGGCTTAAGGTTATGAGCCAAGGATTTTAGGTGCTGTTTTTGTTTGTTAGTCAGTCGCATGAAACTTTCTGCTTACTCGGGGTTGAAAAAGGCACATTCTAGCGCCATCTATGGATGAATACTATTTTATAATCACTATACGGTGTGGTTTTGTAACTATAGTGGAAACTATCTGTGACCAATAAAAAACATACGGCGAGCTCCAAACGCTGGTTAACCGAACATTTTGATGATCATTATGTTCAAAAAGCTCAGAAACTTGGGCTGCGTTCTCGCGCAGTGTTTAAGATAGAAGAGATCCAAAATAAAGATAAGTTATTAAAACCTGGTATGACGGTGGTTGATTTAGGTGCCGCTCCTGGCGGTTGGTCGCAATATTGTGTTGAGCAACTGGGCTTGAATGGGCATGTAATTGCTTGCGATATCTTACCAATGGACCCGATTGCTGGCGTTGATTTCTTATGCGGAGATTTTCGTGAAGAAGACGTGTTAAATGCTCTGCTCGAACGAGTCGGTGAGAAGAAAGTAGATGTGGTGCTTTCTGATATGGCACCGAATATGAGTGGTAATAGTAATGTTGACCAATCACGAGCGATGTATCTGGTTGAGTTAGCTTTAGAGATGTGCCGGGAAGTATTAGCCCCCAAAGGCTGCTTTGTGGTGAAGGTGTTTCAAGGTGAAGGCTTTGATCGATATCTGCAAGATGTGCGTTCTATGTTCAGTAGTGTAAAAACGCGCAAACCAGATTCCTCTAGGGCTCGCTCTAGAGAGGTCTATATAGTAGCTAGTGGCTTTAAACTATAGTACGCTAGGTAATAATTCGTATTTAAATAACCGATGAGGTTTTCGTCTTGAGTGACATGGCAAAAAATCTGATTCTGTGGCTAGTGATTGCGGTTGTATTGATGTCCGTATTTCAAAGCTTTAGTCCTGATTCAAACAATGGTCGGCAAATGGATTACTCAACCTTTGTTAAGGATGTGAATCAAGAGCAGATCCGTGAAGTGAGAATTAGTGGGCAAGATATTAAAGGTACTAAGCGTACTGGCGAGCAGTTTACCACCATTATTCCTTTACACGACAAAGACTTACTAAATGATTTGATTAATCATAATGTGAAAGTGTTGGGCGAGCAGCCAGAAGAGCAAGGCATGTTGGCGCAGATCTTCATCTCGTGGTTCCCTATGTTACTGCTTATTGGGGTATGGATATTCTTCATGCGTCAAATGCAAGGCGGCGGTGGTAAAGGGGCAATGTCTTTTGGTAAAAGCAAAGCACGCTTGATGAGCGAAGATCAAATTAAGACTAATTTTGCTGACGTAGCTGGTTGTGATGAAGCAAAAGAAGAAGTTGCTGAGTTAGTCGATTACTTGCGTGACCCAACTAAATTCCAAAAACTGGGCGGAAAAATTCCCACTGGTATTTTGATGGTAGGTCCTCCTGGTACAGGTAAAACGCTACTCGCCAAAGCGATTGCTGGTGAAGCAAAAGTACCTTTCTTTACCATTTCTGGTTCAGACTTCGTTGAAATGTTTGTTGGTGTGGGTGCCTCACGGGTACGAGACATGTTTGAACAAGCTAAAAAGTCAGCGCCCTGTATTATTTTCATCGATGAAATCGATGCAGTTGGTCGCCAGCGTGGAGCTGGTCTCGGCGGCGGACATGATGAGCGTGAACAGACTTTAAACCAAATGTTAGTCGAAATGGATGGTTTTGAAGGTAACGAAGGGATTATTGTGATTGCGGCAACCAACCGCCCCGATGTACTTGACCCCGCTTTGTTACGTCCTGGTCGATTTGACCGTCAGGTCACTGTTGGTTTACCAGATATTCGCGGTCGTGAGCAGATCCTTAAAGTCCATATGCGTAAAGTGCCTTTAGGCGATGGCGTCGATCCAAGTGTCATTGCTCGTGGAACGCCTGGTTTTTCTGGTGCCGATTTGGCTAACCTGGTCAATGAAGCCGCATTATTCGCTGCTCGTGGTAGTAAGCGAGTGGTCGCCATGGAAGAGTTTGAAAAAGCCAAAGACAAAATCATGATGGGTGCTGAGCGCAAGTCAATGGTGATGACTGAAAGCGAAAAAGAAATGACAGCCTATCACGAAGCGGGTCATGCGATTGTTGGCCGCTTGGTGCCAGAGCATGATCCAGTTTATAAGGTGAGTATTATACCACGTGGCCGCGCACTGGGGGTAACCATGTACCTGCCTGAGCAGGATCGGGTGAGCCATAGTAAACAGCATCTTGAGAGCATGATCTCGAGTTTGTATGGCGGACGCCTCGCGGAGCGGATTATTTATGGTGATGAGAAAGTTTCCACAGGTGCCAGTAATGATATCGAACGCGCCACTGAAATTGCTCGTAAAATGGTGACTCAGTGGGGCCTGTCGGAATCGATGGGGCCATTGTTGTACGCTGATGAAGAAGGTGAAGTGTTCTTAGGGCGTACTGCAGCGAAAACCAAGCATATGTCCGACGATACTGCGAAAGCCATTGATCTTGAAATTCGCTCGGTCATTGATCGTAATTATCACCGTGCTGAATCCTTGCTTGCAGAAAATATAGATATTTTGCATGCCATGAAAGACACCTTGATGAAATACGAGACGATTGATGCGAAACAGATTGATGATTTGATGATGCGTAAAACGCCTCGTCCACCAGCGGATTGGGATGATGGAGACACTCCTTCTAAAGCGGATATTAAGCCAGATGACAACTCGTCTGATTCGGTAGATCAGCCTAAGTCTATGGGCGAAGATCCAGCACAGTAATTGCTCATTGAGCTATTAGCCCTGTAAGTTACTTACAGGGCTTTTTTATAAGTAAAATGATATGACACAATCCTTTCAAATTGGCCCTCACCAATTCACTCGTCCAGTTATCATGGGCATTCTTAATGTTACCCCTGATTCATTTTCAGATGGTGGTCAGTACCTCTCTAAGCAGCGGGCATTGCAGCGAGTTGAACAAATGTTGGCTGAGGGTGCCGACATTATCGATATTGGCGGGGAATCAACTCGCCCTGGCGCGCCAGCGGTGAGCCTAGAAGACGAATTAGCCCGCACCGTAGACTTAGTTGCGGCGATTAAACAGCGCTTTTCATGCCTGGTATCTATCGATACCAGCAAGGCTGAAGTGATGCGTCAAACGGTATTAAATGGCGCTGACATGATTAATGACATTTGTGCACTGAGTCAGCCTCAAGCATTGGAAGTCGCGGCAGAGCTAGCGGTACCCGTTTGCTTAATGCATATGCAAGGGCAACCAAGAACCATGCAGGCGAATCCAGAATATAAGGATGTTGTTACAGAGGTGATTGATTATCTAAAAATGCGAGTTGAGAACTGTGTAGCAGTAGGAATCGTTCGTTCTAATATAATTGTTGATCCTGGCTTTGGTTTTGGTAAGAGCGTACAGCATAATTATCAACTGTTAGCGCGCTTAGCCGAGTGTCAACAGTTGCAACTGCCAGTGTTGGCCGGTATGTCTCGTAAAAGCATGTTTGGTAAGTTGCTGGATCGGCCGACGGAACAGTTGTTGGCTGCGAGTATTGCCGGCGTTATGCTGGCTGCTGAACAAGGGGCGCAGATCTTTCGTGTGCATGATGTGCAAGCCACGGCTGACGCTTTAAAGGTTTTTTCTATGGTACAGATGAGTAAATAATGACAAGAAAATATTTTGGCACGGATGGTGTCCGCGGTAAGGTGGGTGATTACCCAATTACCCCAGAATTTGCATTAAAATTGGGTTGGGCTGCAGGGAAGGTATTGTCGAGTACTGGTACTCGAAAAGTATTAATTGGCAAAGACACGCGGATTTCTGGTTATATGTTGGAATCGGCCCTAGAAGCAGGTTTATCCGCAGCCGGTGTTCAAGCCAGTTTTGTGGGGCCTATGCCCACTCCTGCGGTGGCTTATCTAACACGCACCTTTAGAGCCGAAGCTGGCATTGTGATTAGCGCTTCACATAATCCTTATTACGATAACGGCATTAAATTTTTCTCTGCGGGTGGAACCAAGTTACCTGACGATGTTGAACTGGCGATTGAGGCAGAGTTGGACAATCCCATGACTTGTGTCGATTCAGCCAGCTTGGGGAAGGCCAGACGTATTGAAGATGCAGCTGGTCGTTATATCGAATTTTGCAAGAGTACGTTTCCTAACAAATTTAGTCTCGCGGGCTTAAAAATTGTGGTTGACTGTGCGCATGGTGCGACTTACCACATTGCGCCGAAGGTCTTCAGTGAACTGGGTGCCGAGGTTGTCGCTATTGGTAACCAACCCAATGGATTAAACATCAATGACAAGTGTGGTGCGACCGATACCCGTTTATTGGCGGAGCAAGTATTAGAGCATCAAGCAGATTTAGGAATTGCCCTCGATGGTGATGGTGACCGCGTCATGATGATTGACCAATATGGTGTCGAAGTTGATGGTGATGAGATCCTTTATATTTTAGCCAAAGATGCCCAGTTAGGTCAGCGCCTAAGCGGTGGTGTTGTGGGGACTCTGATGAGTAATTTGGCGCTTGAGCAAGCCTTTTTGGGCATGGATATTCCGTTTAGTCGAGCCAAAGTTGGTGACCGCTATGTCATGGAGCAGCTCTCAGAGAAAGGTTGGTCTTTCGGTGGAGAAAACTCAGGACATATTATTTGTTTAGGACATACCACCACCGGTGATGGTATTGTTGCCGCCTTACAAGTATTAGCGGCGATGTTGGCTCAAAAGCAAAGCCTACGTGGTTTGTTGGCTGAGCTCACTCTTTATCCTCAGTTATTGGTGAATGTTCGTTTTAAAGGCGAGTCGGATCCCTTAAATAGTGAACTGGTTAAATTAGCGCAGGCGAAAGCTGAACAACAATTGGCCGATAGTGGTCGAGTTTTATTGCGCAAGTCTGGAACCGAGCCGTTATTAAGAGTGATGGTCGAAGGGGCTGATTCAGCTCTGGTTGAACAATGTGCCAATGATATTGCCGAAGCCGTGCGCGCCGCATGTGCTTAATATTTGTTTGAAGTGCACGATATTTAAACGGTTGAACGAAGAATGTGACTTTTTTTAAGTTGTTGCTTGTATTAAACGCATAGGTTCGCTAATATCTCGCCCGCTTTGGTGACTTGTGTTTCACTAATTGACGGTCGGAATAATGACCGACCCACACTTAGGTGAAAGAGAATGTACGAAATTTTATTAGTAGTTTATTTGTTAGTGGCATTGTCGTTGATTGGTCTCGTATTGATCCAACAAGGCAAAGGCGCTGATATGGGTGCATCTTTTGGTTCCGGTGCATCTAACACAGTATTTGGTTCTTCTGGTTCAGGTAACTTCCTAACTCGTTCAACCGCTATTTGTGCAATGTTATTTATTCTTATCAGCTTGGCGTTAGGCAACCTTTCAGCCAAACAAAGTAAACAAGTTGATGAGTGGAGCGATTTGTCTCAGCCAGTTGCTGAGCAAGTAGTACCTGAAGGTGATGTACCAGCATTGCCGGCTACACCAGGTAGTGACGTTCCAAACTAGTTTAAACTGCCGAGGTGGTGGAATTGGTAGACACGCTACCTTGAGGGGGTAGTGTCCTATGGACGTGCGGGTTCAAGTCCCGCTCTCGGCACCAATAGTTATTTTTGCATCCTTGACGAGTGATTGGTATAATCTTCGGCAATTCGGACGCGGGATGGAGCAGTCTGGTAGCTCGTCGGGCTCATAACCCGAAGGTCGTCGGTTCAAATCCGGCTCCCGCAACCAACTATTCAACACCTGGTGTGAATAGTTTTTAAAGGCTCAGAAATTTAAAAGCCCCGCTTCATCGGGGCTTTTTGTTATTTTTTCGCCGCACCTTAGGTGCTAGAACTGGGCTATTACGCCCTTTTTTTGTTTCTGGAGGGAAACCTTGGCAACTGTAGAACAAAGACTCACTGACATGCTTACACCAGCGGTTGAAGCGCTAGGGTTTGAGTTGTTAGGCATCGAATACGTAAGTGCTGGCAAGCATTCTATTGTTCGTCTTTTCATCGATCATGAAGATGGGATTAATGTAGACAATTGCGCGGATGTTAGTCGACAAGCTAGCGCCATATTGGATGTAGAAGATCCAATTAGTACAGAATATAACCTTGAGGTGTCATCTCCTGGTTTAGAGCGTCCTCTGTTTAAAGCAGAGCATTATCAACGTTTTATTGGCGAAATTGTATTTATTCAATTACGTATGCCAGTGAGTAACCGTCGAAAATGGCAGGGCGAAATCATTGCTGTTGAAGACGACACCGTCGTGCTCGCAGTTGCATCAGAACAACATCGGATAGCGCTAGGCAACGTGCAAAAAGCGCATCTAGTTCCCCAATTTGATTGAAGAGGGTGAGGAATGAACAAAGAAGTCTTGTTGGTTGTTGACGCGGTATCGAATGAAAAAGCATTGCCGCGCGAGAAGATTTTTGAAGCTATGGAAGTGGCTTTAGCTACAGCAACCAAGAAAAAATACGAAGGTGATATCGAAGTTCGTGTCGATATTGACCGAAAAGACGGTAGTTTTGAAACGTTCCGTCGCTGGCGAGTGGTAGAAAATCAAGAAGCCATTGAAAATCCATATCGTGAAATCACCCTAGATGCGGCTCAATATGAAGAGCCTAGCATCGAACTTGGTGATTACGTTGAGGAACAAATTGAGTCGGTTGTATTTGACCGGATTACCACGCAAACAGCTAAGCAAGTTATTGTTCAAAAAGTACGTGAAGCAGAACGTGCTCAAGTGGTCGAACAGTACTTTGATCAAGTGAATGAATTAGTAACCGGTATTGTTAAAAAAGTAAGCCGCGAAAATATCATTGTTGATTTAGGCAACAATGCAGAAGCGGTTATCCATCGCGAAGAATCGCTACCGCGTGAAGCGTTTCGCCCCGGTGACCGAGTACGCGGTTTGCTATACGAAGTGAAGCCGGAAGCTCGCGGTGCTCAGTTATTTATGAGCCGTACTCGTCCGGAAATGTTGATTGAGTTATTCCGCATTGAAGTTCCAGAAATCGCTGAAGAGATGATCGATCTCGTCGCGGCTGCTCGTGATCCTGGTTCTCGTGCAAAAATTGCGGTGAAGAGTAATGACCGACGCATTGACCCTGTGGGTGCTTGTGTTGGTATGCGTGGTGCACGTGTTCAAGCCGTCTCGGGTGAGTTGGATAATGAGCGTGTTGATATTGTATTATGGGATGACAACGCCGCACAGTTTGCGATTAACGCAATGGCTCCAGCGGAAGTTGCTTCTATCATTGTCGACGAAGATAGCCATTCTATGGATATCGCCGTTGAACAAGATAATCTAGCTCAAGCAATTGGCCGCAACGGTCAGAATGTTCGTTTGGCTTCACAGCTTACTGGCTGGGAACTGAACGTAATGACAGTTGAAGAGGCAAATAACAAGCATCAAGCGGAAGCACAAAAAGCCATCGATACTTTTATTCAATACCTTGATATTGATGAAGAGTTTTCAACGGTACTGGCTGATGAAGGTTTTACCACTTTAGAAGAGATCGCTTACGTACCAGTGAATGAGCTGTTAAGTATTGATGGTCTTGATGAAGACACAGTTAATGCCTTGCGTGAACGAGCCAAGGCGGCATTGGTGACCGAAGCTTTAGCGAAAGAAGAGTCTTTGGATAATGCTGAGCCTAGCGAAGAATTACTCGCTCTCGAGGGAATGGAGCGCCACTTGGCATTTGTTATGGCAAGTAAGGGGATTGTGACCCTTGAAGATCTCGCAGAACAAGGGATTGATGAGCTAGAAGATATTGAAGAATTGTCGGACGAAAAAGCCGGCGAACTAATTATGGCTGCCAGACAGATTTGCTGGTTTGGCGACGAAGAATAAGGTCGACGGAGGATAATAGCCCGATGACAGAAGTTTCAATTAAACAACTCGCGACCGACGTGGGAACAAACGAAGATAAGCTAATTCAGCAATTTGCAGATGCAGGCATTCAGAAATCTTTAACGGACTCGGTGACTCAAGAAGAGAAAGCTAAGCTTCTTGAGCATCTAAAACAACAGCACGGCGAAGAGAGCTCTCCAAGCCGTATGACACTTAAACGCACCACCAAGAGCACCTTGAGTGTCGCGGGTAGCGGCGGTAAGCGCGCAGTGCAAGTTGAAGTGCGTAAAAAACGCACTTATGTCAAACGTAGCACCGTAGAAGAGCAAGCGAAACAAGAAGCCGAAGAAAAAGCGCGTCTTGAAGCGGAAGAACAAGCACGTTTAGTTGCAGCTGAAGCGGCTAAGAAAGCGGCTGAAGAAAATGCTAAGCGCGAAGCTGAAGAAAAAGTGAAACGCGAAGAAAAAGCTGCCGCTGCAGCGAAAGCCGCTAAAGCGAAGGAAGCTGAGAAGCAACAGGCCGATGCAGCAAAATCACCAGAGCAATTAGCTGCAGAGAAAGAAGCGGCTGATATTTTACGCAAGCAAGAAGAAGCTGCAGTGGCTAAAGCTGAAGCTGAAGCTGAGAAAAAAGCAGAAGAAGCTAAAAAGCTAGCGATTGAAAACGCTGCGCGCTGGGCTGAAGAAGAAAAACTACGTAAGAAGCGAGAAGAGTCAGCTGATTACCATGTAACAACGTCTACTTATGCGCGTGCTGCTGAAGATGAGCAAGAGCAAAAAGCCGAAGCTCCTCGTCGTAAGAAGCGTAAAGCGAAGCAAAACGACGATAACAACTCTCGTCGTGGTGGCCGCAAAGGAAACAAACGTCAAGTGGCTACGCCTACAGCAATGCAGCATGGTTTTAACAAACCAGCTCAACCAGTAGAACGTGAAGTGCGCATTGGTGAAACCATTTCTGTCGGCGAGCTAGCCTCTAAAATGGCGGTAAAAGCGACCGAAGTCATTAAAGCGATGATGAAGATGGGTGCAATGGCAACCATTAACCAAGTCATCGATCAAGAAACTGCAACTTTGGTTGCTGAAGAGCTTGGTCATAAAGTGGTGCTGGTTAAAGAAAACGCGCTTGAAGAACAAGTGATGCAAGAAGCTGAATCGACGGGTGAGAAAACAACCCGTGCGCCAGTTGTGACCATCATGGGCCACGTTGACCACGGTAAAACATCCTTACTTGACTATATTCGTCGCGCTAAAGTTGCCGATGGTGAAGCTGGCGGTATCACCCAGCACATTGGTGCTTACCATGTAGAAACTAATGGTAACATGATCACCTTCTTAGATACTCCGGGACACGCGGCGTTTACCTCTATGCGTGCTCGTGGTGCTAAGTCGACTGATATCGTGGTATTAGTCGTTGCTGCTGATGACGGTGTGATGCCACAGACTGTAGAGGCCGTCCAGCACGCTCGCGCAGCTGGCGTTCCGTTAGTGGTTGCTGTGAACAAGATGGATAAAGAAGGCGCTGATCCGGATCGGGTCAAAAATGAGCTTTCTCAACACGAAGTTATCCCAGAAGACTGGGGCGGTGATGTTCAGTTTGTTCACGTCTCGGCGAAAAGTGGTGAAGGGATCGATGAGCTTTTAGAAGCCATTGTATTGCAGTCTGATGTATTAGAGCTTACAGCGAGTCATGTCGGTGCTGCATCGGGTGTGGTCATCGAATCTCGTCTTGATAAAGGCCGCGGCCCGATAGCTTCAATCTTGGTTCAACATGGCCAATTGAAACGTGGTGACATTATACTTTGTGGTTTAGAGTACGGACGTATTCGCGCCATGAAAGATGAAAATGGTAAAGACATCGAAGGTGCCGGACCGTCTATTCCTGTAGAGATTCTTGGTCTCTCTGGTGTTCCGCAAGCGGGTGATGAAGCAACGGTTGTTCGTGATGAGAAAAAAGCGCGTGAAGTTGCCTTGTATCGCCAAGGTAAATTCCGTGATGTGAAACTAGCGCGTCAGCAAAAATCTAAACTAGAAAACATGTTTGCCAACATGGAAGAAGGTGAAGTTCAAGAATTAAATATTGTCTTGAAGTCTGATGTACAAGGTTCACTAGAAGCGATTTCGGATTCATTGCAAAAATTGTCTACTGATGAAGTCAAAGTTAGTATCATTGGCCGTGGTGTTGGTGGTATTACCGAAACTGATGCGACTTTAGCTGCCGCTTCAAATGCGATTGTGCTTGGCTTTAACGTTCGTGCCGATGCGACCGCTCGCCGTATTATCGAATCAGAAAATGTTGACTTACATTACTACAGTGTAATTTACGATCTGATCGATGAAGTGAAGAGCGCAATGACCGGCCTATTAGCGCCAGAATTCAAACAACAAATTATGGGCTTAGCTGAAGTTCGTGACGTATTTAAGTCACCAAAACTGGGTGCGATTGCTGGTTGTATGGTTCTGGAAGGTAGCGTGAAGCGCTCAAATCCTATTCGTGTATTACGTGATAATATTGTTATCTATGAAGGCGAGCTTGAATCATTACGTCGCTTTAAAGATGATGTGAACGAAGTTCGTAACGGTATGGAATGTGGTATCGGCGTGAAGAACTATAATGATGTTCGTGCTGGCGACCAAATTGAAGTATTTGAGATTGTTGAAGTTCAACGTACACTTTAGGTGTAAGGTTTAACGATATCTCTTAAATGGGGGCTTGCGCCCCCATTGTTGTTTCTACGCTCCCTATGGGAGTGGTATCAGGAGAATAATGATGCCTAGAGAATTTAGCCGTCCAGACCGGGTGGCCCAACAAATTCAGAAAGAAGTCGCGGTGATATTACAACGCGAAGTACGTGATTCCCGTTTAAGTCTGGTCACGGTGTCTGCCGTTGATGTGACCCGTGATTTATCCTATGCCAAAGTGTTTGTCACTTTCTTAGATGACAGCGAAGAAGCGGTTAAAGCTAGCTTGGAAGCGTTAAGTGAACATCAACCCTATGTTCGCCACTTGTTAGCCAAAGCAATGCGTCTACGTGCAGTGCCGGAACTACGTTTCCAATATGATGGTTCTTTACGTGAAGGTTTGAGGATGACTGAGTTGGCGAGTAGCGCAGTGAAAAATGATCAGCAGAAAGCCGCTGCATCGGGTCGTACTCTTGAACAAGAACAATCAGATGAGCAAGCGAAAGAGGACGAGTAATGGTGCAAGGGCGCAGAAAAAAGGGCCGTGCGATTGACGGCATCTTACTGCTAAACAAACCGACGGGGGTGTCCTCAAACGGTATCCTTCAGCGAGTGAAGCGTATTTATTTCGCCCAGAAGGCTGGACACACTGGCGCACTTGATCCACTGGCTACCGGTATGTTACCGATTTGCTTAGGTGAAGCGACTAAATTTTCTCAGTTTTTACTCGATTCGGATAAGCGTTATCAGGTGACGGCTCAGTTAGGTGTTCGAACCAATACTTCAGACTCGGATGGTGAAGTGGTCGACACGCGCCCGGTTCAGGTGACTAAAACTCAAATTGAGCAGACTTTAGATTCATTTCGTGGGCCAGTCAATCAAGTTCCATCGATGTTTTCGGCACTAAAACATAATGGTCGTCCTTTATATAGCTATGCTCGTGAAGGCATCACGATTGAGCGCGAGGCTCGACCGATTACCGTTTACGAGAATAACTTTATTTCTCTTGATGGCGATATGCTGACACTGGATGTTCATTGCAGTAAAGGTACCTATATTCGCACCATTATTGATGATTTAGGTGAGATGCTTGGCTGTGGTGCGCATGTGGTGAAATTACATCGCTCACAGGTGGCTGATTACCCAAGTGAGCGGATGGTGACTCCCGAGCAGCTTGATGCGCTGTTAGAGCAAGCGAATCAAAGCGAGATTGCACCTAAAGAGTTGTTAGACCCGCTATTGTTGCCGATGGATTCGGCGGTTGCGCATTTAGCTGAGGTAAACATTCCTGAAGACTTAGGCGGCTACTTAATGCAGGGACAAGCACTACAAGTTGCCGGTGCGCCGCTGAATGATGTATTTAGAATCACCATTGGTGAGCCTGCTCGTTTTGTGGGAATAGGCCAGCTGAATGATGATGGTTTGGTTGCACCGAAGCGCTTAATTCAGAGCGTCGATAGTTAAGTGTTTCGCTTGCAACTACGAATTTAGCGCTATATAATGCGCGTCCTTCATCGCTGAGTTAGTGATTGGCGATGAGTAAATTTAAATTTTTAGGAGTTAGTATGTCACTAAGTAGCACAGAAAAAGCAGCAATCGTTGCAGAATACGCGCGTGAAGCAGGAGACACTGGTTCTTCTGAAGTTCAAGTTGCTTTGTTAACTGCACAAATCAACCATTTGCAAGGTCACTTCAAGAAGCACATTCACGATCACCACAGTCGTCGTGGTCTACTACGTATGGTTAGCCAACGTCGTAAATTGCTTGACTATTTGAAGCGTAAAAATCAAGCGAGCTATGTTGAATTGATCGCTAAATTAGGTCTACGTCGCTAATCATAGACCTTAGCAAAACAGAATATCTAAAGGGAGCCTAATGGCTCCCTTTTTCGTTCGCTTAATAAAATTCATAAAACCAGCCCGATAACGACGGTTTTAGTAAGGATAAAGTTATCTTTTGGCATAGCATTGTTTTATACTTTAGCGCGAATTAAAAGAGCACATAAATTAAAGGAAATTCACGTGAATCCTATCGTAAAAACGTTTAAATACGGTGAGAATACAGTCACCATCGAAACTGGCGCAATCGCTCGCCAAGCAACCGCTGCTGTAATGGTAACTATGGATGATACAACAGTATTTGTATCGGTAGTGGGTAAGAAAACCGCTACGCCTGGCCAAGATTTCTTCCCGTTGACTGTGAACTACCAAGAACGTACTTACGCAGCAGGTAAAATTCCTGGCGGTTTCTTCAAACGCGAAGGTCGCCCTTCAGAAGATGAAACCTTAATCGCACGTTTGATTGACCGTCCAATCCGTCCACTGTTCCCTGAAGGCTTCGTCAACGAAGTTCAAGTTGTTGCGACTGTGGTGTCTGTCAACCCACAAGTGCAGCCTGATATTGTGGCTTTGATTGGTACTTCTGCAGCGTTAAGCCTTTCTGGTATTCCATTCAATGGCCCGATTGGCGCGGCTCGAGTGGGTTACATTGATGGTAATTACATTCTTAACCCAACCACCGAAGAACTACCAGAAAGCAAACTAGATTTAGTTGTTGCGGGTACTGAAAGTGCAGTATTGATGGTTGAGTCTGAAGCTGAGCTATTATCTGAAGAAGTGATGTTAGGCGCGGTAGTCTACGGTCATGAGCAATCGAATGCAGTCATTACTGCGATTAAAGAACTATGTGAAGAAGCAGCTAAACCCGCATGGGATTGGCAAGCGCCGGCAGTTAACGTTGAACTTAAAGATAAAGTCGCGGTACTTGCTGAAGCAAAATTAACTGCCGCTTATCAAATTACCGATAAAGCTGAGCGTTATGCGAAAGTTGGCGAAATCAAGAAAGAAGTAATCGAAGCCATTAGTGCCGAAGATGTTGAACTTGACTCACAAGATATTGGCGATGAACTCGGTAAATTAGAGAAAAATGTAGTGCGTTCACGCATTATTGCTGGCGAGCCTCGTATCGATGGTCGCGAACCTGATATGATCCGCGCGCTGGACGTGATGACTGGTGTATTACCGCGGACTCACGGTAGTGCGGTCTTTACTCGTGGTGAAACTCAGGCCTTAGTGACTTGTACTTTAGGTACCGAACGTGATGCTCAGATGATTGATTCATTGGCTGGCTTGCAAACCTCTCGCTTTATGTTGCACTACAACTTCCCTCCTTACTGTGTTGGTGAAACTGGCTTTATTGGCTCACCTAAACGTCGTGAAATTGGTCATGGTCGCCTGGCAAAACGTGGTGTTGCTGCGGTAATGCCAAGTTCTGAGGAGTTTCCGTATACAGTACGTGTAGTTTCAGAAATTACTGAATCAAACGGTTCAAGCTCAATGGCTTCGGTTTGTGGTAGCTCATTGGCATTGATGGATGCTGGTGTTCCAATTAAAGCTTCGGTTGCGGGTATCGCAATGGGTCTGGTGAAAGAAGGTGATAACTTTGTTGTGCTTTCTGACATTTTAGGTGATGAAGATCACCTAGGCGACATGGACTTTAAAGTAGCGGGTTCTTCTGAAGGTATCTCTGCATTGCAGATGGATATCAAAATTGAAGGTATTACCAAAGAAATTATGGAAATCGCCCTACGTCAAGCACAAGGCGCGCGTTTACATATTTTGGGTGTGATGGACCAAGCGATTGGTACTTCTCGTGAAGAGATCTCCGAATTTGCACCACGTATCCACACCATTAAGATCAGCCCAGAGAAGATCAAAGATGTGATCGGTAAAGGCGGCGCAACTATTCGTGCATTGACCGATGAAACCGGCACCACTATTGAAATTGAAGATGACGGTACCGTGAAAGTTGCCGCAACTGACAACGCGCAAGCGCAAGAAGCGATTAAGCGTATTCAGCAGCTCACCGCAGAAGTTGAAGCGGGTCAATTCTACGAAGGTAAAGTGGTTCGTCTTGCAGACTTCGGTGCATTCGTTGAAATTCTTCCTGGTAAAGATGGTTTAGTTCACATCTCGCAAATTTCTCAAGAGCGAGTTGCTAACGTTTCTGACCACTTGACTGTTGGCGATATCGTTAAAGTTAAGGTGTTGGAAGTAGACCGCCAGGGTCGCGTTCGCTTGAGCATTAAAGAAGCTGCAGCACCAGCTGAAGCCGCCGTGGAAACCCCTGCTGAATAAGCGGGTTTACTGAACGAAAAAAGCCGACCTTGGTCGGCTTTTTTATTGCCAAAAAATCAAGTTATAGAGTAAGTGTGCCTAGTTGGCATGAGGATGCGCTGTTCGTTGAGCTTTAATGGCTTTCGGTATGACGAATTATCTGTTCATTTTTACGGGCCTAAATCGCCGTAGTAGCGTTATACGCCTTGTAATTAGAGCGACCAATGACAGCACTTTATACCTCGTGGCTGGCCGATTTATTCTGTGCAATAAGTTGATCATATTATTCATCAAATTGATATTAATCTCCTGTTATAAAAACAAAGGGCAGAGTGTCTTTCAACTTATAGTGGTTCAGGTTTACAATAGCGACCCGATTTTGTTGAAGCTGAGAAAGCCTTTGGATACGACAGATATAGACTGGATGAAGCATGCCTTGGCTTTAGCCGATAGAGCTGAACAACAAGGTGAAGTGCCAGTGGGGGCTGTGGTCGTGCATCAAGGGAAAGTGGTTGGAGAGGGTTGGAATCAAACCATTACTCTGAATGATGCCACGGCTCACGCTGAAATATTGGCGCTACGTGAAGCGGGAAAAAAAATTGGGAATTACCGGCTGCTTGATACAACCCTGTACGTCACTCTCGAGCCTTGTACGATGTGTGCTGGTGCAATGGTTCATGCCCGAATAAAACGCCTGGTATTTGGTGCTCAGGATTTAAAAACGGGGGCTGCTGGTAGTGTGTTTAATATTGTCGACACAGAACAGTTAAATCATCGTGTTGAGATTGAAAGAGGGATATTAGCGGAGTGTTGTAGTGAGAAACTTAGTCGTTTTTTTCGCGGTCGTCGTGAACAACATAAGTTGCGAAAAAAACAACAGTTAAAGTGAGTTATTCAGCGTAACTGACGAACTCCATCTCTGACAAGGCATAAGAGCGTTGTCTTAATAAAACCTTACGATGCTGACGAGCCAATTGAATACGGCGACGTGGCGAATGAAGGGTAACACGTTTTCTTCTTATCATACTATCCTCTCTAGGACGCTTTTACATTTTAATCTTAAGCAAGATTAAGTGTAAAACATGACAAAATTATGACATTTCGTCAAGATGATTCTCTAATCTTTGGTGCTTACCTCTATTTTGTTCGGAATATTATGCTCATCTTCGAAGTTATCGTCTAAGGGGGGCTGCATATTTTGTATTAATTGCTGTTGGCGCTGTTCTTCTTTTTTCTGCGCTTCTAGCCATAACAAGCTTTGGTAATATTGCCGAATATTATTCACGTAGTTATAGGCTTCTTGTCCTCGTGCATAGCCGTAGCGGGTTTGTTGGTACCACTTCTTGCGCATTAACAAGGGTAGACTTTCTTTGACATCTACCCACGCATTTGGGTCGCCCCCTTGGATGCGAGTGATTCTGCGGGCATCCAGCATATGACCAAAACCAATATTATAGGCCACTAAAGCAAACCAGATCCGATCTTCGTTATGAACACTATCGGGAACTTTTTCAATCAGCTTTTCTAAGTATTGCGCACCTCCGCGAATACTTTGTTCGGGGTCGAGTCGATTGGTCACACCCACCGATTTTGCTGTGGGGAGGGTGAGCATCATCATACCACGCACGCCGGTAAATGATTTAGCCTGAGGTCGCCAATGAGACTCTTGATAGGAGACAGAGGCTAACAAACGCCAATCTAGCTGTCCCGCATATTGTTTAAACCAATTATTATATTTAGGTAGGCGAGATGCTGTTGCTCGTAAAAAGGCTCGGGTATCGACATAGTCAAATCGCTGAATATGGCCTAAATAGCGTTCATAGAGTTGAGTAATATCGCCGTTTGCGTGCTTTTGACCGATGTATTCGATTAACGCGCTATAGAGGCTGTCATCACTGAAGCGTTTCACCATCCATACCACGGGAGCGCCCTGATGAAGGGTAAAGGCTTCGGCTAAATCCGGATAAAAGCGTTGATGTAGGGAGAGGGTCGTATTGTCGACCAAGGCAAAACGGATCTCTTCATCGACGATGCTTTTTAGTAATTCGCTGCTATCCAGACGATCAGTGACTTCAATTTCTAGTTCGGGATTGTCCTTTTTATAAGCGTTTAACAAGGGTTGATGGTAACTTCCCGCGGTGATCCATATGGGCGCATCCACCTGGCTAATATCTCGTGGTCTAAAGGTGTTCTTTTTATAAACCACCTTGGCATCTACTTGGTAAATTTCTGGTGAGAAGCGAAAGTTTTCGGCGAGTGCCGGTGTTGGGGAAAGCGCAGCGCCCAGTAAGTCGACCTGTTGATGCTGTAATCCACGATACAGTTCGGTTTGATTATAGAGTGGCACCATCTGTAACTCGACACCTAAGTAGGTAGCAAAACCTTCCAGCAGCTCATATTCCATACCAGCAGGTTGTTCATGCTGGTCGTAATAAAATACCTGCTGATTATATAAGGTGCCGACTCGCAGTTTACCACGTTGACGGATCTGCTCCAGCTCAGAACTAAAGGGTTTTGGGTCACAGCCTTGTAAAAACAATAAGGCAAGCAACGCTAATAAGATTGCTGAGCGCTGCTGTTTCATCATCTAATGTGCTTCCTATTTCTATAATTAGCTTTGATTTTATGGATATCTGGCTAGCTGTCTAGCATTAAGCTTGCTTTTCCTCGTTAAGCTAACGTTTTGTTTACCATTGTGGCGGTTTTTATCTATAATACGCGCAATTTCCCCCTCCCACCTCCATCTGGAAAAGCGAGCACATTAATATGTTGGTACTACGTGGTGCACCTGCACTGTCTGAGTTTCGAGTTGCGCAATTGCTAAAACGTTGCGCAGAGCAAGATCTGAACATTAGTTCTATTTATGCTGAGTTTATGCATTTTGCTGATATTGCTAATGATTTAAGCGATGTCGAGCAGCAAATATTGGATAAGCTGTTGACCTATGGTCCGACTATTGCGGAACATCAACCTGCAGGGCAATTACTATTAGTCACTCCTCGCCCAGGCACTATTTCTCCTTGGTCCTCAAAAGCGAGCGATATTGCGCACAATTGTGGTTTAAGCAATGTGCAACGTTTAGAACGCGGGATAGCTTATTATATTGAGTCAACTGAGACTTTAAACGAAGCTCAGTTGAGCCAAGTGAAGGCTTTAATTCATGATCGCATGATGGAAGTTGTATTTGCTGAAATGGAGTCGGTGGCGGCTTTATTTGAACATGCTAGCCCAGCGCCTTTTGCATCGGTCGATATTCTTGGTGGCGGTAAGGCTGCTTTAGAGCAAGCCAACCAAGCCTTGGGCTTGGCGCTTGCGGATGACGAGATTGACTACTTAGTGGAAAATTTCGAGAAGATGAAGCGTAATCCGAATGACGTCGAGTTGATGATGTTTGCGCAAGCAAACTCGGAACACTGTCGCCATAAGATCTTTAATGCAGATTGGACGATTGACGGGGTGAAACAGCCTAAGTCTTTGTTCAAAATGATCAAAAATACCTATGAGTTGAATAGTGATTATGTGTTATCTGCCTACAAAGATAACGCCGCGGTAATGACTGGTTCGGTGGCTGGGCGTTTTTTCCCGAATAGTGAAACTAAACAATATAACTACCATCAAGAAGCAATCCATATTTTGATGAAGGTTGAAACTCATAACCATCCCACGGCGATTTCTCCCTATCCTGGTGCCGCAACCGGTTCTGGTGGTGAAATTCGTGATGAAGGGGCAACTGGCAGAGGGTCAAAACCTAAATCTGGTATGGTTGGTTTTACCGTCAGTAATCTGCGTATTCCTGGTTTTGAACAAGCCTGGGAAAGTGATTTTGGTAAGCCAAGCCGCATCGTTGACGCCTTAGAAATTATGATTGAAGGGCCATTAGGTGGCGCGGCCTTTAACAATGAGTTCGGTCGACCGAATATTTTAGGTTACTTCCGTACTTACGAAGAACAAGTGGAAAGTTTTAACGGCCAAGAAGTTCGCGGTTATCACAAGCCCATTATGTTGGCTGGTGGTTTGGGGAATATTCGCGAAGATCACGTAGAAAAAGGCGAAATTCCAGTCGGAGCCAAAATCATCGTGCTGGGTGGCCCAGCTATGAATATTGGACTTGGCGGCGGTGCAGCCTCTTCGATGGCCTCTGGCCAATCCAGCGAAGATCTCGATTTTGCTTCGGTGCAACGAGAAAATCCAGAAATGGAACGCCGTTGTCAGGAAGTGATCGATCGTTGTTGGCAAATGGGGGACGATAATCCCATTGCCTTCATTCACGATATTGGTGCTGGTGGCCTATCCAATGCTTGTCCTGAGCTGGTCGATGACGGTGGCCGTGGCGGTGTGTTTGATCTGCGCGCGGTTCCGAATGATGAGCCTGGCATGTCACCTTTAGAGATATGGTGTAACGAATCACAAGAGCGCTATATGTTAGCGGTTGCTCCGGAACACCTCGAGGTATTTGACGCGATTTGTAAGCGTGAGCGGGCACTTTACGCAGTGATTGGCGTGGCGACCGAAGAGCGTGACCTTGTTTTGCATGATTCGCACTTTGCTAATGATCCGATCCGTATGCCCTTGGAAGTTTTACTGGGTAAAGCGCCGAAGATGCATCGCGATGTGCAAAGCGCTCGCTTTAACGGTCCCGCTTTTGATACCGCAAAAATTGAGCTAGGTGAAGCGGCTGAACGCTTATTGCGTTTGCCAACGATTGCTGAGAAAACCTTTCTGATTACCATTGGTGATCGCAGTGTAACTGGACTGGTGGCGCGAGATCAAATGGTTGGCCCTTGGCAGGTGCCGGTTGCCAACTGCGCCGTAACGGCCGCCAGTTACGATAGCTATCATGGTGAAGCGATGTCTGTGGGCGAGCGTACCCCTGCGGCCTTGATTGATCATGCCGCCTCGGCGCGTTTAGCGGTCGCCGAAGCCTTAACCAATATTGCAGCTACAAACATTGGTTCACTGAATCATATCAAGTTATCGGCTAACTGGATGTCGGCTGCTGGCCACCCCGGCGAAGACGCGGGACTTTATGCAGCAGTCAAAGCGGTGGGCGAAGAGTTATGTCCAGCGCTAGGGCTTACTATTCCGGTGGGCAAAGACTCGATGTCGATGAAGACTGCTTGGCAAGAAGATGGCCAAGAGAAGTCGGTTACGGCACCACTTTCACTGATTATTAGTGCTTTTGCTAAAGTTGACGATATTCGTTTAACGGTCACGCCGCAGTTGCGTAATGACCAAGGCGATAGCGACTTGATCTTGATTGATTTAGGTCAGGGTAAAAACCGCATGGGCGCATCCTGTTTGGCTCAGGTTTATAAGCAGCTGGGTAATCAAGTTCCTGATGTGGATTCGCCAGAGTTATTAAAAGGTTTCTTTAATGCGATTCAGGTATTAACCGCAGAACAGAAATTGCTAGCCTATCATGACCGGAGTGATGGTGGCTTGTTTACCACGGTTGCAGAGATGGCTTTTGCTGGTCACTGTGGCGTGGATATCGCGCTTGATTTGTTAGCAGGTGAAGTGGTTGATGTATTATTTAGTGAAGAGTTAGGCGCTTTGATTCAGGTGAAAACTGAACACAAAGAAGCGGTACTTAATATCTTGGCTGGTCATGGTTTAGCCAGCTGTAGTCATGTGATTGGCTCACTCAATAGCGATGATGCGATCCGCTTTACTCGCAATGGGGAAGTGGTGCTTGCCAATACTCGCACTCATTATCGGAGCATTTGGGCGGAAACCACCCATCAGATGCAAGCCTTACGTGACAACCCTGAGTGTGCCAAGCAAGAATTTGATGCCAAGCTAGATGCTGCCGACCCTGGTTTAAATGTGGGCTTAAGCTTCGACATCCATGAAGACGTTGCTGCGCCTTATATCCTTAAAGGTTTAAAACCAGAAATGGCTATCTTGCGTGAGCAAGGAGTGAACTCGCATCACGAAATGGCCGCCGCCTTTGACCGGGCGGGCTTCGCTGCGGTGGATGTGCACATGAGTGACATACTGGCAGGGCGCGTCAGCTTAGATAAATTTGCAGGTTTAGTGGCCTGTGGCGGTTTTTCTTATGGTGATGTTTTGGGCGCGGGTGAAGGTTGGGCGAAGTCCATCCTGTTTAATTCGCGGGCTCGTGAGCAATTTAGTCAATTCTTCCAACGCAATGATTCCTTCGCTTTGGGGGTTTGTAACGGCTGTCAAATGCTGTCTAATCTAAGTGAATTAATTCCAGGCGCTGATTTGTGGCCACGTTTCGTGCGCAACGAATCAGAGCGTTTTGAGGCTCGCTTTAGTCTAGTGGAAGTTCAGCAATCGCCATCAATCTTTTTGAATGGGATGGCGGGTTCACAAATGCCCATCGCTGTATCGCATGGTGAAGGGCGGATGGAAGTGCGTGACCAAGCTCACCTCGACGCACTGGCGCAAAGTGGTACGGTTGCACTGCGTTATGTGGACAACTATGGTGATGCGACCATGCAATACCCAGCCAACCCGAATGGTTCGCCTTTAGGTATTACCGGGCTGTCTACTGCCGATGGTCGAGTGACGATTATGATGCCTCACCCAGAGCGGGTGTTCCGGACGGTTGCCAACTCCTGGCACCCGGATGATTGGCGTGAAGATAGTCCTTGGATGCGGATCTTCCGCAACGCACGGGTTAACGTAGGTTAAAGCGCTCGTTGATAAAATAGCCACCGTAAGGTGGCTTTTTTATGTCGCGATTGGCTTGCCTTAAGCGAGTGGCTTATAAAGTAAAGCGTTTCACGAGTGCTTCGAGTTCTTCGGCGCGTTGTTTCAGGTTGAGACCGCTGCTGCGATTTTCTTGGGCCAAAGTAGCAGACTCGCTGGATTGGTCGGCAATTTGCACGACCCGTTGTGATATTTCGTGTCCGACATGACTCTGTTGATCGGTGGCGGTTGCGATAAGTGCATTCATATCCATGATGTGCTGGATCGATTGTTTAATTAATTGCAGTGCATCGCTGGCAGCATTGGCACCACTCACCGCTTCAGTACTGCGTTGTTGGCTACTGTCCATGGCAGAAACTGCGGCATCGGAGCCATTTTTTAAACGTTCGATCATGGTGTGGATCTCGCCAGTGCTTTGTTGAGTGCGGCTGGCAAGCTGGCGGACTTCATCGGCAACCACCGCAAATCCTCGGCCTTGCTCACCGGCTCGCGCGGCTTCAATCGCTGCATTTAAGGCGAGTAAGTTGGTTTGTTCGGCGATCCCTTGAATTACGCTTAAGGCCGAAGAAATATTTTGTACATCACCTTCGAGTTTACTAATCACCTCACTGGCTTGGGCGATTTCATCGGCGAGTGACTGTACGGTGGTGACGGCACTACCAACGGTGTTCATCGCCTGTTCGGCATTGCTGTCGACTTCTTGAGCTGAGTGTGCCGCTTGGTTTGCGTTATCGGAGACATCATGGGCTGAGGCTGTCATTTCGGTCATCGCGGTAGCGACTTGTTCGGTTTCTTCACGCTGTTCAACCAGTAGTTGGTCAACTGAGCTGGCTCGTTGAGACATTGAGGCGGTCTCTGTGGCGACATCATGCGCGACCTTTCCAACCATGCCGATAATCTCATGCAATAACGCGATAAAGGAATTGAAGTTCGTTGCCAATTGACCAAATTCGTGGACGTAATCGGTTTCTAGGCGAGCACTTAGGTCGGCGTCACCACTGGCTAACTTAGCGAAGGACTGATTTAAGGCTTGTAAAGGTGCCATGATACTTTGGTTGATTACATACCCAATTACTGTGGCAACGATCAGCAAGGCCAGGCCGATTAAGCTGATAAATAACATCGATGATTGTAGGCTTTGTTCGGAGTGTTCTTTTAAGCTTGAGATGAGCGTATCCACATCATCCGTATAAAAACCAGTTCCGATGGTTAGATCCCAGCGCTCAAGGTAGATGGCATAGCTAAGCTTCGGTTGAGCAACATCACTACCAGGCTTTGGAAAGTAATAGGTATAGAACTCGCCACGTCTGGCAGCTTTTATTAGACCTTGGATGAAGTATTGGCCCTTTTTATCTTGCAAGTTCCAAAAGTTATCACCGAGTCCTTTATCACTCTGTCCGAGTACCCAGCGCTTGCCTTTTGAATCGTAGGCAAATAAGTAGCCGTTTTTGCCAAATTTTATATTTCTTAGGATAGGCGCGGCTTGCTCCAAGCTCCCCCCCTGTTCGTAGATGTGAACGATTGCTGAGTAGCTGAGATCGAGGTAGGCTTTGAGCTCTTCCTTTTTCATCTCAATTAAGCTGGCCTCGGTTTCAATGCTTTGAGATTGGTTTAGTTTCTGGGTTTCGTGATAAGTGAGTAGCAACATACTCGCAGCTAAGAGTAACACCGGCGCTAGAGCTAACACCGATAAACGTTGGCGGATAGTTAGAGACATACGTGGATCCTTCCTGATTCTCAATTTGATGTTTTAATGATGAGCTATTTAGATTACGGATTAATGCCAGCATAATCGATTTATCGGCAGCTATGTTAGGATTTTGTAGTATAAATAACGGATATATTTACTGTTTGTTTTATAATTAACTGTTGCTAGATGATGGCATGACTCTGAGTTTTCTTGGGGGGATCGATAACTTGTGTTTATTTTCATCTCATGAATAGCCAAATGGAGTTCATAGCTCTATTTGGCTATTTATGAGATGAGTTTTCCAAGGTCGATATATCGGCCTTGGAAAGTCTTTAGTTCTGTTGTGCTTAGCTTCGTTCCTCAATCTTTAGGGTTAAACATATGGGTTTGTAGTTTTTATAAGGTGAAGCGGTTTACTAAGGTTTCTAATTGTTCCGCTCGTTGTTTTAATTTGCTGCTGCCACTGCGGTTTTCTTGAGCGAGTGCTGTCGACTGGCTGGATTTATCGGCGATATGTACGATGCGTTGTGATATTTCTTGCCCTACGTGGCTTTGCTCATCGGTGGCAGTTGCGATCAATGCATTCATATCCATGATGTGTTGAATGGATTGTTTAATCAAGAGTAATGCATTATTGGCAGCATCGGCACCAGTGACGGCTTCAGTACTACGTTGTTGGCTCGTATCCATGGCCGTAACCGCGGCATCAGAGCCATTTTTTAAACGTTCGATCATGGTGTGGATCTCGCCGGTGCTTTGTTGGGTGCGACTGGCAAGCTGGCGGACTTCATCTGCAACAACGGCAAACCCTCGGCCTTGTTCGCCAGCTCGCGCGGCTTCAATCGCTGCATTGAGCGCGAGTAGGTTGGTTTGTTCGGCAATCGCTTGAATTACGCTTAAGGCTGAAGAAATATTTTGTACATCACCTTCGAGTTTACTGATGACCTCACTGGCTTGGGCAATTTCTTCTGCCAGGTCTTTTACCGTTACTACCGCACTACCAACCGTGTTCATTGCTTGCTCTGCGTTAACATCCGCTTGATGGGCTGAGCTTGCCGCCTGGGTGGCATTGTCTGAGACATCGTGTGCAGAAGCGGTCATTTCGGTCATTGCAGTGGCCACTTGTTCAGTTTCTTCACGCTGCTCTGTTAACAATTGGTCAACGGAATTTGCACGCTTGGACATAGAGGTTGTTTCTCCTGCGACATCACGGGCGACTTTGCCAACCATGTTAATAATTTCATGTAATAAAGACATGAAAGCGTTGAAGTTGGTTGCTAATTGACCAAACTCATGCACGTAGTGTGTTTCCAGGCGAGCACTTAAGTCGGCATCGCCACTGGCGAGTTTTTTAAAGGAGTGATTGAGGTCTTGTAGTGGGGTCATGATGCTCCTATTGACAAGATAGCCAATCAGTAGCGCTAGACCTAATAAGATCAATGCAGTAATTGTTATAAAAGTAATGGAAGATTTTAGGCTTTGTTCTGCTTGTTGTTGTAATTGGGAAACAACCGCATCAACATCATCGGTATAAAAACCGGTACCAAGCATTAATTGCCAACGCTCAAGATAAATGGCGTAGCTTAGTTTGGGCTGGGCGATATCACTTCCCGGTTTGGGAAAATAGTAAGTATAAAACTCGCCTTTTTTTGATGCTTTAATCAGGCCTTGAATTAAGTATTGTCCTTGTTTGTCTTGCAGATCCCAAAAGTTATCCCCGATCCCTTTATCCACCCCGCCCATGAACACGCGAACACCTTGGTTGGTATAGCCGAAAATATAACCACTGTTACTATATTCAAGGCGTTTCAGGATTGGTAAAGCCTGTTCGAGCGTTCCTCCATTTTCGTATATTTCGGCGATGGCAGAATAACTCATATCCATATAGGACTTGAGCTCAGCTTTTTTCATTTGCAGCATACTTTGTTTAGTAGCAACCGATTGAGCGAGGCTGAGTTTTTGCGTTTCAGAAATGGTCAACGCGAGCATGCTGGTGGCCAAGATAAGCACTGGCGCGAGGGCTAAGAATATTAACCGATGTTTGATGGTGAGTGACATAATGCTGCTCTCTTTTGTTGATACAACTTTGTATTCTAGTGTAGCTTTTAGATTACAGCCAAAGTTAAGTGAATGTTAATAAAGTGTATTTTTTTTGGAAAGTTTGAGCTAGTCGTGGTTATGTTGGGTTTGGGGGAGTGGGCATTGTTGATGCCAAATCTTGGTAGGTACGATTTGAATTGCAGTTTGATAGCCACTATCAAATAGCTTGAGTTTGGCTTCATCGGTAAGGTGAAAGTCTACTGGTGAGGTATTTCCGGTATTGACTACGATAGTTCGATGCCAAAATTTCTCATTGACATATTCGCGGGAAATGGTGGTCATGAAGGTTCGAATAAGCAGTGAAATATAAGCCGCTAGAGGAAATATACCGTTGGTTTGCAGGGGTTTGATGTCATTGTCTCCACGTAAGCGAAAACAGATCACTGGCGTCCCGTCTGTTGCCCAGTCTTGATGTAAAGCGTCTTCGGATAGGATACTTCCATCGACCATTAGGTGTTCTCGATAGGGCTTAAAAGAGAAGATAAGGGGGATCGACATAGAAAATCGCACCGCTCGAGATACTTTTTCTTTGGGAGTTTGAATCGCGTCGAACACGACCGGTGAACCGGAACGAACATCGGTGGCTACCACGTGTAGTTTCACGGGGAGCTCCTCAAAGGTGACTCCGCCGAGTAAATCATCTATCCAAGCTTCAAATTTGTCTCCTGAGCACAATCCACCGTTACGTAATAAGCTCAGTAGTGAGAATCCCTTAAATTGTTCAAAATCGGTGTCTAGTGCAATAGCCTTAATCTGTTCAATTGTCATGCCGCTGGCAAATAAGGCGCTGATGATACTGCCGCCTGATACTCCGACAATATGCGAAAACTGGACATTCAGTTCTTTTAGGGCCGCCAGAATGCCAATATGGGCGGGTAAGCGAGTCCCACCTCCGGCAAATATTGGGACTAAGATCTTCGGTTTTGCTGATTGCATTCGGATCTTCCTTGGCAGATGATAGCTAAAGTATGTCGCATATTTCTGATATCGCTAGACTTTCTTTTTAGCGTAAAGGCCCACAAGTTTGATGGAATTCAAGGGCATTATATGACCACCAATGATGAACTCAACAAAGAAGTTATGCTGCACAAATCGCCGAACAAACTGAAGACTTTCTGGTTTGCTACCGTGATTCGGTGTTTTACTGTGATTTTGCTGTTCTGCTCTATCGAAGCTCAAGCCTTATGGACTGGCTGTGAAAATCAAAGCTTAGAATATACAGCTGCTTCCGCTGAATTTGCGCCAAGGCCTCCCAATAAAACGTCATTTTCTTTATTGGTTTGGAATAGTTATAAAGGGCAGCAGCACTCCTGGTTGGTTACGCTGAGTCAGCTGAGTCAGCAAGCGGATTTCATCTTATTACAGGAAGCGAGCCGTAAACAAATGAGGGTTTGGCCCGATCGGCAACAGTGGTATCGTTATCAGGCAATCGCCTTTGAGTGGCTCGGCGATGGGTTTGGTGTCATGAACCTAGCCAAGCAAGCGAGCTTAGATAGTTGTGTTGTACTGAGAGCTGAGCCATGGATAAGAGTACCGAAATCTGCTTTGATTCAGCATTATCATTGGCAGGGCAAAGATTTGCTGTTAGTGAATATCCATAGCATTAATTTTACTTGGGGCGAACAGGATTACCGTGAACAATTACAACAACTTAATATTTGGTTAGCCAGCTATGAGGGGCCAATGATTTTAGCCGGAGACTTTAATACTTGGAGTTCCGAACGTTTAACCCTGCTGAAGCAACTCGCGCATCAATATCAGTTGAATGAAGTAATTTTTAGGCCCGATCAGCGGAGTCGCTTTTATGGTCAGGCCTTAGATCATATCTTTTACCGAGGGCTTAAGCTTGATCAGAGTAAAAGTATCGTGAGCGATGCTTCTGATCACAACGCATTATGGGCAAAGTTTAGTTTTACTAAGCACTCACTTCAGCTACGTTAATATATAACTTTAGTTTTTGCCCTGGCTTTAAATAATTATTTTTGTTGAGTTTATTCCACTTGAGCAAGTCTGATACCGAGACCTTAAATTTTTGGGCGATCCGTGATAAGGAATCACCGTTTCGCACTTGATAGGTGATGGTTTGGATCCGTTGGTCACTTAGTTTAGTTTTTTGCCAAATTATCAGTTTTTGACCTGGTTTTAGCATATCGCTAGGGGCCATACCATTCCAGCTCGCGATGTCACGATGGTTGACTTGGTGGGCTTTGGCAATACTCCAAAAACTGTCACCTGATTTTACGCGATAGCTTAGTTTGATATCGCCATGCGGTGTTTTTTGTTTACTGGCTAAGCGTTGCGTTTGACTGAGTGTATAAGCGCTTTGTTTACGTGATGATACCGGGACTAATAGGTGCTGACCCGTTTTGATCTTATTGCTGCTGAGTTTGTTTAATTCTTTGATCTGTTTGCTCGTCGTATTATAACGTTTAGCGATGACACTCAAACTGTCGCCAGATTTAACCTTGTAGCGAGCCCATTGCATGCGGTCTTGTTTGGTTAAAGAGGCAAGCGCGAATTCAAAATTAGCCGCTTTCTTTTTTGGTATTAATAAATAGTGTGGCCCATTAGGTGCTGTGGCCCAGCGATTAAATGCTGGATTGAGTTGGTGAAGTTGTTGCAGTTTGATATCTGCTAACTCGGCGGCGAGTGCGAGATCAATTTGACTGTGGGTATCGACTTGGCTGAAGTAGGGTTTATTGCTGATGGCGGGCACGTCTATCTTATACTCGATACGATGTTGTAATAGTTGACTCAGTGCTAATAATTTTGGAACGTAAGCACGGGTTTCTCTGGGTAAGTCTAAAGACCAAAAGTCGGTTGGTTTGCCTTTCTTTTTATTGGCTCTAATCGCCCGCTGTACTCGACCTTCACCGGAGTTATATGCCGCTAAAGCATGTAGCCAATCACCATCAAAAAACTTGTTTAAATACTCGAGATAATCAAGCGCGGCACGGGTTGAAGCATAAATATCTCGCCGTCCGTCATACCACCAATTTTGCTCAAGGCCAAAGCGAGTCCCGGTGCCGGGAATAATTTGCCAAATACCAGAAGCGCGGCCATGCGAGTATGCGAAGGGCTGAAATGCGCTCTCGACAATGGGTAATAGCGCTAATTCTAGCGGCATGTCTCGGCGTTCGATTTCTTCTACAATGAAGTACAGGTAAGGGGCTGCACGTTTGGATACCCGAGCCATGTAATCTGGGTGTTTTAAAAACCAATTGAGCTGGGCTTGTAGGCGCTTATTTTTTTGTGGTAGTGGAAGCTCGAATTGTTGTTCAATTCGTTGCCATAAATCATCATATACTATCGGTACCACTGGCTCAGCCGCTGCTGCGATTTGTGGTGCGATTAAGCTTTCACTCGAAGGCCTATCAATTTCTGACGCTTGCGAAGTTGATTCGGACCGAGTATCAGCGCCTGGTTGCTGTGCTATACCGTTGTCGGAACTAGGTGTAATAAGTTGGCAAGCGCCCAATAATAAAGAAAAAAGGCTAATGATGAGCGCTTTCATGAGTGATCCGTTCGTTTCAAATAGCTGACAATGGTATTTAGGTCTAGATGAATTAGCAAGTCAGAAGCGATCTTTCCATGATCTTAAACTGGTAAATACCGCCACTTCATTGGTGAGTGCTTGCATCTGCGCTAAGCTTACGGCGCTGCTAATGCTAGTTTGCTCACAGCGTAGAAAAGGGTTGATCGCTAGTTGTTGTTCAAGCGTTGTGGGCAGGGTTGGTAAGCCCATTTGTCGCTGTTTACTAACTTCTTGTTGGTATGTGATTAATCGCTTATTATCGGGTTCAACCTTTAAAGCAAACTGCAAATTGGCTTGGGTGTATTCATGGGCGGCATACAATAAGGTTTGCGGATCCAAAGCTTTCAATTTATTTAGTGAGTGATGCATTTGTTCGGCGCTGCCTTCAAACAATCGACCGCAACCGGCTGAAAATAAAGTGTCTCCAACAAAAATATGCTGATTACATTGGTAGGCTACGTGGTCTAAAGTATGGCCTGGTAATTCAACAACCGTGAATGACTGCGACAAGCCTGTGGGGTGGATTGTCATGGCATCTGTGACGATGGTGTGAGCAAATTGATATTTGGCGTTATTCGGTGCAAATACTTGTGCTTCTGGGAAATGCTTGAGAAGTTGATTGACGCCGCCAATATGATCATGATGATGATGGGTAATGAGGATGTTACTCAGGCGGCCATTTATTTCCGCTAAACGTTGCAGTACTGGTTCCGCATCGCCTGGGTCGACAACCGTACAGGCATCACTATTGGGTTCTTTGATTAACCAAATATAATTATCGCTGAATGCTGGAATATGGATGATTTGCATTATGCTATCTCTGTCGTTAAAGTCGATGACGCATTATTGCCTTAACTGCAGTAGATTGGTATGAGGAATTGATGAAGCCCGCGAAAATTCGTGACGTAATTGACAGCCCCGACTTTTGGCAGGAACTGCCCTTAGGTGATTGGTTGATGGATCAACAGCAAAGTTTGCTTGATCAATATTTACCTGCGGTATTTGGCTATCATCTACTAAAATTAGGAAATCTGAGCGCGCAACTTAACTGTCATGCTTCGATGATCCGCCATCAACTGAATGTGGCAAAACGCGGTCATTTAATTGGTTTGAGGGCAGAGCCTGAACAGTTGCCTTTTCAAGAAAGCAGTTTAGATCTTTGCTTGTTGGCCCACAGCCTCGATTTTTCGAAAGATCCCCACCAAGTATTACGTGAAGTTGAGCGAGTCTTAACTGCCGATGGCTATCTGATTATTAGTGGATTTAATCCTTTTAGCTTATTGGGGCTAAGGCGTTACTTTCCGTTTAGGCGGCGAGGACTCCCTTGGTCGTGCCGTATGTTTACACCAGCAAGGGTAAAAGATTGGCTTAATTTACTGGGTTTTGAAGTGCTTAATGATGAGCGTTTTGGGTATACTTCTTTTGTGAATAGCAGACCTGCACCGCAATGGTTTGAGCGCTGGGGAAAACGCTATTTTCGTGCCACAGCATCGGTCTATTTCATTGTCGCTCGAAAACGTCGGGCCCCCTTAACACCGATTAAAAAAGCTTGGCGAGTTAAACGACGGATCCCGGTGACTTCGTCGGTGGGGGGATAGGCTGTGATTGTTCGTAGTCGCAATCTATTTGTAGCGTTTGTGCAGTGGCAGCACTGCGCGCGAGTTGGTCGACTCGTTCATTTTCAATATGCCCTGCATGCCCTTTCACCCAGCGCCACTCTATCTGGTGGATTTGGCTGACTTTATCTAAGCGTTGCCATAGGTCGACATTTTTGACCGCTTGTTGGCTTGCCGTCTTCCAGCCGCGCTTTTTCCAATGATGGATCCATTGTGTAATGCCTTGGCGCAGATATTGGCTATCGGTGGTTAGTATCACCTTGCAACTCTGCCGTAGACTTTCTAAACCGACAATGGCTGCGAGCATTTCCATGCGATTATTGGTGGTAAGCCGATAACCTTGGCTTAATTCTTTTTGATGCTGTTGATAAATCAATAGCGCGGCATAGCCGCCAGGGCCTGGATTACCTAAGCAGGAGCCATCGGTAAACAAGTGAACTTCTTTTACCATATCTTTGTTAAACTAGAATATATATCTGCTTAGTGTCGCATAGGAGCTGTTGTGAACCAATCGAAGAACCATCGCTTAGTTATATTTGATACAGAAACCACTGGGATGAATGATAGTGGCGGTCCTATTTATCAGGGCCATCGAGTGATTGAAATTGGTTGTGTGGAAGTGATTGACCGAAAATTTACCGGAAATACATTCCATGTTTATATCAATCCTGAGCAGCTGATCGATCCTGAAGCGATTCAGGTTCACGGCATCACTGATGAGTTTGTTGCCGATAAGCCTTTGTTTCGCGAGATCGCTGCAGATTTTATTGAATTTATTCGCGGTGCTGAGTTGGTGGCGCACAACGCAAACTTCGATATAAGCTTCCTTGATCATGAGTTTTCCATGATGTCTCGAGGCTTGATTAAAGCGCTGCCAAATTGTGCCGATATTTGTACTATCACCGATTCATTGTTGGTGGCTCGTCGTGGAGAATACAATAAACGTGAGATCCAGTTAGCTGGCAATAAGCCACTTCCATCACGAAAGAACTTGGATTCCTTGAGTGATTACTATGGGGTCGATCGCTCGTCACGAACTTATCACGGCGCTTTACTGGATGCGGAATTGTTAGCCGATGTCTTCTTAAAGATGACCGGTGGGCAAAATAAGCTGAACTTGAAACAAAAGGGGAGCGGTGATGGTTTGGGCGTGAGGCCCATTAGCGCAGAGCGCACGCCCTTAAAAGTTGTATTCGCGACTGAACAAGAGCTGCAGAGTCACCAACAACGATTAGACTTAGTCGAAAAGAAAGGAGGTCAGTGCCGCTGGCGCGACTCATCTCAATGATAAAAAAATTTTTGTGGTTATTGCTTTGGCTAGTTTTACCCTTACAGGCGAGTACGATTTTTGAGAATCGAGATATTCCGTTAATCGATAATCGTTTTCGGCTCGATGAAAGCATCGATAAGGTGACCTTTTTGCTTTATCGCTCACCAGGCTCACCTGCGGCGATCTTGGTCCGGCCCGATGGTAGTAAAATTTACGCTTGGCAATTACCGAGCAATGTGAGCTGGTTAGAAACCGATGAGTTAGACATTGTCACCATCGAAAAGCCAATGCGTGGGCCATGGCAGGCTGTAGCTGAAAATAAAGGCCGTAACCGAGTTCGTATTCTCAGTGATGTAGAGATGGTGACCGATCCCATTCCTCATCAGCTTTATCGCGGTGAACGTTTACGGATCCGTTCTCGCTTAATGAATAAAGGAGAGCGGATCGATTTGGGAGTGATGCTTAAAGATGCGATCCTTGATGTGGCTTTAAGCCATGAACAGCTATTGGATGATCAAACCCTACAGGTTAGGCAGGAAAGTTTGGGTAAGTTTGCCGATGATGGTAAAAACTATGATGAGGTTGCCAATGATGGCGTATTTACGACTTATGTGAGTTTAGATACCCAGCCTGGCAAATACCAAATGATCGTCAGTACTTTAAACCAAATTTTTACTCGAGCCCAATCCACATCAGTGTTGATTTATCCAAACCCGGTAGCGATTCGAGTCCTTTCACCTAAAGATGAGCAGCGTCAGGCTCGTATGGCCTTAGTGATAGATGCCGATGAACTGAGACCAGAAACTGTGGTGATTACAGGAAAGGTATTTAATAACGTTGGTTGGCAGCAAGACTTTCAGGCTTATGCCGATACTCACGAATTCACCATCGATTTACCGACCCCTGCGTCGCAGGGCCGTTATCGAGTCAGTGGAACTTTGTTGGCAACGACTTTACAAAACCGGGAACTGGTGATTGAGTTACCGGAAGAAGATTTTGTAATTTTGCCACCGCCGCCACCGCCGCCACCGCCAGTGGTTGAAAAAGTAGTGATTCCTGAACCACCAACGCCTTTGTGGTTGATTATCTTGTTAGGCATATTAGGTTTTGCACTTTTCGCAGGGGTCATCTTCCTGGTAATTTGGTGGCGTAAACGTAAGGCATTTGCTGCAGCCTTAAAACAAGCGCGAGATGCGCCGCCAGCAACACCTGAAGTAGAGCCTAAAATGGAAGACTCAAGTGATTTAAAGATACCTTCTGAGTGATTTTTGAGTGCATTGGCTAAAACATCGGCGCTTAAGTGGGTTTTTAAAGAAATAAGACAATTCTTTGTTGACTCACCATAGCCATAACCGTATTATCTGCGCCGCACCAGACGAGATGGTTCTGCGGAGTGGTAGTTCAGTTGGTTAGAATACCGGCCTGTCACGCCGGGGGTCGCGGGTTCGAGTCCCGTCCACTCCGCCAAGTCTGTTTCTGTGTGCATGTTTCGATGTTGCGGAGTGGTAGTTCAGTTGGTTAGAATACCGGCCTGTCACGCCGGGGGTCGCGGGTTCGAGTCCCGTCCACTCCGCCAACGACGAAACAATTTAATGCGTAGGAGTGGTAGTTCAGTTGGTTAGAATACCGGCCTGTCACGCCGGGGGTCGCGGGTTCGAGTCCCGTCCACTCCGCCAGCATTGAATGAGTAATACCATGTGACTTTTAGTATATGCGGAGTGGTAGTTCAGTTGGTTAGAATACCGGCCTGTCACGCCGGGGGTCGCGGGTTCGAGTCCCGTCCACTCCGCCACTACTAAACAAGAGCCTCATCTAGATGAGGTTTTTTTGTGTCTGTTATTTCAGTGCATGCTCAGATTGTGGATCGTGCTGTCATCACAATCATCGATGAGCGCCATCAATCCTGTAGCTTGATTTATTAGCCTTGGTTTAAACGAATTATTTGATCGTGAAACAAGGCTTACAAAACTTGAGCACTAGTCTTGATATTTGTCGCGGATCGCTTGAAATTTTTCGAAATTATCGAGTAATACACCGATTAGCCGTGGTTCAAATTGCCGCCCGCTTTGTTGTTGTAGATAGTCAATGATTTCTTCATCTTCCCAGCGCTGCTTGTAACAGCGAACGCTTCCCAGTGCATCAAATACATCTGCCAATGCTGTTAAACGGCCACAGAGAGGTATTTGTTCTCCTTTTAAACCCTCTGGGTAGCCACTACCATCCCAGTACTCATGATGGGCGCCAGCAATCTCTGCGGCTAGTCGCATAATTTCAATACTAGAGCCACTGAGCATCTTCTTACCAATAAGCGCATGAGTCTTCATCTGTTCCCATTCTTCTGAGTTCAGCTTTCCAGGTTTGTGTAAGATAGCATCGGGAATGGCGACTTTTCCTACATCGTGTAGTGGCGAGGCCAATTTAAGTTGATCGACTTTCTCTGGTGGTAAGCCAATTTGTTGGGCCAATAAAGCTGTATATAGAGCGACTCGACGCACATGCTTACCTGACTCCCTCGAGCGTGTTTCGACAATCTCACCGAGCCGATAAAGAACTTCTTTTTGATTGCTGCTAATGAGTTCATTGAGTCGAATGTTTTCTAACGCTGCGATGATATTGTCACTTAGCAAGTTAATGAAATGCTGTTCATCCTCATTGAAGGCCTGATTACGGGTGATTAAGAACAATAAGCTATTGGCTGAGTTTTCACAGTAAATGACCAACGCTTGATCTTCAAAAACGTTGAGTTTGCTTTCAATGGCTTGTTTTAGGAGTCGTTGTGGGGGATCCGAAAAATCATTAATTGACAAGTTCTCAACTTGAGGGCGGTGCTTGCCTTGATAAGCTAGGAGTTGTAGCTGGGTTGAATGTACTTGATAAGCAAACTGTTCCACTTGGTAGATACAGCTATCTTCAATATTTAGGATGGCGGATAATTGTTCGAGAGCACCTTCAACAAAGGCGAAAAGCGCGTGTTTTTCAAATATGCCGCGGGAGGCCTTAACGACTTTTTCTAGGCCTAACTTATGTCTTTCTAAGGCGCATATATCTCGATATGAGCGTAAGCTGGCGCGGATCAGGGTGCGCAGCTTTTGTGAGGTTAACTCGGTTTTATCTTTATAGTCATTGATGTCATAGTTTTCTACCACTTCATCTTCTGGCGCTTGCCCTGGCTGCCCGGTTCGTAACACAATACGGACGCTCTTATTGTTTAACTGTTGGCGAATGTAGTGGACTAAGCGTAAGCCTGCATCGTCGGTTTCCATGACCACATCGAGTAGAACTAAAGCGATATCGGAATGAGCATTGAAAACTTCTTTGGCTTCTTTTGCTGAGTTGGCATGTAAGAAGTGAAGGGTTTTATTATCGAAAATAAACTGAGACAAGGCCATCGTGGTAATGTGATGAACTTCGGGCTCATCATCTACCACCAATAGCTTCCATTGGGCCCGTGGAATAATATCATCAGGAGCACTGTCAGCTAAAACAAAGAAGTCATCTTCCATTACAATCCAAACTTATACTTTTGATTAAGTAAAGGATATTCTCGGCGTAAATTCAATTTAATGATTGATTTTATCGATATAAAAAAAGCGAGCTAGGCTCGCTTTGGTTTGAGTTTGCCATTTAAGCGACCGACCCTAATCTAGACCTTTGGTCTTGTGCAGGCTGGGTGCTGTTCTCTAATTGTTGATGCGCAAAATCATCGACGTTAATTGCGTTTAAACGGCCTTGCTCGGTGCGCCGCATTAATTCGGCTTCAGCTTGAGTGATGACTTCTAGCGTGAGGCCTTCAAGGGCAAGTTTGTCGAGCTGGGTGAACGGACGCTTTTCACCGATCGCCTTGCAAATTTTGTCATGCAGGCCTTCACAGGCGAGCACGTCTTCTAAGGTTTGCTCTAATTCGCCATAAACATTACCAGCGACTCGACTGGCAAAACGACCTTGACCAAGTCGCTCTCGGGTTTCACTTGGTTGTTGTAACATCTGGGCTAGTTGATGATCCAACTGGTCGCTAGGCGCATGTAATGGCTTGCCTAGCGGGAACACCACGAGTCGCATGAATTTGCCTACCCATTTGTTTGGGAAGTTGCGAAGGAGTTCATCTAGAGCGGTTTGTAACTGGAATAAAGCTTCTTGCATGCTCCAGTGTAGCAGGGGGAGATCTTCTTGTTTTCGGCCATCGTCAGCATAGCGCTTCAGTGTTGCTGAACAAAGATAAAGCTGACTAAGAATGTCGCCTAAGCGTGCAGAAACACGTTCTTTTCGTTTCAGACTTCCGCCGAGGGTGCCCATGGCCACATCAGAGAGCAAGGCTAAGTTGCTACTAAAGCGAGTCAGTTGTTTATAGTAGATTGCTGTTTGATCGGAATAGGGCGCTTTTAGCAGCGTATTTCCACTCAGGCCAAACCAAAAACTACGAATAAAGTTACTCACCGCAAAACCTAAATGACTGAATAAGGCGCTATCGAACTGTTGAAGGCCTTGATGAAAGTCTGGATGCTGCGCTGCTTCCATTTCAGCGAGCACATAGGGGTGGCAACGAATGGCCCCTTGTCCATAGATAATCATACTGCGGGTGAGGATATTCGCACCTTCAACGGTAATGGCAATCGGTGCACCTTGATAAGCTCGGGCGAGGAAGTTTTTTGGCCCAAGGCAAATCCCCTTGCCGCCGACGATATCCATGGCATCGATGCTGGCGCGTTGTCCTCGATGGGTTAAATGGTATTTAACGATAGCTGATACCACCGAGGGTTTTTCACCTAAATCGATGGCAGTCACGGTTAGATCCGATGCCGCGCCCATCATATAAGCGTTACCGGCGAGACGAGCCAATGGCTCTTCAATCCCTTCCATCTTACCAATGGGCAGTTTAAATTGGCGACGTATACGGGCATAGGCGCCAGTCGCTAAAGCTGCATTTTTAATACTGCCAGTTGCACTTGAGGGCAGGGTGATGCCGCGACCGACCGATAGGCACTCGACCAGCATTCGCCAACCTTGGCCAGCCATGGCTTGGCCGCCGATAATGTAATCGATAGGAACAAATAGTTGGTTAGCGGTTGTAGGGCCATTCATAAAAGGGATATTCAGCGGGAAATGGCGACGACCGACCTCAACGCCTTCAATATCGGTGGGGATTAGTGCGCAGGTAATCCCAAGCTCTTTTTGATCGCCCAGTAATCCCTCGGGATCCGAGAGTTTGAAAGCCAGCCCAAGAATGGTTGCTACAGGCGCGAGGGTGATATAGCGTTTATTCCAGGTAAGTTGCATCCCCAGTACTTGTTCACCTTGCCAGTCACCCATGCATACAATGCCTGAGTCGGGGATTGAGCCCGCGTCGGACCCAGCTTCTGGACTGGTGAGTGCAAAACAAGGAATTTCTTTCCCTTCGGCTAAGCGTGGCAAGTAATAGTCTTGCTGTTGTTTGGTGCCATAGTGTTGTAGCAATTCACCGGGACCTAAGGAGTTGGGGACTCCGACGGTACTTGATAGTACGGCAGAGATACTGGCTAGTTTTTGTAATACACAGGACTGTGCGTAGGCTGAAAATTCGAGGCCACCATATTGTTTCTTGATGATCATCGCGAAGAATTTATGGGTTTTAAGAAAGTCCCAAATTTCCGGAGGTAAGTCAGCGAGTTCGTGAGTGATTTGCCAATCATTGGTCATGGCGCAGACCTGCTCTACAGGACCATCGATAAAAGCCTGTTCTTCCGGGCTGAGACGCGGTGCGGGGTAACTGTGTAGCACTTTCCAATTCGGATCCCCACGAAATAATTCACCTTCCCACCAGGTGCTGCCCGCATCAATTGCTTCTTTCTCTGTTCGTGACATCTCTGGCATGATCTTTTTAAAGATTTTAAATATCGGTTTGGAAATGAGCTGTTGCCTTAAAGGTTTAAAATTAATCCCTCCGACCACAACTAAAAAGCCGAGCCAAAAGATTTCACTTAATGGTGTGATGGCGCTGTAAGCCACTAAAGCGGCAGTAACGGCGAGGCTAAAGGCTAATAACGAAGCCCTAAAGTAGGCTAGCCCACAGATGAGTAGGCCAATACCAACAATGGCAAATAGCGGTGAATAACTTAGCATGAATATCTCCTTGGTCTCGTTAAGAGGTCTGACCTCTTGCTATTTGTAACTCAAAGGTTAAAAGATCGCAAGTAATTTACAATTGCTCAACATATTGGTGGCGTAATATCTGTTTAACAAAATGAGCATTAGGCTCGTTTTGAGCGCTGAATATCCTATTAAAAAACGTTATAGTGTCAGCCTGATAGCTTGCATAAAATGAGATAGTTTTAATGAAAAGTCTGATAGTTGAAGAGTTACAAGAAGCCGCAAACGTGTTGAATGCTTTTATCACGGATCAAAATAATATTGACGCCATCGATAATGCGGCTCAGCTACTTGCGGATAGCTTTAAGCAGCAAGGTAAGGTGCTTGCCTGTGGCAATGGTGGTTCGCATTGCGATGCCATGCACTTTGCTGAAGAACTCACGGGTCGTTACCGTGAAAATCGTCCTGCGTTGCCTGCGATCGCGATTTCTGATCCCAGTCACCTCTCTTGCGTGAGTAACGATTATGGCTATGAATTTGTTTTCTCGCGTTATATCGAGGGCTTGGGCCAGAAGGGCGATGTGTTGTTTGGGATTAGTACCAGTGGTAATTCAGGTAATATTATTAAAGCAATTGAAGCGGCCAAAGCGAAAGGAATGAAGGTGATTATTCTATCGGGTAAAGATGGCGGGAAAATGGCTGGTCAAGCGGATATTGAAATTCGGGTACCACATTTTGGTTTTGCTGATCGTATCCAAGAAATTCATATTAAAGTGATCCACATTTTGATCCAATTAATTGAAAAGCATATGGCTCAATAAGCCATTCAAATAGCGTATTGAGCGAGCGGTAATATGTGTGAGTTATTGGGAATGAGTGCAAATGTACCCACCGACATTTGTTTTTCTTTTACTGGATTAGTGCAGCGTGGTGGGGTGACTGGCCCGCATGTGGATGGCTGGGGGATTACCTTCTATGAAGGCAAGGGCTGTCGTAGTTTTAAAGACCCAGCCCCAAGCAGTGAGTCTAAAATAGCTGAGTTAGTGCAGGCTTTTCCGATTAAGAGTAAGGCGGTGATTGGCCATATTCGCCAAGCCAACCGGGGGTGTGTTTCTTTGGAGAATACCCACCCTTTTACCCGAGAATTGTGGGGACAAAATTGGACCTACGCGCATAACGGCCAGCTAAAAGGCTATAAACAGCTCGACACCGGTTTTTTTCGCCCGGTAGGGGCCACCGATAGCGAACATGCTTTTTGTTGGTTATTAGAGCAATTACGCCTGAAATACCCGCGTAAACCCAACAATATGCACGCCATGTTTAAGTTTGTGGCAAGCTTGGCGGAGCAACTCAGGTCGCGGGGCGTGTTTAACATGTTACTGAGCAATGGTGAATATGTGATGGCTTATTGTTCCACGAACTTACACTGGATTACTCGTCGAGCCCCCTTTGGTGAAGCACAATTAGCCGATGCCGATGTCACCATCGATTTTTGTAAAGAAACCACACCCAATGATGTGGTCACGATGATTGCGACTCAACCTTTAACCAATAATGAACAGTGGCAAAAAATCGCCATTGGTGAGTATGTGTTGTTTAAGGAAGGCGAAGTGCAATAAAAAAGCGCCTAGTTGGCGCTTTTTTAATTATTGGCGTAACCACCACTTGGTAGGATATGACCGTTGAGTACCGCTTTACCTTGTTGCATCAGCAGTCGTTGTTCCACAAACCAGTTCACCACCACCGGATAGATGGCATGCTCCTGAACTTGCACTCTGGCAGCAAGTTGATTGGCATTGTCTTCGCTAAATACTGGCACCTTGGCTTGTAAGATCACCGGTCCGCCATCTAATTCCGGCGTCACAAAGTGGACGCTGCAACCGTGTTCTTGATCGCCAGCATCGATAGCGCGTTGATGAGTATGTAAACCTTGATATTTTGGCAATAACGAAGGGTGAATATTCAGCATTTTTCCGCTAAAACGCTGCACAAATGGTTCACTTAAGATCCGCATAAAGCCAGCCATTACGATCAGATCAGCTTGCTGCTGTTCAATGATATCGCCTAAGGCTTGATCATAAGTTTCGCGATCAGTATACGGTTTGGGGTCGAGTACCACCGTATGAATGCCTGCTTGCGCTGCTCGTTCTAAGCCATAAGCTTCCGCTTTATTGCTTATTACTGTGCAAATGGAGGCGTTGACACGCCCCTCATAACAGGCATCGATAATGGCTTGCAGGTTAGTCCCTGAACCTGAAATTAATACAACAATGTTGCCAGCCATTATGTGTCCTATTTGAACTCGACTTGATTCTCGTCAGTGGCTACATCTTCAATGTGACCAATTTTCCAAGCGCTCTCGCCGTGTTCTGCTAACAGAGCTAAGGCCGCCTCTACTTCTGCTTCAGGAAGCGCAATCACCATACCAACCCCACAGTTAAAGGTGCGGTACATTTCTTCACGAGCAACGTTACCGTGTTCTTGTAGCCAGTTGAATACTTCAGGCCACTGCCAGCTATTCTCATCTACCACAGCTTTTGCACCTGCAGGTAATACCCGAGGAATATTTTCCCAGAAGCCACCACCAGTGATATGCGATAGGGCATGTACTTCACATTGCTTGAGCAAGGCAAGTACCGACTTCACGTAGATTTTGGTTGGGGTTAACAGCGCTTCACCCAACGTTTTCTCACCTAACATTTGCTTCGGATCGGCATTCGAGACTTCAAGAATTTTACGAATCAATGAATAGCCGTTTGAGTGAGGGCCGCTTGAAGCGAGTGCAATCAGCGCATCCCCGGCAACCACTTTAGTCCCATCAATGATTTCGGCTTTTTCTACAACTCCAACACAGAAGCCTGCGATGTCGTAGTCGTCACCGTGATACATGCCAGGCATTTCCGCGGTTTCACCACCGATTAGAGCGCAACCGGATAACTCACAACCATGACCTATCCCTTTCACTACGTCGGCAGCGGTATCGACATCGAGCTTGCCGGTGGCATAGTAATCTAAGAAGAATAGTGGCTCAGCCCCTTGAACAATTAAGTCGTTGACACACATGGCGACTAAATCAATCCCGACGGTATCGTGTTTTTCTAAGTCTAAAGCAAGACGAAGTTTAGTACCTACACCATCGGTGCCTGCAACCAATACCGGTTCATTGTAACCGGAAGGTAATTGACATAAGGCACCAAAGCCTCCGAGTCCGCCCATCACTTCCGGACGTTGGGTGCGTTTACTCACGCTCTTGATTCGTTCAACTAATGCATTACCAGCTTCGATATCAACGCCAGCATCTTTATAGCTCAGAGGGGTGTTTTGTTTGGTCACAGGATTACCTTGCAGCGAACTGAGAAAAATTTGGCGACATTTTAGCAGTGTTAGCTGCGCTGGAACAGTAGTAAACGAGAACTAAAACATTTTGTTGATATTTGCTAACATATCTTGATTGAGCTTGGTTTACACTGGCGGCTCACAATTCGCTAAATTATAGGAATAAACATGAAAGTTGTTGAAGTAAAGCACCCACTGGTTCGTCATAAAATTGGCTTAATGCGCGAAGCCGATATTAGTACTAAGCGTTTTCGTGAGTTAGCGCGTGAAGTCTCTACTTTGCTCACTTATGAAGCAACGGCTAATTTGGAGTTGGAAGAGGTCACAATTAATGGTTGGAATGGTCCGGTGACCATTGAGCAAATTAAAGGTAAAAAAGCCACAGTGGTCCCCATTTTGCGCGCTGGACTTGGCATGATGGATGGTGTGTTAGAGCATATGCCTTCAGCAAAAACCAGTGTGGTAGGGATTTATCGGAACGAAGAAACTTTAGAGCCTGTGCCGTATTTCCATAAATTGGTGGGGCAAATAGAAGAGCGTTTAGCCATTGTTGTTGATCCGATGCTAGCGACTGGTGGATCGATGATCGCGACCATCGATTTGCTCAAAGAACAAGGCTGTAAGAATATTGTGGTATTAGTATTGGTCGCTGCACCAGAAGGTTTAAAAGCCTTGGAAGCTGCACATCCTGATTTGGTCTTGTATACTGCATCGATTGATGAAAAATTAAATGAGCATGGTTATATCCTTCCGGGATTAGGCGATGCGGGTGATAAGATCTTCGGTACTAAATAAACGGTAGCGGGTAAGGATCGTTGATGAGTTTCTCTGGGAGAACGTAGTGATAAAACAGTGCTGGTTGGTATTGAGTTTGGCCTTGGTATTTTTGCCGGTTGAAGCGTCCCAACAAAACGACTTATACCGGGTTGAAGCTGTCGCCAGTGGCGATAATAAGCAAGATCAACAGCAAGCTTTTGAATTATTATTACGGCGTTTAACGGGGGATTCGGCGAGTCATTCCAATCCCTTGGTGGTGAAGGCTAAGAAGAATATAACTCCATATATTCAGCAGTTTAGTTTTGCTGAACAGCACATATCTGTGCTATTTAACGAAGCCAAAGTGAATCAATTATTGACCCAAGCCCAGCTACGTCTTTGGGGGAAGCAACGGCCTGATATTCTATTGTGGTATGCGTCTGAGCAAAATTTCAATCGCCAATTGATGGCCGATAGTGCTGAGCAAAGTTGGTTTGTGCATGGGCGACAGCAGGCGCAGTTATTAGCCTTACCGATCCGCCTACCAGTGATGGATTTGAGCGATAGTATGGCTCTTAGCGTCAATGATGTTTGGGGGGGCTTCGATGGCCCTCTATACACCGCTAGTGCTCGATATAATACGCCTCTCATCTTGAGCTTTCGCCAATATCCACAAGGACAGAATTGGCAGATACAGTGGCGTTTACTCGATAGTGCTAACCAAGTTCAGTTAGCCAGCGGTCAGGTGCAAGCACCTCTTGAGGAAGTCGCTGCCGCGGCCATGGACGCGGTAAGCGCTAGCTTGGCGGAGCGTTTTGGGGTGGCGTTGGGTGAAAGCACCGATGAAGCTATCGTACTCAGCTTTGCTAATATTACCGGCATGAATAAATATGTGGATTTAGAACGTTTTTTGAATCAGCAGCCTAGTGTGGCAAGTGTCACTCTGGAACAAGTTAACCATGATACCTTTACTTTTCGGGTTCAGTTATTAAGTCCTTGGCAGGATTTAAAATCGTCCCTAGATATCTCCCCGCGCCTACAAGCCGATGATATTCGCGATAAGCTATACTATTTCCAATAGCAAAAATTTCTAATCTTAAGGCCTAGCTGATACAATGACGCAAGTTTTGTATCGGCTTTGATTTGTTACTTTGAGTTTTTCCCCACAATTATCACTTCCTGTGCATTTACCTGATGATGAAACCTTGGTGAGTTTTTACCCGGGAGATAATCAGCAGTTGTTGAGTGCCTTACGTAATCTTGCCTTAGATAAGGGGGAGAGAATGTTGTATTTGTGGGGCGCGGAAGGCTCTGGTCGAACCCACCTGCTGCATGCCAGTTGTACTGAGATGGCTGATATGGGGGCCGCAAGCGCTTATTTGCCGCTAGATTTACATGCAGCGATGTCACCGCAAATGCTTGAAGGTTTGGAAACCATGGCTTTGGTGTGTTTAGATAATATCGATGCCATTGTCGGTATTCAGGCATGGGAAGAAGCAATTTTCGATTTTTACAATCGTCGTAAAGAGTTAGCCTCAACGACTCGGCTAATTGTGACCGCTAATGCACCTGCGCCACAACTCTCTTTTGCTTTAGCTGATCTGCAATCCCGTTTAAATTGGGGGGTCACTTATAAACTGCATGAGCTTGATGATGAGCAGAAACTGAGCGCCTTGCAGTTACGTGCTGAATTACGCGGTTTGAAAATGCCCTTAGAGGTAGCTCGTTTTTTACTTAAACGTTTGTCGAGAGACATGCCGACCTTATTGAAGAAACTTGATGTATTAGATCAAGCTTCGATCACCGCGCAACGCAAACTTACAGTTCCTTTTGTGAAGGAAATTCTCGACATTTAGCAGATAGAGGGCTTCTGTGTGGCTTAATTCGCTTAAGCTTTGAGGAAACTTTTATTTCAAATCGCGTGAATCAAGCGTCTTCGAGAGCAACCGTTTCTTAGAGCTATGGGACGGGCGTTCAAGTCACTACATTGAACAAATCCCAATTTCTCTAGCTTTTGCTACCCATTGATTTCCATTTTTTCGGTAATACGCAGTTCTGTAGCAAATGCTGCCAGATAATTTACGCCATATGACCGAATGCTAATAGTGAATGAGCCATGTCTGGTTTGCTCTTCTGGTCGTGTGTCTGTCAGCAGCTGATTTGTAGTGTCTTTTGTTAGAATATTTGCACAAACCATAAAATTAACTATAGGTAATTTACTCAATAACGAGTACTTAAGAAAAAGGAAACTGATATGGCTAATCAACTCGCGGGTGGTTGGAGTCCTTTTCATGAACTATCAGACGAAGATAACCAAGTATTTGTGCATGGGATGGAAGGGTTTGTTGGTGTGAGTTATAAACCTTTGGTGGTTGCGACTCAGGTGGTTGCAGGTTGTAATTATGCATTTTTCTGTAATGCTGAAGTTGTTTATCCTGGTGCACAACCTTACCCTGCCATGGTTCATATGTTTAGTGACTTACAAGGTCATGTAGGGATCACGCATATTCAACGTCTTGATTTCTGAGTCGTAAAAGCCAAGCACAATCAAGATTGCTTGGCTTTCCAATCTATTAAAACTTATGTGTTACTTGCGATACACGCTCCCCAACTGGCGAATAATGCTTAAATCGGGGGGAGTTGCTATTCGTGGTTTGTGAATTATGGTTTTGCTTGCTCAAGATAGGCTGGATTTTATCTAGCTACTCCTCCTTTCGGCCTACATTTGCTACCATTATTCCCGAACTTTTTATCGAGTATAGGTAAGCCACCTATCACATCACTTGCCATGGGCCTCATTGATCAATCGGGTGATTTATCTTTGAGTTTCTTTAAACCGATACCAAGTTCTTTGCCGCGTTGTTTGGCGTAGCTAAGGCTAGAAATAAAGGCGGTGAGTACCAATAGCAACTCGACAGCAGCCATGCCGCGTTCGTTGTTTGAGGTGGCTAAAAGTGTGGTGCTGTGCAACACATATAACAGCAATACAAAGCAGCTCCAGGCATAGGTGTAGGGTTTGCCAGCCAAAATCCCTCTTAAGGGGAAAAGTAGGGGAAGTACCCAGAATAGCAGCATTAAACCGATACTGATGTCTACTGGCGGTGACAACCATAGGTGCCATAAACAGACCCAGGCGAGTAGACCAAGGTAACTGGTTTTGGCCAGTAATAGCAGTTGTGGACTGGTGAATCTAGACAATCTCTAATACCTGTTGAGGAGGTCGACCGATCCGTGCCTGCTGTTGATTGATGACGATGGGGCGTTCAATCAATTTAGGGTTGGCGTGCATTGCGGCAATCAATTGTGCTCTATTGAGAGACTCGTCTGCTAAGTTAAGTTGTTTATATAGCTCGTCTTTAGTACGCATCAATTGGCGAGGCTCAATGCTCAGCATGTTTAAAATAAGGTCTAGTTGCTGTTCGCTGGGAGGCGTCTCTAAGTACAAGATAATTTCTGGCTCAATGCCTTGGTCGCGAAGCAGTTGTAGTGTTTGGCGGCTCTTCGAGCAACGCGGGTTATGCAGTATTTTTATTTCAGACATGGTATTTCCTTAAACCTCAGATTAGTTCAGTTCTTCTAATTGTTTTTCAGCAGCTTCAAACTGTTTGATTCTCGCCTCAATCCGTGCCAGCTCGAGCTGATTTTTCGTTAAGTTATAGGCACTATGCAATTCATCAATGGCACGTCGATAATCTGAATGTAATGATAAATACTCGGCTTGAGCGATATGGCTTTCCAGTAAATTATTTAGCCGCCCTTGTGCTCGGCTAAGCTCCCCCCAGGCCAAACTATCATCTGGGTGATGGCGTAAATAACGGTCGAGCAGCTTAGCGGCCTTGGTAAATTCGCCTTTTTCACTATAGGCGTGAGATAAATTTAATATGATGACTTGATTATCGGGGTAACGAGATTGAGCACTCTGTAGACGAGCAATCGCTGATTCGAAGTGTTGTTGAGCGAGGTCAATATCACTCAGGGTATCGATCATAAATAAGTTATCGGGATGACGTTTGGCGAGCTCATCAATGATAGTTTTAGACTCCGGATATTGGCCTAAGCCAAATAGGGCAAGTGCTTTACCATATAAGGCCGCGTCTTTGATACGATATTCTTTACGTTGCAGTTGTTGTTGATAATAGTCTAAGGCGGCTTTAGCGTCTAAAGTACCATGACGGACGATGATCCGGGCTTTGGCAAACTGGAATGCTAATGAGGGCGCAATAAAGTGCTGTGGGTATTGATTAGCTCTGGCACGCGCCTCACTCACCCTAGTTTCTGGTAAGGGGTGGGTAATGAGCATTTGTGGTGGTTTGCTAGCATAACGATATTTTTCGGCAAGTTTACCGAAAAAGCTACCCATGCCAGCGGGGTCGTAACCCGCTCTGACGAGGGTTTGTAAACCGATACGGTCGGCTTCAAATTCGTTTGCCCGAGTATAGTTAATCGAATTTTGGATGTTGGCTGCCATCGACGCCTGCAGCGCTGCTATACCTGCAACTGGATTCGCGATCCCTAATAGCACTGAACCTAACATACCTGCGAGGGTTAGGTTTTGCGCAGCGGCTTGGTTTTCGATACTACGCGCAATATGTCGTTGGGTAACGTGGGCGATCTCGTGGGCAATCACCGAGGCAAATTCACTCTCGGTATTGGCATATAGAAATAAGCCGGTGTGGATCTTCACATAACCGCCGAGAAAGGCAGCCGCGTTGATTTCATTGTCGGTCACTAAGAAAAAATGAAATGGTGTGCGAACTTGCTCCGCTTTGGCGACTAAGTGATTTCCGAGTTCGCTGACATATTCTGAGAGTACAGGATCATTGGTCATGCGGTGACTTGCTCGAATCAGTCGCATGTAGGCTTTGCCGTAAATAACCTCTTTGTCGATGGATAATGCCGACGCCCCAGCCGTACCTATTTCAGGCAATTGGTTATTGGCAGATATGAAGGGCGTATATACAAACAATATACCGACAAAAATAAGCTGCAAAAGACGGATCATTAGTTTCCACTATCTATTTTTCTTATCGGCGAGAATACTCTGATTTTGTTTGTTATTCAAAAGCTATAAATGCCATTCTTGATGATAAACTATGATCATTTCATTGTTGCTATGGGTAAGATGCATGCGTTGTCTTAACTTTGAAGATCAAATTTGTCCAATTCCTCTGCTGCAAAGTAAATTGTGGTTAAAGCAAGCGCAGCAGGGGGAGCAGTTAAAGTTATGGCTGGCCGATCCGGGGTCATGTCGGGATATTCCTAAGTATTTTCAAGGTTTAGGCCATGAGGTTAAAATCGAGCAAAATTCCCAGCAGTTTTGTGTCACAATCACCGTTCATATGCTTAAGGATTAACGCAGTAACTATGTTTAAAGTCATATCTCTTTGGTATAACCGGATGTTTTCAGATCCGGAAGCTGTGGCAATGGCCTTGGTGTTTGTCATCGGTTTTGTCATGCTTTACTTTTTTGGTAATTTACTCGCCCCTTTATTAATCGCCTTGGTATTGGCTTACTTATTAGATTGGCCGGTGAGTTTTTTAGCAAGTCATGGTTTTCGCCGTGGGATCGCAACGTCGCTGGTTCTACTGGTATTTTTTCTGATTGCGACCTTTATTGTATTACGTGTGCTTCCGACGGTCTGGGGACAAGGGATGAATCTGTTGACCGAGTATCCGGTGATGCTGAATAGCAGTCAACGTTGGTTGGAGTCGCTTCCTGAGCGTTATCCAGAGTTTATTGATGGGGCATTAGTGCAGGCTGTCGTGGATAATGTCAGAACCCGTCTGATGGGGGTCGGTGAGCAGTTACTTCAATCTTCCGTCTCATCGATCATCAACCTGGCCACTGTGATGGTGTACAGCGTATTAGTGCCTTTGATGGTATTTTTTATGTTGAGTGATAAACAAGTGTTAATGCGAAGCGTGACTCGTTTTCTCCCGAATGACCGTCGTTTGCTCGCACAAGTTTGGATGGAAATGAATGGTCAGGTGATTAATTATATTCGTGGTAAAGCCATTGAAATATTGGTGGTTGGCGGTGTGAGTTATATTGTATTTGCGCTAATGGATTTACGGTATTCAGCTTTGCTCAGTGTCTTAGTTGGTTTGTCGGTGTTAATTCCATTTATCGGAGCTTTTGCGGTTACCTTACCAGTGGCGATGGTCGGTTTATTTCAATGGGGAGTGAGTCCTCAGTTTGGCTACTTGATTCTGGGTTATGGCATCATTCAACTATTAGATGGCAATGTGTTAGTGCCGATTTTATTCTCAGAGGCCGTTAACTTGCATCCCTTAGCGATAATTGTTGCGGTATTAGTGTTTGGCGGTCTGTGGGGATTTTGGGGAGTATTTTTTGCTATTCCGTTAGCAACTCTCGTCAAAGCAGTGATGAATGCTTGGCCACATGCCGAAAAAGCTGAAGTTGATCAGCCTTCATCCTAGCGGCGGTCGTTCTCTCCTGGTGCTGCTGTGATCGTTTATGCTTGATTTAGGGATTGCTGAACATATCAAATGTAGTCGCTATGAATCATGAGCAACGCTGCATTGATAAACAACTTTGACTGAAAGCTTTAATTACAAGATACATCAGGCTGTAGGCGGTGATTTAAGCCAGCAAGATCAACAGATAATGAGTTAGCTGGGTATCAATATGACTCGCGGTGACGAAAGCCTAAATGGGTCGGCAAAAATCCATATACGCGAGTCTTATCTGACTAGCCTGCTAAATAGTCGAGTACAACTTGGTGGTGCTCTTTGGTTTTAAATTTGTCAAATACATGTTCGATGATACCTTGCTCGTCGATCAAGAAGCTAATGCGGTGGATGCCGTCGTATTCTTTTCCCATGAATTTCTTCAGTCCCCAGACACCAAACTGTTCGGCAACTTGATGATCTTCATCAGACAAGAGATCAAAATTCAATTGGTGTTTTTCAATAAACTTCGGTAAACGTTTCACTGGGTCAGGGCTTATGCCAAAAACCACGGTATTGGCATCGGATAATTGCTGAATACTGTCTCTTAAGCCACAAGCTTGAGTGGTACAACCGGGTGTTAAGGCTTTAGGGTAAAAATACACCAACACCTTTTTTCCTGCGTAATCACTGAGCTTGATCCGCTTTTCATCTTGGTTGGCTAAATCGAATTGTGGTGCGGCATTGCCGGCGGTAAGCGTATTCATTGCTGATTCCTTTTGTCTCGCTTCATTAGATAAAAACTGTAGGCTAAAATCGTGACTACCGAGTGTTTGGCAAAGTTTGGCAAATTGCTGTTCAATGATTTCTGTTTGGTGTTGCTGATTCAGCTTGACCTCGAAAGAAGCGTGTAACATTTCTACTTCTGCCTGGCTAAATAGATTGGACTTCAAGCTCACCATATTCATATCATGATCGCTAATAAACTGAGTTACTTGACTAATTACCCCAGTGGCATCGGGCAACGTTAGCTGCAGTATGGCCGCATGTGAATAGTTGATCCGTTCATGTCGTGAAGTTTTTTTTAAGACACTTAATAGCTGTAATTCTTGTGCGGTGACCGGCAGTCGAGTTTCGATTTGAATGATCGCATTATGTGTGCCCGAGACTAACATAATAAGGGTAAATTCAGAGCCAAATAGTGCCATTCGGCTATCCACGATGTTGCAACCGCAAGTTGATACTAGTTGAGTAAGTTGATTTACGATGCCGGGGCGGTTGGTACCCACCGCGGTGACTACAAGGTATTGGCTCATATTCTATTTTGTTTGTATCGCTAGATAGATGAGTTCAGGATACTTGCTTAAACAAGGGATTTCTAGCGGATAAAAAAATAGCGGGCTGTAAATGCACCGTTTCTATCAAACACTGATAGTTTTCATCTTGTGTTTATGAAAGTGGCTAAGTAGTATAGCGCCCTTACTCTGGATTGTTTTCGCCTGTCGAAGACAAATACCAGTCAAATTATTAGTTTGTTGATGTAGTGGAATATGCAACTAGTTTCTTTTTCAGCGATAAAAATCGTGTTATCAGCGACTCTCGTGACTAGCTTGGTGGCGTGTTCAAGCGGTGGTGAGCAGTTACGTCAAGCTGAGCGTAATTTTGATTATTTGAAGGCGACTCAGATCGAGCCTTTGTTTATTCCTGAAGGTGTCTCTCCACCACAGCAAAGCAAAGATTTTGTGATCCTCAATGCCCAGCCTAAAGGTGAGCCGATACTCGGATCACGAGTTGATGTGCGGTCACCGATGCAGGTGATTCCGTTGATCGCGGGAAGCCGAACAGAGAGTAGCGATGCAGGTTTAATTTTTTGGTTTGATATCTTGCTCGCGCAATCTGCCGAAGAAACCAGCCAAACGGTACTAAACCTGATTCGAGACTATATTGGTTTTCGTCAGTCATCGATTGCACGTTTAGACGAACAGCAGCGGATTGTTGAGTCAAATTGGTTAGTGGACCGAGAAATGGTCGACAGTGGCTGGTTTTTCATCAGCGATAAGGCTGTGGAGCAACGGCAGAAATTTAGTTATCAGCTACAGGTTAAGCCTCATGGAAGAACCGTTGGTTTAACAGTTAAATTAGTGGATGCAGAGCTATACCGAAATGATAATGATGTGGTCGTTGATCTGGATAGTTTTGATCGACGACGTTTAGAGATTATTGAGCTAAACCGATTAATTGGCTATGTGAATGATCGTCGAGAAGAGTTGGAAGCGCAGTTGGCAGAGAAACGTGAACAAGCGCGTTTGGCTAGCATGAGTGCGGCAGAAAAAGCACGCTTAAACGATCCTTCGGTTAGTTTGTTATTGGTTAATGATGGTGGAACGGCTTACTACAAGGCACGGGCTAATATGGATAAAACCATGAAGCGTTTGCGTATGGTTCTGCCGATCGCTGGTTTTACGATTACCGATTATATCGAGACTTCGGGTAGCTTGTATCTTACCTATAAGCGTCCAGATAGTGAGCTCTTGGAAAAACATGGTTTATCCGGGATGCAGTTTGAAGAGAAAGATTATATTTTCACTGTTGGCTCTAATGATAATATTACCCAAATCACCTTAGCAGATGATGAGGGTAAGGTGCTTAAACCTAGGGAAGTGAGCAAGTTGTATCCTTATTTGGCGATTTTGATGAAAATGGGACTGGATACGACGAATAGCTTATCGCACTAGTTCTTGTGAATGTTTCAAATAAAAGGCCCCAAATGGGGCCTTTTTAGTCTTAGCGCCTTGCGACGAATGGTATTTAAAGATTCAGTTAACAGAGCTTTAGGCTTGAATTTAAGCTGATGAGAAAGCGATTATTGCCAATCGAAATTACTGATGGCAGCAATCGGGGAAGCGGCCTGCGAAATAGGCGACATGAGAACCTTGAAGGGCTTCAAGGCATGTACAGGGAATCGTTATTTTCATCCAGTTTGATATGAGCAAATACTTGATCGAGGAGCGGCTAACTATTGTTTTTCATCCTGCGCTTGCTGGTCGGCCCTAAGATTGTTTTGCTCAATAGTTTTACGCAACTCAGCGCTAATATTAAATTTTCCTATATGCCTTAACATCATTAAATTTCCGATAATAAAACCTAATACTAAGACAATGATAAGGATCACGTATCCGCTACTCATGGCATCTCCTTAGCCGCTAGGTCGCTAGGCCTTGCATTGCAAGACTTGAAGTAAAGCTTAGTACAACCACAACGAGTAGTAAGCTGGCGGGGGGAGATTGTTTTTTAAATTGAGGGGCTAACCAAAGCAAAACCGCTAAGGTTAATAGTATGGCGACAATAACGAATTGTTTTATTTGTTGAGGATCTTGGCTCAGTTGGGGCATCGCCAGCAAATAGACGCATAAACAGAGTATGCTTAACATGGCACTGACGATACCTAAGCAAGGTAGTACTTTGTCAAACTGACTTAAACGGTGCTTGGCTTTCACCATTAACCAGTGCGCCAAAGCAGTTGCACAGACTAGGTATGTAAATAAAAATAGCGGCTGTTGATTTAATACGACGAGCCCTGCTGCCAGCATTGGAATCCCCATGAACCACCATAACTTGAGTTTGAGGCTGCGTTTATGCTTCAGTTTATTTAGTTGAAATAGCAAGGCCCAGCCCGCAAATGCAGCGACTAGGATCAGAGCGCTTAGCCAGCTACTTTGTTGGCTTTCTATGCTAGACAAAGCCGCGAGGGTGATGAGACTGACAAGGGTGCCTAATTGACGCTGAATACGGCCTGTTTGACCGGGGCACAGTTGGCCTTTGTAAAGTACGAGCATGAGTAGTAGAAAGGCTAGACTAGCGCAACTAATTAAACTGAAGAATAGGGTTGAATAGACGCTTGGCATTAGCTCTCCGGTAAACATATATTACGAACATATTGCTCAAATATTTGCTCAATATGTTGCTCGATGGTGGTGAACCCTGCCACTTGTGCTTCACGTAAGTGGCTTAGGAGTGTGTCGGTTTCGAGTCCACTTAGCTTGATTTGGCTGCAGGCTAAGTGGCTCAGATGCCAAGGTTCAAATTCGACCCCGCCCTGAAAGCGCTGATAAGGAAAAAAGAAGCCATAAGATTTTGCATGTTGTTCTAACCAGCAAGCAAAGGAATGTTGGCAGCCCCCTGCTGCATATTCTTGAGGAATCAGTGCTAGCGAGCTGCCGGCGGGGAGTAACTGGGGATCATAGAGATCGAAGTCGGTTCCCCAGTGGTGGCGACTGGTGCCTGGCAGGGCCGACCAGCGTAAAATGGCATGCATTTTTTGTTCATCACTTAGCTCAGCTAGGCTGATGGGATGGCTGTGTTGATCTAATATGGGGCGTAAGCCCTGCCATTTATGGTTCCAGATGAGGCTTTGGCGATGGAAGTCGCGATAGCCACTATATACAGCAAGCTGGAAACCAGCTTGCGTGGCCGCGCTTGCTAAGCCGCGTAAATCCTCTAACACACCCGGATGTATCCAAGCAAAATCAGCACTGTTAACTAAACCTTGTTGGTTTAGTCCATATAGGCCTGCCTGGTGATTGGATGTGTTCATTTGGGTCCTAATACGTTCACTAATAGTTCAAAGTACATGTCAGCGAGCTGCTCTAAGTCAGCAACTTTAACAGATTCGTTCACTTTATGAATCGTTGCATTTATGGGACCTAATTCAACTACTTGGGTGCCCATTTTGGCAATAAAACGTCCATCTGACGTGCCGCCTGTGGTCAGTAGCTCAGGGGCTTTTTTGGTGACCTTGGTGACCGCTTGGCTCACCGAATTTAAAAAATCACCTTCTTCGGTTAAGAAAGGTTGGCCATTGTAGGTCCAGTCGAGTTGGTAATCTAAGCCATGACTGTCAAATATATTATGCACCCGCTGAACCAGCTGTTGATCGGTGACTTCGGTGGAGTAGCGGAAGTTAAATTGAACCTGTAATTCGCCAGGAATGACATTCGACGCGCCAGTGCCGCCGTGGATATTCGCGATTTGAAAGCTGGTTGGTGGGAAAAACTGATTTCCATTGTCCCAGTGCATGGCGGCTAGCTCGGCCAGAGCTGGTGCAACTTCATGGATAGGGTTTTTCGCTAAATGAGGGTAGGCGACATGGCCTTGCATTCCGTGTACATGAAGATCGCCAGTGAGTGAGCCTCGTCGACCATTTTTAACGACATCACCTACATGATGCGTCGAAGAGGGTTCGCCTACCAGACACATATCAATTAGCTCATTGCGGGCAATGAGGGTATCAACGACACGAGTGGTACCATTAATGAATGGGCCTTCTTCGTCTGAGGTGATAAGGAAGGCAATCGATCCTTGATGATTAGGGTGCGCTGCGACAAAGCGTTCGGTTGCAATAACCATTGCGGCCAATGAACCTTTCATATCTGCGGCGCCACGGCCGTGTAGTACTCCGTCGATCACTGTCGGCTCAAAAGGGGGCGTATGCCACTGTTCTGCTGGGCCCGGTGGGACCACATCGGTATGACCGGCAAAACAAAATAAGGGGGCTTGTTGCCCCTTACGGGCCCACATGTTAGTGGTATCCTCAAATATCATCTCTTCGATAGCAAAACCGACGTCGCTGAGGTGTTGGGCCATGAGTTTTTGGCAATCACAGTCTTCTGGTGTAACCGAAGGGCGGCTGATGAGATCTTTTGCGAGTTTTAAAACTGGGCTGTCTGACATTGAATTTAGCTTTCCGGAAAAAAGAGTTGTTGGTAAAGCTCGGCTTTAAAGCCAAGTGTAAATTGCTGATCGATTTGTAACAATGGCCGTTTGATCATCGCAGGATACTGTTCTAACAGTGCAAGTGCGGTATCTTCATCTAAATTCGCCTTTTGTTGATCACTGAGTTGACGAAAGGTGGTGCCACGTTTATTGAGTAAAGCTTGCCAACCGAGTTGTTGAGCCCATGCCTGCAGTTGCTGACTATCCAAACCATCTTTACGATAATCATGGAAAGTAAATTCTAAGTTGTGTTCATTGAGCCAACGACGGGCTTTTTTAATGGTGTCGCAGTTGGGTATGCCAAACATGACAATCTTGCTTATAGACATGTAAGTTTCCTGTTATATTTTTGCTAAGAATACCAGAGCTGGGCTGAAAGCTCATTGGGGATTTACGCTTTATGGTATTGATTTATTCTTAAACAGAGTGACAACTTAGAGCAATGGTATTGCTCATGGGTAAATTGGGGACAAAAAAAACCACGCATATAGCGTGGTTTTAGAGAGTCATTCAGTATTATTTGATGATGCGTAATACTGGTGTTTCGCTAATGGTGACAGGGCCAGACATCTTAACTAGCTCTTTAATTTCATCCATATTTGAAATGACGACAGGAGTTAGGGTTGATTTAGCTTTTTCTTCCAATACCGCCAGATCGAATTCGATGATCACATCACCTTGTTTTACTTCTTGGCCTTCGGAAGCGATGCGGGTAAAGCCTTCGCCTTTTAACTCAACAGTATCAATACCAAAGTGAACAAATAACTCGATGCCGTCGGTTGATTCTAGAGAAAACGCATGGTTAGTCTCAAAGATCTTACCAATGGTGCCGTCGCAAGGGGCAACCATTTTGTTACCGCTCGGTTTAATGGCAATTCCGTCACCTACGATTTTCTCGGCAAACACCACATCTGGCACTTCTTCAATTGGAACAATTTCGCCAGATAGTGGGGCGATAATATCAATACCGCTTTTAGTTGCACTGTCATCTGAAACCATTTTTTTGAATTTGTCGAATAGACCCATTATAGAGCTCCTGAATTCTTATGTTTATTACTGCTATCTTAACAGATGGTATTTTGTTTAACAAAAGTATCAACTAACGTTTCAATTTCTGCCGCTGTTGGTAACGAAAGAGCTTGATCGGCTAATTTCTTCACTTCAGCATAATTCGAATTACGGATTAGTTTTTTGATCCGAGGTATAGAAATGGAACTCATTGAGAATTCATCAAGGCCCATACCCATTAGTAATAAGGTTGCTGACTCATCACCGGCTAATTCACCACACATACCCGTCCACTTACCTTCCGCATGTGAGGCATCTATCACTTGCTTAATGAGGGTTAATACCGCAGGTGACATTGGGTTATATAATGCTGAAATCAATTCGTTACCACGATCAACTGCTAAAGTGTACTGGGTTAAATCATTAGTTCCAATACTAAAGAAGTCAACTTCTTTAATTAAATGATGTGCAATTGCAGCGGCGGCAGGTGTTTCCACCATTACGCCAATTTCAACGTCTTCATCAAAGGCGATATCGTTCGCTCGTAGATCCGCTTTTAGGCTCTCTAATACTGATTTTAACTTGCGGATTTCTTCGACCGCAATAATCATCGGGAACATGATGCGAACTTTACCGAAGGCTGACGCTCGGAGCAAAGCGCGCAGCTGAGCATGCATGATTTCTTCACGATCAAAGAAAATACGGATTGCACGCCAACCCAAGAAAGGATTCATTTCTTTAGGAAGGTCTAAATAAGGCAAATCTTTATCACCGCCGATATCCATGGTACGGATAATCACTGGGTGACCTTGCATCGATTCAACGACTGCTTTATACGCTTCAAACTGCTCATCTTCTGTTGGCAGTTGATCGCGGTCCATAAATAGGAATTCAGTACGGTAAAGACCCACACCCTCTGCACCATTGCGGTGAGCGCCATCAACATCTTTAATCGTACCAATGTTGGCGCAGACTTCGACTTGATGACCATCTAGAGACACAGCAGGTAAGTCTTTCAGTTTGGCTAGTTCTAGTTTTTCGTCTAAGTAAGTTTGTTGACGTTGGCGATAAACGGCTAACTGTTCTGCACTTGGGTTGATTATCACTTCATTGTTAATTGCGTCTAGAGCGATGATATCGCCATTGCTTACGCGTTGAGTGATGTCATTGGTGCCAACGATCGCCGGGAGCTCTAAAGAACGCGCCATAATTGAAGTATGTGAAGTTCTACCGCCGATATCGGTTACAAAACCGAGCACTTTATCTAAGTTGATTTGTGCAGTTTCTGAGGGGGTAAGATCATTCGCAACTAACACGACTTCTTCAGTAATAGTGCTAAGTGAAATGATCTCAATGCCTAGAATATTTTTAACTAAGCGCGAGCCGATATCGCGAAAATCGGTGGCTCGCTCTTTTAAATAGGGGTCATCTAACTCAGCTAGCATTTGGGCATTTTGCTCAATAATAGTATGAGCCGCTTTGTCTGCAGTCACTAAGTTGTCTTTGATGCAGGCTAGAATTTCTTCTTCAAGCTCTTCATCTTCTAATAGCATGATGTGACCTTCGAAGATGGCTTCTTTTTCTTCGCCGAAAGTCTTGCCTGCCATTATTTTAATTTCTTCGAGTTGAGCAGACGTTGCATTACGTGCATCGAAAAAACGTTGAATTTCGTTTTCTACTTGCGCTGCTTCGATATGAGCTTGGTTAATCACTACTTCTTGCTCTGCAAGTAGCAGTACTTTACCAAATGAAATTCCTGGAGACGCCAGAATACCTGAAATCATAACCTACACCTATTTAGTTGAAACTCGTTAATGGATAAAAAGCGACCGTATTATTCTAGTTCATCCATTAGCGCGACTAATTTTGTAACTGCTGCGGTTTCATCTGCGCCTTCAGCGCGGATAACGACACTAGTGCCTTTGGTTAAGCCTAAGGTTTGTAACTTAAATAGGCTTTTGGCACTGGCCGATTTGCCGTTACTTTCAACAGTGATATCACTTGCGAATGCTTTGGCTTCTTTAACAAATTGAGCGGCGGGACGAGTATGAAGGCCATTCTCTGCGGTAATTACAACACTTTTCTCAAACATACATACATTCCTTAATTTTGTTTTGTTGTCTAAATATTCAGTTAAGCTTAGACGTTTATAAGTAAAATATTTCCGCCAAAAAATAACGTAAAAAATGACGTCGAAGTTTAATCTATGTCAAGTTTTTAGGCTTAGTTGTACACTGTTACTTAATATTACATCGTTAAATTCAATTTAAGTTATTGATTTTTAATTACTTATATTAATTTATCGACGTAAACAATGTATCCGTTTTGATACCTCTGTTACAAAACGATACATTGAAAACGCTAACATTTGGCGCGGGGGAGTATAGTTTTTGCAAAATTATAGCACAAGACCAGAGAGTTAATTTTCTTTGAGAATAAAGCTGTTTGACCAAAAAAAAGACGACTGAAAATTCGTCGTCTTAATATAGAGCTATAGAGCTATAGAGCTATTGATTTATTTATTGAACGTTTTCTTGTTCAGTAAATGTATCTGCAAATAATGCACTTGATAAGTAGCGTTCGCCAGAGCTAGGTAATATCACGACGATGGTTTTATCCGCGTACTCTGCTTTTTCAGCAATCCGGTTCGCTGCGACCACTGCTGCACCAGAAGAGATCCCTGCAAGAATACCTTCTTCCTCCATTAAGCGCTGAGCCATCGCAATCGCATCTTCATTGCTCACTTGTTCGACCAGATCGACTAAATCTAAGTCAAGGTTACCAGGGATAAAGCCTGCGCCAATCCCTTGGATCTTGTGTGGTCCAGGGGTAAGTTCTTCACCCGCTTTGGCTTGAGTGATCACTGGAGAATCTACGGGTTCAACCGCAACGGAAGTAATACTTTTTCCTTGTTGTTGCTTGATGTAGCGGCTCACACCGGTGATGGTTCCGCCAGTACCAACGCCTGCGACAATGACATCAACTTCGCCGTCGGTATCTTCCCAAATCTCAGGCCCCGTGGTTTTTTCATGAATTTCTGGGTTGGCAGGATTGTCAAACTGGCCAAGTAAAATGTATTTTTCTGGGCTACTATCGCGGATTTCTTCCGCCTTGGTAATTGCCCCTTTCATGCCTTTAGCACCTTCGGTTAAGACTAGATTTGCTCCTAAAGCTTTGAGCAATTTACGACGTTCTAGGCTCATGGTATTAGGCATCGTTAGTGTAATTGGATAGCCACGAGAGGCTGCCACAAAGGCTAAAGCAATGCCGGTATTACCACTGGTGGGTTCAATGATTTCTTTTCCAGGACCAAGCAAACCTTTTTTCTCTGCATCCCAAACTAAGTTGGCACCAATACGACACTTCACACTGAAGCTTGGGTTGCGGCTTTCCACCTTCGCAAGAATGTTGCCTTTGTTGACTCGATTAAGACGAACTAATGGCGTACGGCCAATGGTTAGCGAGTTATCTTCATAAATTTTACTCATTGAAACTTCCTTATGGACTAATGACGGTTGCTACAATCAGTGGTCAATGGCACTCAGCAACATAAATCGTAGTACTAGCATAGCGTGCTTATTTGTAAGGTGAAGTAACGTTTATTTATAACGTTATGTAATTAAGAGATAAATTGATATGAGTTTTAGTGTCTGAAGGGCAAAGTTTTCTCTACGATAGTCGGTCTATAGATTTAACCCCAACAGCAGCCTATCAATATTGTAAGTGCGAGGTTTAACTGGCGGGACGTGATGCATCCATTTACTGAAGATATTAAAGTGCCTATTTTGAGTTTAGCTTTTTTAGCTAGTCATACTGAAGCAGGCTATAGTGGAGGCGGGACTAAAGCGTTAATTGCGCTAAGTTAAGGAACAATTGGTATGAATAGAGTGAGTGGCTTAGCGATTAAACATTGGCTGTTGGCGATGCTGTTATTTGCTGTTTATGGGATTCAAGTATGCCCTTTTTTAGAAGCTCAAACGGTATTTCAGTTGTTACTTCCGATTGTCATTAGTTTTATTGTTACCTCTAGCGTTCGAATTATTGCGATGCAATTTATCGAAAACTCAGAGTTGGCGCGGCAAGTGCGGCTTCAATTTAAGTTGGACTTTATACTCTTTATTTTGGCTGCGTTGATGATTGTTGGCTATAACAGTTATTTTTTTGATCCGCCCTGGGAGTCTCACCTAAAAGTTATACTTGGCCTGACGGCGCTTGGTTTTTATGTCGCTAGTGATTTAGCGCTGGCGAAAGAATGGGATATTGCGAAGCAATTAAGTCGTCATCAGCTACATCTACCTTTAAATAAAAAAGCGTTATCGGTGAGTCAGAAGTTTTCTGCATTTGCGGCGATTAGCACCCTTATATTGGCGGGGGTGATTTTTTTAGTGATTAACAAGGATCTTGATTGGTTAGTGAATGTAGGAAGTGAACGTTACCCATTGGCTACGGCCCAAAGATACATTGTTATTGAGGTCTCCTTTGTGTTGTTGGTGGTGATGTCCTATGTGTTGCGGGTGATCATGAGTTATTCGAAAAATTTACAACTGTTATTGGAAAATGAGAATCAAACCTTAGCGAAGGTACAGCTGGGACAATTCGATACCCAAGTTACGATTAGTAGTAATGATGAGTTTGGACTGATGGCCCAGCGAACCAATGCCATGATTAGTAGTTTGCAACACAGCACCCGGGCCTTGCAACAAACCCGAGATATCACCATCCATAGTCTCGCGAGCCTTGCTGAGACTCGGGATAACGAGACCGGAGCACACATCCTACGGACAAAATATTATGTGAAAGCCTTGGCTGAGGCTTTACGTGAACAGCCTGATTTTGCCGAGCAACTCAGCGATCAAACCATCGATTTGATGTATAAATCCGCGCCACTGCACGATATCGGTAAGGTTGGGATCCCGGATGCTATTTTATTGAAACCAGGTCAGTTGGATACAGAACAGTGGGATACGATGCGTCAGCACCCACAAATTGGAGCAAATGCTTTAGCTGCGGCTGAGCTGCAATTCCCTAGTGAAGACACCGCATTTTTACAATATGCAAAACAAATCGCTTTATCTCACCATGAAAAATGGGATGGCTCGGGTTACCCGCAAGGTTTATCTGGGGCGGCGATCCCCTTGAGTGCGCGCTTAATGGCCCTGGCTGATGTTTATGATGCCTTGATTAGTAAACGAGTCTATAAGCCTGCGTTCACTCACGAAAAAGCTAAGCAAATCATTCTTGAGGGGAAGGGAAAACATTTTGATCCAGCGGTGGTTGAAGCGTTTTGTCAAAGCGAGTCGCAATTTTTAAATATTGCTGCTCGCTATCAAGATAAAGAACCACAAGCTGTTGCTTAGTTCAGTCGCGGCTGATTATTGTTGCTGTTTTTGTTTAAGCAATGGTTTGCGGTAGATGTCGACCCAAATTGCGGTCGCACCGCACACGGCGACTGGCATAATAATAAGATTTAATAGCGGTAGCGTGCTACAAAATAACACGATTGCACCAAAGCCACTGTTTCTTAAGCGATGTTGTTTTAATTGGTCGCGCATCGTGGAGAAGGGAATTCGATGATTATCAAAGGGGTAATCGATATATTGAATGCTCATCATCCAAGCGGTAAATAGAAACCACAGTACGGGGGCGATGGTTTGGCCGATTGCCGGAATTAAAAACAATAGTAGCAGGCCCAGCGCTTTAGGTAACCAATACCATAATTTTTGCCATTCTCGCGAAAAAATTCGCGGTAAGTCTTTTACTAATTCGAGCAGTGAAGTGTCGGCAATTTTTTCACCACAGAGGTGTTGCTCAACTTTCTCTGCCAGTAAGCCGTTAAATGGTGCCGCTATCCAATTGCCGATGATGCTAAAGGTAAAGCCAAAGACCAGCATAATTGCAACGATGGCACTGGGCCAAATGAACCAGCTTAGCCAATCCAGCCAGCTGGGGAGGTAGTCGAGGATTTGCTGAACCCAGCCCCCGAGTTGTTGGTATAAAACAATAAAGGCCGCGCTAAATAAAATGATATTAGCGAGTAGTGGGATCATCACAAACAGTCTTAGTCCAGGTTGACTGATAAGCTGAAAACCCTGGGCAATATAAGAAATACCGCTACGAGAAGCTAGCGAGGTGTGCGCCATTATTGTGATCCTTGAATAGTTTATAGGCCGTCATATTACAAAGCGTTGGCCGCTCTGGTAAAGTCTCGGCTAATAATATAAATCGATAAGCAAACTAGTGTATGCGTTTGAAACAAATTCGCCTAGCCGGATTTAAATCTTTTGTTGACCGAACAACAATTCCCTTCCCGACCGACATGACCGCGATTGTCGGGCCGAATGGTTGTGGTAAATCTAACGTGATCGATGCGGTGCGTTGGGTACTGGGTGAAAGTAACGCTCGCCACCTGCGTGGTGGCGCGATGACCGATGTGATCTTTAATGGTTCTACCAAACGGGCGGCGGTGTCGAAGGCGATGGTAGAGTTGATCTTTGATAATAGCCAAGGGCGGATCGGTGGAGAGTTTGCTAGTTATGCTGAAATTGCGGTTCGCCGGGAGGTGAGTCGAGATGGGCAGAATCACTACCAGTTAAATGGTAGCAAGTGCCGTAAGCGCGATATTACCGATTTGTTTTTGGGGACGGGCTTAGGGCCGCGTAGTTATGCGATTATCGAACAAGGCATGATTAGTCGGCTCATTGAATCCAAACCGCAGGAATTACGGGTATTTATCGAAGAAGCGGCGGGTGTCTCTAAATATAAAGAACGTCGTCGTGAAACCGAGCTGCGGATTAAACATACTGACGAAAATATTTTGCGTTTACGCGATATTGAGTCGGAATTGGCCCAGCAGGTGAATAAGCTTAAAACGCAAGCACAGGCAGCAAAACGTTATCGCCAATACCGGGCTCGTCATCGAGAGCTTAAGGCCTTGTTATGCTTACAGGAGTTACGGAAGTTAGACAATAGTATTGATGGTGGCGAGCAATACCATGCTGATGCCGAGCAAAAACAGCGTGCCGAAGAGCATCTGCTTAGCCAATGTGAAAACCAATCAATCTTGCTAGCGAATCAAATCGCTGAACAACAACAATTACAACAAAATTTGCAACAGCAGCATTTCGAACTGAGAACACAGTTGGCGAAGTTGGAGCAGCAGCAACTGCATACCAAGCAACAGCAAAGTCTGAGTCAGCAAGCTCAGCAGCAGAATATTGAACAGCAGCAAGCGCTCGAACAAAACTTAGCTTTACTTGAAACTCAGCGGGTACAGGAGCAGCTGAACCTGCAACAGCTTGAAGCTGAAATGGACTTACAACAGCAGCTGATGCTGGAAATGATGCCGCAACTGGAAGCCGCTGAGCAGCGGCATCGTCAGCTAAAGGCTGAACAAGGCTCAGCGAGCGCTCAGCAGCAGCAAGTTCAACAGCAGCTTCGGCAAACCGAGTCTCAGTTGGGGCATTGCCAGCAGATGCAGCAACGTCATCAGCAGCAAATTTCGCAACTACAACATCAATTATCAACTTTAGTTGCTGTTGATGTTGAGCAAATCGCTTTACTGCAACAACAATTACAACAGGGGGAAGCCCAGCAGGAGCAATTGCAGCAGCAGTTCACTCAAGTGAGCAACGATTTACAACAGCAGCGAGCTGAACTTGAGCAACTCAAGTTGCAACAGCAACAACTTCAATTAACTTATACTGCGGAGCAGACCCGTTTGCAGGGGGTTAACAAATTGTTGGCGCAGGTTGATAGCAAGGCCAAGCGTCCGCTAATGGATGTTCTTGGGGTGAGTGAAGGTTGGCAGCGGGCAGCGGATGTGGTTTTAGCTGGATGGTTGCAAGCTGAATGGTGTGAACAGCTTGACTCAGATTATCCTTTGGCCTTAAGCGCGGTTGCTGCGCCTTTAAAATTGCCTCGGGCGCCTCAATTACAAGGTTTAGCGAGCTTGGCCGAACATTTAGAAAATGTCGAGCTGAGTTATCTGTGTGAACCGGTGTTGCTGGTGGAGTCGTTGACCCAGGCGTTTGAGCTTCGAGAGTATTTAAGCCCTCATCAGTCTTTGATTACGCCACAAGGAGAGTGGTTAGGTAAATATTGGCAGCGCCTTAAGGTTTCTCATCAGCAGCTTTCGGTGCTTAGCTGGCAGCAGGAACGGCAGCATCTGCAACAGCGTTTAGCGGAAATTAAACAACAAGATGAGCGCTTAGAACAACAACTTAAGCAACAAAGCCAAAATATTGAGCGCTTACAACAGCAGCAACAACATGAGCAGTTCGCCTTAGATACTTTAATCACCGAGCAAGCCGATTGTCGCAGTCGTTTTGCTTTATTAGAGCAGCAACAGTTGTTTTCGCAGCAACAACAGCAACAGTTGAGCCAACAAGTTGATGAATTAAATGTTCAATTAGAACAAGATCAAGAAAGCCAACTGCTGTTAGAAGAGCAATTAGAGTTGCAGCAAGCTGAGCTAGATGAAGCGCAGTTTAAGCTGACACAACTGCAACAGCAAAATGATACTGCCGCAGACTCGGTCAAGCAGCTTGGTCATCATGCTCAGCAGCAACAAACTCGGCTGCATGAGTTGCAACTGGCTATCCAGAAGCAGCAGGCGCAATATGCGAATCAGCAACAGCAGCAGCACTATCAGCAGCAACGGTTGCAGGAGTTGGCTGAGCAACTGTTGACGCAACCGGAAGTATCTAGTGAGCAA